>NZ_JFCQ01000020.1 GCF_000738265.1 Corynebacterium jeikeium
GTTGCCTCGACTGCTTCTGGTAGGCCTTTAAGCCCGTCACAGCAGACGATAAAGACGTCTTTGACCCCACGATTGGAAAGATTGGCGCATACCTGCGCCCAAAATGAAGCGCCTTCTTCTTTGGCGATCCACAATCCCAAAATGTGCTTGATGCCGTCCAGGTCCACGCCGATTGCCATGTACGCGGACTTGTTGACTACTCGGCCACCGTCGCGGACTTTAATGCGCAACGCATCCAGGAAAATGACCGGGTAGAACTCGTCTAGCTGGCGGTTTTGCCAGATCATGACCTCATCGAGGACGGCATCGGTGACTGCGGAAATCGTCTCATGGGAAATATCAACCCGCATCGCAGTTGCCATATGGTGCTGGATGTCCCTAATTGTCATCCCACCGGCGTACAAGCTGACGATCATGTCATCGACATCAGTCAAGCGCCTAGAACCTTTAGGAACCATAGTCGGCAAGAATGTTCCAGCCCGATCTCTCGGGACATCAACGGTCACTGGCCCGTAGTTAGAATCCACGGTCTTTGGATACGATCCGTTGCGGTAATTGTCTGTCCCAGCAGCAGCTTTAGCGCTCCTGTCGCCAGACTCGTAGCCCAGGTAGGCATCCATTTCAGCGTTGAGTCCCCTGGTAATCGAGGCCTGCAACATGCCGCGAACTAGGTCATTGGCATCCGTTGTAGACGTGCCTAGGTCATCAATCAGCTTCGCGATTTCAGGGTTAGCAAGCAGCTTCTTTTCAATCGCATCAATTTTGGCCTTATCAGCCGGATCTCGTCGTGCCACAGTAGTCATTCTGGTCCATCTCCTCATGCAGGTTAGGTACCCACACACAAACCATCAGACACTCTCACGGACGACACAATTTGTTGGGAACCCGCTACCGGTCGACCACCAACCGAGTACTACTTGCAAGTACAAAGCTAGTCCACGGAAACAAAACACGATTCTTCCGCATTTTTACCTACAGCCGTGCATTTTGCCTACGGTGCATCGCCTTTACTCAGCCACAGAAAAATGTAGACAGATGAACTCGCCCAACAAGGATCCTCAAGACCGCCCTTCCCCAGCACCCACCCCAGAGCCAACCTCTATTCAGCCTCCGAAGAGCAAATCAACAAGTCCCTTGAAAAGATCAAGCCGGACTGGAACAAGCAGGCAATCAAGTATGCCCGTCACCTCGCCGAAACCCTTGGAACCGATGATCGGGATACGATATACAACACCATGACTGAGGGCGTTGGCTTCACCCACGAACAAGCCGAGTACGGCATCGACATCATGTAGCCCGCGCCCCCTGCCGCCCACCCCTACCAGCCCACCCCACCCACCCCTCGCCCCACTCCCCTCCACCACCCACAAAGGAACTCCAATGGAAACCCCAACCTCGAACCCCTCACCTCAGAAACCTAATCCGTTCGAAGATCCGTCCAACAAGCCACCTGGCGCAGCCCAAGAGGATGCAAAGCAGACCAAACCCGGCGGCAAGAAGCTAGCCCTGATCGTAATCGGCGTGGTCGCTCTGATCGGCATCATCGGTGGCTCCATCTGGTATTTCACTAGCGGTGACGATGAGTCTGGCAACGACCAGCAGCCCGCCGCTACCTCCGAAGACAAGGGCTCCGCCGAAGAATCCAACTCCAAAACCGACATGACCGCTATGGATGTCAGAGGTGACAACAACGGCGGGACTAACGCCCCGGATGGCAGCCCATCGGACTCCTCAGCGGAATCCCCGACCAGCACCCCCAACGCATCTGGCGTACCTGCACTGCCCGACCTTTCCGACCCTTCAAAGCCCAAGACCCAAGATGGTGCAAACAAGGCAGCCGCAACCGCCTACAACGTTTTCAAACTGTCCGAGAAAGGCATCCACGACAATCTGAAGATCCAGGGCTACTCCGAGGATCAGATCAACAAAGCCATCGAAAAGCTAAACCCCGATTGGAATAAGCAGGCCGTGGACATGGCCCGCCAACTCTCTAAGGGCGACTCACCGATGCCCAAGAATCAGCTCAAGGACATGCTCACTAGGAACCTTGGATTCACCGACGAGCAGGCCCAGTACGCCCTGGACAACATGTAAGCCCACACCCCACCCCTAACCTGAGGATTAACCCAGGAAAGGGGTGGCTTTTCTTATCGTGTAGGTAGATTCGCCGACGGTTATTTAGTCTTTACGGAGTGTGCACAGAGCAAGCCTGCTCTGCCCTCCACTTTTGACAGACGACAAGGACTAGGCCAATGACCGCTCCCCAACCCGCTCCCTACGGCGATTCCTACGGTTACCCCTCCAGTGGTCCGGCACCTCAACAGTCGGACAACAAAGGAATGGGCAAGGGCAAGGTTGTGCTCATCTTCATCTTGGGCGTCGTCGGCACGCTTGTAGCGCTGGGCATCATCGGAACCATTTGGGGTGAGGAGGACTCGAGTGACAATGCATCCTCTTCCTCCAGCAGCGTTGTCACCGTGACCGAAACCGCACCGTCTGAAACCAGCGATAGTCCCAACCCAACCTTTCCGGAAGAAGATGCCACAGAAAACACCGGCCAGGTTGCTGAGGTACAGAACTCTGACTCCGAGGGAGTAGAAGAACCAGCCGGTGATTCCAACGCTGCGGACGGCAATGCAACTCGCGAGCAGCGCAACGCGCTGCGCTCTGCCAACAACTACCTCAATCTGATGGCATTCTCAGACCCGGGGCTCCGTAAGCAACTCGACTATGAAGGTTTCCCGGCCGATGCCATCGAATACGCCATGCAGAACATCACGGTCGATTGGAACGCTCAGGCTGTCAAAATGGCTCAGCAATACGACCAGTCCGGCCTAGCAATGTCTAACGACGGACTCTACGACCAGCTAATCTACGAGGGCTTTACCCCAGAGCAGGCCCAGTACGGCGTGGACAACATGTAGTCCCCTGCCCCTGCACCCCTGCCCCTGCCTCCTTAACGAACCAGCCTCTTCACGGCCTGGGATACCTCCGCCAGTTTTTCCTCGGCTTCCTCTCCCCCGGCCTCCGCGGCGTGCCGCACGCAGTGGTTCATGTGGTCGTCCAACAACCCCAGCGCCACGCCCTTCAGCGCAGACTGCAGCGCGCTGACCTGCGTGAGGATGTCGATGCAATATTGCTCCTCATCCACCATCCGCTGCAGCCCGCGCACCTGCCCCTCGATCCGCTTCAGCCGCGCCAGGTAGCGCTCCTTGTCACTCAAGTACCCGTGCATTATTTGAATCCTTTCAACCGCAGACTGTTGCTCACCACAAACACGCTGGATAGCGCCATCGCCGCCCCGGCCAGCATCGGGTTCAGCAGCCCGAATGCGGCCAGCGGGATCGCCGCCACGTTATAAGCAAATGCCCAAAACAGGTTCGCTTTGATCGTCCGCAGCGTCTTGCGCGCCAGCCGCAGCGCATCCGCCACTGCGAGCAAGTCGTCGCGCATGACGGTAATGTCCGCCGCCTCGATTGCGGCATCCGTCCCCGAGCCCATCGCAATGCCCAGATCCGCGCTCGCCAGCGCCGCCGCGTCGTTCACGCCGTCACCAACCATCGCCACATTCTCCAGCGAGCGAACGTGCGCTACCTTATCCTCCGGCATCACCCCGGCGATCACCTCGTCAATTCCCACCTCGCGCGCCACGGCGTCCGCCACCTGCTGATTATCACCGGTCAGCAGCACGGTCTTCAGGCCCATCTCGTGCATCTTCCGCACCGCTTCGGCACTGGTGGGCCGCACTGTATCGGCCACGCTGATGGTGCCGATCGCCTGCCCATCGGCGCTAATGCTGACTGTGGTTGCCTTATTTCTGGACGCCCCCTCGTCCCCCCGACCAACCCGAATCACCTGGCCGTCGACGGTTCCTTCCACGCCGTGTCCGGGCAGATTCCTAAAGCCGGTAACTTCCGGCAGGTCGCCGAACTCCGCCCGCCCGGCTTCTGCAATGGCTCGGCCGATGGGGTGCTCCGAGTACGCCTCGACCGCCGCCGCGGCGCGCAGAACCTCAGGGCGGTTGCCGCCTGTCGGGGTCACGTCGACTACCCGCATGGTGCCCGTCGTCACCGTGCCGGTCTTATCCATCACCACGGTGGTGATGGCGTGCGCGCCCTCCAAGACCTCGGGTCCGCGGATCAGAATGCCCTGCTCGGCCCCACGACCCGTGCCGACAAGCAGGGCTGTGGGCGTCGCTAAACCAAGGGCGCAGGGGCACGCGATGATTAGCACCGCGACAGCATTGCTAAAGCCCGCGAACAGCAGCGTGACCAGCGCGATCGCGATAACGACCGGAACGAAAATGCCGGAGACCTTGTCGGCCAGGCGCTGCACGTCGGCCTTTCCGGACTGAGCCTCGTCGATCAGCTTGGCCATCTGGGCAAGCTTCGTCTGCTCGCCGACGCGGGTGGCCTCCACGACCAGGCGGCCGGAGGTGTTGATGGTCGCACCTGTGACCTCGTCGCCGGGACCGACGTCGACGGGCACAGACTCGCCGGTGAGCATCGACTGGTCAACCGCGGACAGGCCATCCACGATGCGGCCGTCCGTGGCGATTTTTTCGCCAGGGCGAGCCAGGAAGTGGTCGCCGATCTGCAGCTGCTCGATGGGTAGCAACGTTTCCCCGCCATCTCGCAGCACCGTGACCTGCTTGGCGCCCAGGTCAGTCAGCGCGCGGATGGCATCCCCGGCGCGCTGCTTCGCGCGCTTCTCGAAGTACCGGCCCGCCAGCACAAACGTCACCACTCCCGCGGCAACCTCGAAGTAGATGTCCCCCATCGGGTCGCCTGCGTGGTTCAGGATGGACCAGCCGTGGCGCATACCCGGCTCGCCCGCGTGGCCAAAGAACAGGGCGTACAGCGACCACAGATAAGCCGCTGAGGTGCCGACGGTGATGAGGGTATCCATCGTCGCCGCGCCGTGCTTCAGGTTCACCCACGTGGCCTTGTGGAAAGGCCAACCCGCCCACAGAATCACCGGGGTCGCCAGGGCGAAGCTGATCCACTGCCAGTAGTCGAACTGCAGCGGCGGGATCATCGCCAGCAGGATCACCGGGGTGGCCAGCGCGACGGCGAGCACCAGGCGGCGCTTCAGGCCTCGCAGCTCTACGGCGGCCGGGTCGTCGCCGGCGGGCTTCTCCGGCTTTGGCACGCTGCCGCCGTAGCCGAGCTTCTCCACGATCGCGATGTACGCGTCCGCGTCGGTGGCCGCCCCCTCCCTCGTTTCGATGTGCGCCTTCTCGGTGGCGTAGTTGACGGTGGCGGTCACACCCTCCTGCTTGTTCAGTTTCTTTTCGATACGGTTCGCACAGGAAGCGCAGGTCATTCCTGTGATGTCGAGATCTATTACAGCCATGCCCCCAGCATACCCCTAGGGGGTATTAGTAGCCGCGCTCGATGTACTCCTCGATGCGCGCTGCCTCGGCACCCACCGTCGTGGAATCGCCGTGGCCGGGGTACACCTCCATGTCGTGTGGCAGCTTAAACACCTTCGACTGCAGCGACTCGATGATCGTGGGGAAGCTAGAGTACTTCCGCCCCGTCGCACCCGGGCCGCCATTGAATAGCGTGTCGCCGGACAGCAGCGCGTTCTGCGTTGGCACCTCCACCACGATGCAGCCCGGCGAGTGGCCCGGCGTGTGGTACAGCTTCACACCCCAGTCGGCCCACCGCGGATCCTCCACGTCAATCGGGGTGAACGGTGCATCGCCGTTGGATTCCTCCCACAGCATCCGGTCGTCCGGGTGCAGGTAGACCTCCACTCCCCACTTCTGCGCCAGCTCCGGGGCCAGCTCACAGTGATCGTTGTGCGCGTGGGTCAGCAGGATCGCCTCCACGGTGCGATCCCCCACGTGGTCGATAACCTTCTGCGCATCGTGCGCCGGATCCACCACGATGCAGCGATCCCCCTCGGCCAGCAGGTAGACGTTGTTATCCACGTCCCACTCGCCGCCATCCAGCCGGAACTTGCCGGAGGTCTCAAACTGCTCGATCTGCGGGTTGTCAAACTTGTGCTCGCTCATGCTTCCTCTCTACCTGCCTCTTTACCTTCCAGGTCTACGCCCTCGCCTACTTACTTAAACTCCACCACGGAGCGCAGAACCTCGCCCTGCTTCATCTTCTCGAAAGCGGCTTCCACCGCGTCGATGCCGATGCGCTCATCCACGAAGCGATCCAGCGGGAAGCGGCCCTCCTGGTACAGGTCCACGTACATCGGGAAGTCGCGCTCCGGCAGGCAATCGCCGTACCAGGAGGACTTCAGCGCGCCGCCGTGGCTGAACACGTCCAGCAGCGGCATCTCCAGGGTCATCTCCGGGGTCGGCACGCCCACCAGCACCACGCGGCCCGCCAGGTCACGCAGGTAAAATGCCTGCTTGAAGGTCTGGGGCAAGCCCACGGCGTCCACAACTACATCCACGCCGAATCCACCGTTGATCTCCTGAACATTCTCCACCAGCTCGTCATCCGAAAGCTCGGAGCTGTTGATCGTGTGGGTTGCGCCGAACTCCTCCTTGGCGCGGGAGAGCTTGGCGTCCGAAACATCGATAGCAATGATCTTCGTCGCACCGGCAACGGCCGCACCCGCGATGGCGGCCATGCCCACGCCACCTACGCCGATGACGGCGATGGACTCGCCGCGCTTGACCTCACCGGTGTTCACGGCGGCGCCGAGACCGGCCATGACGCCACATCCCAGCAGACCCGCGACCGCAGGGTCGGCATCCGGGTTCACCTTGGTGCACTGTCCTTCGTGGACCAGGGTCTTTTCCGCGAAAGCGCCGATACCCAGGGCGGCTTCCAGCTCCGTGCCGTCGGCGAGGGTCATCTTCTTCGACGCATTGTGCGTATCGAAGCAGTACTTCGGCTCGCCCTTCTTGCAGGCGCGACACTGGCCACACACGGCGCGCCAGTTCAGCACCACATAATCGCCGACCTCCACGTGGGTCACGCGGTCGCCGATCTGCTCGACCACACCGGCGGCCTCGTGTCCCAGCAAGAACGGGTAGTCGTCCGTGATGCCGCCGTCGCGGTAGGCCAGGTCGGTGTGGCACACGCCGCAGGCCTGAATGCGGACGATCACGTCGTTGTCACCCGGATCAGGGATGACGATGTCGGTCAGCTCGACGGGTTCGTTCTTCGCGCGGGAAATTACGGCTTTCACAGTTGTAGTCATGTCACCCATTGTAGGAGCGACTCGGACAGGCAGCAGCGGGCGCCGAATCACCCGCCTGTTCCGTGCTCTGTTCTGCGCCACCGGGGGCTTCGCGTAGGATTGGGGCACTAACGGCATTAATGCAGCAACTAAAGCCAAAAACCAAGGAGCCACCATGATTCAGCTCGTCGTCGGAGCCGCCGCGGGTTACCTGATGGGCACGAAGGCCGGCCGCCGTCGCTACGAACAGATCCGCCGCGGCTACCAGTCCGCAGTGAACTCGGACATCACGAAGGCCGTTGTACGTTCCGGCCGCAAGGCACTGGCCAACCGCCTGGATCCGGAGCCGCGCATGCACGAGGTGCGCGACCTGAACCGCTCCACCCGTAATTCGCTGGGCGAGGGCCAGACCATCGTCGAGGCCGATGACCTGCACCCGAACGACAAGATCGACCAGCCGAAAAATCCTTTTAAGAAGAAGCGCTAACGCGTAAAGTCGCCGAAGTCCGCCGCGCGCTCCTGCAGCGAGCGCCGGTATTTCTCCAGCGCAATCACATCCGCAAATAGCGCGTTATACTCCTCTTTTTGCAGGTCGGGGCGCATGCGCTGCATACGGGACTTCATATCCGCAATCTCGTTACCCACCCAGCGTTCCTGCATCCGCGCCATGATCGCATCCGCGTAGTATGGCAGCCGCTCCTGCGGGCAGTGCAGGTCTTCCACCGCCAGCTCGGAGACGACCGCGGCCCCCATCGGATCCTTCATCTGCGTCGCGATCTTCTCGATCCATCCGGGCCCGCCATTGCTGTTCGCCGCCCCTCCTAAGGACGCCACAGCCTCAGCCATCGCCACGTATGTCGGATGCACGAAGCTCTCCGGGGGCATGAGGTCGAAAATGGTGGAGGCCAGCTGCGGTTCCTGCAAGGCCAGCTTCATGACCTCGCGGGGGCCTTCCAGGAAGTCGTCGTTCGGGTTGGGGCGCTCCATGCCCTTGACCACGTGCAGCCCGGGCGCGCCCGCGCCGCCAGAACCAGTGCCGCCAGTGGCTCCCGCACCAGCACCGCCGCCAGCACCCGCGCTAGCGCCGCCGCCAGCGCCCCCTGCACCACCGGTCTTCAGCTCCAACCTCGGCCGCTGCGCACCGGACTTCCGCGCCTCCTTGCGCACCTGATCCAGCACGTCGTTCGGGTTATCCCACCCCACCCAGCCCGCGGCCTGGCGGGCGTATTCGTCCCGCAGCGCCTCGTCTTTGATCCCCGCCAGCACCGGCACGATGCGCCGCAGGGCGTGCACGCGCCCGTCAATGCTGGCCGTATCGTAGTCGGCGATCAGGGTGCGGATCACGAACTCAAACATCGGAATGCGGGAGGCCACCAGCTCGCGTACCGCCGCATCGCCGCGCTTTATGCGCACGTCACACGGATCCTGCCCGCCCGGCGCGACCGTCACATAGCTCCGCCCAGCGAACTGCTGATCGCCCTCGAAGGCACGCATGGCTGCCTTCTGCCCGGCCTCGTCGCCGTCGAAGGTGTAGATGATCTCGCCTCGGAAGAACTGGTCGTCCAGCATGAAGCGCCGAAGTGCCGCCAGGTGCTCCCCGCCGAAGGCCGTGCCACAGGCAGCCACCGCCGTATCCACCCCGGCGGCGTGCATGGCCATCACGTCGGTGTACCCCTCCACCACTACGGCCTGGTGCTTAGAGACAATGTTCCGCTTCGCCTGATCAATGCCGAACAGCACCTTCGACTTCTTGTACAGCATCGTCTCTGGCGTATTCAGGTACTTGCCCAGCTTGTCATCGTCGAAGAGCTTACGGGCGCCAAAGCCAATCACATCACCACTGACCGAACGGATCGGCCACAAAAGGCGGCGGTGGAATCGATCGATCGGGCCGCGCTTACCCATGCGCCCCAGGCCCGCTGCCTCGATCTCCTTGAACGTAAAGCCCTTCTGCTGCAAATGCTTCGTCAGCCGATCCCAGCCGGCCGGTGCATACCCGCAGCCGAACTGCTCGGCGTGTTCCATGGTGAAGCCGCGTTCGATAAGGAAGTTGCGGGCAACGTCCGCGCCTTCGGCGTCACCAAGAAATTCCTTGCGGTAGAACTCAAAGGCCGCCTTGTTTGCGGCGACCAACCTGCGCCGCGTGCCGGGCTCCTCCCGCTTGCCGGGACCGCCGCCCTCGTAGTTGATGCGGTAGCCGATACGCTCGGCGCAGGCCTCCACGGCCTCGGGGAAAGACATGTGTTCCATCAGCATGAGGAACTTGAAAACGTCGCCGCCCTGGTCCGTGGAGAAGCAGTGGAAGTAGCCGTGGTTCGGGCGCACGTGGAACGAGGGGGTCTTTTCGTCCTTGAACGGGCTAAGTCCCTTCATGGAATCGACGCCACCCGGTTTGAGCTGCACATAATCTCCCACTACTTCTTCGATGGGGGTCTGCTCTCGAATTGCTTCGATGTCCCGCTCCGGAATCCTGCCCTTAGCCATAGCCACATGCTAGTACAACCCCCGTACAGCCTGGATCGGGCAGCATTCCGGCGCCGGAAAGCTATTTTTCTTAAACAACACATCACGGCTATTCGTGGCGCTAACGTGTTCAAAATAGGATCTACGTCACACCAATGGAAGAGGGATGGTTGACTACCATGTCTAGCTCGCAGACTGACTCACAGAACGCCTCACAGACCAACAACCACTATGACGTGCTGATTATCGGCTCTGGTTTCGGCGGATCCACCACCGCTCTGCGCCTGGTGGAGAAGGGCTACAACGTCGGCATCCTCGAAGCCGGCCGCCGCTTCAAGGACGAGGAATTCGCCAAGAACTCCTGGCACCTGAAGGACTTCCTGTGGATGCCGCACCTGGGCCTGTACGGAATCCAGCGCATCCACCTGCTCAAAGACGTGATGATCCTCGCCGGCGCGGGCGTGGGCGGCGGCTCGCTGAACTACGCGAACACGCTCTACCAGCCGGGCGAGGCCTACTTCAACGACAAGCAGTGGAACACCATCACCGACTGGGAAGAAGAGCTCACCCCCTACTACAAGCAGGCGCAGAAGATGCTCGGCGTGGTGGAGAACCCCACCATGACCCCCGCCGACGTCTACTCCAAGAAGGTTGCCGAGGAAATGGGCGTGGGCGACACATTCCGCATGGCGCCCGTCGGAGTCTTCTTTGGAGAAAAGGTCGGGCTCGAAGGTAAGCCGTGTGAGACTGTTCCCGATCCATACTTCGGTGGCGTCGGTCCCGACCGAACCGCCTGCCACGAGTGCGGCGAATGCATGACCGGCTGCCGCCACGGCGCGAAGAACACCCTGCTGAAGAACTACCTGTACCTGGCCGAGAAGGGCGGGGCGAAGGTCCACGACCGCACCACAGTCACCGACATCACCTTCGATGGCACCACCTGGACGGTGCAGGCGAAGCAGACCGGGCCGATCACCAAGCGCAACCCCAAGACCAGCACCTTCACCGCCGATAACCTGGTCGTCGCCGCAGGCACCTGGGGCACCCAGAACCTGCTGCACCGCCAGAAGGCCAACGGCAACCTGCCGAAGCTCTCGGACAAGCTGGGGCACCTGACGCGAACGAACTCCGAGGCATTGCTGGGTGCGAACCGTTCGACCTACTCCCCCGACATGGATTTCTCCGAGGGCGTGGCCATCACCTCCTCCTACTTCCCAGCCCCAGATACGCACATCGAGCCGGTGCGCTACGGCAAGGGCTCCAACGCGATGGGTTTGCTGCAGACCCTGATGACCGACGGCGATAAGCTGCAGCCCCGCTTCCTGGAATTCCTCAAGCAGGTGGTCTTGCAGTACAAGGCCATCCCCCGCCTGCTCAACCTGAGCAAGTGGTCGCAGCGCACCGTCATCAACCTGGTGATGCAGACCAGGGACAACTCGCTGCGCACCTTCCTGCGCAAGGTCGGCCCGTTCAGCATGCTGAGCTCCGAGCAGGGCACCGGCGAGCCGAACCCCACCTGGATCCCCGAGGGCAACGCCGCCACCCGCATCCTGGCGAAGATGCTGCCGAAGGGCATCGCCGGCGGCGTGTGGTCGGAGGTCTTCAACATCCCGCTGACCGCCCACTTCCTGGGTGGCTGCGTGATTGGCTCCTCCCCCGAGCACGGCGTGGTGGATCCCTACCACCGCGCGTGGGGCTACCCCAGCCTGTTCATCACCGACGGTTCCGCCATCACCGCGAACCCGGGAGTGAACCCGTCGCTGTCCATCACCGCCAATGCCGAGCGCGCCGCCGCCATGTGGCCGAACAAGGGCGAGGCCGACCCGCGCCCACCGCAGTCCGAAGGCTACCGCCGCATCGACCCTGTACAGCCGAACAACCCGATCGTTCCGGACGACGCACCGGCCGCCCTCCGCCTGCCACTGCGCGTGCTCTAAACTCTTCCCTATGTCTCAGGGAAGTGTGCAGAGTCTCGTACCCAAGAAGTGGGCCAAATATGCCACGCCGGTCATCGGCGCGGCGGTCGTCGCGGCCGGTTGGTTCGGCCTGCATGACGACGGAAACGAGGGTGGTGCTTCCGGTGTTTCTAGTAATGACGCCGACACCTGCGCCGTTGACACCCTCCCACCGGAAGCCAAGAAGCAGATCGACGACATTTTGCAGGACGCTCCGCCGGACGACGGGGAAGCCGACGGCAAGCACTTCGGCAACTACGAGGGCCTGCTGCCGAAGGAAAAGGGCAGCTACTACCGCGAATACACCGTGAAGACCCCGGGGGTTAACCACCGGGGTGCGCGCCGCATCGTCGTCGGCGGTGGCACCAAGACGGATCCGGAGGTGTGGTACTACACCTCCGACCACTTCGAGAGCTTCTGCTCCATCCCCGACGCTGAAGACTAACGGATCCGCGCTGACTCGGACCGCATTGTGCGCAGCGTGAGCGGCAGCGCGCAGCTAGGCCCAGGCGGTGCGCAGCGTGAGCGGCAGTGCGCAGCTAGGCCCAGGCGGCGCTGATTCCGCTGGCGCGTTTGTCCAGCCGCTCCAACCTGGATTCCGTCAGCGAGGCCACCTGGTCGATAACTACCCGGCGTGCTTCGCGGTCGGAGGCTGCGGCGTCAAACCACGAAGAAAACATGGGGTCCAGCGCGCCCGAGCCGCCGCGCCACAGGTAGTCCGTGACGCGAAAGATGCGCTCGCGCTGGCGCTGCTGATTGGCCAGGTGGCGGGCCTCGTCCATCACGTAAAGGACGGCGACGGACTTCAACAGCGTGACCTCCGCCTGGACGGGTTCGGGGATAACCAGATCGGCGGCGAAGCGGCCTAGTGCCTCCTCGCCGAACTGCTGGCGGGTGCCGGTGACAGCGGCGGTGACGAAGCGGGAAACCAACTCGGACGTCATGGCCTTCAGCGCCGCGAGGTCCTGCATGGACCCGCCGAAATCCGCCGCGCGGGAAACCAGCGCCATGCCGCGCAGGCGGTCGGCGGCTTCCAGCAGCTCCTCCGGGGTGCCGCCGAACACGCGGGCGCCCTTCTCGGCCAACGCGGCCAGCTCCACCAGGTCCCACAGCACGCCGAAGTCGATGCGGCCGGAAAGGATGCCGTCCTCCACGTCGTGCACCGAGTACGCGACGTCGTCGGACCAGTCCATGATCTGCGCCTCCAGGCACTTCCGCCCCTCCGGTGCGCCTTCGCGGATCCACTCGAGGGTCTCCACGTCCTCGGCATAAGCGGAGTACTTGGCGCGCTTGTTGCCCTGTTCGTCGACGGGCCCCCACGGGTACTTGCAGGCCGCGTCCAGGCTGGCGCGCGTGAGATTCAGGCCGTAGGAGACCGGCGCTGTGCCGGCTGTGCCGGCAGCGCCGGAAGTGCCATCGGTGCCGTCAGCGTCCGCCAGCACCTTCGGCTCCAAACGCGCAAGAATGCGCAGCGTCTGCGCGTTGCCCTCGAAGCCCCCACAGTCGGCGGCAGCCTCGTCCAGGGCGCGCTCGCCATTGTGACCATACGGTGGGTGGCCAATGTCGTGGCTCAGCCCCGCCAGCTCCGTCAGGTCCGGGTCCGCACCCAACGTCTTGCCGATCCCGCGGGCAATTTGCGCAACCTCCAGCGAGTGCGTCAGTCGCGTGCGCGGTGTATCCCCCGACCCCGGCCCCACGACCTGCGTCTTATCCGCCAGCCGCCGCAGCGCCGCGGAGTGCAGCACGCGCGCCCGGTCGCGGTCGAAACTATCCCGGCCGTCAACTACCGCCCCAGGCAGACCCAGGGTTTTCGGCCGGTCCGGCAACCTCCGCTGCTGGTCGTGTTCGCTATACGGGTAACGCATGTCTTCTTTCTTACTTCTCTACTGCCTGGTAGTACAGCATGCCCAACGTCTCGTGCAGGATCGAGTTGGCCTGCGACTTTCGGGTAAACACCGACGGCCCCTGGCGCGTCGGACTCGCCCACGCCTGCATCCCCTGGTCGCGCACCATCCGCGTGGCCCGCAGCGAATGCGCCGGATCCGTCACTACCACGGACGTCTGCCAGCCATGGTCCTGCGCCACCTGGGCAAAAGCCTTCGCGGAATCCAGCGTATCCGTTCCTTCCTCCACTGAGACGACCGCGGACTCCGGGATGTCGAAGTTCTCCACCAGGTAGTTCTTCCCCGACGCAGCCTCGGTGTATTCGTCGCCCGCAGCCTTCCCGCCGACAGTGACGATCGTCGGCGCCACCCCCTGCTTGTACAGCTCCGCCGCGTGGTTCAACCTTGAGGCAAACCAATTCGACGGGTTGCCTGCATACTGCGCCGCGCCGAGTACAAAGATCGTATCCGCCGCGCGCCTATCGTCCGCCCGAGCGAAATGCCAGATCTGGAACGCGGTCACACCGAACACACCCACCGCCACCAAGACGAGGGTTAACAGCGCAACGAAGACATACTTCACCGCGCGCTTCACCGGATGCCGTGCAACTGCCATGCGCAAAACCATACGCGGTCTCCCCCACTTTTTTCGTTAAGGTGGGCTGTATGAAACCGACTTTTTCCCCTACCCGCTTCCTGGCGATCCTGGCTGCCGGCGCCGTTCTCGGATTCGGCTCTTTTCTTATTGACGCCCCCTCGGCCTCAGCAGCCACCGCCACCAGCGAGGTGAAGCTTACATCCCAGCTGGTTGACGAGTCCGGGGTGTTGTCTGAGCAGGAAAAAGCGGACATTACGGCGTCATTAAAAGAAGCAACGAAGGAATCCGGTAAGAAGCTCTACATCGTCTTCGTCCCGACCGCACCAGGCGACATTAAAGCGCTGGCCGAGCAGCTGCGCGAACAAGACGGCACCGAGAACGTGATCGTGCTGGCCGTGGCAACCGAAACGCGGCAGATCGGATATGCCGCGGGGGCGAAGGTGGAAACCAGCGAGGCGGAGAAGCTGCAGAACGCGGCGCGAGAACACTTCGCCGACGACGACTGGGCCGGGGGTGCGCAGGCGGCAGCGGACAAGCTGGCTGGCAAGACCTCCACGGCAACAAAGGTGTGGATCGGCGCGGGAGCTGCCGGAGTGATCGGCGCCGGGGCGGGCGCGGCAGTGTGGACTCGCCGGAACCGGAGGAAGACGCACGCGCAGCAGCTGGAAACTGCGCGCTCGATTGAGCCGGGGAACGTCGGCGACCTGTACCAGCAGCCCACCGACGTGCTGCGCGAGCTGGCGGCCGAGGAGCTGACCAGTACCGACGAATCGATCCGCAAGGGCGACGAAGAGCTTTCCGTTGCACGCGGAGAATTCGGCGAAGAACGCACCCGCGACCTGGCCAAAGCACTGCAGCACAGCCGCAGCACGCTGAACAAGGCGTACAGCATGCACGAGCGGCTGAACTCTGGACTGGTCACGGCGGAACCGGAGCAGCGCGACCTGCTGATCGAGATCGTGTCTATCTGCGGACAAGCCGATGACAACCTGGACGGGCAGGCCGCCAAGTTTGCCGAGCTGCGCCAGAAACTGATGAACGCACCCGAGCTGGTGGAAAAGCTACGGCAAACCAGCATCAGCCTGCACAACCGAATTCCGAACGCGCGGGAAATTCTGAGCGATGCGGAGACCCGCGTTGATCCTGCGCTGCTGGATTCCGTGCGCGACAATCCGGACGTGGCCGAGGATGCCCTGACGGAGGCTGAGAAGGCACTGGATACCGCGCGTGGGCTGCTGGACAAGCCGGCCGGGCAGCAGGGCGGACTTATCGATTCCCTGGGCGCCGCGAAGCTGGCGCTGCAGCAGGCAGATTCCCAGCTGTTGGCCGTGGAGCGTGCGGAAGAACACCTGCGTGCAGCGCAGAACAACCTGCCAGCGCTGATTGCTGAGGTTGAAGGCGAGATCTCCGAGGCTGCGGAACTGTCAAAGACCGGCGCGGACCTGGACCGAGACGACTTGCAGGCAGCTGTGGACCAGGCGCACAAGGCACTGGACAGGGCGCGGACTGAGGGGTCAACGGATCCGCTGGGCTGCTACTCCGAGCTGCTGGAGGCCGATGGCGCGCTGGATGTGGAGCTGGACGAGGCGCGTGGCATCGCCAACGATTACGCCCGGACGGTGAACATGGTGGACCGCATCATGGAGGATGCGACCCAGCGGTTGGAGGCCGTGGAGGGGCTGATCCGGAACCGCCGGAAGATCATCGGTGTGGATGCGCGTACTTCTGCGCAGGCGGCGCGTTCTGCACTGGACGAGGCGGAACAGCTGCGCGCGGAGGATCCGAAGCAGGCGCTGCGGTCGGCACAGCGCGCTAACCAGTTGGCGAAGCAAGCCACGGCGGAGGCTCGCAAGGACATTAACGACTTCAACAACCGTGGTGGTGGCTTCACCGGCAGCAACTTCGGAGGTTACCGCGGTGGCGGCAGTGGCAGCTTTGTCTCTGGCGTGGTGCTGGGCTCGCTGCTGAGCGGCAACGGCGGCTTCGGCGGCTTCGGGGGCGGCGGTTTTGGTGGCGGCGGCTTCGGCGGCGGTGGCTTTGGTGGCGGCGACTTCGGTGGTAGCGGCTCCTCCAGCTTCTAGCTGGCTGCACCCCCCGCTTCCGGCTGCGAGCTGCCTGCTGCCAGCTGCTCCTCCAGCTGCTCCTCCAGCTTCTAGCTGGCTGCGCCCCCTGCTTCCGGTTGCCTGCCCCAGTTTCCAGCTTCCCCATAAGACTATTTGCACCCCACCAGCCCCTTCAGCAACATTCCATCATGCACGCCGCCAAGCCGCGGCAGCTAAATGTCGCTAGAACGGGAATATGTTATTGCAAGCATTTTTCATCTACACATAACCGCAGGTCAGCGGTCTGCGAATTTTCCCGAGCCAAGTTCCGCTCCTACAGATTCCCGTTCTAGCGACATTCGACCACTTTCCGTCCCCTCCATGCCCCCTCCACGCCCCCAACTGCGCCCCCCTCCACGCCCCCACTGAAGGCTCCAAAATGATCGGAACTAAACCCAGGACACTTCAAGGTGCCCACCAAACCCGCAAATGTCGGAAAAGTTGCAAAACGTTAGTGACGATACTTTCCAACTACATAAACGCGCAGGTCAAAGCGTTAGCTAATGTGAAGCCTTGTGCAAAATTTACGACAACTACAACTTTTCCGACATTTAGTGCCCCACAATCACGGAAATCACGCAGCCCCAACAGCAAAAAGCGCCCGCCCCGAAGGGCGAGCGCTTCAGCAGTAGCCAGCCAACCAGCTTTGACCGACCTAAACCATGCGTAAGCCAGCCTTAGAAAACTACGCGCAGGACAGAGACTGTACCGCCGGCGATAATTGCAGCGGCCGGCAGGGTGATAACCCAAGCCAGGGCGATGGGCTTCATCAGGCCCCAGTTGGCGTCCTTGTTAATAAGGCCAACTCCCAGCACAGCACCAATCAGAATGTGAGTAGAAGAAACCGGCAGACCCAGCACGGATGCGCCCATAACCACAGCCGCTGCGGACAGCTCGGCAGCAAAGCCAGAGGCCGGGTGCATCTTCGTCAGGCCGGAGCCCACGGTGCGGATCACGAAGCGACCAATGAACCACAGGCCGGAGATCAGGGCAACACCCATAGCGACCATGACGGGAAGCGCCACGCTGGATTCCTCAGAAATGCTGTTAGTCTTCAGCACGTCCAGCACTGCCACGAACGGTCCAAGCGCGTTAGCGATGTCGTTGGATCCGTGGCTGAATGCAAAGGCAGATGCGGTGAACACCTGCATCCAGCTGAACAGCAGGAAGGTGGAGCGACTCAGGGCATGCTTCTTCAGAGTGCGGGAGAAGATGTAGACAGCCATCCAGACAACAGCTGCAACCATGCCCATGATCAAGAAGTTGCCCAGGCTGGACAGCTCCAGGTTCATGTTCTTCAGACCCTTGAACAGCAGCATCGCGGAGATAATGATGGAACCACCAGCAGCCAGCAGCGGCACCCAGGTATCCAGAGCGTGGTGAGCCTCAACATCCTCAACGGACTTGTTAATGCGGTGCAGCTTCTTGTAGTAATCGGATTCCAGGTCTTCCTCAGAG
Source organism: Corynebacterium jeikeium (assembly GCF_000738265.1). Taxonomy (GTDB): domain Bacteria; phylum Actinomycetota; class Actinomycetes; order Mycobacteriales; family Mycobacteriaceae; genus Corynebacterium; species Corynebacterium macclintockiae. Next base: position 17,612 of record NZ_JFCQ01000020.1, read on the forward strand.
AAGCTGTCCTCGCGCATCGTGGTCGAGTCGCGGATCATCGAGTCGGTCATGGCCAGCTGCTCTTCCTCGCTGAGCTGTCCGAAGGCGATCTTGTGCTGAATATTCAGCTCCTTCTTTTCCTTCTTAATCGCCTCAAGGCGCTCTTCAGCCAGCTCGTTATAGACCAGAATTCCGCGCTTAATTGCGCCGTATAGCAAGTATGCAACCACACCGCCCAGCGCCGGGGACAGAACCCAGGAGATCGCGATCTTGCCAACCGCGCCCCACTGAACCATGGACCAGCCGCCGGTACCGGTAACGAAACCAACGGTCAGCGCCGCACCGACGATACCGCCGACGATGGAGTGCGTAGTGGACACCGGCCAACCCATGCGGGTGGCGACAAGCAGCCAGACGGCTGCGCCCAGCAGGGAGGCCATCATGATGTATGCGAAGTTCATCGGCTCTAGGCCATCGATGGCATCCAGGTCGACAATGCCGGAACGGACAGTGTCCGTAACCTCGCCACCAGCCAGGACAGCACCGGAGACTTCGAAGATCGCGGCGACCACCAGGGCCTGCTTCATGCTCAGCGTGCCGGCACCAACGGAGGTACCGAAGGAGTTCGCAACGTCGTTACCACCGATATTGAACGCCATAAACACGGCAAAAATGATGGTAGTCAACAGCACGACTACGCTGGCGTTTTCGCCAACGTAGTCGTGTGCCCAGAGACTAAAAGTCACCAGGGTCACGGCCAGAAGTCCACCGAAGAACAGGTGCCACCAAGTATTATTTCCGTCCTCAGGGGTGGGGGTTATACCCTGGGCCGACGCAGGCGCGGCCGTATCGGTTGTCGCCGACAAGATTCCTCCAAAAGTCAAGATCTCAGACGAGGAATACCTTGACCCATGCAGGTAAAAGAAATGAGTGCAAAAGGTTAACTACAGGTTAACAGGCGCGAAAATCTCGCATTATTTCTAGTGAAATCTCAGCACCTGCCTGATCAGCGCTTACCTCTCCTCACTCCGGCACCTAAGCAAAGCACCCCGGCGCCGTCATGAACCCTCCCTCAGGCGCCCCACCCCGGCGCCATCACAGATGGCTTAAACAAACCCAATCCAGTAGAGCACCACAATCGGAATGCACAGCAGCAGCGCAATGGTGACCGCCCACGACGAGCTGATCATCCGCGTCTCCATGCACAGCCGCGCCGCCCACGAAATGAACACACGTACATCGATGGGCAGCTTCTCCCCCGGCCCTTCGAACTCCACGTGGAGATTCCGCAGACCGCGGTTCTCGCTGGTGAACTGCCCGGCCTTCTCGCCGTCAATGTCCAGCACGAAGTTCTTCTTCGTCTCCGCGATGATGGTCACGCGGTGCCGGTCGGCCTGTACCTCGTAGCGCTCCGATTTGCCGAAGCTCTTGCCGTCGCCGGTCACCGTCCAGGTGCCCGTCTGGGTCGTCGCCGAGGCAGTGCAGCCATTCTTTGTGACGCCACCGCCGCGCGACTCACCGTCTGCAGCACTGTCGGCAGCCGCAGCGCTGTCGCTGACGTTACTGTCGTCGGGGCCGTGCAGCTGCCACGTGTCGCCGCCGAAGCGGATGTTCGTGACGCCGCGCTCGTCGGCGAACTCCGCCACCTTCACCAGATCGTTGCTGGGACCTTCATAGATGGGGAACGTGTGCCCATCACTGGGCAGCCCCCAGCGGATATCGCTGGACATTCCTAGCAGCCCGCCAGTCGCTCGGCGAAGTAGCTGTGCAGATCCTCGATCTTGATGCGTTCCTGCTCCATCGTGTCGCGCTCGCGCACCGTCACAGCGTTGTCTTCCAGCGTGTCGAAGTCGACCGTGACACAGAACGGAGTACCGATCTCATCCTGTCGGCGGTAGCGGCGGCCAATCGCGCCGGAGGTGTCGTAGTCCACATTCCAGAAGCCACGCAGCTGGCCGGCGATTTTCTCCGCCGTCGGCGTCAGCGTCTCCTTCTTAGACAAAGGCAGAACGGCGACCTTAACGGGAGCCAGTCGACGGTCCAGCTTCAGCACCGTGCGGGTGTCGGTTCCGCCCTTCGCATTCGGTACTTCTTCTTCCGTGTAGGCGTCAACAAGGAAGGCCATCATCGCACGGCCAAGGCCGGCGGCGGGCTCGATGGTGTACGGAATCCAACGCTCCTCCGTGGTCTGGTCGTAGAAGCTCAGGTCCTCGCCGGAACCTTCGGAGTGGACGCGCAGGTCGTAATCAGTGCGGTTAGCCACACCCTCGAGCTCGCCCCACTTGGAGCCGTTGAAGTGGAAGGCGTACTCCACGTCGACGGTGCGCTTGGAGTAGTGGGACAGCTTCTCCTGCGGGTGCTCGTAGAGGCGCAGGTTCTCGGGCTTAATGCCCAGGTCGATGTACCACTGGTGGCGGTCATCGATCCAGTACTGGTGCCACTCTTCGTCCTCGCCCGGCTTGACGAAGAATTCCATCTCCATCTGTTCGAACTCGCGGGTGCGGAAGATGAAGTTGCCCGGGGTGATCTCGTTACGGAAGGACTTACCGACCTGCGCGATGCCGAACGGCGGCTTCTGGCGGGAGGTGGTCATCACGTTCTTGAAGTTCGTGAAGATACCCTGCGCGGTCTCCGGACGCAGGTAGTGCAGGCCTTCCTTGTCGTCGACGGGGCCCAGGAAGGTCTTCAGCAGTCCAGAGAAAGCCTTCGGCTCGGTCCAAGCGCCAGGCTGGCCGGTCTCCGGATCGTTGATGTCGGCCAAGCCGTTTGCCGGCGGGTGGCCGTGCTTTTCCTCGTAGGCTTCCAGCAGGTGGTCGGCGCGGTAACGCTTGTGGGTGTGAAGAGACTCGACCAGCGGGTCAGTGAAGACCTCTACGTGGCCGGACACTTCCCACACGCGTTTCGGCAGGATCACGGAAGAATCCAGGCCAACAACGTCGCGGCGGGAGGTCACCATGTGGCGCCACCACTGGCGCTTGATGTTCTCCTTCAGTTCCACACCCAGTGGGCCGTAGTCCCAGGCGGAGCGGGTTCCGCCGTAAATCTCACCGCAGGGATACACCAGACCCCTACGCTTGGCTAGATTAACGACGGAATCAATGGTGCTTGCCATGGTGGGCGTATCTCCTTGGTCGGACTTTTGCTTCGGTGCAGGCTCAGCTTTCCGGCTCAGAACTTCAGCTCAGCCGTTTTAAGCTGTCGTGCCCCACATCTTAGCCTGTTTCAGGCAATAGCCGACGGTCGGGGTGGGTTCCCCACAGTGTTTACGCAGTGTGGGAAGCACGCCCTGCGCAGTGCCTATAAAACGCTCCGCGCAGGACGTAGAAAACGCTCCGCTCAAGGCAATGAGCATCAACCGCAGAATGCTTGAAAAATAGAAAGAACCCGCGGTTAGGGGGGGTAAAACCGCGGGTTCCGGCCACTCTGTCCTCACAAGGAGAATGGGGCCTGTTCCCTTGTAAGCGGGAGCTGCGAGGGGGGGGATTACGCACGCTCCCAAGGGAACTGCCTCAAATCTAGCCCGTTGCTTTCTACAAAGTCAAGCGTCTACGGAACATTGGTGAAACATTACTTTGCACGCCCCGCCAAGCACCCTAAACTGGGCGTTTCACCAGGCATTTCTACCCCTCTCTGGGGAGTGCCGACAAGACTTATCGAAAGCTTATTGAAAACTGTCGGCTAGAGACCTAGTGTTGGTAGGTATCGCAAAGTAGCGTTGCGCACGATCGCATCCACATAGATCTGCCTGCTACAAACCCCACGACAACCCCCACAACTCCACCGCTCCCCCATTCAAGCGTTGAAGTTGTACCGGAGCCAACCCCCAAGGACTCTCCCCCCAAGGACTGGCACCGAGGACATATCCCAAGGAGCGAACTCACCGTGAGCACGCCAGTTAACAGCAAACTTCCGAAGATCGGCCAACGCAGCACCCGCCAGCGACGCGCTGTGGCGGAGGTACTCGACGGCCTCACCACGTTCTGCAGCGCACAGGACATCCACCAAAAGCTGGTTGCCAAGGAGCACAAGGTCGGCCTAACCACCGTCTACCGCACCCTGCAGCAGATGGCAGAGGTCGGCGCTATCGATACGTTGCACGACGAATCCGGCGAAACGCTATACCGCGCCTGCGCCACCGATGATCATCACCATCACCTGGTGTGCACCTCGTGCCGCCGTACCGTGGAGATCGATGGCGGCCCGGTCGAAGAGTGGGCTGCTCAGACCGCCAACAAGTTCGGCTACGAAAAGTCCGGCCACACTGCTGAGATTTTCGGCTTGTGCGGCGACTGCCAGAAGAAGTAGCCGGCGCTACACGTTGAAGATCGAGCCCAGCAGGTACGTCGCCCCGGCAGCGCCGTAACCGATAAGTAATTGACGCAAGGCGCGTCGACCCGGCTCGACTCCAGACAACAGTCCCACCACAGAGCCGGTGAACATCAGGGCCAGCCCCACCACCACACAGGCGACGATCGCTGCGGCGGATCCGGACATGCCGAAGATGTATGGCAGTACCGGGATTAATGCTCCGACTGCGAAGCACAGGAAGCTGGAGACAGCGGCGGACAGGCCTGATCCGGCGTCCTCAGCACCATCGTCTGCACCAACAGCTGTGGCCTTGGCGGGATCGAAAGGCTGCTCCCCCACTGGCGGGTTGGTCTCGATGATCGAGTCGAAAACCTGGCGGGCGCGCAGGGCTGCCTCCTCCGCGCTCATACCGCGGGCGCGGTACACCAGCGCCAGCTCGTTCTGATTCACGTCCAGGTTCGGCAGCGAACGGCTGGCATTCGGATCCGGGGCGTTTGCACCCAGCAGCTCCTTCTGCGAGGTCACAGAAACGTATTCGCCCGCGGCCATCGACAGCGCACCGGCCAGCAAACCGGCAATGCCCGTCACAAGCACCAAGTGGGCCGACCCACCTGTACCGACCATGCCCAGCACCAGCGCCAGGTTGGACACCAGCCCGTCATTGGCGCCGAAGATCGCTGCCCGGAAATCACCAGACATGCGGGCGCGCCCGCGAGCCGCCAGCCCACGTACAACCTCGGCGTGAATAGCTTCGTCGGCAGCCAACCGGTTCGAGGCATCCTTGTCGGACACATACTCGTTGCGCTGCTCCGACGACTGCATCAGCGCCAGCACGAACACCGACCCGAAGCGCCGGGCCATCCAGGCCTTCATACGGGTATCCAGGCTGGCCTTCCGCGGCAGGCCGACGTATTCGCCCAGCCGGTTCTTCCAATATGCCTCGTGGCGTGCTTCAGCCTCGGCCAGCCCCAGCAGAATCTCGCGCTCCTCACCGGTGCGTTTGCGCGCCAGTTCGCGGTACACGGCTCCCTCGGCGCGCTCATTGGCGAGGTACTGCTGCCAGCGCGCGATCTGTCGCTTCGTCGGCTGCGGTTCGGTCTGCCCTGCCGTCTGCTCCGTCTGCTCCGCCTGCCCCGCCTGCCCGGTCGGCTGCGGCTGCTCTGCTGCGTCGCTCACTTCACACCACCGAAGCGCCGGTCGCGCTTCGCGAACTCCAGCACCGCCGCCCGCAGGTGGTTCGGCGTGTAGTCCGGGAACAGAACATCCTGGTAGACCATCTCCGCATACGTGGACTGCCAGGGCAGGAAGTTAGAGGTTCGCATCTCCCCCGACGGGCGCAGGAACAGATCTACATCCGGCATGTCGGGCTCGTCCAGGTAGCGGGCGAACGTCTTCTCGTTCACCTGCCGGGGTTTCAACCGACCAGCCTTCACATCCTCGGCGATCAGGCGCGCAGCATCCGCAATTTCCGCGCGACCGCCGTAGTTCACGCACATGCCCAAGGTCATGGTCGTGTTGTTCTTCGTCAGTTCCTCGGCTGCCTCCAGCTCCGAGATCACCGTCCGCCACAGGCGCGGGCGGCGCCCCACCCAGCGGATCCGCACTCCCAGGCTGTTCAGGTAGTCGCGCTGGCGGCGCAGCACGTCGCGGTTAAAGCCCATCAAAAAGCGCACCTCGTCGGCCGATCGGCGCCAGTTCTCGGTGGAAAACGCGTAGGCCGACAGGTAGTCCACCCCCAGCTCGATGCATTCTTCCACCAGCGACATCAGCACTGCCTCGCCCCGGCGGTGCCCCTCGGTGCGAACCATGCCGCGTTCCTCCGCCCAGCGACCATTGCCGTCCATCACTAGAGCGATGTGCTTCGGTCGGAGCTCTTGCGGGATTTCGGAACGATCCACGTGCGGATATTCGATGCTACTCACCCGTACTATCTTGCCACACGCCCGCGACCGCCCCTATAGCGCCGCGTACGCCGGGCACCCGACCTCTAGCTGCTGCCGTACGTGCGCCAGCACAAGGCGGTGCGCCGTCGCCGCGATGTCCTGCCCCTGATGGTTGCGGATTTCTTGGGCTGCTTGGTCATGACGCCCCCTTTTCAGCAACCACAACACGTGCACCGCCGCGGACGGAGGCGTGAATGCGCCCGGGGGTCTACACGTCACGCACACCGCACCCCCGGCTGCCGGGTGGAAGGCCCGGTGGGGGCCGGGTTTCCCGCACTGCGCACAGTCGACCAGGCTGGGTGCCCAACCGGCGACCTCCAGGCCATGCAGCACGAACTCGTCGGCCACGCACACGGGCGGTAGGTCTGAGGTGATGAGTTGCTGAAGTGCGGCGTCCAGAAGAAAGAAGATCGAGTTCGACGACGAAGGCTCGGCGGCGAAAACCTGGGCCATCTCCAACATCGCCGTGGCCGCGTAGAAGCGATCAACATCCGCGACGATACGCGAAGCGTAGGTGGCGACGGTGGCGGCGTCCGTGACATTGGCCAACGAACGCCCGGGGTAAATCTGCACATCGACGCGGGAAAAGCGATCCAGGCGGGCGCCGAAGCGGGACCGGGTCTTCCGGATTCCCTTGGCGACGGCGCGGATCAGACCGTGATCCTTGGTGAGTAGAACGAGGATCAGGTCGGCCTCGCCCAACTTGTAGGTACGAAGCACGAAGGCCTCGTCCCGGAAGCTGGGACGAGACCTTCTACTCATGAAGAGCAAGTATAGCGCTAGGCAGCCAGACCCCGCTGCTTGATGCGACCCCAGGCGGCTGCGGTGCTTACCAGCGCAACAGCGATCTCCATGATGACCCGGACAATCACCAGGTTGATCAGCGACTGCAGAACAATGATCAGGGTCAAGACCACCTTGGCAGCCGTGTTGTCTTCAATAGAGGAAACAGATTCCGTCTCATCGGCGCTCTCAGCGGCGCTTTGATTGAAGCCTTCGCTGTTTACCGTGATGTTGAATTGAAACGCATCAGTCCACGTTGCCAGCAAGAACAACACCAGATTCAGGGCAACGATTACGAAGGCGATGATGTACAGCACACGCAGGAAAGGCCTGGTTGCGTACTTCGAAAAATCCAGGTTGAAGAGGGAAGAAAAGAAAGATTCGTTTCCCATGGGCTACCCCCCAAAGCTGGAGTTACGCGCCTGCCGCTCGTCGATGGATTGCACCGACTGTGCAGTGCGAATGATGGAGACTGCAACTTCCAGACCAACGCGATAAAAGGCCAACCAGGCAATTGCGCCCAAGATCACCAGTGGCAGAAGGATGATGGCTGCGACAGCGGAAGATCCATCCTGGCTCATTGCAACGATCAGTCCAATAACCGCAAGCAGCACGAACAGGCCAATAACGACCATCAGCAGAGTGTACAGCACCTTCACCACGGACGGCGTGACGTAGCGGGTGAAGCTGAAGTCAAACAGGGCGGCAAAGAAGCCGTCCTTGTCCGCTCCCGTCGTCATGTTTGCCTGCTGGGCGTTCGGGTAGGCAGCCATGCCGTAAGGAGCACCTGCAGGCTCGCCATATGGAGCGGAGTTGTACTGGCCCGGCTGGCCGTAAAGGTTCTGTGGATCCTGCTGGAAAGAATCCTGCGGATAGCCCTGGGTAAAGTCGCGGGTAAAGTCCTGGGTCTGATCCTGCGGGTTACCCTGTGTACCGCCCTGGGAATCATCAGAGCCAAACGGGTTCTGTGGAGTTGTCACTAAAGCCCTTCCTAGCGCCACCACGGGTGGCATACGTTCGCTTGTTCGCTATCGGTTAATAGGTCAATTCAACGTATCGCATTTCGCAACGTTGCACCGGGCGAACAGCATATCCCCAGGCCGGGACCGTTACCCCCGGGCTAGAACCCCATCCGCCCAAGCTGCTTCGGATCCGACTGCCAGTTCTTCGCCACCTTGATGTGCACGTCCAGGTAGATGTTTTGGTCCAGCATCTTCACGATCTCCAGTCGCGAGCGGTGGACGATGCGCGACAGGCGCCGCCCGTCCTTGCCCCGCAGAATCGCCTTCTGCCCTTCGCGTTCCACATAGATGACCGCATGGACATCCAGCACGCCTTCGCGCTGCGGGTTCGGCAGAACCTCTTCGATCTGCACGGCCACGGAGTGCGGCAGCTCGTCATGCAGACCGTCCAGCGCCGCTTCGCGGATCAGCTCCGCCATGCGGGTATCGCGATCATCATCGGTCACGTGATCGTCCGGGTAGAACTTCGGCCCCTCCGGCAGGTGATCGCGCAGCACGTCCAGCAGCACATCCAGCTGCACCTGCTTGGTGGAGGAAACCGGTACCACGTCCGCCCCGTCCAGCAGCTCGTGCAGCGCCAGCAGCTGTGCGCCGACCTGGTCCTTGGAAACCTTGTCCAGCTTCGTCACCACGCCGATCAGCGGGGTTTTCGGCGCGACGTTGCGCACGGCCTCTACAATCCACCGATCACCGGGGCCGATCTTCTCGTCCGCTGGCACGCACATGGCGATGACGTCCACATCCGAGTACGTCTCCTTCACCACCTCATTCAGCCTCTCGCCCAACAGCGTGCGCGGGCGGTGCAGGCCTGGTGTGTCCACCAGGATGATCTGAGCGTCCTCGCGGTGCACGATGCCGCGGATCGGGTGGCGGGTCGTTTCCGGTTGGTCGGCGGTGATGGCGATCTTCTCCCCCACCAGCGCGTTCGTCAGGGTGGATTTACCTGTGTTGGGGCGGCCGACGAAGCTGACGAACCCGGAGCGGAAGCCCTCGGGCGCGCGGTATTCTTCTGGCACCTGTAGATCTTCGGGGGCAACGGCCGCCCCGTCCGCACCGTCGGGCATGCCCGCGCCCGGGTCGAAGGGATCTTCGGGGATGTAAGGATCGTTCATGGTCATCAAGTATCCCTTATTGCTGTTCTTTATCTCTAGCGCTGTTAGCTTGGCCGCTGTTTCTTGTGGACGGCGCCACGGCCATACCGCCTGCCGCCCCACCATCGTGGCCGGCATCGCCAGTGCCATCAGCCTGCTGTTCGCGGCTAACCACGGCGGAACGAATCTTCACGCGCCCACGCCGATCGCGACCACCCTCGTAGCGGAAGTGTAGGCCAGCGGTCGTAATCTTCGCCCCGGGAATCGGCACCCTGCCCAACTCGAAGGCACCGAGTCCGTAAACCGTATCCACTTCCTCGTGCTGTTCTTCGCTGAACTCCACGTCGCCGTAGAGTTCCTCCAGCTCGTCCAGGGACAGTCGCGCCTGCACCCGGTAGCTGCCGTCGTCCAGCGGCTCGATCGGCGCTTGTTCGGAGGCATCGTATTCGTCCGCGATCTCGCCGACGATTTCCTCCAGAATGTCCTCAATGGAGATCAACCCGGCCACTGCACCGTATTCGTCGATGAGCATCGCGATGTGCACCTGGTCGCGCTGCATGTCCTCCAACAGGTCATCCAGCTTCCGAGAATCAGGCACGAACACCGGCGGACGCATGCAGTCCCGCACCAAGGTGGAGCTGCCGCCGTCGCGCATGTGATAGGTCTCTGCGATGAGGTCTTTGAGGTAGATGACGCCCACAATGTCGTCCACATCATCGCCCACCACAGGCAGGCGGGAAAGACCGGTGCGTACGCATAGACTGGTTGCCTGGCCTGCGGTTTTATCGGCCTCGATCCACACCATTTCCGGCCGCGGCACCATCACGGAGCGCGCCGACGTGCTGGCGAGGTCAAACACGGATTGGATCATCTTCCGCTCGTCGTGCTCCACCACGCCACGTTCGGAGGCAATGTCCACCATCTCACGTAGCTCAATTTCGGAGGCGAAGGGGCCGTTGCGGAAACCCCGGCCGGGCGTCAACACATTACCGGCGCGCACCAGCAGCTTGGCGATGGGGCTTAAGAGCTTGGATAGACCCAGCAGGATCGGGGCGGTGGCCAGGCTAATCGTGTACGGATTTTGCCTACCAAGCGTGCGCGACAGCACGCCAATCAGGATGAATGTCAGCAGCGTGACGATCAGGATGGCCGTGGCATAGGCCCAGCCGCGCGAACCCATCAGCTGCACGCAGGCGGAGGAAGCCAACACCGCGCCGGAGACCTCGCAGATGGTGCGGAGCAGCACCAACAGGTTGATGTGCCCGGCGCGCCCCTCTAGCACCCGTTCCAACCGGACCGCGCCCGGGCGGTCCTCCTTGACCAGGTTTTCCACCCGAGCGGCGGAGAGGGAGGACACTGCGGCCTCCACCAGCGAAAGCACACCGCCGAGAACAAGGGCGAGGACTGCAAAGGGAATAGCTAAGGGGATGTCGATTGTCATGAATTAGGTTCAGTATCGCCGGGGATGTCGCCGTGGGTATCGTCGCGGTCTGCAGCGCTGGGGAACGCCCCGGCGCCCGTGGGCTTAGGGGCGAAGCTGACCCCACGCTCTTCCTGCGAGTCGTACCAATTGGCCAGGATCTCGTTCTGCAGGGCGAACATCTTCTGCTCTTCTTCCGGGGTGACGTGGTCGAACCCCAGCAGGTGCAGCACGCCGTGGACGGTCAGCAGATCCAACTCGTGTGCCAGGGAATGGCCCGCGCGCGCCGCCTGCCCCTCGGCGAAGTCGGGGCACAGCATAATGTCGCCCAGCATCGCCGGTGAGGGCTCCGCCGCGTCCTTGCGGCCCCAACCGGGCGTCAATTCGTCCATAGGAAAGCTCATCACATCGGTAGGACCGGGCAGATCCATCCAACGAACATGCAGGTCCTCCATGGTCTCCAGGTCCACGATGTGGATGGAAAGCTCGGCGGCCGGGTGCACGTCGAGGGTCCACAGGGCGTAGCGGGCGACGTCGATCAGCTCTTCCTCGTTGACCTCGCCGCGGCCGGATTCGTTAAAAACTTCGATGCTCATGGGTGCTAGTTGCCTCTTCGTAAGTGCTTCAGTTCTGGTCGCTGCTAGATTTCGTTTTCCATCTCATAGGTGCCGTAGGCCTCCACGATCTTGGAGACCAAACGGTGGCGCACCACGTCGTCCGAATCCAGATTGATGATCGAAACGCCATCCACGCCCAGCAGGACCTGGCGGGCGACCTTCAGCCCCGATTCCTGCCGATCCGGCAGGTCCACCTGGCTCAGGTCGCCGGTGACCACCATCTTGGAGCCGAAGCCCAGGCGGGTGAGGAACATCTTCATCTGCGCCGGGGTGGTGTTCTGCGCCTCGTCCAAAACCACGAAGGAATCGTTGAGGGTGCGGCCGCGCATGTAGGCCAGGGGCGCGACCTCGATCACGCCGGTATCCATCAGCCGCGGGATCGTCTCCGGATCCACCATTTCCCGCAGCGCATCGTGCAGCGGGCGCAGGTAGGGGTCAATCTTGTCACTGAGGGTGCCGGGCAGGAAGCCCAGCTTCTCCCCTGCCTCCACGGCTGGGCGGGTCAGGATAATGCGGTTGACCTGCTTGGACTGTAAGGCCTGAACCGCCTTCGCCATCGCCAGATAGGTCTTGCCGGTTCCTGCAGGGCCGATGCCGAACACAATGGCATCCTCGTCGATGGCCTCCACATACTCGCGCTGGCCAGGAGTCTTGGCGCGCACGGTCTTGCCGCGATAGGAGACGATGGGCGCGAGGTCGCCACTGGAAATCAACTCCGTGGCCTGCTTCTCCACCAGGGAAATGGCTCGCCGCGTGGCCGCGGGATCCACCGCGTGGCCGCGATCCACCAGATTGATCATCTCCTGCAACACCCGGCGTGCCTGGGAGACCTCGGAGGCCTCGCCACGGATCGTCACGCGATTGCCGCGGGTCAGGATGTCCGTATCGAAGGCGAGCTCCAGCACCCGTAGGTTTTCATCTGCCGGGCCGGCGACAGCCACGATGGAATCCGGGTCGAACTCCACAGTAGAGCTGGCTACGCGGGGGCGCGGTGACCTGGCGGAGTTGGAAGACGTCATGTGAATAGATCCTACCGCCAACGCTCCGTCACAGCGCCGATGGCGCCCAGGGCCACCGCCGCGGCGGTGGCGGTGCGCAGCACCTCCGGCCCCAGCCGGACCGGGGTGGCACCCAACTGTGCCAACTCTTCCAGCTCCTCGCGGCCGATGCCTCCTTCTGGTCCGACCACCAGAGCCAGCTCGGTGGCACCCGCGGACACCGCGGCGGTCACGGCCGCGGGAAGCGGCTCGGTAGCTTCCTCGTGCAGTACCAGCACGCGGGTGGTGCCGGCTGCGCCGGTGTTCCCGGCAGCGCCGGCCTCTCCGAGCTCTAGCACCCGGGCGAGTTCCCGCGGACTACGCACCAGCTGGGTGACCTCCGGGATCTGCAGGCGGCGGGACTGCTTCGCCGCCGCGCGGGCAGCGTTCTCCCACTTCGCGTGCGCCTTGGCCTCCTTGCCATCCCACTTAGCGATCGCCCTGCGGGCCGCCCACGGGACAATCCGATCCGCGCCCGCCTGCACCATCAGGTCCACAGCCAGTTCCGCCCGGTCGGACTTTGGAATCGCCTGCACCACCGTCACCCGCGGGTGCGGGACGGGAAGCTGCAGAATGTCGGCGACCTCCACGGTGGCGTCACCAAGAAAAGAACACTGCACCGCGCGAGTGGTGCCGTCGGTGACAACCAACCCCTCCCCGACCTCGAGACGCTTGACGGTGGCGTGCTTGGCCTCCGCGCCGGTCAGCCGGAAGCGATCCCCGGCCGCGATGGGCTCGGGGATGGGGTGGATGAACACCGGATCGGTCATGGGTTAACGGCCAAACTTCGAGCGGAGGCGGGAGAAGAAGCCATCGTGCGACTCGTCCTTGGTGGCCACACCGGCGTTCTGGGAGCTGGCCTCGCGCAGCTGCTCCAACAGGTCGCGCTGCTTGTGGCTCAGGTCGGTGGGGATCATGACTTCCACGTGGGCGATCAGCGAACCGTGGCCTTCGCGGCGCAGGTGCGGCATGCCCTTATCCGACAGGCGGATGGTGGCATCCGGCTGGGTGCCGGGGGCGATGTCCACAGTGGCGACGGAATCGTCCAGCAGCTTCACTTCCACGGAGGTGCCCAAGGTCGCCTCTACCGCCGGGACCTGCAGGTTCACGTGCAGATCGTCGGACTCGCGGATGAAGTAGGGGTGCTCGGTGGTGTGTACCTCCACGTACAGGTCACCGGCCGGGCCACCACCCGGGCCGACCTCGCCCTTACCGCTCATGCGCAGACGCATGCCGTCGGAGATACCAGCGGGAATAGAGACCTTGAGGGTCTGCCGATCACGCACGCGCCCGTCGCCCGCGCAGTTTTCGCACGGATCCTGGATGACCTCACCGGTGCCCGCGCAGCGGTGGCAGGCGCGGCGAACCTGCACGCGCCCCAGCATGGAGTTCTGCAGCTCCATGACCTCACCCACGCCCTGGCAGGTGGGGCAGGTCACAGGGGCTGCCTTAGAGGCAGATCCGGTGCCGTCGCACACGTCGCACAGCACGGCGGTTTCCACGGTGATCTCGCGATCCACGCCGGCGTAGATTTCCTCCAGCGAAGCCTCGATCTTCACCAGGGCATCGTTGCCGCGGCGCACGCGGGACTGGCGCGGCCCACGCTGGCCGCCGCCACCGCCGAAGAACGCATCGAAGATGTCCCCCAGGCCACCGCCACCGAAGCCGCCGAAGCCACCCGCGCCCGGCTGGCCGAAGCCCTGCTCTTCCGGATCCCCACCGGCGTCCACGATCTGGCGCTTCTGCGGGTCGGTCAGCACCTCCTGGGCAAGGGAGATTTCGCGGAACTTCTCCGCGGCCTCTTCAGAAGGGTTGACGTCGGGGTGGTACTTGCGAGCCAGGCGGCGGTACGCCTTCTTGATTTCGGCGTCCGTAGCGTCGCGATCCACACCGAGGATTCCGTAATAGTCTCGAGCCACGTTCAGCGGGTCCTTTTCACGTCTATCTTGAGTTGCTTGCGGTTGCTTGCAGTTGCTTGCAGTTGCTTATCTGCGGTCTTATTCCTAAACCAACTGCATTAGTCTACTATTCCTACTCTTCGCTCAAAATCCGCGAGACGTAGTGCGCCACGGCCGTCACCGAGGAAATCGTGCCGGAGTAGTCCAGGTGCGTCGGGCCCACCACACCCATGCCGCCGAGCACCGCGTTGGCGTTGCCATAGCCGGTAGATACGACGGAAGCCCCGCGCAGCTCCTCGTCCTCATTCTCCTCACCGATGCTCACCTGTACATGCAGGTCGCGCACGCTATTCAGCAGTTTCAGCACCACCACTTGTTCCTCCAGCGCCTCCACCACGGGTGTCAGCTCCGAGGTGCGCATCAGGTTCGGGGTGCCCGCCAAGATCAGCCGGTCGTTGGGCCGCTCCAGCAGGGTCTCCACCAGCACGGTCGTCACCACAAGCGCAACGTCCCGCAGTTCCTCCGGCATACTGTTGCCCTTGGCCTCGCTGGCCAGCGCGGCGATGTTCGTGCACGCGTCGTCGAGGGTGCGCCCCACCATCGCGGAGTTCACCAGGTCGCGCAGCCGCGGCAGGTCGTCGTCGCTGATCGGCTGGCCCAGATCCACGTTGCGCTGGTCCACGCGCCCAGTATCGGTAATCAGCACCAGCAGAATGCGGTGGCTTCCCAGCTTCACCAGTTCGCAGTGCTTCACCCGGCCACGCCGCAAGTCCGGCATCTGCACCACCGCCACCTGGCGGGTGAGCTGCGACAGCAGCTGCACGCTGCGGCGCAGCACGTCTTCCAGGTCCACGCCGTTTTCCAAGAAGTCCAGGATCGCGCGCCGCTCGGGCGTGCTGAGTGGCTTGATGTCGTGGATGCCATCGACGAAGCGCCGGTAGCCCTTCACCGTGGGAATGCGCCCGGAGGACGCATGCTGTTGCGTGATGTACCCCTCGGCCTCCAGCACCGCCATGTCGTTGCGAATCGTCGCCGAGGAAACACCCAGTTGGTGCCTGTCCACCAGCATTTTCGAGCCCACCGGTTCGTGCAGGGCGATGAAGTCGCTGACGATCGCCCGCAGCACCTGGTTCCGTCTGTGTTCAGTTCCGCTGGACAGTATCTTCACCCCTTACGTGAGTCCGGCTATAGCCCGAGCGCCAGCACAATATCGGTGACTATGCCGTCGGCTAGGTAGCGCCCTTTATCCGTCAATCTTAGGCGCTCGCCGCGATTGTCCAGCAGCCCCAGGCCGGTATATCGCTCAATCACCCGCTGGAGCTCGGCATTCTCATCGCTACCGGCTAGCTGCAGCCCTTCGGCCAGCCGCAGCTGCAGCATCACTTGTTCGGTGCGCAGGTCGTCGTTGCTTAAGCGCTCGGTCGTCACCACCGACCCTGGTACGGGTAGGCCGTCCTTTCTTGTGGACGCCCCTTCGACCTCGCCCAGCAGACCATCCCAATAGGTCGCTGGACGTTTCGCATTAACCAGCCTCACCAGGCCAGACTCACTGTGCCCCTCCCCGCGCAGCCGCACGCATCCGTGGGCGCCGGGGCCGGCGCCCCACCACTGCCCGGAGCGCCAATAAATCAGGTTGTGCTGGCATTCGCCACCGGGTTTGGCCCAGTTAGAGACCTCGTACCAGTTAAACCCGGCCTGGCGCAGGCGGGCGTCGATGGCGTCATAACGATCAGCGAGGGTGTCCTCGTCCGGGGCGGGCAGCTCGCCGCGCCGCACCTTCCGCGCCATGGCCGTGCCGTCCTCCACGATCAGGGAGTAGGCGGAGACGTGGTCGACGTCGGCCTCCAGCACCGCGTCGAGGGTGCGCTGCAGGTCCTCGTCGGTCTCGGTGGGGGTGCCGTAGATGACATCCAGGTTGATGTGCTCGAAGCCCACCCGCTTGGCCTCGCGGGTCGCCTCGATGGGGCGGCCTGGGGTGTGCTGGCGCTCCAGAACCTTCAGCACATGCCCCATGGCGGACTGCATGCCTAAGGAAATGCGGTTGAAGCCAGCTTCGCGCAGGTGCTCAAAGAACTCCGGGCTGGTAGATTCCGGGTTCGCCTCGGTGGTGACCTCCGCATCGGCGGCCAGGCCAATCGTTCGCCGGGCGGCATTAAGCGCCCGGGCCAGCCCCTCGTGCCCCAGCATGGAGGGCGTTCCGCCGCCGAAGAAGACGGTCTGCACCTCGCCGGGGTAATCCCACACCTCGGCGGCGACCTCCAGCTCGCGTTCCAGCGCATCCAGGTAGCCGGGGATGGTGTTGCCGTCCACAGCCCTGCCTTCTATAGCGCTGCCTTCGGCCGCGCTGAGCTCCTGCGGAGTGTACGTGTTGAAGTCGCAATAGCCGCAGCGGGTAGAGCAAAAGGGAACGTGGATATAAAGGCCGTGCATACTACTAGACTGCCGTGCCGCGCTTCCGGCACTGCAGTCGGCCGACGATCTCCTCCACCCGGGCGCGCTCGACCAGGAACTCCGGTGGCGCCTCGCCGCGCATACCCGCGGCCAGCTCCGGCTGGCGATCAATCACCTCGCGCCACTGGGCAACCAGCTCCATCGTGCGCTGTTCGGCCTTCACATAAACCTGCGGCAGCAGAACGGACTGGGATTCCAGCGCGCACTGGGTCTGGTTGACTACCCAATCCTCCACCTCGCGCAGATCCGCGCGGATGTGCTCGGCTTGTTCGCGCAGCCACATGCGCCAGGAGGCCGTGGAAGCCATCGTCGCCGGGGCGGAATTCTGCGCCCCGGCAGGGGAACGGTCAGCGTTGCTGGGGTTGGTGGCGGTGGAGGCGGTGGCGTCACCAAAAGAACCACGAAGACGCGCACCCACCTGGCGGGAGGCACCGGGCTTTTTGTGCATGAAGCTCAAGGTGCGGCCAGGGTGCGGGTAATCGCCGCTGGTGGTGGCACCGAGGGCGCGTGGGGTGCGGGAGGGGGTCACGCCCGACATGCTGCCCGCGCGCACGCCAGAGACGAAGGCTTGGCGCAGGCCGTTGAGTTCGGACAGGCCGGGGCGGACCTCCGCGCGCCCCTCCGCGACGATCTCCTCCAACTCAAGCAGGCAGTCTTCCACCAGGTCGGCATCCCAATCGGCGATGGCCTGGGAGACGTGGTTGATGTAATCGGCGATCTCGTCGCCAATGTCGTAGATGTTTTGGGTGAGCTCGCGAACGCGCAGGGCAGCGTCGTAGTGCACGCGTTCTCCTCTCCCCGAGCCCGTCAGTAGCCCAACATCTGGTGGTTGATATCGCGACTAACTTTAAAACACGAACACCGGCCCTGCGCGGAGGCTTGGCCGGTGTGGTGGGGTGGAATTCTTAACTTATTTTGAGTTGTAGATCCAGGCGATATCGTCGGCGAAGTTCTTCGCTACAACGAAGCGCTTCAGCTTCAGCGACGGGGTGACCTCGTCGTTCTCCTCCGTGAAGTCGCGGTGGACGATGCGGAACTTCTTGATGCCCTCGGCGTGGGAGACAGTAGCGTTGGCCTCGTTGATCGCGTCCTGGATCTCGGAGCGCAGAACCGGGTTCTTCGCCAGCTCGCGGATGGAAACATTGTCCGCGATGCCATTGTTTTCCTTCCACTTCTTGGCTGCTTCCTCGTCCAGGGAGATCAGGGCGCCGACGAACTTCTGATCGTCTCCGACAACCATGGCCTGGGAAATCAGTGGGGCGGAGCGCAGGATGTCCTCCATCGGGCCAGGCGAGACATTCTTGCCGCCGGCGGTGACGATGATTTCCTTCTTGCGTCCGGTGATCTTCAGGTGGCCGGTGGGCAGCAGCTTGCCCAGGTCGCCCGTGCGGTAGAAGCCGTCCTCGGTGAAGGCTTCCGCGGTGGCTTCCTCGTTCTCCCAGTAACCCGCGAACACCATGTCGCCCTTCAGCAGGATCTCACCGTCGTCGTCGATCTTGACAGTGATGCCACCCAGCGGGCGACCGACGGTGCCGATGATGTTGTCCGGGGCGAAGTTGGTGCAGGCTGCGGCGGTGCATTCGGTCAGGCCGTAGCCCTCGTACAGGGTCACACCCACGCCACGGAAGAAGTGCATGAGCTCCGGGTTCAGTGCGGAGCCGCCGGAGATCGCGTAGTCCAGCTCGCCACCCATGGCCTCACGAACCTTGGAGTAAACCAGCTTGTCGCCGATCGCGCGGTTGATCTTCTGCTTCAGGGTGGGACCTTCATCGGTATCGAGTGCGTGCGAGTAGTCGACAGCAGCGCGCTCTGCGAAGTTGAAGATCTTTGCCTTGACGCCGCCGCCCTCCGTGGCCTTGGACTTCACGCCCGCGTGGACCTTTTCAAAGATGCGAGGCACAGAGCAGATCAGGTTCGGCTTGGTGCGCTGGAACTCTGCGACCAGCGTGCTCATGTCGCTCCAGTGGGTCTGGGTAGCGCCACCGACGGTCGCGGCGTGCGCCATTGCCCGGGAGAACACGTGTGCCAGGGGCAGGAAGGTCAGCTTGCGGTAGCCGAAGGACGCGGCGCGGCCGACCGGGTGGGTCAGGATGGCGCGGGCCTCTGCCAGCCAGTTGTGGTGGGTCAGCTTGCAGCCCTTGGGGCGGCCCGTGGTGCCGGAGGTGTAAACGATGGAAGCGACGTCGGTGTGCCGGGTGTTGGCGATGCGCTCCTCCAGAACCTCCTGCTGAATACCGGCTTCCTTGCCGTCGTTAATCAGGATGTCGATCGCGCCACTGTTGAGCTCCAGCACGCGGTTGAGGTGCGCGGAGTCGTCGCCCTCCGGGCGGTCGCCTTCCTTGACGAAGGTAGACAGGCGGGTGGTGTGGCCAGACTTCTCAGAGATAGCCAGCTTCGCGCCGGAGTTGCCCACAATCCACTCGCACTGGGAGGTGGAAGAGGACGGGTAGATCGGCACGGTGATCGCACCGGCGGCCCAGATGGCGTAGTCCAGAACGGTCCACTCGTAGCGGGTGTCGGACATGATAACCACGCGATCGCCAGGCTCGATACCGTTGGCGACCAGGCCCTTGGCTACCGCGTACACGTCGTCCAGGAACTCGGCGACGGTGACGTCCACCCAGTCGAAGTTCTTCGGGCGCTTAAACAGCACCCCATCCGGGGATTCGGCGCCAAGATCGCGAACTGCCGATAGGCAGGTCTCGTGCTCGTCGATCGTATATAGGGCTTCAGAGGTGTACTCCGTCATGCTGCTCCCTTTGCTTATGTCCTGACAGTTGCCTGACCTGGTCCTTTACGTGAAAAACGGGCGTATCTTGGGTTTGATCGCCCGTCGCTTCAACGTGATTAGTACTTCTACAACCATATATGAGTGGTGTGGGTCACGCCGAACCTTCACTAAAAATGTACCGCGAGATCCCGCCCACGCTAACCCCGGCTTCCTCCCGCTACCCTCCGCTCCCCCATGAACTCTGGTCAAAAGAGTGGAAGAAGCTCTGCTCAACCTGCACAATGGCAGTTGTGACTAGCTCTGTGGAACCCGGCGGACAGATCGCCCCCGATGTCAACGCAATCCTCAACGAACTGGCTGCCGAATGCGGTGTGGCCACCTGGTACACCGGCCAAAACGGCCAGCGGGTGGATGTGAAAAGCAGCACCGTACTTTTCGCGCTCCGCGAGTTGGGACTGAATCTGCCGGAGGATCCATCTGCACTGACCGAAGAGGTTGTGCAGACTGCCATCGAGGATCTGCTGCGCACCCGCTACAGCCGCATGATCGCCCCTACCATCACCGCCATCGCCGACCGCCCGCGCACCCTGCACGTCCACTGCATCGATGGCGAATCTTTGCAGGTGCGGGTCCGCACCGAGGACGGCGACACGATCGAGCTGGAACAGCTCAACGAGTGGGTGGATCCCATCACCGTCGGCGCGGAAGCCACCGCGACCACCTTCGGCACCGCCACCTTCCAACTGCCCGCCCTGCCGGCCGGCTGGCACCAGATCGAGGCGCAGGCGGAATCCACCGAAGCGACCTCCACTCTGCTGGTCTCCCCGCAGTCGCTGGAACTGCCGGAAGCCCCACGCACCGGAGTGATGGCGCAGCTGTATTCCCTGCGCGACAAAGGCGCCTGGGGAGTTGGCGACTACGGAACGCTGGAGGTTTTGAGCAACTCACTGCAGAAGCTCGGCGGGGCGGACTTCGTGCTAGTCAACCCCATGCACGCTGCGGAAGCAGCTCCCCCAGTAGAGGATTCCCCCTACCTGCCGACCACCCGCCGCTACACCAACCCCATCTACATCCGGGTGGAAAACACGCCCGAGTACGCCGCACACCCCGAGCTCCACGCGGAAATCCAGCAGCTGGCCGAGCCACTGAAAAAGCGCAACCACACCGCTGAATTGTTGGAGCGGGACCCGGTGGTGGCGTCCAAAATTAAGGCACTGCACCTGCTGTACACCGCAGGGATCGGCGACGAGCGCACCGCGCAGCTGCGCGACTTCCGCGAGCGCGAGGGCGAAGGCTTGGTGGGCTTCACCGAATGGTGCGAGCGCGCGGCTAACGATCCATCACTGACCAACGATTTCTTCGCCTGGATGCAGATGCTGTGCCAGGAACAGGAGCTACACGCACAGCAAACGCTGACCGAGCACATGAGCATCGGCCTCATGGCGGATCTGGCCGTCGGCGTACACCCCGGCGGCGCGGACGCCCAGACCCTGGCCGACGTGTTAGCCCCCGGAGCCAGCGTTGGCGCCCCACCTGACGGCTACAACCAACAGGGTCAGGACTGGTCCCAACCCCCGTGGCACCCGTGGAAGCTGGCTGAAGAGGGCTACCGTCCGTGGCGCGACATGCTGCGCACGATCCTGCGCACCGCCGGTGGCATCCGCATCGACCACGTGTTGGGGCTTTTCCGCCTGTGGTGGATCCCGCGGATGGAATCGCCGACGCTCGGCACGTACGTTACCTACGATCACGAGGCTCTGGTCGGCGCGCTGGTGCTGGAAGCTCACCGCGCCGGCGCTGTCGTGGTCGGCGAGGATCTGGGCACCTTCGAGCCGTGGGTGCAGGACTACTTGGCCAGCCGTGGCGTGATGGGCACCTCGATCGTCTGGTTTGAGGGCGACGCCAACGGGGCGAAGCCGCCGGAGGCATACCGCCGCACCTGCCTGACCTCCGTGACCACGCACGACCTGCCGCCGACCGCCAGCTACCTGCGCGGCGGGCACATCGACCTGCGCGAAGAGCTGGGAGTGCTGACCCGCAGCTCGGATGAGGAATTCGCCGAGGATGCCAACTGGCAGGTCGACGTGCTGGGGACTATTGCCCGCCACGGCGCCTTCCAGGGCATGGACTGCGAGGACTACTTCCTCAACGACCTGCGCCAGGAGCTGGACGACCCGCGGCACGGGCGCGAGCGCCGCCCGGACGTCTCCTACATCCTGCGCGCCATGCACCGCTACATCGCGCAGACCCCGTCGCTGCTGCGCTGCGCCGCCCTGGTGGATCTAGTGGGTGACCTGCGCGCACAGAACCAGCCGGGCACTACGCAGGATCTGTATCCGAACTGGCGGGTGCCGCTGTGCGATGGGCAGGGCAACCCGGTGCTAGTGGAGGATCTGCCGAACATCCAGCTGGCCCGCGAGGTGCTGTCCGCCACCCGCGGCGAAGGCTAGAGGGCGAGGGTTAGAAGAATGTGGTGGCCAGCCAGGCCACCAGCAGCAGAACCAGCAGCAAAGCCAAAGCCTGGCGCACCTTAGAGTGGTGTTTCATCGCCTGTTAGTCCTCCTGCTTGTCGCTTGCTGGGTTTGCGCTCCGGCTAGCCCATAGCTCCCGCAGCGTGAGCGCGCCGTGCACGCGCTTTTCCTCCGCACTTGCGGGGAAAATCCGCAGCGCAACTACCTGCCATATTAAGGCCAGCACGGTGCAAACAACGAATAGGGCAAGGAACACCAGCGGCGTTTGGATCCACACCGGCGCGTTGATCAGCCATTCCATCATTGTTTTGATCTTGCCCTTTCTTTCTTGACGCCTACCCCTGGCTCAACCCGCGACGGTGAAGTAGCGGCTGCACGCTGCGCTGCTGGCCGCGGAACATCCAGAATGCGTCTTCGAAGTCGATGCTAGCGCCGCGCGAAAGAATAATGCGGCGGAAACGCTCGCCCGCGAAGCGGACATCATCGTCGTCGAGAACCGGGGTGGCGTCATTGGATTCCGTTCCGGACTCCCCCACCGCAGCGCCGGTATCGACGAAGGCTTGGAAACCGTCGGCATCCAGGACCTCGGCCCAGAGGTAGCTCCAGTAGTCGGCGGAGTAGCCACCGGCGAAGATGTGGTTGAAGTAGGCGGAGCGGTAGCGCGGGGCGAGGGCGCCGTTGACGTCCACCCCGGCGCGCTCCAGGGCTTCGGCTTCGAAGGCTTCGACCTGTACGACAGCGTCCTCGGTGGCAGCATCGAGAAGCTTCTCCGCCTCCGCGGCAGAAAGCTTGTGCCAGGCCAGGTCCAGCCAGCAGGCCGCCAGGAACTCGGTGGTGGCCATGCCCTGGCCCCACTTGGCTTGGGCGCGGATCGCGTCGACGAACTCGCCACTGATGACTTCCCCGGTCTCCACGTGGCGGGCGTAGTTATTCAGCACGGCGGGTTCCAGGGCCCAGTTTTCGTTGATCTGGCTGGGGAATTCCACAAAGTCGCGGGGAACGTTGGTGCCGGACAGAGTTGGGTAGCGCACGTCGGAGAGCAGGCCGTGCAGGGCGTGGCCGAACTCGTGAAAGACGGTCTGCACTTCGTCAAGGCTCAGCAGGGCCTGTTCGCCTTCGGCGGGCTCGGCGATGTTCATCACGTTGACCACCACAGGGGCTTGGCCCAGCAGGTTGGACTGTTCGACGAAGGAGTTCATCCACGCGCCACCGCGCTTGGTGGGGCGGGCGTACATGTCGGTGAGCAGCAGGCCGATGCCGATGGGGGCGCCGGCGCCCTCGGTAGCGTCGGCGCCCTCGGTGACCTCCCACACCCGCACGCCCGGCGCGTAACCAGCCAGGTCGGTGCGTTCGCGCACGTCGATGCCGTACAGGCGCTTGGCAGCGAAGAATGCCCCGTCAACCATCACCTGTTCCAGCGGGAAGTACTTCTTGAGCTCCGCCTCGTCGACGTCGAGCTCCTCGGCGCGCAGTTTGGCATCCCAGTACGGCCAATCTGCGCCGGTGAGGGCGCTTTCCCCCGCCCCGTCTTCTGCGGTGGCTGTGTCCGCTGCGCTTTCGGCTCCACTGACGGCCATCTTGTCCAGCGCCCGTTTGAACTCGCCCTGCGCATTCGCCACGGCGGCGGGCGTCACCTGATTAAGCAACTCCTCGACGGCCGCGAGGCTTCCCGCGGTCTCGGCAGCAGCGACGAACTCGGCGTGGTTGGCAAAACCCAATAGCTCGGCGCGCTGGGCGCGCAGGTGGACGATCTGCAGCAGCGTGGCCGCGTTGCTATCGGCCGCGCGGTTCAACGATGCCTGGTGCACCTTCGCACGCGCCGCCGGGTTATCCAACGATTCCAGCACTGGTTGGATGCTGGGCAGGCCCAGGCGGATCAGCCAGCCTTCCTCCCCGCGCTCTGTGGCGGCCTTGGCGAAGTATTCCTTGTTAGATTCGCTGAGGCCCGCAACCTCGGCTTCGTCGGTCAGCAGCACCGCCGCATCTTCGGTGGCGGTCTGCAACTGCGCGCCGAAAGCGGTGGTCAGCTCGGCCAGCTGCGCGTCGATGTCGCGCAGGCGCTCCCGCTGGTCGTCGTCCAGCTCTGCACCACCGCGGATGAAGCTCTTCTTCAGTTCGCGCAGTAGTGCCTCTTCCTCGCTGCCCTCCGTCTGCTCGGGCAAGGCGCAGATGCGCTGCCACAGCGTGCGGTTCAGCCAGATTTCGCTGAAGTGCCGGGCCAGCTCCGGGCTGATCGTCGCCTCGATCTCGCGCACCTGATCGGTGGCATGCGCGCCCGTATAATTAAAAACAATGGCCAGCACGCGCTGCAGCATTTGACCCGATTCTTCCCACGCCTCGGCGGTGTTTTCCCAGGTGGGAGCTTCGGGGTTGTTCGCGATCGCCGCGATCTGCGCGGCGTGATCCACCAGCGCAGTGCGGAAGGCGGGCACCAACTCGGCTAGGTCGATTGCCGCGAAGTCTGGCAGTTCATAAGGCAGTTCGGAAGCGTTTTGGAGGTAATCCATGATCCCCCACTCTATCCCTGAGCCCAAGGACTACGTTGATGTGGCCATCGAACAGGGTCGCAAACGTGGCTTCCTCCGCGGTTCCGTCCTCCGCTTCGAGTCCATCCCCTACGCCTCGGGCGAACGCTTCGCGCCTCCTTCCCCTGCTGTCCCTTTTCAATTCTTCTTCGGCGACCCCTCTACCACCACCCACCGCCAATCCCTATCCATCACCTGCCCGGTCGACGCACCCCCTTCCATCATCGAGTCTGACTTCCATCCCAGGGCCAACGCCGGAACTGGCTCCGCCCCCACCGACGGCACCAGTCCCGGGGCACCAGTGATCGTGTTCATCCACGGTGGTCGCTACGAGGAAGGCTTCGCCGACGAGCTCTGGTACCAGGGTGTCCGCTTCGCCGAGGAGGGTTTCGTATACGTCTCGCTGAACTACCGGTATCGCTTTGAGGGCTTCCTTCCCCTCGTCGACGAGCAGCGCCCGGCCGACATTGATCCTTCAATAGACCCAAACACAGAGCCGGAGTATTACCGCGGCGCCGAAGATATCGTCGTGGCACTGCAATGGGTGCGCGACAACATCGCCGCTTTTGGCGGTGATCCAGAACAAGTCACACTGATGGGCCAATCCGCCGGCGGTGCGCTGACGGCATGGACTCTATGCAATCCCCGCACCGAGGGCTTGGTGCACCGCGGCGTGATCCTCAGCCCTGGTTTCCCGCGCGAAGGCTGGCCGAGCCGCGAGCATGTTGCCCGTGCCCTCCTCGGCGGACCTCTGACGACCAAGCACCTGTCCCGCCTCACGCCGGATCAGCTACAACGTGCCTACCGCCGCTTTGCCCGGATCAATCGCACGGACTGCGCGGTGGGCCCCTATCCTTTCCGGCCGGGTCAGATGCGGGACGTTCCCCTGCTGGTCGGCACTCTGCGCGAGGAGTTAGTGCAGATGCCCTTCGCTCGCGCCCTCGACAAGCACTTAAGCTCCAAGAACCCGCTGGTTCAGCAACCGGCTAAGGTCTTGGCACGGTACGCGGAACGGGCGCTGCAGGCGCGGGTGCGGTGGGCGTCAGAAAACCCGGTGGGAATGGCTATCGGTGATTCGGCCATTAAACGTTGGGCCGTGGCGATCATGGAGGAAAAACGCGATACAACCTGGTCCTACGAGTTTCACGGAAGCCAATCAGCTTGGCACTGCGCGGATCTGCCTTTGGTTTTTGACGCCCTTAAGGTCGCGCCCAAAACAGTGAAGTATTTCTGCGGCGAGTCCGCGGCCGAGCGCTTACAGCCACTGGCGACGGAGTTTCACGGGATCGTCGCGCGCTTCGCCCGCGGGGAGGATCCGGAGTGGCCGCGCTATGGTTCGCGACGTTTAGTGCGGCGCTTCGACACGGATGCGGCAGCGCGCGGCGAGGTGACTCGTGAGGTGGCCGAGGATGCTTACCAGCAGATACGCGTGGACTACCCGGAGCTCTACCCGCGCCACTAGGCGCCAATGCAGCACCCATACTAGACAGCTCGGTCTAGAATGCTAGGGTGGGAAGCTATGAACGCCACACCCCAGAACAACAGCTTCCCGAACGCTAGCCACCCGAACGCCGGCCGCCCGAACGATACCGTGACCGTCCCCGACCTCGACACCCTGCGCGCCCGCGGGACGATGAAGTGGACCGTCTACGACGAGGACGTGCTGCCGCTGTGGGTCGCCGAGACCGACTTCGACACCTGCCCAGCCGTCAAGCAGGCCATCCAGTCGGGCGTGGATCGCGAATACTTCGGCTACGAGCGCCGCAACGGTTCCGTGGAGAAGGCCCTGGCAGGCTTCCTATCCCGCCGCTTCGACTGGCAGATCGACCCGACGTGGGTGCGGCTGGTCCCGGATGTGGTCAAGGGTGTTGCTGCAGCTATTGATGAATTGACGCCGCAGGGCTCCGACGTGATCGTCCCAGTGCCGAGCTACCACCCGTTCTTCGACGTGCCGAGTGCGGTGAACCGCCCGAAGGTCGAGGTGGAAATGACCAAGAGGGGCAACAAGAGCCCGCAGGGCGCCGAGGACACAGAGGAGTGGGCCTTCGACTACGAGGCGCTGGAGAAGGCCTTCGCTAGCAGCGAAAACCCGGCAGGTGTGGGCGCGATGATCGTGTGCAACCCCTACAACCCTTTGGGGCGCGCGTGGCGCCCGGAGGAACTAGCCAAGCTGGTGGAACTGGCCGAGAAGTACAACGTCCGCCTGATCTCCGACGAGATCCACGCGCCAGTGGTCTACGCCCCGCACAAGCACACTCCCCTGGCGACGCTCAGTGAGGCAGCCGCGCGGGTGACCGTGACGGTGCTGGCGACCTCGAAGGGCTGGAACACCGCGGGCCTGCACTGCGCGCAGATGATCTTCACCAACCCGGACGATCGCGCGGTAATGGCTAAGGTCAGTCCGCTGCGCACGGGATCCTCCTCCACCCTGGGGCAGGTCGCCGCCGAGGCCGCTTACACGAACGGCGAGGCCTGGCTAGATAACGAACTGGAGTATCTGCAGGGCAACCTGGATCTGCTGGAACGCCGACTACCGGAGGTGCTGCCCGGCGCGAAGTTCACCCGCCCCGAGGCCAGCTTCCTGCTGTGGGTCGACCTCAGCGCGGTACCGGGGCTGGAGGAAAGCCCGGGTAAGAAGCTGCTGGAAGGCGCACGCGTGGCCTTCAACGAAGGAACCATGTTCGGCACGCAGGGTGCGGGACATGTGCGTATCAACTTCGGAACGTCGCGGGAGATCCTCAACGCGACCCTGGATCGCATCGCGGAATTCGCTAAGACGAACCTGAACGGTTAACTTGGCAAAGTGTGATCAAAGCCTTCAGCCGAATTCTGCGCTCCACTAAGGAACTGTGGCCCTTCTACATCATCGTGATGATCACCAGCATCGTCACCGCGGGGCTGGCTCTGGCCACTCCCTACCTGGTGAAGCTGGCCACCGACACGATCGTGGAGACCGTCGGGGGCGGGGGTGCTTCTGACGCCGCCATCGAGGGCGCCACAAAGACCGTCATCTGGCTCGCCGTCGGCCTGCTGGCCGTGGAGCTGGCCAACACCCTCATCCACAACATCGGCGGCTGGTTCGGCGACGTGATGGCCATGCGAATGCGCCAGATCCTGTCCAACCGCTACTACGCCAAGCTTTTGTCGCTGCCGCAGGGCTACTACGACAAGCAGGTCACGGGCACGATCATCTCCCGGCTAGACCGCTCCATCCTGGGGCTGACGGACTTCATCAAGTCCTTCGCCAA
Source organism: Corynebacterium jeikeium (assembly GCF_000738265.1). Classification (GTDB taxonomy): domain Bacteria; phylum Actinomycetota; class Actinomycetes; order Mycobacteriales; family Mycobacteriaceae; genus Corynebacterium; species Corynebacterium macclintockiae. Next base: position 45,136 of record NZ_JFCQ01000020.1, read on the forward strand.
CAACTTCTTCTCCATGCTGATCACCGTCACCATGATCTTGGTGATCACGGCCATCTACTACTGGCCACTGGCGCTGCTACTGGCGATCATCTTCCCGATGTACCTGTACCTGACCATGCTGACCTCCAAGAAGTGGATGGTGTGGGAGAAGGAAAAGAACGAGCACATCGACGTAGCCCAGGGGCGTTTCGCGGAGGTCATCGGCCAGGTAAAGGTGGTGAAGTCCTTCGTCTCCGAGCTGCGTGAGCTGCGACTGTTCCAGAAGCACTTCGCCGACACGATCCAACTGACGCGCGAACAATCCCGCTGGTGGCACTTCATGGACGTCTTGCGCATGGGCGGGATGAACCTGATCTTCTTCGGCATCTACCTGATGCTGTTCTGGCGCACCCTGCACGGCGACTTCACGCTGGGCGACATGGTGCTGTTGCTGCAGTACGTGGTGATGGCTCGCCAGCCGGCCGGCATGATGAGCTGGATGGTGGATACCGCCCAGCGTGCCGCCGCGGGCTCCCGCGAATACTTCAAGACTATGGAGGAGCTGGAGGAACCATCGGCCACCGCTCCCCTGCTGGAGGCGGCCCGCCCGGGCGGGCCGATGTTGGTCTCCCAGGAGGACGTGGATCAGGCTGTGCAGCCGCAGCTTTCCGCCCCGGAGAACGGGCCGGTGATCGACTTCGATCACGTTAGCTTCGAATACACCAAGGGCGAGCCCGTCATCCACGAAGTCACCTTCCAGGCGGCCAAGGGAGACCAGGTGGCGCTGGTCGGTGAATCCGGTGGCGGCAAATCTACTCTGGTGAACCTGCTGCTGGGCCTGTACCGCCCCACCGAGGGACAGCTGAAGGTGTGCGGAAAGGACGTGGCGGACATGACAGCCGCGGAACTGCGCAGCTCCGTCGGAGTGGTGTTCCAGGAACCCGCGTTGTTCTCCGGCACCGTGCGGGAAAACATCGCCTACGCGAAGCCCGACGCGACGGATGAGGAGATCGAAGCGGTGGCCAAGCGCGCCTTCGCCCACGACTTCATCATGCACTTCAAGGATGGCTACGACACCCTCATCGGCGAGCGCGGCCTGCGCCTGTCCGGTGGGCAGAAACAGCGCATCGCAGTGGCCCGCGCCATGCTGAAGGACGCGCCGGTGCTGATTTTGGACGAGGCCACCTCCGCACTGGATACAAAGGCCGAGCGCGTGGTTCAGGCCGGCCTGAACGAACTGATGGTGGGCCGCACCACCATCGTCATCGCCCACCGCCTGTCCACCATCGCCGACGTCGACAAGATCGTCACCCTGGACAAGGGGCACGTCTGCGAAGTCGGCTCCCCGGCCGAGTTGGCAACCAGCGGCGGTATCTACAACGAGCTTTTGCAACTGACCAGCTCTTCCTCCGCCGCCGACCGGGCGCGGCTGAAGCGCTTCGGATTCAGCGATCCGGCCGCCGAGGACGACGAAAACTACGACGAGTACGACAACTTCGACGAGGACCTTGCGGAGCAGCCCACCCAGGGGCAGTCCTAGGCAGCATCTCCGCTGCTAACGCCAACGTGCAAGAGTAGCCTGGAAGAATGACTGAGTTACCCCCTAACATCACCGAGTTCACTACCTTCGACGGCGCAAAAGTTGGCGTCGGCACCGAAGAAGCAAAGACCGCAGAGCAGCAGGTACGCGACAACGACAGCAACTACGTATTCCACAGCTGGTCGGCGCAAGAAAAGATCAACCCGCAGCCGCTGAGCTACGCCGAAGGCCCGTGGATCTACGACTACCAGGGCAACGGCTACCTGGATCTGGGCAGCCAGCTGGTGAGCGCCAACCTGGGTCACGCGCACCCGAAGCTGGTGGAGGCAATTCAGCAGCAGGCCGTACGCATCACCAACCAGAACCCCGCGTTCTCCAACGATGTTCGTAGCGAGCTTGCCAAAGAGATCGTGGAGCAAGCGCAGGGCGACTTCTCCCACATCTTCTTTACCAACGGCGGCGCAGACGCCATCGAGCACGCCATCCGCATGGCTCGCCTGACCACCGGCAAGTCCAAAATCCTGACGGCTTACCGCAGCTACCACGGCGCTACTGGCTCCGCAATTATGGCCACCGGCGAGGCACGCCGCCACGGCAACCCCACCACCGACGGCGACGTGAAACACTTCTGGGGGCCGTTCCTGTACCGCAGCGCCTTCTACTCCACCACCCCGGAGGAAGAGTGCGCCCGCGCACTGCAGTCGCTGGAGGAAACCCTGGTGTACGAGGACAACGTGGCAGCAGTGCTGATCGAGTCCGTCGTGGGATCCAGCGGCATTATTGTCCCGCCGGAAGGCTTCCTGCAGGGCGTACGCGACATCTGTGACCGCCACGGCGCGCTCTACATCGCCGACGAGGTCATGGTCGGCTTCGGCCGTACCGGCAAGATGTTCGCCTACGAACACGGCGGCGCGGACCTGCAGCCGGACCTGGTGACTTTCGCTAAGGGCGTGAACTCCGGCATGGCGCCGCTGGGCGGCGTGATGATGAACGAGGCAGTGTACCGGCGCTTCGCAGACAAGTCCTACCCGGGCGGCCTAACCTACTCTGGCCACCCGCTGGCTGCGGCCCCGGGGCTGGCGGCGCAGAAGGTGTACCGCGAGGAAAAGATCTTCGAGAAGGTAGCCGACCTAGGCGAGCGCGTGATTGCCCCGGCGCTGCAGAAAATCGCGGAGAACCACCCGAGCGTTGGCAACGTCCGCGGCAAGGGCTTCTTCTGGGCTGTCGAGTTCGTCAGCGACCAGGAGGCCAAGACCCCCATGGGCGGCGAGGCCATGGGCGCGTTCGGCGCGGAGCTGAAGAAGGCCGGCATCTGGCCGATGGTTTCCGGCAACCGCCTGCACTTCGCCCCGCCGCTGATCACCACCGAGGAGCAGCTGAACTGGGCTCTGGAGATCGTCGACCGCGCTGCTTCGGTCGTTGACCAGGCACTGTAAGGCTTTCCAGGCCACGGCGCTGCCGGCCCCAGCACCGGCCCAGCAATAGCAAAAATCCCGGCTGAATCTTCCAGCCGGGATTTTTTGTCTTAAGTTTTACTTCTGAGCGTCGCCCAGAACCTTGTTCACAGCGTCGGTGGCCTTGTCCTTCAGCTCGTTGGCCTTTTCCTTGATGTCGGACTTGGTCTGGTCTGCGCGACCCTCGTTGGCCAGATCGTCGTTGTTGGTAGCCTCGCCTGCGGCCTCCTTGGCCTGACCTGCTACACCCTCTGCCTTGTTCTTCAGATCGTCGATGGACATGTAGTGACCTTTCCTTTCGTTGGGGTCTGCCCACCGGGCCGGGCCGCGGTCACGACCCTCGAATCACCCAGCGGGCATGGTGGCATTAATTGTACTCGTAAAAGCCCTTGCCGGACTTGCGTCCGGTGTGGCCTGCGGTGACCATGCGGCGCAGCAGCGGCGGGCATGCGTAGCTCGGGTCACCGAACTCCTTGTACATGACGTCCGCGATGAAAGCGCAGGTATCCAGGCCAACCATGTCGGCCAGGGTCAGCGGGCCCATCGGGTGGTTGGCGCCCAACTTCATGCCCGTATCGATGTCCTCCGGGGTTGCCACGCCGTTTTCCACCATGCGAATGGCGGAAAGCATGTACGGCACCAGCAGGAAGTTCACGATAAAGCCGGAACGGTCCTTCGCACGGATGGCCTGCTTGCCCAGGGTCTCGGTGGCGTAGGTCTGTGCAACCTCAACGACGTCCTCGTCGGAGGTCAGCGCCGGGATGACCTCCACCAGCGGCAGAACCGGAACGGGGTTGAAGAAGTGCAGGCCCAGCACACGGCCCGGGTTCTTGGTGGCGCTGGCGATGGTCTGGATCGGCAGGGAGGACGTGTTGGAGCACAGCGGCGCCTTCTTATCCTCAACGATCTCGTCCAGCTTGGCGAAGACATCCTTCTTGATGTCCTCGTTCTCGATGATGGCTTCCATCACCAGCTCGCGGTCAGCGAAGTCTTCCAGCTTGGTGGTGAAGGTCAGGCGGCCGAGTGCTGCGTCGCGGTCTTCCTCGGACAGCTTGCCGCGGCTCACGGCCTTCTCCAGTGACTTCTCGATGCGAGCCTTACCCGCATCGGCGAACTCCTGCTTGGCCTCCCATACCAGCACGTCGCTGCCGGCCTTGGCTGCGACCTCTGCGATACCGGCTCCCATCAGGCCTGCACCGATGACACCTACACGCTGAACCATGGTCACTCCTTTTTTATAGGTTTATTCGTACTTGATCCAGACTACCGATGTTGCCGACCCTGATGTGGCTAACGCTATTCCTGGCCTATTCCCGACCTATTTCTTATCGACGCCCTCTTCTTCCGCCGCCTTGTCGTCCTCAGCAGAGTCGTCCGTTATCAGCTCGCCTTCCTGGTCGTACATCGGGCGTGTGGGCGAGATCTCTGCGTCGTTATCCACGTCGCCAACGATTCCCAGGTCTCCCTCAATGCGCACGTTACCGGGGATAACGAGGTTTCCTTCCGCGTCGTATTCGAAGCGTGCGTGCTCGTTGCCCTCATTGTCATAGCCCGGCGCCGGGCGGGATTCGTGCTCGGCCAGCTTCTCAGCGGAGTCGGTCTTGCCCCACTGGCGACTCGGCGGCTCGGGGCGAGCCGCCGAGTCGTCATTCATGCCCTTAATAAGCGAGTACATCATCACGAAGTTAAACAGCACGAATGGGAAACCGATGATGATCACCGTTTGCTGCAGCGCATCAATTCCGGAATCCGGAGCCATGATGAGAATCGCGCCCGCGACAGCGCCGATCATGATGCACCACAACAGGCGGTACATCAGCGGGGTCTTGCCCTCTACACCGGCGGCGAACATGTCGTTGATCAATGCGGCAGAGTCGATCGAGGTGACGAAGAAGATGGCGATAACGAACAGCGCCAGGATGCTGATAGCCAACGTCCATGGGAAATGCTCCAGGAACGCAAACAGCGCGGTGGCCGGGTCGCCCTGCTCAACGATCGGCTTGGTCAGCACACCCGGTTCCTTCCTCTCGATGTCCAGTCCGGCGTAACCGAAAACGGAGAACCAGAGGATCGTGAATGCCGTCGGCAGCAGCAGAACGCCACCAATGAACTCACGGACAGTGCGGCCACGGGAAATGCGGGCGACGAACATGCCAACGAAGGGCGACCAACAAATTGTCCATGCCCAGTAGAACACCGTCCACTTGCCCTGCCAGCCCGGGTTGACCTGCTGGGAATCGGACCAGAACATGATCTTCGGCAGGTATTCCGCGTACAGACTTGTTGCATCCATCGTGCCGCGCAGAAGCAGCAGCGTCGGGCCGGTCAGAAGAATGAAAACCATCAGGCCAGTGGCCGCCAGGATGTTGATGTTGGACAGCCACTTAATACCCTTGGATAGCCCCGTAGCGACCGAAATGGACGACGCGGTGACGATCACAACCAGGATAATGATCTGCACCCACGCAACGTTCTGTGCACCGAACACCGTGGCCAGGCCAGAGTTGATCTGCAGCGTACCAAGACCGACCGACACCGCGATGCCGAAAACGGTACCGATGATAGCGAGGGCGTCAATAAGCTTTCCGGGCCACGAGTAAATGCTCGCCCCAAGGATCGGCGCAAAGATGCTGGACACACGCGGCGGCAAGTGGCGCTTGTAGATGAAGTAACCCAAGGCCAGGCCAGGCAGTGCGAAGATGACCCACATGTGCAGGCCGAAGTGGTACAGGGTGAAGCCCATGGCTTCCCCGATGGCCTCGGTACTCATCGGCTCTGCGTCCTGCATCGGAACGTTGACGACGTGGTTGATCGGCTCGGCCACACCGTAGAACATCAGCACTGAACCCAAACCACCGGCGAAGAGCATGGCGAACCAGGACGTGGTTCTAAAAGCTGGCTCCTCGCCCTCTACGCCCAGACGCATCCGGCCAAAGCGCGAGACGAACAGCACCATCAGGAACAGGAAGGCCAGAGAGATGCTGCCGATGTAGAGCCAGTTGAAGTTCTCCAGCAGCCAGTTAGCACCTGTGGACAGGCTACTTGCGGCCTTGTCCTTCAAGATGATCGCAGCAGAGACGAAAGCAACGATAAAGCCGAAGGAGACCCAGAAAATGAGCGGGTCAACTTTCACCTTTTCCGCAGTAGCCTTGCCCGAGGTGGTGTCCGCGGCGCTATCCGCGGTGGTTTTGTCTTTTGACGCCTTGGCCGTGGCCTTGGCAGTAGATGATTCGCCTTCCATGGCGGGATCACACCCTAAATTCTTGCTAGTTCGTGTGTAGCCGGGAGATCCGACTTACCGCCCTACCCTAGTGCCTCGGCCGAACAAGTTCCGACGCAGCCTCCTCAACCAGTGCCCCAGAAGGTCTTTCGGCTGTCCGGCAAACCAGCAAACAATGTGTAGAGACCTTGCAGATCGTACACAGCTTGTTCCCAGAAAGACTATTTACATTGGGCACCAGTGGTCAACAGAAAGGAATCACATACGAACGGTCATTTCTCCTCTTGAAACGTCAGCAAGAAGCCCCCAGGTTTTAAGTCCGCCTGGGGGCTTCTTGTATGTGGCATTGGCCGGTGACGTTGAGCCTTAGCTCGGGGTGCCCTGCGGCTCCCTGGGACTATTAGACAAGCTGCTCATGAGGTCGTTGAGGTCGCTCAGGCTATCGTCGAGCAAGTCCTCCATGTCCGACAGGTCAGTTCCCATCGTCGGGAAGTTGTCGGTTGGGAACGGCAGGCTAGGAGACGTGTTACCACCGCCGGATCCGCCAGAGTCACCAGAACCGCCGGATCCACCCAAACTGTCGCTACCTCCCTGGCCCGTCGTGTTCGTCGGCTGGCTTTCGGAGGAGCTGGGCTTCTTGTCTCCACCCTCATCGTCATCGGACATGGAGTTGTAGATCAGTACCCCGCCAACAATGAGGGCAACCAGAACCAGCAAACCAATGACGATCTTGACTACATTGCCATTTCCGCCCTGAGCGTTGGGGCCGCCCTGGCCATAAGGCTGACCAAACGGCTGGCCGGGCTGGCCGGGTTGACCGTAACCCTGCTGGCCGTAACCCTGCTGACCGTAACCCTGTTGGCCATAACCCTGCTGGCCATAGCCACCCTGGGAGGGGTTAAACCCCTGGTTACCGGGGTAAGGTGCGCCACCCGGCGCAGCGTTAGCGGCACCTTGCGGGGCTCCATAGGGCGAACCATATTGGCCAGCACCCTGAGCGCCTGCTGCATTATTAGTTCCAGAGGAACCGAATACCTGGGTACTTTGGTCATCCTGACGACGGTACTGTGGCGGCTCCGGGGTATTGTCCGCGGATCCAGCGCCGGTGCCGTTGCTGCCACCATTCGAGGAGGAGAACGGGTCAGAGCTGCCGTTTCCTCCTCCGCCAAAGGGATTGTTGTCCTGTGGTGCCATCTATCTAAAACTTTCCATAACAAGAGCCAATATCGGTTGGCCTGAGGGTAACACGCCCAGGCCAACCTGCACGCACCTCTAGACTCCGAAGAACATGCTAACGCAGGTAACCTGCTGCTGCGCGAGTATCCGCGTTCTGAACCCCGCGACCGCCCCAGGAAAACGATGCGACTGTGTAGCCGTTACCGAAAGAAGCCGAGGCCAAAGTCTGCGGGCCGGAGTCCGACCAGCCCCACTTGGTGCCGTTGACACCCGGCAGGTGGACGGTACCCCAGTCCTGGCGGGTTCCATCGGCTGCCACGGGAGCTGCAGTGCGCATCCAGTGCAGAACTGCAGAGCGCGGGTGCCGGATGCGCAGCTGGTGCAGGAAGCGCGCAGTATCCGTGGCCGAGGTGTAGGAGTTGCCCCAGTGGGCAGCCGCACGAGTATTTCGCAGTCCGTATTCGCGGGCAATAGTGCTGATTGCCCGCGGGTACTTCCGGTTGATCTTCGAAGCAGCGCCATCGTCCGAGAAGCGAATCATGCGCTCGGCCAGGTAGCGGTCAGAGTTGCTTCGGTCGCCGTAGCGCAGCACGTAATCGGCCATGTACAGCTTCACAATGGACAGCCCTGGGCGCGCCTCATCCGCGTTCGGGGTCTTGGCGATGCCGTTGTTGGTCACCACGGCCAGGGAAGTGCGGGCGGGCACGTTGTGGATCGTGCGCACCTTGTAGCCAGGGTTCGGTGCGGGGCGATTCGGTGCCGGTCGATTCGGCACAGGGCGGTTCGGCGCAGAGGATCCTGGGATCTGGTTGGCGGACATGCCCAGTTTGTTGAGAGCGTCCTCCACGGCCTGCGGCACGGGCGGCAACTTCGGTGGCGGTGGGAGCTGCGGAAGCTGAACCTGCGGCAGCGGAGGCACCGATCCGGCGGGGCCTGGAGCAGCCGGGGCTGCGTTGGCCGGAACAGCCAGGCCGGCAACGCCCACTGCAGCAGTCATTGCGGCCGTAGCGAAACCCTTGGCTACGGAGTGGCGAGAATCCTTGGCCGCATGCCGCGGCCGGTAGGTGTACTGGGAAAAGTTGAACGTCATAACCTCTAGTCCCGTTGGTTGACCTTGTCTTGGGCTGACAAGTGGGCGTCAACTAGAAAAAGATCTAGTTAAGAAAACACAGAATAAATATACATAAATAGCAACGTGTGTTCTCGCCCAACGCGCGTAGCGCGGCCTAGCGGTAGAGCAACTCCATGACCTCTTGGTAGGGCGCCGGGTGCATACCCCAGGCATCCACGCCGACATCAACCTGGCCGGGACCGGTGACGGGTTCCGCGGAGTGCAGGTGGCCGTGAATCACAAAGGGCACATTCAAGCGCAGGTTGTCATAGCGCGACTCCATGCCCTCATGGTCTTGCCCGGGGCGCGGAAAGTGGCACAGCCAGGCAACTTCACTATCGGCCTTCTTCGCTAGATCCTCGTTGTCCGCCACCCCATCGCCGTCCGGATCCCACGGGACAATGCACTGGTACGGCTGAACGGAATCGAAGACCTCCAGGAATCTGCGCTGGCGAGTCGCGCTATTGGCGTGCAGCGGATGGCAGGTGTCGTGATTTCCGGCAATCAAATGCGCCGTCACGTCTAGGCCCGACAACGCATCGTGCAGCAGTGATAGCGCCCTTTCCTCCTGCGGACCCCAACCGGAAGAAATATCCCCCAGCACCCACAAGGTATCGCCGGGGCTGAGAGCCGCGGTGAGGTTGCCAAGGATGGCCGCATCGTGGCGTTCGACATCGGCATCCCCGCGATCGTATCCGCGCAGCTCAGCAACGAAGGGATGGCCTAGATGCAGGTCGCTGGTGAACCAGGTGCGGGGATGGCTCATTTTCACTCCTTGTGTGCGGGTACCAGCCCTACTCTAACGCTTCCCCTCCCCCGCATTTATCCTGATCGGCGCCGGCCTGGCGCTAGTCACTCCCGAAACGTTCACACCGCTGGCGGCACACATCTCCACGATGATTGCGATCATCATGCTGTGCATGGGGCTGACGCTGCCCGACTTCGCACTGGTCATCAAGCGCCCCCTGCCGATCTTCATCGGCGTGCTGGCGCAGTTCGTCATCATGCCGCTGGGTGCTGTGGCCGTGGCCAAGCTGCTGGGGCTGAACCCCATGCTGGCTATCGGCCTGCTGATGCTCGGTTCGGTGCCGGGTGGCACGACCTCCAACGTGGTTTCTTACCTAGCCCGCGGCGATGTTGCCCTGTCTGTGACCATGACCTCCGTGTCCACCATCCTCTCCCCGCTGGTCACCCCGGTGATCATGCTGTTGCTGGCGGGCGAGGAAACCCCCGTGGATGGCAAGTCCATGGCGTGGAGCCTGGTGCAGACCGTGCTGCTGCCCGTCATCGGCGGCTTGGTCATCCGCGTGATCTTCGACCGCTTCGTCCGGACCCTGCTTCCGATCCTGCCGTGGCTGTCGATCGTCGCCATCGGTGGCGTGGTCTTCCCCGCCGTCGCAAGGTCGTCGGAAACCCTGATGAACATTGGCGTCATGGTGCTAGTTGCCGTGATCATCCACAACACTCTCGGCTACATCCTGGGCTACTTCGCCGCCCGCGCTGCCGGCGAGTCCCCTGCAGTGTGCCGCACCACCGCCATCGAGGTCGCCACGCAGTCCGCCGGCCTGGCATCTGGAATGTCGGGCAAGTACTGGGCCCCGGAGGCCGCCATCCCCGGCGCGGTCGCCGCCGTCTGGCACAACATCTCCGGCGCACTGTTTGCCTTCCTCGCGCGCCGCTTCGCCAAAAACTAGCGCCCCGAGCCCCTACCATGGGGCTCATGCGTATCTTCGGCTTTGAATCTTTCGGCGGTCCCGAGGTCACCCGCTTCCTTGATGTCCCCGACCTCCAGTGGCAGCCCGGCAGCGTGCTGATCCGCCCCACCGCGATCAGCCTGAACCCCGGCGACATCAAGGTGCGCAACGGCCAGCGCCAGGGCGCTTTCCCCGTCGAGTTCCCCATGGCCATGGGGCGCGAGGCCGCCGGCATCGTCGTCGAAGCCGATCCCTCCACCGGTTTCTCGCCGGGCGATCATGTCTTCGGGTCGGCTTTCTCTGGCACTGGTGCTGCCAGCGGTTCTTTCGTTCTTTTGGACGCCACCTCGACCGCAACTATCCCCAGCGGTGTGGAGGCCACGGATGCGGCCTGCCTGCCCGCGGCCGCCGGGACCGCCTACGACGCTTTGGCGGAACTGCACGACCTGGAAACCTGGCCGGATGAGGGCGCCCGCCTGCTGGTGATCGGCGCGGGCGGCGGAGTGGGCACGCATGCTCTGCAGTTGGCGCGGCATTACAACATTGAGGTCATCGGCATCGCCAGCGCCCGCAAGAAGATGCTCGTGGAGCGCCTGGGGGCGCGCTTTATGGATACCGCGGAGCTAGGCAAGACCGGTTCCCATGTCACCGTCCCACCGGTAGACGGCATCCTGGATCTGGTCGGCGGCGAGGTCTTGGAGGGGCTGGCGCATCTTGCACCAGAGGGCGCCATCCGCAGCGCCGCAGACAAACAGCTGGCCACCCGCCTGGGCGGTAGCGGCATCACTCGCACCCGTACCCAGGAGCGTTTCGCAGAACTCGCCCGCTTGGTCGCGGAGGGCGCGATGCGCCCGGTCATCGGCAGGGAGCTGTCCTTCAGCGCAGCCGCCGAGGGCTACGATGAGGTGGAGTCGGGGCACGCGCTGGGAAAGGTCGTTCTCACTGTGAATGACTAGCGGAAGCGCTAGGCTTCTTCTTTAATACAACTCTTTTCTTTACTTAAGGACGTTTTCATGAAGCGCACGTCTGCCCTTGCCCTGCTCACCGTCGCCGCGCTGGGCTTAAGTGCCTGCGGTTCTGAAAACTCCAACGATGCCGCCGACTCCGAAAGCTCCGCCAACAGCTCTGCGCGGCAAGATTCCGCAGCCAAGGATGAAGGCTCTAAAAAGGACAGCTCGAAGAAGTCCGGCCCCAACCCCACCCCACCTGCTTCAAACCACGGTTCCGGTCACACCTCCGCCCCGGATAGCAACAACCGCGCAGCTGAGCCGACGCGAGGCAAACGCAAACGTTCCTCTTCCAACGGGGGACCTGCTTACCCGCGAAATGACTGCGGGGTCACTGCAAATGGCGCTGAGATCAGCGTTCCGCTGCGCACGTCATGCGAGTTCGCCGATGTGATTTATGCAGCGGCATTGAAGCCCACCTACGTCTATAGGTCTAGCGACCCTAGCGTGACGGCTATCCCCCGTGCGAGCATCACGGTCACTGACCCCGATTCCGGTGATACTCATGCGATGGACTGCCTCGTGGGGTCGGACGGCAGCACTCTAATGTGTCGGGTAGGCAAATCGAACGATTACGACTTTGGGGCAGACTTCACTCTGAAGCAAAAGAAGTGGTTCGACTACCTCACAATCGCCACTCCACAGTAGGACTCCCCCTCGTGCCCTGCGCGGATAAGGCGAACGTTAGGCAGGGGTCAGCGCGCCGGCGGTAGCGATCACCGCAAACTCCGCGATCCAGATCCACAGCCAGGGGCGCTTCGGCAGCAACGGCAGCTCTTCGGACGGAGCAGGTCGAGCGAACACGGACTTTGTTGCCGGGTCGAAGGATTCCCACACCTCCCGGTAATCAGCTTCCGTGGCGGCCCATTGCCGAACCGACTTCGTATCGCGTTTGTTCGCATATATCCAATACAACGCTGGGCCTGCGAAGACGAGGAAATACAGGACTGCGAGGAGGATTTTTAGACCTCCCGAGGTACCTTCCACAGCCCCCGAAGGAATCCCGACAAGCATCATGCCACCCAAGATCAGTGCAAGCCACGCCGCGAGCTTTTTAGCGGTATTCGGGCGGTACCTGGCCAACCGGATGCGGCGGGTTTCCACTTCTTGCTCATCTGTGGAACGCACGACGTGCCCGTCGGTGGGATCCTCGTCCGGCATCCAGCCAGCCAAGTAATCCTTCTTGCCCTGCTCGCCATAACCCTGCGGCTCTTTGTAGTTCATGACTCTTAGTGTAGGTAGGGCCCGGACAACCCACAGCGGGACGTTCGATTCTCTGCGGTTAGACTATGACTGTCCAACCCGATCCTTTTAGTTCCATTGAGCGATCCTTCGAGGAGGCCTACAGCCGCAGTGAGCCAGCCCAGTCCCGTAAAGCGCCCCGCCGAGTTCCCCATCCCCCAGCGCCCTAGCGCCTGGGAACTCTTCACTACCTTCAACTCCAAGGCCAAAGGCTGGGCAGCTGGCGTGCGGGCCGCACTGTCTTTGCTGATCCCGGGCACAATCGCGTGGTCTTTAGGCCACACCGATGCAATGCTGCTAGTCGCCGGAGGCGCGTTCGCTGTTATTTACGGCGGCAACCTTCCATACCGAACCCGTCTGAAGGTCATGGTCTTCTCCGCCGCACTTCTGGCCATCTGCCCCACCATCGCAGCATGGCTGGGAAAGATGATGTGGGCGCACATGGATTCCGGGGGTTCGCACTGGTGGCTGCTGATCGCCGGTGCCTATTGCACCTTCCTGTCGGGCGTATTCACCTATGCCCAGAACGCTCTGCGTCTGCCGCCACCGGGCGGCTTCTTCATCGTCATGGTCTCCGGCGGCGCCACGATGATCGCCCGCAACGGCCTCAACCCGCTAGCCATCGGTGGCTGGGCTCTGTTCGGCGCGTTCGTCGCCGTCATCGTCGGCATGTTCCCCGCCCTGCTCAACCCGCGGGGCCCAGAGCAGCAGGCGATCCGCACCCTCAACAACGCGGTTGCGGACTTCGAGGCCGATCCTTCGCCCGGCCACTACTACCTCGCCCGCACCTCTTTGTTTGAGGCCTGGTCCGCTCTCATGGGAGCAGGGATCGTCTCTGGTGGCAAGGTTGTCCGCGAAGCTCAGCGCGACCTGGTTGCGCAGGTGCAGCAGGCCCGCAAGCGGCTCATGGCGCTCAGCGCCGAGGCCGGTTACGTCGACACGGACGAGGATTTCTCCGACTCCAACGGCATGGTCGAGCCCACCCGCACCGCCATCCCCCACCACCAGCCCTCGGTGAAATACCGCATCGGCCGCTCTCTGAACATCCACAGCCATGCGGAACTCAGCATGGAAAAGGTGGTGCTGGCCAGTCTGACCTCCTGCGCCCTGACCATCTGGCTGGGGCTGGATCGCCCCGACTGGGGTGTTATCACAGCCCTACTGATCCTGCAGTGGGGGCCAGAGAAAATCCCCGGCACCATCCGCGGCGTCCACCGACTCTTGGGCTCCGTGCTGGGCATCGGCTTGTTTGCCATCGCCCACGCCTTCCAGATCGGCGGCCTTCCCCTGCTGTTCCTTCTGGCCATCTGCCAATTCGCCGCCGAGTTCTTCATCGTCAAGAACTATGCGTTCACCGTCATCTTCACCACACCCATGGCGCTGATGATGGGTAACTCGCTCGCCCGCCCGCTCAGCGATGTCACCATCGACCGCCTCGCCGAGGTGTGTATTGCGATGATCTGTTCGTTTATTTTCTTGTGGTTCTGGCGCACTACGTCGGACGCCCACTATCACCGCCGCCTGGTCGGCCATTGTAAAGCCGCCATGGGCTCCCTGCTGGGCGCATTGCTGACTACCCACCCCGACGATGCTCTCTACGCACGCCGCGACCTGCAGTTCGAGCTGCTCAGCGAGCGCAAGCACATGATGAAGATGATCAACAACAACTCGTCGTACGCGCGCCGCGTGTGGGCCAAGCACAACCAGCTGCAGCTCACCGGGTATACCCTGCTGGATTACTGCAACGCCCACGCGGACGAGGAGCTCTCCTTAAGTGAAATCAACCGCCTGGCCGCGTCGGTACGGGCGCTCGGTGGAAACTAGTCGGCGTCAATAAACCTAGTCGGCATCAGTAGACAGGGCAGCAACGAAGGCTTCCTGTGGAACAGAAACCGAACCAATGGCCTTCATGCGCTTCTTGCCTTCCTTCTGCTTTTCCAGCAGCTTGCGCTTACGCGAGACGTCGCCGCCGTAGCACTTGGAAAGAACGTCCTTGCGCAGGGCGCGGATGTTCTCGCGGGCAATGATCTTGGAGCCGATGGCAGCCTGCACCGGCACCTCGAACTGCTGGCGCGGGATAAGCTCCTTGAGCTTCACCGTCATCTTGTTGCCGTACCAGTGGGCGTTTTCGCGGTGCACGATCGCGCTGAACGCATCCACCGGGTCGCCCTGCAGCAGGATGTCGACCTTCACCAGGTCGGCCAGCTGCTCACCAGCTTCCTCGTAGTTCAGCGAAGCATAGCCCTTGGTGCGGGACTTTAACTGGTCGAAGAAGTCGAAGATGATCTCGCCCAGCGGCATGGTGTAGCGCAGCTCCACGCGGTCCTCGGACAGGTAGTCCATGCCGCCCATCTGGCCACGCTTGGACTGGCACAGCTCCATAGTCGAACCCAGGAACTCCGCCGGCACGATCACGGTCATCTTCACGATCGGCTCGTAGACCTCACGCATCTTGCCGCCCGGCCAGTCCGAGGGGTTGCGGACGTAGACTTCCTTGCCGTCCTCCTTGACCACACGGTAGACCACGGAAGGCGCGGTGGAGATCAGGTCCAGGCCGAACTCGCGCTCCAGGCGGGTGCGGGTGATCTCCATGTGCAGCAGCCCCAGGAACCCACAGCGGAAGCCGAAGCCCAGGGCCACCGAAGTCTCCGGTTCGAAAGTCAGGGAAGCATCGTTAAGCTGCAGCTTCTCGATTGCTTCGCGCAGGTCGGGGTACTGGTCGGCGCTGATTGGGAACAGGCCGGAGTACACCATCGGGGTCGGCTCCTGATAGCCCTTCAAAGGCACCTCGGCTCCGTTGGTCGCCCAGGTGATCGTATCGCCCACCTTGGACTGGCGAACGTCCTTCACACCGGTGATGATGTAGCCAACCTCGCCCACACCCAGGCCCTTGGTCTTCGTCGGTTCTGGGGAGACCACGCCGATTTCTAGGGTTTCGTGGGTCGCGCCGGTACTCATCATTTGGATCTTCTGGCGGGATTCCAGCTTGCCGTCCATCATGCGCACGTAGGTCACCACGCCGCGGTAGATGTCGTAGACGCTGTCGAAGATCATGGCGCGGGCCGGGGCATCAGCGTCCCCCACGGGAGCGGGCACAAGTTCGCAGACCTTATCCAGCAGCTCGGGCACACCCTCGCCCGTCTTGCCGGATACGCGCAGTACGTCCTCCGGCTCGCAACCAATAATGTGGGCGAGCTCCAGCGAGTACTTCTCCGGGTCTGCTGCCGGCAGGTCGATCTTGTTCAGCACCGGGATGATTTCGAGGTCGTTTTCCATCGCCAGGTACAGATTCGCCAGCGTCTGGGCCTCGATGCCCTGCGCTGCGTCGACCAGCAGGATGCAGCCCTCACACGCCTCCAGGGCGCGGGAGACCTCATAGGTAAAGTCGACGTGACCCGGCGTATCGATCAGGTGCATCACGAGTTCTTCACCCGCGTGTGGGCCAGTCTTCGGCACCCATGGAAGGCGCACGTTCTGCGCCTTAATGGTGATGCCACGCTCGCGCTCAATATCCATGTTGTCCAGGTATTGGTCGCGCATGTCGCGGTCTTCGACTACGCCGGACATCTGCAGGATGCGGTCCGCCAGGGTGGATTTGCCGTGGTCAATGTGGGCAATGATGCAGAAGTTGCGGATCCTCTCCGGGTCCGTGAACGTCTCTGTGGCGTAATTCTTCTGCTTGGCTGCCATGTGCCCTCCTCTTTCGCTTACGCGTAACCCTACTATGTATCGGCCCGGAAGTAGCAGACGGGGTTTGGCTGCGAAACTGCATTCCTGTGTGTGCCTCGTTCAGGTAATCTGTCAGCTATGGCTGGTTCCGAAGTTAGTGATGTGGAAGTGACGCCCCCACGTGGCAAATCCACCAATCTCTTTGGGGCTATTCGGAGATTCTTCCAGCATTTTTACCTACGTCATTTCACGCGCAAACAAGCGCTGAAGCGCGGCATCGCGGAACTCAATGCACATCTGGGCATGGGGGCCAAGCACGCTGCTGCGACGGAGTCGCGGGAGGAAACTATTAAGACCCCCAGCCGGGATCTTGCCCGTGCCGTCACTTACATCCCGGATATGGACGGGCAGGCAGATGCTGGAGAGGTCGTGTGGGCGAACATTCGCCCCAAGAAGGGCATGGTTCCCGAGCAACGCGCGGTCCTCGTGGTGGGTCGCAACCACCACCGGCTACTAACGCTACTGATCTCCTCCCGGGAAGAATACGCCGATAAGATCAACTGGATCCCCGTCGGCACTGGTCCGTGGAGTACCGGCGCGGACCTGGATAGCTGGGTACGAATGGATAAGGTGCTGCAGGTTCCGGAGTCCCACATTCAGCGCCGCGGCATCCCGCTGCCAGCCCGTCGCTTTGAACGGGTGGCCAACGAACTCCGCCAGGTCTACGGCTGGAGCTAAGCTCCCCGCGTTTTGTCGTTTCCCGACCTATACTGCTAACATTTCTCGAGTTCACAGTGCCCGTGTTGCGCTCGCAAAAAGTACGCCCCGCAATACGTAAGCACTGCAGGCCACGTCGCATTCCACAGGACCTTGGGTGGGGTGTAAGAGATCACGTGGACACAGCGAAGCTTTGTGCTTCCAATGAACGTCAAAATTTTTTTCGAAGACTTTTAGGAAAAGAGGCACGCCACCATGGCAAACATCAAGCAGCAGAAGAAGCGCGTTCTGACCAACGAGATCGCCCGCAAGCGCAACCAGGCTATCCGCTCCCGTCTGCGCACCGAGACCCGCAAGTTCAACGCTGCGGTTGAGGCTGGCGACAAGGAAGCCGCAGAGGCTCAGCTGCGCGTCGCTTCCCGCTTCTACGACAAGGCCGTCACCAAGGGCACCATTCACCGCAACAACGCGGCGAACAAGAAGTCCGGTATGGCCGCTCGCTTCAACAAGATGGCTTAAGCTTTCGCTAGCTTCTTGTGTAAAAGAGGCCCGCATCCTTTAAAAGAGGTTGAGACGTTGCGTCACTAAGCAACGACAACAACAACCTCCCCGGGTGCGGGCTTTCACTTTGCCCTAAAGTGATTAGCTAGGTTTCAAACGCAATGACTTTCCGAAGGAGTTCGAAGAAGGGATGAAGGATCGTTTCCGATCAGCCCTGCTCGGCACCGCATTGGGCGATGCGTGGGGCTACCCGTACCAGATGCCTCCGCAGCCCGAGCGCACCCCGCTTCCCGAACCGCTTGTTATCAGTGACGCTACGCAGATGACGTTGGCGCTCTGTGCCGCGATGAAGGATATCGACCGAGGAAACCTCGACCGCGAAGAGGGCATGCAGGCCATCGGCCAGCACTTCATCAACTACCACTCCGACCCGGACTACGACCGCCTGCCCGGCCCCTCCACAACGGAATCGCTAGACCGTCTGAGCCAGCTCGGCGCGGAGCACTGGGACGATGTGTCTACCCACTCCGGGGGTTCGGGCGCGGTCATGCGCGTGGCTGCCAGTGCGCTGCTGGCTCCGTCGGATCAGGGCGTGGGCTGGTCCGTGCTGCAAGGCATGGTGACCCACGACTCGGGCGTGGCCCGTGCGGCGTGCGCCGTGATGGCATGCCTGGTGTCCGCCCGCAAGGGCACCGACCTGGTGAATGTCGCTGAAGGTCTGGCCGGCGACGAGAACTTCGACAACGACAATCTGCTGACCAACGAGGAGAAGTCCGACATCCTCCAGGATCTGGATTCGGCGCTGATCACGGACCTCACCGGCCCCGACGCGCCGCTGAGCGAGTTGATTTCCCGCGTGGCCGCTGTGCGCGAGCACCTAGATCCTTTCCTGGCGCAGGGCGACTTCGAGGAGCTTTACCGCTGCCGCCGCAAGTTCGTGCAGATCTTCGGCCGGGGCTGGGATGCTGGTTCGTGCACGGCTTCTGCCCTGCTGCTGGCGCAGCTGTACCTGGATCACAGTGATCAATACGCCCCGCACGATTTCCTGCACGTCGCGGTGAATTGGCCGGGCAACCGCAACACCCGTGCGTCGTTGACGGGTGCGCTGCTGGGTTCCCACCTGGAAGGTGGCGTGGACCAGTGGGAGGAAACGCGGGACTACCAGTTCGAATCCCGCTACAACGACGCGATCCACTGCGGCGTGTGGAAGGGCTTCCGCCCCGCGGTATAGCGGGTGTTAGCGCCGCAGCGCCACCTGCGCGATCCGGCGCACCGCATCTTCCACTGCGTAGTCGGGGTCCGCGCTGTGGCCCTTCACCCCAGCATCCAGTGCGCCGGTGATCTGTACCGCCTGGGCGATCATGGGGGTGCTCCAGCGCCGGGCCGTACGGATCGTCTTATCCAGCTTCCACGGCGCCATGCCGAACTTGGCCGCATCGCGGCGGGAATTAATGTTGCCCGCCCCGGCGACCTTTGCAATGTCCGCCACCGCGGAGCTCAGAGCGCTGGCCAGCAACACAGGTGGCACGCCTAGCTGCAGGGCCCGGCGCGCCAGAGCCACGGCGGCAGAGACATTTCCGGCGATCGCATAGTCCGCCACTTCGAAACCGCTGACTTCCGCTTTGCCCTGGTAGTAGCGCTTCACCGCGGCGGCGTCTACGTTCCCGTCGGTATCCGCGATCAGCTGGCTGATGGCGCTGGCCAGCTGCCGTAGGTCGCTGCCGACAACGTCCAGCAGTAGCTCGCAGACCTCGCGGGTCACGCGCGCGCCGTGGGCGCGGAATTCTTGGTCGATGAAGGCGAGCTGTTCCCGCCCTTTCAGCGCCCCGGCTTGGAACACCACCGCGCCGAGTTTCGGCCAGCTATCTACCAGCTTCTTGTTACGCCCCTTGCCGGTGTGCACGATGATCAGCACCACGCCGTCCGCCGGGTCTTTGATGGCTTGTTCCAGCAGGCTGATGATGTCCTTACCCGTATCCTCTACCCCGGTGACCACGACGATGCGGTCTTCGGCGAACAAGCTGGGGCTGAGTAGTTCCGCTAGTTCGGGGGCGCTGAGCTCCGACGCTTTTCGCATCTCCACCGGCAAGTTCGGATCCCCGCTGGCGACCCGTGCCTGCTGCACGATTCCTTGTCGGCGCCGTTCGGCGAGGAAATCATCGCCACCGACGATGAGGTTGATGGGTGCGGGGTGCTCGGTGGCGTTCATGGGTTCGATCTTGCCAGATCCACGCCGGGGACTTCTAACGGAACTTCAGCTTGTCTTTGCACGGGTAGTACACCGGCACCCCACTGGGCATGTAGCTGGGCCTATCGTGGGGTTTCCCGCACTCGGTCACCACCACAGCCACCTGCCCTGCCCCACCCGCGGCTGCCACGGCGTCTGCGATCTGTTGCTGTTGCCGTATCGCTGCCTCGTCGTCGCTCACCCGAATCACCGTTGTGCCGTTGAGATCTATCACCCCGGTCTGCATTGTCGCTGTTGTGTGTTTATCCGGTCTTTCTAGTTTTATGACGCCCCCACGATCCCCTAACCCAAGCATCACCAGGCCGCACAAGAGCGTGGCCCAACACCACCGAAGCTGTCGCCAGTGCCGGGCGTAGCGCACACTGAGAAGAAGCCCTGCCAGTAGTGAGGTGGCCAGAGCTGCCCATAACCACCCACCAGGGGTAGCTAGCATCGGCGCGGTGGAGCCTGTGCGCGCTACCCACATCACCCATGCCGCGCACGGCACGGCCGGGGCTACTATTGTCTGGGCCAGCAGAAACGTCAGCGGTGGATACACCGCGGCTAGCAACGCGCTGAGCAGCCCCAACACCGTAATGATTGGTACGACCGCCGTCACGGCTAGGTTACACACCACCGCGACCAGAGAGACCTTGCCCGTCATGTGGACGATGATCGGGATGGTCACCAGGTCCGCAGCCACGGCGATCACCACCATGCGCACTGCCATCGCTTGCAGCTGGGTGGGGCGGTCGTCTTTGACTAACCAGGGGACTTGCTGCAGCCTCAACAAAATGGCTTTCGACCACCACGGAAGTACCACCAGGATGCCCGCGGTCGCTGCCACGGATAATACGAAGGCGTAGCTGATGGCCATGCCCGGGGCGATCACCATCAGTAGCAAAACGGCGGCGCTCAGGGAGGCCAACACGTCCGTCCAGCGCGCCGATGCCACGGCCACCAGGCCAACGCTGCCCATGATTGCCGCGCGCAGCACGCTGGGTTCCGGGCCGACCAGCAGTACGAATGCCGCTAAGAATAGCGCTGCTACAACGAGCCGGCTTCGGTAGCCTGCTCGGCACGCTGTGGCTATGAGCAATGCGGTTCCGGTGATCACAGCGACGTTGGAGCCAGAGACTGCGCTCAGGTGGCTGAGCCCCGTGACGGTGAACTGATTGCGAAGGGTGGAATCCTGCATGCTGACGTCCCCCATCACCATGCCGGGCAGGATCTTACCCGCATCCCACGGCAGGTCGGCGCACAGCGCGTGGAAACTTTCGCGTAGCCAGCTGGTGATGCGCCATAGCCCCTCCGGCTCGCCTAGATTCTCCGGCGCCCGGGTGGCCGACAACGTCACCGGGATGAGCTCTGCCCCTTGGGCTGGGCGCGCAGTGGCGGAGATATCGAAGCTCATGCCTGGCTGAAGTGACGTGAAATCAATGGCATTCGCGCCAGCTCCGCGGGCTAGCTCGGGACGCAGGAATAGTGGCACGTCCCCCAAGCCGGGGACTTCTACGGGAACCACCACCCTCCCCTCCGTGAGCTGCTTCGGCAGGCCCGCCACCGTCACCCGCTCCCGCACCACGGCCGCGTTAGTGGAGAGTGTGCGCAGTAGCGGGTGGGCGTCAATAAAAAGAATCCGCAACCACGTGCCGGCCCCGACTGTGCTGGCGATAGCCCCGACGGTAGCGACGCTGCGCGCGAGCACCCGGGAAACGCGAAAACCATAAGCACGGCGGAGGCGAAGCCACCACACGGCCCCGCCTAGCGCGGCGGCCAGCCCGACAAGAAGTGGCCAATAACTGCGGGTCAAGATGATCGCAGCGGCCATCAGCCAGCTAGTCAGGGCCACTGGGACGAGGCGCAGATCTATACCCCGCGCCTTCGCGACAGCCTCCGGGGAATAGGGCTCGATGACGCTGCCGGAAACAGTGGAATCAGTGGAAAGGGCGCTAGATGGTGACCGCATCGCGCATCGATTCAAACTTCGCCGGGCCGATGCCGCGCACCTCCAGGAGCTGCTCCACGCTGGTGAATGGCCCGTTGGAGTCGCGCCAGGCGATGATGGCCTCCGCAGTGGCGGGGCCAATACCGCTGATGGTTTCCAGCTGCGCAGAATCGGCGGTATTGAGGTTGATCTTGCCCTCCGCCGAGGCTCCCGCTTTGGAGCCGGGATTGGCACCGGATTTGGCACCGGAATTGGCGCCGGAATTGGCGCCAGGGTTGCCGCCCGCCTTGTTCGGATCACCCGGCGCGGCCGCACCTCCGGCAGAGGTCTGCCCCGCCCCGGCGTAGACCACGCTAGAGCCCTTATCGTCCACCACAATCTGCATGCCATCACTGACCTGCTCGGCCAGATTGATGCCCAGCACGACGGCCTTGGGCAGAGTTCCTCCCGCTGCCTCTATTGCCTCCCCCACCCGGGTATTCGCCTGTACGCGCAGCAGACCGGGATGGCGCACCATGCCCTGCACGCTGACGACGCACTCCTGGTCGCCATCGCCTTCTTCCGAGTTCTCTGTGGCGCCACCGGCAGCACCTGCGTCACCCGCGCCGCCAGCACTGTCAGTCGTCCCGCCCGCGCTGTTTGTCGCCACGCCATTGTTGCCCGGCGCGTTCGTGCCAGCCAGCAACTCCGGGCCACTGGCTGGTGCTGCCTCTCCGCCCTCCGAATCCGACCGTTGGCAGGCGAACAACGCAAAGCCAATGATGGCAGCCACCACAACCGCCACCACCAGCGCCCGCGAAGCCCTGCCGCCCATGTCCGCGTGCGTATCTAGATCGACGTTGGCTAGCTCGTGTTCGGGCATTGGCTGAGTCAGCGCTTCCGCCCGGGCGCGCACCTTGTCTACGGAACTCAACCGCATTCGTCGTGTGGACATGCGCCCGATCACAGCACACCGGCGGGACGGTCAGCGCCGTGCCCTTGCCGTCTAGAGATCAAAACCCCAGAAGGCTGTGGATAACTCCTTGCCTGTGGAAATTCAGTCCGAGTCCGAGTCCGACGTCGAGTTCTCCCACATCGTCGCTGCCACGCCCAATGCCCCCTGGCCGACGTGCAACTGCAGAACCTCCGGGATGGTCACAATGCTGACCTCCACCTGCGGCAAAGACTGCCAGGTTTCCACTCGTACCTGTCGGCGCAAACCATGGGCCCGCGGCTCCGGAGGCTCGGTTGGTGCCTCCAGTTGGTTCAGTTCCTCAACCATTTCCCCGATCCGGGCAGAAAGATCCACCGCCTGATCTTCCGCGTCGCTGTGGTGCACGGCGATCTTCACATCGCGGGGATTTCCCTTGGCCGCCACGGCCTCGTCGATGACCAGCTGACGCACCAACTTCACCACCCTATCCATGGCTTTCACCTGGGTACGGGTCTTGGCCGCCAACGTCAGCCTGCCCTCCGCTAACTGCAGGATCGGCTTGATCGCCAGCGTGGAGGTCAACAGCGCCTGCCCCACCGACAGCCGCCCACCCTTGCGCAACACATCCAGCTCATGGACATACAGCCACAGCGAGGAGTTCTTCAGCGATTCCTCCGCCACGGCCACCACCGCATCCAGGTCCGCGCCCTCCCGGGCGGCCTCGGCGGCACGCAGCGCGGCAAAGCCCAGGACCATCCCGATGTTCTTCGAATCCAGCACCCGCACCTTGCCCTCGAAAACTCCCGCGGCCACGGAAGCGTTGGCGAAAGTCGCGGACAGTTGCTTGGACAGGTGCAGCGCCACCACGCCCGCATCGCCGCCGCGCTCCATCAGGCGCGCATAGCTCGCGGCCAGCTCCAAACTGCTGAGGCTGGCGGTGGTCTGCTCTTCGCCCTCGCCTTCCACGTGCAGGTCCAGCACCGTGATGCCTGCCTTCTTCGCAAGGTCCTCTGGCAAGCAGCAGGAAGAATCAGTGACAATCTGGACAGCCACTAGCCCCTCCCCTGGCTGGGATCGTGCGGGGCGGAGGCGGTGGCGTCATGAGTAGAAGAAACAGGGCTACTGCCTGGAAGGGCACCTTCATCCGGGCTTGCGTCGGTGGCCACGCCCAAATTCCATCCCTCCAGGTGCCACTGCGGCAGCTTCCACCAATCGGGACGGCTAGAGGGCACCAACGGCACCGTCGAACCGTCAATGGCTACCGGCGTGGTTCCCGTTGCCTCGCCAGTAAAACGGGGACGGGCCAGCAGCTGCGACCAGCAGGCATTGCCCAGGCCGGTGAACACCGGGTAGTAACGGCTCGGCAGATCCAACAGACGGGCAGTCAAAGCGCCGATCGTTCCGCCGTGGGCGACGATCATCACATCGCCTTCGTCGAAGACATCGGTCGCCATGATCTCTTCAATCACGGCATGAGCGCGCTCGGCTACCTCCAGGCGCGTTTCGCCACCCGGCGGCGCCCACAGCGGATCGTGGCGCCAATACGCGCGCTGACCAGGGAAATCACGGTCCACCTCTTCGCGCGAGGCGCCTTGCCACTGCCCCAGATCGGTCTCCCGCAAGCGCGGGTCGGTCGTCACCTCGCAGCCGAAGGGCTCCGCGAGGATCAGTGCAGTATCGTAGGCGCGCTTCAAATCGCTGGAGATCACTCGGGCGATGCGCTTATCCTCCAGCATCTGCGCCGTGACCTTGGCTTGCTGTACCCCTACCGGGGACAGATCCGTATCCAGCTGGCCTTGCATCCGCCCTTTGGCGTTGTATTCCGTCTGTCCGTGACGGACCAAATAGACCCTGCGCTCGCCCATGATCAGAAACTACCGGGGTTTAAAGCTCGTCTGCGTCCGGCGTGGGGCCGGCCAGCGGCAGGTCGTCGATGCTCGTTGCTTCCAGAACGTCGACTTCTGCATCGACATCCCAGTTTCCGCCACGATCCAGCTGCTCCACACCCTCGACCTCGATCTGCGGGGCATCGCGCCACAGGCGGTCCAGCGCGTAGAACTCGCGCTCCTGCTTGCGCTGGACGTGCACGACGACATTGCCGTAGTCCAGCAGCACCCAGTGCCCCTCGCCACGGCCTTCGCGACGGGTTGGCTTCGGGCCATCCTGGCCTACTTCGTACTCCACCTCGTCGACGATGGAGTTAACCATGCGCTCGTTATCGCCACTGACGATGACGAACACATCGGTGATAGCCAGGCGGTCAGAGACGTCGAGAACCAGGATGTCCTCCCCCAGCTTCTCGGCTGCTGCACGCGCCGCTACTCCGGCGAGCGCGATAGATTCTGCGGTGGCAGTCAAAAAACTCAGCCCTTCTTGCTTGATTAAAAACACACTCAGTCTAGCAACCCACCAGCTATTCGCTGGAAACGTACATGCCGTGCTTGGCGATGTACTGCACCACGCCATCGGGCACCAGGTACCACACCGGTCGGCCTTCCGTCGCCCGCTCGCGCACGTCGGTGGAGCTAATGGCCATGGCGGGAATCTCCACCAGCGACAAGCGCCCCGCCGCGACTTCCCTAGACAGGGGATCGTCGCCGCTGCCATCGCCCGCCGGCAGTTCGTAGCCGGGGCGAGTCACACCCACAAAGTGCGCCAGGTCGAAAGTCTTTTCCCAGTCCCGCCATGTCACGATCTTCTGCAACGCATCGGAGCCAGTAATAAAGAACAACTCTGCCTCTGGGTACTGGGCGCGGATATCCGCCAAGGTGTCGACCGTGTAGGTATCGCCACCTCGGTCGATATCCACCCGGGAGACCAGGAAGCGGGGGTTCGAGGCCGTCGCGATGACCGTCATCAGGTAGCGATCCTCCGCGGCGGACACCCGCTTGTGCTTCTTCTGCCAGGGTTGCCCCGTGGGCACGAAGATAACGACATCCAGGTCGAACAGATCCGCGACCTCGCTGCCTGCAACCAGGTGGCCGTTGTGGATCGGGTCGAAGGTCCCGCCCATGATGCCGACTCTGGTGGGCTGTGTCGTAGTTTTTTGCACAGTACTTTTCTGCTTTCTCGGCTTCCACGGCCACCTGGGGCTTTCCCATCGGGTCGGGAAGATTCTAGTCTGGAGGAATATGGGAACTGGGCACTCAGAACTGGGCACTCAGTACAGGGCACCCAATGCCGAGCACCAAATGCCATTCACGTGCTTTGTTGCCCAGAATTATAGGTCAAAGATCAGGGAGTTTCCGCGCTAGAAATGAGTACCAACCCGTGGGTTCCAAACCAGCATGGCGCATGGGCAATGCTTCTTTTGCCCATAGTCACCGGCCTGATCACCGCCGCTGTCATTGCCCCTTCCTATGGCAACCCGGTGCAGTGGCTGGCGCTGACGTTCATGCCTTTAGCCTGGATTTTCGGCTACGCGGCCTTCTTCGCGTTCGGCCTGTGGTTTAAGACCCGTGCCCCGTCCCGCCGCCGCGCTTACCTTTGGCCACTGCTCACGTACACTGCGCTAACGATCGCTTGTTGCGCTGTGGTGTTGTTCCTGCAGCCCCGTTTGCTGTGGTGGGCAGTCGCGTTTATCCCGCTGATCGCGGTCGCTGTGATGGAAATTTTTCGACGCCGCCCCCGCAGCCTCATCTCCGGCATTTCCACGACGGTGGCCAGCGCTTTGATGTACATAGTCGCTGTTTCGGCCAGTGGCTTTTCCGTTCTGCCGTGGTTTTTCAGCGAGGCTCCGGTGGCCATCTGGGTGACGACCCTGATCATCGGCCTGTATTTCACCGGCACGATCTTTTATGTAAAGACGATCATCCGCGAGCGCGACAACGCTCCCTTCGAGCGTGTGTCCCTGCGCTATCACCGGATCGCTTTGTTGCTTACGCTGATCACCTCTGTCGCGGCTGCTCTCGACGGCGGCTATGCAGCCAGCGGTCCCCTGATGATCTTGTTGATGGCCGCGGCCGACCTTCGCGCCAAGCTGATCCCACCGATCGCGAAGGCTAACCCGCGCGAGTGGACTCCTAAGAAGGTCGGTATGTGGGAAATCCCCCTCTGTCTGGTTCTGGCGCTCGGCGCGAGCCTGACCCTCGTGGTGTAGCTGTTCTTTCTTTATGACGCCCACTTCTCAACCGGCAAGGTGAGCGCCATCGCCACACTTAGGGACGGACCTGGCCTTCGCCGTTGATAACCCACTTGGTGCTCGTCAGCTCCGGCAAGCCCATAGGCCCGCGGGCGTGCAGCTTCTGGGTGGAGATGCCAATCTCCGCGCCGAAGCCGAACATCTCTCCGTCTGTCCAGGCGGTGGAGGTGTTGATGGAGACAGCGGCTGCGTCGACGTACTGCTCGAAGTAGCTGGTGGTCTTGTAGTCGCGGGCGGCAATCCCCTCGGTGTGGCTGGTTCCGTAACGGTTGATGTGGGTCACGGCTTCCTCCACGCCATCGACGATGGCCACTGCAATGTCAAAGCTCAGGTACTCGTCGGTCCAGTCGGTTTCTTCCGCCTGGACGACATCGTTGATCAGCGGATCCAGCTGCTTCTTCTCACCGTGCAGAGTCACGCCGGCCTTCTGCAGCTCCTCCAGAACATGGATCTTGTCCGGGTCCGGCAGGGCGGAATCCAGCAGTACAACCTCGGTGGCGTTGCACACGGAGCAGCGGCGGGTCTTGCCGTTAATAACCAGCTTGGTGGCTTCCTCGATGTCCGCAGAGGAGTCAATGTAGAAGTGGCAGTTGCCCGTCCCGGTTTCGATGGTGGGCACGGTAGCGCCCAGCACCACGGCGTTGATCAGCCCCGCGCCACCGCGCGGGATAACCAGATCCACCAGACCACGGGCGGTGATCAGGTCCTGCACCGAGTCATGGGTATCGCAAGGCAGCAGCTGCACCAGCTCCCGCGGCAGGTCGTGGCTTTCAGCCACGTCCTGCAGGATCTGCACCAGCTTCTCGTTGGTGTGGCGGGCGGACTTCGATCCGCGCAGCAGTGGCACGTTGCCGGACTTGATGGCCAGGCCGAAAGCATCGACAGTGACGTTCGGACGAGCTTCGTAGACCATGCCCATCACTCCCAGCGGCACGCGCACCTGCTTCATGCGCAGGCCGTTGGGGCGGGTGTGTCCACGCACGATTTCGCCCACGGGATCAGCCAGGCCGATTACCTGACGCAGACCGCCAGCGATACCGGCAATGCGCTCTTCATCCAGCGCCAGACGGTCCAGCAGGGAGTCAGCGAAGCCGCGCTCCTTGCCCGCTGCAATGTCCTTCTCGTTGGCGGCGATGATGCCAGCCGCGTTAGCCTCCAGCGCATCTGCTGCGTCAGCCAGCAGATCGTTCTTCTGCTGGGTGTTCAGCAGTAGCTTAGAGCTAACCTCCTTGGCCTTTTTAGCCTTGGCTAGAACCTCGTCGCGTTCTGCCTGGCGTTCCGGGGAAAGAGCGTTCTCTTTAGCGTCGTTGGAGTTTGTCATACCAACCCATGCTAGCGAACCAGCCCCTAAGCCGCGCCGTGTTGCATGGAAACCGGAAACAGCATTGGCTTTCTGAGAGTAGTGTGGCTTAAAGTCCACTACTCCGAAGACAAGGCGTACTTTCATGTATCGCTCTGTCCTCGATCTTCGCAGAAAGGAATCCGAATGAGTTCCCTAGCAACAGGTGGCAGCTACCTTTTGGCCGCCGTTCTCGCCGGTGACGCATTGATTTCCGTCAAGCCGCCTAAGTTCATACGCCGTTGCCTGGAGGGCGTTAAGTTCCCCGAAGATTGGTGGTGGGCGCTGATCGCGATCAAGTCTCTCGCAGCCACAGGGCTGGTTTACGGTGCGGCTACCGGCAACGCTTCAGTCGCGACAACCGTCTCAGTAGGTGTACTGGGCTATTTCCTATCCGCAATCATCGCTCACATTAAGGCGAACTTCCTCGGATCAGAATTCTGGATCAACTGCCTGGGAATGACGGCTCTTAGCGCAGGCGTCCTCTCCCTCAATGTGGCCTCCAAGTAGCTAAGCGCAGCTTAGCCCCCCCGGGCCGAGGCCCCACAGCCCTACTACCTACTAGCCCTTTAGCTGCGCTCGGTTAGCGTAATGGGACATGTAGTCGGCGTGCACAACCGGCCTGCGGGCGAACTCCGGCAGGTCGGAGGTCGATTGGCCGATCAAGTCGTGGAGCATTGCGGAATCGTAGGCCACCTCGCCGCGGCCAATCATCTTTCCATCCGGCCCCACCAGATCCACCACGTCGCGCTGCGAAAAGTCGCCCTCGACCTTGGTGATACCCACCGACAACAGGGACTTGTGCCCCTCCGTCACGGCGCGAACCGCGCCGGCATCCAGGTGCAGCTGGCCATAAGAATCTGCAGCGTACAGCACCCAGAACTTCCACGCGCTCAGGCGATCCTGATCCGGCCAGAAGCAGGTTCCCACCTCCGCGGTATCCAGGGCTGCGCCGATGTTATCCGTAGAGGTCAATAGCACCGGCACACCCGCACGGGAAGCCAAGCGGGCGGCGGATACCTTGGCTGCCATGCCACCTGTACCCAGTCGCCCACCGTCTCCAGCGACCACGCCCTTCAAGTCCTTGGAAGACTTCACCTCGGCAATGAACTGTGCCTCCGGCTCGGCCGGGTTGCGGTCATACAGGCCGTCCACATCGGACAGCAGCACGCACGCATCCGCGAACGCCAGGTGGCTCACCAACGCGGCCAAGCGGTCGTTGTCGCCGAAACGCATCTCAGAGGTAGCGACCGTATCGTTTTCATTGACAATCGGCACGGCCTTCAGCTGGCGCAGACGGTCGATCGTTCGCTGGGCATTGCGTGCCCGGTCGCGTTCTGCGGCGTCCGAAGCAGTAAGAAGAACCTGGCCGATCGTACGACCGTAACGGGCGAAGCTACGCGCCCACTCCTGGGCCAGCAGCACCTGGCCAACAGACGCGGCGGCCTGCTTAGTGGCCAGATCGGTGGGGCGCTGGGCAAGCTCCAGCGGGCCCATTCCGCAGGCCACAGCACCGGAGGAAACGACGATGAGGTCGGTGTCGCGCGCCATGCGTGCCTCCAGCGCATCGGCGATCATGTCGATCTGGTTCGGATCCACACGGCCGTCGTCATCGGTCAGGGAGGACGAGCCGATCTTCACTACCAAGCGGCGGGCGTGAGCGATATCGCTGCGAACAGAGGAATCGTGCCCCATCGCCGGATCGTCTTCATCCGCTTCCGGTTCGGGGAACTCAATGGACGTCGCGGGCACCACCGGACCCGGCTCATGCACTGGCCTTTGCCCGTAGGTAGGCACTGGCTTCACTGGTTCGGGAGTCATCTCCCCCGGCCCCGCGTAGCTAAACGCGGACTGGGCTGAACTGAACTCTTTATCGGCTGCAACGTCGGATTCGGAGGATGACATACGTTCCAGTATGCCAGCCGCCGCTCGCCCCCGGTGCGGTTTGGGGGCAACGGCAGCGCTAGCCTTGCCAGCGCTCGCGCTCTGCGATCTCCCCGTCGCCGAAGTCGTTCTCGTCGATCAGGCCACGGCGAGCCTGGGACGCACGCTTGCGCTCTTCCGGGGTGGCGCGGGTGTTCTGCTCCAGGCGCATATCGGTGCCGCGTCCGCTGCGCATGACGTCCACGCCCGCGGCGGTCTGCGGGTCCCACTCGAACGTGATCTCCCCGATGGTCACCTCGCTGCCCGCGTCGGCGCCAGCCTTGTACAGCGCTTCCTCAACACCGGCTTTGGCCAGGCGGTCGGCCAGGTAACCCACGGCCTCGTCGTTTTCAAAGTCGGTCTGGCGGATCCAGCGCTCGATCTTTTCGCCGCGGACGATGAAGGCATCTTCGGCAGATGGGTCGGCTTCCACTTCGAACTCGGCAAAGCGCCCACCGGAGCGCTTCCGCAGCCCCTTCGGGGTAATGACCTGCGCGGGCTTCTCCTCCACCGGGTGCGCCTTGCGGTGCTCCTTCACGATGTCCATCAGCGCGTACTTCAGCTCATCCAAGCCCTGGTGCGCGATGGTGGAAATGCGGAAGATCGGCCAGCCAAACTCTTTGAGCTCCTCTTCCTGCAGGTCCGCCATGTCGGAGGCATCCGGCACGTCCATCTTGTTCAGAATGATCACGCGCGGGCGTTCACGCAGGTCGCCCAGCCCGGAGTCACTCGCCAGCTCTTCCTGGTAGTTCGCTAGCTCTTTTTCCAGCGCCTTGATGTCAGCGACCGGATCGCGATCGGCTTCCAGCGAGGCGGCGTCCACAACATGGGCCAGAACCGCGGTGCGCTCGATGTGGCGCAGGAAGTCCAACCCCAACCCCTTGCCTTCGCTAGCACCCGGAATTAGACCCGGCACATCGGCGATGGTGAAAACTTCGTGGCCGACATTGACCACGCCCAGATTCGGCGCGAGGGTCGTAAACGGATAGTCCGCGATTTTCGGCTTCGCGGCCGAGACCACGGAAATCAGCGAGCTCTTGCCCGCCGAGGGAAAGCCGACCAACCCGACGTCGGCCATGGACTTGAGCTCGAGGGTGATGTCTTTTACCTCGCCTGGTTCGCCCAGTAGCGCGAAGCCCGGTGCCTTCCTGCTTTTGGACGCCAACGCGGCGTTTCCCAACCCGCCGTGTCCGCCTGCGGCGACGATCATCCGCGTGCCCTTGCCTGTCAGGTCGGCAAGCGCTTCGCCCTTTGAGTCAAGAACCACGGTGCCCTCCGGCACCTGGAGTACGAGGTCCTCCCCGCGAGCGCCGTGGCGATGATCGCCGGCGCCATTGTTGCCGCGCGGGGCTTTGATGTGCGGGTGAAAGTGGAAGTCCAGCAGGGTGTGAACTTGTGGGGAGACTTCCAGAATGATGTCCCCGCCGTGGCCGCCGTTACCGCCATCGGGGCCGCCGAGGGGAACGAACTTTTCGCGGTGCACGGAAGCACAGCCGTGACCACCGTCACCGGCCTGCAGGTGCAGAACGACGCGATCAACGAATTGTGGCATAGCTTTCCCTTGCTTTCCTTTCGCCCCAATTAATTCTTCGAGCTCCGAGTCTATCTGTGTTTGGGGTGGTGGCCTAAAAGGGTGGCGAATCTAAACCCGGTGTTTCCTACACAGAGATACATGAACTATAGTTAGCCTACCCTTGCCACTGGTAAGGCTAAGCTAAGCATGAGAGTGGGTTAAATCCTTGCTCTCGTACCCCTCACATAAGGAATAACAATGCGTTTTTCTCCGCTTCGCAAAGTCTGCGTCGGCGTCGTGGCAGCAACCGCTGCCCTCGGCCTCGCAGCCTGCGGCGCATCTAACCCCAGCGACGGCGACTCTTCCGATGCGAAAAAGTCCGGCTCCTCCATCACCGTCACCGACGTGACCGGCCGACAGGTCTCCTTCGACTCTCGCCCAGAAAAGATCCTCCTCGCAGAAGGTCGCGGACTGTTCGCCACCTCCATTCTGAACAAGGAAAACCCGACGGAGCACGTCGTGGCCATCGGCTCCGACATGCACTCCGCCGCCCCCACCTTCGAGGAGAAGCTCTCCAAGGTGGATCACAAGTATGGCGATCTCCCGACCGTTGGAAACATCTCCAAGGGCGATGTGACCGTCGAGAATCTGCTTGCCCACAAGCCGGACGTCACCGTGCTTTCCCTGGATCACAAGAAGGCCGCCGAAGAAT
Source organism: Corynebacterium jeikeium (assembly GCF_000738265.1). GTDB lineage: Bacteria > Actinomycetota > Actinomycetes > Mycobacteriales > Mycobacteriaceae > Corynebacterium > Corynebacterium macclintockiae. Next base: position 77,162 of record NZ_JFCQ01000020.1, read on the forward strand.
CCGGCCTGTTGGACAAGATGGACCAGGCTGGACTGAAGTACGTATTCAGTGACTTCCGCCAAAAGCCGCTGGAGAACACCACCAAGACGATGAGCCTCTACGGTCAGCTCCTGGGCAAGGAAGACAAGGCCAAGGAGTTCAACGACTTCTACGACGGCAAGGTTAAGAACGTCACCGACCGTGCAAACAAGGCAAAAGACAAGCCGAAGACCCTGGTCTGGCGCGCGGCGGGCATGAAGGACTGCTGCGGAACTGTGAAGAATTCCAACCTCGGCGATCTGGTCAACGCTGCGGGCGGAAAGAACATCGGCGACGACCTGCTGGACACGGAATCCGGGGATCTCACCGCAGAGAAGGTCCTTGCCGAACAGCCAGAGCAGATCATTGCCACCGGTGGCGCATGGGCCAAGGATCCCGAAAAGCCCGAGGTGCTGCCGCACGTGGAGCTCGGCTACACTGCCAAGCCTGACGTATCTGAAAAGACCCTCAAGGGACTGCTAGCCACGCCTGGCTTTAATGCTCTGAAGGCACCCAAGGAGGGCAAGCTGCACGCGGTTTACCACCAGTTCTACGATTCCCCGTTGAACGTTTTCGCCCTTGAGCAGTTCGCACAATGGTTGCACCCCGAACTGTTCCAGGACCTCGACGTAGAGAAGGACTTCGCGGACTTCCACAAGAAGTGGCTGCCGTTCGAGTACTCCGGAACGTTCTTCACCTCCACCAAGAGCTAACCCCAAGAAGTAACCCCCATGTCCCATCTTGTAATCCCAGAAAAGTCATCGACGGAAGAAGGCGAGATAGCCGACGGGCGCGATGCTGCACTTCCGGCCGAAGCCAGCGCGGTTGTCAAACAGTATCGCCGCCAGGCCAGGCGGAAGATCCTCGCCATCCTCGCACTGGCCATCGCTGCTTTCGCTGCCTTCGCCATCGCCACGATCGTCGGCCCCATAGACCTGAGTTTGATGGAACTATGGAAGGCTCTCATCGACCCCAACGGGGTGGATGAAACGACCCACACCGTCCTGTGGAACCTACGCCTGCCTGCGTCTGTGATGGCCGTCCTCATCGGTGCCTCGCTTTCCCTATCCGGGGCGCACATGCAAACCATCCTGGATAACCCGCTGGCAGAGCCGTTCACCCTTGGTATCTCCGCAGCAGCGGCGTTCGGCGGAGCCGCATCGATTGTGTTGGGCTGGACGGTGTTGGCCAACCCGCAGTTCAACCTCGCGGCCGTGGCCTGGGTGGCCTCGCTGGTGGCGGTATTTATCGTGGCTGGCGCTTCATTGTGGCGCGGCGCCAGCGCAGAATCGATGATTCTGCTCGGAATTGCGCTGGTGTTCCTGTTCCAGGCAATGCTCTCCCTGATGCAATACCGCGCGACGACCGAGGCACTGCAGCAGATCGTGTTCTGGACGATGGGTTCGCTACAGCGCGCGAACTGGACGTCCAACGCCATCATCGTTGGTGCACTGGCGATAGCGATACCTTTCACCGTCCTGAACTCGTGGAAACTCACAGCCCTACGACTGGGCGATGATCGCGCGGCGGCGCTGGGGATCAATGTCCAGCGCTTGCGCGTCACCACCCTCGTAGTCTCCTCCCTACTGGCGGCCAGCGCGGTGGCATTCGCGGGCGTGATCGGCTTCATCGGCCTGGTCGGCCCCCACGTCGCCCGCATGCTCGTCGGCGAGGACCAGCGCTACTTCGCCCCCGCTTCCATGGCGGCCGGAGCCCTGTTGCTGGCCGCTGCACACGCAGTATCGATCACTGTGGTTCCGGGCGTGGCGGTGCCGATCGGCATCATCACGTCCCTGGTGGGAGTTCCCTTCTTCCTCATTCTGGTGTTCGTCCGCCGACGCACGGTCTGGGGGTCCTAGCCCATGCTGACTATCGAAGATATTCACGTCCGCTACGGCAAGAATCCGGTTCTGCAGGGGGTATCGGCTTCCGGCTTCCAGCCGGGGTCCATCACCGGCCTGTTGGGGCCCAATGCCGCGGGAAAGTCCACCCTGGTGAAGACGATCGCTGGGATACAGAGGGCGTCATCAGGCACCTGCCGCATCACCAGCAACGGCGAGGAACTATCCGGCAGTAACCGGCGCGACGCGATTGGTTATGTGCCGCAAGACCTGCTCTCTAGTGCTTCCCTGACGGCCTTCGAATCGATCCTCGTGGCGACGAAACGATCGACGCGCCGGGCAGCCACCGCGACCGCACAGGAACAAGCGGCCGCAGTGCTAGAGAGGCTGGGGATTACGCACCTGGCTTCGCGCTATGTTCACGAACTGTCGGGTGGGCAGCGGCAGCTGGTCGCCGTGGGACAAATGCTGGTGCGCGAGCCCGAGGTGCTACTTCTGGACGAGCCGACTTCTGCCCTGGATCTGCGGCACCAGGTGGAGCTGCTGCAGCTCATCCGCCGAGAGGTATCCCAAAAGGATTCGATCGCGCTGATTGCGATTCACGACCTGAACCTAGCGGCACGCTACTGTGATCAGCTTATTGTGCTGCACCGTGGGCGCCTGATGGCGCAGGGACAGCCTTCCGAGGTGCTGACCCCGGGGCTGTTGGAAGAGGTCTACGGACTGCGGGCGAAGGTGCTTGACGATGCTGGCACGCCAGTGATCTGCCCTGTCGAGGAGTCAGCGCCGAGCCACTTGTAGCATTGCTACTTTAAGACAAGCCCCGGTCCTGCCGGGGCTATTTTTATGGCCAGAATCATGGCTTTCATGACTGTATCGAGGCACGAAAAAATCCAGTGGACGCATTGACTGCGTCCACTGGATCTTTAAGCTCTGTGCGGGTCTCCGCCGAATGCTATGCCGAATGCTGGCGAAGGCTTAGGCCTCGACAGCCTCGTTCTCGACGATGTTCACCACGCGGCGACGGCGCTTGGTAGCAAACTGTACGGCGCCGGCCTTCAGGGCGAACAGAGTGTCGTCGCCACCGCGACCGACGTTCTCACCCGGGTGGAAAGAGGTACCACGCTGGCGGATCAGGATCTCGCCGGCCTTGACCTGCTGGCCGCCGAAGCGCTTCACACCGAGACGCTTGGACTCGGAGTCACGGCCGTTGTTGGAGCTAGATGCACCCTTCTTGTGTGCCATTTGTCTCTCCCTCCTTAAGGAAGATTATTGAAGTGTCTCGGTAGTTTACTTGATACCGGTGACCTTCAGAACCGTGAGGCTCTGACGGTGGCCGAAGCGGCGCTTGTAACCGGTCTTGTTGCGGTAGTGCATACCACGGATCTTCGGTCCGCGGACGTGCTCTACGATCTCAGCGTTGACGTTGACAGATGCCAGCTTGTCACCGGTGGTGACGTTTGCGCCATCGACGACGAGAACCGGGGTGAGAGCCACGGACGAACCCGGCTCACCCTCGATCTTCTCGACCTTGACGAGGTCACCTTCGGCAACCTTGTACTGCTTTCCGCCGGTCTTGACGATCGCGTACATGTAGGGCTACCCCTTTAATTTCTCTAATCGGCTCAGGCAGCCCCCTGCGGGAAGGAAGCATCCTGACTGTTACTTTTGCTTAGCTGCGTCCGTTCCCCCGAAACTCAGGACTTACCGCGCGAACGCATCTTGCTGTTGAAGATGTGTTCACGCAGTCCCCGGCGACGCGCGCGTTAAAGCTGGTCACCGGCGGAACGAACAGCGACTGGTTAAGACTACCCGGTCAGGGGGCTAAAAACCAAATCCCTTTTCTTTCGCCACGAACTAGTTCTTCTTACGGACAACGCGGCGGCGACGGCCTCGCGAGCGAGGATTCTGAGCACCCGATTCCGCACCGGCATCGCGGCCACGATCACCGCCGCCATCGTTACCACTGCCACCGTTGCCACTGCCATCGAGGCCCTGACTGCCCTCGAAGTCCTCCCGTCGCGGAGCGAAGTCGGACTTTGAGTTACCGCGCGTGCGGCGCTTGCGGCGAGGAGACTCGTCGAACTGACGTTTTGCTTCCTCGTAGCTGGAAGGCTGGTCGTCGGAAACGTGGGCGTCCTTAACTGAAGAACGAGAAGATCGCCCCGCATCCGCGCCAGTCGACGCCGAGCGAACTACACGGCGACGGCGGCGACGCTTCGCCGGAGTCTCAGCGAGTTCGGACTTCTCTGCGCGTTCCGGTTTCTCGGCGTGATCGGCTGCCGAAGGCTCGTCTGGATCCTCCTGCGCGGAGCGCTTCCGGGCGCTGGCGACAATGTTGTTGATGTCCTCGGTGGCTTGGCTGGCGTGCGGGTTGCCGCGGCGCACGACACGGCGCCGCACGCGACGACGGCCGGTGCCCTGCTCGTTAGCTCCCTGCTCCTTGGCATTCTGCTCGTCGGTGCCCTGCTCGTGCTGCGGCGCCCGCTGGTTGCCCTGGTCACGCCGATTGTCCTGCTTTTCCTCGCGGCGCTTGTCTTCTTGGTGCCTATCCTCGCGGCGCTTGTCTTCCTGGCGCTTGTCTTCCTGACGCCTATCGTCGCGGCGCTTACCCTGGTTCTTCGCCTGCTGGCGCTCCTTGCGTCGGCCGTGATCGCGGCGCGGCTCCGGATCCTGCTGCTCGACAGGGTCCGGGTGCATGATGAAGCCGCGGCCGTCGCAGGCCTCACACGGGGTGGAGAAGGTCTCCAGCAGACCGGTGCCCAAACGTTTGCGGGTCAGCTGCACCAAGCCCAGCGAGGTCACCTCGCCCAGCTTGTGGCGGGTACGGTCGCGCCCCAGGAATTCCGATAGGCGGCGCAGCACCAGGTCCTGGTTTTGCTGCAGCAGCATGTCGATGAAGTCCACCACGATCATGCCGCCGATGTCGCGCAGACGGAGCTGGCGCACGATCTCCTCGGCCGCTTCCAGGTTGTTCTCGGTAACCGTGGCTTCCAGGTTGCCACCGCTGCCGACGAAGGAGCCGGTGTTCACATCGATGACCGTCATGGCCTCGGTGTGGTCGATGATCAGGTAGCCACCCGAGGGCAGCCACACCTTGCGGGCCATTGCCTTTTCCAGCTGCTGGTCCAGGTCCAGCGGCGCGAAGGCATCCTGGCCGTCGTGCTTGCCGCGGTTCCACTTGTGCACCCGGTCCATCAGCTCCGGAGAGGTCCGTCCCAGGTAGTCGCGGACGACCTGCCAGGACTTATCGCCGTCGATGATCAACTCGGAGAAGTCTGCATTGAAGACGTCGCGCACGACCTGGATCAGCATGTTCGGCTCTTCGTAGAGCGTCACCGGCTTGGAGACCTTGGAGTTGCGCTCCTTGTTCTCCAGCTTCTGGATCTCCTCCCAGCGCTTTTGCAGGCGCTGGACGTCTTCGGTGATCTGCTCTTCCGTGGCGTTCTCCGCAGCGGTGCGGATGATCGCGCCGCCGTCGCCGGTGATCACTTCGCCGAGGATGTCCTTCAGGCGCTTGCGCTCACCGACGGGCAGCTTGCGAGAAATGCCCGCGGTCGTACCTGCCGGGAAGAACACCAGGTAGCGGCCTGCGAAGCTGATGCGGTTGGTCAGGCGGGCACCCTTGTGACCGATCGGGTCCTTCAGCACCTGCACCAGGATCTGGTCGCCGGGGCGCAGTGCCTGGTCGATCTTGCGGCTCTTGGAATGCAGGTGCGGCGAACGCCAATCCATCTCACCTGCGTACAGCACTGCGTTGCGGCCAGTGCCAATGTCCACAAAGGCTGCTTCCATGCTGCCCAGCACGTTCTGCACACGGCCGAGGTACACGTTGCCGATCAGCGACTGGTGCGTTGCATCCGCGACGAAGTGTTCGACCAGCTGACCATCTTCCACCACGCCGACCTGCGTCAACATGCCCTTGTCGTCGGTCCGCTGCGAGTCGCGGACGATCATGGTGCGCTCGACGGACTCGCGGCGCGCTAGGAACTCGGCACGGGTGATGGCCTTGTAGTTCCTGTCACGGTTCTTTGCACGCCAGCGGCGCTGCGATTCAAGGCGGGTGGAGCCCTTCATCTTTACCGGTTTATCCACCATGTCGTCGGTGGAGCGCTCGGCAGGGTGCAGGTCCTCGGGCGCGATCGCCTTCTGGTGTTCCTGTTTATTGTCTTGTTCTTCGCCCTTTTCTTTTGACGCCCGCTCCTCCGCCTGGCGCACGCTTCCCACACGGCGCACGACTCGGCGGACCCGGCGCCGACGAACTGGTTTCTGCTCGGAGCTTTCAACCTCAGCCTTTTCTGGCTTGGCCTGCTCAACCTGCTTGGCCTGCTTAGGCTCCGCGTTCTTGACGGTCTTCTTCACCGCGCGCTTCGTCGTCCGCTTCGCGGTGCGCTTGGAAGTCCGCTTAGAGGGCTTCTCCCCCGCCTTGTCCTCGGGCATCTCCGCTGGTTGCTCCGCTAGCTGCTCTGCTGGCTGCTCGACAGTTGTCGCAGTTTCCTTGTCAGAAATCTCATCGACAGGTTGCTCCGCAACCTTCTTTGTCCGCCTCTTCGAGGTCTTCTTGGCCGCCTTCTTTGTTGCCTTCTTGGCAGTCTTTTTCGCAGGCTTCTCTGCCTGTTTCTTCGCAGCCTTCTTGTCTGCCTGAGCTGGTTTATCGGTGGAACTAAGGGCGTCCAGAACAGAAAAGACCTGCGCCTGAGTCAGCGACGAAGCCGTCTTCTTTCCCTCAATTCCATGGTCCGCCAGTACGCCCAGGAAATCCGTCGCGCGGATCCCCAACTGCTTGGCAATGGTGTGGACGCGGACCTTCTCCCCCACACTTCCTCGATCAATTTTCGCAGCCTGAGCTGCAATTTCCGGGCTGATGGTCGCCACGAAATCTCCTTTTAAAGTCTTCAAAGTTTGCCCGATCGCAATGCCGCATCATCGTTGTGGGCATCCGATCTGCACCCATTGTCTCATATCCACCCGACAGTGCAGCGAACGCGCCGAAACCGGCTGTTACGCTAGTCGCTATGCCAACCCCCACGCAGCCCCCTAAAACTTTCGACCATGCGGTTCTGACGGACGTAGCCAACAGCATGAAGCCGAACAAAGGCGCCCAGTTCGCCTTGTCTATCGTGTTTGCAGCAATGATGCTGATCCTGTGTTCGCCGCTAAACGGTCCGCTGCCCACACTGGGGATCCTCGTCACCGCCATCGTGGCTTGCGTGGTGTGGTGGCGCTACCTGCGACGGGGCGGCGTGCGCGGGAACGACTACTCCCCCATGAAGACGGACGTCGAGGCCGCCCGCACCCCCTTCAGCTGGAAGGAGGAAGGTCGCCTCGTGCTGTTGCTGGGGTTGGTTTTCGGACTATCCCAGGTCGCGTCGATGGTTGTTGGCAGCGGTCGGTGGGCCTACGCAGGTGTTGCCGCACTCATTACCGTGGGGGTTGCCTACTGGGTTATTTCTTTTGACGCCTGGCGCCCCGCCCGCTACACCACCCCAGAAAAGCTTGATCGGGACATCAAGATTGAAAAACCCGTGGAGTGGCTGCACGCATTTCTTTACTGCCGCCGCTGCGTGCCGGGCGGGCTGCAGATGCTCAGCGACAGGCTGAAGGAGGATCTAGCGCACTACGGCTGGACCGCGAAAGAGGCAGACGAGGCTCTGAACAAACTGGTCAAGCAGGGAAATGCGGTGAAGATCCGCGAGCTGCGCTCCGCCGATGGTGCGCTGAACTGGGTAACACTGACGGAAGAAGGTTCACAGAAATTCCAGCAGCGCTACGGCGGATAATGCGCCGGATAATACCGAGGCTGCGACCAAGCACGCACCCTCTTTAACACGCAACACGCAAAAACCGCGGACGCGATGCGCCCGCGGTTTATTTGTCTAGCTTTTTACAGGTTCGGGAACCAGATGCCGATCTCGCGCTCAGCGGACTCCGGGGAGTCGGAGCCGTGGACAACGTTCTCACCAACGGTCAGTGCGAAGTCACCGCGGATGGTGCCCGGGGTGGCCTTCTCAACCGGGTGGGTGCCGCCGGCCAGCTGACGCCAAGCAGCGATAGCGGACTCGCCCTCAACGATGCCTGCAACCAGCGGAGCGGAGGTGATGAAGTCCACCAGCTCGCCGAAGAAAGGCTTGTCGGCGTGCTCAGCGTAGTGCTTCTCCGCGGTCTCGCGGTCAGCGGTGCGCAGATCCAGCTCGACGAGCTTCAGACCCTTCTTTTCGATGCGAGAGATAATTTCGCCCACGTGGCCGTTCTTCACGCCATCGGGCTTGATCAGAATGAGAGTGCGTTCAGTCATGCCAGCAATTCTACACGTGGCGTCACGGCGCTACAGCGCCGCAGCACCCCACTGCTACACGCGACCGCGCACCCCAGTGCTACACGCGACCGCGCACCTGGTCCATCAAGGCATACGCGCGGTCACCCGGGCACGCCGTTGCCGTGGATACGTCGCCCCAGTCGCGGTGGCCGGTAATCGTCCGGCGGGTCAGGTTCAGGCGAGCTGCGTTGTTGACGTAGCGCACGCTGCCGCGCGGATCCAGCCCCAGACCGTGGCACAGGTGGCGTAGGACGCGCACGAGGGAATCGATGGCAGCGGGGGTCGGGCTTTGCGTCATAAAGTTACCCAGCAAGCACACACCAATGTTGCCGTCGTTTGCGTTGTACACGTGCCCTGCGGTCACGGACATCGGCGTACCTCCCAGGCTGCCGGACTGGAACACCGCCTGGCCATCCGTGCCGGTGGTGCGGCCCTGGAACACGGTGCCGTCCGGGGCGATCAGCAGGTGGTAGCCGATATCGCCCCAGCCGCGCCCACCATTCGCGCTGGAGGCGTGGAAGGCATAGATACTGCGGACGTTCGCGGCATAATCGCCGTTGGCTGGGGTGGCCATGGCGGTGTGGTGCACGGTGATGAGTTGCGCGCGGGTGAAGCGGGGCGTCCACCCCATCAGTGATTCGTTGGCGCCCCATTCGCGACGGGAAACAACGCGCAGGCCGTCGATCACGTTCGCGCCACCGCCGATGCCACCGCCTGGGGCGGGCAGCCCCGGAATTGCCAAGCCACTAGACGCCAGGATTCCAGCAATGGTTCCCGCCAGCGCCAGCGAGCCGACCACACCCGCAGCACCGGTCTCCAGGCTGCTCTGCAGATCAGCCGGATCCTTGGGGAGACCAGGCGCGGAATAGGGTGCGATGCCCGCGCCGAAAATCTTCTCTTCCTCCCCCTTTGGAGCCTCCACGACGTGCAGGAACACCCGGGTCGCCGGATCGTTGAGGTCGGCGGGCAGCCAGACCTCGGTAGCCCCTTCCGGAGGGTTCACGGGGTCGGATTTCAGGGCGGAATCGTCGCCCTCGCGGTCGTGCGCCTCGGCGTGCACCACGCGATCTTCCGTGCGCCCGCCCGCGAACTCAAAGCGGAGCGTCGCCGTGGTCTCCTCAGCCGCCGCGGGCGGAAAGGTAATCGTTAGGTACCCGGTGCCTCCGGGAAGCTGTCCCTTCTGGTTGACGCCGATTCCCGTCGCCGTAAATTCTGCTAACTGACCAGGGTTGGCTGGGGTGGCAGGGTTGGCTGGGTCGGTTGGGCTGGTGGTGTTGTCAGCGGAGGAAAAGACCCCCATATTGTTGCGGTTGGCGAAGAGGAGGGTGCCACCTACGGCGGCTCCAAGGGCGGTGGATGAGCGGAAGAATGCGCGGCGCGTCAACGTCATGATGCGCATATTAAGACACATTCGGGGGTAGCGGGCGCATCACCCCCTTTTCGGGGTATTCCCTGGTCGCCGTTACTGATGTTAAAGCAGTTGCGAATGTGGCGTCATAAAGATTACTCAGCGGGGGTAGCTGGACGGCGCACGTTCCCTTCCTCATCGAGGTGCTGTGAGGGCAGCAGACCGCGCTCCATCCGGCGCAGCAGGTTCGAGCGAAGGTGGTAAACGTACCACCAGCACAGCGCGAAGATCACGCCCATCGCACCCATCGCCGGGTGCACAATGAAACCCGCAACGGCCAGCACCTGCAGACCGATGTTCAGCCAATCCGCCCATTTCAGCTTCTGCAGGAAAGCCGCCACGATCATGGCAGCGCCCAGTCCGATGACGTAAACCATGTTGAAGGTGGTGGCGGAGGCGCCGGCATCCACTCGCGTAATCACGGTGAGAACCAGCAGGATCACGATGGCCTCCATGATGTGGGTGCCTGCCATCACTCCGCGCAGTCCCTTCAGGGGATCGTTCGCGGGAGCCTGGCCTGGGCCTAGCGGGCCGTATTCGACCTGCTCCCCCACCTGTTTGCCAGCCTGGTTGTGGGCCCGTTTGCCAGCCCGTTTGCCAGCCCCAGTGCGGTTGTGCGGGTTCTGTGCCACGATCGTGCAGCTCCTTGCTAGTTCTGCTAATTCTTCCGGATTGAATACTTCTTTCGGCGCCTGTGCCTGTGCCTGTGCTTGTGCCGGTGCCCGTGCCAGTGTGCCTGTGTGCGCTACGCCGGTTCCTTGCCAAACAGCGTACGGGCCTCCCCGGCCGTCACGACGGAGCCGGTAATCAGCACGCCCGCTCCCGACAGCACACCATCTTCGTCGTCTTCGGCCAGCTGGGTGGCTAGCTCCACGGCGCCGGGCAGGTTAGCTGCCACGTGCACGCGTTCCTCGCCGAAGGCATCGCGCGCGTACTCGGCCAACACGTCGACAGGCAGGGCGCGGGGAGAATTCACTTCCGTCACCACGACCTCGTCCATCACGGGCTCCAGAGCGGCCAGGATACCGCGGGCGTCCTTGTCCCCCAGCACGCCGATCACGCCGACAAGCCTGCGGAACTCGAAGTCGCGGTCGATGGCCGCAGCCAGGGCCTTGGCTCCGTGCGGATTGTGGGAAGCGTCGATGAACACGCTCGGGGTGGAACGCACGCGCTCTAGTCGGCCGGGCGAGGCAACGGAGGCGAAGCCCTGGCGCACAATGTCCACGTCCAGCTTCCGATCTGCCCCGGCACCAAAGAAGGCTTCGACGGCCGCCAGCGCCACAGCCGCATTGCGCGCCTGGTGCTCGCCGGATAGGGGCAGGAAGATGTCCTCGTATTCCCCGGCCAGGCCGCGGATGGTCAGGCTCTGCCCACCCACTGCGATCTGGCTGGACACCACACCGAATTCGCTACCCGCACGGGCAACCGCGGAATCCTTGGCGACCGCTTCTTCCAGGATCACGCGCATCGCTTCGGGTTCTTGCTCGGCGACGATAGTCACGTTATCCGGCGGGGTCAGCAGGTCATCGGCGTCCCAGCGAGCCTTGATGATGCCCGCCTTCTCGCCCGCGATCTGCTCCAACGTGTCGCCCAGGTAGTCCGTGTGATCCAGCCCTATCGGGGTGATCACGGCAACGTCGGAGTTCACCACGTTCGTCGCGTCCCAGCGCCCGCCCATGCCGGTCTCCACCACGGCGACGTCCACCGGCGCATCGGCGAAGGCCGCGTAAGCCATGGCCACCAGCACCTCGAACTTGCTCATCTGCGGGCCGCCTTCGGCCTGACTCTTCGCGTCCACCATCTCCACCATCGGCTGGATGTCGCGCCAGGTGTCCACGTAGTCGCGCGGGTGCAGCGGCTTGCCATCGATGGCGATGCGTTCGGTGACGATCTGCAGGTGCGGGCTGGTAGTCCGCCCGGTGCGGCGGTGGAACGCGCGCATCAGCGATTCGATCATCCGCACCACGGAGGTCTTGCCGTTCGTACCCGCCACGTGAATCACGGGGAACGCGCGCTCTGGGTGACCAAGCAGGTCCATCAGCATTTCCACCCGCTCGAGCGTCGGGTCGATCTTCGTCTCTGGCCACCGCAGGTTCAGTTCCGCGTCAACCTCGGCCAGGGCGGCCAGGTCCTCGGGCGTAATGGGCCTTTCTTTTGGTGACGCCACCTCAGCCTCATCCGACCCCACGCCGTCGATAGGCAGGGCCAGGCCTGCCTCGTCGAGGGTTACCTCTTCCGGGTAGCTATCCCCGAGCTTGTCGTCGGTGGTTTTATCGTCGGTCATGCCTTCGGCAGACCTTCCAGTCGGGCGGTGATGCGATCGAATTCCTCCTGCGCAACGCGCTGACGCTCGCGGATTCCCTCGACAACCTTCTCCGGCGCCTTGGCTAGGAAGTTCTCGTTACCCAGCTTCTTCGCTGCGTTGTCCAGCTCCTTCTGCGCTGCCGCGAGGTCCTTCTCCAGGCGCTTGCGCTCCGCGGCCACGTCTACGGTGCCGGAGGTATCCAGCTGCACCGCGATGGTGGCCTGGGACAGGCGCACCTCGATGGACGCGGTCTCAGCGAAGTCTTCGGCCGGGGTTTCCAGGCGCACCAGCGAACGCACGGCGTCCTCGAAGTCAGCCAGGTCGGCGGCGGCGAAGTCCAGGGCAGCGGGCACCTTCTGGGAGGGCTTCACGCCCTGGTCGCTGCGGAAGCGACGCAGCTCGGTGACCAGCTTGTCCACGTCAGCCATGCGGCGCACCGCGTCGGCGTCAGTCTCCACCCCACCGTTGGTCAGGTCGGCGGTCGGCCAGTCGGCGGTGACCAGGGATTCGGAGTAGCCCTCTTCCCCAGCGGTCAGTGCCTTCCACAGCGTCTCGGTGACGAAAGGCATGGCGGGGTGCAGCAGGCGCAGCACTGCGTCCAGCACGCGCCCCAGCACGATCTGGGTGCTGATGCCCCGCTGGATCTGCTCTTCGGTAGCACTGTCCCAATCGCGCGGGATCTGCACCTTCGCGATCTCCAGGTACCAGTCGCAGAACTCGCCCCAGGCGAAGCGGTACAGGTTTTCGTTGGCCAGGGAGAACTCGTAGCGGTCCAGAGCGTCATCCACCAGCTGGCGGACTTCCTCCAGGCGATCCAGGATCCAGCGGTCAGCGTCCGTCAGCGTCTCGCGGTCCGGCAGCTCACCGACGTGCGCACCGTTCATGAGGGCGAACTTGGTGGCGTTGTACAGCTTGGTGGCGAAGTTGCGGGAAGACTGTGCGGCATCCTCACCCACCGGCAGGTCGGAGCCCGGGTTGGCGCCACGCGCCAGAGTGAAGCGCAGCGCATCCGCGCCATAGTCGCGCACCCAATCCATAGGGTCGATGCCGTTGCCTAGGGACTTGGACATCTTGCGGCCGTGCTCGTCGCGCACCAGGCCGTGCAGGAAAATGTCCTTGAATGGGATCTGCGGGCGTCCGTCCTTGCCCGTGCCCAGCACCTCGGTGGTGTGCTTGGAGGCGAAGGTGGCGAACATCATCATGCGGGCAACCCAGAAGAACAGGATGTCGTAGCCGGTCACCAGCACGCTGGTGGGATAGAACTTCTCCAGCTCTGGGGTCTTCTCCGGCCAGCCCATCGTAGAGAACGGCCACAGGGCGGAGCTGAACCAAGTATCCAGCACGTCCTCGTCCTGGCGCCAACCCTCACCCGTCGGGGGCTCATCGTCCGGTCCGCAGCACACGATCTCGCCGTTCGGGCCGTACCAGATTGGGATGCGGTGGCCCCACCACAGCTGGCGGGAAATGCACCAGTCGTGCATGTCGTCCACCCAGTCGAACCAGCGCGGTTCCTGGGAGGCCGGGTGGATCACCGAGTCGCCAGAGCGAATCGCATCGCCGGACATCTTCGCCAGCTCGTCAACCTTGACGAACCACTGCTCAGACAGGCGCGGCTCCACGGCCTCCTTAGAACGTTCGGAGTGACCCACGCTGTGCACGTAGGGGAACTTGCGGGCCACGATGCGCCCCTGCTCCTCCAGCGCCAAGCGAATCTTCTCGCGCGCCTCGTAGCGCTCCATCCCGTCGAACTCCGTGCCGGTGTTCGCGATGTGGCCGGTCTCGTCCATGATCACCGGCATCGGCAGGTCGTGGCGCTGGCCCAACGCGAAGTCGTTCGGGTCGTGCGCCGGGGTGATCTTCACGGCACCAGTACCGAACTCCGGGTCGACGTAGTCGTCGGCCACCACAACCATCTGGCGATCTGGCAGGAACGGGTGCGGCAAGGTCTTGCCCACCAGGTCCGCGTAGCGCTCGTCCTCCGGGTGCACGGCAACGGCCACGTCGCCCAGCATCGTCTCCACACGCGTGGTCGCCACGATCACGTGGGGCTCGGAATCGTCCAGGGAGCCGTAGCGGATGCTCACCAGCTCGCCCTCGTCGTCGGAATACACGACCTCGATGTCGGAAATAGCAGTCTGCAACACCGGGGACCAGTTCACCATGCGATTCGCCCGGTAAATCAAGCCGGCGTCAAAAAGCTCCTTGAACATGGTCTGCACCGCGCGGGACAGGCCATCGTCCAGAGTGAAGCGCTCGCGCGACCAATCCACCGAGTCACCGATGGCGCGCATCTGGCGCTGGATCACGCCACCGTACTGGTCCTTCCACTCCCAGACCTTGTCCACGAAGGCCTCGCGGCCATAGTCGAAGCGATCCTTGCCCTCGGTTTCCTTCAGGTTGGCCTCGACCTTCGTCTGGGTGGCAATACCCGCGTGGTCGGAGCCCGGCAGCCACAGGACCTCGAAGCCCTGCATGCGCTTACGGCGAGCCATCGCATCCATCAGGGTGTGGTCCAGTGCGTGGCCCATGTGCAGCTGGCCGGTCACGTTCGGCGGCGGCAGCACAATGCTAAAAGGTGGCTTATCGCTGGCCGGGTCAGCCTTGAAGTAGCCGGAATCCACCCACCCCTGGTACAGGTTTTCCTCTACCGCGGCGGGGTCCCATGCCGCGGGAAGCTGTGCCGAGCGGTCAGCACCAATCTGGTTAGAGCCATTTGCCTTAGAACTGGAGTCACTCACGCTTGCCCAGTCTAGTAGACGGCCCGGACGGGCTGTACAACCCCGCCTACATCTCGCGCGCCTACATCTCCAGCGCCGCCCGCAGCACACCGGCGGCTTCGTCCAACGCCCGCGCGGCACCATGCCACACTCCCGAAGAATTCACGAAGGGGTGGATCAGGCCGGGGTGGCGTCGGAAAGAAACAGGAACCCCTGCCTGGCGCAGCTTGTCCGCATAGGCCGCGCCCTCGTCACGCAGAGGATCGAACCCCGCGACGGCTACATATGCCGGAGCGACCCCACTCACGTCATCAGCCAGCAGCGGGGACACGTCCGGATCCTGGCGCTGTGCCTCGTCGGTGAGGTACTGGTCGCGGTACCACCGCATGTGCGCATGGGTCAGGAAGTAGCCCTTGGCGAACTCCTTATGGCTAGGTGTATCCATCTGCGCGAGGTTCGTGACCGGCACAAATAGCAGCTGAGCCCGCGGCTGCTCCTGCCCTTGCCGCTTCCGGCGCAGGCACACAACGGCGGCCAGGTTGCCTCCCGCAGAGTCGCCGCCGATGGCCACCTTCTTCTTATCGACGCCCCTCACTTCACCCGCCATCGCGGCCTCCACAACGGCACAGCAGTCATCCGGCGCGGCGGGGAAAGGATGCTCCGGAGCCAAGCGATAATCCACCGCCAGCACCGCCACGCGGGCGCTTTCGCACAGCCAGCGGCAGGTCGAATCGTGCGAGTCGAGGGAGCCAACCACCCAGCCGCCACCGTGGAAGTACACCAGGGTCGGCAGATCCTGGTCGGGTGTCACAGCACCGGTTGGCCGGTAGTGGCGCACCCGCACGCCGCGGATCTGCTCCTCCACCACCGAACCAACCGGCCTGACGCACCCACCGGCCATGTAGGCAGCGTCTTCCACTACTGCGCGAGTTTTCGCGACAGGCTGATGGGAATAGTCCGCGGGGTGCATAAAGTCGGTGACCAAGCTGGAGGCGCGAACGTCAGCGTCCAGCCGGTCGCCGTCAGAGTTCGTGCGAGTGCCGAGTACCCGCAGCAGGGTTTCGGGAATGTTGGGCAATACCCACCCGGCGCGGGCGGACAGCTGATTAAACAGAGAGTGCTGGCGGTGCTGGGAGTGGATCGGAGCTGTGGTTTCAGTTGGTGAGTTCATGCCATACATAAAAGCACCCGACCAGGTGGCCGGGTGGCGGTATGGGCAAAAAAGTTTCTAGGTGAAAACTAGAGGTTTGCTAGCGGCTAGTTTAAGGCTAATTAGCGGCTCAGTTACAGCAGGCCAGCTTCCACGACCGCTGCCTTTTCCTCCTGCAGTTCCTTCACGTTTGCGTCGATGCGCTCCTGCTGCGCCGGGCTGATCTCCAGCCCCTGCACGATCTCCCACTCGCCGTTGACGGAGCGGCAGGGGAAGGAGAACACGAGGCCTTCCGGGATCCCATAGGAACCATCGGAGGGCAACGCGACGGAAACCCAGTCACCCTCGGCAGTGCCGTTCACCCAGTCGCGCATGTGATCCAGCGCGCCGTTGGCGGCGGAGGCTGCGGAGGAGCGGCCGCGCACCTCGATGATCTCCGCGCCGCGCTTAGCTACGCGCGGGATGAACTCGTCGTTCACCCATGCTGCGTCCAGCTTGTCGGCGATCTTCTCGCCATTCAGCGTCAGCTCCGTGACGTCCGGGAACTGGGTGGCGGAGTGGTTGCCCCAGACGATCATGTTCTTCAGGTCGCGGACAGCCACGCCCAGCTTCTCCGCCACCTGAGCCAGGCCGCGGTTGTGGTCCAGGCGAGTCAGGGCGGTGATGCGGCGGGGATCCAACCCCTCGGCGTGGGCGGCGACGATCGCGGCGTTGGTGTTTGCCGGGTTGCCGACCACGATAACGCGCACGTCGTCGGCAGCGTGCTCGGCAATGGCTTTGCCCTGGGGGCCGAAGATCTTGCCGTTGGCGGCCAGCAGGTCGGCGCGCTCCTCGCCCTTCTGGCGCGGCTTCGCACCGACCAGGAACACCGCGTTGGCGTCCTTGAAGCCCTCGTTGATGTCGGTGGTGATGGTGACCTCGCCCAGCAGTGGGTAGGCGCAGTCGGCCAGCTCCAGTGCCACGCCACGTGCAGCCTGCACACCGTGCTCGGTCTCCAGCAGTCGGAGGTTCACCACCCGGTCGCCGAAGACTTCACCCTTGGCGATGCGGAACAGCAGGGAGTAGCCAATCTGGCCACCCGCACCCGTAACGGTGACGGTGACGGCGTTCTGGTTGTTAGTGGTCACGCTGGGCTCCTTTGAAAGCAGGTTTCTCAGATTATTTTTAAACCGCTTCCCACTGTAATGACCCTCCCGTTGACCTGCATGGCACGGCAGGTCAGGCTCCGCACCCTAGGGCGTAGCTTGCCATTCCTCGCCTTTCCCACCACCCCCGATCGCACCCTCAGTTACTGCACATCGCTGCAGGTTAACCCGGTGGGTAGATAAACTACTTTGGTGCAAAATAAGCCCCACCTCCCCGCTTCTGCGGCCTGGTATGCGCTGAGCGATCAGCAGTACATCCGGGCCATGAACGCCGCCGTGACCATCGCCGTGCGGGTCGGTGCTGCCTTTACTTCCCAGCACTTGGCCACCATCGCCCGAGTTGCCCGCGTGCCGGCAACGTGCGATCTGCTCACCTCCCCCAGTCGGCTCTATGAGGAAGCTCTGCGTTATGCGCACTCTTCCATTTGGCCCGTGCCGCTGAACGGCTATGACAACCCGGAGATGGACCGCTCCCCTGTCCGCGAGATGCGTAATCTCGTCGGCGCTACCTACACCCGCTTCGCCACGCACCCGGATTCCGTGCGTTTGATTGTGTCGGAGAACCTTCTGGGCGACCCGGAGCTAGTGCACCGCGTAGGAGTGCTGGAGGATTCGCCCGTCGTACTGCACATCGATCGCGTTCTAATGCGCGGCCACGACATTGGCGCGTTCCGCAACGGTGTGTCCGCGGAGGACACTTATGCCTTGATTACCGCGCTGTGTTCTTTCGCCGCCACCCAGGGCACTACTTTCCACGCACTGTATGGCATGGATTCTAGGGAGCCGTTCAACGAGGCCGGCCTGCGCAACCTCACCTGCGACGCGGTCATCGCTTTCCTCACCACGACGATGCCAACGAAGCAGGGTAATTCATACACTCACGCTTCACACTCGTCGGTGGTCGGCTCGTCGGTCGCCGCGTCGCTCTACGCCGATTCGCGGGATGGGGATAGCGAGGTTAGTGACGCCCCCTCGGCCTCCGACGACCTATATCACGACTAGGCGCTCTTCTTATCCCGCTTTGCCACTTCTTCGTGGGTCAGCAGGGTCGGTTCCGCCTCACCGCGGGCGCATGCGCCGGTGATAATGACTTCCCCAGTTTCCTCGTCCTCCGGGATGGCGAACATAGTCGGCAGCAGCAGGGTCTCCATGATGGAGCGCAGGCCACGGGCGCCAGTTTCGCGCGCCAGAGCCTTCTGGGCAATCTCCCGCAGAGCCTCGTCCTCGAAGGTCAGCCGCACGCCATCCATCTCAAATAGGCGCTGGTACTGGCGCACCAGGGAGTTCTTCGGCTCGGTCAGAACCCGCACCAGTGCGTCCTCGTCCAGGTGGCCGACATGGGTCAGCACCGGCAGTCGGCCGATCAGCTCGGGGATCAGGCCGAACTTCACCAGGTCCTCCGGCTCCACGAACTGGAACGGGTTCGGATCCTCCTCAGACTTCGCGCTGATCTCCGAGCCGAAGCCCAGGCCCTTCTTACCGCGGCGCTCGGAGATGACCTTCTCCAGGCCTGCGAACGCACCAGCCACGATGAACAGCACATTCTTCGTGTCGAATTGGATGAACTCCTGGTTCGGGTGCTTGCGCCCACCCTGCGGCGGGACGGCGGCGACGGTGCCTTCCAGAATCTTCAGCAGCGCCTGCTGCACGCCCTCGCCGGAGACGTCGCGGGTGATGGACGGGTTCTCCGACTTGCGGGAAATCTTGTCCACCTCGTCGACGTAGATGATGCCGCGCTGCGCCTTCGCCACATCGAAGTCAGCTGCCTGCAAAAGCTTCAGCAAGATGTTTTCTACGTCTTCACCGACGTAGCCAGCTTCGGTCAAGCTGGTGGCGTCCGCAATAGCGAAAGGTACGTCCAGCATGCGGGCGAGCGACTGCGCCAGATACGTCTTACCCGAGCCCGTCGGGCCGAGCATAAGAATGTTGGACTTCGCCAGCTCTACCTCGTCGTCAGAGCGACGGGCGGCGGCATTAGATTCCTCAACCTGGATGCGCTTGTAGTGGTTGTACACCGCCACGGCCAGGGTGCGCTTGGCCTCGTCCTGGCCGATGACGTAGTTATCCAGGAACTCGGCAATGGCGGCAGGCTTCGGCAGCTTGGCCGATCCCTCCGCAGGGTCGACGGCCAGCAGTTCCTCTTCGATGATCTCGTTACAAAGCTCGATACATTCGTCGCAAATGTAGACACCAGGGCCGGCAATCAGCTTGCGGACCTGCTTCTGGCTCTTTCCACAGAAAGAGCACTTCAGGAGCTCTGCACTTTCAGGCATGCGGGTTATCAGGCTTTCTCGGATCGGGGAAGTTACGGGACAGCTAGGTTAGCACCCTCGTAGGCTTACAACTCTACCGCGCCACGCCGGATTCCCCGGGAGGCCCACGACCCCGCGGGTCGTGCCCTCTACTTCTGGGCCGACAGCTTGCGGTAATCGAAGACCTGGTCGACGATGCCGTACTCCTTGGCCTCCTGGGCCGTCAGGATCTTGTCACGATCGGTATCGATACGGACCTGCTCAGCAGTCTTGCCGGTGTGGCGGGACAGAGTCTCTTCCATGAGCTTGCGCATGCGCTCGATTTCCTTGGCCTGGATCTCCAGGTCGGAAACCTGACCCTGCACACCACCGGTGGCGGGCTGGTGGATCAGCACGCGGGCGTTCGGCAGAGCGGCACGCTTGCCGGGGGTTCCGGCGGCCAGCAGAACAGCGGCCGCGCTGGCAGCCTGGCCCAGGCAGACGGTCTGCACGTCGGGGCGGACGTACTGCATCGTGTCGTAGATGGCCATCAGGCTGGTGAAGGAACCACCGGGAGAGTTGATGTACATCGTGATGTCCCGGTCCGGGTCCAGCCCCTCCAGCACCAGCAGCTGCGCCATGATGTCGTTGGCGGAAGCGTCGTCAACCTGGGTACCCAGGAAGATGATGCGCTCTTCAAACAGCTTGTTGTACGGGTTGGATTCCTTCGCGCCGTAGCTGGAGTGCTCCACGAACGACGGCAGGATGTATCGCATTTCTGGCATCTGCATCTCTGACATGTCTTAGCTCTCCTTCGCAGAGGTGATGACGTGGTCGACGAAACCGTATTCCTTGGCCTGCTGTGCAGTGAACCAGCGGTCACGGTCGGAATCCTTGGTGATCTGCTCCACCGTCTGGCCGGTGAAATCCGCAATCAGCTCAGCCATCTCACGCTTGGTGTAGGCGAACTGTTCTGCCTGGATGGCAATGTCGGCAGCGGTACCGCCCACGCCTGCGGAAGGCTGGTGCATCATAATGCGGGCGTGTGGCAGAGCGTAGCGCTTGCCCTTGGTGCCTGCGGAAAGCAGGAACTGCCCCATGGACGCCGCCAGTCCCATCCCGTAGGTAGCGATGTCGCACGGCGCGTACTTCATCGTGTCGTAGATTGCCATGCCCGCGGTGACAGAGCCACCGGGAGAGTTGATGTAGAGACTGATGTCGCGCGTCGGATCCTCTGCGGACAGCAGCAGGATCTGGGCGCACAGTTCGTTGGCGATCTCATCATCCACCTGGCTGCCCAGGAAGATGATGCGTTCGCGCAGCAGGCGCTCATACACTGAGTCTCTATGGTTAGGGGTTTCCGAACTCAACTTCGCTCCTTGCCGTAAGTATTACGAAAGTTCACTTTTGTCTGCGCCCCAGCCTAGTCACAGCTCCGGACAAAGCGTGCCTTCTGGTGGGGTTGTTCGCTGTCAGCGCACGGTAGCCGTACTCAAAGGCAGGCAAAAAGAAAACCGCCGGAACCTCAGCGAGAGGTTCCGGCGGCGGGTGGAAGCTTAAAAGGGAATTCCTAGTCTTCCTTCTTCTCCGCTGCCTTCTTGGCGGAGGACTTGGTGGCCTTCTTAGCCGCAGTCTTCTTAGTGGTGCTCTTCTTGGCGGTCGACTTCTTGGCCGTGGACTTGGTGGACTTCTTCGCCGCAGTCTTCTTCGCCGGTGCCTTCTTAGTGGTGCTCTTCTTGGCGGTCGACTTCTTGGCCGTGGACTTCTTGGCGGTGGACTTGGTGGACTTCTTCGCCGGAGCCTTCTTCGGCTTCTCTGCAGCCTCGTCCTCCTTAGCGGAGTCCGCCTTGTCGGCATCAGCCTCCGGATCACCGAAGTACTCCTTCGGATCCACGTCTGCACCGTCGGTGTCCTTCACGGAGGTCTTGGCGATGTTCAGCGCCAGAGCCTTGCCGCGGCGAACGTCCGCGAACAGGCTGCCCAGCTGACCGGCCTGCTGCAGCTGCATGATGAACTGGTTCGGATCCATGCCGTACTGGTTAGCAGTGAAGGCGATGTGATCCATCAGCTCTTCCTGGGAAACCTCCGGCTTTTCCTCATCTGCAACTGCATCCAGGAACAGCTGGGTGCGTACGGAATCCTCAGCAGAGCTGCGGGCATCCTCTTCGAACTTCTCGCGAGTCATGTCCTGGGCAGCCAGCATGGACTCGAAGACCTTCTCGTCGCCACCGAACTGCTGGATGATCTGCTGGATCTGCGCGTCGACCTGCTCCTTGACAACGGACTCAGGGAGGTCGAACTCGGTCTTCTCCAGCGCAGCGGCCAGAACCTTGTCGCGGATCTCGCCAGCCTGGGTGTTCTTCAGCTGCTGCTCGACCTGGCCCTTCAGGGATTCCTTCAGCTCGTCCAGGGTGTCAAACTCGCTGGCCAGCTGAGCGAAGTCATCGTCCAGCTCCGGCAGCTCGCGCTCCTTGACGGAACCGAGCTTGACGGTAACCTCAGCCTCCTCGTCAGCGTGCTCGCCGGCAACCAGCTTGGAGGTGAAGGTGGACTCCTCGCCCTCCTTCATGCCGATCAGAGCGTCATCCAGACCCTCGATCAGGGAATCGTTGCCAACCTCGTGGGACAGGCCCTCGGTGGTAGCCTCGTCGACAGTCTCGCCGTCGATGGTGGCGGAAAGGTCGATGGAGACGAAGTCGCCCTTCTTCACTGCGCGGTCAGCCGGCTTCAGAGTGCCGAAGCGAGCCTGCAGGTTCTTCAGCTCCGCGTCGATGGCCTCATCGTCAGCCTTCAGCGGTGCAACCTCAACGGAGATGTCAGAGAAGTCCGGAACCTCGATCTCCGGGCGGACGTCAACCTCAGCGGTGAAGGTAATGTGCTTGCCATCCTCCAGCTCCGCGATCTCGATCTCCGGCTGGCCGAGAGCCTTGATGTCGTTCTCTTCTACAGCCTGGCTGTAGCGAGAAGGCAGCATCTCGTTAATAACCTGATCCAGAACAACACCGCGACCCAGGCGGGCTTCCAGAATCTTCGCCGGAACCTTGCCCTTACGGAAGCCAGGCATGTTTACCTGCTGCGCAAGAGACTTGTAAGCCTTATCGAACTCTGGCTTAAGCTCCTCGAAAGGGACCTCAATCGTGAGCTTGGTGCGGGTGGTGCTCAGATTTTCTACAGAGCTCTTCACGAATGCACACTCCTGTGTATTGATAGCTTCATGCACCGCGGTCATCGTTCGTCACGCAGCGCTTGTACGGTCGGTGCTCAATTTTATAGAACCATCGCCGGGCACATCACGCGGGGGTCAGGTTTCGGAACTCAACCGCCACCAACAGGCCTTGGATTCCCCCGGCGGCTCAGACCGCAAACCCCCACTTCATCGCCAAAAGAAAGTGACCCCGCAGGGGGGGCGTCACTAAAAAAGCGACAAAATAAAAAATGTCGGGATAACAGGATTTGAACCTGCGACCCCTCGCTCCCAAAGCGAGTGCGCTACCAAACTGCGCCATATCCCGAGCCGCATACTCCGCACATTTAACCCAAACGCCGAACGCCAAGCGCCGAACGCAAGGTACGCGGAAGCTGCGAACGCTACTCTACTGGCAGCAGACCGCTAAATACAAAACGGCAGCTCCCCCGGTTTCGCGAACGATCGCGACCAGAGGAGCTGCCTCGAAAAAAGTGGAGGGAATGACGGGAATCGAACCCGCGTCTTCAGCTTGGAAGGCTGAGGTATTAGCCACTATACGACATTCCCATAAGCAGCTAGCTTCTGCTACGTCCAGTGATGTTACACCATAACCCCCACTGTCCAGCAAAATCCTTCCACTAAACCACTATTAACCTGCATTCTTGCGGGGGTATGCAGGTGTAGCGAATCTGCGTATCGCATTGAGGGAGCCCACATTCAACGGTAGATTCTAGTTTCATGGAACCAATCATCGTGGACAAGAAAACCGGCACGGAACTCTGGACAGCAGCACAATGCGCCGAGTACTCCGGTACCGCTCGTGGCACCTTTACGAGCTATGCGGGACGCGGCCGTGCACCTCGCCCGGTGACCAAATATCACGGACTGACTCTGTGGGATTCCAACGTGGTCAAGGAGTGGCAAGAAAAGCGCGATGGCGCATCGAACGCGTCGAGCACCACCGCGAACTAAGAAACAAAAACCTAGTTTTCCGGCAGCGCGGGGGCCTCGCCCGTGCGCTCGTACTCCGCCAGGATGTCGATACGGCGCTGATGGCGCTCCGCCTCCGACCACGGCTGGGAAACGAAAGCATCAACAATCGCCAGCGCCTCCTCCTCGGAGTGCATACGACCGCCCAGCCCAATCAGCTGGGCGTTGTTGTGTTCACGAGCCAGCTTCGCGGTCTCCACGGACCACGCCAGCGCACAGCGCGCGCCCGGAACCTTGTTAGCGGCAATCTGCTCGCCGTTGCCGGAGCCGCCGAGCACGATGCCCAGCGAACCCTCGTCCTCCACGACGGACTTGGCTGCTGCAATGCAGAAAGCCGGGTAGTCATCGTCCGCGTCGTAGGTGTGGGCACCGCAGTCCACAACCTCGAAGCCCTTGGAGCTCAAGTGATCCTTGATCACGTTCTTCATCTCGAAACCGGCATGATCTGCACCTAGGTAAATACGCATGGTGCCAGTCTAGCCGGTCGCCGGGGGCGCGCGGGAGCTATCCCACGGGCATCTTTTTACTCCGCCACCGGCGCTTCGGTGCGGGAGCGCTTCAGCTCGAAGAAGTGCGGGTTCGCCGCCAGGGTCACGGAGGCATCGAACATCTTGCCGGCCTCTTCCCCACGCGGGATGCGGGTGATGACCGGCCCAAAGAAGGCTACGTCGCCCAGCTGCACGACCGGTGTGCCGACCTCGTCGCCCACCAGCTCGATCGCCTTGTCCTGCGATTCGCGCAGCTGCGCCTCGTAGGAGCCCTCGTCGTCTGCAGCCAGGTGGCCAACCTTCGCCAGATCGGCGGGCAGCTCGACCTCTTCCAGGGACTCAGCGATCAGCTCGTCGTAGCCGTGCGGATCGGTGGCATCCGCGCGCTGCTCATTGTGGATCTTGGTGCCCATCGCGGTGTACCAGGCGGAGAGCTTCTCCGGGTGTTCCTGCCAGATTGCGGTTGCTACGCGCGCCGGCGCCCACGCGGCGTCCATCTTCTCGCGGTAGGCGGGATCCAGGTCGCGGCCCTCGTTCAGCACGGAAAGGCTCATCGGCTGGAACTTCACCTCTACGTCGCGCACCTCCTGCACCTCCATCAGCCAGCGGCTGGTTACCCAGGCGAAGGGGCAGATAGCGTCGAAGAACATGGTTACGGTCTGCTTCTGTGGTTCAGTCATGTCCCCCACTCTAACCATCGCGTGGCTCCCCTGTCCGGCGCTCCTACTAGGGTGGTCTGCATGACTTCCATCAACCTAACCCGTACCGAGGCTGAGCATCGCGCCAGCCTCATCAGCGATGTTCACTACTCCATCCAGCTGGATCTTTCCGGCGGCGAGCAGCCCGACAACAAGCTCTTCCGCTCGCTGACCCGCATCACCTTCACGTCCGGCGCCGGGTCTACTTTCTTGGATCTGCGCGCGGACTCGCTGTTGAGGGTGGAGCTCGATGGCGCGGCACTTGGGGACTTTGCTTATGACGCCACTACGGGCATTCCGCTTGAGGGCCTGTCTAGTGGCCAGCACGAGCTGCTGGTGGAGGCGGAGATTCCGTACTCCACCACGGGTCAGGGTCTGCACCGCTTCTTCGATCCCAGCGATGACCAGGCCTACATGTACACCCAGTTCGAGACGGCGGACGCCAAGCGGGTCTTTGCCTGCTTCGACCAGCCGGACATCAAGGCGACTTATGACGTTGAGCTCACCACGCCTGCCGAGTGGACCGTGGTGACGAACAATGAGGTTTCCGTGGCGGAGGCAGAGGGCGTCAATAAGAAAAAGCACAGTGCGACCGTGGACTACCTGCTGTCGACCTACCTCGTTGCGTTCTGCGTCGGCCCGTGGCACGTGGTGCGCGACGAGTGGCGTGGCACGATTACCGAGCACCCCGAGACCGCGGCGGCGCTGGCCGACAATCCTTTGGGTAAGGGCCTGGAGACCAGTGGCGAAATGCGCGTGCCGCTGGCGCTGTATTGCCGCCAGTCGCTGGCGGAGTACCTGGATTCTGACGAACTGTTCGAGGTAACCAAGCAGGGCTTCGACTACTACGCGGATAAGTTCGGCATCGGCTACCCCTTCTACAAGTACGACCAGATCTTCTGCCCCGAATACAACATGGGTGCCATGGAGAACGCGGGTGCGGTGACGATTCGCGACGAGTACATCTTCCGCTCCGCAGCCAGCCACTACCAGTACGAACGCCGCGCAGACACGATCCTGCATGAGCTGGCGCACATGTGGTTCGGCGACCTGGTGACGATGAAGTGGTGGGACGACCTGTGGCTGAACGAATCCTTCGCTACTTGGTCTGCAGCCATGAGCCAGGCGGGGGCGACGAAGTACGACACCGCATGGGTGACGTTCAACAGCAAGGAGAAGGCATGGGCGTATGCGCAGGACCAGCTGTCCTCGACCCACCCAGTGTTCTCTGACGCGGGCGATATCGAGACGGTGGAGGCGAACTTCGACGGCATCACCTACGCCAAGGGCGCGAGCGTGCTGAAGCAGCTGGCGGCCTACGTGGGGCTGGAGGAATTCTTCGCGGGCATCCGCGCACACTTCGCCGCACACGCCTGGGGCAACGCTACGTTCGCGGACCTGCTGGGTGCGCTGGAGAAAGCCTCGGGCCGCGACCTGTCGGACTGGTCGGATCAGTGGTTGCGCACGACGGGCATCAATACGCTGACCCCGGTGTTCGAGGTGACGGACGGTGCCTATAGCTCCTTCGCCGTGGAGCAGTCTGGTGCGCAGCCCGGCGCGGGCGAAACGCGCACCCACCGCATTGCCGTGGGCGTGTACAGCTTCGACGGTGGTAACGGCACCGGTGACAAAGGCGGCGCGCTGCAGCGCACCAAGCGCGTGGAATTGGATGTTTCCGGCGAGCGAACCGAGGTTCCCGAGCTGGTGGGCGTGCCCGCTGGCGACCTGGTGCTGGTCAACGACGACGACCTGGCCTACGGCAATATGGCGCTGGACGAGGGGTCCCTGGCTACGGCGATTGGTGGCGCAGGTAGCGACGGAGCCGACGACAACACGGCCGGAACCGGCGTGCCGAACATCGCGCGCATCACCGACCCGATGGCGCGCGCCCTGGTGTGGTCCGCGACCTGGCAGATGACGCGCAACGCGCAGATGCGGGCCCGCGACTTCATCGGCTTGGTCGCCGGAGGCGCTGCCGAGGAAACCGAGCTGGCTGTGCTGGAGCAGATTCTGGCCCAGGCGCGCTCGGCGGCCGCGAACTACGCCGACCCGGAGTGGGCGGACGAGGGCTGGGCGCAGCTGCGGGAGGCCTTCCTGGCTGCGGCGCGCAAGACCAGCGGCCCGGCCCAGCTGGCTTTCGTCCGCGCGTTCGTGGGGTGCGTGCACTCTGCCGAGTCGGCGGAGGTGCTGCGTGCGCTGCTGGGTGAGGCTGGCGACGGCGCCGAGGCGATCCCGGGCCTCGACGTGGACCAGGATCTGCGCTGGGCGATCATCATCGCGCTGACGGCTGCGGCCCGCGCCACCGGAGATTCCTCCGAGCAGGTCGAGGAGCGCATCGCTGCCGAGGAGGCTAAGGACAAGTCCTCCAGCGGTGCGGCGCTGGCGCTGCAGGCGCGTTCCTCCGTGCCGGATGAGCAGACCAAGCAGCAGGTCTGGCACTCCCTGACCGTGGAGGCGCCGCAGCAGAGCAACCTGAGCCTGCGCCACCGCAACGCCGGACTGGTGCACGTCGGCCATGCCGACCTGTTGCAGCAGTTCAGCGCCGATTACGCTGCCCATGCCGTGGAGTGGTGGAAGTCCCTGAACTCAGAGATGGCTCTGCGCACCCTGGAGGGCATCTACCCCACCTGGGATCACAGCGACGCCACGGATGCCGCCATCGCTGAACTTGTGAAGGCAAAGGACACCCCGAGCGGTCTGCGTCGCGTGCTCTCCGAAGGTCGCGACCGCGTAGCACGAGCCAAGGCCGCCCGCGCTTTCGACGCCCGAGCCTTCGACGCGGCGGGCAAGTAGCCGCGAGGGCTACGCTTCGTTGCAGGGCGGGGCTACACCCTATTGGCAGGCGGGGGCTGTGCCCATCCCGCCCCGCCCGCTATCGCGGAACAGTTAAGGTTGAAGCATGACTTCTAGCTTCTACGACGCTGTCGGCGAGGACACATTCCGCGCCATCGTGCACGAGTTTTATCGCCAGGTCCGCACCGACGATATCCTCGGGCCGATGTACCCGGAACAGGACTTCGAAGGCGCCGAAGATCGCCTGCGCTGGTTCCTGGTGCAGTACTGGGGCGGCCCCGCGGAGTTCAACGCCCGGCGCGGCCACCCGCGGCTGCGGATGCGCCACGCCCCCTTCCGCATCGATACGGCCGCCCGCGACCGCTGGCTAGAGCTCATGGGCAACGCTATGGCAACTGTCGATAGTGAACAACTCCCCGACGAGCACCGCGCGGCCATGTGGGATCACATGGAACGGGTCGCGCACATGCTGGTCAACGCTCCTGACCAGGACTAAACGTGTTAGCAGAGCTTTCCGCCGAGACGTTTTCGATCCTCGCAGTGGGATCCTTCGTCGCGGGTTTGATTGATGCCATCGTCGGCGGCGGTGGCTTGGTCCTCATTCCCCTGATCTTGATCGTCGCCCCCGCGACCCCCGAAGCCTCGGCAATGGCGACGAACAAACTCGCAGCGGTTTTCGGAACCTCTTCGGCTGCCGCGCGCATGCTCCGATCCTCTGATATTCGCCAGAAGATCGACCGCAAGCTGGTGGCCTATGGGGTTCCGCTTGCATTCGTCTGCTCGGCCTCTGGTGCGCTGCTGGTAGCAGCACTCAGCTCCGAGGTTCTGCGTCCCCTGGTGATTATTCTGTTGCTGGCCGTTGGCACATATGTCGCCCTTAAACCCAGCTTCGGCACACCCCAGCGCGCACCGGCACAGAGCCGCCGCCGGTGGCTCATCGCGCTCTTCGCGGTGGGAGCCATCGCCACCTACGACGGCTTCTTTGGGCCAGGCACGGGCACGTTCCTCATCATCGTATTCACCGCACTTCTTAGCAGGTCTTTCGTGGAATCCGCCGCGCTGGCGAAGATCATCAACATCGCCACGAACCTGGGCGCGCTGACCGTGTTCGCCATCGGCGGCCACGTGCTTTGGCTGCTGGGCCTCGGCCTAGCGGTCTTCAATGTGGCCGGAGCGCAGGTAGGGGCACGCCTGGTGCTTTCCAAGGGAACCGGCTTTGTCCGCATCGCGCTGCTCGTCGTTGTCGTCATCATGAGCTCTAAGTTGGGCTACGACATGTACACCAGCGCCTAATCCACTCACAGCACCCCACGCGCAAAGGCCCTGGCCCCCTCCCTCAAAAAAGCCTCTAGCGTGGCCCGGGCACCCGCGCCAGCCCACCGGGACGCGGTGCATACACGCTGCCGACCAGCGCATCCACCCGGATCCACGACCCGCTGGCACTCACGCGCACATAATCATAATCCCGCAGCTTCTCCCCTGGCTCTGGAACCAGCCGCAGGCCGCCGAGTGCCGCGATGGTTCGCCCCTCCAGTGCGACGGAGGCGGTGGCGTCACTAGTCTCCGTGCGCTGCACCGTCAGCACCTGCTGCTCCAACAGGCTGCGCGCGATGCCCATGGGACCGGAGTTCGCCTCGTTCTCCGTGGCCATGTCCGCGTGCAGGCCGCGCAGCACGTCGCCCGGTACTGTGTCGATCAGCTCGAAGCCTTGCTGTGGCGGCAGCGAACCGACCCACATCAGGTCCATGTCCGCTCCCAAGTCGAGGGTCTGCTGGCCGGGTTCGAAGCCGACGATCGCTCCCAGTGCTTCGCTGGCGTAGGCCACCGCACCGGCACTTGCGCTACTATTCGCAGCGGCGCCGCCTACCTTCCCTGGTACTCGCACGGAAGCCACGCAGCCTAGTGGCGTCGATATGAAAAGATCCGTCGACCGCTCCCCCACAGCGCTCAGGCGCACGAGCGCACCCGGATCCATCACCAGCGCGCGCTTCATCACTGCCCCCGCACGCCGCATGGCGCTCACCGCCGCAGTCGCGGATCGCGAATCAACTATTCCCTGTAGATCGATTGTGACGCCCATAGCTCCCCCACCTTAGCCCTCCCCAAAGTTAAAGCCCGCGCGGGCTAAGCGCTTGCAGGTCAGGGCCCGGGCAACTTAGAAACGCGCGGCCGTGGTGGCGCGGTCGGTGACCACGTCGTGGTCCGCGGGGATCAGGAACATGTTGATGTTGTTGATGTCCTGGTCGTTCCACTCGCGGGATTTCCCCGTCATTACGTCGATGCCCACCATGACGGCATCAATGGTGCAGGTCACGCGCCCAACAGAATCTTGAATGACTTGCCGCATGGTGCAGGATTTGCGCCCCACGTCGATGAAGTAGGAAGCCACTGCTACCTCCGATTCCCCCGGCGACAGGGGGAACGGGTAGTCGATGGTGGTGTGGCGGGCGAACATCGGGGGCACTGCAATGTCCATTTCCATCAGCACGTCTTTGAGGAACACCATCCGTGCGTCCTGGCCAAACTCCAGGTACTTGGCATTGTTGACGTGTTGGTATTGGTCGAAGTCGGACCAGCGGAGCTCGCGGTGGCAGGTGTGCCAGCGAGTCCCGGTGGCCTCGTATTCGATGAAGGGCATTGCGTGTGGAACCTCGTTTAACTCCGCGCAGTCAAACCCCGCGCGTTACTTTTGTTTTACGAACCTATATTGCCACACCATTCACACAGGTTCACGTAGGTACACGGTTTGAAGCGAGAAACGCGGCGCAGGCCAGTTAGTTAGCCTGCGCCGCGTGCTGCGCTAACGCGCTTCGGCGACTAGCGGGTCAGCTTGCGGTGCGTCACGCGGTGCGGACGTGCAGCCTCCGGGCCAAGGCGATCGACCTTGTTCTTCTCGTAGTCCTCGAAGTTGCCCTCGAACCAGTACCACTGGCCTTCGGCGACGTTGCCCTCCCAGGCCAGGATGTGGGTGCAGGTGCGGTCCAGGAACCAGCGGTCGTGCGAAATGACCACCGCGCAGCCCGGGAACTGCTGCAGAGCGTTCTCCAGGGAAGACAGGGTCTCAACGTCCAGGTCGTTAGTAGGCTCATCCAGCAGGATCAGGTTGCCGCCCTGCTTCAGCGTCAGCGCCAGGTTCAGGCGGTTTCGCTCACCACCGGACAGCACCTTGGACGGCTTCTGCTGGTCCGGCCCCTTGAAGCCGAACGCGGACAGGTACGCGCGGGATGGCATTTCGTTCTGGCCGACGTGGATGTAGTCCAGGCCATCGGAAACGACCTGCCACACCGTCTGCTCCGGGTCGATGTTCTCGCGGTTCTGGTCCACGTAGCTCAGCTGCACGGTGGAGCCGACCTTCACCTCGCCGGAATCCGGCTCTTCCAGGCCGACGATCGTCTTGAACAAGGTGGTCTTACCCACACCGTTCGGGCCGATGACGCCCACAATGCCGTTGCGCGGCAGGGTGAACGACAGGTCCTTGATCAGGGTCCGGCCGTCGAATCCCTTGTTCAGGTTCGTAACCTCGACAACCTGGTTACCCAGGCGCGGCGGGGTCGGGATCTGGATCTCTTCGAAGTCGAGCTTCTTGTACTGCTCTGCCTCCGCAGCCATCTCTTCGTAGCGCTGCAGGCGGGCCTTGTTCTTCGCCTGGCGAGCCTTCGCGCCGGAGCGAACCCACTGCAGCTCTTCCTTCAGTCGCTTCTGCAGCTTCGCATCCTTCTTACCGGCGACCTCCAGGCGCTTAGCCTTGGTCTCCAGGTAGGTGGAGTAGTTGCCCTCGTAGGGGTACAGCTTGCCGCGGTCGACCTCACAGATCCAGCCTGCGACGTGGTCCAGGAAGTAGCGGTCGTGGGTGACGGCCAGGACGGCACCCTTGTAGTCCTTCAGGTGCTGCTCCAGCCACAGGACAGACTCGGCGTCCAGGTGGTTAGTAGGCTCGTCCAGTAGCAGCAGGTCCGGCTCGGAAAGCAGCAGCTTCGCCAGCGCCACGCGGCGGCGCTCACCACCGGACAGGTTGGTCACGGGGGCATCCGCCGGCGGGCAGCGCAGCGCGTCCATGGCCTGCTCGATCTTGGAATCCAGCTCCCACGCATCCGCCGCGTCGATCTGCTCCTGCAGAGTCGTCATTTCTTCCATCAACTCGTCGGTGTAGTTGGTGGCCATTTCTTCGGCGATCTCTTCGTAGCGCTGGCGGATCTGGAAGATCTCGCCCATGCCCTCTTCGACGTTCTGGCGAACGGTCTTTTCCTCGTTCAACGGCGGCTCCTGCAGCAGGATGCCGACGGTCGCGCCGGGATCCAGGAAGGCCTCGCCGTTGGAGGGCTGATCGATGCCCGCCATGATCTTCAGGATGGAGGATTTACCTGCACCATTCGGCCCCACTACGCCGATCTTGGCGCCGGGGTAGAACGCCATCGTGACGTTATCCAGAATGACCTTCTCGCCGTGCGCCTTGCGCACGTTCTTCATGGTGTAAATGAACTCGCCCACGGTGAACTCTTCTGACCTTTCGTGGTTAGTGTCCCAATGTATTCGCCCACCCAGTGTACGTGGTGCCACCGCGGAAAGGCCTACCTGGGCTACTCCTCCGAGCAGCCCAGGTCAGCTACACTGCCAAACGCTTAGAAAGGAGTTTTCTCCTCTCCTTCCCGTTCCTCCATGCCGGTGGTGGCCGCACCAACTCCCATAAGTTCCTTAGCGGCTTCCTTGGTGACCTCTTGTTCGGCGTTCTTGGCCGCGTTTTGTTCCACCGCCTTGCGGACATTCACCAATACATTGCGAGCTCCCAGGTCCGGCCCCACGTGGGTTGCCCGCACGCGCAGCACACTGCGGGTCACGGACTTGCCGTCTTCTCCGTTGGCCTCCCAGGTGCTCTGCACGATGCGCCCGACGACGATCACGGACATTCCCTTACATACCGTCGCGCAGACGTTATCCCCGAGCGCGCCCCAGCACTGCACTTCCATGTAGCACGGGTCGCCGTCTTGCCACTGCCCGTCCGCCCCTTGGTAGCGGTGGTTCATCGCCACGCGGAACGTGGTGAGAGTCGGCCCACCGTCTAGCCCCTTAATCCGAATCTGCGGGTGATCAACCGCGTTCCCCACCAGATATGCCTGCGCCAGATTGTTGCTCATCCGACTTGTCCCCTTCCTAGTTGTCGCACCGAAGCTTGTTCCCCGGCGCGTGGCTTTATTGTTAGCGCGTTTCGGGGTTTTTCTTTTTCTTCGGGACGCCACCCTGTGGACAACTCCGCCCATCAAAGACACTTATCCACAGGCTGCGAAGAAGGGGGTTGACAGCTCGCGGCTGGGTGTGCGTTAGTCCGGCTTTTTCTGCTCTTGCCTGTATTTGGCCTTTTGCTGAGCCTTGTGCTTTGCAGAGTGCAGCGTGCTCTGAACGTCCTGGTCGTGGTAGTCATCGCCGTAGTAGGCACGGTTGCCAGTATCGATCTGCCCGCTGGATAGTCCAGCCAGCATGGCGTTGTAGGCAGCCAGCTCTTCGTCGCCAGTGCGCTCTTCCTTGCGGTCGAAGCGCTTGGCCTCGCGCCGGTCTGAGCGCAGCCATTGGAAGCCGTGGGCGATGGAGACAATCAGTAGCGGGATCTCGCCCAGGCCCCACGTGATGCCGCCGCCCAGGAATTGCTGGTGGTCCAGATCCACTGGGAAGGGGAAGTCCAGCTGGCTGTAGAATTCCGCGTTCAGCGGCTCGGAGATCTGCATCATCGCGATACCGAACCATGCGTGGAAGGTCACCATCGCGAACAGGGTCAGCATCTTGATGAACGGCGAGAGGTTCCGCGGTGCGGCATCCACGCCGATAATCACCCAATAGAAGATGTATCCCGAGATGATGAAGTGCAGCATCATAAACAGGTGCCCGGCGTGCTCGGGCGCGATGGCGTCGAAAAGCGGCGACAAATAGAGGTAATAAAAACCGACAACGAACTGCGTACCAGCGACGATAGGGTTCGTCAGGAAGCGCGAGACGGGGTTGTTGATGAAGACGACCAACCATTCGCGCGGACCAGCAACGCCATTGCGACCGGCGGCGGGCAGGGCGCGCAGTAGCAGCGTCATGGGGCCGCCGAGGACCCAGAACACGGGCACGGCCATGGAGAGGATGACGTGCTGCAGCATGTGCGGACCAAACATCGCCATGGAGTACATGCCCAGGCCAGAGCTGGTAGCGAACAGGAGGGTGAGGTTGCCGACGGACCACCAGATGAGGCGCTGGATGGGCCATTCGATGCCGCGCTTCTTGATGCTCAGCCAGGCCCACATGTAGCCGGCCTGCAGGATGATTGCGCCCACGCCGAAGACCAGGTCCAGGCGGAACATGGTGAAGTAGCGCCAGATCGTCGGCGGTTCGGTGAGGGTGTAGCCCAGCAGGACGTCCTGCTGGGTGAGGTTCACTACCTGCTCGATGGGCGGCGGAATGCGCCCCAGCGACACGGCGATGCCGATGGTGGCGGCCATGATGAAGATTTCCAGGGTAGCGAAGCGGATGAAGGGTGCGCGTTGGGCGCTGGTGGTCTTGCCACCTTCGCCTTCGCCGTCTTGGAGTGTGGGGATGATGTGGGAGCGCTGCACCCAGCCGAACCAGCCGAGAATCAGGGTCATCACCATCTTCGATACGATGACCAGGCCGTATTGGGTGGTAAATAGCTCGTCCAGGTGTACGCGCAGTAGGGCGTTGATGAAGCCGGACAGCGCGACGGCGATGATGCAGAACAGTGCCAGGAAGCTGTAGCGCTGCACGATGAGGGCCAGGTGCGGGCCGCGGCGTTTGGCGTGCGCCAGCAGGGCAAGCAGGCCACCCACCCACAGCGATACACAGATGATGTGCCAAAGCAGCGAGTTCACGCCGTAGTCGTGGTTGCCACCCGCCGCGGAGTGCCCCTCCAGCGCCAGCGGAATCAGCGAAAGGATCGACAGCGCCAGGAAGATCGGCTGCCAGATCCACTTGCGTGTAAGCAGCGACAGCACACCGGCCACGCCCGCGAAGATGGCGACCCAGAGCCAGGATTTGGACGCCGACACCTGATCCAGGGCAATCCCCCAGTACTTGGGCTTTAGCGCCTCTTGGAGGGGGCTGCCGGAGATGTCCGACATGTACATGGGGATCAGCAGGATCGACAGGAGTGCGAAGCCGATCATTCCCCAGGTGCCCGTGCGGGCGGCGCGGAAGCCGTCGAGGGTGAGATAGCCCTGCTTATCCGCGGGCGTGCCGAAGGCGGACATGAGGAACCCGCCGAGGCCGAGGCAGCCGATGAAGATCGCCGCGCCGCGGACGAAGGGCAGGCCGACGGTGGTCAGCGGGCCGGGGTCTGGGATGCCCAGCAGGGCGAGCGATTCGCCGAGGAAAGAGTAGCCGATGGCCGCGCCGAAACACCCGGCGACGAGTGCGCCGATGAGGTACACGAGGCCGGGGTTGCCCAGCTTCGCGGGCTGGGACGGGGCTTGCGCTTCCGCCTGCGCGGGCTTGGCTGCGGTTTCCGCCCGCTGCGCCTCGGCGCGCTTGGCTTGCGCTGCTTGCTTAGCTTCCTGATCTGCCGGGGAGGACATGTTTGGAACATTACCTTGCGATCCGGACAGGGTGAACTCGCGTTTTTGTGATGTTGGTTGCGTCACAGTGGTGGCGCACTACCCCGGCGCCTACCTCGCAGCCGTGCCACGCTGTCCCGTACCTACCTGCACGACTGTGCCACGCCGCCCCGGCGCCTACCCTCGCGACTGCGCCTCACTTACCGGATGATTGCCCCGCAATTTCTGCGCGCATGCGCGTGCATTATCATCTACTCGTATGCCTCCGTAGCTCAGTGGATTAGAGCAGTGGGTTTCTACCCCATGTGTCGCGGGTTCGAGTCCTGCCGGGGGCGCCATGTCATGAGTCGCGACATAGTTGACACTTCAGTCGCGACATGATGGACAAACTGGCGTCTCGGTTTTTCTTTTTCCGGGGCGCCGGTTTCGCTTTTAGGTCAGGGGTGGTTGGCCTTTCTTCCAATAAGGTTTTTGGTAATTGCATTGTGGGCAATTGCCTTGCCGTTTGGGGTGACGACATCATTGCGGACGCGCCATTCTTCTTCCGGTTTGTCGTTGGGTTCGGCTTTGGGGCCGGTGGTGTAGACCTCATGTGGTGTCCGTCTTCCGAGGGGTCGCTGGGGACTATTTACCTGTCAACAATGTCGCAGCTGAGGTGCCAACCATCACCGCTTTTGCTTTGCGGTGGCTAACTGTCAACTATGCCGCGGCTGATCTGACAACCGTCACAACACTTATCCCTGGAACACGTTGTCAACTATGTCCAAACTTTGGACAGGGTCTGGAAACGTTACGTTCCTACTGAGGTGTGTTGCCAAGGCGGTGCCCGCCGGTCAACGTAGGCTGGGAGCGTTACCGTAGTGAAAGGACGTGGGTGACGATGTCCAACTTCAACGAATTAATTGAGCGCGCTCGCTCGATTGACCCGGACCTCGCTAAAGACCTCGAATCCGAGGTTCGAGACCTAAACAGCCAGCGTAAGTTCGGCCTTGTTTTCGAGCGCCACCTTCCGGAGTCGGTGAACCTCCCTGGCCGCAAAGTGCGCCGCGGTTCGAAGGTCCGACTGCTACCACCGCGCGGGGAAACCACGAAGGTGAACCAGTGCGTGTGGACGGTGAAGGACCTTGACGGTAACACGGCGTCGCTTAGGTTCCTTGGAGCCGATAAGCAGGTCGAGGAGACTGAATGGCCCGTGGACGACCTGGTGGCTGTGGCGGAATTCAACGACGTTATCTACCCCGGTCTGGTCCCGGACGGCGAGGTCAATGGTGGGGACGTCGATGACCCTGCTCATGTAGTGATTAACGCGGAGAATTATCACGCGCTGGAGATGTTCACCTACACCCACCGAGGGTCTATCGACTGCATTTACATCGACCCGCCGTACAACACAGGAAAGGACGAGTGGATCTATAGTGATCGCTATATCGAGCCCACTGACGACTACCGACACTCGAAGTGGCTCGCTTTTATGGAACGACGACTACGCCTCGCAAGAGAACTCCTTAGCCCTACGGGTGTAATTATTGTTGCTATCGGTAACGAGCAGCAGCACCGGCTTCGCATGCTCATGGACCAGATTTTTGGGGAGACAAACTTTCTCTCAAACGTGGCCTGGAACGGTGGACGCAAGAACGATTCACGCTTCGTTTCCAACGGTGAGGACTACATGCTCGTCTTTGCCAAGGACAAAACGGCGTGGATTAAGCAAGGCGTAAAAGTAAAAGACGCTCCTGATGTGAGCAGTCTGGACACCGCCTCTGACATCGCAAAACGAGGTGCCCGCTGGAGAGTACCGAAGGAGGGTTACGAGGCGGTACTCGCCCAGGGCAAGGTCGCCTGGCGGGAAGCCCGGCAAACTTCGGTGGAGGAATTGCTCGGTGCTGATAGCGAGGAGTTCTCACGGCTGTCTGCTGCCGATGGAGACGATGAGTTTGATTCTGTGTACGAGGAGATTTGTGACCGTCTGTCCTCCGAGAATCAGAAGCGTCTGTTCCGCCTGGCGGAGTTCGACGGCGAGAAGCGCATGAGGGAGTTCTACCGGCAGTATCCCCCGAAGTCTCCGCTCCGCACCACTTTCGGGCGCTATAACTATTTCCTGCCCGACGGGACACTCTGTCGAGATGACAACATCACCTGGCCCGGGGGTGGTGGACCCGAGTACGACGTACTCCACCCGGAAACGGGAAAGCCGGTACCGGTCCCCGATTCTGGCTGGCGATTCCCCTCCTCGGAACGAATGCAGGAAATCATTGACGAAGGGCAGGTTATTTTCCGCAAGACCCATTCGAGCGCGGTCAGCCTCAAGAAGCCCCTGGAGAAAACTTCTAGCAACGTGCTAATGTCAACGTTCGACCGCCAGCGCACACATGGAACTCGCCAACTTTTTTGGAACGTGAAGGGCGAGGTTCGCGGCGTGTTCGCAG
Source organism: Corynebacterium jeikeium (assembly GCF_000738265.1). GTDB lineage: Bacteria > Actinomycetota > Actinomycetes > Mycobacteriales > Mycobacteriaceae > Corynebacterium > Corynebacterium macclintockiae. Next base: position 114,416 of record NZ_JFCQ01000020.1, read on the forward strand.
AAGACCGCTTTCCCAATCCCAAGGACGTCACAGTTCTTGCAGATTGGATTGAGGTCTGCACGCCAAAAGACGGTGTCGTCCTGGATTTTTTCGGCGGCTCCGGCTCCACACTAGAGGCAGTGGCATTTATCAACGAACGTTCCAATTCTCATCGCCGCGCGATTATCGTGACTAATAACGAAGTCGGCAGGAAACAAGCCACCTCGATGTCCAAAGCGGGTCTACGCAAAGGTGACGCCGAGTGGGAGACCCACGGTATTTACGAGTACGTCACTAAGCCGCGCACCCGAACGGTAATCACTGGTCGACGGGAAGACAACTCCGAGTTCTCCGACGGCATGCGAGCCAATGCTAAGTTCTTCATCCTCACTTACGAGGATCCGCTGGCTATCCAACTCTCCCGTGGATTCACCAGAATCGCTCCCTTGCTGTGGCTGCGTGCAGGACAACATGGCCCGGTCATCGACGACCTGACTGAAAAGGGCTACGGTGTCTCGGGTTATTACGGGGTTATCGAGTCGCTCGACTATCTCGACAACTTCATCGCCGAGGTCGAGAACAAGCGACCGAACCTCATTTACATCATCACCGATGACCGCCGACAATTCCAGCATGTCGCGGGGCTTTTGCCGAGTGGTATGGAAACCGTGCGCCTCTACGAGTCGTATTTGTCGAACTTCGAGGTCAACACAGGAAGGTACGCATAGGCCATGCGTTATATTCTCAAGGATTACCAGGAAGACGCAGTGCGCATGGTGCTGCGACAACTCGCTCGAGCCAGGCGCAACTTCGATTTCGACGGCACGACGTCCGGCTTCGCGCTGTCGGCGACAACCGGCGCTGGCAAAACGGTTATGGCCGCGGCGGTCATCGAGGCCATTTTGCAAGGACGAGAGGACAACATCTTCGAGCCGGACCCCAATGCGACGATTCTTTGGTTCTCTGACGAGCCGAGCCTGAACGAGCAGTCGCGTGTAAGCCTACTTCGCGCAAGTGAGGCTCTGGCGGGAAGAACCCAGACCATCGAGTCGGACTTCGCCGCAAAGCTTCTCGACCGCGGCATGGTCTACTTCCTCAATTCCGACAAGTTGTCGAAGAACGGACGTCTGGTCCGCGGTGTGCAAGAGGACGGTCAAGAGGCGCTTATCGTGCGTCCCGATACCGCCCAGCACAACTTCTATGACGTGCTACGAAACACCTCCGAGGACGGCACGGTCGTCTACATGTTCCTCGATGAGGCGCATAGGGGTATGAACCCGAAGAACAGGGATACCATTGTGCGTAAACTCATCGACGGCACACACGGGGCTCCCCCGATGCCGATTCTTCTCGGCATTTCCGCAACGCCGGAGCGATTCGAGGAAACGATGAGCACCATCGCAGACCGCGACACCATGCCGAATGTGGAGGTTGACCCGGCGAGGGTTCAGGCCTCGGGCATTATCAAAGACGAGATCGTGCTGACTTTCCCCAACGAGGTGGGCGATTTCGAAACCACAGTGCTGCGCGCTGGCGCCGAGAAACTGGCGCTATCGCACGAGGCATGGGCACAGTACACCGCGGGCGACGAACAGTTGGCCGACGTGATTCCGCTGATGGTGGTGCAAGTGCCGGATGGTGCGAAACCAGAGGATTTCGCCCGCTGGGTCGCAACGATCGCCGACACCATCGACATTGCCCCGGAAGCGTTTTGCAACGTGCTCGGCGAGCACCAGGACATCACACTGCCCGGCTCCATGCATATTCCCTATATCGAGCCGGACAAGGTGCAGGGACGTGAGCGAATCCGGGTCGTGTTCGCCAAGACCGCTATCTCGACGGGTTGGGATTGCCCGCGCGCGGAGGTGTTGGTGTCGCTTCGACCAGCCAAGGATCAGACCCACATCACCCAGACCATTGGGCGCATGGTGCGCTCGCCGCTTGCGCGCCGAATAGAGGGCAACGGTCTGCTGAACTCGACCTGGTGCCTGCTGCCGCACTTTAACGAGGAAACCACCACCGCTGTGGCAAAACGCATCAGTAAGGGCGAGTTCGGCAGCGCTCTTTTGCCAACAATTCTCATTGACGCGGTTGCCCTTGGTCGAAACCCGAAGTTGGATAAGGAGAAGCGTCTTTGGCAGGTGTTATCCGGTGCGCCTACTTATGCCGTGCCGAGAACCATTCGAGACGACATCAGGCGCCTTAACGAATTGTCGCTGCTGCTTAGCCAGCACGGCATTATCGAAGGCTGTGTCGCACAGGCCGATGACTTTATGACCAGTGCGATTCGCGGTGCTGTCGCTATGTTCGAGGACAAAGTTGAGGCAGCGAAACGCGATGTGGAAACTGCCTCGCTGCGGGACGTGACGACTGTGGTCGGCGGTGACGTCGACGACACCGCAGAGGCATACACGATGGTCGCCGACGACCGTTCGATTCAGCGCTCGCAGTCGATGGCCGAGCGCGGCCTGTCCGGCAGGCAGCTAAAAAAGTACATCAACTCCCTCATCGACGACCCAAAGAACCCGATGGATACCTACGACGCGACGCTGCAAGGCATTGCCGCAGGGTGGGTCGACGAGCTCGTTGAGCGTGTGCGTATGGACGCAGCGACCCGGGTGAAGACACTGCTGACTGAAACCCGTACCGCACGCAAGGCGCTATCCGACGAGGAGCGTTCGCACTATGAGCGCGTCATCGCCTCCGGCGCGGAGCCGCTGACGACCGACTTTGTGCTGCCGAGCAGAATCATGGTGCAGCGCGAGCAGGTCCGTGGCGCCGACGGTGAGCCGGTATGCGACAAGTACGTCTACACCGCCCCGACGTATACGGGTCACGTCATTGCGGATGACAAAGGCGTGTTCCCGGTCGAGTTAAACACCTGGGAGCAGCATGTCCTCGACACCGAGAAAGCGCACGACGAGAACCTGTACTGGTACCGCAACCCGTCTCGTGCCGGTTCGTCTAGTGTCGTGGTGCCGTACCTCTACGAGGATGAATGGCGAGCGATGTGTCCGGACTTCATCTTCTTCACCCAGCGTGGGGATGATGTGGAGATGAGCATTATCGACCCGCACGGCGCACACCTCGGCGACGCACTGGCGAAACTCCAGGGTCTTGCCCGCTACGCAGAGCGCTACGGTGAGGCGTTTGGTCGTATTGAGGCTGTCGCCGAGATTGACGGGACATACCGGGTGCTGGACATGCAGCAGGAGGCTGTCCGCAACGCTGTGAAGAACGCGACCAGTGCGGTGGGCGTGTACTCGTCTGACGTGGCGACTGACTACTCCTAATCGAGAATCCAGGCCACAGCCGGGAGGTGCGTTACCTCCCGGCTCTTTTATCCGACGGGCGAACTTGGAGCGCTACAGCCCTGCGCAGTTCCCCTGGGGCGTGAATACAACCTCAAAGAATTAGGAATATGTGTTCGATTAATTTGGGAGCGATGTCGGATCTGCCCGTATAACTAAATGCAGGTAGCGATTACCCCCCCCCTTCAAGCCGACGATACGAAGGGACGAACCAATTTAGTGTTAGGCTCAAATAGAAGTTAAGGAGGTGGAGTTGATGGAACCCCTATTGCAGTTCCTTTCCTGGGCTACGCAACGTGAGTCTGATGAGGGTCTAGCCCCTTCGATTACGAATATGAAGGCACAGAAGTTGTCCTACCTCGCGGAGAGCCTCTATGGACATTTGGAAAACCGTGATTTATCAGCTGGAGTCTTCCAAGCGTGGGATCACGGACCGGCGCAGCCTGATTTGTACCGATTTATCAAATCTCAGGTTGGCGATAGCCCTGCCGCCCCATTGGAGCCTTTTTCGACGGGTGACGCTATACCGCTTGATGTCGAGGAAATCTTCGATGGAATTTGGGAGAACTTCGGCGGAATGACCGCCACTCAACTGCGAAACTTCACGCACACCTACGGCCCATATGGCCACCATTATCGAGTCGGTGCTCGAGGTATCCCCATCCCGAAGAATGAGATTCACGATGCGTGGCCGGACTTCGTTAACGGTCTCCATATTTTCGAGCGCTCGCCCGAAATGCGACGCCGAGTTGACGTTCTCAAAACGCTACCCCCGCATATTGACCCGTATTCAACGGATGGATTAAACAAAGAACTAATCCACAACATTTTTGCTGGACACGCCACTGAACTATGAGTTCACCCTTTCCGATAGTTGCCCGCCAGGGCTGCCTCTACTACGTGAGCGACGAGAAAATAGTATTCGTCTCCAATGGTAAGCGAACGTGGCATGACACCCGTCGCCCGGTTCTCGTGGTCTCCCGCGACAATGTGAACAGTGATACGTCTAACGAGGCCATTTTCGTATGTCCCATCTCAAGTGGGGGCAACCCATCGGGTTTCGACGTTAAAATTGCCGCTTACGAAGGAGGGCTACGCAAAAAGAGTTGGGTGAGGGTCGACCACTGTCAACGCCTTCTCAAAAGCGACTTGCAAGACTGTCTATCACAGGACGGGATTACACCCGCCGCTATGGAAAACGTTCTCGCTAACCTCGCGGAACTCTTTTTTGCCTCATAATCATCAAAATGGGGAATCGGTGGGTATTCCGTTAGGGAATCAACTTCAACCGGGACGAGCGTACCCGCTGGGAGACTGAATGTCCGAATCTCCCTCATGAGTCGCGACATAGTTGACACCTCAGTCGCAGCAAGGTTGCCATTTCAGCCACGGCATCGCGTACACGTTGGCGTCTCAGCCCCCTCTGCTTGCGAGTTGCCATAAATGTGAGATGCACCTCACCTAAGAATGAGATTAACTTTTTCTGAGAATCATCCCTTTCCTTGGTCTAATCTAAGAGCGAATGCAATAGAAGTTGCATGACATTGAACCCTAAGAGGAGAACCCCATGAAGCGCATCGCTACCGCCACCGTCGCTGCTGCGACAGCCCTGAGCCTCGCTGCTGCCCCGGCTCAGGCTGCCCCGAGTACGCCGACAAATGCTCAAAAGGTTGAAATGGCAAAGCTAGCTGGAATTTTCGTACTCCAAGGAACCGGCGCTGCACCCAATACCGGACCGACCGGAAAAATGGCTGCAGGATCCGTCATGGCAGGCTCCTCCGCGAAGACCGCTTACGGCGCCACCCAGTTCGGCTGGGCTCTCACCTGGATCGCCGTGGCTGCAGCAGGCATCGGCCTGATCGGCGCCGCTGCAAAGCAGGCTGGACTCCTGCGTTAAAACGCTTCATCGTATTTCCACGCAAGAAGGTGTCTGACGGATTTCGTCAGGCACCTTCTTCTGTAAACAGCCCCTTCTTGCCAAGCTCTGCGATCGTGCCGTCTTCGTTGAAGCTCAACTCCACCACGAAGTAGCGTCCCTCGCTGTCCGCAATCTTCCACGCGCGTTGCTTGTTCTCCGGCTCGATTTCCTCGACCGTCCAGTCCTCGCGCTGATGCGCAATCCCTTCGATGCTCCACACCGGGTCGTCGCATTCCAACAATATGGCGTCGAACTTGACGAACATCACCGACAGATCCGTCTCCCGCATCGGTGGGTTGAACGAATCCATCAAGTAAATCCGGATCTCGGATTCGTCTTCGTTCGGAATGGTTGCGTAACAAGCATGCGAACCAAAGATTTCGAACGCGCTATCCCCTACATCCTCCGAAACGGCTGCCGCTGCAATTGACGGCGCATACAGCTCGTCGTCTTCTTCGCCTTCCTCATCTTCCGTGTCTTCCCCGCTACCCGATTCAGCTTCATCGCCGTCCCACTCGGGAACCTCGTAAGGCACAACTGGGGTCGTAAACCCGGGCAGGTCTTGTTCCTCACCCCACTCGCGCATCGCCTCCGCGGCAAGACGCCGACCAAGTTCTGCAGCTCCGGAAACAGCCTCTTCATCCGCCCATTCCCACTTGAGAGTCGCAGACTCCACGTCAACGGTAGCGACGAGTTCCACTCGAGCATTGGCGAGCTTAACCCGCCCCTGAAACTGGTAGTACTGCTCGCCTTCGATTTCGCCTGCAGCAATTCTCCATTCATCGCCAATGCGCTCTTCGATCTGTTCCATGATGTGCTCACAGCGCGCATGGGCATACAGCGCAGCGTGTTGTCCAACTCTGCGAATATCGGGAATCATGTGATTAAACTAACACCGCTTAGCTCAGTTCGCCGGGCTAAGTTCACACCTCCCGCGCTTAACGCGACCCACGCTTCACACGCCCCATACTCCACGCCACCTAAACCCCGACCCCCTGTCCGCACCGCCCGCTATGGTTGTAGCCATGACTGCGAATAGCCGCTATAACCCTATTGACGCCCTCCGCTCCCTCCCCCTGGGCAAGTCCCAGAAGTCCGCGGAACTGGATCTTCCAGCTCCCACTCCGGGCTCCTACGCTGTGATCACCGGCGCTTCCTCTGGCATCGGTAAGGCCATCGCCGAGGAGCTCGCCCGGCGCGGCTACGACCTACTCCTGGTCGCCCGCACCGTAGCTCCCATGCAGGAGATTGCGGACGCATTCCCGAACCGCGACGTGCAGATCCGCTCCGTCGACCTGGCGGATGCGCCCGCCCGCGCGGAGCTGCTGGAAGAGCTGCGCACCACCCCGGTTAGCATCATCATCAACTCCGCGGGCATTGCTACCTTCGGCCAGTTCAAGGACCTCGACTGGGACTACGAGCGCCTGCAGTTCGAGCTCAACGCCACCGCGCTCTACGAACTCACCCAGGCCGTGCTGCCCGGCATGCTGGAACGCGGCGAGGGCGGCATCGTCAACGTCGGCTCCGCCGCCGGCAACATGGCCATCCCCGGCAACGCCACCTACGTCGGCACCAAGGCGATGGTCAACACCTTCACCGAGTCCCTGCACTACGAGCTCAAAGATCACGGTATTAAGTGCACTCTGCTGGCACCCGGGCCGGTGCGCGAGGCCCGCAAGGAAGACGAGCAGCTCACCGAAGTCGACGATGCCGTCCCGGACTTCCTCTGGACCACCTACGAAGACTGCGCTATCGACACCCTGGTCGCCCTGTCCAAGAACAAACTCCGCGTAGTCCCCGGCCCGCTGTCCAAGGCCATGAATTTCGTCTCCACCTACCTGCCACGGAAGGTCACCGCCCCCATCGTCGGCAAGTTCTACGCCCAAATGGCAACCGAAAGCGACTGATTCCGAGGGGGCGTCACCAAAAACGACATAGAATTATCAACAACAGAAAGGAACCTCCGTGAACACCACCCCGAACCAAGTTGCCAAGAACGATCGACTCGTGTGGGTCGACTGCGAAATGACGGGCCTCGACCCGGACCAACACGTGCTGGTAGAGATCGCAGTGATCGTGACGGATGCGGACCTGACCCCGCTCGACGAGGGACTGGACGTGGTGATCCACGCGACCGAGCGCGACCTTGACCGCATGGATGCCGTCGTGACGAAGATGCACGGCGAATCCGGGCTGACGGAACAGATCCGCGCCTCCGACGTCACGCTGGAAGAAGCCGAAGAGCAAGTCCTGGAGTACGTGAAGAAGCACGTCCCCACCGCAGGTGTCGCACCGCTGGCAGGCAACAGCATCAGCGTCGACCGGAAGTTCATCACCCGCTACATGCCACACCTGGACCAGTACCTGCACTACCGCATGATCGACGTCTCCAGCCTGAAGGAGCTCGCCCGCCGCTGGTACCCGCACGTGTATAACGGCCAGCCCGCCAAGGGCATGACACACCGCGCGCTGGCGGACATCAAGGAATCCATCCGCGAGCTGGATTACTACCGCCGCGCAATGCTGGTGGAGGCCGACCCGGCCAATGCAGACGTGAACGCCGCCGCGAAGGCAGCGACGGAACGCTTCCCGATCTAGCGCCGTTTTAGCCCGCGTTCAGACCTCCCGACCTGGCATTTTGGTTAAGTCGCGGGGTGTCGGCTAACATAAAATCCGCTGTTTTCAACAGCAATGGTGACTGTAGTTCAGCTGGTAGAGCACTAGGTTGTGATCCTAGGTGTCGCGGGTTCGAGTCCCGTCAGTCACCCCAAATTTTTCCCAAGGTCTAGTGATGCTAATGAGTAACACCGATCTTCAAGCAGCGTTTCGGGACGTCTTCCGCGGACACCCGGCGGGGGTAACGCTGATCACCGCGACCGTCGACGGCGAGCCCGTCGGCCTGACCGCATCGTCTGTTTCTTCCCTATCGCTAGACCCACTGTCGATCAGTTTCTCGCTGATGAAACGCACGGGTTCGGCAGGCAAGTTACTGCGTTGTAGCAGCATGTTGGTGCACTTTCTTAATGACGCCCAGTCCCCCATCGCGCACTCCTTCGCCACCTCGGGCGCGGACCGCTTCGCGGAATCTCAAGGGTGGGTAACCGCGGAGACTGGCGAGCCGCTGCTGCCGAATTCCCGGGCAGTGATCCGCGCGCGCATTTCCGATACGGCGCAGGCCGGGGAGGCCACGCTGGTGGCCGCGGAGGTGCTGGATGTGTCGGAGACTTCCACCGATTCCGCGCTGCTCTTCCTGGGCCACGAGTTCTACAGCATCGACGGCTTGCAGCCCTTCTAGCGGCGGCGCAGCTGGGCGCCACCGCCCGCGGCGCTACGCGCGGCTTGTCGCTTCCGCCCCGCGACGCTGGACTCCGCGACTTGTTGTTTCCGCCCCGCGGCGCTACGCGCGGCGGGTGGCCTCGTAGCCGGCCTCATCGACTGCGTCGATGACCTGCTGATCCGTGAGCTCCCCTGCTGCGCCGTCGTGTTCGAACGTCAGCAATCCCTTGTCGGCGCTGACCTCAATGTTCGTGACACCCGGAAGGTTAGAAACTTCTTCCTTGACGGCGTTTTCGCAGTGTCCGCAGCTCATTCCAGTGACGTTGTAGGTGTATGTGCTCATGATGCTTGCCTTTCTTTGCCGTTGCTTTCGTAGCCTTCTTAGTTTTCAGCGCTTCGAAAACACGCTTTATTCCACGGTATGCCTCAGCGGGTACGCCTTACTGCACTGCAACACCTCGCAATCCTCGATGTTTCCGTGCGCCCTACCCACCTCTTTTACGCGCAAATGTCCCAAATCTTCGAGTTATTGCGAAAAGCAGATTTCTCGTCAAAATATCACCCCCTCTGAACTGCATAAACAGAATAGTTATATTCTAAGACGTGGAATTTGGGACATTTACCCTCCGCCGGGCATCCCTAGAGGCCCCTAACCCCCGGATTCACGGCTGCCACACCCGGGGACTCCCCACCTCACCATTCTGCTGCACCCGGGATCACCACCCAGCCAACCTCACCACCCAGCCAGCCCCGCGCCCCCGTGGACTAGCATTAATCACCATGGCCCGCCTGCCCAAACTCCCTCTTCGCGCACACCCCAGCGCCACTACACGCCCCGCCGCCAGCATCCACGACGACCCCGGCGCGCTGTACACGCAGGCCTCCACCTCCGCGGCCGCCAGCATCATCCGCCACTACTCCACCAGCTTTTACCTGGCCAGCGAGCTCCTCGCGCCCACGGTGAAGCTGCACATCCGCAATATCTACGCTCTCGCCCGCATCGCGGATGAAATCGTCGACGGTACGGCTGAGGCGCTGGGCTTGCCGGCCTGCGGCGTCACCAAAACACTCGACGACTACGAACGCACCGCCCTCGCGGCGCTAGACACCGGCTTCAGCACCGACCCCATCGCGCACGCCTTCGCCTTCACCGCGCGCTGGGCGGAGTTCGACCGTTCCTGGACGGTGGATTTCTTCGCGTCCATGCGTTCGGACGCCCCTAGCTCCAACCCCTTGCCCCTCCCCGCTTACGTGCACGGTTCCGCGGGCGTGATTGGGTGGATGTGCAACGCGGTGTTCGCCGCGCACGCCGAGCAGGCCGGGCGACCGTTGACCCCGGAGCAGCGCGCCCGAACCGACGAGGGCGCCTACGCGCTGGGCAGCGCATTCCAGAAGGTGAATTTTCTGCGGGACTATAGGGAGGACACGGTCGGGCTGCAGCGCTCCTACCTGCCGAAACTCACGGAAGAGTCGAAGGCGGAGCTGGTGGACGAGATCCGTGGGGAACTCGCGCAGGCTCACGCCACCATGGCGTTGCTGCCGCTGGCCGCGCGTGTGGGTGTGCTGGGCGCGCACGATCTGTTCGCCGCGCTGAATGAGCGGCTGGCGCGCACGCCCGTCGAGCAAATAAAAACGGCCCGCGTGCAAGTGCCGCGAGCCGAAAAGGCGAAGATCATAGCGCGCGCCGTCCCCCGCGCCGCGCGCCTGCGCTAGCCGTCTGCGTTCCCGGCCTTCCAGGTCTTCCACGGGATATTCCAGTCACCCAGGCCGTCGGAGCCGTTCAGGGTCTCACCCTGCGTGTTCTTCACCTCTACAATGTCGCCACGCTTCATGTTGTTAAACACCCAGGCAGCGTTGTCGACGGTCACGTTCACGCAGCCGTGCGAGGTGTTGGTGTTGCCCTGCGCGTACACGCTCCACGGCGCGGCGTGGATGTAGATGCCGGAGTAGCTCATCTGCGTCGCATACTGTACGTCCGTTCGGTACGCCCCAGAGCCGGTCAGTCCGAACGTCGAGGAATCCATCGTCAGCGACTCATGCTGATCACCGATGATGTAGGTACCGTTCGGCGTGGGGTACTGGTAGTCCATGCCCAGGGAGACCGGCATGGTCTGCACAGTCTTGCCGTTCTTCTTGATGGTCATCGTCTTGGTCTTGTCATCCACCAGCGCACGCATGTCGTCGCCGATGGTGAACTTCGCGCTGCGGTCCTCGCCGCCGTACACGCCTTCACCGATCTTGGTGCCGTAGAGGTTCGCCTTGACGTTGACCTTGGTGCCGGGCTTCCAGTACTTCTCCGGGCGCCAGCGCACGTCCTGTGCCGTGATCCAGTAGAAAGCACCTTCCACCTTCGGCGTGGTTTCCACGGTGATTGCGTCTTCCACGGCCTTGCGGTCTTCCACGGGGGCGTCAAAATGCAAGGCGATGGTTTGGCCAATGCCAACGGTCGAGCCGTCGAGTGGGGCGAGCGCGCCGTCGAGCGTCATACCCGGGGTCATGGTAGTGAACGTCTGCTTAAGCTTCTGTTCGCCCGACTTTGCGGTCAGCGTGTACGTGCGCGAGTAGCCAAGCTTCGTGGGCACGGTCCATTCGGTCTTGTCGTCGTTGAACTTGCCCTTAACTTCCTCGCCCGCGTCGTTGGTCAGCGAGACCTTGTCGATCTTCTGGCCAGCCTTGACCTGCACGTGCTCGGTGACGTCGACCTCGTCGTCGCCGTCTTTGATGTTGGAGGTCAGTTTGTTCTCGGCCTTCTCGTCGCCGTTGCCCTGCTTGCCCGTGGAGGAACTTGACTCGATCTGATGTTCGTTGTTGTCGCGATCGATGGTGCAGGATGCGGTGAAGCCAAGCAGTGCAATGCTTAACGACGCCACAGTGATCCGTGAGAAGGTTTGACCGAAAACCTTGGTGCTGCGCAAGACTAACTCCAAGAAGAAAAGCGTGTGTGAATAAAGTGACTGTTGCTGAGAATAGCGCCTGAGAGCACCTTAACGTTAGCCAATTCGGCGCGTCCCAGCGGTTCGTGGCTTAAACGTTATAAACGGTGGGCTGGGGTGAGCCAAGCAGGGTGGGAGGCCTGGGAATTCAAGCGGGCAGCCGTACCGCATTGCCGCGGATTGGCGACCCCACAGCCGTACCGCGCAGCCGTACTGCACTGGACACTTAAGGCGCAATTGCATGCACATAGAATCCCCTTCCGACCTGGCGATTTGTGTTGTAAGGCCACTGCGGTATAAAGTTTTCCACGTTGCCGAGGCGCACAGCGCTTCGAATAACGCGGGCTATTAGCTCAATTGGCAGAGCAGCTGACTCTTAATCAGCGGGTTCGGGGTTCGAGTCCCTGATAGCCCACACCGCCAACTCCCCCGTTCACTTGGAATCTTATCCGGTGAGCGGGGGTTTTGCTTTCGCTTCATCGGCTACCCCAGATGTCGTCTCTGCGTTATATACTCCGTAAACAGCACTCACATACATCGATTGGAGGGATCATGGCCACACCAATAACGCCGCGCACCCAAACAAGCGCCGAGCTGCGCGCTGAACGCGACGAGATTGTGAAGCAGATGGGTTCCCTCGGAGTGGAAGGACTGCGCCGCCTTCGCGAAGCGGATGCGCTCGACGTCAAAGAGGCTGACCTTTTGGATCGCTACGAGTCTCTTACTTGGCTGATTGAAGGCTAACCGTATTGGATCGCGCGACTTTCGAGAAACAAGCTACGGAGTTCGCGCAAGAAATCGCCAACCTCCTCGCCGCGGCTCTCGTAGGTGAAATCACTTCTGAAGAGTTCGAAATCAACAAGGAAACTCTCAGAGCGGTTATTAAAAGCTCCAAGCGGCTCGTGATTGGTAGGTCAAAAAGCGAAAAATTGCAGTTGGCCTGCGAGTTTCGACAGAAATTCTCGTAACAAGCCTGCCAGCCACTTCCAGTTTCATTCCGACTCAGTCCCCCTTGGCCTCTTACTTGCTAGAGCAGGAAATTATGATGCCGCGGCTCAACAGCAAGATATCCATTATCCGATGGGAGATGAGCGTTTTCGCGTCTGCCTTGAAGATGTGATTGAGCTTCTTGCCAACGAATTCAATGCGCAGACGCATGACGGTTGGCAACAGCACATAGAACGAGGCAGAAACCGATACCGGTCAAAACAGGCGGAGACCGTTATCCGCAAGAACCTGGACCTTGCCATCGAGCTCTTGGAACAGCAAGGGTACAAAGTGAAGCCACCTGCCCGGTATCCGCTATGGAAACGGTTGAAGAGCCGAATGTGCCAAATCTTCCATTCTTAAGAATTTCAGCGATTTGACGGTTCCGTCAAAACCTCCTGACCAGCAGAAACAGAATAACTATAAAAGTAGAGTGGAAGATTTGGGACTTTTTCCCTCTAACGTCAGGCGATCGTCGTCCACTGCGAGGTAGTTTGCGCCGGAATTGACCCGCCTCGCTCCCGCCCCTCCCAACGGGAATATTCGCGCTGCCAGGGCGGTTATCGTTAGTTAGGAACGCAGGCGCAAGAGAAGTGCAAGCGACCAGCAGTGCAAGCGACCAGCGCTGCAAACCATCAGCGCTGCACGCTATCAGCACCACAATCAGGAGGCATCAACACCACAATGACGGACACGACGGCAAACGGAAACTCCCCGGCGCAGGACAAAACCCCAGCGCACGGTGAAACCCCAGCGAACTCTCTCGCCCCGCTGAGCCTCCTGGACTTCGCCACCGTCTTCAAAGGCGAACGCCCCGCAGACGCCTTCGACCGCTCCGTCCAGTGGGCCCAGCAGGCCGAAAAGCTCGGCTTTCAGCGCATCTGGTACTCCGAGCACCACAACATGAAGTCCATCGCCAGCTCCTCCCCCGCGGTTCTTATCGCACACATCGCAGCGAAGACTTCCACTATCAACTTGGGCGCGGGTGGCGTCATGCTCCCGAACCACGCCCCGCTGGTCATCGCCGAGCAGTTCGGCACCCTCGCGGAGCTGCACCCCGGCCGCATCGACCTGGGTCTCGGCCGCGCACCTGGCACCGACCAGATGACCTTGCGCGCCCTGCGCCGCGAGCCTTCCGCAGCAGAGACCTTCCCGCAAGATGTTGCCGAGCTCTACGGCTACCTCAATGGCCCGTCGAAGATCCCCGGCGTGGAGGCCGTGCCGGGTATGGGCACGAAGGTGCCTCTGTACATCCTGGGCTCTTCCCTGTTCGGCGCGCAGCTGGCCGCGCACCTGGGCCTGCCGTACAGCTTCGCCAGCCACTTCGCGCCCACCGCCCTCACGCAGGCGGTGCAGGTGTACCGCGATAATTACCAGCCCTCGGAGCGCCACCCGGAGCCCTACGTCATCGCCGCGGTCAACGTCACCGCCGCCGATTCGCAGGAGGAAGCCGAAGAGCAGTTCCGCCAGGTCTGCCGCACTCGCGTGCGCGTCATGGCTGGCCGCGGCCGAAGCCTGACGGAGGAGGAGCTGGACATGCTCATCGATTCCCCCGCCGGCCAGCAGATCCTGGATATGCTGCGCTACTCCGCCGTCGGCACAGGCGACGTCGTCCGCCGTTACCTCGAGGAATTCCGCGAGCACGCTCAGGCCGACGAGCTCATGGTCTCTCTGCAGTCGCCGTCGACCGCCGAGTCGCTGCGGTCAATGGAGATTCTTGCGGACGCCGCCTCACTCTCCCCCGCCCAGCGCTAACCACTAGGCCATCAGACCCGCTCCCCTGGCGCTCCCGGTGCCCGCTGATCACAGCGCCAGCTCCCCCTAACGCAGCCCGCTAGCTGTACTGACCGGAGACGTTGGTCAATCGTGAGAAGGGCGGCTGGTTCCCGCAAGCCGTGTGAGGCCAGTGCTGCGTTGGCGTGGAGCAAGAGCGTCCCCTTGGAATAGACGGAGGGGCCGATAACTCGACCCCCTCACGGTTGTTAGCGAGGATTCCTCTGTGAACCGCTAATTCTAGGCCAGACCCTTTGCTTGCTCGATGGCGGTGAAGTGACGTTGGGTGCTGGGCTGTTCCAGCTCATCAAGTACGGCCAGGGCCAGGTCCGCAGGGGTGATCCGCGACGTACCGTCGTGGTTGATCAGAAGCGTGTCACCGCCTCGGCGATACGCGCCGGTTCCCTGTCCGGGCTCGAAGACTGCCGACGGACTCAGGTAGGTCCAGTTCTGGTTCGGATGTTCTGTACATGCGTTGAACTGGTCGAGGCTGGCCGATGCGACGTCACGCCACTGGGGCGGCACAAAGGTGGGGTCGTCCAGGACGCGCAACTCCCGATCGTGAGGTGAGCGTAAGGGCGCTGCTCCTCCTACGACCAGAACCCGAACCCCCGCGACAGCGGCGTGGTCGAGGACATGGCTGGTCAGCGGAGCCACACTGCTCTCATCGCCGGGGGCCATGCGCACGGCGAGCACGACGGCGTCTGCGTCGTTCAGGACGGGCTGCAGGGGTGCCTCGAGATCTGTCAGATCGAGACGAGCGACGGTAGTATGCGGGTCGTTGGTCTCCGCTGGGTTACGCGATACGGAAGTGACGTGGTGGCCGCGGCGTGTGGCCTCCTGCGCGATCGCGGTACCGGCCATGCCGGTGGCTCCGAGAATCGTGATGTTCATGAATTGTCCTTTCGATAATTGGTGGGGGCGGGGAGCTGGCCACAGACCATGGCAGCCAGGGCGATCGCGAAGCCGAGGTACTGCTCGGCTCCGAGGTGTTCATGCGCGATCAGGGCGCCGAGCAGGGCGGCGACCAACGGCGAGAGGAGTCCCAGGAGGGCTGTGGACGTGACCGGAAGCCGTCGGATGCCGGTAAACCAGAGGCTGTAGGAGACCAGCGCCCCGACCAGGCCGAGCCAGGCGTACCCAAGCCAGCCATGGACAGGAATTACCAGCGGTGGTCCCTCCACCAGCAGCGCCGGGATCGCCAGCAGCAGGCCGGCGGACGTCAGCTGCCAACCGGCCAGTGCGACGGGCGAGACACCTTCCGGGAGCTTCCACTTCTTGGTGAGGACCACGCCGGTGGCCATGGCCACTGCGCCGCCGAGTCCTTCAACCACGCCCACCGGGTCCAGGGCAGCGCTTGGACCGAGAACCACGAGGGCCACGCCCACGACACCCACGACACCCCATCCCAGACGCCATCCGGAGAGTTGCTCGTGGAGGACAGCCACGGCCAGTAGGGCAACGATGATGGGCTGTACCGCATTCAGCGTGGCCGCTACCCCGCCCGGAAGACGCTGCGCCGACAAGAACAGCAGGGGGAAGAACGCGGCCATGTTCAGACCGCCCAACACGAAGCTCTTCCACCTCCACGAACCGCTCGGCAGCTGCTTCGACAGGCACAAGGCGATGATCCCTGCCGGCAGCGTCCTCATGAACGCAGCAAACAATGGATGCCCGGCTGGGAGGAGGTGTGTGGTCACGATGTATGTCGTCCCCCACGTAGCGGGGGCCAGCGCCGTCAAACAGGTCCGCAGCAACGAACCGCGGCGCCCATGAGAAGAAGTGTTCATGCATCCATCATCAGTCGCTCACCAGTAGTGAGTCCAACACATTGTTCTCACCCAAACAATGAGCTGCTATCATGGTTGGGTGGAACTCCAACAGCTCAGGTACGTCGTGGCGATCGCCGAGAAACGCAACTTCACGCGAGCAGCAGAACGCTGCTTCGTCGTGCAGTCAGCCCTGAGCCACCAGATCAAGGCCCTCGAAAAGGAACTCGGCACGGCACTGTTCGTGCGCTCATCCCGCCGGGTCGAGCTGACCCCCGCCGGCGAAGCCTTCCTCACGGAAGCACGGATCAGCCTCGCAGCCGCTGACCGCGCCGTGGCGGTCGCCGCCGAGGCCGTGGGCCAGGTCCGCGGAAGCTTGTCGGTAGGTGTGATCCCGACGGTCACAGCCGTCAGCGTGCCCGACATCGTCGCAGCCTTCCACGCCAGCCATCCCCACGTGGATCTCACCGTGCGGGGCGGGGGAAGCAATGAGTTCATGCGCGATCTCAGCAGCGGGAGACTCGACGTAGCATTCCTCGGCGTGGGCGCCGACGTCACCCCAGCGTCCGGACTCACCGCGCACGAGATCGCCCGAGGGCGTCTCGTCGCTGTCATGGCGTCACAGCATCGGCTAGCACACAGGGGCACCTTAGCCCTGGCCGACCTGGCCGACGAGACGTTCGTTGACTTCCCGGCCGGGTCACCGGGCAGGCTCCAAGGCGATCGGGCATTCGCTGCCGCAGACCTTCAACGCCGCGTGGGCTTCGAGGCGATGTCGACCGAGTTCATGCTCGCCCTCGTCGAACGCGGGTTGGGCGTCTGCCTGCTGCCCGTCGACTGTGTGCCAGCCAACCCAGCGCTGCGAGCCATTCCCGTGGTCGATGGCCCTTGCCGGACCGAGTACATCGCGTGGGGATCTTTCAATCCGAGCCCCGCCGCTCGAGCGTTCATCGAACAGGTCAAGGAATCAATCGCCCTGCACATGGTCGACTGATGCCAGATCGCGTCGATCAACGTCTCCGGTCAGTACAGCTAGCGCTGCGTCTCGCGCGGCTCCGGCCGCCCGTCGGCCGCGCCCGCGCCGAACACCAGCCGGATGATCTGCGGCGCGTAAGCGCCCACCACCAGCATGGCGATCATACGCATCACTTGGATGACCGTGACGATCGGCTGGCTGCCAGCGTCGTGCGCAAATGCGAGAACTGCGTAGATGCCGCCCGGCACGGTGGCGAGGTAGGCGTCCAGAACCTTAAAATCCCACAGGTCAGCGATAGCGAAGGCAGTGCCGATAGAGCTGGCGATCATCAGGGCAATCACGCCCAGGATCACCGGCAGGGCTCGCACGAACTGCCGCAGCGCGCCCTTCGTCAGGGTGCCGCCGGCCTGCACGCCGATCAGTGCGTAAGCCAGTTTCTCCAGCAGCCCGTTCGGCGCGATGAACTCGTGCGGCACGCCGAACGCCATCACGCCGATCATGGCGAACGCGATACTCAGCAGCAGGTACGGCGAGCTGATGCTGAACCACCGCGCCGTGGCGCGCGTAAACGCCCACACGGCTAGCCCCACGACCACCGCGCCTACCACGCCCTGCCAGTTCGTCTGCAGGCCGTCGAGGAGGCTTTCTTTTCCTGTTGACGCCCCCTCCGCCGCATCTGCCTCGCCGCTCTCGACGCGGCCGAGCAGCGTGACCAGCCCGGGAAGTGTGAGGACGATGATGGATACGCGCAGGTACTGGGTAAGGGTGACAAAGCGCGTGTCGGCATTGAGCTCCCGGGAGAGCATCACCATCGCGCTGGCGCCACCAGCGAGCGTGGCCAGCACCGACGTGGCCGGGCCAACCCGGTGGATGCGCACCAGCAGCCAAGAGGCCAGCAGGCAGACCGCCAGCGTGACGATCAGCGACATTGCGGTCGGGCCGGCGTAGGCAACGATGGTGCCTACGTCGACGGTGGTCAGGGGCGAGGAACACAAAAGGGCGATGATCACCTGGGAAGGGATCATCGCCTTTTTGGGCGGGCTGACCTGCCGGTCGCTGAAGATGGCGTAGAGGCCGAAGACGATCAGGAAGGAAAAGATCCAGGCAGCGGGTACTCCCGCTGCTTCGCAGGCGAAACCTGCGGCGATCGACAGGACGGTCAGCAGAGCCAGCGTGGCCAGCTTCGCGGGGTTGGGTAGTGCCAGTTGTGGCAACGGCAACCGCTTAGCGGGTTGCTGCGAGCAGGCGCTGGATTTCCTTGATCTGCTTCTTTTCCTTGCGCTTGGAGCTGACGGCCAGGGCGGTTAGCAGTGCGACACCAGCGACTACGCCACCGAGGATCATCTGCACCTTCGGCTCCTTGAGGGTGTTCACGGCCTGGCCGCGAGCGTCATCCGCAAGGTTCTTCGGATCCGCACGGACGGACAGCTCCTCCAGCGTCCGTCCCAGCTGGTTGCGGGTGCGTTCAATGTCGCGCTGGATGGCATCGATGCTACGGGCCACGGAAGTTTCTCCCTATATTCGAACGTTTAAGTGCTACCTGAACATTGTAAATGATCCCGCCCGCTGGCGCTTTCGCTAGGGTGGGGTGCATGACTGATAACAGCAACACCACCGCAAGCCAGCCCACCCGACTGCAGGTCGGAGACAAGGCCCCGGAGTTCACCCTGCCCAGCGATTCCGGCAAGAACGTGAGCCTGGCGGACTACGCGGGCCGCAAGGTCATTGTGTACTTCTACCCCAAGGCCGACACTCCCGGTTGCACCACAGAGGCCTGCGATTTCCGCGATTCCCTCACCGAGCTCAACGGTCAGGGTGTGGACGTGGTCGGCATTTCTCCCGACAAGGTAGAGGCTCTGGAGAAGTTCCGCGATAAGTACGAGCTGACCTTCCCCCTTCTTTCGGACGCCGACAAGTCCGTCATGGAGGCTTATGGCGCATATGGCGAGAAGAAGAACTACGGAAAGATCGTCCAGGGCGTGATCCGCTCCACGTTCGTTATTGACGAGGAAGGCAAGATCGCCGTGGCGAAGTACAACGTGAAGGCCACCGGCCACGTCGCGCGCATCGCCAAGGAGCTCTAAGGAAAAATTTGTGCGCCTGGGGAGACTTGAACTCCCACGTCATAAGACACTGGAACCTAAATCCAGCGCGTCTGCCAATTCCGCCACAGGCGCAAAAAGAACGCGGACGACCGCGTCTCCCCCTTCATGCTAGCAAGCGATCCCGCGGGAAAAGAAATTAGGCGGAACAGGCACGACAGGTAGAATGTTCCAGTGTGAACGAACACTCCGAGATTGACGGCAAGGCCCCTGCCCACCCGTTTCCGCTGCGCGTTCGCATCATCCAGATCATCTTCCTGGTGCTGGCGGTGATCGCCACCCTCCTTCTGGCGTGGTGGCAGTGGAACCGCTGGCAGTCCAACGGCGGTAGCTTCCAGAATCTGGGCTACGCCATCCAATGGCCAATCTTCGGCATCTTCTTCGTCGTGGCGTACCGCAAGTACATCCAGTACGAAAAGGAGCGGCTGCAGGGCGACGTTGCCCCGGCTGCACCCGCCCAGCCTTCCGATGACATCACCGAGGTACCGCAGGACTTCCTGCAAGCCAACAAGGCTGAAGATATCTGGGTGGATGATAGGCGCGAGCGGGCGAGGATGAGGGCGTCCAAAAATAAAGAGCGCGAGAACAATAACGAGAAAGGGCACTAAGCAATGACCAACGAGCAGACCACCGCGATCCACCCGGAGCGACAGGCGCGCGTGGCGGCGTCGCTGAAGTTTTACTCCGTGGCGGCGGTGGTGACCGGTGTTTGGCTGCTGATCCTGCTGGCGGAGATGATTTTTAAGTTTCTGATCCTGGGCAGCGAGAATGCGCCGGAGTGGTTTAGCTACATCGGCCCGGCGCACGGGCTGGTGTTTATGGTGTACGTGATTTCCTGCCTGGATCTGGGCACGAAGGCGCGTTGGGAGCCGTCTAAGTGGGTCACCACGATGTTGGCGGGCGTGGTGCCTTTCTTGAGCTTCATTGTGGAGAAGAAGCGCCGCGACGAGGTTAAGGCCGCGTTCCAGCTGGACTAGCGTCGCGTGGCGACGCGCTGGAGCGTGTGTGCCGTCGCGCGAGCGCCACACCACGCGGCTACTCGACCAGCGAGGTCTCCACGGCGACTGCGTCGATTTCCTCGTCGGTCGGCACGGGCGCACCCATGACGTGCGGCTCGGCTTCCGGCTGCTCCCACGTGGACTGCAGGCACGCCAGAATCGCAACAGCCGCCGCGCGAGTAGATACCTGGAGGGTGGACAGGTCCGGCAGGAAACCCGGGTTGTGGTTGGTGGGGATATCGATGTCCAACCGCCCGGCGGATTCGGCGCGCTGCCACTGGCGGCGCGGGGTAATTCCGATGGTCCAAAGCATGTAGGGGCAGCCGAAGGACTTCGGGATCACGGAGAAATCCTCGGAGGCCGTCCAGGGCTCCATCTCTATGGAATCCTCGCCAAAGGAACTATCGAAGTGGGGGCGGACAACATCGTAAACTCCCTGGTCGTTGTCGGTTGCGCCCAGCATGCCCACGAACTTGAAGTCCGGGTTGCGGTCGGCGCCCGCGGCCATAGCTTCCGCGCGCACCACGCGCTTGATGGCGTCCACGCACTTCTGTCGCAGCTCTTCGTCGTAGAAGCGGCAGGAAAGGGAGATCTTCGCGGAGTCCGGGATCACGTTGTTCGCCTTGCCTGCTTCTACGGACGCGACGGTGATCACCGCGAACTTGCCTGGCGGAACTTCGCGGGACACGATCGTCTGCAGCTTCATCACCGTCGAGGCCGCCAGCACCACCGGGTCGACGGAACGGTGCGGCATGGAGGCATGCGCGCCGCGACCGTAGAGGGTGATTTCGATGGTGGTGGAGGAAGTCATCACCGGCCCCGGCGCGGAGTACACCTGGCCTGCCGGTCCGGCGACGATGTGTTGCGCCAGGCAGACGTCGGGTCGCGGAATGATGCGCCCCAAGCCGTCGGAGACCATCTTGTGCGCGCCAATTGACGCCTCTTCGGCCGGCTGGAACAGT
The DNA here is from genome assembly GCF_000738265.1 of Corynebacterium jeikeium. Classification (GTDB taxonomy): domain Bacteria; phylum Actinomycetota; class Actinomycetes; order Mycobacteriales; family Mycobacteriaceae; genus Corynebacterium; species Corynebacterium macclintockiae. Next base: position 135,400 of record NZ_JFCQ01000020.1, read on the forward strand.
GCCACCACCGTGCCGGACCAGTGGGCACGCTCTTCGTTGAGGATGCGCATGGCTCCCAGCAGACTGGTGGTGTGCTGGTCGTGGCCGCAGGCGTGCATGGTGGCCACGCGCTCGCCGGATGCGTTGAGCTGCGAATACGTGGAGGCGTAGTCCACGCCGGTTTTCTCCGCGACGGGCAGGCCGTCGAAGTCGGCGCGCATCAGCACTGTTGGGCCGTCGCCGTTTTCCAGCACGGCGGTGATGCCGTAGCCGCCGATGTTGCTGGTGACCTCCCAGTCAGGGAAGCCTTCCAGTTCCTTGACGATCCGCTGCGCGGTGACTTCCTCCGCTCCCGAGAGTTCGGGGTGTTGGTGGAAGAACTTGTACACGTCCTCCAGCCAGCTGAGGTCGGCCTGCGATCCGGCCACGATGCCGCTGGGGCTTGTGGGGCTAAAAGTGGCCTGGTCGCTGTCTGTGCCGGGGGCGGTCACGCGAGGGATCCTTTCTGCTGCAATCTCTTGAGTTTTGGTATTTGTAACGTGTCCCATCATACGTGGGTTGTGCACGCCCGGCGCCAGGCCTACGGCGTGCTGGACGGCATCTTTACGGAACTCTAATCCGCCAGCTGCGCCAGGATCTCCACCAGCTGACGCAAGGCTTTGCCGCGGTGGGACACGGCATCCTTCTGCTCCGCCGTCAGTTCGCCCGCGGACTTACCCGCCAGTTCTTCTTCCTGTCCTTCCGGCAATTCGTCGGGCGCGAAGAGCGGGTCGTAGCCGAAGCCGCCCTCGCCCTGTTCGGCGTGCAGAACGCGCCCGTACCAGCGCCCTTCCACGGCATATTCGGTCTCCATGTCGCGCTCGGCCGCCACGTCGACGGGCAGCTGCAGCACGCAGGAGGATACGAAGTGCGCCCCGCGACGCTCGTCCGGCACGTCCCCCATCTGTGCCAGCAGCAGGGCGTTGTTAGCTTTGTCGTCGCCGTGGCCGCCGGACCAGCGGGCGCTCAGCACGCCCGGCATTCCGTTCAGTGCGTCGACGGCCAGCCCGGAATCGTCGGCGATCGTCGGCAGGCCGGTGTGGCGCACGCCGTCGTTGGTCTTGATCCGCGCGTTGTCCACGAACGTCGCGCCGGTCTCCGGGGTCTCCGGGTATTCCGGCACGTCCCCCAACCCGACGAGTTCAATGCCGGTAACGTTCGCCGCTTCCAGCATGCGGTTCAGCTCCGCCAGCTTCTTCTTATTCCTTGAGGCCACCAGTACCCGCACGGTGCCACTCCCCTTCTCTTGTCGCGTTTACTTCTGCTGTTTTAGAGTTCCTGCGCCAGCGCTGCCCGCTGCGCTTCGATGAGCTCACGCAGGCCGCCTTCGGCCAGATCCAGCAGGGTGTTTAGTTCCTCGCGGGTGAACTCCGCGTTCTCGCCGGTTCCCTGGATCTCCACGAAGCGCCCTTCGGCGGTCATCGCCACGTTCATGTCCACGTCCGCCCGCGAGTCTTCCTCATATGGCAGGTCAAGGCACGGCACTCCGTCGATGATGCCGACGGACACTGCGGCGACGGGTGCGCGCAGCGGTTGCCCTGGTACGACGCCCCTAGCTTGCAGCACGGCCAACGCATCAGCCAGGGCCACGTAAGCGCCGGTGATGGCTGCGGTACGGGTGCCACCATCGGCCTGCAGAACGTCGCAGTCGATGTTGACGGTGTTCTCCCCCAGTTCCTTCAGGTCGACGGCGGCGCGTAGCGCGCGGCCGACGAGGCGGGAGATCTCCTGGGTGCGTCCCTTAACCTTGCCCTTCATGGATTCACGCGGCATGCGCTCGTGGGTAGAGGCCGGCAGCATCGCGTACTCGGCGGTCAGCCAGCCTTCGCCGGAATCCTTCTTGAAGCGTGGCACGCCTTCTTCCACGCTGGCGGTACACATCACGCGGGTGTTGCCAAATTCCACCAGCACGCTGCCTGCCGGGTTGCTGGTGAATCCGCGGGTGATGCGCACCGGGCGCAGTTCATTGGTGGCGCGCCCGTCGGCGCGAGTGAAGTTGCTGCCTGTGTTAGAGGTGTTTTCTACGTTGGTTTCCGTCATGGGGCTTAAGTTTACTAGCCACCGCGGACAGGCTACCCGCCGACGGTGAGGCGCATGCCTGGGCGGGCCACGAGGATCTCTCCGTCGAAGTGGCGGGCCGCGCCGCGGACCGCCGCGTCCGCATCGCCCCACGGCGGGATGTGGGTGAGCACGAGCTTGCCCACGCCCGCTGCCTGTGCTGCACGGCCTGCATCTTCGCCGGAGATGTGCATGCCGCTGGGCTGGCCTTCGGCATTCTCGCCCCAGGTGGCTTCGCAGAGGAATACGTCTGCGCCCGCCGCGATGTGGGCCAGGTTGTCGGTCCATGCGGTGTCCCCCGAGTACACCAGGGAGTTACCTGCATTGTCTTCCACGCGCAGCAGGTAGGCCTCCGTGGGATGTACGGCGGTGGCGGCGTAGAGGGTGAACGGGCCGATGGGGTGGGCTGGGTACGTGGTGGCGTCGAAAAGCCCCTCGCCTACCTGGTAGGTGGTGATGTCGAAGGTGTCGGTGAAGTCGTCAGGGTGGTCAGGCGCGTCTCCGCCGGCTGCGGAGAGGTGACGGCGGGCGATGGCGGGGCCAAGCAATCGGTGGCGTTGGGAGGAGGCCGCCGTGGGGTGGAATCGGCGCCAGACCAGCAGGGATGGGAAGTCGAGGCAGTGGTCGGCGTGCATGTGGCTGAACGCGACGTGGCAGGCGGAGGGGTCGATGCCTTCGGTGCGCTGCATGGCGCTGAGTACGCCGGGGCCGCAGTCGAGGAGGAGGTGGTCGGTGGTGGCCGTGGTTGTGTCGCGGACGATGTATCCCGACGCTGCGCTATCGGGTCCTTCGACGCTTCCGGAGCATCCCAGCACTACCAGTTCCATAAGTTGTCATTCTGCCACGAAGCGGTGGCAAATGTGTGAAAGGGCGACCACCGTTGTGTTGGTGGTCGCCCTTTCTTTCGCGGGACTTGCCAGGATTGGCTGTTCCGCTAGGCGCTAGCGCTGAACGCTAGTGGCGTTTAGGCCTCGCCTTCTTCGCGGCGGCGGCGCAGCAGCGGGATGGCGCCGATGATCAGTGCCAGGCCGACTGCGAACACGCCAAGCACGTTCGCGCCGGTGGAGGCCAGGGTGCTCATCCGCGGGCTATCAACCTGCTTCTGAGAGCTGGTGCCACCGCTGCTTGCGGAGCTACCGGTGGACGTGCTTCCCTTGGCGCCCGGCTGGCTCGGGGTGCTGGACCTGCCAGGGGTGCCCGGCTTGTTCGTGTTACCCGACTTGCCCGGCTTGTTCGTGTTACCTGGCTTGCCTGGCTGCTCGGAATCCGGCTTCGGGGTGGAACCGTGAGATCCGCTACCCACGATGGCCCCGCCGAGTCCCAGGGAACCGATGATGCCAGGCAGGTTCGGCTTCGGAGTCACCGAACCGGAGGAACCGCCAGGTGTGTTCGGATCCTTCGGCTGCTCCGGATCCTTCGGGTTCTCCGGATCCTTCGGATCCTCAGGGTTCGGCTGCTCCGCCTCCTTCGGATCCTCAGGGGTCTCGCAGTTGCACTTGGTGCCCACGCGGATCTTGCGCGACTGAGGATCCTTCCTGAAGCTAAAGTGCGCCTACCTCTTGTCAGATCCCCAGCAGGCCAGGCGCTTACTAAAGGCTGAAAACTCACCAAAACTCAGTTCAATAAGTCAAAAACAGCCTAAGAGTACGCAGATAGTTTAACCGTATTAATGGTCCAAGTTCAACCAGAAAAATGGTTCCATAAGCACCAAACCCCCTGGTTATCCCACATAAGAAGACCTTAAACGCTAGCGCACCATCTCCGGAATCTGGGACACAGAACTAATCGCCGGCCCCAGGAACCGCCCGGCCAGCTTCGCAAACCTCTGCGGGTCGCCCGTCGACTCGAAGGACAGATCCACCGCCCGCCCCGGATCCTCATCCGCAAGCAGCCCCTGCTCCGACAGCGTCCTATAAACAGTCTTCGCCGTCTCTTCGGCGCTATTGATCAGCGTGACCTCATCCCCCATCACCAACTGCACCACCCCGGCCAGCAGCGGGTAGTGCGTACACCCCAGCACCACGGTGTCCACCCCCTGGGCTTTCAACGGCGCAAGGTAGTTCTCCGCCAGCCCCATCAGCTGCCGCCCACTGGTCATTCCGCGCTCCACAAAGGGCACAAACTGCGGACAAGCCTGCGCGTACGCCTCTACCCCGGGAATCGCCGCGAAAAGATCCTGGTAGGACCTACTGCTCACCGTCGCCTGGGTGCCAATCACACCGATCTTCCCGTTGCGGGTCGCCGCCGCCGCGCGCCGCACCGCGGGCAGGATCACCTCAACCACCGGAATGGAATACCTCTCCCGCGCATCGCGAATAAACGCCGACGATGCAGAATTGCACGCCACCACAATCATCTTGCAGCCGCGCTCCGCCAGGGTGTCTGCAATCCCAATCGACAGCTCGCGCACCCGCGCCAGCGGCTTATCACCGTATGGAGAGTTAGCCGTGTCCCCGATGTACACCAGGTTCTCGTGCGGTAGCTGATCCACAATGGCACGCGCCACGGTCAGCCCGCCCACGCCCGAATCAAACACCCCTATAGGCGCATTGTTAGCCTGTTCCGCCTGTACGTTAGCCTCAGCACCCTCAGCCACGATCCTCACCCTTCACCACATCACGCCAGCACGGCACCCCGAGTGCCGACTCCGCCGCCAACACGGCATGAACTATCGCCCGCTCCACCGTGTTGGCCGCGACCGCCGAAAGCAGGCTCATGCCAATGTCATCCACGCCCCTCTCAACTCCAGTAGCCCCCGAACCGTGCTCACCTGTCGCCATCGCAAACAGCGTGTCCCCATCCATCGGCATGTGCGCCGGCCGAATCGCCCGCGCGATCCCGTCATGCCCCGCCAGTGCCAGCCTCTTCGCCTGCGCCTTCGTCAGCGGCGCATCGGTCGCCACCACACCAATCGTCGTGTTGAGCTTCGGCGCCAGCATGTCAGCCGTAATCTTCGTGCCAAGCAGGTTCTTGTTCCTTAGCCTATTGACGCCCCCAGCCCCCACCGGCTCACCATCAACCAGGCCATCGGCCACCCCATATCGGGCAAACTCCCCGTTCAGCTCCGCGGCGAGTCCCCACGGCAGGCCGGTCGCCGGGTCGAAGACCGCACCCTGCGGGTTCACGACAATGCCAACGGCCACGGTAACCCCCGCCAGCGGAGTACCTTCCGGGAACACGGCACTGGCCTGCCCGAAGCCGCCCTTTAGCGCTCCCGCCGAGGCGCCCAGCCCCGCACCGACATTGCCGTTCTGTGCCCCCTGCGCTAAAGCCTCCCGCCCAGTCGCGTCACCAGCCACTGCATCCAGCGCCGCCGCCGTCGCCGCTGCTCCCGTGGCCGCATCCGGCCGCGAATCCCAGCGCCCCAGCAGCAGATCAAAAATCACAGCCCCCGGCACGATCGGCACCAACTTATCCGGGTGCTCCGGACCCAGCACGGCAAAGCCGATCCCCCTACTCTCCAGTTCGGCCATTGCCCCCGTGAGGGCGTCAAGACCAAAAGCAGAACCACCGCACAGACCAATAGCGTGCACGGCCTGCACCGTGTTGTGCGGCGCCAAAAGATCCGTCTCGCGAGTCCCCGGCCCGCCACCGCGCACATCCACGCTGGCAGTGGCGGACTTCGGCGCGACGATCATGGTCACGCCCGAATCACCCGCGCCGTCCTCACACACCGCGTGGCCTACCCCTATCTCCGCGACATCCGCCAGGGAATTAGTCGGTCCGGGCTGGCAGCCGAACAGCTCTATGCTCATTGCTCACCCATCATCGCCGACAGCAAGCTGTCCTGGTGGTAGCCCAGCCAATCCAGGTAGTTCTGCGCCGCCATCGCCTGGTCGGAGCTGCCGTCTTCCTCCAGCAGGTCCTTCTTGAACTCCTCGTACTGCGCGGAGTGATACAGACGAATGTCGTTGATCGCGCTCAGCCACGGGCGAACCTCGTCCTGCGTCAGCGACACATTCACCGAACCGTTCGGCCCCAGGTAATCCACCACGAAGCGCAAGTTCGTCAGCTTGGCCTTGATGATGTCCGTCTCGTTCAGCTGGCGGGTCAGCGCCGCATCGCCGTCGACTTCCTCGTCACCCTCGCGGAAGAAGCTCGGCAGCAGCCGCGCCAACCCCGGATCCTTCGGCGCATCGGCATGCCCGCTGGCCATGCCCGTCATCTCCGCCAGCTCGTCCTTCGGAGCCGTCCGCGCGCGCTCCATCAGCTTGTCGGACACGGCCACCGCCGAATCCCCCAGCATCTCGCGCTCCAGCGGCTCTAGCTGCGTATTAAAACGAGTCCCGCGCAGCAGGCTGCTTTTCTTCGTCCACGGCTGCATGTTCGTTCCTTCTTTCTCTATTGACGCCTACCCGTCCGCCCGCTGCATCGTCGCCCACAGCCCGGCGGTCTGCAGCTTCTTCACATCCCCTTCGACCTTGTCGCGCTCCCCGGAACTCACCACGGCTTTCCCTTCGGTGTGGACCTGCATCATCAGCTCCGTGGCACGCTTGCGCGAATAGCCCAGGACGGTCTGGAAGACATAGGTCACGTAGCTCATCAGGTTCACCGGATCGTCCCAACAGATGCACATCCACGGCAGGTTGGGCTCCGTCAGGGTTTCTGGCAGTTTGTCCGCCACCGGTGTGGCGGAGGGAGCAGCTGGGGAAGTCATGGTTCCCAGAGTACCGACATTGGGCGCATTCGCCGTCGGGTGCGCCACCTGGCGTGGGCTAGCATGGAACGGGTGAACGACAACCGCACTGAAAACAGCACCAATCACAGCAGCGCCGCAGACAGCTACGCAGACAACGGCACCCACAACACTGAGTACACCCGCGGCCGCTCGTCCGCCCTGCTGACGGACAAGTACGAACTGACGATGCTAGAGGCCGCAATCCTCGACGGCACGGTGAACCGCGCCTGCACTTTCGAGGTCTTCACCCGCCGACTGCCCAACGAACGCCGCTACGGCGTGATCGCCGGTACTGCCCGTGTGCTCCGCGCCGTGCGAGACTTCGTGTTTACCGAAGAACAGTTGGCGCGCATGGACTTCCTGCGCGACGAAACACTGGAGTACCTGCGTAACTTCCGCTTCTCCGGACAGATCGACGGCTACCGGGAAGGCGAGCTGTACTTCCCCCACTCCCCCGTGCTGACGGTGCGTGGCACCTTCGGCGAGTGCGTGATTCTGGAAACGGTGATCCTGTCCATCCTGAATATGGATTCCGCCGTGGCCAGCGCCGCGGCCCGCATGGTCACCGCCGCCGGCGACCGTCCGATCATCGACATGGGTGCCCGCCGCACCCACGAATACGCCGCGGTTACCGCCGCCCGGGCATCCTACCTGGCTGGCTTCGTCGCCACCTCCAACATGGAGGCCTCGCAGCGCTATGGCATCCCGGCCTCGGGAACCTCGGCCCACGCCTGGACCCTGCTGCACACCCGCCCCGACGGCACGCCCGACGAGCTGGCCGCTTTCAAGGCGCAGGTCGCCGCCCTGGGTACCGATACGACCCTGCTGGTGGATACCTACGACATCACCCAGGGCGTGGAAAACGCCGTGGCGGCCGCGGGCACCGAACTGGGTGCAGTGCGCATCGACTCCGGCGACCTGGGCGTGCTGACCCGCCGCGTGCGCCGCCAGCTGGACTCCTTGGGCGCAACCAACACCAAGATCGTGGTCTCCTCCGACATGGACGAGTTCTCCATCGCCGCCCTGCGCAGCGAACCGGTGGATTCCTTCGGTGTGGGCACCGCCGTGGTCACGGGCTCCGGGGCGCCGACCGCGGGGCTGGTTTACAAGCTTGTGGAGGTCGACGGCGTGCCCGTCGCCAAGCGCTCGCGTGGCAAAGCCAGCCTGGGTGGTGCGAAGGACGCAGCCCGGCTCAGCCGCCCCTCCGGCACCGCCGTCGAGGAAGTGACCTTCCCCATGGGCGGCGAACTGCCCCAGGCCGAAGGTCTGCACAGCACCCAGCTGACCATCCCCATGGTTCGCGACGGTGAGCTCGTCGACGGGCTGCCCACACTGGAGGAGTCCCGCGAGCACTGCGCCAAACAGCTGGTCTCTCTGCCGTGGGAGGGGCTGGCGCTGACCCGCGACGAACCCGCCCTGCAGGTCCGCCACATCAAGGGCTAGAAGTTTCACAAAGGTTCTCACAGTTTCCCATGACCTCCAACGTCCTTGACCTACTGAGCCTCGCCGTCGCCGACCTCGGCGGCGCCCCGCGCCCTGGCCAGCAGAAGATGGCCACCGCCGTGGCCGAGGCTATTAAGAAGGAACACCACCTGGCCGTGCAGGCGGGAACCGGTACCGGTAAGTCCCTGGCGTACCTGATCCCCAGCATCGCTGCGGCCATGGGTTCCGAGTACCCCGTCATCGTCTCCACCGCCACGATCGCGCTGCAGCGCCAGCTGGTGGAACGCGACCTACCGCGCCTGGCCAAAGCCCTCGAGCCGGAACTCCCCCGCCCCCTCGAATTCGCCATCCAAAAAGGCCGCGGCAACTACGTGTGCCTGAACAAGGTCGCCAACGCGCAGACCGACAGTGGCGTGGACGAGGCCGAAGAATCCCTCCTTGATCCCTCCCAGCTGTCCGCCACCGGCGCCCAGGTCGCCCGCCTGCACGAATGGGCCGGTGAAACCGAGGACGGCGACCGGGATAACCTCCCCCAGGGCGTCAGCGATCGCGCGTGGCGGCAGGTCAGCGTGTCTTCCCGCGAGTGCGTCGGCGCCGCCCGCTGCCCCTTCGGCGAACAGTGTTTTGCCGAGCGGGCCCGGGCCCGCGCCGCGGACGCCGACGTTGTCGTCACCAACCATGCTCTTCTTGCGATCGATGCTCTTGTGGACGCCCCAGTCTTGCCCGAACACAACACAGTGATCGTGGACGAAGCCCACGAGCTGGAGGACCGCATCACTTCCGTCGCCACCGCTGAACTATCCCCCACCGCCATCGCCGTGCTGGCGAAACGCGCTGCGAAGCTGACCGTTTCCGGCGCCGATGTCGCCGGGGATGAGCTGGCCGAGGCAGGCGACCGGTGGACGGAGGCGTTGAAGGCGGAGGCGGCGGCGTCCAGAAGTAACGACCGGTTTGGCACCGGCATCGAGGGGCGCTGGACCAGCGTGCCCGAGGGGCTACAGCTGCCTCTCGCTGCCTTAAGGGATGCGGCGTGGAAGACGAACCGGCAGGTCAGCGGCATTCCGGCATCGGAGTTTGCGAATGATTCGCAGAAGGCCTCCGAGCGCCTCGCGGTGATTGTGGCTACCGAAGAGCTGAACGATACGTGCGTGCGGATCCTCAATGCCTCGCGCGTCGGGGAAGGCGACGGTTCCGCAGCCGGCGAACGCAGCGGCAACAACGGCGGCAACAACAGCGGCAAAAACCATGGCGCGAGCGAAGACGCCGCGGATCTGCTGGGCGAAGACGTGGTCTGGTACACCGCCGATTCCGGCGTGCGAGGCCCCAAACACGTGGTGCGGGTAGCCCCCTTGAGCGTCGCCGACCTACTACGCCAGCGACTATTCGGCAGAAACACAGTAATCCTGACGTCGGCGACGCTTGCATTGGGCGGCAAGTTCACCTCCATGCTGGCGCGCTGGGGGCTGCCGAAGAACACTCCCACGCTGGATGCGGGCACCCCCTTCGATGCGCGCTCCCACGGCATTTTGTACGTCGCCCGCCACCTACCACCGCCGGGCAGGGACGGCGCCAGCGACGAGTCCGTGGACGAAGCCGCCAGGCTGATCAACGCCGCGGGCGGGCGCACCCTCGGACTGTTTAGCTCCCGGCGCGCGGCCGAAGAAATGGCCGAGAACCTGCGCACCGTGGTCCCCTACGACATTCTTTTGCAGGGCGAGGATTCGATGTCCACGCTGGTGGAGAAATTCCGCAAGAACCAATCCGCATGCTTGTTCGGCACGCTGGGACTGTGGCAAGGCGTGGACGTACCCGGTCCTTCGCTTTCCCTGGTGCTTATCGACCGGATCCCCTTTCCGCGCCCGGACGATCCGCTACAGCAGGCGCGGCAGGAAGCCGCCGACCAGCGTGGCGGCAGTGGGTTTATGGAGGTCGCCGCGAACCACGCCGCCCTGCTGATGGCTCAGGGGGCGGGCCGGTTGCTGCGATCGGTGGACGACCGTGGCGTGGTTGCGGTTCTGGACCAGCGGCTAGAGACGAAGCGCTACGGCGCTTACATTCGCCGCTCGATGCCGGACTTTTGGTACACGCTAAAAGGCGACACAGTGCGGGGTGCACTGCGTCGCCTTGCTGCGGGTAGTTAAGAGGCTGCCAGCGGGGGTGCCAGGAGGCTGCCAGCGGAAGCTGGGGGCAGCTCCGCTAGGTGCGGGTCTTAGACCAGATCAGAGCCGTCGCCAGCTCCGGTGTCTGCGCCAGCACCGCCGCCGCCCAGCAGGTCGTCGAAGGTCGGGGCGACGTCCTCGGTGGTGGTGTCCTCGTAGGAGTCGTAGTGGGCATCGTTGTCGGTGTCGTATGCCTTAGTGTCGCCGTAGCCGTCGAAGTCCTGGTCGATCAGAGCCTCGTCGGTCAGGCCGTCGCCATCGGTGTCTACGTGGCGCTGATCCACCTGGCCGTCGGAGTTGGTGTCCAGGTAAATGGTGTCGGCGGTGTCGTCACCGGTGGTGTCTACGTGCAGGGCATCAACCTTGCCGTCGTTGTTGTAGTCGAAAGACACACCGTCGGCCAGGCCGTCACCGTCCAGGTCGACGTACTCGCCACCGCCCGGAGCGCCCTCGGAGCCAGCGGAGTGGATATCAGAGCCTGCGCCCGATCCCTCTTCGCCTGCACCGCGGGAGTCCTCGGAGCCCTTGGAATCGTCAGCGCCCTTGGAGTCGTCAGCACCCTTGGAGTCATCAGAAGGAGCCGCCGGGGTCTCAGACTCGCCACCCTGCGGAGCCGCCGGAGCGTCAGACTCGCCGCCCTGCGGAGCCGCCGGAGCGTCGGACTCGTCGCCCTTCGGAGCCGGAGCGTCGGACTCGCCACCCTGCGGAGCCGCGCCCTGCGGAGCCGCACCCTGGGAGTCACCAGCCGGTGCGCCACCGTGGCCACCCTGGGAAGCCCAGATGCCTTCGCCTACGTTCTCCTGCGCCGCATCCGGACGGGACTCGCCGGAGGTGCCGTCGATCACGCCGTTGCCGTCAGTGTCGTGCTCGGTGTAGTCAGACATTCCGTCACCGTCAGTGTCGTAGCCAACGCTGTCGACTCGGCCGTCGCCGTCGAAGTCGTAAGAGGTGACGTCGTAGGTGCCGTCGCCATCGGAATCGAACTTCACGTTGTCACTGACACCGTCGTTGTTGTAGTCGGTGGCCTTGGTGTCCATCTTTCCGTCGTTGTTGGTGTCTGCTTCCAGCTTGTCGATCGTTCCGTCGCGGTCGGTGTCCTGGTAGACCGTGTCGACGATGCCGTCCTGGTCGTAGTCCATCTCCGCGCGGTCGGTGGTGCCGTCGCCGTTCTTGTCGTAGACCGTGCCATCCGGGCGGCCGTCGCCGTTGATGTCGACCTGGTAGGCGTCCTGCTTGCCGTCACCGTCGGTGTCCTGCGAGCCGACGACGTTGCCTTCGACCATGTTGCCGTTGCCGTCCAGTACCTCCCAGCGACCCAGGGAGTGCTCAGAGTTGCCAGCGTTGCCGTTGGTGTTGGTGTTGGTGCCGTTCTGGTTGTTCAGGTTCTCGTTAGACATTTCGTGTGTTCCCTTTCGGTGTTCTTGAAGCCCTGTGTGCGGGGCTTATGCGGTGTTCTTAGTATCCTTCAGGCGCTTCCTCGCTGCCTGTCAGTTGTTGAATGCCACTCCCCCTCCCTATGTTCCTTGGGGGTGTTTCCTAAGGTCATTTTCTTGACGCCAAACCCCTCAAAACCCCAATTCACGCCGCATATTCACTCTGTTCAATAGGCAAGCATTCTCGGGGGTGAATTCAGACAGTGCGCCGACGAATACGTCGCGCAATGTTCCCTCCGCGACCAGAAAAACCGATTATCGGCATACTAGAATGGCACCGAAATATGGCAGAGCAATAAGCATCAATAGCAATGAAAGGCGAAAAATACCGTGACCCCCATCTTGAACGCGTCGGGTCGTTCCCCGAAGGCCAGCGTTGAGCGCGGGGCAACTATCGCCAGAAAGTACAAGATACACGACGTTGCCGACCGCGTGCAGAACCTCGTCAACGCGAAGTACCGCACCTCGTCCGTCGTCATCATCGGGGAGGTTAAGCGTGGCAAATCTTCCCTCGTCAACGCACTAATCGGCCGGCGTGACCTATTGCCGGTGGACGTTATCACCGCTACGAGCGCCCCCATCCGCATCCACACTGAACCCGACCAGCCAGAGGACAAGCCAATCCTGGCGCGCCTGGTACGCGGCACGGAGCGCGATCCGATCGACCCGTCGGAGCTGAAGAACTGGGTCACGCAGGAAGCCGTGGACGCCATCAACCGCGCCCCGAAGGATAGCCAAGAAGTTGCCTCGCTCCCCAGCGCTGCAGAGCTGTTGGTTCCTTTCTCCGGCCTGGGAAAGGTGACGATCATCGACACCCCGGGCGTGGGCGGACTGGACGAGCACGCCGTCACTGCCTCCCTGGCGGAAGCCCGCAATGCCGGAGTTCTGCTGATGGTCTGCGACGCATCCACCCCCATCACCGCCCCGGAGATGGATATCCTGCGCCGCGCCCGTGAACAGGTCGGAAGCGTCATCGTGGCCGTCACCAAGACAGATAAGAATGTGCGCCGCTGGCGCTCCATCGTCGCCGACGACCAACGCCTCATCGCAGAACACCTCGGTCTGGATATCCCCGTCATTGGAGTGTCCTCGTTGCGGGCATTGGATGCGGCCGAGGCGGCGTCACCAGAAAAAAGAGAAAAGATTGAGCAACGGTGCGGCATCGCCGAGCTGCGCCAACAGATCATCAACCACGTCAACTCACCGGGCAATCTCGGGACGATCACGGCCCTCGAGATCACCCGGTCGACGATGCAATCCATCACGACCGATATCCAGCGCGACATCAAGCTGTACGACAAGACCAGCGATGCGGTCGGCGAACTCGAAGCCGAAAAGCGCAAGCTGGAAGCGTTCCGCGACGCCACCAGCGAGTGGGAACAGCTGTTCATGCGCGATATTCAGCTCAGCCGCAACAAGGTATCCGCGGCGATGGATCAGGCACTGACCGATCTGAAAACCCGCTGGACCAACCGCATTAACTCCGAGGGCATGCGCGTGCTGCGCAGCAAGCCGCAGGTCTTCACTAGCCAGATCGAAATCGAGCTACGGCAGATCATGGAGCACATGGTGATGTCGATGGTCAGCGAAGTTACGCGGCGTGCCGCCCAGCTTTTCCAGGGTCGCCGAGACCTGGTGGATCAGGTGCAGCAGCAGATTTTCGCGGCGATGGCTCCACCGCAATCGCTGAGCCACGACGTGGAGAAAAAGTCTGCAGGGCTGGTGGATCCCTCGATGCTGACGATGGGCATTGTGGGTGCAGGCGCACTGACAGTCGTGATCCCCTTCGCGCCTGTGGCAGCCGCAGCCTGGATCGGCGTGAACATGGGCTACCGCGCGATGCGCAACGGCAAGCAGCACCTGCTGGTGTGGCTGCGAGAGACCATCGCCACAACCCGTGGCTCCATCAACCGCATGATCGACATCACCATCACGACAGGTAGGACGGAAATTCTGCTGCGCCACCGCGCTGCCATCAGGCACGAACAGCGCAACCTTCAGGGCAAGATCGAATCCGCCCAGAAGATCGCCCGAGAAACCGAGGCGCAGCGCAAGCAGACCATTGCCCGGTTGAAGAAGAACGGGGAGATTGTGCAGCAGACCATCGAGGAGCTAGACGGCCACCTAGAAGCGCTGAAGCGCAGCCGGCACGGAGCCGCAAGTCTGAAGGCGGCAGCCCAGGCTGGGACGATTCCGGCAAGCGGGGCGGGGATGTAAATGAACCAGGAGCACCAGATCCAATCGGCCTCTGCCCACCTCAGCCAGCGGGTCTCTGACCTCACGCTGCTGCTAACGCAGGCCGTTGATGCCCTCGCAGGTGGCTCCCCTGACCTGGCGGCCCGCGCCGAACAGCTGCGTTTGATGGTTACCCGCCCGCCCCGAGTCGCTGTTGTCGGTCGTCTGAAATCCGGAAAGTCCACTCTGGTCAACGCCCTGACGGAGAACCTGATCGCCGCCACCGGTGCCCTGGAATGCACCATGGCCGTCAGCATGTACCACAACGGCGCGCCCGCCCGCGCCGAGATCCATTCCGTCGACGGCCAGATGGCCCGCATCCCACTGAACAACGGCCCGCTCGATAGCCTGCCCGTACCGTTGAACGAGGTGGACTACATCGACCAGTTCCTGCCCAACCGCCGACTGGAAGAGCTCACCCTGATCGATACGCCCGGCACCGCGACCTTGACGGTCGAAAACGAGCAGCGAACCCGTCGCATTCTGGTCGACGGGCAGCGGGATACGCGCCGCGCTAGCGGTTGGGCCGATTGCCTTGTCTTTTTGTCGGACTCTGCCCCGCGCGAGGACGAGAAGCGGTTTCTTTCGCAATTGGGAATGACGCCCCTAAATACAGTGGGCATCCTTTCCCGCGCGGACTCTTTCGGCTCCGGCGCTTTCGGTTCCATCGATCCGCTGCAACACGCCCGGCAGCACGCCAACAGCATCCAGAAGAAACTGGTGAGCACTGTCCAGCAAACCATCCCGCTTTCCGGATTGATGGCTGAGTCCGCCTTGACGGGCAAGGTGACCGGCGACGTCGCCCGTCAGCTGGCCGCACTGGCGGAGCTGGATCGTGATGATCTGCTGGATTTCCTGGAGGCCGACGACCCGCGAGAGGTCGTTGCGGGATTCTCCGCTAACGACCGGGACGATTTGCTAGACGTTATGGGCGAATACGGCGTGTTCGCCGGCCGCAGCATTGCCGCCGAAGGCGGTGCGCCGGCGCTGGTGAAGTGGATGGTGGAAACCTCCGGCGTATCCGAGCTGGTGCATCTGCTGACCGGCGACATCACCTACTTCGCCGTGCTGCAGCGTGCTGCCCGAATGCTGGATGTGTTGGACGATCTGGCCTCTAACCACCCGGATATGAACCACATCCGGTGGGTCCTGTCCGTCACACTGGCGCAGCCGGGCATGCACTTTGTGCTGCTCTACCGCAGTTACCGCAATACCTATGCCAGCACGCCCGATTCCCGACTATTACAGTTGCTGCGCACCGCGGTCACTGCTGGGCACCCGGCGGATACGGTGAATTTGCCGCGGGACACGCCGGTTGACCAAGTGCGCCGAGCCATCGAAGAGCAGATCGCCGAACTCCAGCAACTTTCGATGTCTCCCCTGTCCGCCGCGGAGGACGAGGCACGTGAACGTTTGCTCGGTTCTTTCCAATCCGCATTGCAAGCGACCATCTAACGCCACTAATTGGCATTAAAGTGTAAGCTACTTATGCCTTAAGCACACGTGTATTTCAGGAGCTGTACTTTTCATGACTAACGCATGGCACCTGGCAATCGATTTCGGAACCTCGAATACGGCTGCCGCTCACCAAAGCCCGATGGGTAAGGAGATATCCGCCCTTGCGTTGACGCACCGCTCCAACATCCTGCCGTCCGCAGTGTTCCTGGATTCCCCACACGGCGCACACGCTGCTGCCGATGGGGAGCCCACGCTACTCAACGGCGATTCCGCATTGGCTCGCGGACGCCGCGACCCCTCGCGCCTGCTGCTCAGCCCCAAGCGCTACATCGACCACGATGAAGTGAAGCTGGCTACCAAGGATCTGCCGCTGACGAAGGTCGTGGGCTCTGTGCTGGCCACGGTTCTGCGCTCCGGTAAGGCGCAGCACGCTAACAAGGATCCCGAGACCGTTACTCTGACGCACCCCGAGGCCTGGTCCGCTCACTCCGTGGACCAGCTGAAGCGAAGCGCCATTGCAGCGGGCATTCCCGAAAAGAGTCTGCGTTTCCTTTCCGAGCCACGGGCGGCCGCCATCCACTACGCCTCCCAGCAGTCCGTGCGCGCGGGCTCCCACGTGGCGGTGTTCGACTTCGGCGGCGGCACCCTGGATATCGCGGTGCTGGAAGCGAAGCCGAACGGTAACTTCGAGGTCGTCGCCGCCAAAGGCGATAACAGCCTGGGCGGCCGCACCATCGACAACTTGATGTACCGCTGGGTTCTGGACCAGCTGGAGCACGATGATCCCGATCTGGCGGACTACCTTCGTTCCGCCCCGATCGCCACGGTCCACGCGCTGGAATCCAGCATTCGCGAGGCCAAGGAGATCCTCTCGGATACGTCCTCGGCCACGATCAGCGTCTCCACTCCCCACGGGGAAACTGACCTGTTGATCACCCGCGACGAATTCAACAATGTGATCGAGCAGTCGATCATGCGTGGCGTTGAGCTGACGCGGGCGGCGCTGGCACAGGCGGGCGTCGATTCCACAAAGACCCCGATCTACATGACCGGTGGTTCCTCGCGCGTGCCTTTCGTACAGGATCGTCTGGGCGAGGTCGGCACGGTCATGACGTTGGACGACCCCAAGACGGTGGTCAGCCGCGGCGCACTGGCCGCAACTCTGCGCGGATTCACCGACGGCGGGGCTCCGGATTCTGCGAACCGTACCGCGAACGCGGGCGGTGCTGCCGCAGGTGTGGCGGGCGCTGCGGGTGCCGCAGGTGCCGCGAGTGCCGCCACTGGAGGCGGGGCTGCAGCTGGAGGTTCCTCCCGCCCCACCCCGGCTACCTCGCCCGGAATGCCGCAGGCAAACCAGAACGGAAGCTCGCCGACCAGTAGCTTCCCGAATCCTGCGCAGAACAACACGCAGTCGTTTAGCCGCCCTCCGCAGGCATCGTCCTTCGGCCCAGGTGCCCCTAGCTCTTATGGTCCCAGCAACTTTGCTTCGGCTCGCGCTACGGCTACCTCGGCGGGGCGGAAGAAGTCGAACACCCCGGTGATTGTCACGGCCAGCCTGGCGATTCTGGCGGTCGTCGTGGCAATCGGATTTGTCGCCCTCAATGGAGGTGGCGATGGCAAGGGCGGCGGCAATGGCGGCGGGAGCGATGATTCCGGCAATCCGCCGTTCTCTGAGACCAGTACGTTCGCCCTGCCGGCCAATGCGACGGACTCGGATCTGTACAAAGTGCTTCCCACCCTCCTGCCGGAGGTTAAGGACTACATGCCGACGAACTTCTACAACCGCATGCGCACCTGTGAAGCAGAAACGAAGAAGCCACCCTTCCTTGGGGATGCCTTCCGCAACATGGACAACAAGATGTACTCTTGCCTCCCCGACTACAATTCGCTGGATGGGAAGAACAGTAGCCTTACATACAGTGGTTTCCGTTACATATTGACCGGTGACGAGGCGAAGAAGGTCTACGATCACGCAGAAAGCTCCTCCATTAAGAGCACAAGAATCCAGGATGCGGGTAACGGCTGGCCGGAGATTCGCATGTATCCAGCAACAAGCGAATATGGTGCCCCCGACATTATGATCTGGTATCCCGACCAAAAGGGAATCGTGGTCAGCCGCGGTGAAAACGGTGCATCAGAGGACGAGATCAAGAAGATGCTTAAGTTCTTTAACCTGATGCCGCAGGACTAACTCCTCCCCACCGGCAAACGCGCCCGAAAGCCCCACGCGCCCGAGCTATCGCTCGTCGAGGCCGTGGGGCTCTTTCTATCGGGCTCTGTACCGTTGTGGTCGCTTCGCTGTCTATGCGCTAGTGACGCCGGCTTCCACCAACGCAGCCTTCAGCTTCGCACGCGCGCGATTAATGCGAGACTTGACCGTTTGAATGGGAATCCCCTGGTGGGCAGCGATATCTTGGTAGCTCATGCCAGTGTATTCGCGAAGGACAATCACCTCGCGAAAATCTTCCGGCAGCTGCGCGAGAGCCTCGCGCACAACCATTGCGGAGGCCACCTGCGAACCAACCTCTGGGGTCTGCGCAACCTCATCCGCGCCCGCGTCCTCCTCCGGCACATCCCGCCGCGAACGGACGACCTGCAGAGCTGCGTTCGAGGCGATACGGTACGCCCAGGTGGAGAACCTGGCGCGCCCGTCGAACTTGTCGATGTTCTTCCACGCGGAGGTCAGCGCGTTCTGCAAAGCATCCTCCGCGTCCGCGCGGTTACCGGTGATGGAAAGGCAAACTGCGAACATCCTGCCCCAGGCCTGGCGCGCTAGACGCGCGAAAGCCTGCTGGTCGCCTCCGTGAGCTTTGGCCAGCAGGTCGCGTTCCTCATCGCGGGTGAGTTCTTGCCGTGCAGCGTTAGTTAGTCCCGTAGACACTTGTAATCCCCCTCCCTAGAAACCGTTGTAATCGGTCAGATCGTCGGAATCACTGTGGTCAGCCGGGTCCTCGCCCAGGGCATCGTCTAGCTCATTGTCGAGCTCGTTGTCGAGCTCGTTGTCTAGGCCACCGTCCAGGCTGTCGTCCAGGTTGTCCTCCAGGGCATGGTTCAGATCATCAAGATCCTCCATGTCCCCCGAGCCACCAAGGCCAGCGCCTGCATCGTCGCCCGCGACATCACTGTCGGCGGAATCCACCGAGGTGGCGTCGTACTCCGCAGAAGAATCATCCAGATCCGTCAGATCAACGTCAGACTCCTCCGGGAAAGAGTCCAAGCTTGGAATCAGATCGCCATCGGGCATTTCGGTGTTTGGGTCCACCGCGACATCAAACATCGCATTGAACAGAGCATCGAGCTCCTCCTCCGAAAAACCAGACTCCGAACCGAACTGCGCATCCGCGCCGAACAGTTCTTCGAGGTTTGGCAGAATCGGAGCGTCTACCTCTGCACTAGCGGATGGGTTCACCATCTGTCCTCCGTTGTGGATCGAATCATTCATCGTCGCACTCATCGTTCACCTCCTTTCCACCTGAGCTAGCAAGACAAGTAACTGAACTGAAGCTAGGGGCAACCCAAGCCGGCAAAACCCGCTTCAGGACAGTTATGTAATGCGCGTCAGGGGAAGGAAGTTCCCGCGTGTGCATAACGAATTACATTAAAAGATTATGCCCCAAACTGGGCGCAGTTCAATAGGAATGTCGTCTGAACTGGGCTGGTCACCCCTACCAAAAAACTGCTTAGCAAGCCAAAAGAAAAGAAAGTGACGTCGACTACACCAACCGAACGCTAGAGTGGAGGCCAAGAACAACCGCGAACGGATAGGAGCCCCGACGCAATGCCCATCAAGAGCGATCGCCCGGACATCGAACTCAGCCCGCTCGGCCTGTACGACTACATCTTCCACGACCTCACCACGGAGGAAGAGGATCGCGTGGCCGTCATCGACATCGCCGATGGCTCCGAAACGACCTTCGCGCAGCTGCAGAACTACATCGAATCCACCGCGGGCTGGCTGGCAAGCAAGGGCATCAAGAAGGGCGACGTCGTAGCGCTGCACCTGCCGAACTCCCTGAACTTCATCGTCGCCGCTTACGGACTGTGGCGCATCGGTGCGGTGCCGTCTCCGCTGTCACTGCTTTCTACCCCAGAAAGCGTTACTGCGCAGATTAAGGACTCTGGCGCGAAGATGCTACTTACCGTTGCTGCGCTTGGGGACGCCTCGTCCCAGGGGGCCAAAGACGCCGGCATCGACGAGGACTTTATCGTCCACCTGGATACCTCCAAGGGCATGCAGCAGATCATGGCAGAGCGACGCACCGCACCCGCGGTGGAGATTGACCCGGACGAGGATCTTGCGATTCTGCCCTATTCCTCCGGCACCACCGGCCTGCCGAAGGGCGTGCGCCTTATGCACCGCCAACTGGTGGCTAATGTGCAGCAGGGGCAGGACCTGAACTTGATACAGCGCGACGACATCGTCTACGCCGTGCTGCCGTTCTTCCACATCTACGGCCTGACCGCGCTGGTGAACCTAGCCCTGGCACAGCGCAGCACGCTGGTAGTGGTCCCCCGCTTCGAACTGCAGAGCTTCCTGGAGCACCACCAGAAGTTCAACGTGACTTTCACCCTGATTGCGCCGCCCATTGCCGTGCAGCTGGCCAAGCACCCGATGGTCGACAACTACGACCTGTCGCGTATGCGCGCAGTGTTCAGCGGTGCGGCAACCCTGGACGAGGATCTGGCTGTAGCGCTGGAAAACCGCCTGGGGATTCACGTGCAGCAAGGCTTCGGCATGACCGAGACTTCGCCACTGGCGCACGC
The DNA here is from genome assembly GCF_000738265.1 of Corynebacterium jeikeium. Lineage (GTDB taxonomy): Bacteria > Actinomycetota > Actinomycetes > Mycobacteriales > Mycobacteriaceae > Corynebacterium > Corynebacterium macclintockiae. The sequence goes on from NZ_JFCQ01000020.1 coordinate 155,646, forward strand.
TAACGTCTCCAAGGACATCAACCGCGGTTCCATCGGCAAGCCCTGTGCCAACACGGAAAGCAAGCTGGTGGATCCGGAAACCCTGGAGGAAGTCCCACTGCCCAGCGAAGGCGTATCCGAGGTCGGCGAACTGTGGGTGCGTGGCCCGCAGATCATGGCCGGATACCTGAACAAGCCAGAGCAGACCGCCGAAGCCCTGCCGGGCGACGGTTGGCTGCGCACCGGCGACCTGGCCAACGCGGATCCGGAGGGCAACGTCCACATCGTCGACCGACTGAAGGAGCTCATTAAGTACAAGGGCTACCAGGTTCCGCCTGCAGAGCTGGAGTCCGTGCTGCTCAGCCATCCGGAGATCGCAGACGCCGCCGTCGTCGGCGTACACCGCGCCTCTGATGGCGAGGAGCTACCCAAGGCGTTCGTGGTTGCCCAGCGCGGATCCGCCCTCAACGAGCAACAAGTGATGGACTTCGTAGCCGAGCGCGTGGCGCCCTACAAGAAGATCCGCATCGTCGAGTTCGTCCAGGGCATTCCGAAGTCCAGCACCGGCAAGATCCTGCGCCGCGAGCTGCGCGATCGCGAGGCCTAGTTCAGTCCCGCTGATCTAAATCCCGCCGGGCTCTCGGCAAGCTCGGGGCGGGGTCGGTCTAATACCCCAACCTGAAGCCTGCCGGGCTGGGTAGGTGGGCGTCCGAACTACTCGCCTGCAAGGGGCACGCGGCGGTAGGTACCATCGCGCAGGTCGGCGTCCTCAATCTCGTGGCGAGAAATACCCAGAATAAACAGCACCTGATCCAGGAACGGGTAGTTCACGGAGGTATCCGCGACCGCCTTCAGCGCGGGCTTTGCGTTAAAAGCGATACCCAGGCCGGCAGTCGAAAGCATGTCGATGTCGTTAGCGCCATCGCCTACCGCGACCGTCTGATTCAGCTTGATGCCGTTCGACCAGGCGAATTCCTTGAGGCTCTCAGCCTTTGCCTGGCGGTCGATCACTGGGCCGATAACGCGACCGGTCAGCTTGCCATCGACGATTTCTAGGGTATTTGCGCGGGCGAAGTCGAGGTCCAGTTCGCGGGCAAGCGGCTCGATGACCTGAATAAACCCGCCGGACACCACGCCAGTCTTGTAGCCCAGGCGCTTCAGAGTGCGGATAGTTGTGCGGGCGCCGGGGGTCAGCTGGATGTCGCGGGCGACCTTCTCCACCACCGCTGCATCCAAACCGGCCAGCGCCTTCACGCGCTCGTGCAGGGATTCAGCAAAGTCCAGTTCGCCGCGCATGGCGCGTTCGGTGACTTCGGCTACCTCCGCTTCGCGGCCCGCGTAAGCTGCCAGCATCTCGATAACCTCGTGCTGGATAAGGGTCGAATCGACATCGAAGCAGATCAGGCGCTTTGCACGGCGGGCCAGGCCGGCGCGTTCGATGGCGATATCCACACCAACTTCCGTCGTAAGGGTTGCCAGCGCCTTGCGCAAAGGCACGCCGCCGCCGGGCGCGGGATTGGCTACGGTCAAGCTGAGTTCCAGACCAGTGACCGGGTAATCTGCGATACCGGTGATGGTGTCGATGTTTGCGCCGTAGTCCGCGAGGGTCTGACCAATACGCGAGATGTGGGTCGCGGTCAGCGGTCGGCCGAGCACCACCATGACGTGCGTGGAGTGCGGACGAGTGCTGGAAAGGTTGTCGTCCGCTTCCACGCTGACGCGCATGCCGTAGGAAGCCAGGGTTTCCTTCAGCCCTTCGCCGAGGGGTTCAAGGTCTTCTTGTCCGACGCCCACCAGCGCCGCCAAAGACAGCTTCCCACGGAATACTGACTGTTCAATGTCTAAAAGCTGCACTCCGTAGGAGGACAGCACTCGGAAGAAGGCCGCCGATACGCCCGGCCGGTCGGGGCCGGTGACCGTGATAACACTCGGGGCAAGGCCTTCCTGCAGGGTGTCTTCGAGGGCGCTTTCAAAGTGCGGGTCGGGGCTCGCTGCTGCGGCAGCTACAGCAGCGGTTGCAGTGGGCTGTGCCTGCGGCTGCGCTACTGCTGCGGTTGCAGCGGGCTGTGCCTGCGGCTGCGCTACTGCTGCGGTTGCAGCGGGCTGTGCCTGCGGCTGCGCTACGCCTGGCCGGTCGGCGGAAGAGTTGGGGTTGCTGGCATCATCTGAGGTAGTCACGCGTTATATTGTCCCACTTCCCTACCGGAAGTGATAACCGGACCAGCGACTTCCATCCGGTCCATCCCCTGGCGCGCCGAAATGTCGCAAAAGCTGCACCTTGTCCGCCGAAATGAGGCAAAAGCTGCACCCTGCCCGCCGAAATGTCGCAAAAGCTGCACCCAGCGCGCCGAAATGTCGCAAAAGTTGCAAAGCATGTTTGCTACAAAACAGTACTCGCCATACCTAAGCTCCTGACCTGCGTAAACGCCTATTAGCAATGGTTACCACTAAAAGAAATGCAACAAAAACGACATTTACCTCTCATCGGGCACACCAAAGGGCACGCACCCACCTTCGTTCCACTCTCCCGATAGCGCCAGTGTCGCTAGAACGGGAATCCGGAACGGCCCACTTCCGCTAATGAAAATCCAAGAGCCCCTGACCTGCGTTCTTACTTATCCGTGATCATGTTCGTTTAACAGATTCCCGTTCTAACGACATTTCCGGCGAAATCCACTCGCAGATTCCCGTTCTAACGACATCTGGACACTGCATGAGTTCTGGACACTACACGGGTTTTTGACACTGCATGAGTTCTGGAAACTGCATGGGTTCTGGACACTGCATGAGTTCTGGACACCACATGGGGAAGGAACCCAGACCCACAGACCCTGGACATACAAAAATCCACACCCCGCGTAGTTAAGGGTGTGGATTTTAGTTGCTATTTGCACCAACTGGCCAGGGCCCTAAGCACCGGCCGAGCCGCCCGGCACCACGCGGCTGCGCTAGGCAGTGGCGCGGTGAGGGGGCGTCCAGAGTAGCACCTGGAAGCGCCCCGCTAGGAGCAGGCTCCTAGAAGTGGCGGCCGACGTGTGCCTCGTCGCGCATGCGCTTGACCATGTGCGGGTGGTGCAGCTCGAACGCCGGGCGCTCGGAGCGAATGCGAGGCATCGAGGTGAAGTTGTGGCGCGGCGGCGGGCAGGAGGTAGCCCACTCCAGAGAGTTGCCGTAGCCCCACGGATCGTCAACCGTCACAACCTCGCCGTAGCGGTAGGACTTAAAGACGTTCCACAGGAACGGAATCATGGAGACCGCCAGGATGAAAGCACCGATCGTGGAGATCTGGTTGAACAGGGTGAAGCCGTCCGTCGGCAGGTAGTCAGCGTAACGACGCGGCATACCCATGTTGCCCAGCCAGTGCTGCAGCAGGAACGTGGTGTGGAAGCCGATGGTGACCAGCCAGAAGTGGATCTTGCCCAGCTTCTCGTCCAGCATGCGACCCGTCATCTTCGGGAACCAGAAGTACACGCCTGCGAAGGAAGCGTAAGCCACGGTACCGAACAGGGTGTAGTGGAAGTGAGCAACCACGAAGTAGGAGTCCGAGACGTGGAAATCCAGAGACGGGGAAGCCAGCATGACACCGGTCAGACCACCGAAGAGGAAGGTGGCGAAGAAGCCGATGGCAAAGATCATCGGGGTCTCGAAGGTCAGGCGACCCTTCCACATCGTGCCCAGCCAGTTGAAGAACTTCATACCGGTCGGCACACCGATCAGGAAGGTCATGAAGGAGAAGAACGGCAGCATTACGGCGCCGGTCACGAACATGTGGTGCGCCCACACGGCCATGGACAGTGCAGCAATCGACAGGGTCGCGAACACCAGGCCGACGTAGCCGAACATCGGCTTACGGGAGAACACCGGGAATACCTCAGACACGATACCGAAGAACGGCAGTGCCAGGACGTACACCTCGGGGTGGCCGAAGAACCAGAACAGGTGCTGCCACAGGATGGCGCCACCGTTGCCGGCGTCGTAGATGTGGCCACCCAGCTTGCGGTCGTAGAACACGCCCAGAGCAGCAGCGGTCAGCAGCGGGAAGATCAGCAGAACCAGCAGAGAGGTAACGAAGATGTTCCAGGTGAAGATCGGCATGCGGAACATGGTCATACCCGGTGCACGGAGGCACAGGATGGTCGTGATCATGTTCACAGCGGAAGCGATGGTACCGATACCACCAACACCAACACCCAGGATCCACAGTTCAGAGCCAACACCTGGAGAGTGAACAACGTCTGCCAGCGGCATGTACATCGTCCAACCGAAGTCGGCGGCACCGCCCGGAGTCAGGAAGCCGAGCAGCATAACGACACCACCAGCGGTGGTCATCCAGAAGCCGAAGGCATTCAGACGGGGGAAGGCCACGTCAGGCGCGCCGATCTGCAGCGGCATGATGTAGTTCGCGAAACCGAACACCATCGGGGAGCCGTACAGCAGCAGCATGATCGTGCCGTGCATCGTGAACAGCTGGTTGAACTGCTCGTTGGACAGGAATTGCTGACCCGGCTCGAAAAGCTCGATACGGATCAGAAGGGCCATCAAGCCACCAATCATGAAGAAGGTGAAGGACATGATTAGGTACATGATGCCCAGAAGCTTGTGGTCGGTCGTGGTCAGCATCTTCCACGCGAGGTTGCCACGCGGCACCTCACCGAAAGGCGCAGGCCGAGCCGGGGAAACCTCGTGGCTTTCCCTTGGCGCTACTGCGGTCATTTGTTCCTCCTGACTACGCGTGACCTGCCTAAACTCTCCGCCGAACCTCTCTGAATTCTGCGGATCCTCTGGGCAAGCCACCCAAAAGAATGTTTCCTCTGCCCTGTTCCCACTGGATCAGCCTCGTCAATGACCGTTCCGAAACAGACACAGAATGCTTACATACTATCCCGTCAACGCGTTTTTCAATAGCCGTGGACGGGGCGGTCTTGGCAGAACCCACGTTTTCGGGGGTGCTGCCTCGCTGTTTAGAAGTCGCTGTTTAGAAGTCCCAATCGTCGTCGACCGTATTCTCGGCCTTACCTATTACATAAGAGGAACCAGAACCGGAGAAGAAGTCGTGGTTCTCGTCGCCACCCGGGTTCAGAGCCGAGAGGATCGCCGGAGACACACGAGTCTCGTCCGCCGGGAACAGCCCTTCGTAGCCCAGGTTGTTCAGCGCCTTGTTTGCGTTGTAGCGCAAGAAGCGCTTGACGTCCTCTGTCCAGCCGAGATCATCATAAAGATCCTCGGTGTACTGTGCCTCGTTGTCGTACAACTCCAGCAGTAGGTCGAAGGTGTGCTCCTTCAACTCCTCCTGGCGCTCCGGGGTCTCCTTCTCCAGAGCGCGCTGGTACTTGTAGCCAATGTAGTAACCGTGCACAGACTCATCGCGGATGATCAGGCGGATAATGTCTGCGGTGTTGGTCAGCTTCGCATGCGAAGACCAGTACATCGGCAGGTAGAAACCGGAGTAGAAGAGGAAGCTCTCCAGCAGCACAGAGGCAATCTTCTTCTTCATCGGATCGTCGCCCTCATAGAAGTCGAGAATGATCTTTGCCTTGTTTTGCAGCTTCTCATTCTCTTCGGACCAACGGAAGGCGTCGTTAATCTCAGGCGTAGAGGCCAGCGTCATAAAGATAGAGGAATAAGACTTCGCGTGAACGCTCTCCATAAAGGAGATATTCGTAAAGACGGCTTCCTCGTGTGGAGTGGCAGCATCCTCGATCAGCTTTACTGCACCAACTGTGCCCTGAATCGTATCCAGCATGGTCAGGCCGGTGAACACACGCATGGTGGCCTGCTTCTCCATGTCATTTAGTGTGGACCAGCTGGGGACGTCGTTGGACAGTGGCACCTTTTCGGGTAGCCAGAAGTTGGCAGTGAGGCGATCCCACACTTCCAGGTCCTTGTCATCTGGGATGCTGTTCCAGTTGATGGCGGATACCGGATCGCCGTCGACGCGGTGTACGGGAGTGTGGGGTGCGTGCGCACTCATCGCTTACGTGTCTCCTTCTCACAGAACGTGCTGATTTTCTTGCTGTCCCTCAGCTTGTGCACTTCGCCCCATGTTACCCCGTTTCCGCGACGCACCCCCCCTCGGCCACCACCCCCATTTTGGGGGGTCTTTCTTAATGACGCCCTCAGCGCGCGCTGGAGCCGATTTCAGCCCGGAGCTGGGGGCGTCACTACCTAAAGAGCACGTCAGGATTGGTTTACAGGGCAACCTAAGTAAAGACAGCCTCACCGACTATACAATAGGCTCTGACCTGCATTGATAATATAAGGGTAGCCTGCGTTTGCTAGCCGATTGGATAAACCCTGAGTACGGTGAGCTGCATGGAAATCAACGAGAAGTTTCAAAAGCAACTGAACGAACAGGTCACCGCAGAGCACCAGGCCGCGCTGGTCTACACCCAGCTGGCTTATGAGCTGGATCGCCTCTCCTTCGACGGCATGAGCAGCTGGATGAAGGCTCAGGCGGATGAGGAGCGCGTGCACGCTCAGAAGTTTGCACAGCACCTGCTGGATCGCGACGCTCGCGTGGATATCGAGACGATTGAGATGCCGTCTCTGAAGATCTCCACCCCGCTGGACGCCTTCGAGGCATCCCTGGAGCACGAGCGCAAGGTCTCCGCTTTGATCCGCGACCTGGTGAAGACTGCCGACGAGGTGGGCGATGTGGATTCCCGCAACCTGCTGAACTTCTTCCTGGAGGAGCAGATTGAGGAAGAGGCCACGGTCAGTGGCATCATCGACCGCATCAAGCTGGTTGGCACCGACGGCTCTGGCCTGCTGCGCATCGACGCGGAGCTGGGCAGCCGCTAACAGCTAGCACGAAGCCAACAAAAAAGCCGACTGGGATTCCTCCCTGTCGGCTTTTCTCGCTCAGAGCATGCAGCTCACGCAGCCCTCGACTTCCGTACCGGTCAGAGCTGTTTGGCGTAGGCGGATGTAGTAGATCGTCTTGATCCCCTTGCGCCAAGCGTAAATCTGCGCGCGGTTAATATCGCGCGTGGTCGCAGTGTCCTTGAAGAACAAGGTCAGCGACAAGCCCTGGTCCACGTACTTCGTGGCGACTGCGTAGGTGTCGATGATCTTCTCATAGCCGATCTCGTAGGCATCCTCGTAGTACTCCAGGTTCTCGTTCGTCATGTACGGAGCCGGGTAGTACACGCGCCCGATCTTGCCTTCCTTGCGGATTTCGATCTTGGAGGCAATGGGGTGAATCGAGGACGTCGAGTTGTTGATGTACGAGATCGAGCCCGTCGGCGGGATGGCCTGCAGGTTCCGGTTGTACAGACCATGGGTCTGCACGTCATCCTTCAGCTGCTGCCAGTCCTGTGCCGTCGGCACCTGGATGCTGGAGTTGCCGAAGATTTGGCGCACGCGCTCTGTCTTCGGTGCAAACTCGGCCGGATCGTAGCGGTCGAAGAATTCGCCGGTGGCGTACTCGGAGTTTTCGAAGTTGTGGAACTTCTCTCCGCGCTCCTGGGCGATCTTGTTGGAGGCCTTGAGTGCCTCGTACATCACAACCGCGAAGTAAGCATTCGTGAAGTCCAGTGCTTCCTCGGAGCCGTAGTGGATGTGCTCGCGGCCCAGGAATCCGTGCAGGTTCATCTGCCCCAGGCCAATGGCGTGGGAGTTGTCGTTGCCCTGGCGAACCGAAGGCACCGAGTCGATGGACGTCTGATCCGCCACGGCGGTCAGGCCACGGATAGCGGTCTCGATGGTCTTGGAGAAGTCCTCCGAGTCCACCGCCTTCGCAATGTTCATGGACCCCAGGTTGCAGGAAATATCGTCGCCAATGGTCTTGTAAGACAGGTCAGCGTTGAACTCAGACGGGGTGGAGACCTGCAGAATCTCGGAGCACAGGTTGGAGTGGGTGATGCGCCCCTCGATCGGGTTGGCCTTGTTCACCGTGTCCTCGAACATGATGTACGGGTAGCCGGACTCGAACTGGATCTCTGCCAGAGTCTGGAAGAAGGCGCGGGCGTTGATCTTGGACTTGCGGATCCGCGGATCCTCTACCATTTCCTCGTAGTGCTCGCTGATTGAAACATCGGCGAACGGCTTGCCGTAAACGCGTTCCACGTCGTACGGGCTGAACAGGTACATGTCGTCGTTGCGCTTGGCCAGCTCGAACGTGATGTCCGGGATCACCACACCCAGCGACAGGGTCTTAATACGAATTTTCTCATCCGCATTCTCGCGCTTGGTATCCAGGAAGCGCAGGATATCCGGGTGGTGAGCGTGCAGGTAGACCGCGCCGGCGCCCTGGCGGGCACCCAGTTGGTTGGCGTAGCTGAAGGCATCTTCCAGCAGCTTCATCACGGGGATCACGCCGGAGGACTGGTTCTCGATGTGCTTAATCGGCGCCCCGGCCTCGCGCACGTTCGACAGCAGCAGGGCCACACCGCCACCGCGCTTGGACAGCTGCAGCGCGGAGTTGATGGAGCGGCCGATGGACTCCATGTTGTCCTCGATACGCAGGAGGAAGCACGATACCGGCTCGCCGCGCTGCTTCTTGCCGATGTTGAGGAAGGTCGGCGTTGCAGGCTGGAATCGGCCATCCATGATCTCGTCGACCAGGTTGGACGCCAACTCGGTATCCCCCGCAGCCAGGCCCAGCGCAACCATACACACGCGATCCTCGAATCGCTCCAGGTAACGGCGTCCGTCGAAGGTCTTCAGGGTGTACGAGGTGTAGTATTTGTAGGCTCCCAGGAACGACTGGAAGCGGAACTTCTTCGCGTAGGCCTGCTTGAACAGGGACTTCACGAAGCTGAACTCATACTGCTCCAGCACCTCTGGATCGTAGTACTCGTTGTCGATCAGGTACTTGATCTTTTCTTCCAGATCGTGGAAGTAGACCGTGTTCTGGTTGACGTGCTGCAGGAAGTACTGGTTGGCAGCCTCGCGGTCCTTGTCGAACTGAATCTCCCCTGCTTCGTTGTACAGGTTCAGCATCGCGTTGAGCGCGTGGTAATCCAGCTGTTCGCGCTGGTCAACGGGCTCCTGGACCTTTTTTCCAAGCTCGTTGGCGGTCATGTGTATGTGTTCTCCTCAAAATCTCGCGCCGAATTATGCTCGCGCTAATGTGTTCGTTTCGATTCTAATAAGCACCCCAGACAACCGCGGGGTGACTTTTGTTACTTGTCTCGTTACTTGTGGTGTGTTTATCCGTCAGCTCGCAAGATCCCACCGGCCTTCCTGACGCAGAGAGTTCTCAAACTCCGCCAGTCCTTGCCTCACCCTGCGTACATCCTCCTCGGTGCCCATCAGCTCAAAGCGATAGAGGTACGGGACGTGACATTTGGCCGAAATGATCTCGCCTGCCTTCGCAAAGTCCGAGCCGAAGTTCAGATTTCCCGAGGCGATCACTCCGCGCAGCCACTTGCGATTTTGCTCCACGTTTAGAAACTTGATCACTTGTTTTGGAACCGGTCGCGAGAAGTCCCCCGTCATCCCCGCTCCCCCACCATATGTCGGCACTATCAACACATGCGGTTGATCGATGAACAGTGGGGCGTCACTACGTTTGAGAGGGATGCGGCAGGAAGGCAACCCGAGCTTGCGCACAAAACGGTGAGTGTTCTCCGTCGTGGAAGAAAAATACGTGATCAGCATTGAGCCTCATTAGGGAACTAGACAGCGCATTATTCTCCCGACCTGCGACGGTGCAGGTCGGGTGACGCTGGGGTTTAAGCGGCCTCTACAGCCAGGGTGCGAATGCGATCCGGACGGAAGCCAGACCAGTGATCCTCACCAGCAACAACTACGGGAGCCTGCAGGTGCCCCAGCGCCATAACGTAATCGCGGGCATCATCATCGAGGCTGATGTCTACGAGTTCGTACTCAAGACCGGCCTTGTCGAGGGCCTTCTTGGTGGCGTTGCACTGAACACAGGCGGGCTTGGTGTAGACGGTGATCATGGCGGCTGTCATTCTCCTGAAAGCGTTGAAACTGTGGCCCCGGTGGCAATAGTTTTTGTGGGCACTATCGGTGTTGGTTTAGTTGGTGGTTGTCGTGCGAGGCGCTTGTGGCACATCCGGGATTCCCGGTTTTACCTTGCCCTCATTGACTTGCTTAAGACTACACATCACATGCGTGTAAGACAACCGCTAAAACACAACATTTTGGGGGTCAAGTAAAGCGCGAGCACCATATATAGTAGTTACAAGCTGAGTATTCGCAGGTGGCGGATTTTCCCACCACTACATCTAGCCACATGAAAAACATGCATGTAATTTCAAAGCCGGGATTTGGGACAAAAAAATCCCCCGCCTCACAACGGCGACAAAGCACCGAAGCGACTGCGGGGGAAGGCGGAACCTTGTGGTTCTTAGCCCTGGCGAGCCTTGAAGCGGGGTTCCTTCTTGTTGATCACGTAGACCTTACCGCGGCGACGAACGACCTGAGCGCCCGGCTTGTTCTTCAGCGACCGAAGGGACTTACGGACCTTCATCGGGCGCTCCTTTCCTCATCGACTTTTCACATCGCCAGGCAGCCCAGGCCAAAGCCTGGTCATGCCGCCCGGCACAAACACAAACGATGAGTTTACCCACCAGGCCACTCAAAACCAAATGAGTGCAAGCAACATCGGCGGCACAGCACCACGTACTCCGCCACATCCCCCACCGTACGGACTAGCATCAAGGCATGAGCTCCTCTGCAGATCACACTGGCAAGCCACCCAGCACCGACCGCACCCCCGGCGCACGCGACATCCACGGTGACCCCGGCGCCCGCCCGCTGCATGCGCACATCATCGCCGAATTGGGAGTGCAACCCACCATCGACCCAGCCGAAGAGGTAGAACGTCGCGTACAGTTCATCGCCGACTACCTGCGAGCCACCCACACACGCACGCTGGTGCTGGGCATTTCCGGCGGGCAGGATTCCACCCTCGCCGGAAGGCTGTGCCAGCTGGCTGTCGATCGCCTCAACCAGGAGGATGCACTAGCCCAGCAGGAAGAGCCGGCTCAGCCCTACCGCTTCTGCGCCGTGCGGCTGCCCTACGGAATTCAAGCGGACGAGGACGACGCACAGGTTGCGCTGGAGTTTATTGCGCCGAGTATGGGCGTCACAGTAAATATCAAGGGAGCCACCGACGAGTCGGCGCGCGCGACCAGCGAAGCCCTAGGCATCACGCAGGTCAGTGACTTCAATAAGGGCAACATCAAGGCGCGCGAGCGTATGATCGCGCAATACGCACTGGCCGGCGAGCTCGGCGGGCTGGTCGTTGGAACAGACCACGCGGCGGAGGCGATCACTGGCTTCTACACCAAGCACGGCGACGGTGCGGCGGACCTGGTTCCATTGGCGGGACTGACGAAACGACAGGGTGCAGCACTACTGCAGCACCTCGGCGCCCCGAACAGCACGTGGCAGAAGGTGCCAACCGCGGACCTCGAGGAAGACCGCCCTGCCCTGCCCGACGAAGAAGCACTGGGCGTAACGTACGCGCAGCTGGATGACTACCTGGAAAGCACCAACGGCGCAGCCGACATCGACCCGCAGGTCGCGGAACACATCGAGGGGCTATGGTTCCGTTCGCGCCACAAGCGACACCTGCCAGTCACGCCGCACGACGCGTGGTGGCGGGACTAGAACACGAACTGGTCCAGGATCAGCGCGGTAAATGCGAGGTACCAGGCGATAACAACCACCAGCGGCATGCCCAGTGCGGAGTGTGGCACGTCCTCCCCCGCCTCGCGCCGCTGCTCGCGTTGGATGTGCACCAACGTCATCACAAACATCGGCAGGATCGCTGCCCACACGGCCATGCAATAAGGGCACAGCGCGCCAATCGAGTAGATCGCAGCATAGGCCAGCCAATGCACGAACACCACGCCCAATGCCAGCCCAGCCAGGATGCAGTACCACATCCAACGCGGCAGCTTGGCCCCCACGATCAGCATCACCGCGAGGGTCATCATCACCGGGAAGCCGATCAGCCCGATGAACGGGTTAGAGAAGCCAAAGGCGGACGCCTGATCCGAGGCCATCACGTCCGTACACGAGATCACCTCGTTGAAGGTGCAGGCCGGCTTAAAGTCGGGATTCAGCGCCATCTGCAGCTTGTCGTGCATGATCAGCGCGGAAAAAATCAGCCCGATCGTAGACAGCACTAGGAAGGTGTAGCCGAAGCGCTTCGTTGCCCCTAGACCGTTCATGTGCTCGCTCTCTTTGTTTTCTGACGCCCTCACGACCCGACCTATCTAAACCTAGAATTCTCTGACAGGTGGAATTCTCCGACATGTGGTGGACCTACATTGGGTTCGCTGTACGCTCCTGAACTGGGCAGTTTCCAATAAAACTAGACTAGCACGGTGGATTTGCTTCAGTCGCGCTTGCCCAGACAGGGATCCCCACTCAAGCGGATTATCCTTTATAGATTTTCGACCGATGCCCTAGATCGACGACGACAACGACAATGCTCTCGTCTACGATATCGGCAATAATCCGAAGGTCCCCCACCCTCCATCGCCATAAACCAATCCTGTTCCCGGAAAGCGCTTTGCCACGCGATCGAGGATTTGGAAGCCGCGACACTTCTCTCAACAGCTGGCTGACGCGACTTCTATTCTGCTTATCTAACTTCTTATATGCTTTGGCCGCACGGGGAGAAAATCTAATCTCCCAGGTCACATTCGGCCTCCAAGTCAGTCAGCGAAACGGTCTCAAGTTCCCCCCTGCGGATTTGAGCGGCTTCATCCTCCAAGGTGTAGAGGTACTCAAGCTCCGCGAGATGTGCCCCCAATGCTTCACGAACATAGAAAGAACTGGACCGACCCGTTCGCTTGGACAATCTATCCAGCCGTCTCTTTTGCTCATCATCGATGTGCAAATTAATCAGTGCACCGCTCATACCCATATTGATACAGCTCCCCCACTCGAAAATCTAGACGTACACCATAGGAATCTCCGGCACGCTCCAGACTACCCCGATGGTCAAACTGTCCAGGCTTCGCGCTTATACACCCAGTCAAGTTATAGGAGCACTTTAACTCTCACAATGCCCCACATACATAACAGAGCCCTGGTCGTTACCGACCAGGGCTCTGTGTTCTGTGGAGCTAACGGGATTCGAACCCGTGACCCCCACACTGCCAGTGTGGTGCGCTACCAGCTGCGCCATAGCCCCGTTGCTATCCAAGCGATTTCGTTTCAAGGAAATCCCTGCGAAGCGAACGGATCTAAAGCTACAACACTGGAATTAAGTTCTCCAAATCGCCAGGTGCCCCTGGGTGGCGCCACAGCTCTGATGCTCCGTGGCTACTCACCCGGCGGGAAACTACTTGCCTTCCAGCGCTACCGGAACCCAGGATTGCATCTCCCGCTCCTCGTTCACAGGCGGATCAAATTTCTTACCATTCTTGTAAAGCAGCGGCGAGGAAACATTTCCTTCTCGCTTCTCAACTTCCTTGTCGTTTGCACGGGAGATCTTCGCACCTTCGTCCTTAATGGACTTGTCGCGGATCTTGCCAACCACACCGTCATCTACGCCCATCTTTTCCGCAGCGTTGGCCAGGTCATCCCAGTCCCAATCACGGGTAACGGTGGACTGCTCTTCCATCATCAAGCGGTGGATGTTCCAGAAGGCATCCACGTCACCCGTCTTGGCAATTTCCCAAGCCACGGCGGCGCCACGGGTCGAGGGGCCGGTTTCATCGCCACGGTCCAGGAAGTTCAGGAAGCGGAACTGTACCTTCACCTTCCCGTCTTCCAGCGCCTTCTTCACGTCTTCGCTGGACGCGGTTTCCAGCTCTGCACAGTAGTGGCAGCTGAAGTCCTCAAAAACTTCAACAGTCGGAACGTCGTTCCCAGCGTTCTCGGGCTCCAGGGTGACGATGCTGTCCTTAGCAGTCATCTTCACATTCACCTTGTCATCCGGCAGGGTGATGTTGTCCACCTTGTGCTTCTGGTTGTTGTACACGATAAAGCCAATGGCTACGGCTGCGATAACGAGGATCGCGATGATTCCCCACAGGAAGCCGTTGCCCCCTTTAGAAGCATTAGGGGACTTAATTTTCTGGCTCACTGAGCTTTCCTTTCAACAGATGGTGACGTGTCTACTGCGCGTTACACTATCGCAGTAGTCTGGGAAAACCCTGAATCGACCCCGAAATAATCCGTATACGCGCAGCGAGGGCAGCAGCAAGGGGCTCCGGCAGGGCTAGGGCTGCCGCCAGCCCCCCTGTCCGCCACTTCCGAGTGAGAACTATCCCAGCACCCCGTCGACAACGACCTGTGCTTCTTCCAGCACCTGGTCCAGGTGCTCGGCACCGTTGAAGGACTCGGCATAGATCTTGTACTTGTCCTCCGTGCCACTCGGGCGGGCAGCGAACCAGGCGTTATCGGTGGTCACCTTCACACCGCCGATGGCCGCGCCATTGCCCGGCGCCTCGGTCAGAATCGCCTGGATCTTCTCCCCCGCCAGCTCGGTGGCTTCCACGTCGCTGGCGCTGAGCTTCTTCAGCCGCTCCTTCTGTTCACGGTTCGCCGGCGCATCGATGCGCTTGTACTGCGGCGCCCCGAGCTCCTCGGCTAGCTCCTTGTAACGCTCGGATGGGCTCTTGCCGGTCGTTGCTTTTATTTCGGACGCCAACAGGTCAGCGATAATGCCGTCCTTATCGGTCGACCAGACCTGCCCGTTGCGACGGAGGAAGGAAGCACCTGCGGATTCTTCTCCGCCAAAGCCCACGGATCCGTTGACCAGGCCCGGCACGAACCACTTGAACCCGACCGGCACCTCCATCAGGTTGCGCCCCATGCGGGCCACCACGCGGTCGATCATGGAGGAGCTCACCAGGGTCTTGCCCACGGCGGCATCCTGCGGCCAGTTCTCGCGGTGGCTAAAGAGGTACTCGATGGCGACGGCAAGGTAGTGGTTCGGGTTCATCAGGCCTGCATCTGGCGTGACGATTCCGTGCCGGTCGGAATCAGCGTCATTACCAGTGGCTATGTCGTACGAAGCCCCACCGGCGCCGGCGACCGCATCGACTAGAGAGGCCATCGCGGACGGCGAAGAGCAATCCATGCGGATCTTGCCGTCGGAGTCCAAGGTCATGAAGCCGAAGGCGGGGTCGATCGTCGGGTTGACGACGGTGAGGTCGAGGCCGTGCACGTCGGCGATGCGCTCCCAGTAGGCGACGGAGGCACCACCCATCGGGTCGGCGCCGATGCGCACGCCCGCGCTGCGGATGGCCTCGAGGTCGATAACCTCCGGCAGAGCGGCGACGTAGTTGCCCAGGAAATCGTGGTTTTCTACCAACTCGGTCGAGGTGGAGCGCTGCACTCCAGCCAGATCCGCATCCAGGTACTCGTTGGCGCGACGGGCGATCCAACTGGTGGCGTCGGTATCCGCAGGGCCACCGGTCGGCGGGTTGTACTTGAAGCCACCGTCGCGTGGCGGGTTGTGGGAAGGGGTGATGACGATACCGTCGGCGCGGCCCGAGTCAGTACCTTCTGGTCCGCCGGGCAGCTGCTTGTTGTGTTCCAGGATTGCGAAGCTGATGGACGGGGTGGGAACGAAGCCACGCTCCTGGTCCACCTTGACGGTCACGCGGTTGCCGGCCAGGACCTCAAGTGCGGTGGCCTCGGCGGGCTCGGACAGTGCGTGCGGGTCGCGGCCGATAAACAGGGGGCCGTTAATGCCCTGTTCACGGCGGTAATCGACGATGGCCTGAGTGGTGGCCAGAATATGTGCTTCGTTGAAAGCCCCGTCGAAGGCACTGCCACGATGGCCGGAGGTGCCGAAGCTTACGCGCTGGCCCGGATCGTCCAGGTTGGGAACCTTGGCGGAGTAGGCCTCCAGCAGGGCGGGGATGTCGGTTAGGTCGTCGGGGGTGGCGGGCTGGCCAGCGCGTGGGTGCATGTTCTTTCCTTCGGTCGGTGCCTGAAAGGGCTGAAAGCATTTTCTTGCAGCTCACCATTTATCGTGCCCGATTCCGCGGCTTTTTTCAGCGCTCTTGCACCCGTTCAACGCCCCCTTGACGACTCTTTAACGCGCGGCTGCGCGGTAGCCAATTTTGCTGAGATTTTTGTGAAAACATTTCACCTCTCCCTACCACCGGCGTACCCTCTGTAGTTCATGCAAGACGTTTCCTTCGCCGAGTCCCTCCAGAACTATCTGGATAAGATCGACCAGTTTGTCTGGAGCCAGTGGCTACTTATCCCACTGTTGCTGCTCACTGGCCTGTGGCTGACGTTCCGCCTAGGCGGCGTGCAGTTCCGCAAGCTATTCGTGGCACTGCGGCACGGACTTATCGACCGCGATGACGAAGGTGGCGAAGGCGACATCACTCAGTACCAGGCGCTCACTACGGCTCTGGCTGCCACCGTCGGCGTGGGCAATATTGTGGGTGTGGCTACTGCAATTTCCGTCGGTGGTCCCGGCGCGCTGTTTTGGATGTGGGTCACCGGCTTGGTGGGTATGGCCTCGAAGTATTCGGAGGCCTTCTTGGGCGTTCGCTTCCGCGTGGCCGATTCGAAGGGTCAGGTTTCCGGTGGTCCGCAGCGCTACCTGTCGCTGGGCATTCCGGGCGGTCTGGGCACGTTCCTGGCGTGGTTCTTCACCATCGCGGCCATCATCGCCTCATTCGGCATCGGAAACCTCACCCAGGGCAACGCTGTGGCCGCGGGTCTAGAGGACACGTTCAACGTCAGCCCCACCGTCACCGGCGCGGTGATGTTCGTGCTAGTCGGCGCGGTGTTGCTGGGTGGCATCGGCTCGATCGGCAAGGTCACTTCGGCCTTCGTGCCGCTGATGATTCTTA
This sequence comes from Corynebacterium jeikeium, assembly GCF_000738265.1. GTDB lineage: Bacteria > Actinomycetota > Actinomycetes > Mycobacteriales > Mycobacteriaceae > Corynebacterium > Corynebacterium macclintockiae. The sequence continues at coordinate 172,382 of NZ_JFCQ01000020.1, forward strand.
TCTATATCGTCGGCGGTTTCGTCGTGCTGGGGTTGCACGCTAGCGAGATCCCGGAGTCTTTCGGCCTTATCTTTAGTGACGCCTTCACGGGAACCTCTGCCACCGGTGGATTCCTAGGGTCCGGCATCATGTTGGCTATGCAGATGGGTGTGGCCCGCGGCATCTTCTCAAACGAATCCGGTATGGGTTCGGCCGCAATTGCCGCAGCAGCGGCAAAGACCACCCACCCTGTACGCCAGGGATTGGTCTCCATGACTCAGACCTTTATCGACACGATCATTGTGGTGACCATGACTGGCCTGGTGATCATCACCACGGGTGTGTGGGACACGGGCGAGGACAATGCAGCAAACATGACGGCGCAGGCCTTTAGCAAGGGAATCGGCTCGGAGTGGGGCGGCACCATCGTCTCCCTATCGATCGTGTTCTTCGCATTCTCCACGATCCTGGGCTGGTCTTACTACGGCGAGCGCAACGCGGAGCGTGCCTTCGGCCCCTGGGCCTCCCTGCCTTACCGAATGCTGTTCACCTGCGTGGTTTTCGTCGGCGCCACGACGGAGATCGGCCTGGCCTGGACCTTCGCAGACATCGCCAACGGGCTGATGGCCTTGCCGAACCTGGTTGGCCTGCTGATCCTGTCTGGCCTGATCGCTCGGGAAACAAAAGCATACCTGGACTTCGACCCCACCCTTCGGGCGCGCCCCGAGGACGTAGAGAAGTTCCTCGTCGATACAAAGAACCCGTGGCGCAGTGCACTCTAGTTGCGGGGCGCCCTAGCTCCAGCGTTTTAGTTGGCGCAGGTGAACTCCACAGATAGGGCGATCGCGCGAGTCGAATCGTCTTCCACCGGGTTTCCTTCGACAACATAAGCGTCACCCTTACGCTTCACCGTGGCCGAGCCAGCGTGGTCGTCGTCGATACCGAAGTCGACTTCCAGCACCTTGCGGCCATCGTCTTCATCCAGCTTGCAACGGACTGGGGAAAGCAGCTTGGGATCTACATCTTTTCCATCAACGGAGATGCGCGTGAGCTTGCTGCCCGAGCCCTCCTGTGCGGACGCGACCGCTGCAGCGCCAGCGCGACGAGACATTTGCGAACCAACAATTTCCTTAACAGATCGTGAATACCTCATCCCTTCCCACGGTATCAAAGCTCAAATTCTTCAAATCCCACACAGGTTTTAGTGATCTGAATTACAGTCGCGGGCATGACTTTCGCTTCACAGCACGGCCTGAACGCTCCCCTTACTCCCCTGCGCTTCCTCCAGCGCTCCGCACAGGTTCACTCCAACAAGGTAGCCGCGGTCGATGGACCGCGACGCATCACCTTTGCCGAATTCAACGCCGATGCACAAGCCTTCGCCCACGCACTGATCGCCGACCACGTCGCTGAAGGCGACCGGGTGGGCATCCTCGCCTCCAATAGCTACGAGGCGCTACTAGCGCAGTTCGCCGTGCCACTGGCACGCGCGGTCACGGTGCCGATCAACACCCGCCTAGCCCCAGCAGAGGTCAACCACATCCTCGACCACGCTTCCATCGACGTGCTTATCGGTGAAAAAGAACTGATCGACCCCATCCTCGATAGTGGCGAGCGCGACCTGCGCCGGGCCGTGTACATCGCCGACAAGGAAGGCGTAGAACCCCAGGTTGAAAGGGCAGATACTGACCCGCAGGGGGCGTCACTAGTAAAGACCTTTAGCGCCTACCTGGCAGGGCACCGCGACGAAGAGCCACTGCCCTACCGCGTGCGCGATGAGAACGAGACGATCGCGATTAACTACACCTCCGGCACGACGGGCAAGCCCAAGGGTGTGATCTACACGCACCGCGGCGCGTACCTCAACGCGCTGGGGCAAGCGCACACGCAGCACTTCAACCACGACACGGTGTACCTATGGACGCTGCCGATGTTCCACTGCTCCGGTTGGTGCACCGGTTGGGCAGCAATGGCCGTCAGCGCAACCCAGGTGGCACTGCGCGCGGTACGGGGCCCGGAGATGTGGGAACTGATCCGCACCGAGGGCGTGACCGCCCTCTGCGGCGCACCGGCTGTACTGAACACCCTGGTCGACGACGAAAACAAGCGGCGCGTGACGAACCTCCGAGTAGCCACCGCAGGCGCACCGCCGAGCCCGACGACCATCACCCGCTGCGAGAACATCGGAGTGGAGGTCACCCACGTGTACGGCCTGACCGAAAGCTATGGGCCTTTCACCGTCTGCGAAGCGCAGCCCGAATGGGAGGACATGACGGTTCGCCGTCGCGCGGTGCTCAAGGCGCGCCAGGGTGTGGCCTCGATCACCAACGAGGACGTGCGCGTAATCCAGCCAACTGAAAGCCAGGACGAGGCGCTGGTCGACGTGCCCGCCGACGGCGCAACGTTGGGCGAGATCATCCTGACCGGCAACGGCATTATGGCCGGTTACTTCAACGACGAAGAGGCCACCGCGCATGCCTTCCGCGGCGGCTGGTTCCACACTGGCGACCTGGGGGTGATGCACCCCAACGGCTATATCCAGCTGATGGATCGCGCGAAGGACGTGGTGGTTTCCGGCGGCGAGAACATCTCTACGATCGAGGTCGAGCAGGCCGTGATCAGCTACCCTGACGTCTCCGACTGCGCGGTGATCGGCGTGCCGGACGAGAAGTGGGGCGAGCGCCCACGCGCCTACGTGGTTCTGCGCCCGGAGGCCCGCGACGCTGATCAGTCCGCCGTGCAAGAGGCCGTGATCGCCCACTGCCGCGCCCACATCGCCGGTTACAAGGTTCCCCGCGACGTGCGGATTCTGGACGAACTCCCCCGTACCTCCACAGGCAAGGTCCGCAAGAACGCGCTGCGCGAAGAGGCCTGGGCGGGTCACGAGCAGAAGATTAATTAGCCGTTAACCCAGTATTCGCCCGACCTTTCCCTGCCCGCTGCCTCGAGGCCGGCTGTTCGTCACGCACGCCCTTTACCCTGTGCGCTCATGGGCAGTAAAGGTATTTTTTCTCGACGCCGATTCTTCAAAGCACTAGGCTTCAGCGCCGGTTCCGCAGCCTTCGTGGTGGGGCCGCTTGCCAATGCGGGTGCTGCTCCAGGCACGGGTGCGGGCAGTTCCGGCCTGGCCGGTAGCGACCTCGCGGGCAGCGGGCTGACCGGTAGCTCGGCGCTGGGTTCGGCGAGTACGCCGAATATGGCCAGCTCGGCCAGCTACACCCCAAGCAACATCGGTAGCTCCGAGACCGGTTGGGTGATGGGCCGCAAGGGCTCCGGCCCGAAGGGCAAGTTCCTGGCCGGCGACCTGCAGGTCGTGACTGTCACGGAGGATTCGGTGACGATCAGCTGGCTGACGTGGGATGCGAAGGTCAGCATCGCAGAACGCCCCGTGGGCATGCCGACCGAAGGCACGCTGCGCGTATGGCCGGAGGACAACCCGCAGGATACGAAGATCGTGCGCTCGGAGAAGAACACCTTCTTCCACATCATGACGGTCGAAGGACTGCAGCCCGAGACGACGTATCGTTTCAGCGCTTCCTCCCACGGTGTCGAAGCCAACGCGACGCACAATTACTTCCAGGAGAACAAGCGGGCGTTCACCACCCTGCCACGTCTTTCCGGTGACCTGCTGCAGACCGTCATTGTGGCAAACGACGTGCACATGGGCGAGGCACAGGACGGGCTATGGTTCGACGGGTTCCCGCCACCTGCTGTTCCGAACCCACAGTCCGCGCCCTACCCGGAGGTGTGCCTAGACGCAGTGATTCAGACCGCCGAGGCTTACGGAGCCACGCACCTGTTTGTCAACGGCGATGTGACCAGCGAAGCCCGCCCGGCCGAGGTCCGTCGTGCGAAGGAGATGCTGGACAAGTTCTCCGGCACATGGCGCGTGACCCGTGGCAACCACGACCGCCCGCACAAGGCGGACGGTTCCTCTGGATACGAGACTGCTACTCCTTATGGCAAGGAGCACTTCGATCCCTTCGGCGATGTCTTCGAACCCCGGCAGCAGGCCTGGATGATGGATCTGGAGCCCGCGGGCGTGCGCGTGATCGGCATCGATTCCACGGAGCTGGATAAGTCCGGCGGGCGGATCGAGCCACAGCAGTTCCGTCAGATCGAAGGCTTCCTGCGCCGCGATCCAAACAAACCGACCGTTCTGATGCTGCACCACCCCATGACGCGCGAAGCCGGCTGGTCGAACGCCGCCGGACCTGCTTTCATCCTGCGCGACCCGGATTTGATCCGACTGCAGAAGATGATCCAAGCAGCCCCGGGCGTGAAGCTGGTGCTGGCGGGCCACACCCACCGTGCCCACCGCGATAAGCCGGACGTGGATACCCACGCGGTGTTCCTGGAGACTCCGGCGGCGAAGAACTGGCCCACCGGCGCCACGCAGCTGCGCTTTTACTCCGACGGCATTGCCGTGAACTTCCGTCACAACATGGGTGAGGAGGCTCTGGACTGGGCCAGCCGTACCCGCTGGACCAACTTCGGTCTGGCGCCGGAGATCCTGCTGGGGCCGACGGACGCGCGCAACCTGGTGGTGCGCTACTAAGGCGCCCCAGCGCGGCTGGAGCGCGCGGCTTCGCTATAGAACCATCGCCGCGACCCAGCCGGCGATCAGCAGCGGAATATTGAAGTGCAGGAACGTCGGGATCACGGAATCCCGGATGTGGTCGTGCTGGCCATCCGCGTTCAGGCCCGACGTGGGGCCTAGGGTCGAGTCGGAGGCCGGGGAGCCGGCGTCACCAAGAGCACCCGCAGTACCCACAATCGCCACAGTGGCGAGTGGCGAGAAGCCCATCGACGCGCACAAAGGCACGTAGATCGTTGCGACAATCGGCAGGGTGGAGAAGCTAGAGCCAATGCCCATGGTGACCACCAAGCCGACCAGTAGCATCACCAGGGCGGCGGCGGCCTTGTTGCCCGCGAACAGATCGGCGGATGTGTTGACCAGGCTTTCGACCTCGCCGGTAGCCTTCATGACTTCGGCGAAGCCCTGAGCGGTGATCATAATGAAGCCGATCAAGGCCATCATGCGCATACCAGCGGTGAAGACATCGTCGGCCTTCTTCCAATCAACTGCGCCGGTACCCATGAAGATCGTCAAGCCAACCAGGGCGCCGATCAGAAGCGAATTAGCCTCCATATCCATGGACTGCATAACTACCTGCACGGCGAAGGTCGCGATAATCGCGATGATGGAAACGAAGATCTTGTAGCGGGAGATCTCCTCGTCCGATGTGGTCCCGGCATCCGTGATCGGGCGATCCTCGTACGTGCGTGGCTTGCGGTACGTAATAAACACCGCCACCAACAGGCCACAGAGCATGCCCAGCGCCGGGATTCCCATTGCCGACATCACGTTGATGCCGTCAGTGTTCATACCCGCTTTGGAGATGTTAGCCATCAGAATGTCGTTCAGGAAGATCGAACCGAAGCCCAGCGGAATCCACATGTACGTGGTGATCAGGCCGAACGTCAGGATACAGGTGACCAGGCGGCGGTCCAGCTGCAGCTTATTAAAGACGCTCAACAGCGGCGGAATGATCAGCGGAATGAACGCGATGTGCACGGGGATGAGGTTCTGGCTCATCACGGCCATTGCGAGGATGCCCGCCAGCATCAGCCATTTCGTTGCGGCGACGGCGCGACTCTTTGTTTCTTCGTTTGTGACGCCCAGTCGCCCCAAGATCGAATCTGCCAAAAGCTTGGGCAGTCCTGCGCTGGCTACGGCCATCGCGAAGGCGCCAAGGAGGGCATAACTCAGTGCAATTTGTGCACCGCCGGAAAGACCTTCTTGGAATGCCACCATCGTGGCATCGAGGCCCAGGCCGCTAAGGAGACCACCGATAAGAGCTCCGATGAACAGCGCCAACACCACATGCACCCGAAGCAGGGCGAGGGCCAGCATGACGACGACGGCAACGAGGACTGCGTTCATGCACCTTAGAGTAGTGTGAGGGGCCAGACAATAGGAAATCCCAACAGTAGCTACCGTCCGTAGCGCCGTGTCTGCTTTGTCAGGCGGGCTGCAATATTAGCCCCGCTGAGCTTTCGCGCCTGCAGCAAGAACTTCCGCCCTTCCGGATTGCGGGTGTACACCGCCCGCATCGGCAGCCCCACACGCTCTAACTGCCCCACGAATTCATCCACGTTCTCCCGGCGCGTGCCGATAACATCAGGCACAGACTGGGCGCAGAAGATTCCGCGGATGTGGAGGTGATGCGCGGGCGTAATCAGATAGCGCGCGTTACGGACTTCCCCAGACAGCTGAGACATGGCGTCCGCAAAAAGCTTCCTTTCGGCGAAGGTCCCGCCGGACAGGCGCACATTCGCGCCGATGGCGCCTTCGTCGACGATCGCCATGAGGTTGCGGGTTTCGATCAAGCCGAGGGTGCTCAGCGTGCGTGCCAGCGCCGTGGCCTCGGCTTTCAGGCGCTTGCTGGTATCCGTCAGTTGTTGGGCCTTCCGGGTGCGCATCAATACCGCCGCACCGCCGAGCAACGCAAGCACCCCGAACGCCAGCCATTGGCCCCCGACCGGGAGGTGCGGAAGAACGCGCCCCACTGCCAGGCCGAACATGACCACGAGGAAGAAGATGTAGCCCAGGATAACGTCCAGGAAAGGCACCACCCCGGCCGATGCGGGCTTTTCGACATCGATGTTGAACTGCATCTCGTAGGGCTGGCCATCCGGCACATTCCCCATGCCCAGGGCCTCTAGCCACTGGTTACGCATGAGGTCCCGCCGAAAGGCCCGGGCCAGCATCCGTTCGTTGGCGGCATCGATGCTGCGGTAGGCGCGCAGGGGTGGCTCGGCGAAGCAGCGGTCGAATCCGTTCTCGATCACCGGCGCATCGGCGCGCGGCGCCACGAAGGCCTCGAAGCGTTTCTGCAGCGAGCGCACGTCGTGCGAGCCCAGCACGTCCAGCGACTCCCCTGTACCGACGTTCAGAGCCTGCGCCCCGCTCTGTGCCACCTGGTCAAGCCATGCTCCGCGCCCGGCACCTTGGCTCGGTTCGCACGTTGCGATGTGCCAAATATTCGCGGTCTTATCCGGGACGGCGGGGTCCACCCGGATCACTCGGCCGCGCATCTGGTTGGTCAGCATAAAAGCTCGCACGGAGCTGGCGATAATGAGCGCGTTGGCGCAGGGAGAATCCCACCCCTCCCCCAGCAGAGCGGCTGTACCCACCAAGATCGTGAACAGTCCCTCCTGAAAAGCGCGGGTAATGGCGGGTACGGATACCCGCGTGCCGCCGGAAAAGCGCACCTCCACATACTCGTCGCTGAGGTCCTTGGCGGCGGTGACTTCCCCGCCGAGGTCCTCTGCATAACGCTTCACGTCGTCCAGCGCCGTGCGCGGGATGACGATTACCGATCCGCTGATCGCGGCGATTCTCGTGGTACCGCCTACTCGCCGTCGCAGCGCTTCGAAGATGGGGATGACGCCCACGTGGACCAGGGCATCGTCGCTGCCCACGCTGGACAGGTAATCCCGCTGGACGTAATCCGCGAGGATCACCAGGCGGAGGTTGCCGGACATCGCGGAGACTTCTTCTTCGGCAATGTCACCGACGGCGCGGATCTTGCCCGCGGAGTGGGTGAGGATCCGGTTGACCTTCTTCTCTCCCGTGACGGAAATCTTCCCCTTGTTCAGCAAGTTATTCGCCCGCAGAGCGGAGGCCAGCGTCGGGCTGGCGCGGAAGAAGTCGGGATGGTCGATGACGAACTGCAGCCCCAGCTCGCCGGAGAGTTCCGGGCGTTTTTCGCTGAGTATCGCCTGAATATGCGGCGCTATCGGATGCCCAGCAGCGGTGAGGAGGATTTTTAGGGCGTAGAAATTCTCCTCGTCGTCGAGGGCCACCTGCAACTGTTCGTCCGTGAGTTGGCCGAGATCCTCCGCCAGTTGCGCCAAAATCCCCTGCCGTTGCAGGTCCACTAGCACTTCGTTGCCACGCCGGCGCAGCTCGGCGATTTCCTGCTCTTCTTCCTGGCTGGGCTTCGTAACGTAGACGTAGTCCTGATGCGGGCACAGGTTACCGGCGGCCACGAGTTCGGGGGCGAAGATTTCCTCGTCGATAGGGCCGCACAGCTGTTCATAGCGTTGCCATTCGCTGGGGGTGGAATCGTACGGCGGGGTAGCCGTGAGCGCGATGGTGTTGGGCACTGCTTTTCGGCGGCCCAGCTGTTCCATGAAGGCTGTCAGGGCGCGGTGCCACTGGGAGCGCAGGTGGTGTGCTTCGTCGAGGCACACCGTTCCGATGTCGCGGACTGCGTCCAGGATGTCGAGGTCCGCGAAGTCCTCCCCCGTTTCCTCGTCGAGCGCCTGGGTGTATGCGGAGTACAGCGCCTGGTAGGTGATGACCGTCAGGAAGGCCGGGTTGTGTAGCGAGGTGGAACACCACTCCCGCGGGTTCGATGCGCCGTTGTGTTGGAAGTGCGCTGCAAAACGATCGATCCACTGGTCGCGGATAGTGATGGTGGGAGCCAGGATCAGGGCTGGTTTGCCGAGGCGGCAGATAAGTTCCAGGCCGAGAATCGTCTTGCCGGATCCAGGCGCGGCAACGACGTGGATGCGGTGATCCTGCTTCAGGTCATCGAAGCGTTCGAGGATACGCTGTTGATACGGCCGGAAGGTCCCGGCAAAGCGCCAGCTGGGTTGCGGTTGTGTCTCGGGCGCTACCATGCGGGCAAGTCTAACCGATGAGTCCCACCCCTCTCCTCGAATTAGCCACCCCTTCCAACGATGGAATCTATAATTCCGCTATCAATACTCATGCAATTCGCACTTCCTGTAGAGCCTGAGGAGGCTCCATGCTTAAAGCTGCATACCCGAGCGTGCTCGCACTCTTCTCTCACCAAAAAGAAACTCTTCAAGAAGACTTCGTCGGTGTTGCACGTAATCGAAAACAAGCAGACGCAATGGCCGAATATGTAGAATCAAAAATGTACAGCTGCTGGATTGAAGAAGTAACCATTAAAGACTGGTATAGGCCCCTACTCAGAAAACTCCCTTCCGATGTAATCTTTCTGGTTTTCCGATCTGGACCTGCCCAGGAGGAAGAAAGAAGAGCAGACGATTTTGACCCAGAACTAGTGGGGGCGTTCACTTCTAAGCTAGCCGCTGAACGATGCGCGGTTGCCCTAGATCGGAGGGTCGAAACTGGTAACCCCCTGCATAATAAACTAAACCAGCACCATGTTTGGGAAGCACATTATGGCTTTCTCCCTAAATATCTGAAAGCGGATGGCATTCCAATTCCAGCTTGTTAATCGAGCACGGCAAAACCCCAGCTCATTTCTGAACTGGGGTAATGCGTTTGGTGGAGCCGCCGGGAATTGAACCCGGGTCCTTTGCGACCTCGCCAGGGCTTCTCCGTGCGCAGTTCGCACGTGACCTCTGCTCGACCCTCCAGCGCTCACGAACCAGCCTGGATGATGGGCCCAGTTGCTCGAAAGATGTCCCGCACGGCCCAAGCAACAAAGCCGCGCGGCAAGTCCCTTAAGTCGATGCCAGCTACCGGGTCAGGGACATCCCCGGGCTGACAGACACGCGGTCGCTGTGATTAGGCAGCGAGGGCGTAGTCGCGCTGAGTGTTCTCGGCGCTTATAAATTCGCAGCGACGCTTAAAATCGGTGGTCGTCTGCCTTCACCGGCACGCTTCCCCTGGCTCAATGCACAAAGTCGAAACCAAGTCGACCCCATGATTCCTGCTGCGGAAACGCTTGTACAACAGGAAATTCAACCTTACACCCGCGTGTGGTGCTGATTCAAGAACCCGTCTGCTCACTGTCCGCCTGGTCACTGCCCTCGTTCTCGCTGCCCGCCTGCTCGTCTTGCCACTTCGCCTTGCGCTCCTTGGACTTCTTGTTGTTCTTCACCGCCATCAGGCCGACCGCAATGCCGATCACCACAGGCACCCACACCTTGCTGTAATCCGCCATGAATGCCACCACGCGCAGAATCGGCTCCATCCATTCGGGCATGTGCCAATCCGGCCACGGGATCGAAGGAAGGTTGATATCCGGCCATGGAATGGAGGGCAAATTAATGTCCGGCCACGGGATCGACGGCAGATTAATGTCCGGCCACGGAATGTTGATATCCCAGTCCGGCAGGAAGCTCAATAGCCATGCAATCAGCTTGGAAACCAACGGCCCCAGCACAATCACGGCCAGCGCCCAACCGCCCTTCCCCAGGCCGGTAATCAGCGGGTAAAACCAGCGTTTGAACGGCGACTCCTCCATCGCCTCCCAACGCTTAGCAGCCCGCGAGCCTTCAGGCGGGTCGAAGGTCACCACCCCTTCGTCGTCTTTCACCTTGACCTCGATCATCCAGCTATCGAGGAAGTTCGACGTCCACCCCAGGTAAGGGGCACTGAGGGTCATCTCACCGCCATACTCCCTGGCCTTTACGGTCGCCTCGGTCTTGCCTAGGTCAATCTTTTGATTCTCGAGGCTCTTGTACCTCGCGATCGTTACCCCGTCACGACGCACGAGTAGCTGCCGGTCCTTATCGAGGTCGTCTAGTTTCTCTTCCAGCTTCTTGAGAAACTTCTCGCTGTCTTCTTTTGTGGACGCCCCCTCGTCCCCCACATCACCTTCAGCTCCCTCTTCCGCCTCCGGCTCGGTGCTGTTTTCCGCGTCGGTTTTCTTATTAGACGTTGGGAAATCAGGATCGATTCTCCGCAGTGCATCTGGTTCGCCGATAAACAGCTCAAGCAGCCCGAACTCGGGATGCTTGAGGGACCAGTGCTCCACGTCGTCATTTTTCACAGGCCCGAAAGTATCAAAACGCGAACCCCCGTTCAATAGGGGTCGCCTATGCGTTACCGCGTCCTAACCCTTGATCCCCTTGATTCTCCGGCCTAGATCGCGCGTGATCTCACGCTCTTCTGTACGGCGCTTGATGTCCTGGCGCTTGTCGTATTCCTGCTTACCACGCGCCAGCGCCAGCTCGACCTTCAACTTGCCGGCAACGAAGTACAGTTGCAGCGGAACCAAAGTGTTGTTTCCGTCGCGAACCTTGCCCATCAGGGAGTCGATTTCCCGGCGGTGCAGCAGCAGCTTGCGGGTACGGCGGGGGCTGTGGTTCGTCCAGTGCCCCATGGAGTACTCCGGGATGTGAAGTCCGCGCAGCCAGACCTCACCTTCGTCGATGGTGGCGTAGGCGTCCACAAGAGAAGCCTTGCCCTCCCGCAAAGACTTAACTTCCGTGCCTACCAGGACCACACCGCACTCGTAGGTATCGATGATGTGGTAATCGTGGCGCGCCTTGCGGTTGGTGGCAACGACGATCTGGCCAGCCCCCTTCTGACCTGCGCCCTTCTGGGGCTTACCCTTTTTCCCCTTCGATTTCCCCGAATCGGTGGGAGTGCTCTTTTTTGCTGCCATGACAGCCACACACTACCACCGAGCGCTCTCCCGAGCGAAAATGCTTACGAGCGCTAGTTCTTCACGTACCAGCGCAATGTCACCTGCGCGGTCACCGCTGCGACTGCCATGCCGACCAGCACAACGAACGGCGCAGCCAGCCACAAATCGCTGTTTGTCACGCGTCCCACCAACTGCTGGTCGTATACGGCCTTCAGGGCACGATCGACCACCAGCACCTTTGCCGCGAACATGCCACCAACCGCAAGGACGGCACCAACCAGAGCGGCCACCATGGCCTCCAGCACAAACGGGGCCTGGGTGTACCAGCGCGAGGCGCCGACCATGCGCATAATGCTGATCTCGCTGCGGCGCGAGTACGCGGTGATCTGCACCATGTTCATAATCAGGAAGATAGCCGCAATGGCCTGCACCGCAGCAACGATAAACGAGGCGTTGCGGATCGCATCCAGGTTCCGCATCGCCGCCTGCAGATCATCGCCCTGGTCCAGCACACTAGCCACGGCCGGGTTATCGCGCAGCGCGTCGATCGGCGCGGTGTTCTCTGGGTCGGCAAGGCGGATGTGGAAGGCAGCCGGCAGCGCATCCTTTTCCGTCTGCTCCACCAGCTGCGGGTCGGACTCACCGAAGAGCTCCGCAAAGCGCTCGTAGGACTGCTCCTTGTTGCGGAAGGTCACGGACTTCACCGCTTCGTCGCCCTCTAACTGCTGCTTAATGCCCGAGCATTCGGGAGAGGAACACGTCGGGTCGGTAGCAGAGATCTCATCGTTCAGCTGCACCATCACCTCAATGCGGTCGAAGTAAATGTCCTTCGTCCGCTCCGTCATCGCGCTCAGCAGAAAGCCGGTTGCCAGCAAGGCCAGGGCAATGGAGGTGGTGATGATCATCGCGATCGTCATGGTCATGTTGCGGCGCAGGCCCGAAAACGCCTCACGGAGCACAAAGTTGGTCTTCATAATTGTTTCCCTTTTAACCTCTTAGCTTGCAGGCCGGCGCTAGCGGCCCACGCCGTACATTCCGTATTCGTCGTCGCGCACGAGCTTGCCCTTCGATAGCTCGATCACGCGCTTGCGCATGGAATCCACCGCAACATCGTCGTGCGTGGACATGACGACGGTCGTACCGTTCTGGTTGATGCGGTTAAGCAGCATCATGATCTCGGACGAGGTATCGGGGTCCAGGTTGCCTGTCGGCTCGTCCGCCAGCAGAACAAGGGGTTTATTTACGGACGCCCGTGCGATCGCCACGCGCTGTTGTTCGCCACCCGACAGTTCGTGTGGGAAGCGGTTTTCCTTTCCGTCCAAGCCAACGGTCTTCAGCGCGGCAGGCACCAGGTGCTGAATATCCGAGCGCTTCTTGCCGATCACTTCGAGGGCGAAGGCAACATTGTCGAAGACGGTCTTCTTCGGCAGCAGGCGGAAGTCCTGGAATACGTAGCCGATGCGCTGACGCAGCTTGGGCACGTCCCGGTTCTTGATCTTGTTCACGTGGTAGCCAGCAACGTGCAGGTCGCCGGAATCCAGCTTTTCTTCGCGGAGGATGAGCTGCAGGAACGTCGACTTACCGGAGCCGGAAGGGCCGATCAGGAATACGAATTCGCCTTTTTCGATTTCCAGGGTGACGTTATCCAGGGCGGGGCGCCCGGACGACATATAGCTTTTGGTTACGTTTTCGAAGGTGATCACGAGCACACAGTGTAGCGAAACTAATGATACAAAGATAGCCCCGAGCGACTGATGTGATACATGTGACTACCGCTGTGGCCTACCTTTCGCCTCCGTTGCTTCACTTTTTTGTCACGAGGAAGCCACTTTCCTGCCGCTAGGGAGGCCAGATTGTAAAGTCACAATCTAATCCGGTTGAAGTCGGCGTCAATAGAAAGGCGCCTCCCCTACCCTCCTCGACAACCCGAGGTCAGAAAGAGTTCATGAGCGATACAAAGACCGACAACAACAGCAACCAACCCGGCGGCTTCCTAGGGAGCATCGAAAAGATCGGCAACAAGCTCCCCGACCCGTTCTGGCTGTTCGTCATACTCGGCGGGCTGGTGCTCGTCTCCAGCTTCATCTTCAACAAGCTTGGCCTGAGCGCCACGAACCCAGAAAGCGGCAAGAAGGTAGAGATCGTCAACCTGCTGAGTTCTGATGGGCTCAAGGAGATACTTTCCGGCGTGGTGGACAACTACGTCACCTTCCCACCGCTGGGCCTGATTATTACGGTCATGCTGGGCGTGGCCGTGGCCGAGCATTCTGGCCTAATCAGCGCGGTGGTACGCGCAACCGTCTCTAGAGTCGGACCGAAACTTCTGACCTTTGTAGTGGCTCTGGCAGGTGTGACGGGCTCCGTAGCCTCGGACGCGGTGTACGTGATCCTCATTCCGCTGGGCGCCGTTGCCTTCCGCGCAGTGGGGCGATCCCCGATCGTTGGCGCGATGGTGGCCTTTGCCGCATCCTCGGCCGGTTTTAACTCCTCGCTGGTCCTGAACATCACCGACGTGCTGTTGGGTGGAATCTCCACCTCGGCGGCCCACATCGTGGATGACAAATACCACGTCTCGCCGCTAGCCAACTACTTCTTCGTAGCCGTCAGCGCGGTCGTGTTGGCGCTGATCATCACGGCACTGACGGAGCTGTACATGAACAAACGTACCCAGGAGCTGGTGGATCACGACGAAATCGACTATTCGGAGGTCACCTTCAATACCGGCCGCGACGGCGATGACGAGCTGGCCGGGGACGTACCGCAGGAGAAGATCACCGCTGCATTGAGGCTCGAGCCCGACGAGGCACGCGCACTAGGGACTACCGCTATCGTCGCCATAATCATGACGGCCATCTACTTTGCACTGCTGTTCGTTCCGGGATCACCGCTTCAAGGCGAAAACGGCGAGGTGATGTCCAGCCCTCTGATCACCGCAGTGGCTGTGCCCATCGGCGCTGCCTTCCTGATCCTCGGCCTGGTTTACGGGCTGGGTATTAAGTCCATCACAAAGGCCAGCGACGTTCCGGATTTCATGGCGCGCGGTTTGAAGACCCTGCTGCCGATGATGGTGCTGTTTTTCGCCGTCTCCCAGTTCCTGGCCTGGTTCAAGGCATCCAACCTGGGTGATTGGACCGCTATTAAGGGCGCGGAGCTGCTACAGAAGGCGGATCTGCCGCCGCTGTTGCTCTTCGGAGCCTTTGTGATCTTGGTAGCGCTGGTGAACCTCTTCATTACCTCTGGTTCCGCCCAGTGGGCGCTGATGGCCCCGATCGTTGTGCCGATGTTTATGTACGTCGGGTTCTCTCCCGAGGTCACCCAGATGCTATTCCGCATCGGCGATTCCCCGTCGAACATCATCACCCCAATGAGCCCGTACTTCGCCCTGGCCCTGACCTTCCTGCAGCGCTACTACAAGAAAGCGGGCATCGGTACCTTGATGTCGCTGGCGCTGCCCTACTCCATCGCCATGATTGTCGGCTGGTTCCTGTTCTTCGCTCTCTGGTGGATGGTCGGATTGCCGCTCGGCCCCGGCACCCCAATGGACTACCCGGCAGCGTAGTAAGGACAACACCACAAGCAGCCTAAACCACCCGCCACCACCCTCGATTCAAACAACAAGCCCCTACGGTAGCCCTAACGAAGTCAGATCGTTAGGGTGGGGAACAAACCGTGCACACCGCTTGGTCAGGGGCTAACAGTGCGCCTTGGCCAGCCAATGAAGAATTGAGGTCGGCGTTGCAAAGCCAGGCTAATACTCCCCTACCAGATAGCTCCGATGTCGAAGCGGTGGTCACCAAGGCCATCCACCGCGCCGAACGTTGGCTGGAGATCGAGGAAACCTCGCCCTCCACCAAGCAGCTGGCGGACATGGTGCACGACCCGGACGGCGTGGAGTTCACATTCGCTTTCGTCGACCGCGTGGCCCGCCCAGAGGACAACCACGTTTCCGCCAAGGAGTTCGCCAAGATCGCCCACCCCTTCAAGCGCACCGCGCCGGTGCCGGGGTTCATGAACCTGGTTGATTCCTTCCTAGTGACCGCAGGATCCATCGCTGCTCCGATTCTGCCGAACATCGTTATGCCCATCGCGCGCTCCTACCTGCGCGCCACCGTCGGCCACCTGGTTCTGGACGCAGAGTCCAAGGCGCTGGATCGGATGCTGGAGGACTACCGCGACAAGGGCTTCCAGCTAAACCTCAACCTGCTGGGCGAAGCCGTTCTGGGCGAGGCCGAGGCGCAACGCCGCCTGGATAACACCATCGAACTGCTGAAGAATCCGCGGGTGGACTACGTGTCCGTCAAGGCTTCCTCCGTAGTCAGTCAGCTCAACCACTGGGATCTGGAAGGCTCCGCCGAGCGCCTGAAGGATCGCCTGCGCCCGCTGTACCGCGAGGCAATGAAGCGCAACCCGCACCCGTTCATCAACCTGGATATGGAGGAATACAAGGACCTCCACCTGACCATCAAAATCTTCACGGAGCTGATGGATGAGGAAGAATTCCGCGAGCTAGAAGCCGGCATCGTTCTGCAGGCTTACTTGCCCGATACCTTCGACGCACTTCAGCGACTCGCTGAGTTCGCCAAGGAACGTCGCGCCAAGGGCGGAGCGAAGATCAAGGTGCGCCTGGTGAAAGGCGCCAACCTTTCCATGGAGCGCGTGGATTCCGAGATCCACGACTGGCCGCAGGCACCCTACCTAACCAAGGCCGAGGTGGATGCGAACTACGTCCGCCTGCTGGACTGGGTTCTGCACCCCGAGCACGCGGACAACCTGCGCATCGGTGTGGCTTCGCACAACCTGTACCACCTGGCGCTGGCCCACGAGCTCTCGGTCGCCCGCAATGTGGAGCACCAGCTGGACGTCGAAATGCTGCAGGGCATGTCGCCCGCCCAGTCCGAGGCCGTGCGTGATGTCACCGGCAAGATGATCCTGTACACCCCTGTGGTGAAGAAGGAAGACTTCGACGTGGCCATCAGCTACCTGGTGCGCCGCCTCGAGGAAAACGGCGCAAAGCAGAACTTCCTCTACGCACTGTTCACCCCGGAGGATGACGAGACCGACATCACCGGCATGACCCCCATGCAGGGCCAGGAGCTGCGTTTTCGCAACTCCGTGCGCGACCGCTGGGATACTTTCGCCGGCCCGCGCCGCACCCAGAACCGACTGGAGGAAGAAGCTCAGCAGCTGGGCTGCCAGTCCGACGGTCTGCCAGGCAACTTCGTCAACGAGCCGGATACTGATCCCACCCTGCCTGCCAACCGCGAATGGGCACTGAAGATCGTCGATCCGTCCAGCGATCCTGGCCCCGCCCAGACCCCGGAGGTTACTGACCCTGCGGTTATCGACGCCGCCGTGGCCCGTTGCCGCGAGGCCTCCGAAAACTGGTCGCAGAAGACCGGCGCAGAGCGTGCGGAGCTGCTGGACCGCGCGGCGGACGCGCTGGCCAACAACCGTTCGAAGCTGATCTCGGCGGCAGTGTTCGAGGCCGGCAAGACCGTCGCAGAGACGGACCCCGAGGTCTCCGAGGCCATCGACTTTGCCCGCTACTACGCGGAGAGCGCCCGCCAGCTGGATCACGTGCGCGGCTCGGTGTTCACCCCTTACAAGTCCGTGGTGGTTACCCCGCCGTGGAACTTCCCCATTGCCATCCCGCTGGGCGGTATCTTCGCCGCCCTGGCGGCCGGTTCCTGTGTGATCATCAAGCCCGCCCCGCAGGTGCTGCGCATTGCAGAGGTCTTCATCGGTATCCTGCGTGACGCCGGAATCACGGAGGATCTGGTGCAGCTGGTCAACGCCGACGAGGCCGAGGCCGGTAAGCGCCTGGTCAGCCACCCGGATGTGGAGTCTGTGATCCTCACCGGTGCTTCCGAGACTGCCAAGCTGTTCCGTGGCTGGAAGCCGCGGATGGTGATTAATGCCGAGACCTCCGGTAAGAATGCGATCATCGTTACGCCGTCGGCCGACCCGGATTTGGCGGTGGCGGATATCTTCAAGTCCGCCTACGGTCACGCTGGCCAGAAGTGCTCCGCTGCCTCGCTGATCATCACCGTCGGATCCATCGGCAAGTCCAAGCGCTTCATCAACCAGCTGGTCGATGCCGTGCGTTCCATCAAGGTCGGCCCCGGCTCGGACATCTCCACTGTCATGAACGGTGTGATCGAAGCCCCGGGCGACAAGCTGCTGCGCGGCCTGACCGAGCTGGAGAAGGGCGAGAAGTGGCTGGTGAAGCCACGGAAGCTGAACGAAGAGGGCACCCTGTGGTCCCCGGGCCTGCGCGATAACGTGAAGCCGGGCAGCTGGTTCCACACCCACGAGTGCTTCGGCCCGGTGGCGGGCATCATGCACGCCGAGACTCTGGACGAGGCCATCGAGTGGCAGAACTCCACCGGCTTCGGCCTGACCGGTGGTATCCACACCATCGACGTGGAGGAAACCGCCTATTGGCGCGAGCGTGTGGAGGTGGGCAATGCGTATGTCGAGCGCGGCATCACGGGCGCGATCGTGCAGCGCCAGTCCTTCGGTGGCTGGAAGAACTCCGCCCTGGGCAGTGGCGCGAAGGCCGGTGGCCCGAACTACGTCGCTCAGCAGGGCGTGTGGACCGAGGGCGACCTCAGCGAGCTGGCTGCCGGTACCCTCCCGACCCACATCACCCAGTTGCTGCGTGAGATCCGTGGCCTGGGCTCCCCTGCCCTATCCAAGGACGACCACGTGTGGCTCCGCCGTGCGGCGGAATCGGACGCCTACGCGATGTCCACCGAGTTCGGCGTCGAACATGACAAGACCGCCCTGGTCGTGGAGTCCAACGTGTTCCGCTACAAGCCTTTGCTCGAGCCGCTGCGCGTCCGCGTCTCCGAGGGCGCGAACCCGCGTAACCTGCTGCGCCTGAAGCTGGCCTCCGCGGCCACCGGCACGGAGCTGGATATTTCCGCCAACCCGGAGGTCGCCCGCGAGTGGGGTGAGCTGGGTGAGCAGATGCGCACGTCCTCCGACCGCGACTTCGCCGAGGAAATCGCCATCGCCCAGTCGGTTCGCGTCCGCGCGCTGGGCAATAGCCCTGAGGAGTTCTACGAGGCCGCTGCGAAGTCCGGCTCCGTGATCCTGGATCAGGATGTGTTACCCGATGGTCGCCGCGAGCTGCTACCGCTGCTCCTCGAGCAGGCGATCTCCACCACGGAGCACCGCTTCGGCTATATCCACGGCCTCACGCCTTAAGGCCCTGGAAACGCTACAGGCGGCGCTGGGCTGCTGCCCGGCGTGCGCTGCGCGTCGAGCTAAGCCTCCTGTTGCTGCGCCATGCGCCAGCGGATGCCGGCCTCTAGGAACCCGTCGAGGTCACCATCCAGCACCTTGCTGGGGTCGTTGACCTCGACGTTCGTACGCAGGTCCTTCACCATCTGGTACGGATGCAGCACATAGTTGCGCATCTGGTTACCCCAGGAGTTCGAGCCGTCGCCCTTCAGCGCGTCCATCTCGGCCTGTTCTTCTTGACGCTTACGCTCCAGCAACTTCGCCTGCAGCACTCGCATGGCAGATGCCTTGTTCTGGATCTGCGATTTCTCGTTCTGGCACGTCACCACAATGCCGGTAGGTACGTGGGTCAGGCGCACCGCCGAGTCGGTGGTGTTCACCGACTGCCCGCCGGGGCCAGAGGAGCGGTAGACGTCCACGCGCACATCGTTGTCGTCAATGTCGATGTGGTCGGTCTGCTCCACCACGGGCAGCACCTCGACCTCTGCGAAGGAGGTCTGGCGGCGGCCCTGATTGTCGAAGGGGGAAATGCGCACCAGACGGTGGGTTCCCTGCTCCACGGACAGGGTGCCGTACATGTATTCGCCGTGGATCACGATGGTCGCGGACTTAATGCCGGCTTCCTCGGCGTAGGAGATGTCGTAGACCTCCACCTTGTGCCCGGCCTTCTCTGCCCAGCGGGTGTACATGCGCAGCAGCATCTCTGCCCAGTCGGCGGCATCCACGCCACCGGCGGCGCTGCGGATGTTCACCACGGCTTCGCGCTCGTCATACTCCCCCGACAGCATGGTCGTGACCTCTAGGGATTCGATCTCCTGGCGCAGTTCCGCGCGTTCCGCGTCGGCCAGCTGCACGGCCTCTTTGGCGGCGTCCGGGTCGTCCCCGGCTTCTTCTTCTGCCATGTCGTAGAGCACCGGCAGGTCGTCCAGGCGCTGGCGCAGGCCCGTGACCTTCTTGAGTTTCCCCTGCACACGCGACAGTTCGGAAGTCACCTGCTGTGCGTGGTCCGGGTCGTCCCACAGGGAGGGATCTGCGGACTGATCTTCCAGCTCGCGGGCGCGATCGCCCAGCTCTTTGAGGTCCAGCACCTTCTCGATGGTGGTCAGGGTGCCGTCCAGGTCGCTTAGGTCTGCAGAAACTTCCGGTTGCATAATGCGCAAGTCTACCCGGCGGCATGCACAATGGAATGCATGGCTACTAACGGTAATGATTCTTCTTCCCCGATTCCCGAGGACATGTTGAACGCGATCATCAAGACGTTCATCGTGGCGCATGTCGACGATTCCGACCACCACCTGGCCCAGGCGCTGGTCTATAACGCAGGCCGTTTGGCATGGCGGATGCGTCAGACGGGTGTGGATACGGAGCAGAAGACCTCCGTCAGCGATGTCGTCACGGCTGCCGATCGGGCGGCCGAGAAGTTCATTGCCGACGCGCTGCGCGCCATTCGCCCGGACGATGGTCTGTTGGGTGAGGAAGGCACGTCCGTGGAGTCGAAGTCCGGCCGCACCTGGGTCATCGACCCGGTCGATGGCACATACAACTTCACCACGGGCTCTGATTATTGGTGCTCCGCACTGGCTCTCGTCGAGGGTTCCCCCGAGGATCCGGATGCCCTGCTGTTCGGCGCCGTTCACCGTCCGGCGATGGGCTACACGTGGTTTGGTGGTCCGGATATTCCTACTACTCGTGACGCCAACCGTATCGACCTACCCAATACCGCAGCGGAACTGACCTGCTTAGGTGGCTACCTACACCCCACTGACATCGCGGACGCCACCCGACTGAACAACTGGACTGCCGTGGCTACGCAGTTTGCCACGGTGCGCATGCTGGGGTCTGCGTCCATCGACTTGGCTTGCGTGGCCGGTGGCGAGCTCGGCTGCTGGATGCAGCACAGCGTGGCCAGCTGGGATTGGTTGCCTGGGCGAGCTTTGGTCGAGGGAGCTGGGGGCGTCGCTAAGAAGGAAGAAAAAGACGGCACTACCTGGTTCATTGCCGGGGCGCCCGACGCAGTAGAGCAGGCAGCGGCGGCGTTGCGTGAGGCATAAAAGAGTCACAGCAATCACAACACTCCCAGAAGCCCCGTAGCTTAACTCGAGTCGACTGGGCTATCATGTGCCTCATGACGGACTCGGTATCCACCTATGCAGATGACCTCAACCTGGCGCTGACGCTGGCGGACGCGGCGGACACGATCACCATGGCGCGCTTCGAAGCGAGCGACCTGAGCGTTGAATCGAAGCCGGACCTCACACCGGTCAGCGACGCGGATACCGCCGTAGAGAAGGAACTGCGGGAGATCATCGCCGCACACTACCCGGACGATGCTCTGCTGGGCGAGGAGTTCGGTGGCGACGTCACCTTCGCCGGGCGCCAATGGGTCATCGACCCCATCGACGGCACGAAGAACTTTGTGCGCGGAGTACCCGTGTGGGCCACACTGATCAGCCTGTTGGTAGACGGCAAGCCAGTGGTCGGCGTTGTGTCCGCGCCTGCACTAGGACGGCGCTGGTGGGCAGCCAAGGGGGCCGGAGCTTGGCGACTGTTTAACACCCCGGCAAGCAGCGGAACCAGCGCAGATGCAGCACCGGCAAACGGTGGCTCTGTCGATGGCGGAGTGCCGTCGGCGGGCGCGCACCAACTGGGGGTTTCGAAGGTTGCGAATGTCGCGGACTCTTCCATCGCGATTTCCTCGCTGTCCGGCTGGGCGGACTGCGGCAAGCGCGAGCAGCTGATCAGCCTGACGGATTCCGCATGGCGCCTGCGCGGATACGGCGACTTCTGGTCCTACATGCTGGTCGCCGAAGGTGCGGTCGACATTGCCGCCGAGCCGGAGGTCAGCCTGTGGGATCTGGCCGCGCTGGTGCCAATTATCACGGAGGCTGGCGGGCGGTTCACCTCTCTGGACGGCGAGGATGGCCCGCACGGCGGCTCCGCTGTAGCCACCAACGGCCTGCTGCACGAGGCCACGCTCGGCGCGCTGGCCTAGCCGGAACCTAGGCGTCGAGCGCCAGGTAGACAGTATCGAGGTACTCCTCGATCCCCTCGAATCCACCCTCGCGCCCAAGGCCGGACTGCTTCACGCCGCCAAAGGGCGCCGCGGCATCCGATAGTGCGCCCCGGTTGACGCCCACCATGCCCGCCTCCATGCGCTCGGCGAAGCGCAGGGTCTTCTTCATATCCTCGCCCATCACGTAGCCAGCCAGGCCGAAGACAGTGTCATTGGCGACCTTTAGTGCCTCCTCATCGCTAGAGACACGCTGCACGGCCGCGACCGGCCCGAAGATCTCCTGATTAGCGATCTCAAACTGTGGCGTCACCCCCGTTAGCACCGTGGCGGGATACCAGAAACCATTCGGGTCCAGCTCGGGGTGCGTCTCCCCCAGCTTTTCCAGCGCCTCATTGCCGCCGAGGGCGACGTGCGCTCCCTCCTCTACTGCCTTGGCTACCATGTCGCGCACACCATCGCGCTGCTCCTGACTGACCATCGGACCCATCGTCGACTTCGGATCGGTACCGGGACCCATGACAAACTCGGCCATCTTCTGCACCAGACCGGCCTCGAATTCTTCCGCCAGGGAATCGTGGACGATGAAGCGGTTGGCGGCCACGCAAACCTGGCCCGCGCCGCGCATCTTCGCAGCAATGGCTTGCTCCACGGCCTTGCCTACGTCCGCGTGTTCCAGCACAACGAAGGGCGCGTTGCCACCGAGCTCCAGCGACGTGCGGATCGTCTTCTGTGCCGCAGTGGCCGCCAGCGCCTGACCCACCTCCGTGGACCCGGTGAACGTCAGCTTCCGCAGGCGGTCATCATCCAACAGCACCGAGACGCGGCGGGCCGAGGACGTCGGCAGAACCTGGAATACGCCATCCGGAATGCCAGCCATGCGCCCCAGCTCCGCGAAGTAGAGCATCGTCAGCGGGGTCAGCTGTGCCGGCTTAGCGATCACGGTGCAGCCCGCCGCCAGCGCCGGAGCCAGCTTGCGGGTGACCATCGCCAGCGGGAAGTTCCACGGGGTGATGGCCAGCACGGGCCCCACCGGGCGGTGCGTGGTCACGATGCGTCCATTGCCCGCCGGAGCCACGCGATACTCGCCGGTGATCGCCGCCGCCCGCTCACTAAACCAGCGCAGATACTCGGCAGCGTAGGTCACCTCGCCCTTGGAATCAGGCAGCGCGCGCCCCAGCTCCAGAGACTGCAGAGCCGCCAGCTGGTCGGCATGCTCGTGCACCAGGTCGAAGAGTCGACGCAGAATCTCGGAACGATCACGCGGGGTGGATTCCGCCCAGTCCGCCTGAACCTCCACGGCTCTATCCATGGCCTCCCGCGCATCATCTTCTGTCGCCGCGGCGACATCTGCGAAAGGTTTCCCCGTGGCGGCGTCAATAACAGAAAAGACCTCGCCCGAAGAACCAGCGCGCCAGGCACCGCCCAGGAACAACCCCGTGGGCACATCGAAGGACTGCCCGGCAGCGTTCAGGGTAATGCTGAAATCAGAAGGAATGTTGAGTGAAGTCATGGAACCACATATACGCTTCTGCACTGACCACCACGCGCCACCACCTTTTCCACTACGTTGGGAAGAGAGACTTGTAGCAACGAGAGGAGCCCGGCTGTGCCCATGCCAGAACAACGCGAATCTGCACATAAGACGCGGGAATGGAAGAAGCTCACCGAATACGCCGACGCGACGCGCGGCACCCAACTGCGAGAGCTCTTCACTGAGCAGCCGGGACGCTCCAGCGACATGACCTACAACGTCGGGCCACTGCACGTGGATCTGTCGAAGAACCTCATCGACGAACGTGGACTGCGCCTGCTGCTGGATCTGGCGCGCGCCCGCGGCCTTGAGGACTACCGCAGCGCCATGTTCGACGGCGAGCACATCAACACCACCGAGGATCGTGCCGTGCTGCACACCGCGCTGCGCATTCCGGTGGAGCGAGAGTTCAGTATTCCGGTTGGTGCGGGCTCGGACGAGACGCAGGACGTGGCAGCCGACGTTCACGCAGTGCTGGGCCGCATGCGCGACTTCGCCAAGGCACTGCGTTCCGGATCCTGGCAGGGCGTGACCGGGCACACTATCAAGCACGTCGTCAACATCGGCATCGGCGGCTCTGACCTGGGCCCGGCGATGGCCGCCCAGGCGCTGCGCCCCTACATGACGGCCGGCATCACCCCGCACTTCATCTCCAACATCGACCCGGCGGACGTGGCCGGAACGCTCGACGGACTGGATGCGGAATCGACCTTGTTCGTCATTGCCTCCAAGACGTTCACCACCTCCGAGACCCTGGCGAACGCCCACGCCGCGCGCCGTTGGCTGCTGCGCAACCTCGCCGATGCAGGTGTTGAGGTCGAGGGGGATGACGCCATCCGCGACATCACCGCCAAGCACTTCGTGGCCGTCTCCACTGCCGCCGAGAAGGTGCAGGAATTCGGCATCGACACGAATAACATGTTCGAGTTCTGGGACTGGGTAGGCGGCCGCTATTCCGTGGACTCAGCAATTGGCCTGTCGCTGATGGCCACTATCGGCCCGCAGGACTTCATGCGTTTCCTGGAGGGCTTCCACGAGGTCGACGACCACTTCCGCACCGAGCCGCTGGAAATGAACATTCCAGTGCTGATGGGCATGCTGGGCGTGTGGTACACCGACTTCCTGGGTGCGCAGTCGCACGCGGTGCTGCCATATTCCGAGGACATGGCGCGCTTCCCCGCCTACCTGCAGCAGCTGACGATGGAATCCAACGGCAAGTCCGTGCAGCTGGACGGCACGCCAGTGGAGATCCCGTCCGGCGAAATTTACTGGGGCGAGCCCGGCACCAACGGCCAGCACGCTTTCTTCCAGCTGCTGCACCAGGGCACGCATTTGGTGCCTGCCGACTTCATCGGCTTTGTGAACCCGCACGACGATGCGGTAGCCGCCGACGGAACCACCAGCATGCACGACATGTTGATGTCCAACTTCTTCGCCCAGACCCGCGTGCTGGCCTTCGGCAAAAACGCCGAGGAGCTGAAGGAAGAGGGCGTGGCGCCCGAACTGATCCCCCACAAGGTGATGCCCGGCAACCGGCCGACCACCACCATTCTGGCTAACAAGCTGACCCCGAATACGCTGGGTGCGCTGATCGCGCTGTACGAGCACATTGTCTTTGTACAAGGCGTGATCTGGGGCATCAACAGCTTTGATCAGTGGGGTGTGGAGCTCGGCAAGAAGCAGGCAAACGCGCTGTTGCCTGCGGTTACTGGTGAGGAGCGTAGTGACGCCGGCGACTCCTCCACCGACGACCTCATCACCTACTACCGCCAGCACCGGGTCTAGCGGTTAGCTGGGGCGGCTTGCCTCTCGGTTTCCCGACCCGGTTTCCCCGCCCCCTGGTCTGCCCGACTCCCCTACTGTCCGGCAGGCGGGGGTGCACCATCCGGACGCCCGCCTCCCCCTGCTCCTAGATGTCGGAAATGTTGCAGAACGTTCTTGGAACCCATTTCTATCTACATATAAGAGCTGGTCAGGAAGTTGCAGCGATGGAGAGGTGGGCGTCAACAAAAAAGAATTGCAACAATTCCGACATTTTGCGCCCCAGGTCATACCCCAGCGCTCAGAAGAAATGCCCCGCGGGCTAACGCTGGCGCCCGATTAATCGATATCCCTTACGAAACCTGTTTCCCGCGGCTTACTTCGGCATCTTCCGGCCCATTAGCGCCGCGCGGGACGCAGCGTCTTTGTGAACGTTCGAATCCTCCAGAAAGGAATACTTCCCCATGAAGGTTCGCAAGACTTTGGCGGTAGGCATCGCAGCGGCATCGATCTCCGCAGGCGTAGCTGCGCCGGCACAGGCAGCGGCGCCAAAGCCCGCGCTATCCCAGCAAGCTGCTGAGTCCGAACACTACTCCCCCATTACAGGCTCCCTGAGGATAGCGCCCGTCTTTCTAGCCTCTCCCATTGTTCTTCCAGCCGCTCTACTGTACGCGATTTGGGTTCGCCTGAACCCCGGCCTCGGTTAGGCCAACGCCCGCCCCACCGCAGTACATGGGGTGGGCAGGCGCCGGTTTCGGCGTCTCCCCACCCTGACTAGCTCCCGGCCTCTGGCCTAGCCCTGTCCGCCGGCCTGTCCGGCCCTAGACCGACCCTAAAATGTCGGAAACGTTGCACTTCCGTAAGGCAAATGTCGGAAAACTTGCAAAACGTTCTTGCAAACCATTTCCAGCTACACATAAGGGCTGGTCAGGAGGTTTTAGAGGCGGAACAGGTGGCGTCGATAAAAAAGAAATGCAACATTTCCGACATTTAACCCTCAAACCCGCACCCAAAATCGTCCTACGGGGTGGCCCCATCGCACAAAATAATTCAGCGGAATACCTAGACGGCTAACGCTGGGGCTCCGGTGATCGATTTCACTTACGAAACCTGCTTCCCCATGGCTGGTTTTTGACTTGTTTTCGACTTGTTTTGACTACACGAATCCTCCAGAAAGGAATGCTTCCCCATGAAGGTTCGCAAGACTTTGGCGGTAGGCATCGCAGCGGCATCGATCTCCGCAGGCGTAGCTGCGCCGGCACAGGGAGAAGCGACCACGCCGCAGACTGCGCAGGTGGCACAGGCTGCCCGGACGGAAGGCACCCCGTCCCCCCACGTCGTCACTCTCTAACATCGCACCTGGATGGTTCAGCTTGCTGCTCGCACCAGGCTTCCTGTTGATCACCGCGATTCGCGTCCTGTTGAAGGGTGAATCGAACTGGATGCTTCCTTAGCAAAGGTAGGCACTAAACCCAGACCCTTTCAGGGCACGGAATAAGCGCACTAAGGCTCCCCGCTGATGCGGGGAGCCTTAGTTTCGTTTAAACGGAGTTAGCCGTTCAGATCAGGGATCCGTTCAGAGATCAGACTAGAACAGGCCCTTGGTCGGCTTGTGCATAACGTCGGTAGTGGTGACCTCACGGGAGTCAACGTTCTGGTCGTTAGAGGTGGACTTGTCCTCCTCCAGGCGACCGGTCTGGGTGACGGTGATGTAGTTCACCAGGCGACCCAGCTTGGTCTTGCCATCGCCGAAGTTCAGGTTCGCCAGCAGCTGGGAATCACCCGGGTTGACCGGGTTGGACAGGGTGACCTCGAAGCTGCGAACAGACTTTTCCTTGTCGAAGCCCAGGTCACGGGTGTATGCACCGTTGAACCAGCCCGGGGTGATCAGGCGGTCAACGCCCTTCGGACCCTTCTCAGTGTGCACGTCGATGCGGAAAGTAGTAGCCGGGAAGTCCTGGTAGTAGATCTCGGAGCCAACGTTCTTGGCAGAGATGGAGACCAGGCCTGCGAAGCCAGCGGACTTGCCAGCAGCGACGCGGATCTCCGGCTTCAGGTCGTACTTCTCGCCAGACTGCTCGGCCTCGTCCTTAGCCGGCTTCTCAGCCTCGGCGTCCGCGGCGGGCTTCTCAGCCTCAGCGTCCGCGGCGGGCTTCTCAGCCTCAGCGTCCGCGGCCGGCTTTTCAGCCTCAGCGTCCGCGGCCGGCTTTTCAGCCTCAGCGTCCGCGGCGGGCTTCTCAGCCTCAGCGGTAACGACGTCGTGGTTGAAGCCAGGGTCAACAACATCTTCAGCGAATGCGTTGCCAGCGCCTGCGAAAGCGGTGGTCACGCCAATGGCAGCAGCGAGGGTCAGGGAAGCTGCGTTCTTCTTCATGTGAGGGGTTCCTTACTTTGTAGGTGCAGGTGAAGGGGGCATAGCCTGCGAAAGCTAGGAGGGGTGGTTCAATCCCCTTCGAACCTGCTGGATATTCTGCGAGAAAAGGGTTTACGCGTCGGCGTTCTCGGCCGGCTTGTTTGCAGCCTCGTCGGCCGGCTTTTCAGCTGGCTTGTTTGCAGCCTCGTCGGCCGGCTTCTCAGCTGGCTTGTCGGCCGGCTTTTCAGCCGGCTTCTCAGCCGGCTTCTCAGCGTCCTCCGGCTTCGCCGGAACAGCGGAGTCAGCCGGGTTGGCGTACAGCTTCACGTTGACCTGGTTCTTGATCGGGGTCAGCGCGATCCACGGGGTCGGGGTGGACCAGGTGCCGTTTGCCTTGCAGAACTGCTGGGTACCGGTCATCTTGATGGTGCGGAAGCCGTAGGTAGCCTCACCGGTGTGGCCAGCCGGAACATCGTACGGGCCAACGGTCTGGCCGACGTTCCAGCTCAGGGAGTAGGAAGCCTCAGCGCCGATTTTCTTAGCCAGCTCGTAAGCGATGCCGACGCTGCCCTTGGACTCCTTGCCGGATGCTTCGCCGCCCAGGTTCACGCTGGTGGTCTCGGTACGGTCACCCTTGATGCTGATGGAGATGGTCTGCGTCTTGGACAGCTCCTGGGTCAGCGGGATGGTGTTCTTGGACTGGTTGGTGGCAGAGATGGTGCCAGCCGGGGTGAACTTGTCGTCAACCTTGTAGACGACGGTGCGGTAGTCCTCGCCGGAGTTGCAGACCGGGTGCGGGTTCAGGATGTTTGCCTTGATGTGATCGCTGCCGTGGGTGGTGTTAACAATCGGCAGGGTGGGGTTCAGCTTCGGGGTTTCCGGGTAGTGCTCTTCCTTGGTGATTGCGGTTGCCGGGGATGCTACCGCTGCAGCCACGATGGCAGCAGCGGCGGCTGCGCTTGCGCCGTTCTTCCACAGGTTCTTCATATTTGTGCTCCTCTTGCACGCCACCGACCGAAGAATGCGGGCTGGTGAACCCGCACTGGCGACGAGGTGCGCTGGTGATGCTGCGAGCCGCACGCCCAAGGGAAGCAGTGCCGACACTTTCTGCACGTTCACTTTTGCGAGTTCACGTTTGCAGCAGCTGCCTTGGGGTACGCCGTACGCACGTCGCCGAAAGGTGCGAGGTTTCGGCCAGGTGGCTTAAGTTTTGAATCCGATTAAGGGGTGCCCTCTCCCCGGTAACGCATGGCATTTGTGAGGACCACGCCGCACCAGGGCTCTGAGTGACGAGTTTTAACTTTAAACGCTTCCCAACGAGAATTGTTCGACAATTCGACGCCTAAATGCACTACATTCAATCCTAAATTAACCATTCATTCACCTCCTGTTAACCATCTGAAACTTAATCGACCCTTAAACCCTGTCTTAGGTAAGCAAAAATCTGAAACCATTATCACTATGCGACCACTCACCCCACCCCTCTATGAAACTTTGCCAACCCTTACCCTCAACACCCAAAACCACAGGAAACCAACACCCCGCCTGCACCCACCGCACTCTGTTCTTAAAAAATAAGAAAACCAACCCCCTTTTGGAGTCAAAAACTCCTCACCTTCAACCTGCACTCAACCCCGTAATCACCTGACTAGTGAACTTTAAGTGAACTCTCTCCACCTGCACTTTTATCCTGCACCCACCTGCAATACCACCCCATTCCGGGGGTGTTTGGTGCGTTAAGCTACCCCCGTCACCGCTACTCCCCCTGGCATTGCGAGCACCACCAAATTATTCGTTCCAACTCTGCGGCATCCACGTCCGGATCCCCGCCGGCCGACGGCCCACCCAGCGTCGCCTGTTGAATCGCCGTCCCGCAACGCCTGCACGCCTTACCCGCACGCCCGAACACCCACGTCCCCTGCCCGGGTCGCCGATCACCGGTGAATACGCGGTGCGGTTCAAGGCGGTTGTCCCACATCACTCGCCGCGCTAGGTCTATTGCCTTTTGGACGCCACCTTCTCCGACCTCCCCCACTGTCACCTTCGGGTGCATCCCCACTAAAAACATCACCTCGGCGCGATACTCGTTGCCAATTCCAGCGACGTTCTTTTGGTCCAGCAGTGCCGCGCCGAGGGACCTATCCGGCCGCTGCATAATCCGCGCGATAGCTTCGTCCCTGCCGCTAACTGCCCAGTCCTCCGCCAGGATGTCCGGCCCCAGGTGAGCCATAACCTGTGGGTAGTCCTCAAAAGGAAATACCCGCACGAATCCCAGGCTGTGCCCCACAATTTCTATCTCTGGGCCGCCTGCGTGTTGGGGGCTAAAGCGCAGCACAATGCGGGCGGTGTGGCCGGGTCGGCGCCAGCGCTGCCCCGCACGATGGATCGCCCACACGCCTTCCATCTTCAGGTGGGTGTGGATCACCCGTTGCCCGATGTGCATGAACAGGTGTTTGCCGTAGGGCCACACCCGGTGAACTTTCTCGCCGTCGAAATTCAGGGTGGCGAACCTGGGCACGCGAATGTCGGTATGCCGAACTGTCCGGCCTGCCATCCATTGCAGGCGGTTGGATAGCTGCAGTACGGAATCACCCTCAGGCACGGATGCTCAACCCCTTCGGGGTCAGTCGCGCACCGGCTGCCACCCAGTCGGTGGTGGCGATGTCCATTACCGACGATCCGTTGATCTTCTCCACGGTCACGGGGCTCAACCGTCCGGCACCGATGGCCTCCCGAATCGCCCTCACAATCAGATCTATCTGTGCAGCTGGGGCGCCCAGAGGTTCCGACGTGGCGTCGTTAAACTCGGGGCGAGCAAAAAGAACCAGGTTCTTGCCGCCGCGCGACAGATAGGCCTCGGCGCGTCCGGCGGCGACAATGATCATCGCCCCAGCAGCGCGCGTGGGCGCCATTGCCGAACCGTTAGGGTGCGCGACTTCCGGCCACGGCAGCGTAGAGCCGAAGGGGTTCGCTGGATCCAGAACCGACAGCAGCTGGGGTGCGGAATCGGTAACGGTGCGACTGTCCTGGGAGCGCCGCAGCTGGGAGATCACGTCGCGCGGGGCGAACTGCGCGCCGCCGAGCCCCTCTACGATGTACCCGCGCAGCACCTCGCCGGAATCTTCCCACGCGCTAAGGGTGCGGTAGGCCTCTGCGAAACCTCCGTCGGATTTCTCTGTAACGACGGCCCCGCGGGTGACTACGGCGTAGCGGTCGATCCAGGCCTCGGAGCGGATCAGTGCCAGCTCGGTGGCGTCGGCCGTGCTAGCCCCAGCGTCCCCAACACCACCCGGCACAGCACCACCCGGCACAGCGCCACCCGGTACCGCCGACCAGCGCCCCGGCACCGAGGAATGCGCGTTCATCGCCCGCCGAGCCGCCCGCGCAAACCCGCTGCGCCCCATCCGCACCCGGCGCGCCGAACCCCGCCCCTGGTTCCGCCGTGGCGCGCGGTGGGCCTGCTTGCCCGTCGAACCGGCCTCCACCAGCCGCGCCCGCAGAGCCGCAAAGCTATCGGGTACGACCAGCCCTGCATCGAAAAGCTCCCACAGTGCCGCGTCGACCTCCGCGTGATCCGCCCCGGTCGCCGACTGCAGCTCAGCCGCCAGGAACGCACCGCCGCGCTGCAGGTGCTGGAGGATCTGGATAGCGACCATATTCTGGACGCCACGCTCCAGCTCCTCCCCGTTCAGCAGAAACTCGGCCGTGTCCGCAGGCATGAAGCTCACCCAGGCGTCCTTGGCACCGGCCTGGCCGGAGCCGACAGCCAGAACCTCGCCGGTGCTCAGGAGTTCATCCAAATCGCCCGGCTGATAGTCGGGAATACGGGCGGGAAGCACCAGGGTTTCCCAGGCGCTGGCGGGGATCGGCACTCCCGCGAGTTGTTCCAGCACGCTGGCTAGTTCCTCGCGCTGCATCTGGCCCAGGCCGTGCCAGTCAGCCAGGAATTGTGCGTAGGTCTGCTGGGTCACGGGTTCCAGCGCGCCGCGGGCGGCTGCCAAGGTTGCCGAGCGTAGGCGGCGGAGCATCCCCGTGTCCACGTACTGCGTTTCCGCCTGCGATTCGGCGCCGGCACCGGCTGCAGGGGCGGAAGCGGTGGCGTCATTCGGAAAGTCACCGTCAAGAAAGACAAAGTGCCCCGCAGCCAAACGGCGCTGCGTGCCCTGTGCGCGTGCGCCTTCGGTCCACCGACCCAGCAGCGCGTCGGCGGTCGCGCGCCCCATGCCAAACTCCGCGGCGGCCTCGGCAGCGGTGGTGGGCCCGCGGTTCTTCATCCACCGCAGCAACAGTTGGTCGATGGCATTATCCACCTGATCCACCTGCTCGGCAGCGATGGCCACGCCGGGAGGAACGGGCACGCCCAGGCCGTCACGCAGCAAAGCCATGTCCTCGACAGCGGCGAGCTTCAACTGGCCACCGAAGTTCACCTCCATCAACCGGGTGGGGATCAATGCGCGCAGCTCAGCAAGGCTATCCTCCACCGTTCCAGCCCAGGGTTCGATGCGTTCGCGCACCCCGTCCAGACTCAACGGCCCGAGGGCGCGCAGCATGTCCACAGCTTGTTCCACACTGCTGGTCTGGCGCCCTTCAGACTTCCACTGTGCGGCCTCGACCACGCGCCGCACCGCGGCCGGATCTAGGGCCATGCCTTCCTCGCGGGTGCCCAGGACCTTCGCCAGTAAGGCGGGATCTACGGCCAGGGCGGCGGCACGCTCGGCGGAATCGCCCTCGTACATAAAGGCGCTGGTGTAGGTGAACAGTAGGGATTCGGCAAAGGCACTCGGGGATTCGGTGGTGACCTCCGCCAGGCGCACGCCGCGCTGGCTGCCCGCGCTCGCGCCCTGCTGGCCCGGCGCGCTCTGCTGCCCCGGCGCAACCTGCTGGCCCAGCCCCGCCACGAGGTTCTTCAAGAAGTCCAGGTTGTACACGTCGTGTACACACTCGCGCATGGTCTCCACCATGACGGGAAACTCCGGGTGTTCGCGGGCCACATCCAGTAGCTGGGCGGCGCGCTGGCGTTGCTGCCACAGTGGCTGACGCTTGCCGGGGTTGCGCCGCGGCAGCAGCAACGCACGGGCCGCGCACTCGCGAAAGCGGGCGGCAAACAGCGCAGAGGATCCAACTTCCTCCATCACATCCGCCAGAGTGGCCTCCGCCCGCTCGGAGCCGCCATAGCCATGTTCACCGAGCAGCAGCTCCATTCCCGGTGGTTCGTCCGAATACGGCAGGCGCAGCACCATCCCGTCGTCCCCGGCCACGGCCATCGCATCAATGCCCATCCGGCGGTTCAGCTCCGCCCCCAACGCCAACGCCCACGGGGCGTTCACCCCGCATCCGAACGGAGTGTGCACCACCACTCGCCAGTCGCCAATGTCGTCACGGAAGCGCTCGATCAGCACAGTCCGCTCGTCCGGGATGATCCCGGCGGAATCCTTCTGTTCCTGGTAGTAGGCATCCAGGTTGGCGCGGGTGTGGGCGTCCATAAAATCGGCCGAGCGAATGTCCGACAGAGTGCCGGTGCCCCAGGTGCGGCGGTGCTCGCCGATGGCCTGGCCGAGCTCCACGGGGCGGCCCGCGGCATCGCCCACCCAGAACGGCAAGCGGCCAGTGTGGCCGGCCGCCGGGGCAACAATCACCTGGTCGCGGTTGATTTCCAGGATCCGCCAGCTGCTCGCGCCCAGGGTGAATACGTCGCCGACGCGGGACTCGTAGACCATCTCCTCGTCCAGCTCGCCAACGCGCCGCGCACCGTCGTTGTCGCCGGCGGCCAGGAACACTCCGAACATGCCGCGGTCCGGGATCGTGCCACCGCTGGTCACCGCCAGGCGTTGCGCCCCGGGGCGAGCCTCCAGAGTTCCAGCGACGGGGTCGTAGATCGCGCGGGCCTTCAGATCCGCGAAGTCGGTGGATGGGTAGCGGCCGCTGATCATCTCGATCACGCCGTCGAAGGCCTCGCGCGGCAGCGTGGAATAAGGGTGGGCGCGGCGGACAACGCGCCACCACTCCTCAACATCCAGCGTGCCTGCGCTGCCCGTGCCCGCCTGCACGGTCGCCGCCACCGTCTGCTGCGCCAGTACGTCCAGCGCATTATGCACCACATTCAGCGGCTCCAGCTCCCCCTTCAGCAGCCGATCCACCACGACCACCGCGGCTTCGGCGTCCTGCTTATGCAGCGGGTAGATCGTCGCGTGGCTGGTCGCGCCCACGGTGTGCCCGGCGCGGCCACACCGCTGCACCGCCGAAGCCACCGACGGCGGCGCGCCGACCTGCACCACGTGATCCACCAGCCCCATGTCGATGCCCAACTCCAGCGAACTCGTCGCCACCACGCAGCGCAGCTCGCCGGATTTCAGCGCCGCCTCGATGTCGGCGCGTTCGTCCTTGGAAACCGACCCGTGGTGCGCCCGCGCGACACCTGCCCCGTCCATCCCCCGCACCGCCTCGGACTGCGCCATCAACTGCGCCGGGTCGCGCCTGGTCGGGGCAGCCAACGAGTCGGGGGCGTACTCCTTGGCCCATTCCTCGTTCAGCGCCCCGGTCAGCCGCTCGGCCGCGCGCCGGGAGTTCACGAACACCAGTGTGGAGCGGTTCTCCATCACCTGCCGGTAGATCGCGCGCTGCACGTGCGGCCATACGCTCTTCTGCTGCGGCAGCGCGGATTCTTTGTCCACCCCACTGGCCACGCGCGCGCCCGACCCGTTCTGGGTGCTGCCGCCCAGTCCTTCGCCGATGAGGCTAGGGCCGAGCAGTGCCTCGTCTATCGGTTCTTCTGTTTCTTTTTCTGACGCCTCCTCAGACTCAGCCACCTCATACTCCGCCAACGCAACATCTTCGGCTGCGGGAGGATCCTGGAAGTCCTCCACCACGCTCGTCACCTGCACATCCCACGACTTCGGCTGCTCGGGGTTCACCACCGTTACCGGCCGGTCGCCGCCCAGGAAGCTGGCGACCTTATCCACGGGGTTCACCGTCGCCGACAGGCCGATGCGCTGCACCGCCCGGCCCGTCAGCATTTCCAAGCGTTCCAGCGACAGCGCCAGGTGTGTGCCGCGCTTCGTGCCCGCCACCGCGTGCACCTCATCCACGATGACGGTATCCACATTCGCCAGCGTGGCCGCGGCCTTGCCGGTCAACATCAGGTACAGCGACTCGGGCGTGGTCACCAGAATCTCCGGCGGGTTCCGCAGTAGCTTGGAGCGCTCCGACTGCGGGGTGTCCCCGCTGCGCACGCCCACTCGCACCGGGGCGGCAGTCTCCCCCATCGCGTCGGCCACCCGCGCGATTCCAGCCAGCGGAGCTGCCAGGTTCCGGCTGACGTCTACACCCAAAGCTTTAAGCGGGGAAATATACAGAACCTTGGTGGGACTGGACTTTTCTGGCGTGGTGGCGTCATTAAAAAAAGATCCCCCAGATAATCGCGACAGCGACCATAAAAAAGCCGCCAGGGTTTTACCCGATCCCGTCGGCGCCACCACCAAAGCATTCTGACCTGCGGAGATAGCCTTCCACGCCTGCGTTTGCACGACCGTCGGCTCGGCGAAAACGTCCCGGAACCACGCTGCAACGGGGGCATAAAAGGAATCCAGCGGGTCAACAGCCATGTGACCATTTAAACAGACCGCTAAAGTATGAACTATGACGGCTGAACTCAATGATGCGACGCTGGCCCAGAGACTCGCGCAGGGCACCGGGGAGATCCTCAAAGGCGTAAGAAACGTAGGTCTGCTCCGCGGCACCGAACTGGGCAAAGCGGGCGACGCGCTGGCACAGGACTGGATCGCCCGATCCCTGATCCAGCACCGCCCGAACGATGCGATGCTGTCCGAGGAAGCCGAGGATGACCTCGCGCGCCTGGACAACTCCCGCGTGTGGATTATCGATCCGCTTGATGGCACCCGCGAGTATGCAGGAGGCCGCCAGGACTGGGCCGTGCACATCGCCTTGGCAGAAAACGGCGAGATCGTCGAGTCCGCCGTAGGTATGCCGGATCTGGGGCGTGTGTTCAGCAGCGCCGAGGTCCGTGCCGTTCGGGGGCAGCGCACTAACCGTCTAGTCATCAGCCAAAACACCACTCCCGCCATTGCAGAGTTCATCGCCGAAGACTTGGGCATGGAGCTGGTCACCATGGGTTCCTGCGGTGCCAAGGCCGTCTCCGTAATCCTGGGAGATAACGACGCTTATGTGCACGCCGGCGGCCAATACGAGTGGGATAACGCCGCTCCTGTGGGCATTGCACAGGCCGCTGGTCTGCACACCTCCCGCTTGGATGGCACACCGCTTCGTTACAACTGCGAGTCTCCATACCTGCCGGATCTGGTCATCTCCCGCCCTGACCGAGCCGACGAAATTCTGGCCTCCGCCGCGAAGTTCCACGAGAAGCACGGAGCTTATTCTCTCTAGATGTTTAGCCCCCTTAGCCCTTAAGCTAGGGCGGTATGCTTCCTTTTTCCTTCTTGACGCCCCGCCCCGCCTCCCGCGCGCAGCTGGAGCCGGACGCGGACATTCCCGCCACGCTGCAGGGGCGCTTCGTCCTGGGCGCTCCGGCTAATAACCCGCAGAAGGAGCTTTCGGAAGAGCACCCCTATCCCCTGGTTTTCATCCACGGTACGACGGATAATTCCTTCCGGTGGCAGAAGGCCACGACGTACTTTGCAGCCCGTGACTACTCTGTGTGGGCCTTTAACTACGGCAAGCCGGAAGTCGGCCGTCCCGCTATACCTGGGGTGTTTGCTGTGAACGATATCGACGAATCCGCCGTAGAGATCGCGGAAACAATCGATTACATCCTGGACGTGACAGGCGCCAGCAAAGTGAATCTAGTGGGACATTCCCAGGGCGGGCTGCACATTAAGAAGTACATTGCGGAACATGGCGGACACGAGAAGGTGCATCGTGCGGTGGGCATTGCCGCGACCTATCACGGCACCACGATGACGGGTATGTCCTCGATCCTGCAGAATTTGGTGGATCGCAACCCGGAGTTTGCGGATCTGGTGGCGGGTAAGGCTGCGGTGCAGCAACTGAACCGTTCGGAGTTGATCCGCAAGCTCAACGAACTGCCAGATACTCACCCAAACGTTACTTATACGAACATCTACACCTCGAAGGATCTTACGGCCACGCCGAATTCGACGTCCCAGCTGGAGTCGGTTGACGGAGCCGATGTTGCAGAGGCGGAGGTCGGCGAGGTCTGCGGATTGTTACTACCCCCGGGGCATGCGTCGCTACCTGAAAACGATCACGTAATTGGCCTGGTGGAATGGGGATTGACCCGCGACCAGGGTGATTGCACACCTGTGCACGTGGGTTGTAACGGTGGCCAGCGGTGGAAGTTGGGCTATCGTTTCTTCTATGACAACTAAGTATCTCGCAGTCGGGCGGACTCGCAGTGCCGCCCGTGCCAGTGTCGCCGCACTGGCTCTCACCCTGACTTCCTCTCTTTTCTCTGCCACGCTCGCTCCTGCCGCTTTGGCCTCCCCTAGTGATGACGCCGCCGTGCCAGATGGGCTCGTAGGTAAGCATGTGGCAACTACCCCTGTGAACAATGCCCTGTGCGTGCCTTCGCCGGAACATCCGAATCCTGTCGTTTTCATCCACGGCACGTCGGATAACTCCACGCGCTGGCAGAAGGCCGCCAATGCTCTTACGGAGCAGGGCTTTTGCACCTGGGCTTTCAACTATGGAAAGCGTCAGGATGGCAAGCCGAATCTGCTTGGTCTTTATGCCACGGAGGATATCGACGATTCCGCCAAGGAGATCGCATCAACCATCGACTACATCTTGTCTGTCACGGGTGCAGAGAAGGTCGATTTGGTTGGGCACTCTCAGGGCGGACTTCACCTGAAGAAGTACATCGCGGAAAACGGCGGCGGAGAGAAGGTCGACCGTGTGGTTGGCGTAGCTCCGACGTACCACGGCACCACGTTAAATGGCATGGATAAGACGCTGCGCCCGATCATCGAGCGCAACCCAGAACTCGCGGAATCCGTGGCGGGCAAGGCAGGCGTGCAGCAGCTGATCGGCTCGGAGGTAATCAACCGGCTGAACGAGAAGCCGGATACTGACAAGCGCGTGCAGTACACCAACCTGTATTCCTCGGCTGATACCACCGCCACCCCGAACAGCACCTCCCAGCTGAAGTCTGTCGACGGCGCTGACGTGGCCAACGTGGAGATCGGAAAGGCCTGTAACCTTCTGATTCCGCCGGGGCACGCCGCCCTGCCACAGAACAACCAGACCATCGGTCTGATTCTGTGGGGTTTAACACGCAAGGCGGGCGACCATAATCCCACTACCAGCGACTGCGCCAACCCGACCAGCAAGTCGATACTCAAATCCTGACAGGCTCCGCGCCCCGTGCGTGCCACCTCTGACTGTCCGACGTAGACTATGTGGGACTTTGATTTAGAGCAGGAAAGGCAGGCGGAGCGTCAGTGGATACCCAGCAACAGCCAGGCTCCATCCCCACCCCGTATGAAGATCTGCTCCGGCAGATTTTGGAGACCGGTACTCCCAAGGGAGACCGAACGGGCACCGGCACCACCAGCCTGTTTGGTCGTCAGCTACGCTACGACCTCTCTGCGGGTTTCCCCCTGATCACCACCAAATCGGTGCACATTAAGTCCGTGGTTGGCGAGCTGCTGTGGTTCCTCCGGGGTGATTCCAATGTGCGCTGGCTGCAGGAAAACGGCATCCGCATTTGGAATGAATGGGCGGACGAAAACGGTGACTTAGGGCCGGTTTATGGCGTGCAGTGGCGCAGCTGGCCCACCCCGAACGGCCAGCACATCGATCAGATCTCGGGGGCTTTGAACATGCTTCAGACCAACCCCGACTCCCGCCGCAATATCGTCAGCGCATGGAATGTTTCCGAGCTGGACAACATGGCTCTGCCGCCATGCCACCTGTTGTTCCAGCTGTATGTGGCAGACGGCAAGTTGAGCTGCCAGCTGTATCAGCGCAGCGCGGACATGTTCCTGGGCGTACCTTTCAACATCGCGAGCTACTCGCTGTTAACTCACATGTTTGCCCAGCAGGCGGGTCTGGAGGTTGGCGAGTTCATCTGGACCGGCGGCGATTGCCACATCTACGACAACCACGTGGAACAGGTAAAGCTGCAGCTTTCGCGCGATCCTCGCCCGTATCCGCAGCTACAGCTAAACAAGGCGGCGGATATGTTCTCCTACGACTTCTCCGATATCAAGTTCACCGGCTACGACCCGCACCCGGTGATCAAGGCAAAGGTGGCCGTATAAATGACTACTAACGAAAAGCCCCACCGTCCGACTGGCTATGAGCCCGGAGATTACCCGGATCTCACCGCCGCAGCGGTGAGTTACGCGCTGGAGGCTAAGGGGATTTCCCGCGACCAGGTTGAGATTGGCATGATCTGGGCACAAACCACCGATGGCGTCATTGGTGATGGCGCAGACATGCCGTGGTATCTGCCAGAGGACTTGAAGCACTTCAAGAACGCTACAAGCGGCTATCCCGTCGTCATGGGGCGCACCTCCTGGGAAGCACTAGACGATGGCTTCCGTCCACTGCCGGATCGCACAAATTATGTGATCACCCGGCAGGATAACTATGACGCCCCCGGTGGCATTGTCGAACCGTCGATCCCCAGCGCACTGGCCAACGCCGCCGAGCAGATCCTGAACGAGCTGACGGACAGCGCCGACAAAGGCGAGGGCGCTGACGACCGCACCCCTACAGTGTGGGTGCTGGGTGGCGGTCAGGTGTACGCCCAGTGCATGCCCGTGGCTGACCGCATCGTCATCACGGAGATTGATATGGAGGCACCCGAACGATTCCAGGTGTATGCACCACTGGTTCCGGAAGAGGAATTTGAAGAGTCGGCGCAGGACTGGCAGGAATCGGAAAAGGGCCACCCGGTCGACCAAGAAGTCGATACCGAGCAGCCCTTGCGCTACCGCTTCTGCACCTGGACGCGACGCTAGTCCAGGGCATCAGTTCATTCTGCGCCTACTTCGCGCGGCTTCTGCTCTTGGGTTTTGCCGCGCTTTCGCGGATGCTCTTGACGATCGCCTCTGAATCAAGGGTGCCATCCGCTTTGAAGAATCCCACAGATTTTGCCACCCCCGACGTCGCGGCACGGTACGGGGCGCCTGGCACCGTGCTCATTGGGATCGGCTTGGAAGCCGTCGGCGTCCTTATCCTCGTCCTGCTTATGGTCATCGCCGCGCCGCTGAACCTGTACGGCTTGGGCCTGGGGTTCGCCTCCGCGCAGCTGACCGGCACGATGCTGCGGGATATTCCCGTCTATGACTCCAGGCAAGCCCCCGCAAACAACGCCAATCTCGGTGCCCGCGTTAATCGCGTCCCGAATTGATTTTCCACCCGCGTGCTGCTTTGCGTTGCTGCCAGAAGTGACGGTAGATACCGGGGACATCGGAAAGCTCAGAGTGCGTGCCCAGCTGGCTGACTTGCCCGTGTTCATCCAAGACTACGATTTGATCAGCAGATTTGATTGTATCCAGCTTATGGGCGATGACAATGAAAGTAGATTGCTCCCGTAGCTCGTCCATCGCAGCAAGAATGTTTGCCTCATTTTCTGCATCGAGCGCGGAGGTAGCCTCATCAAAGAGTACAATCGGCGCTTGTTTGAGAAGCGCGCGAGCTACAGATACGCGCTGGCGTTCACCACCGGATAGAAGCCGCCCGCCTTCACCAACTGGAGTATGCCACCCTAGGCGGTTGGCAATAGAAGTCACGCCTGAAAGATCAGCTGCGCGGAAGACTTCCTCATCGGAGGCGTCGGGACGACCAACGCGGATATTAGCGATTAACGAGTCGTCGAAGAGGTAAACGTCCTGAAAGACCATGGACAGTCTGGACATTAACTGTTCGGTTCCAAGCTCGCGGATATCTACGCCGTCAACCATCACCGCCCCGGAATCTACATCCCAGAATCGCGAAATAAGGCGCGCAATTGTGGTCTTTCCGGAGCCAGAAGGACCGACAATGGCGGTAACGGTGCCTGGTCGAGCATGGAAAGTGACATCTACCAATACTGGTTTATCGCCGTATCCAAACGTGACATTAAGCAGCTCTACATTTCCCGAACCATCGCCTAGGCGCGGAGTAGTGGGTTCTGGCAGGGAAGGGGCATCGGTGATGAGCTCAGTTTCTGTAAGCGCGATACGGCCGACATCTAAACCGACGAAAGAAGAACCCAGCTGTTCAAGCGTGCGGGTAAACCTCAAGCTGATTCCGATGATCGCAATTGTTTCTAGTGGCGATAGGGCGCCTTCAACGGCAAGATCCGCGGAGACCATAATGAGAGCCACAATGAAGATCTGCACTACTATGCCGTTGAGTAGCAAAGCTAATGTGGATACCCATAGCTCGCGTATTCGTGCTTTATGGTCGATTTCTAGCGCTTGCTCTAGTGGCGCAAAAACTTGTGATTGTCCTGCCGCGCGCAGGGCTGGTTGACAGTTAGCAAATTCTACGATGCGCTGGGAGAGCTCTTTACTCGGCCCCAGTGCGCGGTTCGATGCTTTCTCACGAATCCATGCAGCCAACTGCATCACCACGAGCGCCAATGGTGCGATGATAAGAAGGACCAAGCCCAGCTTCGGGTTCCAGAAACACGCTCCTACTAACAAGGTGACAAGTGCCGCGCTATCGCGGTATATCGTTCCTTGAATACGCGCAATGGTCTCGGTCGCCACCATAAAGCGATCTGAAACGAGGCGAGATAGGCCGCCGGTATTAGCCGGTACGAACCAGCCGAGCGGTAGCGTTGCTAATTTATCGCCCACAGTCGTGTGCGCGGTTCGGATGAAATCCAAGGCCGTGTGGTAAGAGGCCATGGTTGCGAAAAATCGTAGCGCAAAAGCTACGAGCGCAATTGCCAAAAGCGTCCACATCCATGGTGCGATCGTCGTATCCCCATCGAGTGCCTTTGTAAGTGGCACGAGCGTGAGAACGGCGAGGCCGTCAAGCACGCCCACGATAAGAGATAGACAAGCATACCTTTTATTGAGCTTATGGCCTACAGGACTTTGCAGCTTTTTGACACTGCGAGTGAGTAGCGGATCACGAAGACGCGAACTAGCAGGCGTAGTGGCATTAGACATGAGAATTATCCTTCATAGGCTTGAGGCAGATTATTTGGTCTGCGCCTTGGATGGACTCCGGCTTGTGGGCGATGACTAAGACGGTCTTGCCTCTGACGAGTGTGGCTAGAGCTGCTTGAATTTCTGCTTCGCAGTCAGGATCAGTTGCCGCAGTAGCTTCATCCAGGATCAAGATTGGGGCATTGGTAATGATTGCCCGGGCAATAGAAATGCGTTGCTGTTGTCCACCGGATAAAGAGGTGTCCTCACCAACAACGGTGTCGAGCCCAGCCGGTAAAGCGCGAATATCAGCAGCTATGTGCGCAGCCTCTGCGGCTTGCCAGATCTCTTCATCGCGGGCTTCTGGGCGTGCAAGGCGAATGTTTTCCCGAATACTCATACGCAGTAAGTGAGGATCTTGTAAGACGAAAGCCACAGTGCGGTACAAACTGTCGAAAGTGAGATCACGGATATCCACGTTGTTGATAGTGATTGTGCCCGAATCTGGATCCTGGAAACGCGCCAGCATCGTTGCTGCTGTGGATTTGCCAGACCCGGAGGGGCCAATCAATGCCGTGACAGTGCCTGCATTTAGTTGCGCAGAAAAGTCTTGGAGGACTGGTGTGTCTGGGGCGTAGCTAAAGCTGACCTTATGGAACTCCACCTCCATGTCTTGACTACTGGCATCGAGTCTCTTTTGGCCTTCTTTCACATGGGAAATTGTCATGACTTCATCAAGGCGCAACGCCGCATTGCCAGCGAGCTGGTAAGACCACATCATTTGGCCGACGGTTTGAATCGTGCCCGGGAGCACCAGCGCAATTAACGTTGTTGCGATGACTTCAGCGACCGTTACATAGTCACCAGCTATCAGCAGGGAACCGACTCCTACATTGATAAGGATGAGGACAGGAACCGCCACCACAGACTCTGAGATTGCGGAAACACGCAGAAGCGGACGTACCCACTCGTAATAGAATTCCGCGAATTTTTGGGCAGCTTCGCGATATCGAGCGTGGGCTTTGCCAACGGTGCCGAAAG
Organism: Corynebacterium jeikeium; assembly: GCF_000738265.1. GTDB lineage: Bacteria > Actinomycetota > Actinomycetes > Mycobacteriales > Mycobacteriaceae > Corynebacterium > Corynebacterium macclintockiae. Next base: position 214,776 of record NZ_JFCQ01000020.1, read on the forward strand.
CCTTGACGACGGAAATACCTTCGGAGAACTCCACCGCAGTCGCAGAGACCTCACCCAGATAATTATCCATTTCCGCAGTTTTTGTGCCCATATCTTTCATTGAATACGCTTGGATTGCTAGGAAAATGGGCACAGTGGCAATAGAAAGAAGACCAAGGCGCCAATCCAAGATAAAGGCATAAACCAGAAGCGCGAGGGGCGTAAAGATCGCGGCGACCTTCTCTACAGGAGCGTGGGCTGTCAGGGTGTGCAGAGTTAACGTATCGTCCTCGACGGCTTTGCGAACTTTGCCGGAATTAGTCTGGCTAAACCACGAGAGTGGTGCTTTCGCAATAGCGGTAATAATTCGGCGCCGGTTAATCCCCACCAGCTTTGCATCAGCGAAGTGGGTGATCGCAAGGGCAAGGAAATAGAAGAATAGCTGGCCCAAAAATGCAGCAAGTAGCCATTTCACAATGGACGCGACGTCATCAGTTTTGCCGTCGATTAGAGCATTTCCCAGTGCCACCAACGCGACGTAGGGTGCTACGGCGAGTACCGAGGATATAAGCGCGAGAAACTGTGCGAAGTAGATGGTTGTTTGCACTGGGGCCAGTAGCTTTTTTAGAGCGACCTGGCCGGCTTTTAGTTTTGCGCGAGCCTCTTCTTCCGGTGACGCACCGTGTGATTCTGGTGCGTGGGTTCCGCTTGATTCTGTGGAACTCTGTCTTATTTCAGACATTTCTTTCTCAATTCTTGTTGATGTCAGTAATATCGATGATTCTGGTGACTGATTCTTGGATGAATTCGTGGTCATGGGTGATGACGATGACCACTGCTCCGCTTGCTGCAAGAGATCGAAGTAGCGCAGAGATGGATTGCAGTTGGCGCCAGCCCACGCCAGAGGTAGGTTCATCGAAGATGTAGACCTCTGCTTGCTCGGCTTGGGCTGAAGCTATGGCTAAGCGTTGCCGTTGCCCACCGGACAGAGACTGCGGATGCCGTTGGGCCATTCCTGCCAGATCGAGGCGATGGAGAATCTCATTGACATCGATGTGGTCCCGCTTCTTCTTTGCCAGTCCGAGCGTGACTTCTTCTTCGGTGGTGGCTGCGAATAATTGGCGGCCAACATCTTGCATCACCATGTACGCGGCACGTCTGCGGGCAGCCGCTCCTACTCGTTTGCTGTTCAAACGGAGATTACCGCCGCGTTTGGGAGAAGCAAGACCACAAATGATCCTGGCGAGGGTGGTTTTTCCAGCGCCGTTGGGCCCGATTAAGGCAGTGACTTCGCCGCTGGGGAAAAATGCGTGGTCAATGTTTAGCACCTCATGCGTGCCATAAGAAAAACAGATGTTGCTTAACTCGAGTCCGCTCCGCTGGGGATCGGCGTTTTCGAGCGTGGGTGGTACCGGCACGCTCGCGGGCAGGGGAACGTGGTGTAAGCTGCGTAGCCCCAATTGTTTGCGTTCGGGTTCGTCTAAGCCATAAAACTCCTGAGCGTGGAAACTCCGCGTTATTTTTCCCTGAGTCAAGTAAATGACTTGGTCAGCGATATCTTTTAAGAAAAAGAGGCGGTGATCAGCGATAATGATCGTTGTGCCTAATTCCTTCAAGCGGTGTAGCACGCGTGCAAGAATATCGATGCTTTCCATGGAGAGATTGGACGTGGGTTCATCGAGAAGCACGAGACTGCCCGGGGACACAAGCGCGCATGCGCATGCCACGGTTTGTAACTGTCCACCGGATAATTCTTTGAATCGCCGGCCCCGAAGATCGTCAATGCCTAGTAGCTCGACCGCTGATTGAATCCTCGACTCAATTTCTGTGGGATCCACACCAAGGTTTTCTAGCCCGAAGGCCAATTCTGCATTGACGCTTTCAGTGAAAAATTGTGTCCTTGGATTCTGGAATACTGAAGCGCTGAACTCGATGGCTCGGGACAGCGGTTCTTCCGCAGGGTTAAAAGCCTGGTCCTCCTTTATAATAGTGATGGTTCCTAGCAGCTCTCCTGGATTGAAATGGGGGATGAGCCCGTTGATCAACTTGAGTACCGTGGACTTTCCCGATCCGGAATCACCGGTAATCAGTAGGCACTGTCCTGGCGAGACAGAAAAGGACACATCAGATACACCTTGAATGCCTGGCCGAGCGCCCAATGGATATGTAAAAGAAACGTTGTGGGCGTTTACACTGGTTGCGATACTGCGTTCGTTCATAAGTGGACCTCCGTGGGAAGCCAGACAGAGGCAACAACGAGGCCCAACCCAGCTAGTGCAGTTGCATCGACAAGCTTGAAGGAAAGATCGGCGGTGGTGGTTGGGCGTGTGGGTCCTCCCAATCCCCGGACAAGAGCAGAGGCAGCGAGCTCATCACCAGCGCGGACGACGGCGCCTAATAAGGGGATGATCAGCATCGCGGACGATTGTGTGGGCTGTGTGATCCAGCTTTTTACTCCAGGCTGGAGACCTCGAAGGACCATGGCATCGCGGATGGCTTTGGCTTCTGCCACGATGATCGGCAAAACGCGCAGGAATACCGCCGGTGGAATGGTGGCCCAGCCTGGTAAACGCAGGTCCCGCAGTGCTGAGGTCAACGTGGATGGTGTGAGAGTGAGCAAGCCGAATGCGCCGATGGACATGCTGATGACAAAACGGCTTAGCCACGAAAAAATTGCCGCCGAAAAAGCGAAAAATGTGGAGCCAGGAAGCTGTAATAGGCCCCAATACCCAAGATAGGATAATGCAAAAGCGCACAGGCAAATAAGACCATAGTGTGGCTTTACTGTGGCTAGTGCGATGGAGCTGAAAGCGATAGAAATCAGCAGTGTCGGTAGGTGGCCGTGGCTGAGAGCTACTGCATTGATTACTAGAACAGAAAGCAGCACGGTCCGTGGATCGATCGAAGATCGACGAAGCACGCCCTGTTTTTGCAGGCTCACAGGAGACCAGCGCTTTCAAAGTGTTTGCGGCTGACGCGAACTCCGACCTTTCCTCCGATAAAGCCGACGATGAGCGCACAAATGGCCAGTACTCCAATGGTCCATGGCTGGAAGATATCCGACATGGCATCGGCATATTCTTGACCCATTTGGTCTGCGATATCGACGTAGTAGGAGTCCGTATCCAGAATTAGCGGGATAAAAGGCAAAGAAATCCAGACACAGAAGACGCCGTAGGCAATAGGGAAGGATTTGGCAATACTGAGGTGGCTTTTTGTAATAACCAAATCCGCGATAAACCCTAGAATTATGCTTCCCAGCAGGGTCCAGAAGTAGTGTCCGGTGAGCATGAATGCTAGTCCGTTAATACCACCGACGAGGGTGAAAGCACCCATTTTGGGCGTGCGGGCGGCATAAAGCGCTAGCACGATTCCGTTTGCGATTGCCGCGATAAACCATCCAATAAACATGAATTGTGGTCCTGCGAATCCAATCATTCCGCTTACAAAGGTGATTACAAAGTAAAGTGCAGCAAAGATGCCAGCGTTGATGAGATCTCTGGTGTTTAAACGTGCCGTCGACCCACTGGATGAGCTTGCACTCCATGCGGGCGTAGAGGACTGTTGGGCCATAGTAAACCTCGGTTCATGAACAGCAGGAAAGGTAAGGCTCTCCTAACAAAGATAACACTCTTTATAAACTACTTCTAGTTTTGATCTGAAGATTCACCCTTAATGGGGGTGAATGCAGATAAGCGGACATCAAACCAGAGCACGACTACCGACTACGCACCGACAAAGTAGGCACCAACGGCAAGACAACCCTGCGATGGGGCAGTAAACTACGCCGCCTCTACATCGGCCGCCGATGGGGCGGGGGAACCAATCACCATGGTGTCTGCATCGACAACCACGTCGACATCAAAATAACCGCCACCGGGGCACAAATCGCTGCCTACACACTTACCGAAGAAAAGATCTACTACAACAAGAAAGACATCGAACTCAACCCCAGTCGGGGCAACCAAAAACAAAAATCTCGAGACACCGACCGGAACGATGTCTCGAGACTTCCAGCGTGCCCCAGAGAGGAATCGAACCTCCGACACCGGCTTTAGGAGAGCCGTGCTCTATCCACTGAGCTACTAGGGCAATCGCATGACAAACGGCAACCAGCGCTCATCCGCCACCTGCCGACCATGCGAACTACATAATACAAGCCAGGCTTTGTTCCCTGTTAACCAGACCTTCAGCTCATTGACACTAGAGGCGTCAGCACCAAAATCGCCGGCGCTGCACCCGCAGCAAAGCTACGATCGATAAGTATGGGCGACGCAGTATCTAAAGATACCTATACACCGAAACAACGCACCCGCTTCCGCGAGCGGCTCAACGCCGAGCTGGAGGTCTTCGATAAGCACCTTCAAGACTCTGAGTTCATCAACCAGGGCACCATCGGCCTGGAACTAGAGATGAACCTCGTGGACACAAACATGCAACCCAACCGCTGCAATGAAGAAGTGCTGGCGAAGCTGGAAGAAGCCTATCCGGGCGAATACCAGTCTGAAATCGGCTCCTACAACGTGGAGATGAACCATCCACCACTATCCATCACCGGTCGCGGGTTGGAGCAACTCCAAGAAGGCCTCGACGAACGCCTGTACGCCGTGCAAAAGGCTGCTGAGCAGCTGGATTCCCGCGCAGTGATGATCGGCACCCTGCCAACGCTGACCACTGACTTCCTCAGCGATCCCGCCTGGATGACGGACGAAAACCGCTACAAGGCACTCAACAATGCAGTCCTGGAATCCCGCGGCGAACTCGTGCGCATCCAGCTCGAAGGTGCACTGCCTGGCCGTGTACTCGGCACCGTGGATACCTACCGCCATGACTTCGAGGACATCGCCCCGGAATCCGCCTGCACCTCCATGCAGCTGCACCTACAGGTCGCGCCGAACCTCTTCGCCAACGCCTGGAACGCTTCCCAAGCCATCGCGGGTGTGCAGGCAGCGCTCAGCGCGAACTCCCCGCTGTTCGTCGGCCACAAACTGTGGCACGAATCGCGCATTCCCGTCTTCCAGCAAGCCATCGACACGCGCACCGCGGAGCTCGTCAACCAGGGCGTGCGTCCGCGCGTGTGGTTCGGCGAGCGGTGGATCACCAGCGTATTCGACCTCTTCGAGGAGAACGGCCGCTACTTCTCCCCTCTCCTGCCCGAGGATCGCATGGAGGCAGGCACACCCATCATGTCCGGCGACAGCCCGGGCCTGCACTACATGAACCTGCACAACGGCACGATCTGGCGCTGGAACCGCCCAATCTACGATCCGAAACTGAAGCGCTCCCACATCCGCGTGGAGAACCGTCTGCTACCCGCCGGCCCCACCACCGCCGACATCGTCGCAGACGCCGCCTTCTACTACGGACTCGTCAAGTTCTTGGGTACGCAGAATCGCCCCGTGTGGTCGCGCCTTTCTTTTGAGGACGCCCACAGCAACTTCCTCGCCGGCGCCCGCGAAGGGCTGCGCGCCAGCATGCGCTGGCCACGCGTGGGGACTGTTCCGGTCCGCCAGCTGATTACCGAGCACCTGCTCGACCAAGCCCGCGAGGGATTGGAGCTGCTGGACGTGGATTCCGAACTGATCGAGACCTACCTGGGAATCGTCGAAGGCCGCGCCCGCAGCGGACAGAATGGTGCAACCTGGCAGCTGGATACCTTCAACCGGCTGGCCCCGAACAGCGAGCCGGATTCCGCCGAGCGTGCCGAAGCTCTGGCCACCATGATGCAGCGCTACATCGCCCACCAGACCAGTGGCCAGCCGGTGCACACCTGGTCTGTGGAAGGGCGCGACTAGCGGAGCCGGGGTCTAGCGCCCCCTGAACTGCGGAGCGCGTTTCTCAGCGCGCGCCCGGCGCGCCTCCTGCACGTCCTCGCTGGACCATACGTCCACCATCATCTGCTGCAGCTCCGCATCCGCATGCATGTCGGGGCTGTTAAACACGCGCTTCGAATGCTCCATGGACAGCGGAGCCTGGCGCGCCACCCGATGTGCGAAGGCGGTGGCGTTGGGGGTGGCGTCATCAAGAACAACAGAAAAACCCGTCGCCCTTGCCTGGTCGGCGCTTATCCGGGCGCCTGCCAAGAACACGTTGCGGGCCAGCGCGCCGCCCATCAGCTCGCGGGCGCGGGCGTGGGTCCACAGATCCAGGGCGAAGCCGTGCTCGGCGACAGGCACCCAGCAGGCGCCCTTGTCGGCAAAAACGCGCAGGTCACAGGCCAGGGCAATCTGACAGCCCGCACCGACCGCCGGGCCGTGGATGTCGGCGATGACGGGCACCGGGGTGGTCTGGATGGCCGAGAGCATGCCCTCCATGGCGGACCAGAAATCATCGGCGTACACGCCACCGGAGAGGTCGGCACCGGCGCAGAAGACGGACCCCTCGCCGCGGATCAGAATGGCGCGCACCCCAGCTGCAGTGTGGGTGCGGACGGCCTCGGCTACGGCGGTGGCGATGGCGGCATTGAGTGCGTTGCGCTTCTCCGGGCGGTTCAGCGTGATCACGCCGACCTGCGGGGCGGCGGCCTCAGCCGCTTCGCCTTCGGCTGACCCGGTGGCCTCGATATGGGTGATGACGTGCCCTGCCCTCATGGCTAGCAATGTACCGCAGGGGCGGCGCCGTGCGCTGGTGTTTCGCCGGAACTGGCCTGCTGGCTGACTAGCCCTCCAGTCCAGCGTGGAAGGTGTGTGGATCGCCGCCGATGCGGCCGTCCTCCACGTCCAGGGCCTCAATGGCGGCGACCTCGTCGGCGGACAGCTCGAAGCCGAAGACGTCGAAGTTCTGACGCACGCGCTCCACCTTGGAGGAACGCGGGATCACCACATCCCCGCGCTGGATGTGCCAGCGGATAATGGCCTGTGCCACGCTTACGCCGTGTTCGGCGGCGATCTTCGCGATGGTCGGGTCGGTTAGGTTCTGCCCCTGCCCCAGCGGCGACCATGCCTGGGTAACGATGCCGCGGTCGCGGTTATCCGCGCGCTGCTCGGCCTGGCTAAAGCCTGGGTGAACCTCGATCTGGTTCACCGCCGGGATGTGGCCTGCCTGCTTCAGCGCATCCAGTGCCTCAGGGTAGAAGTTGCACACGCCGATGCTGGTAGCGCCGCCGGACTGCTGGATCTCCGCCATCGTGTCGTAGGCCTGCACGAATTTATCGGCCTTCGGGCACGGCCAGTGCAGCAGGTACAGGTCTACGTAATCCATTCCTAGCTTCTTCTGGGACTCCGCGAAGGCTTCCTTGCCGCGGGCCTGGTCGGCGTTCCACAGCTTGGTCGTAACAAACAGCTCCTCGCGCTGCACGTCGCCGGCCTTCACAGCGTCGGCCACGGCGCGCCCCACGGCCTCTTCGTTGCCGTAAATCGCGGCGGTATCAATGTGGCGGTAGCCGGTCTCGATGGAAGCCCTCACCGAGGTGTAGGTGTCCTCGTCGCTGAGCTGCCACACGCCCAGGCCCAGCTGCGGGATGGTCTTGCCGTCGTTCATTTCAAGGGTCGGTACTGCGTTGATGTTTTCGCTCATGCTTTCCGTTGTACGCCCCTTGCCGGTTTCTCGCGACAGTGCGGGTAGCGACGGCCAGTCATGATGCTTTGGCTTATGAGACAATACGAAAGGCTCTTCTTTCGTTAAGAACAGATTCAAGGAATAAATGGAATCCCTCTATATCAATAACCTCAATAAGAGTTATGGGGACCATCAGGTCCTCCACGACATGACGCTCCACGTTCAGCCAGGCGAAATGTATGGCTTCGTCGGTTCGAATGGCGCAGGCAAGTCCACCACCATGCGCATCGCACTGGGCGTGCTCGCGGCGGACAGCGGCGAAGTGCTCATGGGCGATAAGCCGATCGACGACGACTTGCGCCGCCGCATCGGCTACATGCCGGAAGAACGCGGGCTGTACGCGAAGGAGAAGATCGGTGACCAGCTGCGCTTCTTCGCCCGACTACACGGCCTGAACGACAACGCCGCCAAGCAGAACGCGGAAAGCCTGCTGGAACAGCTCGGCCTGGCCGAGCGCGCAGACGACAAGCTGGAGGAGCTGTCGCTGGGTAACCAGCAGCGCGTCCAGCTGGCGGCCTCGCTGATCCACGACCCCGAGCTGCTCATCCTGGACGAGCCTTTCTCCGGCCTCGACCCCGTGGCCGTGAACGTCATGAGCGATCTGCTGGTCGAGCGCTGCAAGGCGGGCGTGCCGGTGCTGTTCAGCTCCCACCAGCTGGATTTGGTGCAGCGCCTGTGCGACCGCGTGGGCATCATTTCAAAGGGGCGCATGAAGGCCGAGGGCACCGTTGACGAGCTGCGCACCCGCGGTCCCCTGGTCTACGAGGTACGCACCCCGGCTCGCGACTGGTACCCACTGGGCACGAGCCTGGTCGAGGACTTCGGCGATGGCGTGCTGCTAGAGGCCGAGTCCACCGACCAGGATCAGCAAATCCTGCAGGCCGCGCTGGCCGTCGGCCCGGTCCACTCGTTCTCCCGCCGCATCCCGCACCTTGCAGAGCTCTTCCAGGAGGTCGTCGAATCATGAGTTACTCTTCCCCCAACACCATCGCCACCGTCGCCAAGCGCGAAATTCAGGTGGCCTCCCGCAGCAAGGCGATCATGTTCTCCCTGATTGTCGTCATCGCCGTCATGCTCATCGGCGTGTTCGCTGGCGCATGGTTCGCCAAGAAGGACGACGGCAACGAAACCCCGAAGCTCGGCCTTGTAGGGATTGAAAAGGAGTTTGTGGACGCCCCCTCCGCCTCCGCTAACGGCACCCCAAAGGGGTCGGACAGTTCCAGTGGCGTAGAGGCCGAAACTGTGGATTCTCGCGACGCAGCGTCCTCCAAGGTGACCGACGGCGACCTGTCAGCAGCGCTGGTGAAGACGGATTCCGGCTACGAGCTGCTCACCGAGGGAGAACCCGACCCGGCGATCCTCAGCGTTGTGAGCACCGCAATTAATGCGCACGCGCAGTCTGAAGCGCTGCACAAGGTTGGCGTATCCCCCGAGGACTTCGCCAAGGCCACCCCCTCCACGCAGTTGGAGACGGTGGATCTGAAGGAAGAGGACTCGATGGAGGCCAACGGGCCGCAGATTGTCACCGCCCTGGTGGGCGTGATGCTGATGGCTTACTTCATCATCCTCTTCGCCGCTAACGTCGGCGGGCGCATCACCGAGGAGAAGTCCTCGCGCGTCGTGGAGATCATCCTGGCCTCCGCCCGCCCAATGGATTTCCTCGCCGGCAAGATCATCGGCAACACGATCTTCGGCTTCCTCGGCACCGCGGTGCTGCTGATCATCGGCGCGGTCGCTGTGTCGCTCTCCGGTCTACTGGGAGATGTGGACTTCGACTACACCGTTGTGGCTCTGATGCTGCTGGCTTTCTGCATTGGCATGCTGTTCTTCGGCAGCCTCTATGCCGCAGCGGGGTCCATGGTCTCTCGTACGGAGGATCTGCAATCCACTCAGGCTCCGATCCTGCTGTTCATCATGGGTATGACCTACGCTCCGCTGTTCGGCATCAGCAACATGGACTCCACGCTCATGCAGGTGCTGGGGTGGATTCCGCCGTTCAGTCTGACGGTCGCACCAATGAACATGGCCGCGGGCACGATGGGGTTGCCACAGGTGCTGCTGAGCTTCCTGATTGCCGCGATCACGACGGTTCTGGTGATTCTGCTGGTAGCCCGCGTCTACCGCAACTCCATCCTGAACAATGGCAAGAAAATGAGCTGGGCGAAGGCGCTGAAGGGCGCCTAGTCGCCCAAATAAGTTCACGGCGATAAGGCGCCCTAGTTAAAGGCGACGGGGCGCCTTAGTTCACGCTGATCAGATCAATGATGTAAACCAGCGTGCGTCCAGATAGGTCTTGCCCCAGCTCGGCCGGACCATAAGCCTTCTCCGGGGGAATGATCAGCTTGCGGCGGCCACCGGCGCGCATGCCCGGGATGCCTTCCTGCCACCCTTCGATCAGGCCGGAAAAAGGAAACTCGATGGACCCGCCGCGATCCCACGAGGAGTCGAACTCCTCGCCAGTCTCGAAGTCCACTCCCACGTAGTGCACCTCAACCATGCCACCCGGCACGGCCTCCGCGCCGTCGCCGACCACCAAATCCTCAATCACCAGGTCCTGCGGGGCTCCCCCAGTCGGGATGTCGATCTGCGGTTTGCTCATGGGAAGTCTCCTTCGAAAACTGATAGCTTCTCGAGGCTCCACCCTAGCAAAACGCGAAAAGCCCCCTTGGGGGCATGCGCTTCGCGCAGCCACACCGAGGGGGCGTCACCACACAGGGTTTAGAGCTTACGAGCACCCTGGCCAGTGTAGATCTGACGCGGACGGTTGATCTTCGCGGTCGGGTCGTTGACCTGCTCCAGGTAGTGTGCGATCCAGCCCGGCAGGCGACCCATGGCGAACAGGACGGTGAAGAAGTCCGTCGGGAAGCCCATGGCGCGGTAGATCAGGCCGGTGTAGAAGTCAACGTTCGGGTAGAGCTTGCGGGAGATGAAGTAATCATCAGCCAGCGCGATCTCTTCCAGCTTCATAGCCAGATCCAGCAGGTGGTCACCACCCAGGTGATCCAGAATCTCGTGTGCAGACTCCTTGACGATGGCCGCGCGCGGATCGTAGTTCTTGTAGACGCGGTGGCCGAAGCCCATCAGCTTAACGCCCGGCTCCTTGTTCTTCACGCGGTTCATGAAGTCGGTAGCGTCGCCACCGTTAGCGTGGATCTCCTCCAGCATCTCCAGAACGGCCTGGTTGGCGCCGCCGTGCAGCGGGCCGGACAGTGCATTGATGCCTGCGGCGATGGAGACGAACATGTTGGCCTGGGAAGAACCAACCATGCGGACGGTGGAGGTGGAGCAGTTCTGCTCGTGGTCAGCGTGCAGGATCAGCAGTTTGTCCAGGGCCTTGGTGACCACCGGGTCGTCCTCGAAAGGCTCGGTCGGGTAACCGAACATCTGGCGCAGGAAGTTCTGGCGCGCGTTCATGGAGTTATCCGGGTACATGTACGGCTTGCCCTTGGAGGCGCGGTAAGCGTAGGCAGCCAGCATCGGCACCTTCGCCATCAGGCGGTAGGTGTTCAGCTTCTGGTGCTCCGGATCCAGCGGGTTCAGGGAGTCCTGGTAGTAGGTGGACAGAATGTTCAGGGAGGAAGCCAGAACGCTCATCGGGTGGGCATCACGCGGGAACACGCGGAACTGCGCCTTGAAGTCCTCGTCCAGCAGGGTGTGCTTGCGGATGTTGCTGTTGAACTCTTCCGCCTGCTCCTCGTTCGGCAGCTCGCCGTTGATCAGCAGGTAGGAAACCTCGTTGAAGGTTGCGTTGTTAGCCAGGTCGGCGATGTCGTAACCGCGATAACGCAGGATGCCGTTAGCACCGTCGATGTAGGTGATGGCGGACTTGGTGGAACCGGTGTTCACGTAGCCGGGGTCCAGGGTGGTCAAGCCGGTCTCTGCCAGCATCTTGCCCAGTGCCACACCGTCGTTGCCTTCGGTGGCGCGGACAATGTCCATTTCGTACTCTCCACCTGGGTAGTGGAGAACGGCCTTGTCCTGATTATCAGTAGCCATTGACATCCCTTTCTGAAATGTTCACGTGCCTGCCCGCAGCGATTCTTAGCGGTTACTTTGGTAAAAGTCGCGCCGACGCCGTTGGAGCGGAACACAGATTCACGGTTTCACTTGTAAATTGTAGCCGCTTTGGAGCTTCCCCGTATGGCGTTACTAGCACAGTAAAGCCCGCGGGGGGATACAGCACACTCTAACGCCTGTGTGATGCAGGTGACAGAATAACTGCCGCCACCGGGGGTAACTCTCCCCACCGTTCAGTGCGGTTTCCGCAGCGGTTCTTATATTTTTGGCACTTTTTGGACATCACTCCATTCCGACCGTCTACCCTAAGAAATCAGATACTAACCAAAGGCAACTGAAGGTAACTGAGGTAAAGATGAACGCACCTGCCAACGACCAGAACACTCTGCCCACCATCCCCGCGGAGTTCATCCCCGCCGACGGCCGCTTCGGCTGTGGCCCGTCTAAGGTGCGCCCCGCGCAGCTGCAGGCTATCCAGGACAACGCCGCCATCATGGGCACCTCCCACCGCCAAGCTGGTGTGAAGGACGTCGTCGGTTCTGTGCGCGAAGGTCTCTCCGAACTGTTCAGCCTGCCGGAGGGTTACGAGATCGTGCTCTCCCTGGGTGGCGCTACCGCGTTCTGGGATGCCGCTTCCTTCGGCCTGATCCGCAACAAGTCCGCGCACCTGACCTACGGCGAGTTCTCCTCTAAGTTCGCAAGCGTTTCCAAGAAGGCCCCGTGGCTGGACGAGCCGCAGGTCGTCGCCGGCGACCCGGGCACCGCCCCGGCACCAAGCCAGCTGGATGGCACCGATGCTGACCTGATCGGCTGGGCGCACAACGAGACCTCCACCGGCGCAATGGTTCCGGTTACCCGCCCCAAGGCCGCTTCGGACGACACTCTCGTCGCCATCGACGCAACCTCCGGTGCCGGTGGACTGCCCGTCGACATGAACGAAGCTGACGTGTACTACTTCAGCCCGCAGAAGTGCTTCGCTTCCGATGGTGGCCTGTGGCTGGCTGCTTTCTCCCCCGCTGCCCTGGAGCGTGTCGAGGAGATCGCCGCGTCCGATCGCTACATCCCGGCCTTCTTGGATCTGAAGACCGCCGTGGATAACTCCCGCAAGAACCAGACATACAACACCCCGGCCGTCGGCACCCTGCTGATGCTGGATGACCAGGTGAAGTGGATGAACGCCAACGGTGGTCTGGACGGCATGGTCGCCCGCACCAGCGACTCCTCCCAGGCTCTGTACAGCTGGGCTGATTCCCGCGCGGAGGCCACCCCGTTCGTCGAGGATGCGGATTCCCGCTCCCTCGTCGTCGGCACCATCGATTTCGACGACAACATCGATGCCGCTAAGGTCGCCAAGATCCTGCGCGCCAACGGCATTCTGGATACGGAGCCTTACCGCAAGCTGGGCCGTAACCAGCTGCGTATCGGCATGTTCCCGGCCATCGACCCGGAGGACCTCAAGAAGCTGACCGGCGCCATCGACTTCATCCTCGACGGCGGCCACGCAGCAAAGTAATTCCGCTTTTGGCTATGGTTGGAGGGTGATGTTAATAACACGGCCGTCATTCGCCGTAGCTTTTTAGCGCATCACCCGCCACGTCACCCGTCAGGAGGCCAAGTTGCAAGAGCTGAAATTTGTCGTCGCCGATAGCGATGCCTCGTCGCTCGTGCTGCGCGCCGTGGATCCCGCCGTCGGTGGCCCTATCGCAGAGTACTTCCTGCCCGTCACGGACGAGCTTCGCTCTTTTCTTAGTGACGCCCCCACGGTCCGAAACAACGATGTGAACACGGCCGATGCGCCTGCCTCGGCGGGCGGGGAGGATTCTTCACCCGCTGCTAACTCCACCGACGCTGACAGCACGTCCGCTGACAGCAGCACTGCTGGCAGCACTTCCTCCGACAGCGCCACCACTAGCGACGCCGACGCTGCCAGCTCCAATGCTGGCGATGAAGCCGAGGAGCGCACGGAGGGCGAGGTGGCGTCGCTATTCCAGGGTCGCGACAAGGACCGCCCGAATGCGCGGCCACACCGCACGAAGATCGCGATGTCTCCCCGGATGATCCAGGATCGTATCCGCCAGGGTGCGACCGTTGCCGAGCTGGCAGACGAGGCCGACACGGACGAGGCACGCATCGAGCCCTATGCCTGGCCGATCCTGCAGGAGCGTGCCCGCATTGCAGAGTTGGCTCACGCGGCACTTCCGGTGAATGCCGACGGCGTATCGAATCAGCCGCTGTGGGAGGTTCTGGCAACCGCACTGGCTGCCCACGGCGAGTCGCTATCGGACGCCGAATGGGATGCCTACCAGAACGCCACTAAGCAGTGGATCGCCACTGTGGCCTGGGAAAAGGACTCGGCGGGACGGACGGCAACCCACACCGCAGAGTTCATCGTGGAACTGCGCGGATCGGAAAAGCCACTGGCGCACCCACACAACAGCATCGCGGGCGACCTGGTGAACCCGCGCTATGGGCAACCGGTCCGCAGCGTTTCGCCGGTCACCCCGCTACTGCACCCCACCCAGAGCCCGGGCGCGCAGGGCTGGCGGGATGCCCCTATGGATCCGGAGAACGCAGCGCCGAAGGGTGCACCTTCCCCGGAGGAGAACACCCCCGTTGCAGGCGCTTCCCCTGCGGATCAGGGGGATCGTGCGGATAATGAATTCCTAATGCACCCGGACGCAAAGTCGGCCAAGCCGAAGCGCAAGCGCAAGGCCGTCACCCCGCATTGGGAGGACGTGCTCCTCGGGGTGCGCACCAACCCCAAGAAGAAGAATTAGGCGTTAGAAGGAGCCACTGCTGTGACCCTGGTGACCTTATGGTTTGTGAATGCGGCCAACCCAAGCACGGTCGTGCATCAGGAACATAAGGTCGACCGCGGTTTTGCCCGCAAGTACCTGGCGCAGCTGAATCCCGCCTGGCCGCTGACTCACATCGGCGACTTCGATATGACCCGTAGCGCAACACCGGGCGTCGACGAGTTCTACATTGGCGGCTACCCGGGGCTCTCCGTAGTACAGACCGTCATCCCGGATCTGCGCAAGCTCTCCGAGCTTCCGGAGCGCTACCGCACGCTAGTCAGCGCAGCCGATGTCTACGCCTCCTGCGTGGTGGCAGACCCGGAGACCGCGGCATCCACGAAACCAGGTGACGGTGGGGATCCTGCGTCCACGGAGGTCAACGAGACTTTCGGCGGCTTCGCCCACTGGGCCGGGGGCACGCTCAAACGTTCCTTCTGCGCGACTCAGGAGACGGTGTTTGAAGATACCGGCCTGCCTTGCGAGTTCGAAGCCGACTTCTGGGCCGGCACCACAGAGGCCCACGGCATTCAGCTGCCCTTCATCCCCGCGGAACTGGCCACCGCTGCCATCGAATCCTGGCTGGGGTTCTCCCTGACAGAATCCGCCCCTGCCCTGCCCGTGGCGGCTTTCGCCGTCGACGGTCGTCCGGAGGCGAAGTCCTCCGAATATGATGGCCTCACGCACGGGCCAAGCCAGCCGGAGGACAAGGTGTCTGTCTACGATGAGGAGCAAGGCTACGACGATTACGCAGCCCCCTCCGGCGCCAGCGAGCCGAGTTCTGCAGAGGTCGCGAAGAACGTCCTGAACTCCCTGAGCAGTGGTGCCCGCAAAGGGTTCAGCGCCACCATCAAGGGGCTGCGCGGGGCGTCCAAGAGAATCGGCGACGAGGTTCGTCGCCGCAGCCGTGGCAACTAAGACTCAGCTATTTTCTTAGCCAACTCCGTTAGCGCACGGCCTCGTAAAAGGCGATCGCCGCCGCCGTCGCAACATTCAAAGAATCGGTGCCGCGAGCCATCGGGATCACGGCCCGCACATCCGCGGCCCGCATGGCATGCTCGGTTAAGCCGGGACCTTCCGCTCCCACCATCACCGCAACCTTCTTGCCCCGTTCCCGGGCAGCCTCGGTTGCCTCGCGCAGCGTCGTGTTCCCCGACGGGGTCAGCGCCACCACCTCATAGCCACGACTCTGCAACAGCTGCAGATCCCTCTGCCACGTCGTAGTCGTGCCGGGGAATCTAGCCCACGGCAGGCGCAACACGTGCCCCATCGACACGCGCACGCTACGGCGGTACAGAGGGTCGGCAGTAGCCGCACCGAACAGCACCGCATCCACCCCCAGGCCTGCTGCATTGCGGAAGATCGAGCCGATGTTTTCGTGGTCCCCCACGCCCTCCAGCACGGCAATCACGCCGCTGGCCCCCTCGGTGCACTCAGTGACCTCGGTGACCTCGGTGCCTTCGGTCGCCTCCAGCTGGTCCAACAGCGCTTCCACGGAAAGCTCCTCACTCTCCGGCAGGCGATCCGCCGAGGCCACCAAGCCCCTATGCATATCGAAGCCCGCTACCTCCTTCAAGACCTCACGGGAGACCTCGAATACGGAGAACGGGGCGTCATCCCCCGAAAAAGAGCTAGACAAGCTCTCCTCAATCGCCCGCAGCTTCCCCGGGAACCCCACGACCGCCCGGGTCGGATACGGGCTGGCCAGCAGGCGCGGGACGACCAAAGTGCCCTCCGCGATGATCAGCTGCTCGCCGGACTTCTTGTCGGACGCGTTGAGGTTCCGAAAGTCATCCAGGCGCGGGTCGCGCGGATCATCAATGCGGATAGGCGAAAAATCAGCCACAGGCTAGCCCCGCAGAACGTCCATCACTGGATCGGCGGCAAAGTAAACCACGAACATCACGGCCACCAGATACAGCAGCGGGTGGACCTTCTTCGCGCGGCCACCCACCACAGCCATGGCGACGTAGGTGATGAAGCCCACGCCGATGCCATTGGCGATGGAGTAGGTAAACGGCATGACCACGATGGTCAGGAAAGCCGGGAGGGCAATGTCGAAGCGGGAGAAGTCAATGTCCTTGACCTGCGCCATCATCATCGCACCGACGATCACCAGAACCGGGGCGGCGGCCTCGATCGGCACGACCTCGTACAGCGGGGTGAAGAACATCGCCAGGATGAACAGCAGACCGGTGACCACATTGGCCAGACCAGTACGGGCGCCATCGCCGATGCCAGCGGCCGAGTCGACGTACACGGTGTTCGAGGAACCGGAAACGGCACCGCCTACGACCGCACCGCCGCCCTCGACGATCAGCGCGGTGCGCAGGTTCGGCAGGCGACCTTCCTCGTCGGCCAGCTTGGCCTGCTTACCCAGGGCCGTCATGGTGCCCATCGCGTCGAAGAAGTTAGCCAGCACCAGGGTGAAGATCAGCATGCAGGCTGCCAGCACTCCCACGCGGGTGAACGCACCGAACAGATCCACGGCACCGACCAGGGAAAGGTCGGGGATTCCACCTAGGGAATCCGGCCCCTGCGGGACGGCCAGGTTCCAGCCCTTCGGGTTGGGCTCGCCGTTAACGAAGGACGGGCCGGTGTGCGTAACGGCTTCCACGATCATGGCGATGATCGTGTTGGCGACGATGCCGATGAACAGGCCACCGCGAACCTGGCGCACCACCAGGGTGCCGCAGATGAGCAGGCCGAGGATGAATACCAACGTGGGCCAGGAAGCAATCGAACCATTAATACCCAGGCCAACCGGCACGGTCGTGCCCGCAGCATCGGGGATACGGCGAACAAAACCGGAATCCACCAGACCAATCAGGGCGATAAACAGGCCGATGCCCACGCCGATGGCGGCCTTCAAGGAGTCGGGAATGGAGTTGAATACGGCCTCGCGGAAGCCGGAGATCGCCAGCAGCACGATGAGAATACCGTCGATCACCACCAGGCCCATCGCCTCGGGCCACGAAAGCCCTTCGGTGCCGACGAAAGTAACCGCCACCAGGGTATTAATGCCCAAGCCAGCGGCGATGCCGAAGGGGTAGCGGGCAATCACGCCAAAGGCAATGGTCATCACACCAGCGGCCAGAGCGGTAACGGCAGCCACGCGGGCCGTGCCCAGCTCATCGCCGTTAATGTCCGCGCTAGTACCCAGGATCAGTGGGTTTAGGATGATGATGTAGGCCATCGCGAAAAACGTGACCACACCGCCACGGATCTCGGTGCCCACCGTGGAGTTACGCTCCGAGATCTGGAAGTAGCGGTCTAGGAAGCCGCGATCCTCGTTTGTGGATTTCTTATCCACCTTCTTCTCGGCCTTCGCGGCCTGTGCATCTGACATGCGGGATTCTCCCCTACCTGTACGAGTAGTTCGTGGGTACTGCCCCAATCCCAGAACTGTAGGCAGTCACCACAATATGAAACGACAAGTAATAAGTAACCACTACGCAGGGTATTTTTGCAACTATTAAGGGCTACTCGAAGGCCATCAAGGGATTACTCGAAGCGCGACAGCCCGCCGTCGACATACACGCCGTAGTTGCTGGTGCCTTCGCCCAGCTCCTCACCGATGGATTCCTCTACCGTCGCTGAGTGCGCACCGCAGCCATAATCTTCCTGCACCACGCGGCCATCGGCGGAGTATTCGTTAGCGCATATGCCGATGCGGTTGTCTACATCGTCGACGGGCAGGTAGAACGCGCAAGTCTCGCACTGCAGCTCCGCCTTTTTGGCAAATTCGGACCTCGGCCCATAGTCGCCTTCGCGCCACCTGCGCTGGGCCTGCTTCAGCCCCACGTGGGACAGGGTGTTTCCGGCCCGCGGGTTGCGCAGGAAGCCATCACCGTCCTGCAGCTGCGCCCAGGCGATCAGCCGCTCGTCGTCGCGGCGCGGCGGCAGCGTATCGCCGGGGCCGAGGTCGCCGGGCTGCACCCGGTCCTCGTAAGGCACCCACTCTGGCGCCAGGGAGGCCTGCTCCCCTGCCTGCAAACTCACCTCATTGATCGTGAGAACCCCACTGCCCGGCACTGTCACCAGCACCACGACCCACTCCCAGCCCCGATAGCCGGGGACGCGGCTGCCGAAGCGGTAGACCCCTACCCCCTCATCCTGCGTCGCGATGCCGAGGAACTCCCCCACCTCGTCGTCGCCGACCTCTTCCACCGCGGCGCGGGCCATGTCCTTTGCCTGTGCAGAAAAAAGTATCGGATCTGCCTTAATCTTCTTACTCACCTGAACCATTATGCCTGCCGTCCCCTCGCTGTGGTGCATGATGGTTGCATGTTCTCTTATCGACGCCACCCTCACGCATCCCTCCACCGATCCCAGAAAGGGCGTGTGTCGACCCAGGTCGTCGCAGCTGTAGGAGCTGCAGCCTTAGCGTGTGCGTTATCGGCGTGCGGTTCGGACGACGGGGCGTCCCCAATTAAACAAGGAGACACCTCCGAGCAGTACGGCAATGCCCCGCTGCTCGAAGCGACGGTAGAGAAGGTGCATCCGTGGGATAAGTCAGCGTTTACGCAGGGGCTGGAAACCGCCGAGGATGGGCGACTGCTGGTTGGGACCGGGCTGCGTGGCGAATCCCGGATCTACTACACCGACCTGGAAGGGCAGAAAGGCAGCGAGCAAAAGCTCAGCGACAACTTCTTCGGCGAGGGCGTAGCCATCCACGGCGATACGGTGTGGCAGCTGACATGGCAGGAACACACGGCAATCAAGCGTGATGCGCGCACGTTGGAGGAAACCGGCCGGGCCGACTACGAGACCGAGGGGTGGGGGCTGTGCTCCCAACAGGATCGACTTGTAATGAGCGATGGATCGGGCACGCTGACGTTCCGCGACCCCGAGACTTTCGACAAGACCGGCTCCGTCGACGTGCCCGGCACCGACCAACTCAACGAGCTGGAATGCACTGAGGATGGCAAGGTGTGGGCGAACGTCTGGCAGACCAACACGATCCTGGAGATCGACCCGGAGGACGGCAAGGTCACCCACGTCGTTGACACCTCCGGCCTGTTCCCCGCCGCCAAGCGCGACGGCGCGGATGTCCTCAACGGCATCGCAGTGGTTCCGAATAGCACCCCGGAAGATCACCGCTTCTATCTGACGGGCAAGCTGTGGGACGAAATGTACGAGGTGCGCTTCAAGGAACCGCAGGCCTAAGAAGCGTTCGCAGAACTGGTTAGGGCTTGTCCACGCAGTGAATTAGGATCGAAAACCGTGAGCGACCAAGAAGAATCCAGCACGAACACTTCCGAAAAGGCTAACAGCAAGGCCACTAAGAAGGTCACCGAAAAGGGGACCGGGAAGCCTGCACCGAAGCTGTCCAAGAAGCAACAACGCCAGCGTGCGCAGCGCAAGCAATTGCTGACCATGGGCGCCATCGTGGCCCTCGTTGTCGTGGTGATCGGCGGCGTACTTCTGTACAACCGCTGGCAGGACGGGAAGATCGAGACCCTGCCTAAGGACCAGCGAATCATTGCTGTCGTTGACGGCAAGGAGGTAGAGATCGCCCCGTATTCCGCCTGCCAGCTGGATGATCCGGACTGCCGCCCCAGCGAGCCCTACAAGCTAGAAATGGGCGATGCGAAGGAGGTCACCCTCAAGCTGCCGGAGGATGTGTACGACCATGATTGGTCCATGCTGCAGATCTTCAATGATCCGGGCGCTAACCAGGACAACTACTACAAGGGCAACGAACGCCAAGAGGTCACCCTGAAGACCGAGGCAAGCGTGAAGGCGAAGGACGGCAGCACGCCGCTACTGCGAGTCGTGGAGCTGCACTCCATGCTGGTCGGGCTAGATGACAACGACGAACAAACCCCCTACGCAACCATCTGGTCGATCGAAATCGCCCAGTAGGTGGCTGCGGTAGGGGGTTTGGAGTTCTGTTTTTAGGGGGTTAGCTGTCGAGCTCCCGCGCGATCGTGCGCAGAATCTCCGCCACCTGGCGCGCTTCCTTACGTTCCGGGCGGCGACCGGACTGCAGAACGGGCAGTACGCTGGCATCCAGCAAAGTGATCGTATCCTGCACCATCTGCTGTAGTTGCTCTGCATCGTACTTGTGCTGTGCACGGCGGGGGCCGTTGTCCAGCACAGTCATGGTGTGCACCTGCGGGCCACGGCGGCCGGCAATGAACTCATACTCGATGCGCTGGCCCTTGACCAGTTCGGTGACGCCCTCGGGCAGCACCTGGGAACCGACGTAGACGTCCTCGTCCCCTGGGTTGCTGACGAAGCCGTAGCCGCGGTCTGCGTCGTACCACTTCACTTTTCCGGTTGGCATGGGATCACCCTGTTCCTTTATTACTTCACGGGGAGCGCAGAAAAGATAGAGAAAATACTGTGCCTGCGCTCCGGCAATAGAATGACCTAGATTAGCGAGAATACCGAGGTAGAGCAAATCTCAGCAACCCCACCAGTTACGCCCAATTTGTGACGTTCATCACATAACGGAACGATAACAAAATGGTTTCAATAGAGTAAACGCCAGGTCAGAATAAGTTCTTATCCATCGCCTTAACGGAAGCTAAGATACGGATCTTGTCAAAAACGTGACACAACCGTGACAAACCAGTACGGTAACCCATGACCAAAAGGCGAACGAGCAAACTGCTCGACGTCAGAACCGAATAAAGTTCTTGTTTTTCAAGAGATAACGAAACAAAAGGCGTCAATACACAAACACCTGGCGCCCGAAGGGAAACTCAGCGAACATGGCACGTCACGCAAAGACCAGCTCTTTCTCCACCGCAGCCCGCCTGTCCGTAGCAGGCGTTGCTGTTGCAGCGACCTCCGCCCTGCTGGCACCGACCGCTTCCGCAGCCCCGGATTCCGACTGGGATCGCCTGGCTCAGTGTGAGGCTGGCGGCAACTGGTCCATCAACACCGGCAACGGTTTCCACGGTGGCCTGCAGTTCAGCCCGTCCACCTGGGCTGCCTACGGCGGTAAGCAGTACGCACCGTACGCATACCAGGCAACCCGCTCCCAGCAGATCGCCGTTGCAGAGCGCGTTCTGGCTGGCCAGGGTTGGGGTGCATGGCCGGCTTGCTCCGCCAAGCTGGGTCTGAACTCCAAGCCGACCCCGCGCAACGCCGCTGCTAAGCCAAAGGCTAAGCCGAAGGCAAAGCCGAAGGCAAAGCCGGTCGCACCGGCTCCGGTTGTTAACCAGGCAGTCCGCGACCTGTCCCGCAACTCCAACGCTCTGGCCATCGACAAGTTCTACGACGCACTGGTCAAGCGCATCGAGTCCCTGGGCTTCTCCGTTCCGAAGGAAGTCACCGACTTCTACAATGCCAACAAGTCTTCCTGGAACCACACCTACAAGAAGTACTCCGCTCAGCTGCAGCACGTTCTGCCTCACTAAGAGCATCTAGGCTTCACCGGGCTGGCACGCTTTCCGCGTGCTAGTCCGGTTTTTCTTTAACCACCACAGCTAGGCCACACACCTGCCCACAGAAAGCACAAAGGTGGTGTGCATCCCCCCTCTAGCACGGGGGACGCACACCACCTCGGTGTGAACGTTCAGTTACTTGTTAATAACAGTGAACGAGTGGACGTACGGCAGCTCGGAAGCATCGACCGGGAACTCGATGTCGCCGTAGGGGCTCAAAGCGCCCGCGGTATCAGCCACCAGCTCGGTAACGGCGTGGTGACCCTCTGGGATATCAGTGGGCCAGCCTGCGTCGACGTAGCCCTTCTTCTCAACGTTAGCCATAGTTGTATCTTGGCATATCAGAAGGCAAAAGGCACGCTGCAAGCTAAAATAGGTCGATTATGTGCCCCCATTCCGCGAAGTCGACCACCAAAGGCAAGTCTCCCGCCTCCAACCGCAGCGAGTTCCCCTCCTATGGGGACTGGCTGTTCGGGCAGTCGGACGAGGCACTCGCGGATCTACTTACCCGCCTGCTGGCTTCCAACCCCACGACCTTCGTGGAAAACCTCACCGGCAACAACGCCGCGCTGGATAACCTTTCTACCGCCGTGTCCATCCCCGGCAGCACGGGTAGCCACAGCCAGTCCGCCGAACTGTTCGGCGATGCCCCAGACCCGGCGCTGATCCATCTAAACTCCCTGGAATTGGCCGTCTGCCACGCAGCCTGCGAACTCGATGCTGTCCACCACCCGTGCACGGTGGCGGATCTGGCCGAGATGCTCACGGAACTCTTCGACATCGCCGGCACTCCCGCGCAGCAGCGCCCCAACGACCAGCAGGTACGCGGGGCCGTCCAGTCCCTATGCCACTGGGGGCTGGTCTTTGGACCCGATTTCCAACTCCCCTCCCCCGAACTGCCCGGCGCGACCACGCAGTTGAAGATCCCACCGCACCTCCCCCGCATGTTCGAGCCCTCCACGGAGCAGCTCTGGCGGCTCGTCGACGGCACTCGTTGCCCCATCCCCTCGGCCGAGCTGCCGGGAGTGGTCGACGAACTGCCGCCCCGCCAACGCCGCCTGTTATCCACCTTGGCCGCGGGAGGCGGCGTGGGGCACTCAACCTCCCTGCACGAGGGTGCGGATCCGTCGAAGCCGCTCCCCACGCTGGTCCGCCAGGGCATCTTGGATCAGCTGGACGATACGACCGCCCGCCTCACCGGCCGTGTGCAACAACTACTGCACGGCACGCTCATCACCGATCCGGGTGGCCACTTCGCGCCCACCAGTGCGACCAGCCCAGCCGACTCCGCCGCGAACTCCCGCGCCGACGATGCCGGTGCAGCCCAGGCAGTGCAGCTAATCCAGGATCTCAGCGACCTCATCGAAGACCTCGGCCGCAACCCGATCGTCCCCTTGTCGTCCGGCGGCATCGGCACCCGCGAAATCAACAAAGTCGCCCGCCGTCGGGACGAACCCGCCGAGACCACGCTGCATCTGCTCACCTGGCTCGCCCACGCGAACCTCATCGGCCGCGGCCGCGCCACCCCCACCCCAGCCGGGCAGCCCGCACGGGACTACTGGGCTCCCACGGAGCTCGCCCTCGACTTCCTGGAGGCCTCCCCCGCCACCGCCTGGGCGATCCTCCTAGTCGGCTGGGCCAACAGCGCCTACGCCCCCTGGTTCGTCGAGGAACCCGACACGCGCCCCTTCGAAGCCGGCACCGCATCGCACGCCGCCCGCGGACTGCGCCGTACCTTCGCCGCCCTTTTTGATGACGCCCCTACGCCCCAACCGAACGAACTTTACCGGGAGCTCTGGCGATTGCGCCCCGGTGAGGCCTGGCGCACCACGCACACCGCTTGGAATGCGGTGTGGGAGGAGGCGAAGGAGGTGGGAGTGTTGGCGTCCCTAAGAAGAGACACCGTAGCTACCCGGGCGATGGGCGCCTTGCGTGACGTGCTGGGCGGCAGCGCAGACCCGGTGGCGGATCTGGCCGACGCATTGGCGGAGATTCTGCCTGCCCCGGTGGAGCAACTGATCGTGCAGGCAGACCACACGATCATGGCGCCGGGGCTGCTGCACCCGACCGATCAGGCGATGCTGGCCAAGTTTAGCGACCAGGAATCCGGTGGTATGGCCAGTGTGTGGCGAATGTCCAAGGAATCGGTAGAGCGGGCGCTGCGGTCGGGGCTCGGCGCCGAAGAGATCGAGGAGTTTCTGGAAGCCCGCGCGCTGGGCGGGGCAGAGAACGTGCCGCAGGCACTGCGCTACATGCTGCATGATGCGGAGCGCAGCCAGTCGCTGGCTACCGCCGGAGTGGCGCAGATGTACCTGAGTACCAAGGAACCTGCGGCGCTGGACCGGATCTTGGCACTGCCGGATATCGAGGGGCTGCGACTGCGGAAGATTGCACCGACGGTGGCGGTTTCCGCAGCTCAGCTGTCGTTTGTCACTGACCGGTTGGAGGCCATGGGCGTGCAGCTGCGCCTGGAAGGCGGCCAAGCGGTCGCCGACGCGCCAGTGCTGTCGCGGGTGGCCACCCCAGCGCGCCCGGGGCTGCGCTGCGCGGTCGATGGATCAGTCGATCGCAGCGCCGACGGCACGGGTGACGACAGCGAGCAGGTTATCGCGAGTGCGATCGAAGGCTTCCGGCGCAGCCACGAGCGTGCCAACGCTGCGGGCACGACCAGCACTCCGGATGCGCAGGGCCAGCCCGACGGAACGCGAGTTGTGCATACGCCAGAAGAAATGATGGCGGCGATCTCACAGGCGTATTCTTCCGGAACCATCGTGCGGATCAGCTACGTTAACAACGACGGCCAACAGGCCAGTGACCAAGTTTCCATTGTGATGATCCGCCCCTCGACCATCGCCATGGTTTCCGAAATCAGCGGGGAAAGCTTCACCGTGCAACCGCACCGGCTCAGCAGCGTGGAGTACTAGCGCCACTGGTGCGTACGCGGGAGACTACAGTGGAAGGTTGTCCCAAAAACAGAGCTAACCAAAGCTGCCCCGAGACCCGTTAGGAGCGCCAGCTAGTGAGTATCGGCACCGGCCCTTTGATCGTCCAATCGGACAAGACTGTGCTGCTGGAAATCGACCACGAGCAAGCCCAGGAGGCGCGCACCGCGCTGGCGCCGTTCGCGGAGCTGGAGCGCGCGCCCGAGCACGTGCACACCTACCGCATCACCCCGCTGGCGCTGTGGAACGCCCGCGCGGCCGGGCACGACGCGGAGCAGGTCATGGACGTGCTGGAAACTTACTCGCGGTTCCCAGTCCCCCAGCCGCTGCTCATCGACATTGCCGACACGATGGATCGCTATGGGCGGCTGAAGCTCATCAAGCACCCGGCCCACGGGCTCGTGCTGGAGACGACCGACAGGGCTGTGCTGACGGAGATTCGGCGTCACAAAAAAATAAAGCCCATGTTGGGCGCAGAGATCGACGACGACTCGATCGTTGTGCACCCTTCCGAGCGCGGCAGGCTCAAGCAAGAACTACTGAAGGTCGGCTGGCCCGCCGAGGATCTGGCGGGCTACGTCGACGGCGAGGCGCACCCCATCGAGCTGTCGCAAGAACACGAGCAGTGGCAGCTGCGCGACTACCAGGAGATGGCGGCCGACAGCTTCTGGGAAGGCGGCTCGGGCGTGGTCGTCCTGCCATGCGGAGCTGGTAAGACGATGGTTGGCGCGGCCTCGATGGCCAAGGCGAAGGCCACCACCCTGATCCTGGTGACGAACACGGTCGCGGGCAGGCAGTGGAAGGACGAGCTGGTGCGCCGTACCTCCCTGACGGAGGAGGAGATCGGCGAATACTCCGGAGAGAAGAAGGAAATCCGCCCCGTAACCATTGCGACCTACCAGGTGGTCACGCGGAAATCGAAGGGCGAATACCGGGCGCTGGAGCTGTTCGACTCTCGCGACTGGGGGCTGATCATCTACGACGAGGTGCACCTGCTGCCCGCACCGGTGTTCCGCATGACCTCTGACCTGCAGTCCCGCCGCCGCCTGGGGCTGACCGCCACCCTGGTGCGCGAAGACGGACGCGAGGGCGACGTCTTCAGCCTGATCGGACCGAAGCGCTACGACGCCCCGTGGAAGGACATCGAATCGCAGGGCTGGATCGCCCCGGCGGACTGCACCGAAGTACGCGTGCAGCTGACCGAGGCCGAGCGGATGGTCTACGCCACCGCCGAGCAGTCCGACAAGTACCGCCTGGCCGCTACCACCCCGACGAAGACGAAGGTGGTGCGCAAGATCATGGACATGCACCCGGACGAGCCCACGCTGATCATCGGCGCGTACATCGACCAGCTGGAGGAGATCGCCAAGGAGCTGGACGTGCCCGTCATCGACGGCAAGACCGGCAACACCAAGCGCGAGAAGCTCTACCAGCAGTTCCGCGATGGCGAGTTACAGACGCTGGTGGTTTCCAAGGTGGCGAACTTCAGCATCGATCTGCCCGGCGCGTCCGTCGCCATTCAGATCTCCGGCACGTTCGGTTCCCGCCAGGAAGAAGCACAACGCCTGGGCCGAATCCTGCGCCCGAAGCCGGACGGTGGCGGGGCATTCTTTTACTCCATTGTCGCCCGCGACACCCTGGATGCGGATTATGCCGCGCACCGCCAGCGCTTCCTGGCCGAGCAAGGCTATGGCTACCGCATTGTCGATTCCTTCGACCTTTAGAATCTTTAGTTACTGCCGTTTTTAAGGAGCACCCCTATGTCTGCAGCCCAGCAACCAATGCAGGTCGACTTCAACTTCGACGTCGACGAGGAATACGCCCGCAAGCACAACGAGTTCCTGCGCGATGCGAAGCGCATGCAGGTCTCGGCGGGTGTGTTGGCCGCGGTTCTGGGAGTGATCGTGGCGGTGCTGCTTCTCACCGCAGGCTCTAACTGGTGGGCCATAGCCATCAGCTTTGCCCTGGGTGTGTTCGCGCTACTGTGCCTGGCCTTGATCCCGATCTTGCCCCGCAAAATGGGATCGCCACAGCAGTACTTTGACATGTACCAGCTTGCTCCGGCGATGATCGCGGAGGTCAACGCCCGCGACATGTCGCTGTTGATGCTGGTGGACGCCTCTGCGGATCCGCAGCGCACCGTCCCCGCCCTGGCGGTCCGCACCGTGACCTCTGTGCCGGGTGTTCCTCGCGAGGTCGGTGCGCGGGTGCCGTCCATGGCAGTGACCGGCTACCGCCCGACGCGCGGCCCGAAGGTCTACGAGGAGATCTCCCCCATGCCGGTGGCGTGGGGCACCGGGGATGTGAAGGTCTGGAAGCGCGCGGAGCGGGCAATTAGCACGAATCTGTGGAACCGTCTGGACGGTCTACTGGATCAGGTGGACAAGGCCAAGAAGGCCAATCGCAGCGTCTACGTACTGGAACAGCCCAAGGGCGGAAAGCCGAAGAACTAACGCAGATCACTATTGCGAAAAGCCCGTGATTGATTTCACAATGGTTGTGTAGGTCACTAGACTGGCACCCACATTGTTGAACAATCCGGCCGGTGGTGCCGCTGCTTCGCACTCCGGCCACGCGTCCGACTGCGCGTCCAATCACGCAAGGAGTCGATCACATGTCCCCATCCCGCAGCCCGCTTTCCATAGACCTCAACGCCGACCTCGGCGAAACGACCGGCGGTAACCCGGTCAGCGATGATGCGGCGATGGTGGCCATCGTTTCCAGCGCCAACGTCGCCTGCGGTTTTCACGCCGGCGACGCGCACGCGATCTCTAACACTCTGGCGGCTGCCGCGGAGAACAACGTTGCCGTTGGCGCGCACGTCGGCTACAACGACCAGGCCGGTTTCGGCCGTCGCTTCATCGACTACTCCCCCGCCGAGCTAGCCGACGAGGTCCTCTACCAAATCGGCGCCCTGGACGCGCTGGCCAAAGCCCGTGGCACCCAGGTGCGCTACGTCAAACCCCACGGCGCGATGTACAACACCATCGTCCACCACGAGGCCCAGGCCAAGGCCGTCATCGAGGGCATCAAGGCCTTCGGCGCGGATCTGCCCGTCATGCTGCTCCCCGGCGCTGTTGCCGCCACGTACGCGGAACAGGCCGGCCTGCGCGTTATCAACGAGGTCTTTGCCGACCGCGCCTACAACCCGGACGGCACGCTGGTTTCCCGCCGCGAGAACGGCGCCGTGCTACACGACCCGGAGGTCGTCGCCCGCCGCGTGGTACGTATGGCCGAGGAAGGCACGATCGAGGCCATCGATGGCTCCACGATCCGCACCGCCGCAGATTCGGTGTGCGTGCACGGCGACTCCCCCGGCGCGGTCGCCATGGCGGAGCGCATCGCCGCTGAGCTCAAGGCCAACGACATCACTATCGGGAGCTTCCTGTGAGCCACTCCGTTTCCCCCGTCGGCACCCGCGCCGTCATCGTCGACCTGCCCGACCTCGTCACCGTCATGGCGTGGCATGCCTCGCTGGTCGCCACCCCTTTGCCGGGACAGGTAGAGGCCATCGCCGCGGCGCGCACTGTTCTGGTTTGTTTTGACGCCCACTCCTCCGCCATCGCCGGTTTGAGCGCCCTGCGGGACTTCCACCCGCAGACCTCTGCCGAAGCGAATCCGCGGGAAGTCACCATCGACGTCGTCTACGACGGCGAGGATCTGGCGGATGTCGCGACCCTGATGGATATTTCCACCGAGGAGCTGATCACCCGCCACACCCAGCAGCAGTGGCTGGCAGCCTTCGGCGGTTTCGCTCCGGGCTTTACTTACTGCGTACCGGCTGAAGGCGATCACACTTACACCTGGGATGTTCCCCGCCGCAATTCCCCGCGCACGGCCGTTCCGGCTGGCGCGGTGGGACTGGCCGGGCAGTTCTCTGCCGTCTACCCGCGCACCTCTCCCGGCGGCTGGCAGTTGCTGGGACACACCACGCAGCCCATGTGGGACACGAACGCCGAGCAACCCGCGCTCCTGCAGCCGGGCGATACGGTGCGCTACCGCCAGGTGCGGGAATCCATCAGCGCCGGGGCTGACTCTTCCACCGCTTCCGGCGACTCAAACGCAAAAGCCCCACGGGAAAAGTCAGCCGGTGGGGGCGTGGGGGCGTCCACAAGCAACACACCTATCGTCCCCGCCCGCCCGAGCGTGAAGGTCATCGACGCAGGGCTGCAGACCCTGTTCCAGGACACGGGGCGTGCGGGGCACGGCGACATCGGCGTGAATAGCTCCGGCGCTGTCGACCGCGCAAGCGCCTGGGCGGCCAACGATGTGGTGGGCAATGCGTCGTCGGCAACTGTGCTGGAAAACATTGGTGGTATCGAGCTGGAAGCGCTGGTGGATACTGCAGTGTGCGTTACCGGTGCGCAGGCAACCGTTTCGATTGGTCGGCGCACCTTCGAGCTCGGCTCGCCGGTGCAGGTCAAGGCCGGGCAAACGCTGCAGGTAGAGCCACTCGGCGGTGCCGGCAACGGCCTGCGCAACTACGTAGCCGTGCGCGGCGGGCTGGTGACCGACAAGGTGCTGGATTCAAGCTCCACCGACGTGCTGTCTGGGCTGGGTCCACAGCCCGTATCCACCGGCGATGTGCTGAAGGCCGGGCGCCGCACCGCCAAGGCCTCCGTCGGCGCGGCGACGACCAACCCCTTCGACGGCACCAACGTGCTGCGCTGTGTTGCCGGGCCGCGCGAAGACTGGTTTAGCAGCGAGGAACTGCAGCGATTCACAGAGCTTGAGTGGACCGTCACCGGACAGTCCAACCGCGTAGGCCTACGCCTGGCGCTGCCGGCGGGCGAAGACGGCGCCGAGCCCACCCCGCTGCAGCGCAGCCGCGACGGCGAACTTGCCAGCGAGGGCATGGTCAGTGGCAGCATCCAGGTGCCGCCGAACGGCCTGCCGGTGGTGTTCATGGCCGACCACCCGGTCACCGGCGGCTATCCGGTCATCGCCACGGTTATCGACAAGGACCTGGATAAGGCGGGCCAGTTCGCACCGGGAGACACCGTGCGTTTCGAACTTGTGGATTTCGACCCGCCTGCCTCAACGACCGAGCCTGCCCGCTAACACACCCGACACAACACTGAAGAACCAAAGAAGACGAGGAACCCAACACATGAGCCAAGAGACCTTCCCCCTGCAGACCGTCCTTATCGCCAATCGTGGCGAGATCGCAGTGCGCATCGCACGTACCGCACGCGACCTGGGCATTCGCTCCATCGCCGTCGTCTCTGAAGCGGATGTGGACAACCTCCACGCAAAGATTGCCGATGAGGCCTACACCCTGCCCGGCAACACCGCCGCGGAGACGTACATGAACATCCCGGCGCTGTTGGATATCGCCCTGCGCGCCGGCGCGGACTGTGTGCACCCCGGCTACGGCTTCCTCTCCGAGAACGCTGACTTCGCCCGCGCCGTCGCCGAGGCCGGCCTGACCTGGGTCGGCCCTGCCCCGGAGGCCATCGAAACCCTGGGCAACAAGGTTGCCGCCCGCGCCTTGGCCACCGAGGTCGGCGCCCCGCTGGCTCCCGGCACCCCGGATCCGATCCCGAACTGGGAGCAGGCTCGTGACTTCGCCGATCAGCACGGCATGCCCATCGCCATCAAGGCAGCTTTCGGTGGCGGTGGCCGCGGCCTGAAGGTCGTGCACGATTACAACGACATCGAGGCGGCCTTCGAATCCGCAGGCCGCGAGGCCAAAGCCGCCTTCGGCCGTGGCGAGTGCTACGTGGAGAAGTTCCTGACCAAGCCCCGCCACGTGGAGGCGCAGGTGCTGGCCGATACGCACGGCAACGTCCGCGTCATCGGCACGCGCGACTGCTCCGTGCAGCGACGCTTCCAGAAGCTCGTTGAAGAGGCCCCGGCGCCGTTCCTCACTGACCAGCAGCGCACCGACATCATCGAGGGTTCCCGCTCCATCTGCCAGGCTGCGAACTACACGGGCGCAGGCACAGTGGAGTTCATCGTCGCCGAAGACGGCACCGTCAGCTTCCTGGAGGTCAACACCCGCGTGCAGGTCGAGCACCCCGTCACCGAGGTCGTGACGGGCGTAGACATCGTCGCCGAGCAGTTCCGCATCGCCGCCGGCCTGCCGTTGAGCTTCGACGAGGATCCTGCCAGCGACGGTCACGCCTTCGAGTTCCGCATCAACGCAGAAGACGCTGCCAATGGCTTCGTCCCCTCCCCCGGCACCGTCACCCAGTTCGAAGTGCCGACGGGCCCGGGCATCCGCGTGGACGCGGGCGTTCGCACGGGATCCACCATCCCCGGTTTCTACGATTCCCTCATGGCCAAGCTAATCGTCAAGGGCCCGAACCGCGAGGTTGCTCTGCGCCGCGCCCAGGCCGCCCTGGCGGAGATGCGAGTCCAGGGCGTGCGCACGGTACTGCCCTTCCACAAGGACATCGTGACCCACCCCGCTTTCTGCGGCGATGACCTGCACGTCTACACCGACTGGGTGGACAAGGAATACGAGCCGGGCATCGGCGCGGGCTACGCCGGTTCCTCCCCCGAGGACGTCGAGGATGCCTACACCGAGCGCACCACCCTCACCGTCGAGATCGACGGCCGCCTGCACCGCGTGAGCCTACCTTCTTCTTTCGGCGTTGCTGCCGCCCCTTCTGTTGGTACGGACGCCCCCTCGGCCTCCCCCGCCGCCGGTTCCAGCGCGGCCGCCGGCGACTCCGGCGCAGGCGCGTCTGCAGGTGGTCCTGCCGCCGGCAACGCCGTGGCGTGTCCATACACTGGCGTGTTGGTGAAGTGGCAGGTTGCCGACGGCGACTCTGTGGAGGTCGGCCAGCCGATCGCAACGATCGAGGCGATGAAGATGGAGTCCACGGTGGAGGCCAAGTCCGCCGGTACGATCACCCTGGCGCAGCTAAACCCGGGCGACAATGTTTCGAAGGGCGACGCGCTGGGCCACATCGCGTAATAAGCTGTACTGCTATGCACTCCCAGTCGGCTATCGCACATTCAGCCCTCCTTGACGGCATTGCCTCCGGCGCTTATGCGCCGGGCGAGAAGCTTAATGAGGTGAATGTGGCCCAGTCGCTGGGGATTTCCCGCAATACCCTGCGGGAGGTTTTCGCCACCCTGGTTTCGGAGGGTCTGCTAGAGCGGATCCCGAACCGGGGTGTTTTCATCGTTGAGCCTACGCGCCAGGATTTGAGCGACATGTACGCAACCCGGCTGGTGTTGGAGCCCGGGGCGCTGCTGTGGGGTCGGCGGGTAGGGCTGGACAAGCTGGATGGGATCGTTTCCGCAGCGGAACACCTGCGGGATTCCGCCTTGCCACAGACGACCGACGAGGAAATCCGTGCGATCGCTGATGCCAACCAGGCTTTCCACCGTGCGATCGTCGCCAGCGCCGGCGCTGAAGGTCTGAACCAAACAATGGATCGTATTTCTGCGCAGATGCGTTTGGGCTTCGCCCGAGCCAACCGTCTGAACCACCAGTTTCACATTGAATTCATCGCCCAGAACCGGACGGTGACGAACCTGATCGCGGAAGAGCGCTGGCAACAGGCCGCGGATCAGCTGGCCGAACACCTGCAGCACACACGGGACAACATCGAACGCTACTTCGGCTAGCCCGCCCCCTGCAGAACTCAAAGCATCTGGTCAGGGCACTTGGTATTGCAGGTCGCGCGCGTCAGTAATCAGCATGTGTCCCGGCGCGTGGCAGATCGCAAACTCCGGCTTGGATTCCATCACCGCTGATTGCGGGGTCACACCACAGGCCCAGAACACCGGGATCGTGCCTGCGGGAATGTCCACGGCCTCGCCGAAGTCGGGGTGGTTCAGGTCTTCAATGCCGATGGCGGCGGGATCGCCCACGTGCACAGGTGCCCCGTGCACTGCCGGGTAGCGGGAAGTAATTCGCACCGCATCGGCCACCTGGGCAGCCGGAATGGGGCGCATGGAAACGACCATGGGGCCAGAGAATACTCCGGCCGGGTTCGTCTGAATGGTCGTGCGATACATTGGCACGTTCTTGCCCTGGGCGATGTGCTCCACCGGCACGCCGTTATCCAGCAGTGCAGATTCAAAGGTGAAGGAACAGCCGATGATGAAGCTGACCAGGTCGTCGCGCCAGATGTCGCGCACATCTGGTATTTCGCTTTCCAGCTGGCCGCCGCGGTACACGCGGTACAGCGGAATATCGGTGCGGATATCCCCATCGGCTAGCAATTCAGAGGAAACCTGACCGGCCTCTAGCACTCCGAGTAGCGGGCAAGGCTTAGGGTTGCGCTGGGCGAAAAGCAGGAAGTCGAAGGCCTGCTCTTGGGGAAGGGTGATCAGGTTCGCCTGTGCATAGCCCCGCGAATAGCCCGAGGTGTGGGTAACAGTTCCTGCCCGGAAAATCTCGCGCGCCTGCTTTGGCAGCAACGCACCGCGGTCATCTGTCCTCTGGCTGCCTACGCCCTTCGCCATGGTTCACTCCTTTATTCCCAGACTCTTGTGCCCAGGTCTTATGCCCAGATTTCCGGCAGCTTACTCAAGGAACTCCAGCTCAGGTACAACGTCAGCAGCCAGGTGATTACGCCGAGAACCAGCAGCCATGCCGGGTACTTGTAGTTCTGCATCAGGTCGCGGCGGCGCCACGCCACCCACAGCACGACGGCGAAGCCGATCGGCAGAATCAAACCATTAAACGCACCGGCGAAGATCAGCAGTTTCTGCGGCGCCTTGTTGACCACCAGGTAGATCGTGGCACACACGATGATGAATCCGACGACCAACCAGTTGAAGGTGGACTTCTTCATGGACTGCGGGGTGACGAAGGTCAGCGAGGTGTAAGAGGCGCCCACCACAGACGTCAAGCCTGCAGCCCACAGCACCACGCCGAAGAAGCGCACGCCGATATCGCCTGCTGCGTGGCGGAACGCGTCTGCCGCCATGTTGTTGCCGGCCAGCGTCACACCCGATGCGACCACACCCAGGATCGCCAGGAACAGCAGCACACGCATCACACCGGTGACGATGATGCCGGAGATAGAGACCTTAGTAATCGTGCCTACGTTTTCCACGCCGGTCTGTCCGGAATCGATCATGCGGTGCGCACCGGCGAAGGTGATGTAGCCGCCCACGGTACCGCCGATCAGGGTGGTGATCACTAGGAAGTCCACCTCGTCCGGCATCACGGTATTCTGCAGTGCTTCGCCCAGCGGCGGTGAAGAGACAATCGCGACGTAGATCATCAACAGGATCATGATCGCACCCAGACCAACGACGATGCGGTCCAGAGCCATGCCCGCGCGCTTAGATAGGAAGATGAAGATAGCGATGAGCGCCGAAACTCCACCGCCGATCAGCGGACTCAGGCCAAGCATCGCGTTAAGCCCCAGGCCGGTACCGCCGATGTTGCCGATGTTGAAGATCAGACCGCCCACAAACACGAAGGCTGCCATGACCCAGCCAAGGCCAGGTAGGACTTCGTTGCCCAGTTCGTTTGCTCGTTTGCCGGATACGCCCAGTACGCGCCACACGTTGAGCTGAATCGCGATATCCACCAGGATCGAGACCAGGATCGCAAACGCGAACGCCGCCCCCAAGTCTACGGTGAAGTTGGTGGTTTGGGTGATGAATCCCGGGCCGATGGCGCTGGTGGCCATGAGGAACATTGCGCCCAGCGATGCACTGAACGTGACTGCGCGGGTGGCAGCCGGCGCGCCGGCTGCGCTCTGGTCGGTGGTGGGCTCGTTAGCTCCGGACATGTCGCCCGCGTGCTCGTCTGTGTTCGACATTAAAGCACCTTTCTATCAGTGATCCATATCACCTTAGAATGTTGTTCAACAATCTGCAACTACCTGGTGCAACCACTCCGCCAGTTCGTCTACCCGCTGCCGCCACACCGCGGGAGCTGCGATGATGTGTTCACTGTCGTACTCGAAGAGCTGCACCTCGGTGCCGCTGTCTTCGAAGTATTTCTTTACGACGCCCCCTCCGGTTCCCCGACTATCAAACTTCGCCAGGGATACTGCCGTGGGAACCCCTGCAATATCCACCGCGAACCCCTCCGGGATTCGCGGGCTGAGCGCCGCCAGGAAATCCAGCCCACAGGCCGCACCCACAACCTGGCTCGCTGCCACCAATCCACTGCCGAAGACGATCAAACCAAAGGCGTTAGGCTCCAGCTCCTCCTTGACCTGCGCGATCGCCTCCGCAACATCCTGCTGGGTGAGGTCCCAGGCTCCGTAGCCGGGAAGCGGGTAGGTCAGATCCACAATGGTCACCCCAGAGCGCTCTGCGATGGAAGCGAAAAGCGGCAGCCAGAACTGGTCGTGACTTGCACCGTCACCGAACCACCCTGGTCCGCCGTGCAAACTCACGGCTACAGCGCCGGTGGGATTAGGGGGCGTCAACACTGTGCCTGCAACCCCATCCGGCAGGGCGCGATACTGCTTCGACCAGGGTTCGGCCCGCACCTGGGAGGTGTAAGCGACGTGCGGCATGCGGTGGTCCAGCCCAGCGCCCAGCACCAACAGGCTGCTGTGCGCCAACAGGTCAGGGACGCGTGCCCACATCCGTTCGGTATCGTCGACCAGTTCGGCGGGAACGGGGCAGGATTGCTCCTTGTAGCGGGCTCCCTCATCGGTGACGAGGGAGCTAAAGATCTCCGGGTAGTTGTCCTCGAAGAAATTGTTCAGCTGCTCCAGCTGCTGCTTCGCCGTCAGTGGCTCCACACCAGCCTGAACATCGCGATCTGCTCCCGGCAGGTTGACGATGTCGGAGTTCGGGGTCTGCTCGCTCATGGTTAACGATTGTAGTTGTACGCTTCGCCTTAATCGGCGATCGCTTCCAGCGGGGAGGTTTTCGCCGCCTTGTGCGCCGGCCAAATCGCGGCGAGCACACCCACTATGCCGGAGCCGACCACCATGCCGACCAGCAGCAGCCATGGGAACACCACGCTATCCAGTCCCTCGGAAGCCAGCACCTTTACGAATACCCAGCCCAGGCCCACGCCGATGAGTACGCCGAGCAGCGCACCGTAGATGGCAATCTGCACGGCTTCGAGGGTGATCATCCGGCGCACTTGCCCGCGGAACGTGCCCACCGCGCGCAGCATACCGATCTCCTGCTTCCGTTCGATCACGTTCAGCGCCAGGGTGTTGATGATACCCAGGATGGCTACCAGGATCGACAGCGCCAGCATGGCATTGAGGATCATGAGCAGCTGATCAATGCCGGAGGAGACGGTGCCCGCATACTCGGCGGTGGTCAGAACATCCGCCACGATGAACGGCTCTACCGATTTGCGCACCCTCTCCTGCAGTTCCTTGTCGCGGACGCTTCCGTCGCCGTGGACGAAAACCTGCATGATCCTCAGGTCCCCTACTTCAGACAGGGGCTTGCCCTTGCCCGAGTGAGGCGCCAGTGCAGCCTCATTGATCAGGGTCTGGGGCTGGATCGGCTCGGTGTAGATTCCGAGCAGCTTCACGTCGCCCATCTTCCCCTGACCAACGCGATACATCGGCACCATGTCGCCGACGTTCCATTTCATGGATTTAGCCTTGTTTTCGGAAGCGTAGAAGCCCGGCTCGTCGGTCTTCAGGCCTTCCCCCAGGGACTTAAGACCCATGGATTTACCCAGGTCACCCTTGTAGTAGAAGGCGTACATACCGCTGTATGAGACATTGCCTTCGTCCATGGGTTTGCCCATGCTGATGGGCGCCGCACCAACCGTGGAGGAATATTCCACACCTTCGGTCTCCTCCACGGCCTTCTCCACGCCCTTGGGCAGCGGGAATCCCTGGTTCTGAGGACCACTGACCACGAGGTCGGACTTGATCGTATCGCCGATCATGCCTTCCATTGCGCCCTTCATCGTCGCGCCGACCATGCCAAATGCCGCCACGAGAGCCACGCCCAAGGTAAGGGCAAACGCCGTCGTCGCGGTCCGTCGCGGGTTCCTTCGCGAGTTTGTGGACGCCAACTTTCCAACCGCCCCAAAGGGAGCGCCAATGACGCGCCCCAGTGCGGGGACAACTGGCATTGACAGCGCCGGAGAGATCAGGAAAGTACCGACGATCACCAGTAGCGCGCCGACTCCGAGAATGACCGCGCGGTTCTTCGTGTCGGCGTCATTCAGCAACAGCGCAGCTACCGCCGCAGCCACACCTGCAAGGCTCACGATCAGCCCCGCGATCGTCCGCAGCTTCAGTGGCGAGGCGCTGGAAACATCGCCGGAGCGCATAGCCTCCACCGGGTGCACGCGACCTGCGCGGCGGGCGGGCGCCCATGCGGAGATAACCGTGATGAGCACGCCGATGACCAGAGGAAGGATGATGGCCTGCGGGGTCAGGCTAAGCCCACTGCTCGGCAGACCGAAACCGGCCATGTCCATGAGCGCGAAAATGCCCTTGGATAGTCCCATGCCGGCGAGGATGCCGAGGAGCGAACCGACCACACCGACGAGCACGGCCTCGAAAACCACGGAGGTCGTCAGCTGTATACGAGAAGCGCCCAGGGAGCGCAGAAGTGCGAACTCGCGCATGCGCTGGGCAACCACCATGGAGAACGTGTTGGCGATGATAAAGGCGCCGACGAGGAGGCTAACCAGTGCAAAGGCAAGCAGGAAGTAGTTGACGAAGCTGAGGCCTTCCTTGACCTCCTTGGTTGCCTGTTCAACGATCGAGTCACCCGTGACGACCTTGAGTTCCGGGAATTGCTTCTGGATCGAGTCTTTAAGCTGATCCGGAGTTACGCCATCGCGGGCGGCGAGCCAGAAGCCATCGGGGAAAGTACCGTCCGTGTAGCGCTCGATATAGACAGAGGGCTCGATGGCAAGGCCGAGGTAGCCGCCGACCGAAAAGTCGGTGTTGTAGATACCGACGACTTTGTATTCGTGGCTATTCCGAATGTCGATGGCTTTCAGGGTGTCACCGACGTGCACTCCATGCTTCTCAGCGGCATCGCTGTTGATCATGGTCTCTTTGGCACCCTTGGGCGCGCGACCGTCCACCATGGTGATTGACGGGCCCGGGGCATCCTCGTCAGTGTCATTGGGAAGCACCACCGAGGGGGCGCCGCCGGTGCTTAGCTGCTTACCGTCCTTGGCGACGACGGCTGTCGTTTCGGATGCCATTGCAACGCTTTTGACATCCTGGTTAGACTCCAGCTTCTTCCTGGTCTCCTCGGTGATCGGCTTTGTCGGATCCTTCTGGGATACGTCGACATCTACAGCGGAATAAACATTTTCGAATACTCCGTTGAAAGACTTCTGCATCATGTCGGTGAACATGAAGGAGCCCGAGATAAACGCGGTTCCGAGCACCACCGCGATGATGGTGAGGGTGAAGCGGATCTTGTTAGCGAGCACACTGCGGTACGAGACCTTCGCGACAGCACGAGTATGACTGCTGCGGGATTTACCTGCGTCTGCCGATCCGCGGTGTTTGTGGGCACGAGTGGAGTTGGGCATGACTAATGCTCCTCCAGCTTGCCCATGACGCCCAGGATTGCATCAACGTCAGGCTTGGTGAGCTCGTCTGCGATTTGTCCGTCGGCGAGGAATACGACACGGTCGGCGTAGGAGGCGGCCTTCGGATCGTGAGTGACGATGACGACTGTCTGGCCGTCCTTGTCGACAGCGTTGCGCAGAATGCTGAGGACTTCGGCGGAGCTATTGGAATCCAGGTTGCCGGTGGGTTCGTCGCCAAAGATGATGTCCGGCTGGGTTACCAGTGCGCGAGCGCAGGCGACGCGTTGCTGCTGACCGCCGGAGAGCTCCGAGGGACGGTGGTTCAGGCGTTCCTTAAGTCCGAGGCGTACAACAACCTCATCGAACCATTCTTGGTTGACCTTGCGGCCGGCGATGTCCAGCGGCAAGGTGATGTTTTCCTTCGCGGTGAGGGTAGGGACAAGGTTGAAGGACTGAAAGATAAATCCCAGCCGATCGCGGCGGAGTGCGGTGATCTGTTTGTCGTTCAGCGTGGAAATATCCGTATCGCCGATCAACGCCTTACCGCTGGAGATGGAGTCGAGG
Organism: Corynebacterium jeikeium; assembly: GCF_000738265.1. GTDB lineage: Bacteria > Actinomycetota > Actinomycetes > Mycobacteriales > Mycobacteriaceae > Corynebacterium > Corynebacterium macclintockiae. The sequence goes on from NZ_JFCQ01000020.1 coordinate 253,447, forward strand.
CCGGCCATGCAGTGCATGAGGGTGGATTTACCGGAACCGCTGGGTCCCATGATGGCGGTGAACTGTCCGTCGGCGAAGTCGATGGAGATGCCGTCGACTGCCCGTACCTCTGTCTCTCCGTGGCCGTAGATCTTCTGTAGGTCTACTGCCCGAGCGGCGCTGTGTGTTTGGTTTGTATCTGTGTGCTTCATCAGCGTTGCTCCTTAGAGGTTCCCCAACTTGCATGGGAGCCTGTATGCGGGTTGTTGTCTGGACGCCGAGGGCGGCCTCCAAAAGTAAACTGTTTAAACAAGCTAATTATAGGCTCTTCCTTCACAGTCTTCCCGACAACAAGAAAAAGACCCGAGGGGCTCCAGTAAATCGGAGCCCCTCGGGTCTTTCTCTTTAGTTTTAATGCCGGCGGTGACTTACTCTCCCACACCCTCCCAGGTGCAGTACCATCAGCGCAGGTAGGCTTAGCTTCCGGGTTCGGAAAGGGACCGGGCGTGACCCCACCGCTAACAACCACCGACAAACCAATTCAGAACAAAACACACACCCACAACAAACCCCAACCAAAAAGGGTTTCAGTGGTGTGCCGTGCCGTTCCAGACACTGCATAACAGACGCGAGCAAACAATTTTGCGACATTCAAAATCGCCTTAGCACACACATTGTGTTGAACATCGGCTAATTAGTACCGGTCACCTCCATCACTCACATGACTTCCAGATCCGGCCTATCAACCCCATAATCTATAGGGAACCTCAAAAGAAACCTCATCTCAGAACAGGCTTCCCGCTTAGATGCTTTCAGCGGTTATCCCTCCCATACGTAGCCAACCAGCCATGCCACGGGCGTGACAACTGGCCCACCAGAGGTATGTCCGTCCCGGTCCTCTCGTACTAGGGACAGCCTTCTTCAAGTTTCAACGCGCACGGCGGATAGAGACCGAACTGTCTCACGACGTTCTAAACCCAGCTCGCGTGCCGCTTTAATGGGCGAACAGCCCAACCCTTGGGACCTACTCCAGCCCCAGGATGCGACGAGCCGACATCGAGGTGCCAAACCATCCCGTCGATATGGACTCTTGGGGAAGATCAGCCTGTTATCCCCGGGGTACCTTTTATCCGTTGAGCGACACCGCTTCCACAAGCCGGTGCCGGATCACTAGTCCCTACTTTCGTACCTGCTCGACCTGTCAGTCTCACAGTCAAGCTCCCTTGTGCACTTACACTCAACACCTGATTGCCAACCAGGCTGAGGGAACCTTTGGGCGCCTCCGTTACACTTTGGGAGGCAACCGCCCCAGTTAAACTACCCACCAGGCACTGTCCCTAACCCGGATCACGGGCCGAGGTTCAGATGCCCAATCCGATCAGAGTGGTATTTCACCAACGACTCCACAACCACTAGCGTGGCTACTTCGCAGTCTCCCACCTATCCTACACAAACCGAACCGAACACCAATACCAAGCTATAGTGAAGGTCCCGGGGTCTTTTCGTCCTGCCGCGCGTAACGAGCATCTTTACTCGTACTGCAATTTCACCGGGCCTGTGGTTGAGACAGCAGGGAAGTCGTTACGCCATTCGTGCAGGTCGGAACTTACCCGACAAGGAATTTCGCTACCTTAGGATGGTTATAGTTACCACCGCCGTTTACTGGGGCTTAAATTCTCCGCTTCGACCAAGGTCTAACAGGTCCTCTTAACCTTCCAGCACCGGGCAGGCGTCAGTCCGTATACATCGACTTAAAGTCTTCGCACGGACCTGTGTTTTTAGTAAACAGTCGCTTCCCTCTATTCTCTGCGACCACCACCAGCTCAACACGTCGTTCACCAGCAGTGGCACCCCTTCTCCCGAAGTTACGGGGCCATTTTGCCGAATTCCTTAACCACAGTTCACCCGAACGCCTTAGTATTCTCTACCTGACCACCTGTGTCGGTTTACGGTACGGGCCGTACATGCACTCACTAGAGGCTTTTCTCGACAGCATAGGATCACCAACATCCCCACAACGGGTACGCATCACGCCTCACCCACACACGAAACGGATTTACCTATCCCGCGGGCCACACGCTTACACCACAATCCAATAAGTGGCTTGGCTACCTTCCTGCGTCACCCCATCGCTTGGCTACTACCAGATCAGGTCCCACGCATCCACACACCACACACACAAAATGCATGCAGCATCCTTCAGGGTGGTTAGTATCACTGATTCACCATTGGTCGCACACACACGGGTACGGGAATATCAACCCGTTAACCATCGACTACGCCTGTCGGCCTCGCCTTAGGACCCGACTCACCCTGGGAAGATTAGCTTGACCCAGGAACCCTTAGTCATCCGGCGGATATGTTTCGCACATATCATTCGCTACTCATGCCTGCATTCTCACTCGCATAACCTCCACCACACGGTTACCCGGCAGCTTCAACGATCACACGACGCTCCCCTACCAACCCAACCAAAAGATTGAGTTCCGCGGTTTCGGCGGTGTACTTGAGCCCCACTACATTGTCGGCGCAGAACCACTCGACCAGTGAGCTATTACGCACTCTTTCAAGGATGGCTGCTTCTAAGCCAACCTCCTGGCTGTCTTCGCGATCCCACATCCTTTTCCACTTAGCACACTCTTAGGGGCCTTAACCGGCGATCTGGGCTGTTTCCCTCTCGACTAACGAAGCTTATCCCCCGCAGTCTCACTGCCGCGCTCTGACTTACCGGCATTCGGAGTTTGGCTGACGTCGCTAAGATGATAGTCCCGCTCAACCAACCAGTAGCTCTACCTCCGGCAAGAAACACACGACGCTGCACCTAAATGCATTTCGGGGAGAACCAGCTATCACGGAGTTTGATTGGCCTTTCACCCCTACCCACAGCTCATCCCCTCAGTTTTCAACCTAAGTGGGTTCGCGCCTCCACAGCCTCTTACAGCTGCTTCACACTGGCCATGGGTAGATCACCCCGCTTCGGGTCCAGGACACGCCACTGACAACACCCTCATTAGGATTCGGTTTCCCTACGGCTACCCCACACAACGGGTTAACCTCGCGACATGCCGCTGACTCGCAGGCTCATTCTTCAAAAGGCACGCCATCACCCCAAAAAAGGCTCTGACGGCTTGTAGGCACACGGTTTCAGGTACTATTTCACTCCCCTCCCGGGGTACTTTTCACCATTCCCTCACGGTACTCATACACTATCGGTCACAATAAGTATTCAGGCTTACCGGGCGGTCCCGGCAGATTCACAGCAGATTCCACGAGCCCGCTGCTACTCGGGTATTCTGTCAACCCCAACACCACATGCTTTCACGTACCGGACTCTCACCGTCTACGGCAGGCCATTCCAAACCACTTCCGCTAACACATAATGCCAAGGCACGGCATGGCAGCACCGCACAACACAACCCCACAACCCCACACACGCAACCCCTGCCAGATATCACACGCATGCAGTTTAGCCAACATCCACGTTCGCTCGCCGCTACTAGCAGAATCATTATTATTTTCTTCTCCTGCGGGTACTAAGATGTTTCACTTCCCCGCGTTACCACCACACAGACTATGAATTCATCCCTGCAGCGACCACACACAACTGTGGCCAGGTTTCCCCATTCGGACACCCTCGGATCAACGCTTGATTGACAACTCCCCGAGGCCTATCGCGGCCTTCCACGTCCTTCATCGGCTTATCATGCCCAAGGCATCCACCGTGCGCCCTTAAAAGACAACACAAAATACTAAGACACCCACACACCAACCACACATAAACAACAAACACGTTCATGACAGTCAGCGCGTGAACAACAATGATTTCAAACAAAAAATCACAAAAAAGAAGATACTCGCGTCCACTATACAGTTCTCAAACAACACAAACACCCACAA
>NZ_JFCQ01000021.1 GCF_000738265.1 Corynebacterium jeikeium
CAGGCGTATCCGTCTTCGGCTCGGTGATCTTCACATCAACCGTGCCGACCTCATTGCCATCCTTGTCCTTAACGACAACCTTGGCATCCTGCGGCCCAGTACCCTCCGGCACCGTCACCTTGATCTCACCGGTCTTCGGATCAACCTCAACCTTGGCATCCTTAATCGGGTTACCGTCCTTGCCAATAACCTCACCGGTCATACCCTCAGTCGGGTTCTCAACCTTGTCGTCCAGCGACTTCGGCTGACCATCAGCAACAACCTCATCGGTCTCGGACACAGGAACCACGGACGGCTTCTTAGCAGGCTTACTGTTCGGGTCCTTCGGATCGGTACCGGCCTTGACCTCGTCGCCATCATTGACGCCGTCGTCATCGGTGTCAGCCTTGGTCGGATCGGTGCCCTTTTCCTTTTCCTCACTGTCGGTCAGGCCATCACCGTCAGAGTCCGGGTTGTGAGGATCAGTGCCCTTCTCCTTCTCTTCCTTGTCGGATATGCCGTCCTTATCAGAGTCACGGCTCGCGTCCTTGACCACGAGCGGGAATACCTGAGTACCGGTGCTATCACCATCAGTGACCTTCACGGTCACGTTGTAGACAGCGTCACCGTCTTCGGTGACGATGTCAGCAGCATCCTTGTTGTATTTCGGGGTACCGGTGATTTCGCCCTTTTCGTTGATCGAAACTCCCTCGGGCGCATTGGCCAGCTCATAGGTCGGGTTGGAAAGATCCTTGCCGTCTGCAGTCTTGGCCGTAACCTGGATCGGCTTGATCTCCTCATCGGACCAGGCTTCCTGGCCTTGGATCTTGTCAACCGTCAGATCCTTAGGCGCTTGCTTCTCCGGGCCAGCAGGAACCTGGACAACAATGGTATCGGTCTGCTTTTCACCGTTGATTGTGGCGGTTACCGGAAGCTCGAAGACCTTCGCCGGAGCTCCTTCTGCCTGCTTCGGGACGGAAATCGTAGCTACGCCGTTCTCGTCGAAGGTTACCCCAGTCCCCTCAGGGGCGTTAGAGGTGTCCGCTTCAACCTTGGAGCCAGCAGGAAGCTTGTCTGTCGCCTCCCCATCCTTGGTTAGCTTCGGCGTGACCTTAGCGCTAGTCTTGTCACCTGTCCCTTCCAACACCTGGAGAGCCGGGTAGTCAATGGTGTACTTGCTCGGTGCCCCGACAGTCGTCTTAGCAGGTTCGGACGTCCTCTTGTCGACTTCGGTCGCGACCGCAGTGATCTCGTTGCCTTCAGCAAGCTTCTCGTCGGCTGGCACGTCCGCAGTGAAGGTACCCGGGTTCTGAGGATCCTCGGTTGCGGTGACTACCTTGCCAGAGGGCAGGGTGACCTTGACTTCGCTGTCAGCGGGAGCCTTGACGGTGATCTTCTCGTCGTCAGCCTTCACCGGATCAATGGAAGGAGCTTCGCTAGCCTTGTCCGTGACCTCGAAGGTGCCACCCTTAGTACGGTCACCATTCGGTGAAACAGCAACAAGGGTGTACTTGGTCTCATTCTGAAGATCAAGCTTTCCGGATTTGAATTCACCCTTCTCGATTGCTGCTGCGTCGGTCAGTGTTGCAACCTCAACAGCATCCGCATCGTCGAAGACAACCTTGCCGTTCTCATCCTCCCTGAGCTTGTCGATAGGCACGGCAACAATCTTCAACGGAGCAGCGTCATCGCTGGTGACAGCGATGTCTTGCCCCTTTCCGTCCTTATCCTTCTCGCGCTTGACCACACCCTTCAGAGACGACTTAGACTCCGCGTCGGGAACCACGATTGGTTTCTCCGGCTGAGGGGCTCCTGGCAGGTAGGACTTTGGATCCAGAGGATCCGTTTGCCCCTTCAGAACCTCGGTGCCATCGCTCACGCCGTCACCGTCGGAGTCAGCAATGTCAGGGTGGGTACCAAGCTCGCGCTCGTAATCATCGGTCAGACCGTCACCGTCGGAGTCTCCAATGTTTAGGTAGTCAGACTTTAGGGTGTTAGACAGAAGTTTCGGCTCAGCACCACCATCTTGGTTTTTATCGCTCGGGAATGGCTTCGGCCAAGCGTCGGTGAAGTCGACCGTGATCCAAGAGCGGGTGTCAATCCGCTTACCGTACGTCGTGTTGGAGAGATTGTCTGCACCCTTTTCGAGCTGGTACTCGATAGTGAAATTGATAGTCGTGTTCGCCGCACCGTCAACAATGTTTGCTACGTTTGCCCAAACCCCGTCCTTGGTTTTTCCATCAATCCCTGGCTCATGCGGGAGGTAGGAAAGCTCCGGACGGTTAGCGGTAGTCGCGAAGCCGGTTTCCTTGTCGAAGTCAACCTTGAACTTCTTTGCCTTCCCAGTCGGGTTACCTTCCGCATCCGAACGATAAATCGTCACGTCGGTGATATGCTTGGCAACATCAGGGCTGATCTTCTCATTGAAGATCCAGTTCCAAGCACCGTTACCACTGAAGTCTTTACCAGCCAACGTGGCAGTGGTGATGGACTTAATGGAGCCGTTTTTCTGGTCGTACTTCAGCTGCTTCGAAACACCATTGTGGAAAACGTCGGATGCGTCGCCTTCAAACGTTCCTGATTGCACCCCGGTCTCTTCAACGATCTGTTTCTCATCAACAATGTTGACGTGTTGCACGGAGTTGTTGAAGATCCTGCCGTCCTTGCGCACCCAGTAGTAATCGACCTGGGCTCCCTCGGTTGGAAGATCCAATTCGGAAATCTTCTTTCCATCCTTCAGGAAAATCTGGATGTAGGAAGCGTATGGAACGGCTGCTTGGCCTGGGAAGTTCTTTGAATCTTCAAAACGTAGACCCCACTCGGACCCCTTCGGGTCGCGCTTGGTAAACGAACCCTGCTGATCGCCGTTGACGCCTACCAGCTCGATACGGGAGATCTGGGAGTACAGATTCTCATCCCGGAAACGGATGTACTGGGCATTCGCGTCCGTATCACCGTCCGGCGTCGTACCGCTGTTCCAAGTAGTTTTGCGCAGGTGTGGGATTTTAAACACGTACGACGGATCGTTCTGCTGAGCTTCCTTAAACTCAGGGACAAGTCCCGCGTACAACAGTCCATCTTCGGAGCCTTTGTCATATCCACGGCCAGCGTCAGCCGGAATGTAGTTCCCATCGGCATCAGTGATGTCAGCCGCGCTTGCAACTGGCGCCGACTGCGTCGTCACAACCACAGTGCCCGTCGTCGCCAGCGCCAACACAGCACCAGCGGCTGCGATGGACTTCATACTGTTGTTCTTGAAGCCAAGGGCCTTCGCCCCGAAACCAGTACGGATGGATCGTCCGCGCAAGTTAGCCATGAGTTAAGTCCTTTCTAAAGACTTCTCTAAGTTTCTTGACAACCCACCCACACCGGGAAGGTCACACGTCATGACCCGCGCCCTCCGTCATCTGCAATTCCACAGATTTTGCATGTGCGCGCAAGTCTCTTTACAGAACCCTATCCCCTAGCCTCTTTAGAAAGCGACCGCAGATTTCCTACGTTGCATTAAGGTTCAGTAAAGTCGATCAGTCCAGCCTATTGAACGACTCGTTCAATACTGACGACAACCACCCTTTTTGCAGCGCCATTGAGACGCCGTCAGGCACTTCCCCAGTACTCACGCGACGCAAAAGGGAACCCATTGATAGGTTTAGATCTATATAAATTTTCTTTATGATTGTCGTCATACACCCCCGCGCACCCCCAGAGTCTTAAGTTAATCTTCAGGCTTTGCTGAAGTGCGCTACCCATACCTTCCGCATGAGAACAGAAGCCCTCCTCCAGCCACGCTGACGCACAAACAGCGAACCCCCGGCCAGTTCGTGGAAGAACCGACCAAGGGAATGTATTTTGCGGAAGTAGAGGGATTTGAACCCCCGGATGGTTTCCCATCGCTGGTTTTCAAGACCAGTGCATTCGGCCGCTCTGCCATACTTCCAACACGGCTCAATACCGCTCAAAACATCTTACACGCCGCCCCACTACGCACCCATTCCCAGCCACCCATTGTTTCATTAGGGTGGGGAACATGAGCATCACCACGAACGCAATCGTCCAGACCGACTCCACAGACCCCAGCTCCCTGGCCTGGCAAACCACCAGCATCGCCGACCCCCAGCCTGGCGAAGCACTGGTGCGTATCCACTACGCGGGCGTCAATAGAGCAGACACCCTACAAGCCCAAGGCCACTACCCACCACCCCGCGGCACGACCGACATCATCGGGCTCGAAGCCGCTGGCGTGATCGAAGACCCCAACGGCGCCACCCGCCCCGACGGCTCCCCCTGGCACCCAGGCGACGAAGTCGCAGTCCTGCTCTCCGGGGGCGGTTACAGCGACTACGCCACCGTGCCCGAAGGGCAACTCCTGCCCATCCCCACCGGATACAGCCTGGCCGAAGCCGCCAGTGTGGTGGAAGTCGCCTGCACCGTCTGGTCCAACATCATGATGACCGCCCGCCTACGCGAAGGCGATACCATCCTGTTCCACGGTGGCGGCGGAGGCATCGGCATCTTCGGCATCCAACTGGCCAAAGCCCTGGGCGCCACCGTGGCCGTCACCGCCGGCTCCGAGGAGAAGCTCCACGTATGCCGCCGCTACGGCGCGGACATACTCATTAACTATAAGGAAGAAGACTTCGCCGACACCCTCGCCGAACACGGCGGTGCAAACGTGATCCTGGACATCATCGGCGCCAAATACCTCGACCGCAACATCGATGCCCTGGCCCCCGACGGGCACATCGTGATCATCGGCATGCAAGGTGGCGTGAAGGGCGAACTGAACATCGCCAAGCTACTCAGCAAACGCGGCAACATCAGCGCCACCGGCCTGCGCTACCGCGACGCGAAAGACAAGGCGCACATCGTCGCCGAGACCCTGCGCAACGTCTGGCCGCTGCTGGAAAGCGAGAAGATCACCCACCACATCGACCGGATCATGCCCATCGCCGAAGCCGCCGCCGCGCACCAGGCGCTGCTGGCCGGGGAGGTCACGGGCAAGATAGTGCTCGAGCTGCCGCAGGGCTAGGCGCGCGGCTTGCCGCGCCGCCCGCGGACCCCACGCGAGCGCCTACGCGGCCACCCGCCCGTCTGCACCAACACCAGCGCCGCCAGCACTAGCAGCAGGCCAGCCCACTGCACCAGCGAAAGCCGCTCGCCGACGAACACCACGCCCAGGAACGTAGCCGTCACCGGGCTCAGCACGCCCAGGATCGCCACCTGCACCACGTCCAACTTGGCCAAACCGTGGAACCAAATGCCATACGCAATCAGGGCACCGAAGATCGTCAGGTACGCATAGCCCAGCACGTTCTGGCCGGTCAGGTGGTCCGGCAGCCCCTCCATCACTAGCAGCAACGGAACCAGGAACAGTCCGCCGAAAGTCAGCTGCCAGCCCGTCACCGCCAGCTGCGGAACATCGTCCGGCTTGCCCCACTTCTTCGCCAGAATCGCACCCAGCCCCATGCACACACTGGCTCCTAAGCCCGCGAGAATACCGGTGGCATTGAGGGCTGCGGAGGGCGTCAATACCAAACAAGCCACACCCACCACAGCGACGAGCGCGCCGATCACCTGATACGGCTGAATCCGCGTGCCCAACAGCGCGGGGCTCAGGGCGATCACCCACAGGGGCGCCGTGTTCGTCACGATCGCCGCCACACCGCCCGGCAGCAAATACGCCGCGGCGAACAGCAGTGCAAAGAAGCCACCGATATTCACCACGCCCAGCACCGCGGATTTCCACCACCATTGCCCTTTCGGCAGCTTGCGGAACCACAGCAAAAGCAGCAACCCCGCCGGCAGCGCACGCAGCACACCGGCTAGAAGCGGCCGCCCAGGTGGCAACAGATTCGTGGTGACGATATACGTCGTCCCCCAGATAATTGGCGTAAGCGCAGTAATCAGTCGAAGCACACGGCTACGCTATCGTACCGACGCCACCACCCGCACCAGCTGGTCCACATCATGGATGGTGTTGTGCGGGGCGAACCCGACGGCGACTGCACCGGCCTGATCCAGCGGGGATCCCAGCGAAGTGGATGCAGTACCCATGGCGTTGGCGGTGTGCAGGGCGGAGCTCCCAGCGCTGGTGGCAGGGTTCGCATCAGCATTGCGCCCGTGGCGGCCGCGGCGCGCCTTGGCTGGCTGCTCCGTGCGCTGAGCCTGCTGGCTCTGCGGGGCGTGCTCTTCGAACACGCCCATGCGCTCCAACAACTGCGACTGCCCCGGCGCGACCACACCTGCAACCACACCATTGGCCAATAGACGCTGCACCACCACTCCTGCGGGCACACCATCCACCAGGAAACTCACGCGCGGGATCCGGTCGACGGAGGCGAACTCCTCCAACACGTCGCCATCCCCATCCACGCCAATGACATGCACCGTACCGAGGCTCTGCAAGCCCTCGACCAGGTGCGCAGCCAGCGTCTTCAGATGTTCAGCAGCCTGCGGCAGACCCGTCTTCAACCGCGAACGGCGGGTGCCACGAGCGGAATCATCCAGGCGAGCCAGGTGATCCACGGCCTCCGAAACGCCACCCAGGAGCCCCTCGGACACGCCACCGACACCCACACCGTGCCCAGAGCGGAAGATGGCCTGACGGGTGGCATCGTCCTTAAACACGAGCGCGCCCACACTCGGCCCGCCCAAGCTGGCCACATCCAAAGCCAACACATCCGCGCCCATCTGCTCCACATCCACCACGCGATAAGGAGCGAAAGAATCCACGTCCACCACCAACAACGCCCGGGACTTCGCCCGCACACAATCGGCAATGGCACGCACATCCGTCACCGCGCCGACATAACGGTTCGCAGCGGAAACCGCGACCACCGAAGTCTCGTGCTCCACCAGGTTCGCAAACTGCCAGGCGGGCAGCACACCGCTGGAAAGATCCGGCTCCGCCCAGCGCACCCGCGCGCCATAAAGATCCGCCGCAGTCTTCCACGGGGCCACATTCGCGGGATCATCAATACGGGACAGCACAACCTCCTGCCCCAGGCGCAACCGCCGGTACAGTGCGTGTGCCAGATTATCCAACAGCGCTGCACGGGAAGCCCCCAGCACCACATTCTCCGGGCGCGCGCCCGTCAGATCCGCAATGGCAATCCGCGCGGAATCCCCGAAAGACTCCCCGATACGCCGGCCCGGACGCTGCGCCCGAGAGTGTGAACCCGTCCCGGATTCCAGCGGCTCCAACAAAGAAGCCACCCTAAAGCTGCGCGCTACCGCCGAGGACACCCGCTCCGGCACCTGCGGAAAATCCTGCGCATTGAGGTACGTCCAGCCATCCGATAACGATGCATACAACCCCCGCACCCGTGGCACATCGAACACTGGAACTCCTTATCTTCCTAGACTGCTTCGGACTTCACTTCTGCCCAACCGATACTAGCCTGCCCGCCGGACAGGCAACACCGTCAGCGACCGTGACCGCCAACACGTTAGCGGGACGCGCCGGGAATAGGAGGTGTTGGCGTCACAAAGTAAAATAAGGTGCCTTAAAGCAACAGCAACTTAAAAGCAGGAACTCATGCCACAGAAAATGCCAGAGGCCGCGGATCTACAAAGGATCACCGCCGCGGCAGACGGCGACATCCCCGCTAGCAACTCCCAGACCTTCGCCGCCGCCTGGGACGACCTCAAGCGCGGCCTGGCGCAGCGCGAACTATGGCTCGCGCTCGGCTGGCAGGACATCAAGCAACGCTACCGCCGCAGTACCCTCGGTCCGCTATGGATCACCATTGCCACCGGCGTGATGGCCCTGGCCCTCGGCCTGCTGTACAGCCTGCTATTCCAGCAGGACCTCGCCAGCTTCCTGCCGCACGTGGCCGTCGGCCTGATCCTGTGGGGCTTCATCGCAGGCTGCATTAAGGACGGCTCCGAGGTGTTTATTGCCAACGAGGGGCTGATTAAACAGCTGCCGTCGGCTCTGTCGGTACACGTGTATCGCCTGGTGTGGAGGCAATTCCTCTTCCTCCTGCACAACCTGGTGATCTGGCTGGTGCTGCTGGCCGTGTTCCGTCCCTCGCTGGGGTGGGAAGTGCTGCTAGTGGTGCCCGCCATGGCGCTAATGATCGCCAACGGCATCTGGGTGACCATGTTCTTCGGCATTATCGCCACGCGCTTCCGCGATGTCGCCCCGTTGCTAGATTCGCTGGTGCAGCTGGCCTTTTATATGACGCCCATCGTCTGGACCACCAAAACCCTGCGCGACCAAGGCGGGGCAGTGGCCGAACGAGCACGAATTGCGGAGATCAACCCGCTGTACCACTACCTGGAGATCGTCCGCGGGCCGATGATCGGCGAGCCAGTCCCCGCCTACCACTGGGGCATCGTTGGCGTGCTGACCGTGCTGGGGCTTTCGCTGGCTCTGCTGGTGATGCGCCGCTGGCGCTTCCGCGTGAGCTACTGGGTTTAGCCGTGCTAGCTGGTGTGCTTGGTATGGCTTGGCTTGCGGCTGGCTTAGCGGCAGGCGGGCTTGGGGCCCGCCAGCCGCGACAACTGAAACAACAAAGTGAGATGACATGGTTTCGATTGACACTTACGACGCGTGCGTAGACTTCCCCATCTTCGATGCGAAGACCCGCTCCATGAAGCAGACATTCCTGGGGGCTGCCGGCGGCGCGATCGGCAGGAACTCGTCGAATACGGTGATGGTGGAGGCGCTTAAGGGCGTCAATCTGCATCTACAAGACGGCGACCGGATCGGCCTGGTCGGGCACAACGGCGCCGGCAAGTCCACTCTGCTGCGCCTGCTCAGTGGGATTTACGAGCCGACGCGCGGGTCCGCGATTGTGCGCGGGCGCGTGGCACCCGTGTTTGACCTGGGTGTGGGCATGGATCCGGAGATCTCCGGGTACGAAAACATCATGATCCGCGGGCTTTTTCTGGGGCAGACGCGGCGGGCGATGCGGCGGAAGATGGACGAGATTGCGGAGTTCAGCGAGCTGGGCGACTACCTGGAAATGCCGCTGCGCACCTACTCGACGGGCATGCGGATTCGGCTGGCTTTGGGGGTTGTGACCAGCATCGACCCGGAAATTCTGCTGCTGGACGAAGGCATCGGCGCCGTGGATGCGGCGTTTATGGCTAAGGCGCGCGGGCGGCTGGTGGAGATGGTTGAGCGGAGCGGCATCTTGGTTTTCGCTTCTCACAGCAACGAGTTCCTGGCGCAACTGTGTGACAGTGCGATGTGGATCGACCACGGAGAGGTTCGGCAGGTGGGCCGCGTGGATGATGTGGTGGAGGCATACGAGGGGCCCGAGGCTGGCGCGCATGTGCGACAGGTGCTGAAGGACCTGGGCCGGGGTTAGTTTGCCGGGGTTTGTGGGCTGGGGTTTGTTTGGCGGGGTCGCCCGGCGGCTGGCCTTGCCCGGCGACTGGCAGCTTCGCCCCACCAGCCCCACTTTCCCACCAGTCCTATCTGTCCCACCAGCCCCTACCGTCCCACTTATTCCATAAACCACCCTGAAGCCCGTCCTGGCGAGTGGTTAACTGTCGGAAAAGTTGCACCTCAAAGCTCTAAATGTCGGAAAAGTTGCAAAACGTAAATCCTCGTCGCCAGCACCCAACTCGAAAAACTCGCTGACCTGCAGCTTTACATAAGTGAAAATGTCCCCCAATAACAAGTTGCAACTTTTCCGACACTTTCTCCACCAAGGAAGCTACCGGTCACTTCGCAGATCGCCACAATGCCATAACGGCAGCCTCAAGTCGCTCTCCCGCCCCAATATTCACACCCATGTGGCGGAAACCCCAGCTCGCCAACACCCCACGGGCCCGCACTAATACTCCACAGGCTCGCACCAATACTCCCACGACTCGCATCGCCACCTCACAGACTTAAATGTCGGAAAAGTTGCACTTCAAAACGCTAGATGTCGGAAAAGTTGCAAAACGTAAATCCTTATCGCCGGCACCCAACTCGAAAAACTCGCTGACCTGCAGCTTTACATAGGTGAAAATGTATCCCAATAACAAATTGCAACTTTTCCGACACTTTCCCGTCCAGCAGTTGCTCTTGAGGTCACCAGCCCACTCCCCCAGCGCTCACACCAATAACAATGCCCCCAGTGGCCCCAATACTCACTTTCACGCATTCAGCACCAGCACGCCGCGCGGTGCCGGCACCAGCACCCACTCCCACCAGCACCACACCCAACACCACACCCAGCACCAGCACCACGCCCGGCACCAAGCTGCCCATACACCATCGGGGAGATTCCCGCATCTCGAATTTTTGTGCTTGTGGATAAAGCATCCGTCCGCAGAGAGTTATTCACAGGGCCAAGCCACCCATACCCCGCCAAGCTCGCTCAAATGCAAGAATGACCGCAACCCCGGATGCGTTGCCGAATCTCTTTATCTCCATCAACTCTTTGAATGGCTACGTAGTCCAGGGAAAACAGGGGGCGACAGTGAAACAATCCAAGGCACGTACAACAACAGATCACACCGCACAGCAATTGAGCGATAACAGCACGAGCGGCAGCACACACACCAACGCACACACCAGCACACACACCAGCACACACACCAACACATCCACCAGCACATCCACCAGCACACACACCAGCACCAGCACCAGCGCAAGCAATGGAAAGGCAAGAGCCAAATCCACGACCACCCGGAGGGCGCGTGCGGTCACATTTCCCCAGGCACCACCACGCAGGAAGGCCAAGCTACTCCTCGACGTTCACACGATGAACCCCTCGGAGGCGCGAAAAATGCAGCGACTCGCAGCGAGGGGTGAAGCGGTCAGACTTGCACCTGGAGTCTATATTCCCGCAGGTCAGTGGCGCGAGTTTGAACAAGACCCCGACGCAGAAGCAATCAAAGCCCGCGCCAGAATCGCCGCCGAATACATCCGCAGTGGTCCAGCCGTCGTGGCGGGCAAATCGGCGGCCTTCCTCCACGGCCTGCCCCTAGAGAAGTTCGGGCCGCCGGAGACGGTGGAGTTGGCGTCACCAAAAAGAAGCCTGATGGGAAGAAACGGCAGGTCAGAGCGCCACCTCGCTACGCCGGGGCAAGGCCAGCGCGCCGTGCTGATTCCCACAGAGTTCGGCGAAATCTGGACCAGCGGACTGCTGGATACGTGCCACGACCTGGGGCTTCGGCACTCGCTGGACGACGCAGTCATCGCCACGGAGGCCGCGCTACACACAAAGAAAATCACGTGGCATGAGTGGTGCAACTGGCTTGACTGGCAGAGTGAACAGCCAATCCGCCACGGCGCGCAGCGGGCTCGCACGGCGGCGCGCCTCATCACCCGCTACTCCGAAAGTCCGCGCGAGTCGCAGCTGAAGATCCGCTTCTGGGAACACGGCCTGCCCGCGCCGTTTCAGCAGGTCAACATACTCAACGAGGCCGGCTGGACCATCGGGCGCGTCGACATGTTTTTCGACGTCGGCCTCGCCATCGAATACGACGGCCGCGAGAAGTACGGCTCCACCGCGCCGGCCATCGAGCGCGCCCTGCTGCAGGAACGCCAGCGCGAGAACGACATCCAAGCCCGCGGCATCACGCTGCTGCGCATCACGGCGGAAACGTACCACTCCGGCCGCGCAATCGACCAGGTCAGCGAGCATTTCCACGCCCTCGCCGCACGCCCGACCCGCCCGCCGTGCACGCTCTGGAGCGGCGGCGCGCTCGCCTGGTCGTAGCCATTTCTGTCCTTTCTTATTGACGCCCCCTCGCCTCCACCGACTTCACCTCCAGCTTCGCGAGCCGTCCGCCCCGCCCCGGCGCGAGCTAGGCGCAAGCCCGGCGCGAGCTAGGCGCGAACTAGAGATAAAAAGAGAATTAATGAACCGCGCCAGTTGGAGCGCCCAAAGCGTTAGACTCGGTCACGGACGTGCAAGCGTGACTGACGGCACAGTGCAATTAGACACTGACGGCACAGTGCAATTAACGCAGCCACGCAGAGCAAATACTCCCCCCAGAACACACGCAGAACCAGGTGAAACAGTTGACCAACCCAGCAGGCGACAACGGCGCAGGCACCCCCGCCGGCAGCGAGGAAGCCACTCCGGCCAGCACCCCCGCCGGCACCAACTCCAGCGACGGCGCAACCGCATCCGAGGCCTTCAACTCCAAGGCATGGCTGCAGCACTACACCCCGTGGACGCAGCACACCATCGACCTCGACGATCCGGCGGAAAACCCCGCGGGCTTCACCATCCCGGAGGTCTTCTGGCACGCGGTGGACACGATCGGCGAGCGCAACGCCTTCACCTTCTTCGGCAAAGCCACCACCTACGAGCAGTACGGCCGCCAGGTCGCCATCGCCTCCGCAGCCCTGGAGAAGCTCGGCGTGCAGCGCGGAGACCACGTCGCCATCGCGCTGCCGAACTGCCCGCAGGCCCTCATCGCCTTCTTCGCAATCCAGAACGTCGGCGCGGTTCCGATCCTCCACAACCCGCTGTACACCGCCGCCGAGCTGCACCACCCCTTCAACGACCACGGGGCAAAGGTCGCCTTCTTCTGGGACAAGGTCGGCGACGTCGCTGAACAGCTCCGCCTGGATAGCCCCCTGGATACAGTCATCGCCGTCACCCTCCCCGACGAGATGCCCGCCCCGCTGCGCTACGCCCTGAAACTGCCGATCCCGAAGATCAAGGCCATGAAGGACAAGCTCACCGGCCCGGCGCCCTCCGCCGTCTCCTGGAAGAGCTTCATGCGCACGGGCGGAAATGGCGAGAAGTGGCTGCGTGGGGGCGTCAATAATAAGAAGACCGACCCCACCGACCCCGCGCTGATCCTCTATACCTCCGGCACCACCGGCAAGCCGAAGGGCGCCGTGCTGACTCACCGCAACCTCATTGCGAACCTGCGGCAGGGCCAAGCCTGGGTGAAGGGCCTGGGCACCGGGCCGAAGCCGGAGGTCATGCTGGCCGCGCTGCCGATCTTCCACGCCTACGGTCTGACCATGAACATCACGCTCGCGCCGATGATCGGCGGCGAAATCCAGCTGCTCCCCGCGCCCGAAATGCCGCTGGTCATGCGCGTGATGAAGAAGAACATGCCCTCCTGGATGCCCGGCGTGCCCGCGCTGTACCAGAACATCATGAAGGAGGCGGCGAAGCGCGACATGCCGCTCTCCGGCATCCGCAACTCCTTCAGCGGTGCCAGCGCACTGCCCGCAGAGACCGTCCGCGAGTGGGAAAGCTCCACCGGCGGCAACATCGTGGAAGGCTACGGCCTGACCGAAACCTCGCCGATCATCGCAGGTAACCCCATGGGTAAGGGCCGCGAGGGCTACATCGGCGTGCCTTTCCCCTCCACCGAAATCCGTATCGCCAACCCAGACAACCCCGCCGAAACCATGCCCGACGGGGAGGCCGGCGAGCTGGTCGTCCGCGGCCCACAAGTGTTCAAGGGTTACCTCAACCGCCCGGACGCCACCGCCGACGCCTTCTACGAAGACTGGTTCCGCACCGGCGACATGGCCGTCATGGAATCCGACGGATACCTGAAGATCGTCTCCCGCATCAAGGAAATGATCATCACCGGCGGCTTCAACGTCTACCCCGCTGAGGTCGAGGAAGTCCTGTGCGAACACCCCTCCATCGAGCAGGCTTCCGTCGTGGGCGTGCAGCGCAAGGATGGGTCCGAGACCGTCGCCGCCGCTGTGGTTCTGGCGAATGGCGCTGTTATTGACGCCGACGACTTCCGCGACTTCGCCAAGAAACGACTGACCGCATACAAGGTGCCGAAGGTTTTCCATGCTTTCCAGGAGCTGCCCGCCGACCAGCTGGGCAAGGTGCGCCGCCGGGAAGTGCAGGAGCTAGTCGCAGAGAAAGAACAGGCCTAAAAAATGCCGCTGAGCAGGAAAGACACCGTCGCCGCAGTGATCGTCACGCATAACCGCGTGGAATTGCTGGAGGCCTCGCTGCGCCAGGTTGCAAACCAGGAGGGCGCGGAGGTCGCACACGTGGTGGTCGTGGATAACGGCAACGACCCGGCGGTGCGCGAGCTGGTGGAAGCGGTGTGCGGGTCGCGGGCGCACTACGTGGGATCCGCGACGAACCTGGGTGGCGCGGGTGGTTTTGCACTGGGATTCCTGACGGCGCTGTCCCTGGGTGCCGACGCGATCTGGTGCGCCGACGACGACGGGCGGCCAGCCGACGAACACGTTCTGGCCACCCTGCAGGAAGTTGCCGAGCGCGAGGGGCTGGAGGAAATCAGCCCGGTCGTGTGCAACATCGAAGATCCGGAGCGGCTGGCCTTTCCTCTGCGCCAGGGGTTGGTGTGGCGGCGGACGCTATCCGAGCTGGAAGGTTCTTTCCTGCCGGGGATTGCCAGCCTGTTTAACGGCGCGCTGATCAGTGCACGGGCGATGGAGATAATTGGCGTTCCCGACTATCGACTGTTCATCCGTGGCGACGAAGTGGAATACCACCGCCGCCTTGTCCGCAGCGGCCTTCCCTTTGGAACGTGCCTGACCTGCGCTTACCTGCACCCCGACGGATCGGACGAGTTCAAGCCGATCCTCGGCGGGAAGATGCACACGCAGTACCCGGACAACGAATTCAAGCGTTACTTCACGTACCGCAACCGCGGGTACATCATGAGCCAGCCGGGCATGCGCAAGCTGCTGCCACAGGAGTACGCCCGCTTCGGCTGGTTCTTCCTAGTGCAGAAAAAGGACCCGAAGGGGTTCGCCGAGTGGCTACGACTGCACGCGCTCGGCCGGCGCGAGCAGTTCCGCCGGCCGAAGTTCTAAGCAACTTTTTAAGCACACACACCGACTTCCATTTTCCTTTTATCCCGGCCACGGGCGTAGTCTAAAGAGACTGTCGCGGTGCCAATGCACAATGTCATTGCACAATGCCAATGCAAAATGGCATTGCAAAATCCAGCAAACCAAAGCAAACCCCCGGCACCGCCTTGCACCACCTAGCCGAGGATAAAGTTAGCCGAAGTGACCGTGTCCGAAACCCAAACGACCCCTAGTGCTGAGCCCACCGGGCCCGCTGACGACGTAGGCGTCAATAAGAAAAACGCCGAAGGCGCCGCTCCTTCCCGAGCCCGCCGTCACCGCCACGTCGCGCGGCAGTTCATCCAATTCGGACTGGTCGGCGCGTCGGGATTCGTGGTAAACCAGGCGATTTTCGTGCTGTCGAAGAAGCTCGCGGAGTCTGGCTGGGATATTCATGTGCAGGATGCGTTCCTGAACCTCCTCGGCAGCCAATACCATTTGCGCTGGTACCACGTGTTTTCCGTGATCGCGTTCCTGCTGGCTAACATTTGGAACTTCTGCCTGAACCGCTACTGGACTTTCCGCCACGAGCCGAAACGCGCCTGGTGGAAGCAGCTGCCGCAGTTCATGGCCGTGGGAGTGTTCGGGCTGCTGATCACGCTGGTGGTCTCGACGGCGCTGGTGAATCCGGAGTCGCCGATCGCGCTGCCGCACGACATTTTCGATAACTCGACGGGGCTGCGCACGCGCGCGTACTGGGGCAATTTCATCGGCGTGATCCTGGCGGTTCCGGCGAACTTCCTGTTCAACAAGCTGTGGACGTTCCGCTCTGCCCCGCGCGAGCCGAACCGGGTGGTGCGCGTGGTCGAGCCGCGGAGTGACGGTGCGGATGACTAGCCCTTCTTCTAATGACGCCCCCTCGCCGCAACAGGCCGGCGGTACCAGCCGGGCCGGGCAGGCCGGTGGTGCTGGCCGGTCGGGTCAGGCCGGTGGCGCTAGCGCGGGTTCTGGCGCGGCCGGGCAGGCAACGCACACCAGCCGGGCGCAGCAAATGCTCCAGTCACAGCTGGTGAAGTTTGTGCTGGTCGGAGGCTTCAGCGCCATCGTCGACTTCGGCTCGACGGCGCTGTTCACCTTCGCGTTTGGCTTGAGCGATGGCGTGGCGAAGGCACTGGGATTCGTGCTGGGAACCCTGACGGCGTATTTCATCAACCGTCGGTGGACTTTCCAGGCGGAGCCGAGTGGGCGTCGATTTGCAATAACCATGGCGACCTACGGCCTGACCTTTGCGGTGCAGTGGGGGCTGTACAAGGTGTCGATCCCGTGGCTGGAAGGCTTCGACCTGAATGCGTTCTGGGTGCGTGCGATCAGTTTTGTGATTGCGCAGGGCACGGCGACGGTGCTGAACTTCCTGATCCAGAAGTTCCTGATTTTCAAGCGCTAGCTGGGCTTCGCCTCTGCCTCTGCCCCGCCGGCTCTGGCCTCGCCTCTGCCTCTGCCCCGCCGGCTCTGGCCTCGCCTCTGTCTCTGCCCCGCCGGCTCTGGCCTCGCCTCTGCAGTCACTCCAAGCTCTCCAATCACTCCAGCCCCTTTCATGTCTTGATGTGAGGCATTATGAGGCAACGTGAGGCAAGCTCAGCCACTCCCGGATGCTTAAATGTCGGAAATGTTGCATTTTGTTATTGACCTCCATTTCCAACTTTGTAAACCTGCAGTTCAGAGCGTTTTCCCAGTCTTCCTCAAACTACACCCGGGAACGTTTTGCAACTTTTCCGACATTTGACAACTGGGACTGCAACTTTTCCGACAGTTAAGACCCTAAGCAGCTCCGCCGAGGCCCGAATGTCGTTAGAACGGGAATCTTGCGCTATTTGAGGTCCTCCGGGGGCTCCGCCGAGGCCCAAATGTCGTTAGAACGGGAATCCGTTATTGGAAGTGATTTGCAAATCTGCAAAAGCGCAGGTCAGAGAGTTGCGGAATTTTGCAAGGAGTTGCGGGCGCCGACAGATTCCCGTTCTAACGACATTGCAACCCGCCGGGCGCCCTGTTGGGCCTGTTTTGGCCGACAGATTCCCGTTCTAACGACATTGCAACCCGCCGGGAGGCGCAAGCCTGGCCAGGTCGGCGGGCAGCGAAAGCCGGGCTACAGCTGCAGGATGAAGCGGTACATCTCCAGCCGCTCCAGCACCGAGCACTGCGGAACCAACGGAACCGTCTGATCATCGGGCTGACGCTCCCATTTGCAAGCCCCCACCTGCGCCAAGATGCGCCCGGTCCGCCGCGACAGCCATTTGATTTCGCTGGCGCTGAGGGCGTCCGTACCAAGGGCAGTTTCAGTCGGCGGCAGCTTCGCGTCCGCGCGCGTGTAACCGAGTGCCGACATGAAGGCCTCGCTGACCTCGTCGGTTTCCGCATCAACCAGGGTCGACAGGGCGATGATCCGCGCCCACGCGGCGGCGCGCCCGATTTTGCTTTTCTCGATCGGCGCGTCGGCCAGCAGCTCGGCGGCGTGCTCGGAGACGTTGGCGGGCCGCTCCAGATCCAGCGCCTGCAGCAGCGGAATGAACTCGTACATAGCCCCGTCGCGCAGCAGTTCGCGCAGCTCAGGATCAACTTCGGCAAGAACCTGCTCGACGGTATCCTCGCCAGCCAGCGCCACATTCACCTCGGTGATGTCGACCATCGCCGGGATTCCGGCAGGGTGCAGGTGCGCGGCGAGCTCGTCTTCCTGATTTTTATCGACGCCACCCGCCTCCGCCGCATCACCATCAGCATCGCTGAGGAAGTCGGCGGCGAGGAGGACTGCTTCGGCGTTGGTATCGCCGGGCGTGTCAGCGGAGGAGCCGAAGAGGGAGTTGGAGGATCCGAAAGGATTGTCGGCCGAGACGGCGAAGGGGGAGTCGTAGGCGGAGTCGAGCTCCTCGTGCCGGGTGGTGGTGTCGGTGACGGTGATGCTGAAGTCGTAGCCTTCGACCTTCAGCACGCCGATGGTTCCGCGGCGGAAGATATCGCTGAGAGCAGTGCCGATGGAGTTGGCTCCCTTGGCGTAGACGCGGACGCGGCCGGCGGTGCGGGCGCGGAAGCTCCAGGTTGGGGCGCTGGGCGTGCCAGTACTAGTGCCAGTAGTGCCAGCGCCAGCAAAGCCGGCGGTGGCAGGCTCGCCGTTGTCGGCGGCCTGATCTTCCAGCGCGCCCCGATCTTCCCGCGCGACGTAGCGCGTGGGGTGCGCCTCGGGCACCCGGTTGACGGCCTCTGGCCAGCGGAAACTCGTGAGGATTGCGTCGGCGAAATCGGCCACGCTCATGGCGCCGGAGACGCTGAGCAGGCGCGAGTACCTCCCCACGCTGGGGTAGTGGTGCTCCACTGCCACGGTGAATGCTGTGGTTTGTGCCCTGAATTCCCTGTTCATCCCCATCCCCCGTGTGGACATGACCCCCAGGCTTTCCTGTGTCCAACCGGCTCTGCTGCCCTCCGCCCGCGCAGCACCAGAACCGCCAGCGGATTCATACCCGCCGACGGCTCTGATGAGGGGTGTGGGTTTCATGGGTTTAAGCGTAACCGCGCCCGGCTAACCTCGCTTGGTGAGCACCACCGGCAGCGGTCGGGCATTCGAAAACTCGCTGTTCACGGCACCAATTCTGCGAACCCGGAGCTTGTCGAACGCATTGTACTGGGCGATCCAACCACGGAGGGCGGCAGCTTCTTTCAGTGCGCTCGCCACGGCCGCGCGCTCTGCGCGCTCTGCGTCGTCCGCGCCGTCCGCGCCCGCACCGTCAGCACCCTCGCCAGCGCCCGCACCGTCAGCACCCTCGCCCGCGGAAGCACCAGCGCCCGCAATCCCCGCCTCGGCCTCGCGGAACTCCGCCAGCAGGCGGAAGCTCCCCCACGCTGGCTGCTTCTTATCCGGGAACTCCGAGCTGAAGTGCTGCTTTGCGGAGGCAAGGGCGTCCTCAAGACCAGCCTCCGTGGCGGCCACATCAATCAGCGCGACCTCCCGCGGCAACAGCTCGGCCGCCGCCGCGTCCCCCACGAACAGCACCGGATAGCGCAACAGGGCCGCGAGCATGGCCGCCCGGTCGTCGGTGCCCTCAATCCAGTCGGCGTTGGCGGCGAAGCCGTGGATGCCTGCGCCGTCGATCAGCCAGGCTCCGGAAAAGTCGCCGAGCTGCACGTCAGGGTCGGTTTCCACCTGCCAGATGGCGAAGGTGGGGTCGTCCGCAGGGCCAGCGGCGGGGCCAGCCGCGGAGCCAGCGGCGGCAACGACCATGATCGGATCGTAGCGGACGGATGCGGACTCCCCAGCGGCAGTGCTCTCAGGTGCAGTTGTGCTCATCGCTTTCGGAGGTTACCACCAACTATGATCATCCCCATGGCTGTTTTTGATAGGTTCCCCGCCGCCGCGAAACTCTTCAAGCGCTCCAAGCCCTCCCCCGCCGAGCAGGAACACAGGAGTGCGCCGGTGCGAATTGGTGGCGTCGGTAAAGAAAGCAGTTACGAGGCCTCCACCCGCACGAACCTGCCGCTCAACGAGTACATGACGCGCCTGATGGCCCAGGAACTCCCCATCCTCGACAGCACTAGCCGCCAGCGCGTGCGCGACATCCTGCGCGACTACGACGGCCCGACCATCACCGAACCCGAGGAGTTGCCGGAGGAAATCCGCCAGATCATGGAGCTCTACTAGCCCTCCGCTTGCCCTTTTTTAGTGACGCCACCCACACCGCAACTGCGAAAACGCTGGCAACTTGGGCCCGACGCGGCGCCGCACCCAGGGGTTGTCGCGCCCGGGCGCTAGGGTAGAGAACATGGAATTGCACACCAGCACTCGTACCCTCACCGGGTGGGGCCGCACCGCCCCCACGACCGCCGAAGTTCTGTCTACGCAGGATGTCGACCAGATTGCCGCCGCCGTTGCGCGCGTGGCCGACGATAACGCGGATAAGCCCAGCCACCTGCAGCGTGGCGTAATCGCCCGCGGCATGGGCCGCAGCTACGGCGACCCGGCCATGAACGCCGGCGGGCTCGTTATCGACATGCAGCAGCTGAACACGATCCACAGCATCGACCCCGATACCGCCATCGTGGACGTCGATGCTGGCGTGACATTGGACCAGCTGATGAAGGCCGCCCTGCCGCACGGCCTGTGGGTGCCGGTGCTGCCCGGTACGCGCCAGGTGACCATCGGTGGCGCTATCGGCCCGGATATTCACGGCAAGAACCACCACTCCGCGGGTTCCTTCGGCAACCACGTCCGCTCCATGGAGCTGCTGGTGGCCGACGGGCGCGTACTGCACCTGACCCCGGAGGGCTCCACGGACGACCCGGACGGCGAGCTGTTCTGGGCCACCGTCGGTGGCATGGGCCTAACCGGCATCATTCTGCGCGCGACCATTGAGATGACGAAGACGGAGACCGCGTACTTCATCGCCGATGGCGACATGACGCACTCCCTGGACGAGACCATCGCGTTCCACTCCGACGGTTCGGAGCACAACTTCACCTACTCTTCTGCCTGGTTCGACGCGATCAGCCCGGAGCCGAAGTTGGGCCGCGCCGCGATCTCCCGCGGCTCCCTGGCCACCCTGGACCAGCTGAAGGAATACGCGCCGAAGCTGGCGAAAGATCCGCTGAAGTTCAACGCCCCGCAGCTGATGACCGTGCCGGATATCTTCCCAAGCTTCACCATGAACAAGCTGTCCATGGTGGCCATCGGCGAGCTGTGGTGGTTGAAGTCCGGCGAGTACCGCAACCAGGTGCAGAACCTCACGCAGTTCTACCAGCCGCTGGACCTGATCGGCGAGTGGAACCGCGGCTACGGTTCCAAGGGCTTCCTGCAGTACCAGTTCGTCGTGCCGACGGAGGCCGTGGAGCCGTTCAAGGAGATCATCCGCGACATCCAGCGCTCCGGCCACTACTCCGCACTGAACGTGTTCAAGCTGTTCGGCGAGGGCAACAAGGCTCCGCTGAGCTACCCGATGCCGGGCTGGAACGTCTGCGTGGACTTCCCGATCAAGCCGGGCCTGGGCGCCTTCCTGGACGACCTGGACCGGCGCGTGATGGAGTTCGGCGGCCGCCTGTACCTGGCCAAGGAGTCCCGCACCTCCGCCGAGAACTTCCACAAGATGTACCCCGGCCTGCCCGGCTGGCTGGCCACCCGCAAGCGCATCGACCCGACGGGGGTTTTCGCCTCCGACATGTCCCGCCGCCTCGAGCTCTAACTGCACAGAGCTTTAACTGCACAGCGCTTTAACCCCGAAAGAGAGTCACAATGATTGATGCCGTTGGCAAACCCCAGTCCATCCTGCTGCTCGGCGGCGCGTCCGACATGGGCCTCGCCGTCGTCGAGGAGTTCCTCTCCCGCGGCCCCGCACGTGTGATCCTGGCCGCCCGTGCTGGCGAGTCTTTGGATGACGCCACCGCACGCATGAACGCCGCCGGTGCCAGCGAGGTCGTACCCGTCACCTTCGACGCAGTGGACTTCGATTCCCACCCGCAGGTTTTCGAGGAAATCTTCAGCCACGGTGACGTGGATCTGGCCATCGTTGCGTTCGGAATCCTGGGCGATAACGAGAAGCAGTGGACCAACCAGAAGCTGGCCGTGCAGGCCGCACAGGTGAACTTCACTGGCGCTGTCTCCGTCGGCGTACTGCTGGCGGACTACATGAAGAAGCAGGGCCACGGCCAGATCGTGGCGTTCTCCACCGTTGCAGGTGAGATGGTCCGTCGCTCCAACTTCGTCTACGGCTCCACCAAGGCCGGCCTGGATGGTTTCTACCGCATGCTGAACGAGGCCCTGCGTGGCACCGGCGTGCGCGTGCTGACCGTCCGCCCGGGCCAGGTGCGCACCAACATGACCAAGGACCTGGACGATGCCCCGCTGACAGTGGACAAGGAAGACGTGGCCAAGGCCATCGCTAAGGCCGTGGATAACCGCAAGTCCCTGATCTGGGTGCACCCCCTGTTCCGCCCGATCATGCTGATCCTGAAGCACCTGCCGCTGCCGATCCTGCGCAAGCTGCCTCTCTAAGTTCCACTTAGCTGAGCCCAGGGGCTTGCGCCCCGGCTCCGCAACACAAAAGCGCCGACCAACGGTCGGCGCTTTTGCAGTCTAGGGGCGGATCCCCCCGGCGAACCTAGTCCTCCGGCTGACTCTAGCTCTTCGGTGCGCCCGGGTGCGCGGAATCCTTCGCATCCAGCTTCAAAAACGCCGAGGCCACCATCAGCACCACCGACGCGAACGCCGCCACCAGGAACGCCACGTGGATGCCCTGACCCACCACCTGCGCCTCAGCCAGCGTAGGATCCGTCGCAGCCAGGCCTGCCAGCTCCGCCGCATTGCTAGAGGCGTAGCGGGCGGATGCGAAAGTCATCACAGCCACGAAAATCGCCGTTCCGGCGCCACCGGCGACCTGCTGAAGGGTATTCAAAATTGCCTGCGCGTGGGCAGCCAAAGAGTCCGGCACGGCGGCCAGGGCGTTGGACATAAGGGGCGTCATCATCAAAGCAATGCCCAAGTTCAAGATCACCGTAAGAACCATGAGCTGCACAAACGCCGGCCACGTCCCGGATCCGACCCAGGCGAACAGGTGCTCCGTCTGTTCCAGGGCGGCGAAGCCCATCATCGCGATCGTGATCAATATGCTGCCCGGGATGATCAGCATGCGCGTGCCACGGGCATCGTAGGCGCGCCCAATGGCCGGGCCCAGCAGACCCATGACCAGGCCGCCGGGCAGGGAAACCATGCCGGTCTTCAGTTCCGACAGGCCTGCAACGTTCTGCGCATACAGCGGCATCAGGATGATGAAGCCAAAGAGCATGGAGAAGGAAAACAGCAGCAGCGCCATCGACAGGTTGTACTCGCGTACCCGCACCGGCTGCAGGTTCAGCAGCGGGGTGGCGTTCGGCTTGTCGCTGCGCTCCAGGGAACGCTGGCGCAGGAAGAAAACCACCAGGATCGCCAGGCCTGCGGCGAGGATAACCAGACGCTGCACAGGTACGCCGTCGGCCAGCTCCGACAGGCCGGCCAGGCCGTAGACCAGGCCCGCAAAGCCGAACGCAGAGAGGAAAACAGAGAGCACGTCCAGGGACGGGCGGGTCGGCTCCTCGAAGTTCTTCACCAGGAACAGGCCCGCGACCAGGGAAATCAGAACCAGCGGAGCGACGAGGATGAAGATCCAGCGCCAGCCCAAGGCCTCCAGCGCCACCCCGGAGAACGTCGGGCCCAGCGCCGGAGCCACCGCGATAACCACCGACACCAGGCCGAACACCGCACCACGGCGGTTGATTGGCACCAGGCGGATGATGGTGGTCATCAACATCGGGATCACCAGCGCCGTGCCGCTGGCCTGCACCACACGCGCGAGCAGCAGGATCGGGAACGTCGGCGCTGCCGCAGCCAGGATCGTGCCGACAAGGAACGTCGTCAGCGCCGCAATGTAGATCGACCGCAGCCGGAAGCGCTGCATGATGTAGCCCGTCATCGGAATGACCACGGCCATCGTGAGCATGAACGCTGTGGTCAGCCATTGCGCTGCATCGGCGGTGACGCCAAACTCTCCCATCAAAACGGGCAGCGCCACAGCCAGGGTAGTCTCGTTGAGAATCACCACGAAAGCCGCAGCGACGAGCACGCCGATCAGGAGTTTTGCACCGGGCGCTGGCTCGCCGGGAGGGACGGAGTGCTCCGCGCGGTCGGAGTCGGTGGCGTCAGAAAAAGATTCTTCAGACAAAAGTATCCCTCCACGATGGAAAAGGCGAGCGCATCGGCGCACCCGCGAACCTTGGATACTTTACACCAGGTTTGCTGACCGCAGAGGGGTGAGTGGTGCCCGCAAGGTAGGCGGGCCCACCGGGGTGGGCGGGTTAGCGCTCCAGCTCGCCTTGAGCCTCGCCCCGCTCGAGAGCGTTAGCACCGTTTTCGGCATTCATCTGGGCGCGGATTTCCTCCAGGCGGGAGGTGGCGCGCATGTCATTTCCAGCCGATTCGATTTCCGCCATGCGGCCCTGCACGGAGTTCTCGACAAGCTCCTGGCTGCCGAGCGCCTGAGCGTAGCGCTGCTCGATCTTCTCGCGCACGCTATCGAGGGTCGGCACGTCGTCGTTCTGCACCAGGCCATCCATCTGCTGCATGGAGTTCGCGGTGGCCTCCTGCATCTTCGCCTGGTCAATCTGGGTGCGCAGCTGGTTGATCTGCGCCATCTGATCCTCCAGGCGGGCAGCAGACTGCTGCTGTTGCTGCTGCGCCTGACGGGCTGCCTCTTCCGCGCCGGCATACAACTGCTTGGTTTCTTCCAGCTGCTGTTCGACGGATACCAGCTGTGATGCGAAGAGCTCCGCAGTCTGGTTCAGCTCGGTGGCCTTGGCCTGGTCGCCTTCGGCCGCGGCCTTGTCGGCCTGCTGGATGGCGGTGCGGGCATTGTTGGAGAGCTTCTCTGCGTCCTGCTGCAGGCGGTTCAGCTTCATCTCCAGTTGGTTGCGGTTGCCGATCACGCGCGCTGCACTTTCGGAAATCTGCTGGTGCTGCTTGCGGGCCGCTTCCGTGGCCTGCTGGATCTGCACATGGGGATCCGCGTTCTCCTCGATCTTGGTGTCGAGGGACTGCATCAAGTACTTCCAGCCCTTAGAAAAAGGATTCGCCATGGGAAAACTCCTGTGTCGGTGTGTAGTCGGTACTTAGTCGGGATGTAGTGGTTTGTTTAAGTTAACTGCATTCCAGCGTACTGACTTTCCGCGTGGCGCACGGGGCGAAAGCAGGAGCGGGGCGACAACCCGCCACTAGAGCGGGTACAGGTGAACCACCGGGGCATTCATGTCCCGCCCGGTCAGGTGCAACAGGTCCAACTTCACTTGCTTCAGGGAGACGACCTCCATCACCGGGTCCGGGATCGGCGCCTCGCTAGGAACCAAGCCCAGCTGGTGTAACACATCCCCCGCGCCAGCGGAGATATCGACCTTCACCGGTACCGTGGAAATCTCAGCCAGCGCGGGCACGGCCTCCAGGGACGTAGCCTCCACCACGACGGGGCCGTCGATCACGTAGGTCTCCACATCCGAGCCGGTCTGCATCAGTCCGTCACCCCACTGGCCGGGCAGCTTGATCTCCAGGTTCTTGATCTCCAGTCGGTCGCCGGTGATGCGCAGCAGGTCGCGGCGGCCCTGCTCCGTGCCCACGGAATCCACGCCGACACGCACGTTCCCCTTGAAGGTCACGTTATCTGCGGTGACCTGGCCGACGTCGCCCACGCGCGCGGGCTGCGCCACACTGTACGGGGCATTCGCATTCAGGATGCCCAAGCCGGTCGCCATCCCCACTGCCACCAGCAGGGCTGCAACCGTCGCGGAGTACCCGCCGCCGGAGCCCCCGTCCTCGCCCCGGGCCTTCTTCGGCTTACGCTCCCCCGGCTCCCAGGCTAGGGCAAACGCCCCGCCGAATATACCCAGCAGCGAGCCCAACAAGAACCCGCCGATATTGGAGGCCGGCAGCGCCACCAGCGATGCCAAAATGGCGAAAACTCCCAGGTAGGGCGCCGTGGCAGGCTTCAGCCAAATACCCAGTGCAAACATTATCTGCGCTGCGCCCAGGAATAGCGTGGAAACTCCCGACAGCGTGGAGATCATCACCAGTAGGTCAGAGATCCGCAACGTCAGATACGCGGGCGTCATTATGACAACACCCGAAAGCAGCACCAACAGTCCCGGCACAAACGGTCGGTTGCGGCGCCACTCGGCGAAGCGCGCTAACCGCCCTTTAGCAGGCATTCTCGGTTCCTCGGCGCACGCTCGCCTCCACACCGGAAACGTTCAGCTGCTTTGCACCAACCGACGTGGCAATGATCTTATCCGCCACAACCTGCACGTCCTTCGAGTGCAGACCCCAAGCGTCGTCCGGTGCTTCGGGGTTGACCTGGCTGGCGTCAATACCAAGGTTGGGGTCGGCCATCCGCAGGCTGCCCTTGATGTCGGTGGAGCCTACGATCAGGTCGTCCGCATCAACGCTGTTCTGTCCGTTGGCGCGCAGCGAAAGGGTGGCCTCGCCGACGGCGGGAAGGTTCGGCACAGTGGTGGAAAGGCACAGGTCAGAGGCCTTCGCCTCCTTTATCTTCACGCGCGCGACGGGCAGGTGGTCGTCACCTTTCGTGTCGTTATCCATGAACAGGGAGAAATCCTGCCCGGACAGGCCGCCGATAGTCACGGTGAAGAAGGATCCGGAAAGCGCCAAGTTCGCGGAAATACCACCCTTCGCCACGGCCATTCCGGTGCCGGCAAAGCCGACCAGCCCGGCGGTAAGCGCAACTGCGGCCTTCCTGCCGTTGATCCGTCCCATTCTTCGTGCCTCCTGTTGTAATGCCCTTATGCATTATCCCCGCGGTGGCACCGTTGCGCGAATTGCGGTTCTTTTTGGTGACGCCCTCTAGGCCGCGCCCGCCCGCGCCTCAGCGCGCACGCGCTTATTACTGCTCGGCCTGCTGAGCCTCAAGCTGCTTGCGAACCTCGTCCATGTCCAGCTTCTGCGCCTGATCCATCAGGTCGTTCAGAGCCTTCGCAGACAGCAGCCCGGACTCCCTGGCCAGCAGCACACCGTCGCGGAACATCATCACAGTCGGGATCGACTGGATCTGCAGCGCAGCGGACAACTCCTGCTGAGCCTCAGTGTCCACCTTGCCGAACACCGCATCCGGGTGCTCCTCGGAGACCTTCTCGAAGATAGGTGCGAAGCGCTGGCACGGGCCACACCACTCCGCCCAGAAGTCCAGAACAACGATGCCGTCGCCCTGCACGGTTTCCTGAAAGTTCTCACCGGTGATTTCTACGGTCGCCATTTCTTTCCCTTCGGTTGGTTGTCGTTGGGCGTGCATGTTTTTCCAACATTACGCAACGCACGCTTTATTCCCCGTTTAGAGTTCTTTTTATGTCTATTTATGACGCCAACGTGAATCCATCCGGCACTTTCAAAATGTACAAGAAGCTTGCGCAGAAGCCATTCGGCAACAGCCTATTCTCGCTGGTAGCCAGCGCAAAGGCGCCATACTTCCTTACCGTGCAGCCGCGCCTACAGGAGTTGCGCCCCGGCTACTGCAAGGTTCGGTCGAAGAAGTGGTGGCTGCTGAACAACCACATTGGAACCTTCCACGCCATTGCGGCCTGCAACGTTGCGGAGTTTGCGATGGGGATGCTGGCTGAGGCGTCCATACCAAACACGCACCGCTGGCTACCGCAAGGAATGCGCACGCAGTACCTGAAGAAGACGAAGGGCAGCCTGACAGCCACCGCGACGGCGGAGCTGCCGGACTTCGAGAAGATCACGAAGGAATCCGGCGGGCAGACCGTGCCGGTGAAGATTCACTTCGCGGATGACGAGGGCACGGAATCCACTTACGTGGAGATCGACATCTGGGTGACGGCGAAAAAGTAGCGGGTCAAGTACCCGCCAAGACCGCGCCAGCTAGGCGCCCGCTAGTGCCGCGCCACCCCAGACCGCGGGCAAGAATACCGCGCAGCAGGCCAGCAGCATCGCCACCACGCCGACGATCCGGCGGGCCGGTTGGGGTTGGGTGAACACCTCCACCATGGCCGTAGAGAACGTGGTGAAACCTCCGGCCACGCCTACTCCTATCAGCGGAAATAGGATACCCAGGGCACTGGCCGCTCCCCCGGAAGCTTGCAAGGCTTCGGGTTGTTGCAGAGCCCCGGGGTGCTGCAAAACAAAGCCAAGGACCACTCCCAGCGCGATGGTGCCTAAAAGGTTGATGACCGCCAGGCTCCACAGCGGCGCCCAGCCGCGCCGGGATTTCAAATACGTATCCAACTGGTAGCGCGCAGCGGCGCCAGCTCCGCCGCCGATGGCGACAGCCACCAACTCCACGAGTGTTGCCCCGGCGCTCATCGACCTCCCCCTCCCCGGGCCTCGCGGACTATGTCAGCGCCGTCTGTGGGAGCTTTGCCGACCGCCGCGCGCCGCATGCGCCCCAGCGTGTTCAGGTCGCGCCCCAGCTGCAGGCCAGCGGCGGCCGCGAACAGGCCAAGCGCCAGCGTGCACACCCCGTAAGCTGCACCGATGAGGACGGGTGCGGTGGAGGAGGTGGCGTCATGAATAAAGAGCGCCCGAGCCACATCGGCACCGACCACGGCCGCGGCGAGCGAGCTGAACGACGTGAATCCGCCAAGCACGCCCGTGCCCCAGAACGCGCGGCGGGGGTCGGCGGCGCGTGGGATAAGGCCGACAAGTAACGCCAGGATGAGAGCTCCGAGGACGTTGACCAGCAATAATGCAGCGTCCCCGAGGGTGACGAAGCCGAAGGCTTTTAGCTGCGTGGCCGCGCCGGGGACGCGCGTTGGGTCGCCGAGGGCGGGGAGCCAGATGGTCAGCGCCCAACGAAGAATCGCCCCCAGCGCGCCGCCGAGGAAGACCAAGGCGACGGGCGGGAGGCGTTTCATGGGGGCTATGTTACCCAGCCCGGTGAGTGAGGTGAGTTAGGCCTGCTTGATGGCGACGAAGCCGATCTCGGAGTGCGCTGCGTCGATCTGGAAGTTGTCGGCGTAGTTGATGTGTCAACAAAGTTGACTGATGTGCGATACTGGAGCACATGACACGAGCAAACACTTCTCTCCCGCCAAGCGAGCAGGCGAATGCGGCACCTCAGTGGTTGAACAGCCGCGAACAGCAGGTGTGGCGAGCGTGGCTCAACACCCACATCCAGATCAATGCCGAACTGGCACAGCAGCTATCGGCGGACACGTCCCTTTCTTTGTCGGACTACGAAGTTCTGGTGCACCTTTCGGAATCGCCGGACAACCAGCAGCGAATCGTCGCCCTGGCGAACACGATGCAGTGGAGCCGTTCCCGCTTGTCGCACCAGATCACGCGCATGGCTAAGCGCGGCCTGGTGCGGCGCGAGACATGTGACGCCGACGGCCGCGGGGCCTTCGTTGTCCTCGAACCCGCAGGCCTCGAGGCGATTACTAATGCTGCTCCCGGGCACGTGAAGAAGGTCCGGGAGCTGATCTTCGACCACCTCAGCGACGCCGAGGTGGAGAAGTTGCTCGCGATTCTTTCGAAGCTGGACGCGCAGTTCTAGCTCCGCGCGAACGCGCAGGGAGGCTGGGCGCTGGGGCTGGACTGCTGGGGGCAGCTACCTAGGGCATCGGACTGATGTCACGCGCCATGTCAGAGAACTTGGAGAACTGCAGCTGGTTCGCCACCGTCACGGTGCCAATCGGGCCACCACGGTGCTTCGCCAGGATGATGTCGGCCTCGCCGGCACGCTCGTGATCCGGATTCTGGGAATCCGGGCGGTTGATCAGCATGACCATGTCGGCATCCTGCTCCAGCGAGCCCGATTCGCGCAGGTCAGAGACACGCGGCAGCGCGTCGTCGCCACGGGACTCCACGCCACGGTTCAGCTGCGAAATTGCGATCACCGGGACGTTGACCTCCTTGGCCAGAAGCTTCAGCTGGCGGGAGAACTCCGAGACCTCTTGCTGGCGCGATTCCACGCGCTTGCCGGAAGACATCAGCTGCAGGTAGTCCACCACGATCAGCTGCAGGTCCACCTGCTGCTTCAGACGGCGCGCCTTCGAGCGGATCTCCATCATCGTCAGGTTCGGCGAATCGTCGATATAGATCGGCGCATCCTCGATCTCGCCGATACGCACGGTCAGCCGGTCCCAGTCGTCATCGGTCAACTTGCCGCCACGCATAGAGGCCAGGCGCACCTCCGCCTCCGCGGAGAAGATGCGCATCATCACCTCCGACTTGCTCATTTCCAAGCTGAACAGCGCCGACGCTTTCCCATGTTGGATCGACGCCGAACGCATGAAATCGAGAGCCAACGTCGACTTACCTACACCGGGTCGCGCGGCCACAATCACCATCTGTCCGCCGCGCAGGCCGTTCGTCAGATCATCCAGGTCGGCGAAGCCCGTGGGGATGCCCATCTCCACGCCATCCTGGCTCTCCAACTGCTCGATCTCCCCCACCGTGGAGGCAACCAGTTCCGCGAAGACCTCGTAGTCCTCCTTCGCGGCATCGTTGGTGATGGCGAACATCTCCTGCTGCGCGCGGTCGACCACGCTGTCGACTTCCGCACCCTCCGTGCCCGCGTATCCCAGCTGTACGATCGTCGTGCCCGCCTGCACCAGGCGCCGCAACGTGGCCTTCTCGCGCACAATCTCGGTGTAGTAGCCAACGTTTGCCGAGGTCGGAGTCTTCGAATAGACGCTGTGAATGTAGTTCGCGCCACCAACGAAGCCCAGCACGCCGTCCCGGTCCAAGCGCCCGCTGACGATCACCGGGTCTACTTCCTTACCCTCGCCGTAGAGCTGAAGTATGGCGTCAAAAATAGTCTTGTGCTTCGGCACATAGAAATCATCGCCGACCAGGACCTCCACGACATCCGCGATCGCGTCCTTGTTCAGCATCATGGCGCCGAGCACACCCTGCTCGGCCTCGGCGTTCTGCGGCATTTCGCGCACGATCTGCTGGTTGCCCGCGCCACCGCCGCCTCGCCGGTTGCCACCCCGGAAGTTGCCGCCCCGTCGGCTGCCGTCGTTGAAGTTGCCGCCCTGGAAGCTTCCCGCACCCGCCCCGGAAGCTCCGCCAGCTCCGCCGTCGAAGGCGCCGGGGTCGCCGAAATCGTCGAAAGGCTCGTCGGGCAACGGGGCGCCGTCGTCGAAGTTCATGCCTGCGTTCTTCTGGCTCATGCTGTCCACTTTAGTGGTACGGCCAGACAACCCCCTAAGCATGTTTTCCGCGCCTTCCATGCGAGCTTTTCTGGCGCGTGCTGAGCGTGAGTTGGGCTCGGGTTGGGCTTGGGTTGGGCGTGAGTTGAGCGTTATTTTGCACGGAAGCAAATCGAGTTATCCACAGGCTCTGTGGATTATTCTGTGGAGGCTCTGTGCATAACTCACAACGCCCCAGGATGACTTGTGGATAAGTTGTGGATAGTCGACGCCCTCACCTGCACCTTTTCACATTCCCCCAGGTCAGGAGCGTGTGACTAGTGTGAAAAGTGCTTTTTACATCGGTGGATAACTTGGGGATAAACAAACGTGCAGGCCAGGCGATTAGGCTCCTGTAAAGTCCCAGGTCGCCCGATCTTGGAAAAATATTCACACAAAATTCACCTTTCACCCCAAGAGTCACGCTGCTTATGCACAAGCCTCGGCGCACCACCTGCGGCAAGCCGATCCGCGCCCCTACAACGCTGCCGTCAACGCCGTCCCCACAGCGCTGCGCACCACGCCACAGTCAACACCGCCACAGTTTTCTATATAGAAGCAAAATATTGGTTTCCCCACGGCACCCTCCCGGGGTGAAGTAGCCTGTCCCCCATGAACGCCACACCCGACACCTCAACTGCACCGACCAACGCCACCTCTCCCCTGCCTCAGCTTGCAGACGCCACCGCCGAGCGCCCCCTCGACATCCTCATCGTCGGTGCCGGCCTCTCCGGCATCGACCTCGCGCACCACGTCGCCAAGAACTTCCCCGACTGGAACTGGGCGGCCGTCGACTCCAACTATGACCTCGGCGGCACCTGGGCTACCTTCCAATACCCCGGCATCCGCTCGGACTCCGACATGGCCACCTTCTCCCTCCCCTTCAAGAAGTGGCCACACAAGGGCACCCTCGGCTCCGGCAAGCAGATCCGCGACTACTGCCGCGAAGCGGCCGAAGAAATCGGCATGCTCGACCGCCTGCAACTATCCACCTGGGTGCAGGCCGTGAACTTCCACACCGACCAGGGCCTGTGGGAGGTCACCATGCGCCTTGGCCGCCCCGGCCACGCAAACTCGGAGGGCACCGACGGAGCCTCCGCCCCCGCCAGCCCCGAGCAGCCAACCCTCACCACGTGGACCCGCCGCCTCCACTTCGCCACCGGGTACTACCGCCATTCTGAAGGGTTCACGGCGGACATTGAGGGCGTCAATACCTTCGAAGGCACCGCCCTGCACCCGCAGCAATGGCCCCGCGACCTCGACGTGCGCGGCAAGAAGGTCACGGTGATCGGCTCGGGCGCGACCGCGATCACGCTGGTCCCGGCGCTGCACGAGATGGGCGCGGAGGTCACCATGCTGCAACGCACCCCCACCTACATCGCGCCACTGCCGGAGACCGACACGATCAGCTCGTTCGTCGGCCTGGGCCTCAGCACCGAGCCCGGCACCTTCGGCCACCGCCTGGCGCGCAGCCTGCATATCGGCCGCGACATGGCGCAGTACCACCTGTGCCAGACGTTCCCGAGCATCGCGAAGCTGGTGTTCCGCGGCTGGAACCGCCTGTACCTGCCCGCCGACGAGGTCCGCCGCAACTTCACGCCGCCCTACGGCCCGTGGGATCAGCGCGTCTGCAAGTCCCCCGGCGGCGATTTCTTCAAGGCTGTGCGCGGCGGGGCGCGGGTCGTCACCGACCACATTTCGCGCGTTGACGCAAGTGGGGTGCAGTTGCGCTCCGGCGGGTACATCGAGTCGGACGTTCTGGTGATCGCCACAGGACTACAGCTTCTTGCTTTTGGTGACGCCCACTTCTCAGTCGATGGCACCCCAGTTCCCACTGAGTCTTTGGTGGCTTATCGTGCCATGATGGCTAACCGCCTGCCGAACTTCTCCTACACCATTGGCTATTTGAACCAGTCGTGGACGCTGCGGGCGGATATGACTTCGCGGTATTTGGTGCAACTGTGGAAGGACATGGATGCCCGTGGCGAGCAGTGGGCTTGCCCGGTCCTGCCCGCCGGCGAGGCCGCTGACCTGCCGTTGTTGGAGATGTCCAGCGGTTATATTCAGCGCAGCGTGGCGACTCTGCCGCGCCAGGGCGCTGGGGATCCGTGGCGGATGGAGCAGGACTACATCAAGGAACGCCGTACCTACACGGGCGCTGACAATAAGCACGACATGGCTTTCGGCGCGGATGCGCTGGAGGCGGCGGCACCGCTGGCAGCTGGCGAGGACGGCGGCGGTGCCGCTGAGCTGCGGGTTTAGCTGCAGCGCTGGCTTTGCGCTGGCTTTGCGCTGGCTTTGCGCTGCTTTGCGCCGGTACTTGGGGCGGCTTTGCGCTGGTACTTGGGGCGGCTTTGCGCTGGTACTTGGGGCGGCTTTGCGCTGGTACTTGGGGCGCCGCGTGTACGCTGAGCTTCGCGGGTTGGCTCGGCACAGAGCCTTCTGTCACTATGGGGAGCGTCCAGGGGCTCGGGCAGAGTGCCCGAGGAGCGCAAATGTCGGAAAAGTTGCAGTTTGTTATTGAAAGTCATTTGCAGATTTGCAAACATGCAGGTCAGAGCCTTTCACGTGGCCTGCGAGACTGACGGAGTTTTTGGTTTTGCAACTTTTCCGACATTTAGCCCTACGAAGTGCAACTTTTCCGACAGCTAACGCCACCTACTGCAACATCCACGACCTTTAGTGCCGCGCACTGCAACTTCCCCAGACTTGGACTGCCGCCTACTGCAGTTTCCTTGACATTTAGCGCCCCTGGCGAGGGCAGCCAGGCAAAGTTTGTGCAGCTCTACTGAGGATCAGCCGGAAGCAATCAGGCAAAGGAAAAGGCCCCACGCACGAATGCGTGGGGCCTCAACCTGCTGTTGTCTAAGTTGAAAAGTTTTCTACTGGTGCGTTCTCGTCGCACGCGCAATTTCGCAGCTCGTTGGCTTGGTAGTAGGGCTCAGCGGCATGTTTGCAGCTCAACGCCACATTGTTGCAGCTCAGAGCCTAAAGCCCACGCGTGTTGTCTAGGCACGCGACCCGTGGTGTCTAGGCACGGGAACAGGGCTTCGCTGGCAAACAGCTATGCGAGCCGGCTCAAACGCCAGCCAAGCAAAGCCAGCCAACTGAAACCAGCCAAGCCAGCTCAAACGCCAGCCAAGCAAAGCCAGCTGAAATGTCAGCCAAGCCAGCCGACTGAAAAACCAGCCAACTAGCTGGAAAGCCAACCAAGCGGGGCGAAGTTACGCGGAAACGACCTCGAAGCTCAGGGATGCAACGATGCCGTCGTGCAGCTGAACGTCCACAGAGTAAACGCCGGTTGCCTTAACATCGCCCTTGCGCAGCTTGATGCTGTGCTTGTCCAGGGAACGACCGTTGGCCTTCTTCACTGCGTCAACAATGTTGTCTGCAGTAACAGAGCCGAACATCTTGCCGGATTCTGCAGTGCGGACCGCGATGGTCACGCCGCTCAGGTTCTCCAGCTCTTCCTTAACTTCGCGTGCGTGGTCCAGGTCACGGATCTGTCGTGCTTCCTGTGCGCGCTTAATTCCTTCGATCTGCTTCTCAGCGCCGCGGGTAGCAACGATTGCGTAGCCGCGCGGAAGCAGGTAGTTACGTCCGTAGCCAGCCTTGACCTCTACGATGTCGCCGGGGACACCGAGCTTGTCAACGTTGGCGGTGAGGATCAGCTTCATGATCCAGCCTTTCGTTGTGCTTTGGTTTGACCAATTATGTTCAAAAAAAGTTTTAACGCTGACCAGCAGCTTTTAAGCTAACCGATCAGAATGGCGGCTCGTCGTCGCCATCACCAAATCCGGACTGTGGGGCAGAGTTCCACGGGTCATCATCCATGGCAGCATTGTGGCCGCCGAAGCCCTGGTTGTTCTGACCCTGATTACCCTGGCCGCCCTGGTTGCCGGCATTACCGCCGAAGCCACCCTGGCCGCCATTACCATTACCCTGGCCACCAGCGTTACCGCCGAAGCCACCGCCCTGGCCACCCTGGCCACCGAAGCCACCCTGACCGCCGAAGCCACCAGCGTTGCCGCCCTGGCCGCCCTGACCGTTACCGCCCTGGCCACCGCGGAATGCCTTGTTGATATCCGCAGTTGCAAAGCGCAGCGAAGGTCCGACCTCTTCAACTTCAATTTCGAAGACGGTGCGGCGCTCGCCATTGCGATCCTCGTAGGAACGCTGGCGCAGTCGGCCGGTCACGATCACGCGGTCGCCCTTGTTCAGGCTGTTTGCCACGTTCTCGGCAGGTTGGCGCCACACGTTGCAGGTCAGGAACAGCGGCTCACCGTCGACGAACTGACCAGCCTGCTGGTCGTAGCGACGGGGCGTGGAGGCCACGCGGAAGTTCGCCACTGCGGCCCCGTTGGGGGTGTAGCGCAGCTCCGGATCCGCAACGATGTTGCCGACCACGGTGATTTGGGTATCTCCCTGTGCCATGTTTCTTTCCTAACGTTGTGTGGTGACGTGTGGGCGTCAAAAAGAACAGAAGCCCGAAATGGTTACAGTGCTTAGGTTAATGGTTTAAAGGTGCCTGTACAGTCCGATCGGAGCCTGCAGCTTTCGCCTTATATGGCGTGGTGAAAGCTACTGGTCCTTCCGCAGCACCTTGGTGCGCAGGATCTGGTCGTTGATGTTGAGCAGGCGGTCAATTTCCAGCACGGTAGCCGACTCACACTTCAGGTCGAGAACAACGTAGATGCCCTCGTCCTTCTTGTTGATCGGGTACTCAAGGCGACGCTTGCCCCAGACATCAACCTTTTCCACGGAACCGTTTTCCTTGCGGACAATCTCCAAGTACTTGTCCAGCGACGGGGCAACGGTGCGTTCATCCTGGGAAGGGTCGATGATGATCATCATCTCGTATTGACGCACGGACCTCATCACCTCCTATGGTCTTGTGTTTCGGCCATACCCCTTTTGGGCATGGCAGGAGGGTCGTTGCGTCAGCAACGTTCTCAGCCTACAGGTTGCCCCGCGTTTTAAGAAATGCCCCCCGCGCCCGCCCCGCGCAACCCTGCGCTTCTTTACGTCGCGGCGAATACCGCCAGGCTCACCGGCACGATCGTCAGGCACACGATGGCGATGCAGAACAGCGTCCACACTTGTTTCTTCGATTTGCCGTACATGAAGCTGGCGAAGCTGCCGCCAAAGAACAGGAACCCCACAAACACGCTGGCCATGGTGATGAGGAGTGTCGTGTTATCCATCGTTGCTCTCTTTCGCTGCCGTTGTTGTGGTTGTCTTCTTTATGACGCCCACTTTTCCGCCCGAGCCATTCCCGTGACGGTGGTGCTTTCCTGTCGGAACGTCTTCAGCCAGCACTCCGGCCAGCGGATCGCGACCGTCGTGGGCTTCTCGGATCGGGTCGGCGCTGCGCCCCATGATTTGGCGGATGACCAGCACGGCCATGAATACCAGCAGCGCCAGGCGCACGACGGTCACGGTATCGACCAGCCAGTTCGGGGCCGCCTGGTTGGCTGGCAGGAACTGCCACATGCGCAGGTACCAGTACACGGCCTCCAGCGCTGCCCAGCTGAAGACCAGGCGCCAGCGGGGGAGAGCCAGCACCAGCAGTGGCACCAGCCAGATGGAGTACTGGGGGCTCCACACCTTGTTGGTGATCATGAAAGCCAACGTGGCCAGGAAGGCCACCTGGCCGACCCGCGGTGTGCGGGGGGCTGCGATAATGACCAGCCAGGCCAGGCCCAGCAGTGCGACGAGCAGCAAACCACTGGTCAGCAGGTTCAGCGTCTCTGCGCCGTCGACGGACTTGGAGGGGCTCACGCCGTTCCAGGAATCGTTACCCGTGATGTGGGCGATGACGGCGTAGATCGTGGAACCTTCCCAGCCGCGCTCGGAGTTCAGCCTGAAGAACTCCCCCCAGCCTTCGGGTGCAGCGACCATGATCGGCACGTTAACGATCAGCCAGGTGCCGAGCGTCCCGCCGACCAGCTTGGCAAGTGGCTCCCACGCACGCTGGCGCAGGCAAAGCAGGATCAGTGCGCCGCCGATGAACGCGGGCCACAGTTTCAGCGCCACGCCCACGCCGACCGCCACGCCCGCCCAGCCGGGGCGCCGATTGGCCCAGAGGCTGAAGATGGCTACCGCCGCGGCGCATGCCAGTAGGTCGAAGTTGGTGAAGGCGTGGACGATGACTAGGGGAGAGGCCGCCATCAGCAGCGTGTCCCATACCCGGTTGCCGGTCAGTTTCGTCATCAACCCGGTGGCGACCAGCCAGAACAGGCCCAGGAAGAAGGCGTTAACGCCGAAGAAGATTGCCACGGGAGTTGCCTCTGGCAAGGGCAGGAAGTCCCACAGCACGCCGACCGGTCGGGCGATAGCCGCAACGATCCACTGGTACAGGCCCGTCAGCACGGGGTATTCCATGTAGCTTACAGAGCCGTCGCTGCCGGTTATGGACGTGAAGTAGGGGAAGTCGAGGTTATCTAGGCCTCGGCCAGAGTAGAGCGAGATTGTGTCTGAGTAGCAAGCGGAGGTGTATTGACGCTTACCGGACCAGTCCACATAAGCCTCACCTGCAGAGGTAAATCCAGTGCGGATGCACTGTGCTTTTTGCAACCAGCCGAAGGCCAGGAAGGTAGCGGCGGTTGCCAGCAGCACGCGGAGGGGAGTCCACCACTTTGCCCGCCCGATGAGGGCGTGCGCCCCCGGTGGACCGCCGATGAAGCGGACGAATCCGCGCGCCATCGGCTCGGTCCGGGAAGGCAGTACGCGCTGCTGAGAACTGGTCTTCTTATGGGTTGAGGATTCCATCGAGCAGGTTCTGTAGATCGTTGTTTGGCGGACGGTTACCACCCTGCGGAGCGGGCTGGCGCGGCGCCGGGGCCGGAGCTGGCGATGGCGGGGAAGCGGGGGAGGCCGGTGCCGGAGATTCCTGTTCCTGCTCCTCTGGCTGGTCGGCGCCTGCTGCGCCGCCTGCGTTTCCGCCGCCAGCGTACCCACCGGTGTAGCCGGAGCTGGCGGCTGCGCCGGTATTGAACTGCTCGATCTCCGTGTTCTCCAGCGAGCGATCCATCACGCCCTTCCAGATCTGGGCGGGCAGGCCGGAGCCGTACATAATGCCGCCGTAGCTGTTGTGAATCGGCTTGCCCTCGGCGGTACCAACCCACACTGCGGTGGACAGCTGCGGGGTGGAGCCGATCATCCAGGCGTCCTTATTTTCGCCGGTATCGCCCAGCTGCGCCGTACCGGTCTTTGCAGCCGAGGGACGGCCACCGGCCAGCGAGTTGCCGTTGGAATACGCCGCAATGGGCTGCATCGCCTGGATAACGCCGTTGGCAACTTCCTCAGAGACCACGCGGTCGCCGTCGTCGTTGGTGTTATCCAGCAGCACGTCTCCATTGGAGTTCTCCACCTTCTGCACGAAGTGCGGGCGGTGGTAGATGCCACCGTTGGTCAGGGTCGCCAGCGCGGTTGCCATGTCCAGCGGGCTGGACTGGTACATGCCCAGCGTGATGCCATCCGCCGGCTTGCCGTTCTTTTCCTGCAGGGTCTTGCCCACACCCGGCAGCGACTCGGCCACGCCCAGGCGGTGCGCCATGTCAGCCACGTCTTGCGGACCGCCCTTCAGCGCCTGGGTCAGGCGGATAAAGCTGGTGTTCAGCGACTGCTTCAACGCTTCGGCGATGCTGCATGTGCCGCAGCTTGCGCCGCCGTCGTTGTTCACCTGCGCGTCACCGGTCATGACGGGGGAGGAGTCGAACTGGTCGTAGAGGCTACCGCCCTGGTCCAGGTATGCGGCCAGCGTAAAAATCTTGAACGTAGAACCGCTCTGCAGGCCCGCACCGGCGAAGTCGAAACCAACTGGGTCGTCGCCGCCATACCAGGCGCGCACCCCGCCGGTCTTCGGATCCACCGAGGCCACGGCCGTACGCAGTCCCTGCTGCTGGCCTTCCATCTTCTTGTGGATCTCATCCACCGCGTCGGCCTGCATCTTCGGATCGATGGTGGTGGTGATCTTCAAGCCACCCGTGTTCACCTGTTCCTCGGTGATGCCCGCCTGCTCTAGCTCCTCGATAACCTTCGTCTTGATCAAGCCATTCGTACCGACGGCCTGGGTGTTCTCCGCGGTCTCCGCAGGGTCCTTCACCTTCGGGTACACGGCCTTCCGACGATCGGCTTCCTTCATGGCGCCGATCCCAACCATTCCGTCCAGAACGTAGTTCCAACGCGATTCTGCGCGCTCGCGGTTCGTCCACGGATCCAGGCTGGAAGGCGCCTGGATCGTCGCGGCCAGCACTGCGCCTTCCTCCGGGGTGAGGTCCTTGACGTCCTTGTCGAAGTACGCGTGCGACGCTGCGCTGATGCCGTACGAGTTACGCCCGAAATAAATGGTGTTCAGGTAGGCCTCCAGAATCTCGTCCTTCGACCATTCGCGCGCCATCTTCGCGGAGATCACCAGCTCCTTGGCCTTTCGGCTAAGGCTGAATTCGTCGCCGACCAGCGCGTTCTTCACGTACTGCTGGGTGATGGTCGAGCCACCGCCGGCGCCCTCGCGCCCCAGCACCTGGCCGACTGCCGCACGGGCGAAACCAGACACGGAGAATCCGGGGTTGCTGTAGAACTCTCGGTCCTCTGCTGCCAGAACAGCCTGGCGGACGGACATTGGAACCTCGTCCAGCTTGACGTTCTGACGGTTGCCCTCTGGCGGAACGATGCGTGCCAGTTCAGTGTTGTTGTCGCTGGCCATGATGTAGGAGATCTGGTTGTTCACCAGCTCTTCCGGCTCCGGCACCTTCGTCACCGAGTATGCGGTGAAGAATGCCACCAGCGGCACAATAATCATCACTGCCATGACGGCTGCTAGGCCCGCGAAGAAGTTGCGCAGGGTGCGC
The DNA here is from genome assembly GCF_000738265.1 of Corynebacterium jeikeium. Classification (GTDB taxonomy): domain Bacteria; phylum Actinomycetota; class Actinomycetes; order Mycobacteriales; family Mycobacteriaceae; genus Corynebacterium; species Corynebacterium macclintockiae. Next base: position 39,256 of record NZ_JFCQ01000021.1, read on the forward strand.
TTGTCGCGCCAGCTGCGCTTCTTGCGAGTTCTTGCCTTTAGTTTTCCATCTCCCACGGAGCGGCTTCCATTCTTCTTCACACGAGTCTGTGGCCCATTGTTTTGGGGCCTCTTTCTTTGTGACGCCGACACGCCCGCCGCACCAGCTCCAGCTCCAGCTGAGGCTCGTGCCCGGTGGGCACCACCGGATCTCACCGGCTTGCCGCCGCGCTGCACGGTTCCACGCTGTGGATTTCCACGCTGAGGATTTCCCCGCTGCGCAGCTCCCCGCTGAGGATTGCGCTGCTGTCCAGCACGCCGCTGGCCCGGCTTAGCGGGCTGTCCAGCACGCCGCTGGCCCGGCTTAGCGGGCTGCCCGGCGCGGCGCTGGCCCGGCTTAGCGGGCTGACCTTGTCCAGCACGCGGCTGACCGGCACGCGCCTGGCCCGCGCGGCGCTGGCCCGGCTGACCCTGACCTGCCCGGCCCTGCCCAGCGCGTGACTGTCCGGCACGCGCCTGACCCGCGCGGCGCTGACCCGGCTGCCTGTGCCCACCGCGGCCTGCACCGGAGTCACCAGCACCACCGCGGGAGAAAGGGTTCTTGGACGGCTTGTCGCTACTCAACTAGACGAGTCTCCTGATTGTCGATCGTGATCCCGATCAGCTCTTCTCGGATCAAGTGATTCCATCTGCATTTCATGCACACTTCAACAGTATGTATCGAAAACTCAGCATCCTGCTGTTCATTCACTAGCGTCTCAATCACACCATTGATCTCTCTTACACTACGCGCTGTACCCGACTTTTCACCTAATACACCGCCATGAATCCACAGTGTTTCCCTTAATTCATGCCTCCCACACACCGGGCACGGACGGTCGACTGCCCGTCCTAGAACCTCCGCGGAGGAAAGGAGGCGCGGGGTGGCGTCCCCAACAAAACGCTTAACCCCACGCACCTCCAACAGGGAGCGACGGCGATCAAGCGACCTATCTATAACCCTTCGCGAAATCGACACACCCACATTCTAAACACCGCCCGGACAACCCCCACCCCGCGCGAGCTTGATCGATAAACTCGCCGGGCTTAATCGGTTAACCAGCCAAAGAACAAGGGTTCTTAGCAGCCAGCGCCCTACGGTGATTCGCATGACATCTAAGACTTGCAACATCGCCATCGTGGGACTCGGCAACTGCGCGACTTCCCTGATCCAGGGCATTCACCTTTATTCCGACGCCGACGCGACCCAGAACGTCCCCGGCCTCATGCACACCAAGTTCGGCCCCTACTCGGTGGGCGACGTGCGCGTCACCGCCGCCTTTGATGTGGACGCCGACAAGGTCGGCAAGGACGTCTCCGAAGCCATCGACGCGGGCATGAACTGCACCATCAAAATCGCCGACGTGCCACACACCGGCGTGACGGTCCAGCGCGGCCACACCTTCGACGGCCTGGGCCGCCACTACCAGGAAAGCATCACCGAATCCGACGCAGAACCCGTCGACGTACCCCAGGCGCTGCGCGACGCAGAGGTGGACGTACTGGTCAGCTACCTGCCCGTCGGCTCCGAAGAGGCCGACCGCTTCTACGCGCAGTGCGCCATCGACGCAGGCTGCGCCTTCGTCAACGCGCTGCCGGTGTTCATTGCCTCCGACCCAGAATGGGCCGAAAAGTTCCGTGCGGCCGGCCTGCCGATCGTCGGCGACGACATCAAGTCCCAGGTCGGCGCGACCATCACCCACCGCGTGCTGGCCCGCCTGTTCGAGGAGCGTGGCGTGCGCCTGGAGCGCACCATGCAGCTAAACGTCGGCGGCAACATGGACTTCAAGAACATGCTGGACCGCGACCGCCTGGAGTCCAAGAAGATCTCCAAGACTCAAGCCGTGACCTCCAACCTGAAGGAAAGCCCGCTGGCTGGCAAGGTACACGACCGCAACGTCCACATCGGCCCCTCCGACTACGTGGAATGGCTGGACGACCGCAAGTGGGCATACGTCCGCCTGGAAGGCTCCGCCTTCGGCGAAGTGCCGCTGAACCTGGAGTACAAGCTGGAGGTATGGGACTCCCCGAACTCCGCGGGCATCATCATCGACGCCGTGCGTGCCGCCAAGATCGCGCTGGATAGGGGAGTAGCCGGCCCCGTCGACGCGGCCTCGAGCTACCTGATGAAGTCCCCGCCCGTGCAACTGCCGGACGACGTCGCCCGCGCGCAGCTGGAAGAGTTCATCAACGGCGCATAGGGCGGAGGCGGTGGCGTCATTAATAAATTGCGTCACCGCGTAAACACCCAGAAACATCCCCACAAACGCCGGACGACGTGCCCGAAAACACCGAGCTAAGCACCCCGCGTGAGTATTTACAGCCAAAACTGTTGTATTTTAGTACCTATGGCTTCCACACCTTTAGAAATCGCCAAGGAACTGCGCCTCCCATTGACGCGGTTGTACCTGCTGTACTTCCGCCAGACGGAGAACTCCCACATCAGCATGGCGCAGCTATCGATCCTGATGATCCTCGAAGAAAACGGCCCGATGCGCATCAGCCAGATTGCGGCCACCGAGACGATCCGCATGCCCACCGCCTCCAACGCGGTCAACCAGCTGGAGACGATGGAGCTGGTCACGCGCGTGCGCGACACGTCCGACCGCCGCGGCGTGAGCGTCACCCTCACCGACAAGGGTCGCGAGGAACTGCGCCGCCTGTCCGAAGAACGCGCCGAGCAGCTCGCCAGCATGCTGGATAGCCTCAGCGACGAAGAGCTCAAGGAAGTTGCAGAGGCCACCCCAGTTATCGAACTGGTCCTGCGCCGCTACACTGAAGCTATCGAGGCAAAGCTGAACAACGACCAGCAGTAGTGCTGGAGCTAGCGAGCATCTTTCTTGAGCAACACCCCTAAGTCCGACGTCCCCCGCACATCGGGCGCATCCCGCGCGCCCCTCCGCCTGCTTCTTACATGGCGCCCCGAATCGGCCGGTGACGAGGCCGCGCAGGTCGCCGCCTGGCTCGGCCGCACGGAGACCATCGCGGTGCGCACGGCGACGGTGATCTCGCGTTCCTGGACCGCGCAGCCGGAGCTTGAGTTCGACAACTACTCGGAGTGGATCGACAAGGAATCGCAGGCCGTGTCCTCCGCCGCGCAGAAGGCGCTGGCCCTGGCCAAGCTGCCCGAAGCGATGCTGGACGCCGACGAGCCCTCCACTGTCACTGTTGATCATTCGGAAACGAAGGCTCTTATCGACGCCGCCGCCGAGTTCAACGCCGACATGATGATCTTGGGCTCCCATCCCGCCGCGCCGCATTCTCGGTTCCGGATCGGCTCGACGGCGGATGCTCTGCTGCACTATGCCCCGCTGCCGCTACTGTTGGCTCCGCGGACGCCGAAGCTGTCGAAACGTGGCGTCACCAGGGTCAATTGCTGCTACATCGATACCGACCAGTCGCACGAGGCGCTGCGTCGGGCGGCGGACCTGGCGCACCGCTGGGGAGTGCCGCTGCGGCTGGTGGCGTTCAGCCCGCGCGGGGCGACGATGTATCCGACGGAGACGGAGTTCATCGACAACTCGGACATGATGGTCGAGTGGCGTGAGCAGGCTCTGGCGCTGCTGGACCGCGGACGGGACCGGGCTCTGAACAGGCACGGCGACCTGACAGTGCAGATGGAGGTCGGCAGCGGCTACGGCTGGTCCGGCGCGATTAACGCCCTGAAGTGGAAGAAGGGCGATCTGCTGGTGATGGGCTCCAGCACGCTGGGCGGTTTCCACCGCGTGTTCATCGGCCCGTCGACGAACCAGATTCTGCGGCACAGCCCGGTGCCGGTGCTGCTGAGCACCGTCTAAGCACTGTCTAGCGCGCCTTAGCGTGCCGCCCGGGGGTCGGCCGCGGGCGTCGGCGCTGGTCGTTCCGCAGGCTCGGCTCCCCGCCCACCCCGCGCCCACCGCGCGCCATTCCCCGCGCACCCCGCAGCCACCGCGCTCCAGGCTCGCGCGGGTTCTGATTACCCCCGGGGACGTGTAGATTTAAGGGCATTATGAGCACCGACGGTTTGAACAACGGCCCCTCACCTGCTGATAACCCGGATTCTGCCTCCGGTTCCGCGGACTCCCAGCCCTTTGGTCGCCCGTCCGCGGGCTCTCAGCCCGCCGGCTCCCCATCCGCGGGATCCCGGCCCGACGGCTCCCAATCCTATGCCTCCGAGCTGGACCGTCCCGGCGCGCCCTCCGAGCTGGACTACGAGGCCGACCCCTTGCTCCGCCTCGAGCGCAACAATAAGTCCACTCGCCAGGCCATTTGGTTCTTCGTCGGCGTGATCGTGTCCACCACTTTGTCCGCGATCCTGATCTGGATCGCCTCCAAGGTCATTGGCGGCCCCTACTGCGAGGCCGACTCCTCGGCACAACTGTGCAGCCGCACGTTCCAGCTTCTGTTCTCTATCGTTCCCACTTCGATTGCGTTCTTTGGCCTGTTCGGCTCGGCGTTTATCACCTACTACAAGTGGAAAAACCACCAGCGCTGGCGCCCGTGGGTAGCGGTGATCTGGTTCATCATGCCGTTCTGCATGGCTTGGATCACCTCGGTCGGTGCGTACCTGCTCATCGACCACAGCCTCTAGCCCCGCCCGACGGTCCCGCTTCCGCTATCCCCGCCTCCTTTAGCCCCGTCCGTCGGTCCCGATTCCGCTCAGGCTCCGCCGTACCCGCTGGAATGTCCCAAATCCTCGAGTTATTGAAAGTAGCGCGTTTGAAGCACGAAATCGCAGCTCTCTGACCTGCGAAAATAGAATAGTTATATTCTAAGAGCTGGAATTTGGGACAATCGCCCCGCAATTAGGTCATCGGAGCGCCGAAAATCGCCGAATTCGCGCCCGTCAGGAGCGTCACTGTGACGTTTCGAGGGCACACATTCGCACCGCTGTTCGATTCGGCGCCTTAGAATCCCTCAACACCGCGGGTAGAAAAAGGGTCGCCCCCCGGGCGCGCAAAGCCAAGGGAAAGGCCACCGGCACACCGGCACAAAGGCGCAGGCGCCCCCGGGCACGCAGTAGCCGGGAAGCGAGGGACACGCCCAGGCCGCTACTTTGCGACGATGTTCACCATCTTGCCTGGCACGACGATGATCTTGGCCACCGTCTTGCCCTCGATGTGCGCAGCGACGTTTGGCTCCTCCAGCGCAGCAGCCTCGATCTCCTCCCGCGAAGCATCCGCCGCCACGTTAATGCGCCCGCGCAACTTGCCCATGACCTGCACGGGAAGCTCGATAGTGTCATCTACCAGCCACTTTTCATCCCACTCGGGGAAGGGCTCGTAGGTGATGCCCTCGGAGTGCCCCAGGATCTCCCACATCTCCTCGGCAATGTGCGGCGCCACCGGCGCGAGCATCTGCACCAGCGGTTCAACAGCAGCCCGCGGAGCCGCCCCAGCGGAGTACGTCTTCGTCAGGTAGTTCACGTATTCGATCATCTTCGCCACGGCTGTGTTGTCGCGCAGCTCCGCATAGTTCTCGTGAACCCCCGCGATGGTCCTGTGCAGGGCCTTTAGGTCGTCATCCGTGAGGGCGTCATCACTCACAGAACCCTTACCCGTGCCCTCATCAACGGCGAGGCGCCACGCGCGCTGCAGGAATCGCTGCGCGCCCACAACGTCCTTCGTCGCCCACGGCCGCGAAGTGTCGAGCGGCCCCATCGCCATCTCGTACACGCGCAGGGTGTCCGCACCGTAGTCGTCGCAGATCTCGTCGGGCGAGACCGCGTTCTTGAGGGACTTACCCATCTTGCCGTATTCCTGGAATACTTCTTCTTCCTTCTGGACGCCCTCAGCATCATCCGCCTTGCGAACCCAGAAGAACTTACCGTCGCGTTCGGTGACCTCCTCCGCGGGGACGTACACGCCGCGGGAGTCCGTGTACGCGTAGGCCTGGATGTAACCCTGGTTATACAGGCGGTAGTAGGGCTCGAAGCTGGAGACTACGCCCAGGTCGAACAGCACCTTGTGCCAGAAGCGGGCGTACAGCAGGTGAAGCACGGCGTGCTCCACGCCGCCGACGTACAGGTCCACGCCGCCAGAGGGGCGGCCTTCGCGCGGGCCGACCCAGTAGCGTTCGTTTTCGATATCTACCAGGGCGTTGTCGTTGTTCGGGTCGATGTAGCGCAGCTGGTACCAGGAGGAACCCGCCCACTGCGGCATGACGTTCGTGTCGCGGTAGTAGGTCTTTTCCCCGTCGCCGAGGTCCAGGGTGACCTCGACCCACTCCTTGGCCTTGGCCAGCGGGGGCTGGGGTGCGGAGTCCTTGTCGTCCGGGTCGAAGCTGACAGGCTTGTAGTCCTCCACTTCGGGCAGCTCGACGGGGAGCATGTCCTCCGGCAGGCCGTGTGCCATGCCGTTCTCGTCGTAGACGATGGGGAAGGGCTCGCCCCAGTAGCGCTGGCGGGCGAACAGCCAGTCGCGCAACTTGTACTGGATCTTGCCGGCGCCCTTGCCATGGGATTCCAGCCATTCGATGGCCTTGTCGATGGCCTCTGCCTTGCCCAGACCGTTGAGCTCCAGGCCGTCGGAGTTGTTGGAGTTGATGTGCGGGCCGTCCTCGGTGAACGCCTCGGTGAGCTCGGCGCCCGCCGCAACCCCGGCGCCGCCCTGCTCGGCAGCACCAGCGGCGCCAGCTGCGCCTTCCGCCGCGCCCTCAGCTGCCAGCACCGGCACGATCGGCAGCCCGAACTCGGTGGCGAACTCGAAGTCGCGGGTATCGTGCGCCGGCACAGCCATAATCGCGCCGGTGCCGTAGCCCGTCAGCACATAGTCCGCGATAAAGACCGGCACCTGCGCCCCGTTCACCGGGTTAGTGGCATAAACGCCCAGGAAAACGCCCGTCTTCTCCTTGTTCTCCTGGCGCTCCAGGTCGGACTTGGCGGCGATTGCCGCGCGGTATGCCTCCACTGCCGCAGCCGGGTTTGCCTGGCTGTAGGTCCACCGTGGGTCGACATCCGTGTAGGCGTCCTTACCCGTAGAAGAACCACCGGCCTGCGCAACGAGCGTATCGACCAGCTCGTGCTCCGGGGCCAGCACCATGTAGGTCGCGCCGAACAGCGTGTCGGGGCGCGTGGTGAACACGTCAATGTCGTGACCCAGGCAGTCGAACGTGACCTCCGCGCCGCGCGAACGGCCGATCCAGTTGCGCTGCATGGACTTCACCTTTTCCGGCCAGTCCAGGAACTCCAGGTCGTCGATCAGGCGGTCGGAGTACGCGGTGATGCGCATCATCCACTGCTGCAGGTTCTTGCGGAAGACGGGGAAGTTGCCGCGCTCGGAGCGGCCCTCTGCAGTGACTTCCTCGTTCGCCAGCACCGTGCCCAGGCCCGGGCACCAGTTCACCGTGGAGTTCGAGCGGTAGACCAGGCGGTAGCTATCCAGCACCTTCTGCTTCTCGGCGGCGCTGAGGTCCGCCCAGTCCGCGCGCTCGGCAGCGAGCTTTTCCTCCAGCTCTGCAATCGGGCGCGCCTTGCCCAGGGTGCCGTTGGCGTTCTTGGCCTCCGGGTCAAACCAGGAGTTGTAAATCTGCAGGAAAATCCACTGCGTCCAGCGGTAATAGTCCGTGTCCGTGGTGGCGAAGCTGCGGCGCTTGTCGTGACCCAGGCCCAGGCGGTCCAGCTGACGCTCCATGTTCGCGATGTTGGCCATGGTCGTGGTGCGCGGGTGGGTGCCCGTCTGCACGGCGTACTGCTCGGCGGGCAGACCGAACGCGTCATAACCCAGCGTGTGCAGCACATTTGCGCCCTTCATGCGGTGGAAGCGCGCGAAAACGTCCGTGCCGATGTAGCCCAACGGATGGCCGACGTGCAGACCCACGCCGGACGGGTAGGGGAACATGTCCTGGATGAACTTGCGGTCTTCCGGCAGCTCCGCGCCCGGCTCCGCGAGGTCGCCCGTCGGGTTCGGGGCGTTAAACGTGCCGTTGTCCGCCCAGTGCTGCTGCCACTTGGCCTCGATCTTGGCCGCGAGTTCAGGGGTGTAGCGGTAGGAGGTTGCGCCCGCGGACGTGCCCGCGGAGGTGTCTTCAGTGCTGCCGTTCGTCATGGTTTAACAGTCTAGTAGGTGCCACGGACAGGGCAGGCTATTGCGTTTGGCTTGTTGGCCACCTGCGGTAATAGACTGTTTTGCATGATCGTGTTGACCGTTGTGTTGGTAATTGTGGGGCTTGTGTTCTTTGTTGCGGGTCTGCTGGGGGCTGTGGGGAAGCTGCCGGGTAATCCGGTCGTTGGCCTGCGCGTTCCGGAGGTCCGCAAGTCCCAGGAGCTCTGGAACACCGCACACCGGATCGTCGGTCCGGCCTGGATGGGCGCCGGTGCGGCATTGCTCGGAGCGGCTCTGATCACCCTGAAGGTGAGCGGTTGGATGTGGCTGGTCTTTGCGTTGTTACTGGTCGGGGCTGTTTTCTTGATCGGTCTGGGCTCGGCTTTGGGCGCTCACACCGTCGCGCGCCTGGATTCCCGCGCCGCCCAACTCGAGGCCGCCGATTCTTCTTGCTGCTCTAGTGGTGACGCCACCTCGGCCTCCTGCTGCTCCGATTCCAGCGAGGCCACCGGCGCTTCCGACTCCGCTGGCGCTTGCTGTTCCGACGCCGGCGCTGGCGCCAACACTGGCCCGGTGAGCGCGGAGGCGTGCGCAAGCGGCCAGGCCTGCGGCAGCTGCTCGCTGAATGGCTCCTGCGAGGGCGGCGGCGTGGACTGGGAGGCCGCCCGCCGGGCAGCTTCCGCCCAGGACTCGGCGCAAGACTCTGCGCAAAGCCCGGCGCAGAACCCCGCGCAGGCGTAGGCACCGCCTGCCCCGAGCCCCCGGCCTCTCGTCGGGGGCTTACTTTTGCCCACATTGAGGCGGCTAAAAGGGCAATGTCCCAAATCGTCGAGTTATTGAAAGTAGAGCGTTTGAAGCACAAAAGCGCAGCTCGCTGAACTGCGGAAATAGAATAGTTATATTCTAGGAGCTGGAATTTGGGACATCGCCCCCCTCGATTGGGACTTCGGCACTCCGGAATCCGCCTGATTCTTCCCTTTCCCTACCGTCACTGTGACGATCCAACGCATTCCCCCCTCCTGCCCGGCAACGCAGTACCCTGGGGAACCATGAGAGACTCCAACGCCACCGTCGTCGTATCCGGCACCACCAACGTCGACACTTTCGTCACCGTCCAAAACTTCCCACAACCAGGGGAAACGACAATCGCAACACCCGGCATAGAGGCTCTCGGCGGCAAGGGCGCTAATCAGGCGGCGGCGTGCGCACACATGGGCGTCAATACCGTCCTTCTGTCTGCGGTAGGCAACGACCCGCAGGGCGAGCTCGCGCTGAAGCAGCTGCGCGAGCACGGCGTGAACACCGACTACATCGTGATCAGTCGGCAGCCGACGGGGCGCGCGTTCATCATGAACGACCCCAGCGGCGAGAACATCATCATCGTCACCTCGGGCGCAAACGAGCTGGTCAGCCCCGCCCAGCAACGCGAAACCGTCGACGAACTGCGCCGCCAAGGACCCGTTCCGACCGTTCTGGCGCAGGGCGAACTGACCCCCGAGCACAGCGCGCAGCTGCCGAGGCTGGTAGCGAACTCGGACTCTCGACTGGTGCTGAACCTCGCGCCGGTGACCACGCGCGACCCCGACCTGATGGCCGCCGCCGACCCGCTGGTGCTGAATGAGGGCGAGGCCGCCGCGGTGCTCGGCGAAGCTCCCGGCACGCCCGTTGAAGAGCTCACCGATCGCCTGCGCACCATCGCGCGCTCTGTGGTGATTACTTTGGGGCAGCGCGGCGCGCTGATCTTGGAAAAGGACGCCGAACCGGTCCACATTCCAGCCGTCCACGTTGATCACGTGGTCGACACCACCGGGGCGGGCGACGCATTCTGCGGCACCCTCGCGGCCGCGCTGGCGCAAGGGGAGACCCTGGTGGATGCCTGCACACTAGGCGCAGCCGCAGGAGCCCTGGCCACACAGAAGCGAGGGGCGGCGGTTAGCTACGCCAGCGAAAACGAAGTCCGCCGACTGGGAGAGGAATAGAGACATGACTGCCAACAGCCCACAGAAAATCATTCTGGACTGCGACCCGGGGCACGATGACGCGATCGCGATGCTCCTGGCCTGGGGAAACCCTGACCTGGACCTGCTGGCGGTCACGACGGTTGCGGGTAATCAAACGCTAGAGAAGGTCACCAAAAACGCCCTGGCGCTGGCGCGGGTCGGCAACATCACTGGCATTCCTTTCGCCGCCGGGGCGGATCGCCCGCTGGTCGCGCCGCAGATCATCCCGGAGGAAATCCACGGAGACAGCGGCCTGGACGGCCCCCAGCTGCCCGCCGCCGGCGCCACCCAGGATCCGCGCCACGCGGTGAACCTCATCGCGGACATCATCCGCGACAACGAACCTGGTGCCGTAACCATCGTCCCGACGGGCGCGCTGACCAACATCGCCCTGTTCGCCCGCATGTACCCGGAGCTTGTGGAACGCGTGGGTGGCGTCACTTTGATGGGCGGAGCGCACCACGCGGGCAACATGACCGCGAGCGCCGAGTTCAACATCCTGGCTGACCCGGAGGCCGCAAAGATCGTGTTCGGCGCGGGCTGGCCCGTCACGATGGTCGGGCTGGACGTCACGCACAAGGTGCTGGCCACGCCCGAGCGGATGGCGCAGCTGGCGGAGGTCGGCACCGACGTGGCTGCGTTCATCGCGGAACTGGTGGAGTTCTTTGGCGCGGCCTACATGAAGGAACGGCACTACCCCGGCCCGCCGATGCACGACCCGCTGGCCGTAGCGGCGGTGGCTGATCCGCAGGTCGTGCGCACGATTTTGGCGCCGATCGACGTGGAGACTCAGGGCGAGCTCACGCGCGGGGCGACCGTCGTCGACCTGCGGCGCACCTGGGGCAGCCAGGCAGGAGGGCAGGACCCGACTGCTCTGGGCACGGCGGATGATTCTGATTTCGACGCCCACACCTCAGCGGCCACAGCAGGCGCAGCCGAAACGGGCACAGGCGCGGTCGGCGCGGCCGATTCCCTGCGCACCCGCGTGGCGGTGGATGTGGATGCGGATCGCTTCTGGACTCTGCTGATCGACGCACTGCAGCGCATCGGCAACACCGGCTTCTAGTCAGGCGCGCCTTCATGGCTTAGAGTTCTAGCTGCAACTACTGAAAATCCCAATTGACTTTCAATTGGCGCTGAATCGGAGCCGCTTATGAACTCCACCAATCCTTCCTCTACGCCAAAGCCCGGCGCGACCGCGGCCGCTTCGCCGGATCCGGTCGATTCCCGCCCGGGCGGCATCGGCCTGCTGATGACGGTACTCATCACCGCGGCAGTCGCCTTCCAGCTCAACGCCTCCATGCTTTCCCCGGTGCTGGCCACCATGGCCCGCGAGCTGAACACAGACGAGGCCGCCACCGGCCTCACCCAGACCGCATTCTTCACCGGCGGCGCAATGTGCGGCCTGTTCCTGCCCCGCCTGTCGGATATTGTCGGTCGCCGCAAGATCCTGGTCATCATGCTGGGCGTGATGTCCCTCGGCGGCCTCATCGCCGCGCTGGCGCCCAACATCGGCGTGCTGATGGTCGCCCGCGCCATGCAGGGCATCGCGGGTCCGACGATCCCCATGACCCTGATTATCCTGCGTAGCCAGGTGAAGGAGGAGGTCCGCCTGGGCACCCTCATGGGCCTGCTGGCCGCCATCAACGGTGGTGTGGCGGGCATCGACGTGATCCTCGCCGGCTGGCTGGCAGAGAACTACGGCTTCCGCTCCGTGTTCTGGCTAATCGCCATCATCGGCATCATCGCGACCGTGGTGGTCGCGTTCTGGGCACCGGAATCCAAGCCCTCGGACAACGTGAAGATGGACTGGATTGGCGCTGCCCTGCTGGTGGTATCGGTGCTGTGCATCACGCTGGGCGTCAACGAGGCCGGGAAGGCCGGGGCAGCGAACTGGCTGTACGTCATCGCCATGTTCATCATCGGCCCGGCGGTCTTCGTGGTCTTCTGGAAGTACGAGAGCCGCCACGAACAGCCGCTGGTCGCCCCGAAGTACCTGGCCCGCCGCCACACGTGGGCGCTGCTGGCCACCACGGTGCTGACCATGACTGGCGTGTTCGCGGCGGTCAACGGCGTGGCTATCTCCCTGGCGCAGAACCCGGACGCAGGCTTCGGCCTGGAAGCAGACAAGGCCTCCCTGTGGCTGCTGACCCCCTACGCACTGATCGGCTGGGCAGTCGGCCCCTTCGCAGGCCGCTGGGCACCTAGGATCGGCTACGGCCGTTTGGTCATCATCGCCAACCTCGCCAGCGCAGTGCTCATGCTGGGGCTCGCCTTCGTTGGTGTGAAGTCCCTGGCCGTACTGATCATCGCCGTCATCCTGCTGGGCATCACCTACGCGGGCATCGGCAACATCGTCATCAACAACCTGGGCGTGGTGAACTCCCCGAAGGACAACGAAGGCTTCCTGCCGGGCATGAACTCCGCGGGCTTCAACCTCGGCGCGGGCGTGTCCTTTGCCATCCTGCCGGTATTCCAGGTCGCTGGTTCGCCCCAGGGTTCGGATTCTGTCGCGGGGTATGTCACCGCATTCATCGCCGCCGCGGTGATCCTGGGCATCGCTGCCGCCGTAGCCTCGCTGATCCCCAAGCAGACCGTCGCGGAGCTCGACCGCGCCATCGTCTAGCCGCCACCCAGGCGCACCCGGCGCCACACTCAGGCACGCCACCCCACCCTGCCTGCGACTTTTTGGACGGTTGCGGTTTGCGGGGACGGGGGCGTCAATAAAATAGAGACACATGGCAGAAAAACAGTCGCTGTGGCAGCGCGTGATCAACTACCGCCCGGACTTCCTCATCGTCCTGATCGTCATCGCGGTCGTGGCAGCGGTGGTCGTGCCCGTGCGCGGCGAGGCGGCGGATGTCGCTGGCATCATCACGAAGGTCGCCATCGCGTTCCTGTTTTTCCTCTACGGTGCGCGCTTGTCGCCGCAAGAGGCGCTCAAAGGCCTGATGCACTGGCGGCTGCACCTGCTGATCATGGCGTTTACCTTCGTGGTGTTCCCGCTGATCGGCGTGGCGATGATGCCGCTGAAGGCGGTCGTCGGAAACGAACTCTACCTGGGCATTCTCTTCTGCACCCTCGTGCCGTCGACGGTGCAATCGTCGGTCGCGTTCACCAGCATCGCACGCGGCCACGTCGCCGCCTCGATTGTCGCGGCTAGCGTCTCTAGCCTGCTGGGAGTGCTATTCACGCCGCTGTTGGTGCTGTTGCTGATGTCTTCTTCGGAAGGCTTTCATATTGACGCCACCACGTTCCTCGACATCGGTATCCAATTGCTGTTGCCGTTTGCCATCGGCCAGCTATTGCGCCGGTGGGTGTTTAAGTTCGCGGCCACACCTGCGACCAAGAAGGTGGACCAGATTTCGATCGGGTTGGTGGTGTACGTCAGCTTCTCGGAAGGCATTGTCTCTGGCGTGTGGAGTTCCGTCAGCTGGCTGACGATTCTGGGCCTGGTGCTGGGCTCCATCGCGCTGGTGCATGTGATGCTGGGCGTTACCAGTGTGACCTCGCGGAAGCTGGGCTTCGACTACGCAGATCAGGTGGCGATCCAGTTCGCGGGCACGAAGAAGTCCCTGGCCTCGGGGCTGCCGATGGCGGCGGTGATGTTCGGCGGGGCGAGCCTAGGCATGATGATCCTGCCGCTGATGATCTTCCACCAGGTGCAACTGGTGATCTGCTCCATGCGCGCCAGCTCCTACGCCGCGCGCTTCCCGGAGGGCGGGAAGACCGTGGGCGCGCGCACCTGGTAGGCGCGCGCTAGCTGGCTACTCCGGCTTCTGCAGGCGCTTGACGTAACCCATGCGCGGGCGGAAACCCGCCGGGTGCTTCAGCTGCGCCACCGCGTCGGCAATCACCAGGCGGAAGCGCGGCTGCATCGGCGGCATCTGGGAAATCGAATACCAACCCACCTGCGTAGACTCGTCGTCGCCGATCACCGGCTCATCGTTGAACTCGCCGGTCTCCGGATCCGGGATCACGGTGCAGCGGACGGTCGTATCGACGTAGCTGGTGACGTCCCCGTTCGGGTACTCGACCGGGCCGACCTGCCCCACTCCCAGCAGCGCATCCACTTGCACGTGCAGGCCGGTTTCCTCCCGTACCTCGCGGATCGCCGCCAGGTGCGGCTCCTCCCGCGGGTCGACAATGCCCGTGACGGGGGTCCACTGCCCGTCGTCGGCGCGCTTGACCAGCAGCACCTCTGGAACAGCCCAGATGGGCGCATCCTCCGGTACGTCCCGGATGACGATAGCTGTCACGCCGGGAAGCCACAGCTCGTCGTGGCCAATCTTCTTGCGCAGTTCAACGATGAAATCTGGGGTCGGCATGGGCGCCATTCTACGGTGCTGGGGCTGTGGGTGGCGGGGGAGGGGGCGTCAAAAAATAAGGTTCACCAGCACCAGATACAGCACCGTGCCCAACAAGATCGACAACGTGACCGAGCGGCGCCAAAGGTGCAGCGCGACGGTGAAGGCCAGCGCGATGCCGACCGCAGTGAAACCACCCGGCGCGTAGGCCTGGCCGGAGACTGTGTAGACAACCAGAAGGGTCATCACTCCGACGGGCATGGCCAGGCCGAGCCACGCGACCAGGTCGGATTCGCGGAAGAAACGCAGAGCAGCAAAAGGCAAGCCGCGCAGGGCGAGGGTGACCAGGAAAATCGCGCCGAAGATCGCGAGGGTGGGGCCAAGCTGCACGCCTTCGGGGAGGCCGGCGGCGGCGTGCAGGTGTACGGCGGGCGCAGCAGGCGCAGAGAACCCGGTGGCGGGCGCAGCCATCTATTCCACCTCCCGGGAGGCAGCGTTATCCGCGCCAACCTTCAGGCGCAGTGCGTGGTCCAGTGGCGGGCACAGGAAGCGCACGATGAGGCTGAGGAAGTAAAGGCTCATGCCGATCATCAGCATGTTGTCCGGTGAGACCAGCAGGCCGACCGCGCCGCACAGCGCAGCCGCAATCGGCAGGGAAAGGTCCTTGAAGCTCACGAACGCCTCGATCGCCAGCACCGTGAACAAGGCGATCAGTGCGAACTCCATGCCCTGGATCTCGAAAGGCAGGGCACTGCCACACAACGCACCGATCAGGCCACCGCCGACCCAGCCGGCCTGCAGCAGAATCTGCACCGCCATCACGCGGGCGGTCGACCACTTCGCATCGCGCCGGGCGGCGAGGATCGCATACGTCTCATCCGTCAGCGCGTAGATGCCATAAGCCCTGGCCAGCCAGCCGCGCACCTGGGCGATGGGGTAGTTCAGGGCGTAGAAGGCGTGGCGGAAGTTCACCAGGAATCCGTACAGCGCGGCACTCAGTGGCCCCACGCCACCGGTGACCAAGGAGACCGCCAGGAACTCCATCGACCCTGCGTAGATGACAAAAGAGAAGATCGGCGCCCACCACCACGCGAAGCCGACCTGGCTGATCAGCAGGCCAAAGGCCAGACCCAGCGGCACCATGCCCAGGGCCACGGGCCAGGCGTCGGCGATTCCGGCGCGCCAGGCGCGGTTGCTGTGCTGGTCTGCGGTGTGCTGGTCTGCGGTGTGCTGGCTCACCTAGTTGCGCTCCGGGTGGCTCGCCCAGGTCACGAACAGGTTGTCGGGGAAGGGGCGCTTCTTCATTAATTGACGCCACGTCTCCGCCGGCCGATCTGTGAACACATCCTCGGCGGTTGCGGCCTGCACGCCGACTAGCCCGGTTTCCACCCAAGTGCGGAGGTCCTCTACCTCCAGGCGGACGTAACTGTGGAAAAGTCGCAGACCCCGCAGCATGGAAGGATCCACGTGACCGACTACCTCCGCGACCTGCTCATCCACGCTGGGTGCGCTTTCAACAGTGCTGATCAGCAGAAATTGGCCACGCTTGCCGAAGCGTGTGGGGGCGGGGGTTGGGGTGGCGTCCAGCTCCAAACGATCAGAGTCTAGAAGGCCGACGGCAAGCACGACGGGTTCCTGGTTGCCGCCGATGAAGAAGACCTTCGGCTTGGTGAGCCGGTCCGCGAGGGCGGGCATGTGGTTGGCGGCGGCTTCGCTGCTCATGAGGCCGAGCTGGACCGCGATGATCGTGGCGCCGTCCACGCTGGATTCAGCGCTGTCCCTGCCGGGTTCCGCGCTGTCCGTGCCGTCCGCGCCGTCGACGCCAGCGCCGTCCTGCACCTCCAGCACCAGTAGCGCATCCGCGCCGGGCAGCCCCGGCTCGGCTAGCACGCCCGGCGCATTGCCGAAGACAGACATGAATTTCTGCAGGTCATCGACGGTAACATCGGCGGACTCGACGAAGCCGGCCGGGTCGACGACCGCGGCGGGGGATTGGAATATCACGTCGCCGGGCTGCACGTCGAACGGCAGCTGCTTGTCCCGGCTCTGGTCCCAGCTTTGGTCCCAGCTGTCGCTTAGCTGATCCGCGGTCACTTCTGCGTTCCACCTTCCTGCTCGGCCCACCATTGCTTCAGCGCGGTGATGGCGTCGTCGCGCTCCATCGGCCCGCGATCCAGCCGCAGTTCCTTCAGATAGGCCCACGCCTTGCCCACATCGGGGCCGGGCTTCAGATCCAGGATCTGCATGATCTCATTGCCGTCCAGGTCGGGGCGGACGGCGGCGAGGTCCTCCTGCTCCTGCAGCTGTTCAATACGCTTTTCCAAGTTATCGTAAGTGCGCTGCAGCCTCTGGGCTTTTCGCTGGTTGCGGGTGGTGCAGTCCGCGCGGACTAGGAGGTGCAGCAGTGGCAGCAGCTCGCCCGCATCGTTGACGTAGCGGCGCACCGCGGAGTCGGTCCAGGTGGATTCGTTGTTGTCCTTCTCGCCGGCGCCGCGCGGAGCATCCTGCCTCGGACCTCTGCCCTGAGTGTCCGCGTAGCCGTGGAAGCGCATGTGCAAGAACACCAGCTGGCCAATGTCTTGGACGTGCTGCTTGGAGTACTTGAGCTTCCGCAGGCGGCGGCGGGTAATGCGCGCGCCGACGACCTCGTGCTGGTGGAAGGTCACCGCGCCGGATTCGGTAAAAGCCCTGGTATCAGGCTTGCCGATGTCGTGCAGCAGCGCGGCCATGCGCAGTTCCAGCGAGGGCTCCAGGCCGCGTTCGGCCTCCAGGTTCACGGCGTTGCGCAGCACCATCAGCGAGTGCCAGTACACGTCCTTGTGCTGTCGGTGCTCGTCCTGCGTGAGCTTCAGCGCCGGCAGCTCCGGCAGCACGTGGTCGGCCAGCCCGGTTTCGACCATCAGGTCCAGCCCCACCCACGGCGCCGCGCCGAGCATCAGCTTGTTCAGCTCAACGGCCACGCGCTCGACGGTGATGCGGCTGATCTGCTCGCTCATCGCCGCCATTGCTTCCTTGACTCTTTTTGTGACGCCGAACTCCAGCTGCGAAACGAATCGGCAAGCGCGGAGCATGCGCAGCGGGTCGTCGTTGAAACTGATCTGCGGGCTGTCCGGGGTATCGAGCACTCCGGCCTGGAGGTCTTCGAGGCCGTTAAGGGGGTCGCGGAGCTGGTGGTTTCCGTCAGGGGACAGTTCCAGCGCGATGGCGTTGGCGCGGAAGTCGCGGCGGATGAGGTCCCCGTCGAGGCTGTCGCCGAAGGAGACCTCGGGGTTGCGGGACTGGCCGTCATATTGGTCGGCGCGGAAGGTGGTAATCTCCAGGATCTGACCCTTGACCAGCGCAGATACGGTGCCGTATTCAATGCCCGTGTCCCACACTGTTTCTGCCAGGGGCGTGACGATGTCGACGATGGCCTGCGGCCGGGCGTCGGTAGTGAAGTCCAGGTCGTGGGAGAGGCGCCCGAGCAGGGCGTCGCGCACAGACCCGCCGACGAGGTAGAGGCTGTGCCCAGCGTCGTGGAAGGCCTGCGTGAGCGGCAGAAGGTCGCGGTCGAGCGCGCGCAGGGAGGTGAAGGCCTCCTGCAGCATGCCGTCGACGGTGCGCGGCTGTTCCGGGGCTTGGGCCTGCTGTGCCTGGGTGGCAGGCGCGGCCTGCTTAGCCTGCGTCTCGGCCTGCGCCTTGAGCTTCTGTGCCTTGGGCTTCTGTGCCTGTGCCTCGGCCTGCGCCTTGAGCTTCTGTGCCTTGGGCTTCTGTGCCTTGGCGGATTCCTGGTTTGCGGGGGAGTGGGCGGCGTTTGTCACGCTGCCAGATTCTACTAGCCCGGGGTTTCGAGCCAACCAGCCCCATCTGTCCCGCTCCTACTCACCCAGATTCTCACCTGCCCCACTTGCCCCGCTCCTACTCACCCAGATTCTCACCCGCCCCACTTGCCCCGCTCCTACTCACTCAGATTCTCACCCGCCCCACCATTAACATCCACCCCTTGAGTATTGGATGAGCAGTGCAACAAAAACGACAGATGTCGGAAAAGTTGCAGTTTGTAATTCTGAGCCTCCCAACGACTGCGCCAAAAATTCTCTGACCTGCACGTTTACACATTTGCAAATTGTGTTCATTAACGTTTTGCAATTTTTCCGACATTTAGTCCTGCAAAGCCCCCACCCCAAGCCTGCTCGAGCCCTTCCTCAACCCCACCCCAGACCCTGCCTCAGACCCTGCCCAAACCCCCTCACCCCGCCCGAAATGTCGCTAGATCGGGAATCTGCAGAGCGAATCCTAAAGGCCCGCAATTCCACAACGCTCTGACCAGGCATTTTGCAAAATCGACACTGATTGTCAACAACCAATTCCCGTTCTAACGACATTTGGGGCAGCTGGGAGGGGTGCAGAGGGGAAGAGGTTGCTATATCGAGGCTCTCTTCCGCACTCACAGCTCCATCGGCACCTAACGCCCCGGCCGAAACGTCGGCCGCACACTGGCTAGTTACAAATTCAGTTCCACATTGTGCAAGGAACCGGCTATCGTTATCAGAATGAATGGAAACGACAGCACCGGAAACGGCACGCCCCGCCGCCGGCGCCGCCGTCCCAGAAGAAGGCACCGCTCTGGCCACAATCAGCAGCAAAAAAATAGCCAGAACAACAGCCAAAATGGTGGCCAGAACAACCGCCAAAGCAATGGCCAGAGCAGCGATAACCAGGGTAATAGTCAGGACAAAAGCCAGTCCCGCCGCGGCAAGGGCGGAAATGAAAGCAGCAACGGAAACCACAACAACAAAAACCACAACAGTGGAAACCGTGGCAAGGGAGCCAGCGGCGGCAAGAGCTCCGGCTCTGGCAACCACCAAAACCCCCGAATCCAAAACCCTCGCAACCAGCGCAGCCGCAACCAGCGGAATCGGAACCGCAACCGCCAGAACCCGCGCCGCAACTCCTTCGACGAGCACTCGAACCTCCCGACCTCCGTGGAGACTTCCGCGGGCGGCCTAGTGCTATCTGGCCTGGCGGAGGCCGTGCAACCCAACGGCGACGTGGACTTTTCCTCGATTTACGTGGCGCTGATCGGCCGCCTGGACCGCCGCGGCAGGCTGCTGTGGTCCATGCCGAAGGGTCACATCGAACCGGATGAATCCCAGCACGCCACCGCCGAGCGTGAGGTGTGGGAGGAAACGGGCGTGGCCGGCGAAGTCATCGCAGACCTCGGCACCATTGACTATTGGTTTGTCTCGGAGGGCATCCGCATCCACAAAACCGTCCACCACCACCTGCTTCGCTATGTCGATGGCGATCTGAACGACGAAGATCCAGAAGTCACCGAGGTCCGCTGGCTGCCCGTGAACCGCTTAATCGAGCATCTTGCCTACGCCGACGAGCGCCGCCTTGCCCGCCAGGCGTTCGACAGTCTCGCGGATCTGGCTCGCGCGGAGGCCGATGCAGGCCGAGCCACGCCACGCTAGGGATCGCTAACCGATCGCCAGGTCGGGCTGCTAAAACTAGTAGGGCTGTCAAGCTGCCAGCACGGCCAGCAGTTCTAGTACTGCTAGAACTAGTAGAACTTAGGTAAGCATGTAGTTGTGCATAAAGGTGAGCGCCATGTCTAGATTCCCCCGCGCCTTCGTGGCGTTTGGTGTGTCTACTGCGCTCTGCGCTCTTTCTGCCCTTCCGGTCGCTCCGGTTGTTGCTGCTCCTCTTTCGGACGCCAACTCAACCCCCGCCGCCCAGGCCGAGAAGTCGCGGCCAATCACAACGCCTGACCCCTCCGGATCCGATGCGCACGAGGATTCCACCTGGGCGAACCCTCTGGCCCGCTCGACGGATCCGGAGCAGGATGTCCGCCTGGAGATCACCGACATCGAGCCCGCCGAAGCCCACGCCGAAGCCCACGGCGCGCAGGCCGAAGCCCACGGCGCGCAGGCCGAAGCCCACGGCGCACAGGCTCAAGACCCCGCAGCGTCCCAGACCTATACCCTCCGCATCCGCAATGATCGCCCGCGCGCCCTGAGCAACCTCTCGCTCACTCTGTATTATCGCACCGCCGCAACGGCGGCCGAGGTGCGCGTCGCGCAGATCGCTAACCAGGGGGAATACGCCCTCCGCAGTGAGCCTTTGCAGCTCGACGGCATCCTCGGCCCAGGCGAATCGCGCGAGGTGCAAGTCACGCTACCGCTGGGTGCGGACTCTGGTGCCGCCCCTGGCACGGCCGCTTCTCCTGACGCCCCTTCGGCTCAATCCCTAACCATTCCCGCCAATGCCTTTAAAGAACCCGGCGCTTATCCCCTGTTGTTTAGCCTGAGCGGCCAGGATACGAACCCGGAAGATGCGGGGCAGTCCGGCGTACAGTACCTGGCGGTGACGCGAACTACGTTGAGCGTGGGGGCGTCCGAAAGAAAAGAAGAACAACCCAGCACCCCAGTAACGGTGCTTTATCCGCTGGCGGGGCAGACCTATATGGCTCCTGGGCAGACGGGGGACGCGCCCAAGCGGCGACCCGCCTTCCTGACGAAGGACCAGCTGGCGAAAGAAGTTGCCGACGGCGGCAGGCTGCGCGGACTGCTGGATGCGTACCGCGAGGCCAAATCGAAGAAGCTGAAGCAGGCGACGTGCATTGCGATCGACCCGGAGCTGCTGGATACCGTCAATAGGCTGGCCGAGGGCTACTTCGTAGGGGACAAGGCCCCCGACCCGGTCGAGGAACCCAAGCGGCTGC
This sequence comes from Corynebacterium jeikeium, assembly GCF_000738265.1. Lineage (GTDB taxonomy): Bacteria > Actinomycetota > Actinomycetes > Mycobacteriales > Mycobacteriaceae > Corynebacterium > Corynebacterium macclintockiae. The sequence goes on from NZ_JFCQ01000021.1 coordinate 60,307, forward strand.
GCGACTCGTGGGACGAGATCCTCGGGGGCAAGGAAACCGACGCGCAGCACAAGCCGGGTAACACAGACGCCAAGCGATGGGTCGATGACCTGCGGGAAGTCGTGCAGAACAACTGCTCGGTGGCGCTGCCGTACGCGGGTGCGGATATCAATGCGCTGGCGCAGGTCGACTCTGATTGGCTGCGGGTGCGCGCGCTGGGGATGGGGCCCAGCGTGATCCAACGGATCCTCGGCGTGGTGCCGATGCAGAACGTCGTGGTGCCCGATTCCGGCTATGTTTCCCCGGAGGCGCAGAAGGTTCTGGCGGCGGGGATCACCAAGTCCCCGGACAAGGCGCAGCCGGTGGAAGCCGACGCATCGCAGCGCTTCGAGCAGACTGTGCAGGGCGAACCGGCGATTCCGCAGGCTGGACATGTGACGGCTCTGGTGGCGGATAACACCGTGACCGTAGAGCGCCCGGCCGCTTCCCCGACCGACGCGGAAACAGGCGCCGGCACGCAGCACGGCGCGACCCCCAACCCCAGCCCCAGCCCGAGCGATGAAGAGTGGAACCAGCGCCTGGTGAACCTTCCGACCTCACCCGGCGCACAGGGCACCACCGCGACAGCACTGCAGTATTCCGCGGACCTCGGCACCGTGCTCAAGGCGACCGGTGAGGACCCGGAAGTGTCCGCATATTCCAACCCTGAGCTGCGCTTTAACCTCGAAGAGGATAGTTCGGCAGCGCGTATGGCCACCGCCCAGGCAGTGCTGAACCTAGAGCTCGATTCCGGCCGACCCACCCTGGCCGTCCCGCCCGCGGCGTGGTCTGTCAACAAGTCCCAGGCCGCCAGCTTCCTGCAGACCATCAGCCAGCGCCTGGATGACAGCTCTGCCCGCCCCGCCCCGCTGTCCGAGGCTGTGCAGCCCCGTGGGATCGACCTCCCCGACGCGGCTGCCGGCACCACCCAGGTGCCGTTTTCCGACCCTGGGGCGTATTCCACCCCGTACCTCGGCACACTCACCGACGCTGCACGTGACCTGCGGCAACTCACCTTGTTCATGCACAACGATGCCACCATCGCGCTGACCCGCGAGGGCTTCACCAGCCCCTTGTTCGCCGACCTCCTGCGCGGCGTATCGTCCTATCGCAAGCGTGATCACGGCCATTCCAGCATCCTTCGTGAGGAACTCCGCAACAGGGTCACCCGGGTGGAGCAGGTCACCACGCAACTGCGCCGCTCTATCAGTCTGTTGCCGCCCGGCAATGTCTTCACGCGCACCTCCGATTCCTCGCCGTTGTTGGTCGTCGCCCGCAACGGTCTCCCCCTGCCGGTGACTGCGGTTGTTGGTTATTCTTCTGACGCCGACACCGACGTCACCGTCCACACGGACTCCGCGGACTCGTCGACGATCCCGGCGAAGGGCTCCATCACCTGGTCTTTGACTACAGACATCGCGGATACGTCTAAGCAGGTCAACCTGTCTTTGTGGTTGGCCACCGCCAACCACGATGGTGCGGGGGATCTGCAGGACGGAACTCGCATCTCCGACCCCGTGGAGCTGCGCGTGCAGTCCGTACCGGGACTGTCGGCGCGAGGGTTGGCGATCATCGCGGCGGTCCTGCTGGGCATCGGCGCGGCGGGCAAGATGTTGTGGGATCGCCGCGGTGGGCGTAGCTCGCAGAGCGCCAAGGCTAAGCCCCTGAAGGCCGAGCCCCTGAAGGCCGTTCCACGGCCAGTGGACGAGGATCAAAAGTAGACACGCCCGGTTCTCCGTTAGGCAATGCACGCCTGGTGAACAAAGATGGAGTGGTGACTTCTGAGCAAGAGAGGGAAGACCTACCGGCTAGCCCTTCGGTCGGGCAGCGCGGACGTTTCCGCGCCACCCAACCGCCCGCGCTAGCGCCGAAGAAAGACCGCGCCACGGCTGGAATGCCGACGGACGGGGACGGGGCGTCCCAAAGCTCCCCAGAGGTACCCCCGACCTCCCGCGACGGTGTGCACGGCGCTGCAGCGCCCGGCACGGCCAGCGCGACAGCAGCCAGCACAGCGGTGGCCAACACAGCGGTGGCCAACAGAGCGAGCGACGACACGAGCGGCACCAGCAGCTCCAACAGCACCGGCGCCAACGAGAGCAACGACGGCAAGCAGAGCGACGAGCAGATCGTGCGCGCCGGCGGCTCCATGGCGATTGCCACCCTGATCAGCCGCATCACGGGCTTCCTGCGCACGGTGTTCATCGCCTCCGCGCTGGGTGGCGCGGTGGCCAGTGCGTTCAACACGGCCAATACACTGCCGAACCTGGTGACGGAGCTGGTGCTCGGCGCCGTGCTGACCTCCCTGGTGGTGCCCGTGCTGGTGCGCGCCGAGAAGGAAGACGCGGACCGGGGCGAGGCCTTCATACGAAGACTTTTGACGCTCACGTTCTCGCTGACCGTCGTCATCACCCTGGTCTCCGTGGCGTGTGCCCCGCTGCTGGTGCGCATGAGCCTGGATTCCGAGGGTCACGTGAACATCGGCATGTCCACGGCCTTCGCCTACCTGGTGCTGCCGCAGATCATGTTCTACGCGATGTTTGCGGTGTTCATGGCGATCCTCAACACCAAGGGAGTGTTCAAGCCCGGCGCGTGGGCGCCCGTGGCCAACAACGTGGTCACGCTCGGGGTGTTGGGGCTGTACATGTTCCTGCCGCGGGATACGAAGCTGCAGCCCACCGACAACGTGACGATCACCGACCCGCACGTGCTGCTGCTGGGCCTGGGCACCACCGCGGGCGTGGTGATGCAGGCGTTGATCATGGTTCCCTACCTGCGCAAGGCCGGCATTAACCTGCGCCCGCTGTGGGGTATCGACGAGCGCCTGAAGTCCTTCGGCGGCATGGCCATCGCCATCGTGGTGTACGTGGCGATCTCCCAGGTCGGTTGGCTGCTGAACAACCGCATCGCCTCCGACACGTGGGAGGTCGCGCCGACTATCTACATGCAGGCCTGGCAGTTGCTGCAGATGCCTTATGGCGTGATCGGCGTGACGTTGCTGACGGCCGTCATGCCCCGCCTGTCCCGCAACGCCGCGGAGGGCGACGACAAGGCCGTGGTGCGCGACCTGACCGTCGCCTCCAAGCTGACGATGCTGGCGATGGTGCCGATCATCGTGTTCTTCACCTGCTTCGGCACCCTGATTTCCGCTGCACTGTTTGCCTACAAGGAGTTCTCCCTGGAGGACGCGAACGTGCTGGGCTGGACCATCAGCTTCTCCGCGTTCACCCTGATTCCCTATGCGCTGGTTCTGCTGCACCTGCGCGTGTTCTACGCCCGCGAGGAAGTCTGGACCCCCACCTTCATCATTGCCGGCATTACCGCCACGAAGCTGACCTTCGCCTACATCGCCCCGCTGATCGCCACCGAGCCGCGCCTGGTTGTGGTGCTGCTGGGTGCAGCGAATGGTCTGGGTTTTATGGCTGGCGCGATTATCGGCGACCGGCTGCTGCGGCGTTCCCTGGGTGACCTGCAGTTCCGCAAAGTGACGATGACGGTGCTGTGGGCACTGGGTTCTTCGCTGATCGGCGCGCTGATCGCGTGGCGAGTGGATGTGCTGCTGGTGAAGTTCGCTTTCCAGACCCCCGCCAACCCGTGGTTCGTCGTTCGCCTGTTGATCTCCGGTGTACTGTTCCTGGCCGTCACGGGGCTGATTCTGGTGCGCGCACCGTTGCCGGAGATCCAGACCTTGGTGGGCGCCCTGTCGCGCATTCCGGGTCTGTCGCGGGTTCTTCCTTCTCGACGCCCACTTCCCAGCGACGAACTTCCCAGCGAAGACGACCAGCCCCGTCGCCTGTCCGCCCAGGAGCTGGCTGCCCGCGAGGCAATTGCTCTGGACCACATGATGGCTGGTGTGGCGCTGCCGCCTTTGGCGGCGGGCGGGGTGCGCGGTCCGCGCTTGGTGCCGGGAGCTCCGCTGCTGGAAGGCCGCTATCGCCTGTTGGCCGACCACGGCGGTTGGTCCGCTGCCCGCTTCTGGCAGGGCCGCGAGCTGGCCACGGGCGACATTGTGGGTCTGACCATTATGGATCCGGTGGCCTACGCCCGCTCGCAGGTCGATCCGGGAGTTTCGGTACCCGTGAATGGTGCGTTGGTGGCGCGTGCGAAGGACGAGATGCTGCGCCGCTCGGCGAAGCTGAAGCAATTTGATATCGCCGGTATGGCGCAGGTCAACCGCGTGATTGATTACGGCAACCTGGTCATCATCGTCTCCCGCTGGGTGCAAGGTTCGCCGCTGACGAAGGTCGCGGAGGGGCAGCCGGAGCCGTTGGCTGCGGCGTTTGCCGTGGCTTCCCTGGCAGACGCTGCCGCGACGGCGGAGGATAACGGCACCGCGCTGGGTCTGGATCACCGCGACCGTGTGCGCATCGGCACTGATGGCGCGGCCGTGCTGGCGTTCCCGGGCGTGCTGCCCAGCGATAGTACGGCCAAGGACGCGCGCGGCGTGGCCGTCGCGCTGCGACTGCTGCTGGAACACGTCCCCTACGAGGAGGTCCCGGAGGACCTCACCCGGATCTACAAGAAGATTCACGAGCTGGATGGCGAGAAGGTCGAGCCGGAGGGCCTGCGACTGGCAGCCCAGCGCCTGCGCGAGCTGAAGTCCGGCAAGCTGTCGATCCAGGAGGACGATACTCCGGATCCGAGCGCACGCTCCGGCTTTGGTGCCCAGGGCAACCGTCCGATCGGCATGGCGGCTGCGGCAGCAATCGCTTTCATCTCTGTCGTGATCGTGGCGGCACTTGTGGCGGCTGTGATCAGTGTGGTCGGCGGCGACCGGAAGGATTCTCCTCTGTCCCCGGATTCGCTGCGGCAGGGTGCCCAGGCGGTGCGCGGGGTGGATCCGGCGAACGTGCCGATGGTCAAGCCTGCCGAGTGGCTGCCCGCGGACGTGGACTGGCCGCTGGATAGGCCGGACCTTGCACGGCTAATTACCGATGGGGATCCGCAGACCTTCTGGCAATCCAACCCGTCGGAGGTTCAGCTGGGTGGCGAGCCCGGCACCACGAAGCCCGGTATTGGCCTTTTGATGACGCTGCCTCAAGGCACCGCTCTGTCGCAGGTTCAGCTCCGCGGCCTGACCCGTGGAACCACCCTGGAACTGCGCTTGGCAAAGGCCGATAACAACGGCCGACTGACCTCACTGGACCAGACTCAGCTGCTGAAGGAGGTCAAGGCGGATTCCGAGGACATGACCGTGGATCTGGCGGGCACCGGAAACTCTGGCTGGGGTGCTCCGGCGGCGCCCCGTGGTGGGGAAGCGGGCTCTGCTAACCCGGAGGCCAACGGGGAGGATGCAGAAAGCGCCAAGGAAAAGGGCATTTACGATACCGACAAGGTCAGCGCTGCCAAGGGCGATCGACTTCTGATCTGGATCACCGGTTTGCCGGTGCCCAAGTCCGCCACGCTGGCTGAGGTCTCCGCAACCGGCAACTGGGCCTCCCGGGTGGATAGTGGTGAAGGAAGCACGGATGCCACCGACACCGACGCCCCAGACACGAATGCCCCAGACACGAATGCCACCGGCTCAAACACCACCACGAAACCGGAAAATTCCAGCAACGCTCCGTCCCCGCAGCGCAACCAGCCGGGCCAACCTGGCCAGCGCATTCAGCCGGGCCAGCCCGCGCAACCCGCACAGCCTGCACAACCCGGCCAGCCGGGCCAGCAGCTGCAGCCCATCCGCTAGCTCCCGGAGCTCATAGCGCATCACGGCGCCTGCCTCAACTGTGAAGTTCACATTGAGGCAGGCGCCGTTGCCAGTTATCCACAGCCTCAGACTTTCGAACCCCCAAGTCACCCCGCAGTGAATAGAGTGTTGGACACGGGGGCGCAACCGCCCCGGCTGAAAGATTTTGGGGGAAGAGGATGCAGGGGGCGTCAAGAACAAAAATGGGTAAGACACCAGCAACAATGCAGTCGGACCACGAGCTACTCCAGGGCCACAACGAGGGGCAACCCGGCGCGTTTCGGGAGCTGATCGATAGGCACCAGCGGACTCTGTGGTGGGCCCTGCGGCGCGTGAATGTGCCGGAGGCGCACCAGATGGATGTCTACCAAGAAGGTTTGCTGCGGGTGCATCGTTTTGCCGCGCGCTTCAACGGCGATCGCTCAGCCAGCGTGGGCACGTGGATGGCGGTGATTATGCGCAACGCCGCGATCTCTTACATGCAGCGCTATAGCCGCGAAGCGCAGCCGGGGCGCGAGGATTTCAGCGAACGCACTCGCACCCTGCCGGCCGTGGGGATGCGCGAGGAGGCAACGGTCGCGCGGCTCGATGTGCACCGTAGCCTGCGGCAACTTACGCCCGAGATGCGGGACGTGATGGTGCTGACCGAGATCCGAGGGATGAGCGAGGCCGCGGTCGCCGAACAGTTGGGCATTCCAGTGGGCACCGTTAAGTCACGGAAAAACCGAGCCAGGCGAATCATGTGCCAGCATCTCGGCGGGGCAGAGGAATACGGCGTGGCCGTAGCCGGTTAGACTGGGGTGAACTACATCCTCGACCTCAAAGGACAGACATGAACCAACCATTCCTGCAGGCCAGTGGCATTCTCAATAGCAATTCGGAGAATTCTCCCGGTGCGGAGGGCGACCAGGGCAATAGCGAAGCTGGCAAGGTTCACGATGTCATCATCATCGGCTCTGGCCCGGCCGGCTACACCGCTGCCGTCTACGCGGCGCGCGCCGAGCTAAACCCGCTGGTCTTTGAGGGTATCGAATATGGCGGACTGCTGATGCAGACCACCGAGGTAGAGAACTTCCCCGGTTTCCAAAAGGGCATCATGGGCCCGGACCTGATGGAGGAGATGCGGGCCCAGGCAGAGCGCTTCGGCGCTGACCTGCGCCAGGAGGAAGTGGAAAAGGTCGACCTCTCCGGCGAGATCAAGAAGGTGTGGGTTTACGGTGAGGAATACCAGGCCCGGGCAGTGATCCTGGCCACCGGTGCTGCCCCGCGTTATCTGCACGTCCCCGGCGAGCAGGAGATGCTGGGCCGCGGCGTATCCGCCTGTGCAACGTGTGATGGGTTCTTCTTCAAGGAAAAGCAGATCGCCGTCGTCGGTGGTGGCGATTCCGCGATGGAGGAAGCCGACTTCCTAACGAAGTTCGGCGAGACCGTCACCATCATTCACCGTCGCGACGAATTCCGCGCCTCCAAGATCATGGAGGAGCGCGCCCGTAACAACCCGAAGATCAAGTTCCTGACCAACGCAAAGGTCGTCGAGGTCAAGGGCGACAAGTCCGTGGAGACCCTGGTGGTCGAAGACACGCAGACCGGCGAGCGCAAAGATGTCCCGATGGATGCAATGTTCGTAGCCATCGGCCATGACCCGCGCACTGCCATCTTTGAGGGGCAGGTTGAACTACAGGACAATGGGTATGTGAAGGTCGACGAGCCCTCCACCCGCACCAGCCTGCCCGGCGTATTTGCCGCGGGCGACCTGGTTGACTCTCACTACCAGCAGGCCATCACCGCCGCCGGCTCTGGCTGCCGCGCTGCGCTGGACGCCGAGGCTTACCTCGCCGCCCTGTAGCTGGTCGCGCTGCGCCCATTTGATCACCTTTAGGTAACTTTCGCCGTTCGGTCATAAGATATCTACCTGTTGCAGGGTAACCTCCAACCTAAGGAAAATAGCGCTCTAACCAGGAGGTTTATCTCCATCATGTCCGAGATCCTAAACGTTACCGAGGCAACCTTTAAGTCCGATGTCGTGGAATCCGCGCAGCCGGTTCTTGTCGACTTTTGGGCCGACTGGTGCCGCCCTTGCCTAGCTATGACGCCCATTCTCGACGAACTGGCAGCGGAATTCGATGGCAAGGCGACAATCGCCAAAGTGAACATCGATGACGAGCGCGTGCTGGGCGCCATGTTCCAAGTGATGTCTATCCCCGCCCTTATGGTTTTCAAGGACGGTAAGAAGGTCGCGGAGTTTAGCGGTGCACATAGTAAGGACACGCTGAAGGCGGCCATCGAGCAGCAGCTGTAGAACACGCTTGACCAGCATCTAAAGCGGATTGGCGCAATTATCCCTAGAATTGCACCTATGGTTGACCCCCGTTGGCGTTAAGGGCGCCAGCGGTTCTGTGTCACCGCAAGACTTTGAAGAATTGGAGTGTTGAACCCAGTGGATCGTTTGTTTCTCCACGCCGGCGACCGTAGCCCGCGCGTCGCTGAGGTCCGTGGCACCTTGGCGCGCCTCGGGCTGCTCGAAGGGTACGAGGGAGACACCACCGGCAGTAAAGCGCAACGCTGGACCAGCGCCGAGGAGTTCTTCGATGACGAGCTGGTCGAGGCGCTGAAAGCTTTTCAGCAGCAGCGTGGCATCATCGCCGACGGAACCATCACTCCGGGCACGCTGCGAGCGCTGCGAGAGGCCTCCTACACGCTGGGGGCCCGTGTGTTGTCGCTGCAGAGCAATCAGTTCGTGGGGGATGACGTCGCGCAGCTGCAGACTCAGCTACACGACCTTGGCTTCTACACCAGCCGCGTGGACGGCCACTTCGGTCCCCGTACACACTCCGCTGTCGTTAACTACCAGCTGAACTACGGGCTGACGAACGACGGAGTTGTGGGTCCAGATACTCTGCGGGCGCTTTCTTACCTCGGTCGTCGGATTACTGGGGGATCCCCACAATCTATTCGTGAGAAGGAACAGATCCGTTCCGCGGGCCCACAGCTCACGGGTAAGCGAGTTGTCATCGACCCCGGCCTTGGCGGTTCGAGCAAGGGATACATCGTTGATGGACCCTACGGTCAAATCTCCGAGGAGGAGATTCTCTGGGATTTGGCTGGTCGCGTAGAGGGTCGCATGATTTCCGCGGGAATGGAAACTATCCTTTCCCGCCCACGATCGGCAAACCCCACTAATCAGGATCGCGCGAATATTGCGAATGCTTTCGGCGCAGACGTGATGATCTCCCTGCGCACTGACATTTATCCGAACGCGAAAGCCAATGGCGCGGCCACCTTCTACTTCGGTTCTTTGACGGGGTACTCGTCCATGGTGGGTGAGAAGCTGTCTGGGTTCATTCAGCGTGAAATCGTCGCCCGAACCCCGCTACAGAACTGCTATAACCACGGCCAAACCTGGGATATTCTGCGGCTAACGAGCATGCCGACCGTCCAGGTTGTACCGGGTTACCTCACCAGCCCAAAGGATGTGCAGATCCTCAGCGATCCTGCGATGCGTGACACCATCGCCGAAGCGATCGTCGTAGCTGTGAAGCGCCTCTACCTGCTGGATAAGGATGTCCACGCGACCGGCACATTCAGCTTTGTGGAGCTGCTACAGGAAGAGCTTCCGCATAAGTAGGTTCCCAACAGGTCTGGAGGCCTGCTTTCCACCGATTACCGTGGATAGGCGCTCTGGACCATTAACCTGGACGTGGTCTTCCTCCGCAAAATCTCCAAAGAGGGAATGCGAGCCGCCGATTTCCAAGCGGTAACGGGGGAACGTGCTGTGATTCCTGACTACCTTGAATCCCTCCGCCTCGAGGATGTCCTCCGAGAGCATCGGGGCGTAATCTAGAACATCCTCATCTGGATCGGGCGTCTCCGTACCTGCTTCCCATCCCCGGTAAGACTCGGGTACGTACTTCAGCGACTCCAAGGCGCTGTACTCTTTGGGAGCCTTTTCTACTGCAGTATCGTCCACGGGATTGCTGGCGCTTAGGTCACGCGCCTCAAACGCGCCCGCGCCCTCCAGCTGGTGCATCAGTTCCTCATCAAGCTCCTCAACCCGCGCAAAGGACTCGATCGCCTTGATTCCGCGACGATGCGCCTCCGTAATTACCGTATCGATGAGCTGATGCTCCAGGTAGAGACCCATATACGGCAGCGCCACGTGAACGGTACTGAGAAGGATCGCGTCTGGCGAGATAGGAGCCGTCGGCAACTTCTCGATTCCCTGCATATATCTAGCGGGTGCAAAGAATACCGTCGCAGCCGGCACTTTGCGCGTACCTGCATCTCCAGTCCCAACAAAAGCGGTGTAGCCACAAATTCCCCACTCCATGAGGACCTTCTGCAACCAAATCTGCTTATCGAAACTTGGATCATTGCAACTTTGGTGCCCATTCCCGTATCCCGCCGGAAACTCCCAGAATGTCGAAGTAGACGCGCTGGCTTCAATGTCCGCGGAGCACTGTGGGGTAATAGCCCGAATGCTTATATCCATAGTGCTCCTTTCTCTTTGTCTTCCTCGGTGGGATAGTGGTGCTCTTCCTAGAGGGCCGCATCGCGGAACCGTACACAAGCAGGAAATACCCTGGTCAACGGCGAGTCGTCACGGTGCGTCACCACTGGGCAGGGGAAAAGCAACTAGCGAAGTGGTATACGAGGTCTATGGTCCTGAAGCGGGCTCATCTACGGAAATCCTATAGGGCGGCGCTGTGCTCCGTGGCAAAACGGTGTAGTTCGAAAAATTAGACCCGATGTTTCACGTGAAACATCGGGCTCTTTAGCAGGTTCAGGGGACTCTAGTACTTGTCATCCACTCGACGGCTAATTGCACGGCCCGGGTGCTCCGGATCTTCGTCGGCGTAACCAGCAGCAATTACTAGCGCAATCGAGCGGTCGTCACGCCCCTCCAAGCCGATTGCTTTCTTAACCCCGTCCTCGTTCCAACCCGTGGTTGGGGAGGTAGAGAGCCCTTGCTCCTGGGCAGCGAGAAGAAGGAAGCCCGCCACCAACATCGCATCGCGGATACCGATTTCTCGTAGCTTCGCAGCAGACGCCGAACCATTAAAGCCACGTACCTTCTCCGTTAGTTCAGCACCGAGGATTTCCTCTGCATCCTCGGGTACCACCTCCGAACGGCCGACAACGACGAAGACTACCGGCGCATCGAGGAACTGTTGCTGTCCGGAAGCATCGAAGATTGCCTGTTTAACGGCTTGATCACGTACAACGACCAGGTCGCGCATCTGCGCATTGAATGCACTCGGAGCCTCTAATGCGTTATTTACTATAAGATCCAGAGTTTCATCCGGGATCGGGGCATCTTTGTACTGGCGAGTGGCGCGTCGCTGCGCAATTGCCTCACTTACCGTCAAAGCCATGTTGAGTTATCTCCTCTATTTCTTCTTGACCTTTAGCAGCTCAATGATTCTGTCGAAATCATCGGGCCCGCCAAACTCAACAACGATCTTGCCCTTCTTCTTCCCCATCTGGACAGTTACCTTGGTATCCAAAGCGTCCGAAACCTTATCGACCCAGGTATTAACCTCGTCCGAAAGGGGATTGGAACCACGTTTAGGTGTTCGAGCAGCTGCGGAAGCTTCCTCACCGCGGTTCAAAAGGGTGACAGCTTCCTCCGTCGCACGAACGCTAAGTCCTTCGCTTACGATACGCTGTGCCAATTTCTCCTGCGTGTCAGCTCCAAGCTTCAAACCAAGAAGCGCACGAGCATGGCCGGCGCTCAGCACACCTGCGCCGACCCTGCGCTGAACGGAAACAGGCAGCTGAAGCAAGCGAATCATGTTGGTGATTAGAGGGCGAGAACGACCGATCTTCTTCGCCAGCTGTTCCTGTGTAACACCGAATTCCTCCATCAATTGCTGGTAGGCGGCAGCTTCTTCCAAAGGATTCAGCTGAACTCGGTGGATATTCTCCAGCAATGCATCCCGCAACATTTCATCATCTGCTGTTTCGCGGACGATGGCAGGAATAGCCTCGAACCCAGCGCGGCCGGCCGCACGTAGACGCCTTTCACCCATGATGAGCTCGAAGGTAGATTCCTCATTCGGCGCACGACGCACAACGATAGGTTGCATGAGGCCGAACTCCTTGATGGAGTGAACCAGCTCTTCCAGGGCTTCCTCGTCAAACACTTCACGCGGCTGCTTAGCGTTTGTGCGAATGGCCTTAAGCGGGATCTCTTGATACGAAGCTCCGAAATCCGCGCCGTTTGTTTCACGTGAAACATTCGAGTCAGTACTAGCATTAACGGGTTCGTGTCCGGCGCTCCCGACAGCTGACTCAGTTGCCAGCGAGAATTTCGAATCGGAATCTGAAACGTCACTGTGATGTTTCGCGCCTATACCTGAGGTACCCCTAGAATTTCGGGATGTAACGCTATTTTCCGATTCCGCGGCCGCTTTGACGCTGTCGCGAGAGGGACCTACACCACCAACTGTCGATCGGTTACCGAGAACTATGTCGGCTGCACCATCGCCGAGTGACGGACGAGCCGGCCCCGTAGGAATCAGTGAAGCTAAGCCACGTCCCAAGCCTCCACGGCGCGCATTACCCACCGCACTAGGCGAAGGCATCTGTGGCTTTCGCGTTGTGGTCGGCATTCGGGTGGGACTCAGAGCCTTTTGAGCGTCAGAGGACTTATCAGTCTTTTCTGACGTCTTGCCGCGATTTTTGTTTGTCTTACCCACTATGAGGCACCTCCATCGTGTAGCTCAGGGGCGATTCCAATAGGTGCTGTTTCGGCGCTTGGCAGATAGTCCCCGCGCGCAGCGAACTCCTTAGCCGCGTCGTAGTACGCCAGGGCACCAGGGGCACCACCGTCGTATTGCAGAACCGTCATGTTATAGCTCGGGGCTTCGGAGACCTTCACGTTGCGGGGGATATGATTATCCAGCACGACAGAACCGAAGTGAGTGCGAACGTCATCACTCACATTCTGGGAAAGACGGGTGCGACCGTCGTACATGGTGAGCAGCACGCCGGAGATATGCAGATTCGGGTTCAAGTTCTCGCGGATCATTGCAATGTTGTCGATGAGCTGACTCACGCCTTCTAGTGCGTAATACTCACACTGGATAGGGATGAGGACCTCGTCCACAGCCGCCATGGCATTGATCGTGAGCAGTCCCAGCGACGGCGGACAATCAATAAAGATGTAGTCGAAACCGTGTTCCTCAATCCATTCATCGCTAATGGCTTGTGACAGACGGTACTCGCGACGAACTTCGCTGACCAGGTTGATCTCAGCACCAGCAAGATCGATCGTCGCAGGGACGCAGAAGATATTGTCGTTCTTGTCGTTTGGCTGCATGACTTCATCCACGGTCATCTCCTTGAGCAAAACCTCGTAGGAGGATGGGGTACCCGCATGATGAACCGCGTTAAGCGCCGTCGATGCGTTACCTTGCGGATCCAGGTCGATGACTAGAACCTTCATGCCCAGCAACGACAGTGACCAAGCCAGGTTGACGGTAGAAGTCGTCTTACCTACGCCGCCCTTTTGGTTGGCAATAGTGATCTTCCTGCACTTTTTCGGCTTTGGAAGCTTGTCCCGGTTGGGGTTTTGCAGGCGGGCGGCCTGCTGTGCTGCACGGGCAATCGGTGTATCATCCATGTCGAATTTCGACATCTAAGTCCAATCTTGAGGTCGAAGTGCGATGTTTCACGTGAAACATCGGGGTGTACGTAAAGAATAATGCAGCGGGTCAGTGCCCACAACGAGAGTCAGAGTCACCCCTAACACCCGCGTAAGACCACTCACTTAATGCGCGGAATGATAATGACGTGGGTTGGCTCTGCCACCTTAGACTCACCGACCATCTCGATGGTTCCATTCCCACCGCCGGCCTTTCGAATCTCCCTAGCATCCCGCTCGAGCTCTTCGGCCACAGAACCGCCCTTGAGCGCCTTCATCGAACCACCTACGCGCACGAGGGGAAGCGACCACTTCGCAAGCTTTCCCAGCGGCGCAACTGCACGGGAGGTAACCACATCAGCTCCACCCAGTTGCTTAACGACTGCTGGTTCCTCAGCCCGTCCCCGTAGCACCTCACAGCCAAGTTCTAGTTGGTCATTGATCTCCGCCAAGAAGTTATAGCGACGGAGGAGGGGCTCCAATAGTTGAACATGCAAGTCAGGACGGGCGATTGCCAAAGGAATGCCCGGCAAACCTGCCCCGGAACCCACGTCGATCACTCGAGCGCCATTCTCGATCACTTCTCCAAGCACTGCCGAATTGAGTACGTGGCGCTCCCAAATGCGCGGCACTTCGCGCGGACCGAGGAGACCCCTTTCGATACCGGCAGTGGCTAGGAACTCTGCATATGCTCGCGCTAGTGGAAGACGGTCACCAAAGACTGCCTCAGCAGCTGCTGGCGTTTCACCCAGTTCGGAGCTCTGAAGGTTTACATCATCCTGGTCTGGCATCTAGAAACTCCTCCAATAGCCTCGGAATCAAGCAATGTTTCACGTGAAACATTCGAAACCGTTTCACGTGAAACATCCAACGCTTATTACTCGATCCATTCTATAGGCACCGCAGCGAAACCCCGTACCCAGGAGCTCTCTTCTGGCACCTGCGAACATGGAGGCTCTGGACCGCTGCGGCATCCGAAGAATAACGACGATAGAAGATATAGGTACCGGGGGAGAGGGCGTCAATAAAACAAAAAGACCGCCACCACAACGGTGACGGTCCTTGGAATAGAAGACAGCTATTCGCCTGAGACGGCTAATGCTGCTACTGCTACTTCCGTTTCTTGCCCTTCTTCTTAGGGTTATCCGGGCGGGCACCAACCTTCGGTGCCGAAGTGCGCTTGGACGCGGCGATTGCTTCCTTCTCAGCCTCTTCCTCAGCGTCCATCTTCTTGTACAGGAAGTACTGCTGGAGGTAGGACCAGGTCATGTTAGTGACCATGTATAGCGCCAGACCAACCTGCCAAGCGAAGCCACCCAGCAAGTACAGAACAGGCATGAACCACAGCATCAGCTTCTGCATCATGTCCATCTGCATCTGCATCTGCTGGGCCTTCGGATCGTTCGCCTTAGCCGGGTTCGCCTTACGGCGCTGCGCCGCGCGATCCATCGACATGCGAGCAGAGAAGTGCATCAGAACAGATGCGATAAGCATCATTGGCACGACGACCAGGATGATGTTCGTACGCGTGAAATCAACAGATCCATCGGCGGAGAACGCACGGTAGTTCTGCGGATCCATAGAAATGAAGCCGGAAAGGGGAGTGCCGAAGATACGGGCGTCCAGGAAAGACTGAACCTCGTGCACCCCGAAGAAGTAGTTCGGGGTGTTTCGAGTCTCCTCAACCGACATCCCCAGCTGGCCGATGCCTTCACCAGTGCGGTTGAAGGAACGCAACACGTGGAACAGGCCCAGGAAGATCGGCATCTGGACCAACATCGGCAAGCAGGAAGCCAGTGGGTTTACACCCATCTCCTTCTGCAGCTTGCGCATCTCGATGGCCAGCGTTTGGCGATCATTCTTGTACTTGCGTTGCAGCTCCTGCATCTTCGGCTGCATTTCTTGCATCTTGCGGCTGGAACGCAGCTGATTAGCCATCGGCTTCACCAACAGAATACGGATGGTGAACACGAGGAACATGATCGCTAGCGCCCACGTGATACCCGAATCCGGGCTAAGGACGTAGCTGAACAGCTTATGCCAGAACCACAAAACGCCCGACACTGGATAATAAATAAAATCCATGGCGACTCGAGGTTTCTCCTGAACTTGGTCTATTTAAGCCAGCGAGACAGGCATTGCCTGACCCACAAGCGTAGGGAACGACGAGGCGGGACAGGATCCCAACCTCCCGGATGCCACGGCCCACAGCGGGCCAATCGACCCAACGTAAGCACTGTGCCCTTCACCAGACCATGGCGGCCCAGCGCGATAAGGGCATAGTTGCTGCACGTAGGTTCAAAACGGCACGTTGGCCCCATTTTAAGGGGTGACAGATAACTTTGGTAACCAAGGACTGCACGGCGCGCCAGCTGAGTTCCCCAACCCCCCTGAGATTCAGCCCTAGCGGAGTGCTCGTCGGATGCAGCTTCGCACATCGCCGACCAACTCCTCGTTGCTTGCGCGGGCGCTGGCCGGCAGGGCACGGATCACCACGCAGGTGCCCGCGGGGAACTCGATTTCCCCTTCGTCCAGCACCGCGCGAAAGGCATTCCGCAGCTTTCGAGATGTATCGTGCCTGGTCACAGCATTTCCCACAGCCTTCGAAACGACCAGCCCCATACGTGGTCCCGCTGTTGAAGCTTCTTGTAGCGGCATCGGCAACTCCTCTGCCCGCGCGCCCCCGCCTGCAAAAACATGAACCACCACAGTGCGACTACCCTTTTTCCGACCTTTCCGAATCGTCTGCCCGAATAGGGCCGTTGATCGAAGCCGGTGCTGGGGAGCTAGCACTGTGGTGGCTCTTTCTTTATGACGCCTTTACGCCCCCGCCCCTTAAAAGGTTGGGAACAGGGGAGGCGCCGCTGCCTTAATTAGGCGGTCAGGGACTTGCGACCCTTGTTGCGGCGTGCGGAAACGATGGCACGGCCGGCGCGGGTACGCATGCGGGTACGGAAACCGTGTACGCGTGCACGACGACGGTTGTTGGGCTGGAAAGTACGCTTGCCCTTGGCCACGGTACTTCACTCCTTAACGTTTTTAGGCGTAGGCGCACTACAGGCACAACAGCAAACATCCCAGCACATAGATACCGGGATCATCGCTATGCCAGCGGTACGCCCACGAATTTAAGTGGACAGTTGTACCAACAACATCCGAGAGGACTTTCGTCGGTACCAGAGGCACCCGATAGGCAGCGTGGTGATCCACCGCCATGTATGAGTTGCCATAGACGTCCTAAGGATACGTGGCTTGGTGGAAGTTAGCCAAATTTTCGGGATTCTATCTCTTGTTATGTGGTGCCCACCTCGGGGTTGGGTGGCTTGTACGAGGGAAAATGAGCTGGTCACGGTGGGGTCGAGTGCGGGTGTGTAGAGAAGATTCTCTGGTTCGTCAAATATTTCCATAACTTGTGGAAAACTCCTCCACCCCCAAAGGTTAAACCTTTACTTTACACCTAGTTATGCCAGGTCAGACCGCTTTTTTGATTTCAATTAGAGTTATCCACAAGGAGCCTGTACCTTGGGGATAACATGTGGAAAGAAGTTATCCACAGGTGTGCATAACTGTGTGGAAACGCAGGACAGAGGATATTTCCTTCTGTGTACTAGGCAGTGAACAAAACGATCTTCGAGCCCGGGTTCAATCACGCTTTTGTTCGCCACCCGAACACCCCCATATTCTTTTGGATAGCCCAAAAGTTAACTCCTGCTATCCGATAGTGATAACCACGCACGCACAATCACACCCACGACAGAACAACTGAGCCGGAAACCTTATGAGTAATTCGAACTTCTCCATCGAGGAGCACTTCCCCGACATGTGGGATGCCATCATGCACGACTGGCTTGCTGATAGCTCCTCGGAATCCCCCGACCCGGATCTACCAGCGATTTCACCAAAGCAGCGTTCGCTGCTGCGCAAGGTTAAACCGGTGGGGCTCATGGGTCGCATTGTTGTTCTGGAGACCCCCAATAGGTGGACCAAGGAATCGATCGAGCAAGACCTCATCGATCCCATCAAACACGTCCTAAAAACCCGGCTAGATCTGTCCGTCAGCCTTGCCATCACCAGCACCAATGGTGATTCTGCGGATAGCGATGCAGAGGAAACTACCCACGGCACTGGTGAAACTGGGCGCGGTACCCACGAAGGGGCGTCCACACCACAGTCCGTAGCAACCGCAGAGGACCTTTCGAATACAGAGGTCGAACAACTCGTCACACAGGCCGAGGAAAAGAACAAGACAACCACGGAGGAAGCACAACAGCGCCGCGAGCACGACGCGGATGAGTTAGCGGGGCAGTACTCGGCGAGCGAGAACCGAATCGACCCCAACCCGTCGCCCACGCCGCGGCATTGGACGCACAAAGAGCAGGCAACGTCGGAGCAAACCTACAGGTCAGCTGCGCGCCATAGTTCGCCGACGCAACCTTCGTCGAACTTCAATGACGGCCTTGATGGCGATTCTCTGCTGAACAAGAACTACACATTCGAAAGCTTCGTCGTCGGTTCCTCCAACAACTTCGCCGCTGCCGCCTGCCGGGCAGTCGCAGAAGCACCGGCCAAGGCGTATAACCCGCTGTTTATCTGGGGCGAATCTGGATTGGGCAAAACGCACTTGCTGCACGCCATCGGGCACTACGCCAAAGAGTTACAGCCAAACATGCGGGTGCTGTATGTGAGCTCGGAAGAACTGACCAACGACTTCATTAACTCCATTGCGAATGACACCCGCGAATCCTTCAAGCGCCGCTACCGCAACCTGGATATGTTGATCGTCGACGACATCCAGTTCCTGCAGAACAAGGAATCCACGCAGGAGGAGTTCTTCCACACCTTCAACGCATTGCACCAGGCCAACAAGCAGATTGTGCTGAGCTCCGACCGGCCGCCGCGGCAGCTGACCACCCTGGAGGATCGGTTGCGCACCCGCTTCGAAGGCGGGTTGATTACGGATGTTCAGACCCCGGATCTGGAGACGCGCATTGCGATTCTGACGAAGAAGGCGGAATCGGACAATGTGCAGCTTCCGGAAGACGTGAAGGTCCTCATTGCCAGCCGCTATGAGAAATCCATTCGTGAGCTGGACGGTGCTCTTATCCGCGTGACTGCTTATTGCGCCCTCAGCCACGAACCGCTGACCGTGGAGACGGCCGAGATTGCGCTGCGTGACATTTCGCCGGCGGATCAGGACGTGGAGATCGTGCCTCAGCACGTTATCGAAGTTGTGGCGAACTACTTCAACCTCACCACCGACGAACTTGTCGGCAAGGGAAGGGCCAAGAAGTTCGTGCAGGCCCGGCAGATCGCCATGTACCTGTGCCGCGAACTGACGGATCTGTCGCTGCCGAAGCTGGGAAGTTCCTTCGGTGGGCGCGACCACACCACCGTCATGTATGCCGAGCGACGGGTGCGGGAATCCCTGTCGGAGAACAAGAAGGTATTCGATCAGGTGCAAGAGCTCACCCAAAAGATCAAGTCTCATGCCCGGGATTAATCCCACAATGTGGCTTTGTACCCCCTAGCCGCTGTTGCTATCCGGGTGTGAGCCCCGAGTTACTCACAGTTATCCCCAGTTTTGCTTAGTTATCCACAGGCAGGCTGGGGATTACTCGTTGTGCCCTGACCTTGGGCAGCACCAGACTCGGGCGAGTTATCCACAATTCCACAGGGTTTTCCACAAGTGTAATTTCAGTTTTGTAATTTAGGGGGTAAGGCGAACATGGCTTCGCAGCGAACCGGAAAAGCAGCGAAGGTTAGACACGTCACAAGACGTTCCCTGAACCGTTGGGGAAAACCGCACCTAAACTGGGGATATAGCAGTGGATGACATGTGTACAACCCGCCTGCCTTCCAAGTTATCCACAGGCGAGAAGCGTTATTCACAGTTTGTCCACCGAGACATCAACATCCCGACACGGCCTGCGAACTGCATGGATTAGGCTTTGTGCACAGGATCCACAACACCTACTACGACTGCTATCTCTTTAAATAAAAGGGAATAAACAGAAATAGAGCTTGTGGGTTAATCTTGATCAGACGAACCTCAACATGCGCTTCGCGCGTATGAGCAACGAGAGCAGCCACGAAAGCACGGAAGTTAAATTGAGCATGGATAGCCAGACAGTGAGTTTCATTGTTCCCAAGGATGACTTCGCATCCGCCCTTGGTTGGGTAGCCCGCTCCCTGCCCAGCAAGCCGACCCAGCCCATCCTTCGCGGTGTGATGATCGTTGCGGATGACGATGGATTGGAACTATCCGGATTCGATCGCGAAGTCTCCACCCGCGTACGCATCAATGCAGAGGTCAACGAACCAGGCAAGATTCTCGTCGCCGGCAAGCTGGCCTCCGATATCGTCGGTTCCCTTCCGAATAAACCGATCAATATCGAGTTCGACGGCACCACCGTGACCCTCAAGACTGGCAAGTCTAAGTTCGAACTCCCAGCAATGACGATCGAGGACTACCCGGTTCTACCTGAACTCCCGGACGTCACTGGCACCATCGATCCAAACCTGTTTGCAGAATCGATTGCGCAGGTCGCAGTGGCTGCAGGTCGTGACGATACCCTGCCGATGCTCACCGGCGTTCATGTCGAAATCGACGGCGAAAATGTCATTATGGTCGCCACCGACCGCTTCCGTCTGGCAGTCCGCAGCTTCCAGTGGAATCCTGCGCAGGCTGATGCGCAGGCGAAGCTCCTCATCCCGGCCCGTACCTTGGCTGACACAGCGCGTTCCATGGATCCCGCAAACACCGATCCGATCGAGATCGCTGTGGGTACGGGCGAGGACATCGGTGCGGACGGCCTGCTCGGCATCTCCACGGAATCCCGCCACACCACCACCCGCCTGCTCGACGCGGAATTCCCGAAGTTCCGCCCCCTGCTGCCGAAGACCCACACGGCTCTAGCCAGCGTAGAAATCGCCCCACTGCAAGAGGCCATCAAGCGCGTATCCATCGTCGCCGAGCGCAATTCGCAGATCCGCATGGACTTCAAGGACAACACCGTCACCCTGTCCGCGGGCGGTAGCGATGTTGGTTCCGCGACGGAAACCCTGGACTGCGCTTTTGCCGGCGAACCGCTGGTCATTGCCTTCAACCCGAGTTACCTCAAGGAAGGCCTGGCGGCTATCCACACGCCGCGCGTTGTTTTTGGCTTCACCATGGCCTCCCGCCCGGCAATTCTGCTGCCAGATCCGGGTGACCTGCCGGAAGCCGATGCAGAAGGCAACTTCGCTACCCCGGAAACCGACTTCACTTACCTGCTGATGCCGGTTCGCCTTCCGGGCTAAACGACGTTAAACGACGCGTTACCGTTGACTCACCGTGTATGTCTCGAATCTTCGTCTGAGTAATTACAGGTCGTGGAAGGAACTCGACCTGCAACTGAAGCCTGGCATCACGATCTTTTCCGGCCCCAACGGCCACGGTAAAACCAATATTGTCGAGGCTCTCGGATATCTGGCCCACCTCAGCTCCCACCGCGTCAACACTGATGCGGCCCTGGTGCGGCGTGGCGCGGATCTAGCCAACGTATCCGCCACCGCTGTCAACAACGGTCGCGAACTCACTGCTCATCTGGCTATTCGGGCGCGGGGCGCCAACCGTGCGCACATCAATCGGGCAGCCATGAACTCTCCGCGCGAAATCCTTGGCGTGGTTCGTACAACGTTGTTCTCCCCGGAAGACCTCGCTTTGATCCGGGGTGAACCGGAGCAGCGCCGCCATTTCCTGGATACGATCATGATCGCCCGCTACCCGCGCCTAGCTGCGGTGAAAGCGGACTACGACAAGGCCCTGCGCCAGCGCAACGCCCTGCTTCGTCAGTCGGCCTTTGCCCTGCGCCTTGTCGTCGGCGCGCCGAAGGGGGCTAGCCACAACCTCTCGGAGGAAATCAAAACTGATGCCGAGTCGGCCCTTGCCACCCTCGACGTGTGGGATACGCAATTGGCCGCGCTCGGCGCGCAGATCATGTCAGCCCGTGTGCAGATCGTCCATGATCTGGCTCCTCATTTGCAGCAGACCTACCAGTCGTTGGCTCCGCAGTCGCGTCCGGCGCACATGGCTTACACCTCGACCATTGATCCGGAACTGGCTGAGCTGGGCATTTACCTTGGCACCAGCGAACCCGACCAGCCAACGGCAGTGCTCAGCCCCGAGATCGCTGAGGCCACGCTCTTGCAGGCCTTCGCCGCTAAGCGCTCCCAGGAGGTCGAACGCGGAACTACGCTGCTCGGCCCCCACCGCGATGATCTGAAATTGATGCTCGGTCAGCAACCCGCCAAGGGTTATGCCTCCCACGGCGAGTCCTGGTCTTTCGCCCTGTCGCTGCGCCTCGCTGCCTTCTTTATGCAGCGCGGGGATGGGGTCGAGCCCGTCGTTATCCTCGACGATGTCTTCGCGGAGCTCGATTCTTCACGACGCCACCACCTCATCGACCTCATCTCCAGCGCCGAGCAAGTCCTCATCACGGCTGCGGTGGATGAAGACATCCCAGAGGCGCTGCGGGATGTGGCGAAGATTTACACTATCGACGAGCTCAAGGCTTCTGCGACCGACGACACGGGAGCTACTGAAGTTACTGAAGTTGAGGACGTCGCGGCGCGCAGCGTGAAGGGTGGCGAGAACGATGGCGATTGATCCGGTAGCCCAGGCCCTCGCTGCTATGAAGAAGGCTGGTGGTTCCCCGCAGGCCGAGTTGCCGACGGTGGCGTCACCAAGAAAAAACAAGAAGAAAACACCTGGTAGATCCACCAGATACAAGACACGTTTGGATGGGCGCCTTGACCGCAGCTATCGCGATCCGAAGCGTTTCGGTGCGCTAATCGGACGGGAGATCAAGCGCCAGGGCTGGCAGCAGCGCGTCAGTGTCGCACGAATCATGAACGCCTGGCCGGAGCTGGTGGGCGACAAGATTGCCGAACACACCCGGCCGGTGCGGTACGAAGAAGAGGCGCAGATTCTGGTGGTGGAGTGCGATTCCACTCCGTGGACTACGCAACTGCGGTACATGCAGACCGTGATTCTGCAGGCCATCGCCAAGCGTGCCGGGGAGGACGTGGTGGCGCAGTTGCGGATCGAGGGACCGAACATCCGGCGGCCGAAGTATGGCAAGCTCCGCGTGAAGGGTCGTGGCCCACGGGATGACTTCGGATAGAGGTTTCCAGCACATGGATCGGTCCAAACGGCCTGTCCAATGGCGCCTTTAAGGCTCCGACGCGGTAGAATGGGGTGGTTATTTAGGCGCGCGAGAAAAGGAGTTTGACCCACCGTGGCTGAACCACAGAAGCAAAGCAACTACGGCGCGAGCTCGATTACGATCCTGGAAGGCCTGGAGGCTGTCCGCAAGCGTCCAGGTATGTACATCGGATCCACCGGTGAGCGCGGCCTGCACCACTTGGTGTGGGAAGTTGTGGACAACTCGGTTGATGAGGCCATGGCGGGCTATGCCAAGGAGGTCAGCGTTACGCTGCTGGCCGACGGTGGCGTGCAGGTTGTCGATGACGGTCGTGGCATCCCGGTGGAGGATCACCCGACTGGCCCGCCGACCGTGCAGGTTGTCATGACGCAGCTGCACGCCGGCGGTAAGTTCGACTCGGACTCCTACGCAGTATCCGGTGGTCTGCACGGTGTGGGCATTTCGGTGGTTAACGCCCTGTCCACCCGCATGGAAACTGAGATTAAGCGTGATGGGTACCTGTGGCGTCAAAACTTTGAGATGGCGGTGCCCGAGGAGCTGCAGCAGGTCAAGAAGGCCCGCGGAACCGGCACGACACAGCGTTTTTGGCCGGACCCGGAGATCTTTGAGACCGTCGAGTTTAACTTCGACACGGTGGCAAAGCGCCTGCAAGAGATGGCTTTCCTGAACAAGGGTCTGACCATCAAGCTGATCGATGAGCGCGAGCACCTCGAGGACGACGAGGAGCTGGAGAGCGCAGCCGAGGATGCGGCAGCTCCGAAGTCCGCGGAGGAAAAGGCCGCTGAGGCGGAGAAGAAAAAGGGCCCGCGCACGCGCGTATTCCACTACCCGGAGGGTCTTAAGGATTACGTCGCCTACATCAACCGCAAGCGCACCGCGATCCACCCGACCATCGTCTCCTTCGACGTGGCCGAGGAAGATCACGAGGTAGAGGTTGCCCTGCAATGGAACAGTGGCTTTAGCCAGTCCGTTCACACCTTTGCGAACACCATCAATACCTTCGAAGGTGGCACGCACGAGGAAGGCTTCCGTGCGGCGCTGACCTCCCTGATGAACCGCTACGCCCGCGACCACAAGCTGCTGAAGGCCAAGGATCCGAAGCTCAGCGGCGATGACGTGCGTGAGGGCCTGGCGGCCGTCATTTCCGTGCGCGTCGGCGACCCGCAGTTCGAGGGTCAGACGAAGACCAAGCTCGGAAACACCGAGATCAAGGGCTTTGTTCAGAGGGCAGTGAATGAACACCTGGCGGATTGGCTGGATGCCAACCCGGCGGAGGCGAAGGCCATCGTCGAAAAGGCAGTAGCCTCCGCGCACGCACGCGATGCTGCCCGCAAGGCGCGCGACATGGTGCGCCGCAAGTCGGCCTCCGACATCGGTGGCCTGCCGGGCAAGCTGGCGGACTGCCGTTCCCGCGATCCGAAGCTCAGTGAGCTGTACATCGTGGAGGGCGATTCCGCAGGTGGCTCCGCAAAGTCCGGCCGCGATTCCATGTACCAGGCCATCCTGCCGCTGCGCGGCAAGATCCTGAACGTCGAGAAGGCGCGCATGGATAAGGTGCTGAAGAATAACGAGGTCCAGGCAATCATTACTGCCCTGGGCACCGGCATCCACGACGAGTTTGACATTAAGAAGCTGCGTTACCACAAGATCGTGCTGATGGCCGACGCTGATGTTGACGGCCAGCACATCGCAACGCTGCTGCTCACCCTGCTGTTCCGCTTCATGCGCCCCCTGGTGGAGGAGGGCTACGTCTACCTGGCCCAACCGCCGCTGTACAAGCTGAAGTGGGCGAAGGGCGAACCGGGCTTCGCCTTTAGTGATCGCGAGCGCGACCAGCAGCTGGAAGAGGGTCTGGCGCAGGGCCGCAAGATCAACAAGGACGACGGTATCCAGCGCTACAAGGGTCTGGGCGAGATGAACGCCAAGGAGCTGTGGGAGACCACCATGGATCCGACGGTGCGCACCCTGCGCCGCGTGGACCTGGAGGATGCGGCTGCCGCCGATGAGATCTTCAGCGTCCTCATGGGCGATGACGTTGTGGCCCGCCGCAGCTTCATCACCAAGAACGCCCGCGACGTTCGCTTCCTTGATGTTTAATCAGATGTTGTGAGCGATTCGAAACACCAAGCGAAAACCACTCGAACTCCGCAGCGCCGCGAGCCTACCTTGCTGCCTGTCACCATGGCGGATGGCACCACCTCGCAGGTGCGCCTGTTTCTGCCCGGTACGCCGAAGGTAGGGGAGGAAGGTAGTGACGCCACCGCCTCCGGCCACGCCGCAATGCCAGCACACAGCCCAGCGGATGCTGCGTGGGATCGCGCGCGACCGGTGATTGTGGTCTGGCCCGGCTTTGGAATGGGTGCCCGCTATTATGACCCCATTGCATGGGAGTTGGCCGACCGCGGATATCCGGTGATTACCGGCGAGTTGCGTGGCCAGGGTTCGTCCACGGCGCGAGCCAGCCGAAAGCACAAGTGGGGTTACCACCATCTGGCTTCTGGGGATTATCCGCGAACGATTCGCGCGGCGAAGGAGGCGCTGGGCGTCAATAGAAATCACCCTACGTTAATGCTGTGCCATTCGATGGGCGGACAGATCGGCTCGCTATTTCTTGCCCGGCCCGAGGCCGAGGAGCTGGGCATTCGCGGAATGATGGGTGTGGGTTCCGGCACGCCTTATTACAAAGGCTTTAAGGGGAAGCAGCGCATGCGGCTGCAATGGGGTACTTACCAGATCATGCTGAATATTCTGCTGTTCGGCTATCAGCCTGCCGGTGCGTTGGATTTGGCGGGGTATGGCCGGCAATCGGGGGTACAACTTCGAGAGTGGTTCCGCTACGGGCAGACGAACCGGCTGCATAAGCTGCGGGATCAGGACATGGACTACGAAGAGGCGAAGAAGTCCGTGCGTTTGCCGGTGCTGTTTACGCGTTGTGCCAATGATGAGGATTGTCCCTTGGCTTCGGCGCAGCACTTGGCGGACGAGCTGCCGGTGGCGCAGGTGAAGGTGGAGGAGCTGGATTCGCAGCTAGGCCACAACCGGTGGGCGCGGGAGCCGAAACTGGTTTCCGATCGGCTGGAGGAGTTCTGGCGAGAGATCGCCAAGTAGCCAGGGTGGCGGCTAAAGAACGCAAATACCCGCGCCCCTTCGGGTTGTGAAGGGGCGCGGGTTAGTGCTTAAGCGAACGTTGTCGCTGGTGCCTTGAGAAGCGTGCCTTATGCTTCGCGGCGAGCGAACATCATCCAAGCGCCGGCGATCATGGAGATCAGAGCCAGGCCAGCCAGGATGGAGATCTCCGGCTTAACGCCGGTGTTAGCCAGCTGAACCTTGCGCTCTGCCGGAGCCTCAGCCTTCGGAGCTGCGGGCATAGCCTCGCCCTTTGCCTCAGCGGCAGGTGCCTCAGGCATAGCCTCGCCCTTAGCGTCAGCCTTCTCGCCGCCCTTTGCGTCAGCCTTCGGAGCCTCAGCCTTGGCATCGTCCTTCTTCTTGTCGTCCTTCTTCTCTTCAGACTTAGCCTTATCCTCAGCCTTGTCGCCGGAGTTACCCAGGACTGCACCCAGAACGCCCAGGGCAGTGATGCCACCTGCAACGCCGGCAGCGATCTTCTTCTGCTTTTCGGTCAGCTCGACTTCCTTCTTGCCCTTGTCCTTGTCCGGTGCCGGGGTGGTGGTGGACGGTGCCGGGGTGGTGGTGGACGGTGCCGGGGTGGTGGTGGACGGTGCCGGGGTGGTGGTGGACGGTGCCGGGGTGGCGGTGGTCGGCTGGGTGGCGGTGTCGGTCGGCTGGGTGGCGGTGTCGGTGGTGGAGGTCGGCTCGGCGTTAGCGACCGGGGTCAGCAGGGCTGCGGAAGCCAGAGCGGTAGCAGCGGCGGTAGCGGTGATCTTCTTAGACAGCTTCATGTTTTTCTCCTGTGTTCTCGTGTGTAACCAAATCATTTGGCTTCGAGGTGAAACGTCGGACATCCTTAAGCTAACCTTTGCTATTTGGTTTTTCAGCGTTAGAAATTACAAAAACGCCTTTCCAGGGCATTTATTGGGTACTTATTGATAAATCAAGAGGTCAAAGCCATTTTTCAGCTGTCCGCAAGATTCACATCAGCCCCAGAGGGATACCCACATATAGGGGTGCAGCCGGTGCGACCTGTGAATTCATGCGAAGACAATCCGACCGAGCGGTGCCGAGTTTCGCGTTTCGAATTCCCTTAGAGGGGCGGGAAAGGTGGCGTCCCAAAGCCTTCAAAGCACGGTAAACCCGCAACAAGGGGGTAGAATGGATAGGTCTGAAGGCTAAACAGAAAGGCTTCTCAAAACAGTGAGCGACGACAACAACGGTAGCGACAACCTCTTTGATCGGGTTACCCCCATCGATCTGCAGGAGGAAATGAAGTCCAGCTACATCGATTACGCCATGAGCGTGATCGTCGGACGCGCCCTGCCCGAAGTCCGTGACGGTCTGAAGCCCGTGCACCGGCGCATCCTCTACGCGATGTTCGACAACGGCTACCGCCCCGAGCGCAGCTACGTGAAGTCCGCCAAGCCCGTCGCCGACACGATGGGTAACTACCACCCGCACGGCGACAGCGCGATTTACGACACCCTCGTGCGCCTGGCACAGCCATGGTCGATGCGATACCCGCTGGTCGACGGCCAGGGTAACTTCGGTTCCCGTGGCAACGACGGCGCGGCCGCCATGCGTTACACCGAGTGCCGCATGACGCCCCTGGCGATGGAGATGGTGCGCGACATCCGCGAAAACACCGTCGAGTTCCAGCCTAACTATGACGGCAAGACCACCGAGCCGACCGTGCTTCCGTCCCGCGTGCCGAACCTTCTGATGAACGGCTCCGGCGGCATCGCCGTGGGTATGGCCACGAACATCCCGCCGCACAACCTGAACGAGCTGGCGGCGGCCATCTACTGGCTGCTCGACAACCCGGAGGCCGAAGAGGCCGACGCGTTGGAAGCCTGCATGGAGCGCGTGAAGGGACCGGACTTCCCGACCGCCGGCCTGATCGTCGGCGACAAGGGTATTCAGGACACCTACCGCACCGGCCGTGGCTCCATCCGCATGCGTGGCGTGACCAGCATCGAGGAAGAGGGCAACCGCCAGATCATCGTCATCACCGAGCTGCCGTACCAGGTCAACCCGGACAACCTGGTGGCCTCGATCGCAGAGCAGATCCGCGATGGCAAGATCGCCGGCATCTCCAAGATCGACGACGAATCCTCCGACCGCGTGGGTATGCGCATCGTCATTACCCTGAAGCGCGACGCTGTGCCGCGCGTGGTGCTGAACAACCTGTACAAGCATTCCCAGCTGCAGACCAGCTTCGGATCCAACATGCTGTCCATCGTCGACGGCGTGCCGCGCACCCTGCGCCTGGACCAGATGCTGCGCCATTACGTGGACCACCAGATCGACGTAATCGTGCGCCGTACCCAGTACCGCCTGGATGAGGCCGAGAAGCGCGCCCACATCCTGCGTGGCCTGGTGAAGGCACTGGACATGCTGGATGAGGTCATCGCCCTAATCCGCCGTTCCCCGACGGTGGATGAGGCCCGCACCGGCCTGATCGACCTGCTGGATGTCGACGAGGTTCAGGCCGACCATATCCTGGCCATGCAGCTGCGCCGCCTGGCCGCCATGGAGCGCCAGAAGATCATCGACGAGTTGGCAGAGCTGGAGGAGACCATCGCTGATCTGAAGGCGATCCTGGAATCCCCGCAGCGCCAGCGCGACATAGTCCGCGCCGAGCTGGCAGAGATCGTGGATAAGTACGGTGACGAGCGCCGTACCCAGATCATCGCCGCTTCCGGCGACGTATCCGAGGAAGACCTGATCGCCCGCGAGAACGTGGTCGTGACGATCACTTCCACGGGCTACGCGAAGCGCACGAAGGTGGATAGTTACCGCAGCCAGCGCCGTGGCGGCAAGGGCGTGCGCGGCGCCGAGCTGAAGCAGGACGATGTGGTGCGCCACTTCTTCGTCTGCTCTACGCACGACACCATCATGTTCTTCACCAACTTCGGTCGCGTGTACCGCTTGCGTGCCTTCGAGTTGCCGGAGGCCACCCGCACGGCCCGTGGCCAGCACGTGGCTAACCTGCTGGAGTTCCAGCCGGGCGAGCAGATCGCACAGGTCATCCAGATCCAGTCTTACGAGGATGCCCCGTACCTGGTGCTGGCTACCGCGCATGGCCGCGTGAAGAAGTCCCGCCTGACGGATTACGATACGGCCCGTTCCGGTGGCCTGATCGCCATCAACCTCAACGAAGGCGACCGCCTGGTCGGTGCGCAGCTCTGCACCGCCGAGGACGACCTGCTGCTGGTCTCCGAGGAGGGTCAGGCCATGCGCTTCACCGCTGACGATGAAACGCTGCGCCCGATGGGCCGCGCCACCGCTGGTGTGAAGGGCATGCGCTTCCGCGAGGAAGACCAGTTGCTGGCCCTGACGGTCGTGTCGGAAGGTTCGTCCCTGTTCGTGGCTACCTCTGGTGGTTACGGCAAGCGCACCCCGATGGAGGAGTACCCGACGAAGGGGCGCGGTGGCCTGGGAGTGGTTGCGTTCAAGTACGACAAGAAGCGTGGCAAGCTGATCGGCGCGCTGACGGTTAACAACGACGACGAGATCCTGGCCATGACCTCCAACGGCGGTGTGATCCGCACCGAAGTCAGCCAGATCCGAAACAGTGGCCGCGCGACCATGGGCGTGCGTCTGGTGGATCTAGCTAAGGGCAACGAGCTGGTTGCCGTGGACCGCAACGTGGAGGAAGAGGCTGAAGAGTCCGCCGAGGCCACCGCGAAGGCAGAGGCAGATTCCAAGTAGTCCAGGTAGGCCCAGCAGGCGGAACGAGCCGAGTAAGCCTGTTGGGTAATCCCTAACTCTAAGTAGCCTGGCGGTCGATACCGCTAGGCTACTGTCGTATAAGGCACAAAAAAGCACCGACGAGTACGAACAAGTACGGAGATGCGATGACGCACAAAACGCCCCCGCCGACCGGCAAGCCCAATACCGGTAAGAATGGCAATACCAAGAACTCCGGTAACGCCAAGAATGCCGGTAAGCCCGCGGATAAAGCAGCGACCGAGCAGACTGCCAAGGCTCAGCAGGTCGCTCAGCCTGCACAGCCCGCACAGTCTCAGCCCGCGCAACCCCAGCCGTCGCAGCCCCAGGCTGACACCGCCGACACCTCCGGCACCGCAAGCAACGCCGCTAACACAGCGAACGCCGCTCAGGACAAGAGCACCACGGACAAGCCCTCCAAGTCCGGCAACCCGGCCAAGCGAGGCGTACAGCGCACCGTCACGTACATCGAGCCAATCAGTGCCCTCAAGATGGCCCTGATCTTCAATCTGGCGCTGTTTGCGGTGTGGTTTGTGGCGATGGCGTTGATCTACATCATCCTCGGCGCTGCGGGCACGTGGGATCGCCTGGATTCGCTTGTCGGTGACCTCACGAACTCCTCCGGGTTCTCTGCCGGTATGTACTTCGGTGGTGTTGTTGCCTTGGGTCTTTTCGAGGTCGTTCTCTTCACCCTTCTTGCGCCCATTGCCGCGCTGATCTACAACGCGTCGTCCAGCATTCTTGGCGGTGTGCGCATCCAGCTGGATCGCTAGTCTTTCTAGTATTTCTGACGCCCACTTTCCAACCACAAAAACCGCATCTAACCAGGCGATTTGGTGATTGGCTGGAATGGTGGGTAATGTTTCTACTCGTTCGAGGGCCTATAGCTCAGGCGGTTAGAGCGCTTCGCTGATAACGAAGAGGTCGGAGGTTCAAGTCCTCCTAGGCCCACCATCGAACACTTTTCACTAGAGACTTGAGCGTCTGATATAGTTTCGGAAGCTTGGTTCGATAGTCAAGGGGCATTAGCTCAATTGGTAGAGCATCTGCTTTGCAAGCAGAAGGTCAGGAGTTCGATTCTCCTATGCTCCACAACTAAAAACGCAGGTCAGGGTTTTGCCGGGAACAGTCCTAGCAAAGCCCTGACTGTTTTGTTTCACACTGGTTTTACACGGGGATTCTCTTACGCCGCTTTCTCCGGTCTGATTGAAAGACCCGATCTCCTGGTGCTTTGTTCTTCGTCAACTCTCGAAGCTCCGGTACGAGAGTGCTCGGAAAAGGTACAGTACGCCGTTTGTGGTTTTCTTGGAGTGCCGTCCTTGTACTTTCCACCATCGTGTTCATCCGTGCGGTGAATATCGAAGCGGCGAGTATCGAAATCAATGGAATCAATGCGCAAGGCGGTCATTTCGGCCCATCGAATGCCCGACGAGCTACGTGAGGATAATCTTTTTGAGGACCTCACCCACGCCAGGGTCATGCTTGACTGGTGATCGCGTCGGTACAATTCTGAACATCCGCACTCGGTGTTGGGCTATCTCAGCCCGGGCAGGTATGCGGAGAATTGGAAGAAAAAGCAGCAGGCAGTCGCTTAAGCCTACTGAACCTAATTCTCAGACCACCCCAGCATGGGTATCAATCCTCGGGTGATAGCGATCAAGAATTTGGTGCATAGCCGGTGTTGAGGTGTTCAAGCTGAATATATGCAGGCAGGAAACCAGTGACGGGATGGTACCCAGCCGCCGTGACCCATGTTGAAACGTCGGTTATTTGGTTAGCATCGATAACCTCGCACGTGACATGTGGGCCGATAGAGTTTTCGGCAAAAACCGCATTCAGTGCGAGGGTCAATTCCTGATTGACGGCCACTTTGTCTGCGTATTCAGACTCGAACGCGACCGCCACCCTAATCAGATGCCTCTCACTGGCAGAGGTTTTTCTAGCATGAGCTACCCCGATCCATGACAGGCCTTTGGTGCAACAGTGGCGCAGAGCACGGCGAACGGCGGCGAGCGCGAGTGCCTGATTTGTGACAGCTATTGATCGTGCCCCTAACGCACGGGGCCATAAGATGGGGAGTTCCAGCGACGTGGCTTGTGGGGGTGCAGCGTTGGGAGAGGAGGTGCTGACGCCGGCCTCTTTCGGTGGATCGAGCCACAGTAACTCAATCGGGAAGTCCGTAAAGGAATCGATGCCCAGGTCACCGAGAACATCACACACGTCATGTGCCACGGTGCCGAGTGGCGCCTGCTCATCGACCTCAACTGTCAGCAGTGGTTGATGAATGGAACCTTCCACAGCGGAAGTGCTATTGGCACGCACGCTAAGCACGGAACACACTGAACCTGCGGTGCTGTCGGATGCGAGACCCCAAGTGCTGAGAGATTCCCAGATCAGCATCGGTGTTACAGCTGCGGCGAGACAATCAGGATCAGCCATCGCCTTTTCCTGTTGTAATCTAGAAACAAGCTCCGAGGATGCGAGATAGCCGCCGCGGTGAATTGCACGATCGACGATGCTTGTTCCTGGGATGAAGCTGTGTACCCGTATGATGCCGCTATCTGGGAGTCGACGAATACTTAGCAAACTCCGTTGGGGAGGCTCTCTCAGTGCGTTATCGGCTGTGCGGGCGGCGCTGTCACCCAACACCTGCGTTAAGGATTGGACAGGGAGAAGCTCAGCGCTGAGCGGGATTCGGTACAGAATGATTGGTGTTTCTTCAGCATCCGGTTCATGGACGGTGCTAGGGAACGCCTGGTGGAAAATGATGTTGTGGAATACCGACTCGCAATGAACGCTACTTCCACATGCGCTAGCGAAAGCCTGTGCCCGGTCAACGATGTGCCTCAACACAGATGCTGTGAAAAGAGGATCATCTTCCTGAACGTGCAGGGTGATCACCGGAGCGGTGGTTGCAGAGTCATCATTAACTTTAAACGCCACACTATAGGCGAGGCGGCCACAACCGAGAACTTCCTGGGTGTTCAGAGAATCCGAACGAAGATCCTTTACATATTTCCGAGTAAGTTTCCGTACTACCGCGCCCGTGAAGTATTCACGAACAGCAAGAGCTAGCAGCCCTAATGACTCGGCCAAATTCCAGGCAGGAATATGTTCTGAAAGAGCCGATCCTATCGCGGAGTTGCTGAGGCGTTGAGCTGCAGCTAATGCTTCCTTGGGACTGTAGTCGGGGCGGCGATCAGCTGCAGACGACTGCCTGAAGGAGTAGTTTTTGCTCCCGCACGCGCTATCGCTGACATCCAGGATGGCGAAGTCATGGTCGATGAGGCCATAATGCGTTAAACAGAGCTGCTGGTGGTTCACATAATCCAGCACAGATTCATCACTAGGAGCTCCAGCTAGCAACCACTGGATATGTGTGTACTCACGCTCAATGTCCTCGAATGTTGTGGCGCGTCCCCCGGCGCTCTGGATTAAGATTCTTCTGGGAGAATCCCCCGGAAGAACAGCCAACGCCTGGCAGTTTCGTGGGATGGCTAAACCACTGGTCCACGCTGCAATTCCAATCCAGCGCACATAGTCAATTGACATGGTCATTTCGCCAGTTTAACCTTTTGGTTTGCAGTGGAGTGTTTTAATATTCTCTTGCTTTCCAGGCCAGTCTCGTTCGTCAATAACATCTACATCGACTAGATTCCGCCAGCTCACGGGATGAGCAGATTTATGGCAATATGTACGTGCTGTAACCCTCCGTCCGCATCCCTTTTTGTCTATTAACCCTTCTTGTATCTGTGGTGTCCAGAGCGCTTTCGGGTTAAGGGTTAAAGTCCAAACTCATAAATCAAAGTGTGAAACTGCTAGTTGTTTAACACTTTGATTCGCACTTTGAGGTTCAAACTGTGAATGAGCAGGTAGTGAAAGTGTGAAAAGTGATCTAGACTGATCATCATGAGCTGGAATGCCGAACGTCTTGCAGAAATGATCAGGGAGCTCCGTGCCTTCGGGGATGACACGACTCTTGTTGAATGTAAAACCGCGGCAGGAGGTGTTCCGGAGAACATCGGCGAGACGCTATGCGCATTTGCCAATATGCCGCAAGCTGGCGCGATCATTCTTGGCGTTAGCGAGCGAAAAGGTTTTGAAGTCACGGGTATTGAAAACCCAGCGGAAATGCAGAAGGCGATCGCATCGGTCAGCCGGTCTTCAGTGAAGCCGGCCCCGCAGCTTGAGTTCTTTCACCACATTATTGACGGAAAACACGTTTTGGTGGTGGAAGTCACACCGTTGACACCGACAGAGAAACCGGCAAGGTTCAAGAACAAGGCGTACCTGCGTCAAGCTGACGGCGATTATCAGATGAACTCTAACGATCTAAAGATGCTAGAGCTCTCTGCGCTAACGGCTAGCCAACAAACGCACTTCGATTTTCAGATTGTTCATGGAACCGATACTGGTGTGCTCGATGGCGAGGTGCTAAGGAGCTTTATCGAATCGGTGCGCCAGTCTAGAACTCGCCTATCCAGGATTGACGATGACTCGCAGTTGCTCCAAATTTCTAACGTAACTGATAACCAGGGCAATCTTCGTTTGGGAGGTCTGTATGCGCTCGGTTATCTGCCTCAGTCAGTTGAACCTGCTCTTGGCGCAACTGTCGCGGTGAGGTTGGCTCGAGGTGATGGAATGGGGCGCCATAAAAATCTCAAGGAGATTGAAGGTCCACTGCCGGTGATGCTTGTGGAGATTATGAACTGGATTAGGCAAAACTCGGACACGGTGAGCAGGTATACGGAAATTGGCCATCTTGTCGATGAACCGGAGTTTCCGCCTTCGGCTATCCGAGAGGTGCTGGCGAATGCCCTGGTTCACCGGGATCTGGGGCCATCCGTGGAGGTGGGCAAAAAAGTCGAGGTTCGAATTACGGAGAAGATGCTTGTAGTGGTCAGCCCGGGTGGTTTGCGTGGATTATCCGCATCCCAGCTGGAAAGCCCGGAGCTGACCAAAGCCCCTGTAAACAAGCGGCTTTATGAGATTGCACGCTATCTAAGGACGCCGGATGGTGAGCGCGTCATCGAGGGTGAAGGTGGTGGAATTCAAGAGATTCTCACTGCTACGAGGGAGGCGCGTTTGCCAAAGCCGCAGTTCATCGATACCGGTGTCACGTTTAAAGTGTTATTTCCCCGCGGTTCACGTTTCAGTGAGATCGAGGATAAATGGCTCGAGGATCTGCAACGACAAGGAAAGCGGCGTCTCGTTCCGATTGAAGAAGATCTACTGGTGAATCTACGTAGTCAGGGCGGGGCGACGCGGCAGCGCATCGTGCAGATGTACGCCCCGTTGGGCGAGAGAGCATGTCGACGGATGCTTGATCAGCTCTCGGATAATGGGTTCCTTAATTACGAAGACGGCGTCTATTACGCCGTCGGAGAGGAGACCGGTTCTGGCGATAAGGCGCGTCGTAAGAGCACGGACGAGCAGATTCTACGATCCTTGGGAAAGAACGTTCCTAAAGTTTATGAAGCCATTGGCTTGAACGGATCAGCGACAATGAAGGAGTTGCAGGATAGGACGAGTCTGTCTCCTGCGCAGGTCCGCTACGCACTTGATCCACTCCTCGCACAGGGATACGTGTCCATGGTCGGGGGTCAGGGACGAAAAGCGACGGTTTACAGCCGCGAGTAGCGGTTGGAGTCTAAGTGTGAATGAAACTATGAAACGATTCGTTGAAAGTCGCACTTTCGTTCAGAGTTTGACACTTTGATTCTCAGTTTGATGCAAAGTCGGAATCCTTGAGGAGACGGCTAGGCACTTGGCACGCTCGCGGTCACCGTAGCCGCTGGATTCGATAACTTCTAGCGCAGCCTCGTCGCCGGTGATTTCGCATGGTGTTGCCTTTTGAATTCGACAGTGATGTCATCTAGATCAGACAGAAGTCATTCGGATTTTGTAGATTCTTTCGCAGCCTCCATGCAGTCCTGAATGGTTAATTCGGGTCGCTTTCCAGCTGCCTGGTCGGCGAGCGCTTGGACATCTTCGGCAGTAGGCTTCCACCCCTCATGAACTCCGAGCGCTAGGGCTTCCGCAAGGTCGGCGCGCTGAGCAGAATCAAGTGGTTGGAGTTGCTCAGGGAAGGCATCAACCCACTGATCGACGCCTCGGATGGTGTTGAAATTGACGGCCACGTCCTAGTCCTCCATTCCGGTGGGTGTAGAGCTCAGTTTAGTGACGGGGTGCGTGGTATGCCATTCGATAATCGAACGCTTGTCTGCCGGACTGCCTTGTAGCGAAAGGTCTGTGGGATACCGCAAATTCCGCCAGCACTACCCAAACGTCAGCGAGTAGAGCTCCACGCCCTTACCAGCGCGCACGCTCAGCTCGCCCTGTTGCTGCTCGGGTTTGCGCAGGATGTCCACCGTGCCATCCGAGTTGATGGGGAAGCGGCGGGTAGTGCCGTCGCCGTAGGCCACGGAGATTTCACCCCGGCCAGAGACCACCAGCTGCACGCGCTTGGCCTGGTAGTTCAGGTGCAACACCGCTGGTTCATCTACCGGGCGGATGGACTGTTCCGCCAACTTCCACTTGCCCTCCAAGCTGTAGTGCAGAGCCTCCGGCTGCACCTTCGCAAACTCGTGAGTCCCGTTCTTGTACTCACCCGCGGGATTAGAAAAATACTCCGCGCGCCGCGTGCCCAAGTACGTTTCGGGGTTCCGCTGGCGGGAACTGGTGGCGTCATGAGAAGAATCCCCACCTTCCTCTACCGGCGAAGGCAGCTCGATGCCCGGATTGGCCGCCGACAACAGCTCGCGAACCAGGCGTTCGGTCTCTGCATAAGAGCCTTCGCCCTCGTGGATCTGGCGAACCTTGCCCGTGTGATCCACCAGGTAATGCGCAGGCCAGTAGCGGTTATTGAAGGCACGCCAGGTGGCGAAGTTATTGTCCTGCGCGACGGGGTAGTGGATGCCCTGGTCGCGGATGGCGGCGGCGACGTTGGAGGCCTCGTGTTCGAAGGCGTACTCCGGGGCGTGCACGCCCACCACCTGCAGTCCACTATCCCGGTATCGGTCGAAAAGCTTGGTTATGTGCTCGTTGGCGCGCTGGCAGTTGATGCAGGCATAAGCCCAGAAGTCCACCAGGGTGATGCTCTGCTTGCCGTTCACCTTCGCCGGATGGCGCGGGTCCACAGGCGTTTCGGTATTCTGCCAACCCTCCAGGCCGGCGAAAGCCGGCACCGGTCCGCAGTCCTGCAACCTATCGGGTGCGGCGGTCCGGCAAGATTCCAGACTGCCCGCTCCACCGCCGTTGGCCTGCTGCAACGCGTTCCGGGTGCGGTCGGAAGCGTTGAACTTCTCCTGGGCACTTGAAGTCCAATCCGGCAGCGCCCGCTGCAGTGCCGCCGGAGCGTTGAACGCAATAGCCACTGCTAGCACGATCACCAGCGCGCCCGCGCCATAAGAGATGCCCTTGCGGTGGGAACGCACGAAGTCCGCCCGTGTGCCGATCTGCTTGCCAGCCAGGGCGAAGAAGAACAGTGGAGTACACGCGCCGACCGCGAAGCTGACCGCCAGCACCACGTTGCCCCAGCTGATCTGCCCCGTAGCGCCCGCCACGGTCACCGCCGCCAGCACCGGCCCTGCGCAGGGCGAATACACCGCACCCAGCGCCAAACCGATGCCGAACCCGGAGCCGCCGCCCGTCGTAATCCGCTGGATCCACCCTGGAATCCGGATCCGCGCGAAGGGCCGTTCCAGCTGGTCACCCAGCGCGGGCCACAGCATGCTCAGACCCACAAGCACCAGCAGCACCACGCCCGCCCAGCGTAGCAGGTCCTTCGGCAACCCCAGTGCGCTGAGGATCAGTGTTCCCAGCAGCGTGACCAGCGTAAAGCTCAGTCCAATACCTGTCGCCACCAGCCACGGCTTACGCCGCTTATCCGCGCTGACCGCCAGCACGATCGGCAGCACCGGCAGGATGCACGGCGAAATGCCCGTCACCAACCCGCCGATCAACCCAATCAGGATGATGTCCCATCCCATGTTCTTGTGCTCCTTCTTCTTTCTTATTGACGCCCACCGCGTGCATCGCCGGGGCGCTCCTACAAACGAGTTATGTGAATGACTACGGAGCACTTGCGGGAAATGGATTGGAGAAAAATTTCTTTAGAAACTTCCAATCCGATGTTGGTGTTGGCTTCGTATGTACTCATGAAGCTGCCTTAGAAAGGGGCAGCGTGAACCAAGCATGTTGCACAAAAAGTGCACTCTGACCATTCCGAAGGAGCAATTAAGAATGAACACTCGCAAGACCAACCGTGGAAACAACACCCGTGCAACCGGATTCTCCGTCGGGCGCGCTGCCGTTGCAGTGGCTTTGACCGGTGTGATGGGCCTGGGTCTGGTTGCGTGCAGCGAGGACAACAAGGATGCCGATAAGTCCGAAACGTCTTCCTCTTCCGAGATGACCAGCGAAAGCAAGATGACTGAAGAGAAGATGAGCGACGACAAGATGACCGGCGAAAATATGACTGAGGAAAAGATGGGCGGGGACAAGATGGAAGAGTCCGGCGCCATGATGTCCGAGAAGATGGATCACAAGATGGGCGAGAAGATGTCCGACAAGATGGACGGCAAGATGGAAGACAAGGTGGAAAACATGATGGAGACCGACGAAAGCATGATGCCGGACCTGCAGGGTAAGCACAATCACTAGGTCTAGTCACTGGACGAAGCACAAGCAGTCTGCGTGACGCACTACGATGAGACCGGTGGCAGTAGTCGATAGAGAAACACTCGAGAGCTTGATGCTGCTCACCCAACAGGGTGATGCGGCAGCTTTCGCGCGCCTCTACGACGACATTGCCCCGCAGGTACTAGGCCTCGCGGTACACATCCTCAAGGACCAAGCCCAGGCGGAGGAAGTCGCCCAAGAGGTATTCATCGAAGTGTGGCAACACGCGGGCGACTTCGACCCAGAAAAAGGGTCGGCGAAAGCCTGGATTCTGCGCCGGACGAGGCTCCGCGCCATTGATCGCGTTCGAAGTGCCATTTCCACGCTGAAAAGGGATGACCGAGAGGCGTTCCTGGTGGCGTCCATAAAGAAAGAAAGCGTGGAAGACGAAGCGTTACGGAACGTGCAGCGCCACGCCGTGCGGACCGCGCTGGAGATCATGGGCGAGCCGCACAAAACCGCGATTCTGCTGGCGTATTTCGGCGATATGACGCACGCGGAACTGGCGGAAACCACCGGCGTACCGTTGGGAACTGCGAAGACGCGCGTGCGCGATGGGCTTCGGAAGCTAGAGAAGATCCTTAAAGAACAACGCGATGCACTGGCGGAAGGGGGTGCCTCATGAAAGACGAAAAGCCGGACTTTGGCGAACTAGAAGCCGACCTGGCCGGGCTGGCGGAACCCGTAGAGCCTTCGCCGAAGCTGAAATCAGACATTATGGATGCGATCGCCTCGGGCAAGTTTCCGCAGTTCGCGCCGGGTGAAGGTAGCGCTGAAAAGAGCGAAGAAAACAACGAGGAAAGCAACGTTGTGCCGTTGGCCAAGGCGGCTGCGGATTCCAGCGCCGCCGAGGACGAGTCGATCAAGCCCCGCGGCGGATTTGCGCGCGTTGGGTTCGCCGCAGCCGCCGCGGTCGTGCTGCTGGCCGGCGTAGGAATCGTAGGCACCACCACTGGATTGTGGGGGAGCTCCGGCGAGGATTCCAGCTTGGCGGAGAACGGTGCAAAGCAGCCTGCCGAAGGCGGCCAGGGAGACTCCCCGGAGGCATTGTCGGACGGCGGGGGCGCCGAAACGTTCATGCAGGGCGCGGAAGCGGAAGACCACATGCACTCCATCATGGCGATGGGGGATGCGCGCAGCATTTCGCTGAAGGCGGATGGATCCACGCTGGACGTGGTGATATCTGAGCAGATGGATTCCGGCGGCGCGATGGTTAACGGTGCGCCAGTGCTAAAGAACGGCATGGGCGCTCAGGTCTGGTCTATCGATAAACACGGTGCCGCCCGGTCGGCCGGCGTGATCGACCAGGACCCGCACGACAATGTATGGATGCCACTGCCAGCGGACACGATGATGGTGCGTGTCACCGAGGAACCGATGGCGGGCAGCAAGTCGCCGGGCGGGACGGTCTTGGCCGAGGGGAAGCTCTAGTTCCGCGTGGTAGCATCCCGTTGTGATGTCTAGCGACATTTTGGACACGGAGTCCAGGATGTTTTTGGACGGGATGTCTAGTGGCTTTTTGGACGTTTGCGGCG
>NZ_JFCQ01000022.1 GCF_000738265.1 Corynebacterium jeikeium
GGTGGTGTGTTGGGTGATGGTGCTGCTGGTGATCTCACCAGCGGCATTGCGTCCGTAGCCGGTGGTGATGGTGCCGGCGGTGGGTAGGGTGAGGTGTTCGCCGGTGACCATGCCCGTGGCGGAGAGCTCAATAGTGTGGCGGGTTTCTTCGCCACTGGCCAGGCGTGTGGTTTCAGCGGTGGCTCGGCCGTAGGTGTCGCGGGTGTAGGTGATGGTGGCAGCCGGGTTGGTGATGCTGGTCAGGCGGCCGACGGGATCGTAGTCAAACAGTGTGGTGCCGGAGGCATCCTCAACGCTGGTAGTCAATCCCAACTGGTTGTAGGTGGTGGTGGTTGTGCCCGCTGGTGTGGTGACTGCGGAGACGAGTCCGTCGGGGCTGGTGGTGTTGGTGGTGACGATACCGTTGTAGTCGGTTTGTTGGGTGATGTTCCCGTCGAGGTTGTAGGTGTAGGTCCAGGTGTGGCCGTCGGCGTTGGTGATGGCCACGGGTTGCATTTGGGTGTTGTAGGTGATGGTTGTAGTCGCACCAGTGGCGTCGGTGGTGGTGGCTGGTTTGTCGAAGACGGTGTAGGTGGTTGTGGCCGTCGCACCCATTTCATTCGTTGACGATAGTTGGTTGCCTTCGCCGTCGTAGGTGGCGGTGAGGGTGGTGCCATCAGGGTGGGTGAGTGTGGTGGGCCAGCCTTCGGGGGTGTAGTCGATGCGGGTGGTGTTGCCGTCTGGGTCGAGGGTGTCGGTGACGAGTCCTCGTACGTTGAGGGTGTGGCTGGTGCGGCGGCCGGCGGGGTCGGTGATGGCGATGGTGCGGCCGGCGTTATCGCAGTCGATGTGGGTGGTGGCCCCATCGGGGGTGGTGATGCTGGCAGGGGTGATGCCGGAGACGCGGTAGTCGTAGGTGTAGCTGGTGGTGGCGCCGTCGGCGGTGGTGACCGCGGTGGTCATGCCGAAAGCATCAACTTGGTAGTCGGTGGTGTGTCCGTCGCGGCCGGTGATGCGTACGGGCATGCCCCAGGTGCCGGGTTCGATGGTTGTGGTGGTCCCGTCGGGGTAGGTGGTGTCGACGATGAGGTCGTTGTCGTCGTAGGTGTAGCAGGTGGTAGCACCGGCGGTGTTGGTGATGGTGGATGGGAGGTGATGGTCGGTGTAGGTGGTGTCTTGGATGGCGCCTTCGGGGCTGATGATGCGCCAGACGTCGCCGGAGGCGGTGGCGCGGTAGACGGTGGGGCGGATGTCGCCGAGGAGGTCGTCGGTCAGCCAGTTGGTGGGGATGGTCCAGTCGGTGGTGTCGCGGTTGGTGGTGCGACCGCGGCCGGTGAGGCCTGCTTGGTGGAGTCCGCCGTTGAGGAGGGCTTGGTAGAGGGGGAGGTTGTGGAGTCGGTCGAGGTAGGTGTCAACGACGCTGTCGCCGGTGTCTAGGGGGTTTCCGGTGAAGTCGCCGGCGGTTTCGATGAGTACGCAGACGGTGCCACCGAGGGGTGCGTCGTCGCCGGTGTCGTCGCCCCAGTAGAGGATGTTGGGGAACATACCACCGGTGCCGACTTGGGCGGTGACGCGGCCGTGGTCATCG
Organism: Corynebacterium jeikeium; assembly: GCF_000738265.1. Classification (GTDB taxonomy): domain Bacteria; phylum Actinomycetota; class Actinomycetes; order Mycobacteriales; family Mycobacteriaceae; genus Corynebacterium; species Corynebacterium macclintockiae. The sequence continues at coordinate 1,568 of NZ_JFCQ01000022.1, forward strand.
TAGCGGTAGTGATACGCAGCACCATTTCGGTCACGCCAACCAGCAGTACGGCCTTGCTCATCGTAGAAGTAGCTCAACACACCAGCATGGGAGTTCACCACGCGAATGAGCTGACCTGCAGCGTCGTATTCATAAGAGATCAGCCGCTGAGGCGCTTCGTCAGGGTGAGTCTGCTGGTTGTCAACCCAGATAGAAGCCACACGATTCGTAGCGTGATCCCAGACCAAAGACAAGTGAGTTCCATCGCTGCGCGTGATGTCTCGCATCTGGCCAGTGGCCTGATCCCAGGAGTACGTGATGGCCGCACCCGTGTGATGAACCAACGCCGTCACACCAACGGTGAAGCCCAGACCAAGATCAGCGGCGAAAGAACCGGTGCGCAATCCCGCGCCAGCCGAGTGTCCACCAGCTGCAGGGGAGCGATCCTCCACACCCGATGTAGTGACGTAGCTTCCGTCACCAGAAACAGAAAATACGTAGGTGATTCCCTCCGCGACGTTGCGCACACGGTAGGCACCATCTGCAAAGGAAAGCAGCCACGCGCGGCCGTCCGCGCGGACCTCGGATCCGTCCAATGGGGCTGGTGGGAACGTCAACAGCGCACCATCGGGGGAGACCATAAGGACTTCGTCATCGAGGATCTCAATATGCACATCCATGCGCGAGACCCACCTGGAGCCCAAAGCTCGTCCCAGCTCGTGCGCGGAATTTGCATTGCGGTCGATGATCAGCGGTAAGGTGCCAGGGATGTTGATGTCTTGAGTGAAATCGACCATGTTGCCCGTCGCCATATCGACAGGCTCAGCCGCGAAGCAAATCTGGCCGCCGCGGGTGATCTTTGAATAAGCAGACTTGGCGAATTTTTCGCCAGCCTCTCCTGCGACACGGCTGGCTCCATTCGCCATCTTCAGTGCAGCTGAGTTGGCACCGGACTTCGCCGCCGCCTTAACAGCGGACGCTGCCTTGCCCATGCCGTGAGTTGCCTTGGCAACGGTGTTGCCAAGCTTTCCTGCCTTCGCAAGTTTGGCTATACCGGCAAACGGCAAGGATGTCACCACGTCGAAAAGTACCTCGCCCCACGACGCATTGCCCGTTGCTGCAAGCAAAGCCTTTAGTCCAATGCCGGCAATCAACAGTCCCGCACCGATTGCCTGGAGACCAGGAACAAGAAGCAAAACGGAACCGACAATCTGCATGATGTCAGAAATAGCGGCGAGAACGTCAGCATGATCAGACACCCAATCCTTGGTCTTCTGCCATGCGCGCTCTAGCCAGTTCGGATTGTCATCAAAGTCTGCTTTAGCCTGGGCTGCGATAATACCTACGGCGGAATCAACCTCTTCGCCCAAAGTGGTCTTAATGGCATCAGAGGTTGAAATGTGACCCAGCCAAGCAGTTTTGACTTCCTCAAAGTGGAGGCGTGCTGCTTTCAGAGCAGCCTGAGCCGTCTTCGAATCAGCCTCTGCAGAAGCGGCTGCGGCGGCAGTCGCGGCACCCACACCTGGAATCATTGATGTGCTTACGGCTGTGGCGGTCGCAGCCGTCGCTGCTAATCGCGCGCGGGCGGCGTTGACCTCAGCCGTGTTCAAGGCGGTAACAGCGGCCTGATAGTTAGAGTGGGTAGCCCGAGCTGGCACTTCAAGAGCTCCCATGTCTCTTTGCGCAGTTTGCAGCGCAAACTTATAAAGACGAATGGCGCGGCCAACGCCTGAGTGAGACTCGCCAGTGATATCCAGATGACTAGGGAAATCAGCGTTCAGAAGTTCTTTGTATCGGTCACCCTCGGAGCCCTCGAACCCGCCGTCGTTGATAGACCGCATTGCTGAGGCTGCGGTCGTTGCTTGATTGCCGAAAGTAGTATAGCGACGCGCAGTTTCCCCAACGGCTCCAACGTTTCCACCAATGTGGAAGTTCTTACCTTTGTAGACGAAGAACGGGGCGAGCAATAGTTCTGGCATGGCGGGCTAAGATCCTCTGGTCTTTGGTCAGATGAAGAAACGAAGGGGAAATCGAAGGAGAGGGGAAGGAGAGGGCTAGAAAACCTAGCCCTCTTAGGAACCAGCGATAGCTTGGGAAGCGCGGCCACGAGTCTCAGCGACGGACTGGGTGTTTTCATCCAGCGCGCCACGAATCTGGCCCAGAATTTCCTTCAGGTTATGTGCAGCGGAAGACCACTTACCGTGAACCTGGGAATATTCCTCCTGCTCGGAGCCTTCCCAGCTGGAAGCCAGCTTGCGGATATCAGAATCCATCTCCGACAGGGTGGACTCGATCTGGTTCATTACGCCATTGAGATCGCCAGAAGTGGACTCAGCATCGGAATTGTTGTACGCATACACAGCCATTTGGGACGTTATCCTTTCAACGATTAAAGATGTGGTGACGGTGGTTGGTTAGAGAATGTTGCCCTGCTGGAAATTCATGCCGGCGAACTTTTGCTGCAGCGCGCTGGTCTGCTCTTCCTCACCCGACTGGTAGGATTTACCAGCTTCATCAACGCGACCAGTCAGCTCCTCCAGAGCCTGCTTAACCTGATCCATGTTGTCTGACCATGCCTGAGTCATGTTGTCCCAAGCTCCAACAGAGGAGCCCTTCCAGGATCCCTTCAACGGCTCCAAAGCATCCAAGAACTTAGAAGACTGGTCCATCAGGTGCTGGTGGTTGGTCTGCAGAGAAGAGACGTGACCAGAAACGGCACTGTGTTCAACGGAAAGGTGTTCGCTACCCATGATTACTCCTTGTGCGAGTCCGACAACACGGGCTCGTTAATAGTGGTGAAAACTTGTAAAGGTTGGCGCGCAGTTAGATCGGTGCTGGAAGAACAAACGCGAGAGAAGATTTCCGACCTTCACCCGCATGCACCCCGCGCGTGACATTAGCTAACTGAGCTAACTGGTTTCATCGAGCACTTTGGCAATTCCTTGGCGAAGCTGTGTATTGCCATCTTTCATGTTTTGTAAGGCATCTTGGACGTCCTTGAGGACGTCCTTCAGATTGGTGGCGCCATCTTTCCACTTGGTGATGATCTCGTAGTACGCATCGGCCTCAGTAGCCTCCCAACCTCCACGAAGATCTTCAATTGAGTTGTCGATATCGTCCAAGGTATTTGCGATATCGTTCATCACCGTGTTGATATCGCCCTTTGTGGAATCTGCCGCCGAATCGCGGAACGCATAATACGTAGCGCCAGACATGTGCTATTCCTTTCCCTTGAGCTTGGCGGCAAACTGGTTAAAACCTTTTGCGGATTCGTCATCATATTGCTGAGTGACGTCGGCGATCTTGCCCGACACATCGCCTAGCTTCCCGACGTTTTCCAGAAGGCGGTTGCGTGGGCCATCCCATTCGCCGAAATATTCGGCCACCGCTTGCTGGATCTTGTGGCCGTGGATGGAATCCACACCGGACAGAAGGTCGGCGCCCTTCTTATCGCCTTCCAGATCGGCCTTCATACCGGCGAGATTGTTTGCAATATCACGCAGAGATTGCAGAGGTACTTGAATGTAATCAGACATGCCTTACTCCTGTTCCTGCAAAGCTTCCTGGCTGCCAGCGAAGAAGTTCGAATCGAGTAGATCCAAACCTTCAAACGTCTCACCCAACGTCTCTGGATGAGCCTGAACGCTGTTGGCCACACGCTTCACGATATTGCCCAGCAACTCACCAGTCTCCTCATCTGGAGCCGATCCAGAAATGACCAACGTCCATGTGGTGGAGGGAATGGGAAGAAACGCCTGGTGGTGGAATGTCGTGCGCCGCTGAGATATTGGACCGGACTGAGTGGTGTTGGATGAGCACAGATAGGCCGTTCCCTTGGGGGATGTGCACTGCTGTGTGGTCGCGTCCTTGGTAGAAAATGCCTGCTCCACGGTGCGCAGGCTAGCAAACTCAGGGGAGCTGTCGTACCAGCGCAACAACAGTGTGGCCGACGTTGCCTGCCCATCTTCCGATAGGCCGGGGAGGATGAGGGTTAGAAGAATGCTTCCATCGCGGGCGGCTTTAACCAGCTGCTCGAGCTGTTGAAGCACCAGCTTTTGTTCGGCTCGCTTTAAGCGGTGGCCAGGAATGTAATTCTCCGCGATCTGGGACAAACGGTGTGGTGACGCTTCTGGGTGAGTGTCAATGCGAACCCAGTTGGTGGGTAGGGAGGCTTGCCATAGGAACCGTGGACGTGGGGCATCCGGGTGGAACCGCACAGGCGAGGTGACCGAATTGGCCATAAAGCCTTTCTCCTTATTAACTCACTCAATTGCACCGTCAATCTTGAATACCTCTTCGAGGATGCCAGTTGAGCCTCGAGATCGCATTGCAATTTTCAATTAAAGGGAAAGACGGGACCTTAAATTAGAGAATCCTGAGCGATGGGAAATCTGCAGGTATGGCGGCACGGTTTGGGTATGGATAGATAAGGGTTTGGGTTAGCTGGGGCGCGAACCCTTATATAAAAATGAGGCGCGTGTAAGGTGCAGTTCGCCTTAGGTTTACCTATAGTGCCCTCTAATTGGGGGAGCGGAAACCAAGCTGAACCAACTCCACACGGCCCGGGCCACGTACCCACTGTGCACGGCCAGTCGGTAGCTGCTGCAGGTACACCTTCGGCCACACAGCGCCCTCTTGCTTTTCTCCGCTTAATAGCAAACCATTTGCACCGTTGTCCCGGATGCCTTGCGCGAACGTGTCATACGTGGCTCTCGACACACCAGCCGCGCGGCGAGCAATCCACACGTGAAGACCAATATCTGCGCCATGGGACAGGAAGGGAACCAGTGGTCGGAGCGGGTTATTGGTTCCCTCGAACTGCTCAAAATCATCTACCACAATGTAGATTTCGGGGCCTTGCCACCACGACCGATTGCGCAATTGCTCCTGCGTTACATCCGCAGGGGGCAAACGCCTCTCCAACTCCTTGGCGATACCTTTCGCCAACAGCTCCGCCGCGGACTTTGTGCCAGCGTACTCACCCAGGAACTCCTCAGGACACTCGCCAAGCAAGGTACGGCGGGCGTCGAAAATACCAAACATCACCTGGCCCGGCTGCTTGCCACGAATTGCCTCCGACATCAACGCGCGAAGCGCCGTCGTCTTTCCTGACGCATGCTCACCCACGATGAACACATGGCGCTGAGCACCATCCAAATCGAAGCGCACGGGCTGCAACGTTGATTCCGCCAATGCCACCACAGCAGGCTGACCGCCGCTGGCATCAATCAACTCCTGCAGCATGACCTTCTCCGGCAGCATGCGTACCGCAGGCGCATTCTTAAATGGGCTTGCTTGAGCAATCGCGGAAATCAACGCCTGCGTGGACTGCTCCCGAACCACATCCGGCTGGTCCAGCACAGGGCTTGCCACATGGGAAAACAGCTTGTCTGCCGACAAAATGCGACCCGTCGGCTGGCCCGCCAACTGCTCTTGCGGCTTCTTCCCGATCGAGGAATCCAGAGGATCATTCAGGCGATGTTCCAGCTTTGTGCCAATTACAGCCTGTAGCTGCAGTCGGAAATCTGCCCAGCGACCCGTTGCAAACACCACGTGTACGCCATAACCCAGGCCGCGGGCAGCCAAGTTCTGAGCCTGCTCTGCCAGATCCTCAAAGTCATGCCGAAGAGTGGCCCAGCCATCGATAATGAGGAAGACATCGGCGCTGGGTAGCTCCGGAAGCCGGCCTGCCGCATGTGCACGGCGCATATCTTCCACACTGGACAAGCGATGCTCGGCAAAGATGCGCTCACGGTCCGCGAGGAACTGCAGCATCTCAGAAAACATGCGGCGCAGCTTATCCTCATCAAAGCGAGTAGCTACATCACCAACATGGGGAAGCTCCGCAAACGCGGTGAACGCCGAACCGTTCAAGTCCGCGATGTACATGGACACTTCCGCAGGAGTGTGCGTCAGAGCAGTGGCCAGAACCAGAGACTTCACCGTTGTCGTCTTGCCCGATTGGGGAGCACCCATGATTGCGACATTGCCCTGCGAGCCCGCCAAATCGACAACAAGTGGGCCCTGCCACTGCTCCAAAGGCTTATCCTTCAGCCCCAGTGGAATCTGCAATTGACCGGTGCGCTGAGCACGCATGCCGCGGTCAGATGTGAGCTCTACCTGGCCCAACGCCGAGCCAAGATCGATCCTGTCAGGAACCGGAGGAAGCCAAATCTGGCGGGTAGGTTCCGCAGCGGGGATCAAGCGGGACACAACCAGCTCCAACGTCGTAGTTGGTTCTACCGCCGGCTGGATGTTCGCCGTCTTCTTGGCATTCGTAGCCAGCGAAAGGTGGTGTGCCTCAACACGCTGCTGCAGCCAGCTTTCCGTCGTATTCTCTAGCTCCAGAGGCATCGGAACCGGTGGAAGCTCGCGCTCTTCCTGGGATGCGGAGGACGTGTACGGTCCCGACACATAAGCGGCCTTAAAGCGGTCAAAGATATCCGGATCCACCTTCAAATAGCCCGAACCAGGAATAGGGGGAAGCTCGTGGGCTGCCGTGGAACCAATGGCCGTGCGGGATTCGGATGCGGAAAACGTACGCAGGCCAATGCGGTAGGACAGGTAAGATTCCAGGCCGCGCAGGCGGCCTTCCTCCAAACGCTGAGAAGCCAAGAGAAGGTGCACGCCAATGGAACGGCCGATGCGCCCGATCTGCACAAACAATTCGATAAATTCCGGCTTGGCTGCCAGAAGCTCACCAAACTCATCAATCACCACAAACAGGACAGGCAGAGGATCCATGGAGGTCGAGCCATCCTGGTCGATCTGCTTTTGACGAATGGCGTTGTATTCTGCAACATTGGCCAAGTTGCCAGCCTTTTGCAGAACATGCTGGCGGCGCTGAATCTCGCCCAAAATCGAATCATGCAGGCGATCCACCAAGCCCGCCTCGTCCGCCAAGTTATCCACCACCGCGGCCGTGTGGGGGAGTGGCTCCAAGCCGGCAAACGTCGCGCCACCCTTAAAGTCCACCAGAACCAGCGACAATTGATCAGGATGATGATTGATCACCTGGGCCAAGACGATGGTGCGCAGCACCTCAGACTTACCAGAACCGGTCGCACCCACACATAGGCCGTGTGGACCCATTCCGGATCTCGCGGATTCCTTGATATCTAGGTAGATCGGTTGCGCCTCGGCGTCAATTCCAAAAGGCACCTTCAGGAACTCATCCGCGCCACCAGGACTCCACTGGTGGGCAATGTCGTAGGTCGCGAAGTCATCAATGCCCAGCATCGCATCCAGGCCGATGGTCTGCTCAAGCGGAGCGTCCGGCGTGGCATCCTCCACCAAGCGCAGAGGTGAAAGCGAACGCGCCACGGACTCCGCTAAGGCAGGGGAGACCTGATCCAACCGGCCACGAAAGCCTCCGTACAGCATGCGCTCTACAAAGCCATCCTCGCCAGGTTTGGGTTCGCGCACCTCGCCACGGTCGATCAGCTGAACCTGGAATTCGCGGGAGTCTTCAATGCTCACACGGACGTCTACGTGGCTCGGCTCGTCCTGTTGACGCAGAGACGTGGCCAGCACAGCAATACGGGCCTTTTCCAGGCTCAACACCTGAGACAACTGGCCCTCCAACCAGCGCCCATGCTCGGAATCCATGTCCAGCACCACCACAATGAACGGCTCCTCCAGAGACTTCATTTGGTACCGGGCGCGCTCCTTCAACTCGTCATTGCGGCGCTCTACCTCCTGGAGCAACGATTGGGCGGAAGTTTCATCGTGGCTTACCTGGCGCTTGCCCAAAGGCCCATCAAACTCGTCCTCACTCAAGACGTGAGGAAGCCACAGCGCCCAATCTGCCGTATCCGCATGATCAGCCAACGGCAATGCAAAGTGGAAACGCACATCGTCAGGAGCATGGAATACCGCAGCTTGGGTGACAATCGTGCGCAGGGCCTCCGTGGTCAGCTGTGGAGAGCCCACCAAACTGACCACACCACGGGCTGGAATGGCGATGGGAGTATTTTCCACGGTTTGAGTGCGCTTCAGCATGCGCTCTGCGTGGGCTTGGGAGATCGGCTCCGGAATGGCCAAAGGGTCCGTGGCCTCTTTCACCTTGATACCGCACGCCAGCTGGCACGTTCCTGATCCGATGCGGGTGACCAACACATCTTCGTCACTTCGGCGCCGCTCCCACAGGCGGAAGGGATTTCGAATGGCATCCTGCAGCGCGCCTGGCTCGGGGCTGCGCATTGCTGCGACCTTTTGCTGCTCAGTTGCCTTGTCTTTTGCCTTCGCCTCCATTTCCTTCAGGTGCTCCAAGAAACGAACGCGGGCTGTTTCGGCCTCTTTGCGCTTGCCCGTGCGCGAACGCGCGAACATCACCAGCGCGCTGACAATCACCATCACGAACATCACCGAGCCGATGGCCATGCGGATAGGGTTGCCGGACGACATCATCATGAGAACCATGCCCATGCCGCCAATAACTGGAAGCAGGAACGTCACCGCATTCGCCGCCGCGCCATTGGAACGGATCGTTGGAATCTGGGCCAACTCCAACGGCCCTTGTGGCACTATAGCTCGATTCGCACGAGCCGGACGGTGAATAATCTTGGTGGACATTACTTCAGCAAAAACTCTCTACGCACGTATCGGGGGATCAACAGGACAATCGGCCGCTAGGCGCATTACTAGGGCACCCAGCCACGTGCCACACGACAATCCATGTAATCATTACTACTATGTCTGCGATGTTTGTGAGATTAAGTGTGTTTTGGCAAGACCATCAACTGGATGTCAGCCTTCCAGCACACAGGCCCGTCATCGACTACCTCGATGACGTGGTGGAACTGTTCCGTGGACGAGTAGCAGATTCCGAATTTACCGCAGATGTGGAAGCTACCGCGCACCTGTGGGTGCTATCCTCCCCAGAAACGGGGATTATCAACGCTGAGCGCACTCTCGAAGACTATGAGGTGCTGGACGGGCACAAGCTCTACCTGTCGCAGCGAGCTGAAGCCGCCCACGCACCATTTGTCGATGACATCATGGCCGAAATGCGCAGCACCATTGGAGCCTCCCAGTTTGCGTGGTCTGGAACCACCCGCACAGATGGACTGCTGGCAACTATGTTGGCCACTATTGCGTTGGTTGGCCTCGTCGCACTCAAGGGTGTGTGGGGTAGCAGTCTCGCAGGGCTTGGTTTTGGGCATGGCTCGTCCGCCGGCGGACACGTTGTGGAGGCGTGGAATTCAGGTCGAATCACAAGCGTCGTGACCGCTACCATCCTGACCCTCGTGGCAATCGGGATTGCCCTGTGGAAGCCCCGTCCGTGGGCTCAGAAGTTGGCGTGGGCCCTGCCCATCTTTGGGTTCATCGTCTCTGCAGCCGTGTTGCGGCCTGTGGACAGTGCGCCGGGACTAGCGTGGACAATCAGTATCACTGCACTTTGTGCGGCCATCGCAGCTTGGATCGCGCTGCGGAGGCAAGCGACAGCTACAGCGGTTGCAGCCGGGATCGTCGCCGTTGCCGCGGCGGCCTTCGGGCTGGCAACCTTCCTTGGAGCAAGTCCGTTTGCGCTGGCCGCGTGGACAGCATGGCTGCCCATCGCGATGCTACTGACCACGTCGACGCTTGCTATCAGTAGCACCGGGCTTGCCGCGATGCTTCGTCGCAGTGACGCAGGTGAATCCATTAGTCGCGAATCCATCCGCGCTGCCGCCCTGCGCACTGAAGCAATTAGTCGCGGTATTAGCTGGGCCGCAACAATCATGGGTGCCCTTATTGTTCTTGTTCTCAACACAAGCAGCTACTGGCAACAGGGGCTCATCGCAGCCTTGTTGGCGGTCATCTTGATCCTGCGTACGAATGGCTTTTCGGATGCTCGGATCATTAGCCCTCTGCTCATCGTCGGAATCATTGGCCTCGCCACGAGCACCGGAAGCTTCGTGCATTGGTTCTTGGGCGACGGATCGCAGACTGGCAAGGGCTCCGCTGATCAGTTTGGTGTGAATGCGTGGATGTTCAACGGTGCTACTGATAGTTGGCAACCATGGGCTGCAGCCGCCCTGGTCACCGTCATCTCACTGATTGTTTTAGCCTTGATCGCTAATCGTCAGCCGGACGAATTGGCCGAGGCGCGCATGGCCAAAGTCATCACATTCATTGACGTGGTGGCGTCCCTTGCATTCATCCCAATTGTCCTCATCGGGCAAGGTGTTCTGACTTACTACTGGGCGGTCAGTTAGGCGTCGTTCTACTAGGATCCTGGCGATAGATAAAAGAAAGCCCGTGGCGCGATATACGCACCACGAGCTATCTCACCGGCAGTTGCTCAGCCGGTTCTGCCCACCCAACCGACGTCGGCTAGACGTTGGCTAGATGTTGGCTAGATTCTCTCGACCTTGCCCACTGCGTGCAGAGTCTTCAGGTTGGAAGCCTTGCGCAGCTGCAGATCCCACTCGCTGGGGCGCGGGTAGGCCTTGTCGCCCGCAGCCTCGGCGAAGAATGCCACGGTGGCCGGCAGAGTTACCGGCTTGGCGAACTCCACGCTGAAGCGCGCGGCGGACGGCAGCACGCCTTCCAGGCCACGCAGCATCGTGGCAGCGGACCACATGCCGTGCGCGATGACGGCCGGGAAGCCGAATGCCTTCGCACCAATGCCGGAGACGTGGATCGGGTTCTTGTCGCCCGAAGCCTGCGCATACTCCTGAATATCCGCCGGGGTTACGCGGTATTTCGCGGTCGGGGTTGCGTCGTACTCATCGAACGCGACGGGCTCTAGAATGCGGCCATCGGTCGGCTGCTCGTCCTTGTAGGGCGAGGAGCTGGACAGCTTCGCACCCTTAGACAGGAAGCCGCTGGTCTGCTTCCACACGTCCTCGCCTTCGACGGAGACGACGGTGACGACATCCAGCAGCACGCCCTTGGTGTGCGGGCGCAGGTTCTCCGCGTGCACGCGGATATCCAGCACGTCATCCACAGTCAGGTCGCGGGTCTGCTCGATGCGGTTGGTCAGGTGCACCAGGCCCACGGCGTTCACGGGGGAGTCCGAGGCAGTCAGGATCTTCATGACGATCGGGAAGCTCAGCACGTACGGATACGTGATCGGCAGCTCGTTGCGCAGCCGCAGGCCCGTTGCCGCGTTGTAGGCAGCTAGTTCTGGCACCTTGATCTTGACGCCCTCAACCTTGAACGCAGTTGTCGGATTCTCCTTGGCGCTGCGGGGGCTACCCACGCCCGGAACAACATCCTTCACGGCGTTGCGGTACTCGTCCATCAGCACTGGGATGGAATCCAGCTTCTTGTAGTCAACCACTGGTCGTGGCTCCTTTCTCTACAGTTCGCTTGACGGGGTTCGTCTTAGGCGCCCAGCATTGCCTGGCCACACACGCGGACAACGTTGCCGGTGACAGCCTGGGAAGCCGGAGCTGCGAAGTAGGCGATGGTCTCGGCGACATCCACGGTCTCGCCACCCTGCTGCAGGGAGGAAAGCAGTCGGCCACCGACACGGGTGCCGAACGGGATGGCGGCGGTCATTTGGGTCTCGATGAAGCCCGGAGCCACAGCGTTGACGGTGATGCCACGGTCAGCCAGCTTCTCGGAGAAGGAATCCACGAAGCCGATCACGCCAGCCTTGGTAGCGCCGTAGTTGGTCTGGCCACGGTTACCGGCGATGCCGGCGATGGAGGCCACACCGATGACGCGACCGTTGTCGGCCAGGCCGCCGTTGTCCAGCAGCTTCTCGGTGATGCGAACCGGGGCGACCAGGTTCACAGCAATGACGGAATCCCAGCGGCCTTCGTCCATGTTGGCCAGAAGCTTATCGCGGGTGATGCCGGCGTTGTGGACGATGATGTCGATCGGGCCGCCGTGGCGAGCCTCAGCGTGCTCCTTCAGCTTCTCGGCAGCATCATCAGCGGTGACGTCCAGCGGCAGGGCGGTGCCGCCAACCTTGTTGGCGGTCTCGGTCAGGCCCTCGCCAGCCTGCGGGATGTCCACGCAGATGACCTTCGCGCCGTCGCGAGCCAGCACCTCTGCGATGGTGGCGCCGATGCCGCGGGCAGCACCGGTGACGACTGCGACCTTGCCCTCAGACGGCTTGTCCCAGTTTGCCGGGGCGGTCGCGGACTGGGCGTCAACACGAATAACCTGTGCATCCACGAAGGCCGACTTAGCAGACAGCACGAAGCGCAGGGTGGACTCCAGACCAGCCAGATCAGCGGACGCATCCGGGGCGGTGTAGACCAGCTGGACGGTAGCGCCGCGGAGCAGCTCCTTACCGACGGAGCGGGTGAAGCCCTCCAGGGCGCGCTGTGCGATGCGCTCGTCAGCGTCATCGATCAGCTCCGGGGTGGTGCCGATGACAAGCAGGCGGGCGCAAGGCTGCAGCTGACGCATGACCGGGTGGAAGAAGTCGTACAGCTGGCGGAGGTCCTCCGGCTTGGTGATGCCGGTGGCGTCGAATACCAGGCCGGCGTACTTGTTATCGCCAGCGGAGGTAGAGACCTTGTAGTCGTCGGCGAGCAGCTCCTCGATGCGGCCGACCAGGCGACCGGAACCGCCCAGCAGGACACGGCCGTCCAGGGCGGGCTCGCCCTCCTTGTAGCGACGCAGCTTCGTCGGTACCGGCAGGCCAGCCTGCTTGGAGATCTTCTTGCCGAGGTCCGAGTTGATGAACTTCAGGTATGCATCCTGGTTTTCAGGCACTTGCTTTAACTCCTCAAATTGATAACTACTTACTCGCCCCTACTGTGCCTTATACCTGGCATGGTGCGGGGAAGTGAGCGGGAAATATACGAGTCTTGTTGGCAATACGTACACGTGCGTTGCCGAGACAATGTATGTTCTCATGTATAACCATACGGTGTGATCGAGCACACCGTGTAGGAAAACGTTCTTTCAATTCACATTCTTCGATGGAGTGACACAAAAACTATGACTAACGGAGCACCCCGCAAGGTCGCCATTCTCGGCGGCAACCGCATCCCGTTCGCCCGTTCCAACAAGGAATACGCGAATGCGTCGAACCAGGACATGCTGACCGCTGCCATCGATGGTCTGGTGGCTCGCTACGGCCTGCAGGGCGAAGAACTGGGCGAGGTCGTCGCCGGTGCCGTCCTGAAGCACTCCCGCGACTTCAACCTGACCCGCGAGACCGTTATCGGTTCCGCACTGTCCTCCACCACCCCGGCTTTTGACCTGCAGATGGCCTGCGGCACCGGCCTGGCTGCCCTGGTGCAGGTTGCAGACGCTATCGCCCTGGGGCGCATCGAGTCCGGCATCGGCGGCGGCGTAGACACCACCTCCGACGCACCGCTGGCCGTTAACGATCAGCTGCGCAAGACCCTGATCAAGCTGAACAACGCAAAGACCACCACCGACCGCCTGAAGCTGGTCGGCCAGATCCGCCCGTCCCAGTTGGCCCCGGAGCAGCCGAGCAACGGCGAGCCCCGCACCGGCCTGTCGATGGGCGACCACGCGGCCATCACCGCCCGCGAGTTCGGCCTGAGCCGCGAGGAGCAGGACCAGCTGGCAGCCGAGTCTCACCAGAAGCTGGCCAAGGCCTACGACGAGGGCTTCTTTGAGGATCTCATCACCCCGTTCCTGGGCGTGCAGCGCGATACCAACCTGCGCCCGGACTCCAACGTGGAGAAGCTGGCCAAGCTGAAGCCGGTCTTCGGCAAGAAGGATGCCGAGCAGCACGGCACCAAGGCCACCATGACCGCCGGTAACTCCACCCCGCTGACCGACGGTGCTTCCGCCGTCCTGATCTCCTCTGAGGAATGGGCAGCAGAGCACAACATCCCGGTTAAGGCTTACCTGGTCGACTCCGAGGTCGCTTCCGTGGACTTCATCAACGGTCGCGACGGCATGACCCCGGACGGCCTGCTGATGTCCCCGACCTACGCGGTCGCCCGCCTGTTGAAGCGCAACAACCTCACCCTGCAGGACTTTGACTTCTACGAGATCCACGAGGCCTTCGCTTCCCAGACCTGCGCCACCCTGAAGGCGTGGGAGTCCGACGAGTACTGCCGCGAGCGCCTAGGCCTGGACGGCGCCCTGGGTGCCATCGATCGCGAGAAGCTGAACGTCAAGGGCTCCTCCCTGGCAGCCGGCCACCCGTTCGCCGCTACCGGCGGTCGCATCATCGCCACCGCTGCGAAGGTGCTGGAGGAAAACGGCGGCGGCCGCACCCTGGTTTCCATCTGCGCTGCAGGTGGTCAGGGTATCGTCGCCATCATCGAGCGCTAAAGTGCCGCTAGCGGCTAGTTAGCTGCTAGCTTCTAGCGACCAGCGGCTGCGAGCCGCCGGTTGCTAGAAAACCTTCGCCAGATCAGTCTTGTACACCACAGCGTTGTAGCTGTGCCATGAGGTAGCCACCCAGTACAGGTTCCCATCGGTCTGGTGCGGGTACATAAAACCGCCGTAGATATCCGGCACCTGGGCCCTGGAGATCAGCGTTTTCGCGCTGCTCCAGGGTCCTTCTGGTTTATCCGCCTGGCGCAGCACCATGCCCTGCGTGGTTTCGTACAGAGCCAGCCACTTACCTAGGTGCTTGTTGTACTGCACCGATAGCTCGGATACGCGCCCGTCCAACACCGGCTTGGCGGAGTCCATACGGGAGCTCCATCCACTGCCATCCCAGTACTCCGCGGAGTTAAAATCCGGGAACGAAGCTTCGCTGATGCGCGCCAAGCGGGCCTGCCCGGAACGGCCGGACGGGGTGCCGTAGACATAGACGTAGCCATCCTCTGCACCTTCTGGTGCCTTAACAAAGGCCGTCATCTGGAAGTTATCCGCGCCCGGTCGGTGGGCAGGGAAGTCCGGCAGGCGCCCGTCACCGGAGGCCGCCGAGCTCGTGCGGTAGGAGCCCGGCACCACAGAGAACGTCTTTCCGCCGTCGGTGGACTTCGCCGTTGCGGCGTAGTTCGTGCGCCACTGGCCGGGCTTGCCCCAATCGCGGACCGACATGAAGTCCACGTACTGTGCACCGCCGACCTCGATGCCGGCGGTGGGGATGACCGTCATTTCCACCCCGCTGATCTTCAAGGACGCGGGCAGGAACTCCTCCGAGCGCGCACCGGTTGCCGGCCCGCCCAGGTGGATACCGTTGGAGGGATCCATGTCATCGGTTTCGTACAAAGCGTTGGAGTGCCAGCCGTTGTCACCCGCACCGCAGCGGAAGGAATCACCAAACGCCGCCAGCACGCGCCCGTCCCCGGAATCCCACATGATGCCCAGGTCGGTGGAGCTCAAGCCCGTTTTGTCGGTGCGGTCTGGGGCGAATCGCCCGGTCAGCATGTGCACCGCCTCGGTGTTGCCGGTGACCTTCGGCATGCCCTCGGGCTTGCCGGTGAGCCACTGCGGCTGGCCGAGGCTGCCCGCCAGCGATCCGCTGCTGCTGGCTGCGAGCCCATCGCTCAGGGTGGGGCTGTAGGTCCAGCACGGGTCCGCGGCGGCCTGGCCTGTTGCCAGGGCGGACACTGCGGTGGCGGTCGCCAGTATGGTTCCGGCGGTCAAGGTGGAGGCGAGGGTACGGCGAGAGGCGGAAATCTTGTGCATGTCGACCATAGTCGCACACGCTGGCCTGCATTGCCCGCTATGCTTCGCTATATTTTCGACTATGGCTAACTTTTCTCGCATTGCTTCCATTGCTGCCGCTACGTGCTTGAGCCTTTCGTGCGCGGTGGGCATCGCTAGTGCTGCGGATGCTGACTCTGCCCCCGAGACCCTGCAGCCTCTGCCGGAGGTCGAGGCTCCGGCCACGGGTAGCACGGGTAGCTCCTCGCGGGTGCCCAAGGCGTGCCAGAAGCTGGATCAGCAGATTGAGCAGATCCGTAAGCAGTGGGATGCCGCTGTCGCTGAGCAGGATATCTACAAGGCCAATGGCCTGCGCGTGGATTTCGGCAACCTCGCCGCCAGCTACTACCAGTGCCGCCTGGCCGGAAACACTCTGGCCGGCTCGCTGTAGGCACTAGCATGGCCTCATGATCACAATTGGACTGACTGGTGGCATCGGCTCCGGCAAGTCGACCGTATCTTCGCGGTTGTCGGAGCACGGTGCTTTTATTGTGGACGCCGACCTGGTGGCGCGCGAGATCGTCGAACCCGGCCAGCCAGCTTTGGCCGAGCTGGCAGATGCTTTTGATGGGGTGTTAAACCCCGACGGAACGTTGAACCGTGCAGAGCTGGCGCGCCAAGCCTTCGCCACCCCGGAGGCGACGGAGAAGCTCAACGCGATTACCCATCCGCGCATCCGTGCCCGCACCGAGGAGCTGTTTCGGCAGGGGAGGGAGTCCGGCGCGCAAGCGCTGGTCTACGACATGCCACTGCTCATCGAGAATGGCGAGGTGGACAAGGTCGACCACGTGCTGGTGGTGGATGCTCCCGACGAGCTGCGCATCGAGCGGCTCGTGCAGCACCGTGGTCTAGATGAGGATGATGCTCGGCGCCGCATTGCCGCCCAGATCGATCGGGAGACCCGCCTGGCCGCGGCCGACACGGTGCTGGATAACTCCGGCAGTGTGGATAGCCTGCTAGACCAGGTCGACGCTTTCTGGCGCGGACTCTAGGGCTTTACCAGAACCGGGGGATTCCCGCGCCGAAGATCGGCGGCAGGCCGTCGGCCACGATCGTCTCCGGGAAGATGAACAGCCCGACCGCGTCGCGGTAGCGGGAGGTGCGCTCCTTCTTCGGGTTGCGCTGTTGCACGGGATCGGACTTGGAAGCCAGGCCGTAGACAGTGGTGCGCGGGCCGAAGGCAATGCGATAGTCGCTGACACCCCGGTGCAGGTGGCTATCAGTCGTGGCAATCACCAGCTCGCGCGGTAGCTTCCTGCCGCGGATGTCTTTGTTGATGCTGTTGAAAAGGCGGGCACTGTGCCACGCATTGCTGATAGTGGACCAGGAGTTGCCCTCCACGTGGATGCGCTTCGGGGAGATCCCGGCGCTGACGAGCCACCTCTTCATCGCCTCGGCCTCCACGTGGCCGTGTTCGGTCTTGCCACCGGAGGTGATGATGGGGCTAGCCGGGTGATTGCGGGCGTAATCGCGGGCGACCTCCAGGCGACGCTGAAGGTTGGGGTGCACGGAACCATCCCGGTTCAGGCCATTGCCCAGCACCACCACAGTTGCCCGTGGATTGGTGGCCTTGCCAGGAGCCTTCACAGGAGCCTCCAAGACCTTCAGAATGTGGCTAACTTCGGCGCGTCGGCCGGGGGAGAGCCGGTCCAACGCAGGGCGGGGATCCTGGTTCAGATACTGGGCTGCGATGGCAGCCGCGGAGTAGGCGTCATCAACAGTGCGAGCAGTACGCGCACCGCTGGGACCGACCGGCAACAGCTCGCCCGGAATAACGACGGTGTTGGGGCCGATCGGCGCGGGACCGACAACGACCGGCGGAACGGCGGGCACAGCCGGCGCTGGCGCGGCAACGGCAGAGGGGGTAGCCAAGAGCGAAAGAGCGATGACAGGGGCGATAGCGGCACGACCGCGGGAGAAGACCTTCATGTGATTAACCTTAGAATGTTCGCAGCAAAACCGCTGGGTGACAGCACGGCAGGTGGTGTCCAGTGCGGTAAGTAGACTGGTGCGCATGGCCTTTGCAGCAGAACGTCCCGAATTGTCGTACTCCGAGTTCCGCCCCGTGGGGGAGGTCGAACGCTCGAATGTGAAGTTCGAGGTCATTAGCGATTACAAACCCGCCGGCGACCAACCGAAGGCGATCGAAGAACTGCACCAGCGCCTCAACCGAGGCGAGCGCGACGTGGTGCTGATGGGCGCCACCGGTACGGGTAAGTCCGCGACGGCCGCCTGGCTGATCGAAAAGGAGCAGCGCCCCACCCTGGTCATGGCGCCGAATAAAACCCTGGCCGCCCAGTTGGCCAACGAGCTGCGTAGCCTGCTGCCGAACAACGCGGTGGAATACTTCGTCTCCTATTACGACTACTACCAACCGGAGGCGTATATCGCGCAGACGGATACGTACATCGAGAAGGACTCGTCCATTAACGAGGACGTGGAGCGCCTGCGCCACTCTGCGACCTCCGCGCTGCTGTCGCGCCGGGACGTGGTGGTTGTGTCCTCGGTCTCCTGCATTTACGGCCTCGGCACCCCGCAGTCCTACCTGGACCGCTCGGTGGTCTTGAAGGTCGACGAGGAGGTCGAGCGCGACCAATTCCTGCGCCTGCTGGTGGATATCCAGTACTCCCGTAACGACGTCGCCTTCACTCGCGGCACGTTCCGCGTAAAGGGCGACACGGTGGACATCATCCCCGCCTACGAGGAGCTGGCGGTGCGCGTGGAGTTCTTCGGCGATGATATCGATGCGCTGTACTACATCCACCCGCTCACCGGAGACGTGATTCGCCAGGTCGACGAGCTGCGCATCTTCCCCGCGACCCACTACGTGGCAGGCCCGGAACGCATGGAAAAGGCCATGCAGGCCATCAAGGAGGAACTGGCGCAGCGCCTGGACGAGCTGGAAAACCGCGGCAAGCTACTGGAGGCCCAGCGCCTGCGCATGCGCACCGAATACGATCTGGAGATGATCCAGCAAGTGGGCTTCACCAGCGGCATCGAGAACTACTCCCGCCACATCGACGGCCGCGCCGCCGGTTCCGCTCCCGCCACCCTGATCGACTACTTCCCCGAGGACTTCCTCACCATCATCGACGAGTCCCACGTGACCGTCCCACAGATCGGCGGCATGTTCGAAGGCGACATGTCCCGCAAACGCAACCTGGTGGAGCACGGTTTCCGCCTGCCCAGCGCGCTAGACAACCGCCCGCTGACGTGGGAGGAGTTCGACGATCGAAAAGGACAGTGCGTCTACATGTCCGCCACCCCCGGCGATTACGAGATCGCTGCCGCTCAGGGCGAGTACGTCGAGCAGGTCATTCGCCCGACCGGCCTGGTGGATCCGAAGGTGGAGGTGCGCCCGACCGAGGGCCAGATCGACGACCTGATCGAACAGATCCGCCAGCGGACAGAGAAGAACGAGCGCGTGCTGGTGACCACCCTGACCAAGCGCATGGCCGAGGACCTCACCGATTACCTGCTGGAACACGGCGTGAAGGTCCGCTACATGCACTCCGACATCGATACCCTCAAGCGCGTGGAGCTGCTCCGCCAGCTGCGCCTCGGTGAGTTTGATGTGCTGGTGGGCATCAACCTACTGCGTGAGGGCCTCGACCTGCCGGAGGTCTCGCTGGTCGCGATCCTGGATGCGGACAAGGAAGGCTTCCTGCGCTCCGAACGCTCGCTGATCCAGACCATCGGCCGCGCTGCCCGTAACGTCTCGGGCGAGGTCATCATGTACGCCGATAAGGTCACAGACTCCATGCAGTACGCCATCGACGAGACCGAACGCCGCCGCGCCAAGCAGATCGCCTACAACGAGGAACACGGCATTGACCCGCAGCCGCTGCGCAAGAAGATCGCCGATATCTTGGACCAGGTTGCGGAGCTCGAAGCGGAGTCTGGTGGGGACGCCGCAGGCGGCACCGGCGCCGATTCCAGCGCCGGCGGGCGAGGCGAATCGCCGGAGGCCGACTGGGCGCTGGTGCGTGGCTCCAGTGACGAGCCGATGGCACGCCCGCAGCTGGAGAAGCTGATCCAGGAGATGACGGAACAGATGAAGTCGGCGGCGAAGGAGCTGAAGTTCGAACTCGCGGGTAGGCTGCGCGATGAAATTGCAGACCTAAAAAAGGAACTTCGGGGCATGATCGAGGCTGGGTTGTAAGATCAGAGTTATGTACAGCACAGTCGTCGTCGGAACCGATGGGTCAGAATCTTCCTTTTTAGCAGTGCGGCGTGCCGCGGGCGTGGCTGCGGCCATGGATGCCGATCTTGTGTTGGCCAGCGCCTACGTGGGGGAGCACGCGGACAACGCAGCCCAGAATTCCACTGCTGTGGAAGGTGAGATGTCGGCGGCGGAGGTGTTGGCGTCCGCAAGAAAAGAGGCCGAAGGGGAGGGCGCGAAGAAGGTTCGCGCGGTGCTGAAGGAAGGCGACCCGGTAGAGGCCCTGATGAGCATCGTGAAGAGCGAAGAGGCAGACCTGCTGGTGGTGGGTAACCGCGGCATTAACTCGCTGACGGGACGTCTGCTGGGCAGCGTTCCCGCCGACGCTGCGCGCCAGGCCGAGTGCGACGTGATGATCGTCCACACCGTCGGCACAAGGGACTAATTCCAGGGCAACTCGCGGGCGTGGACGACCGTTAGCCCCTGCGTGGCGCGGGTCATGGCCACGTAAAGATCGTTGAGCCCCTGCGGCGAGGCCTCCACGATGTCCGCGGGCTCGACCAGCACAACTTCGTCGAATTCCAGACCCTTTGCGGCGGCCGTGTCGACGAATACAACCTCCGCGCCGGAGGCATCCGTGGACTCGGACAACGCCGCCTGCAGCGGCTCCGGGCGGGTGGTGATCACACCGATAAGGCCTTCTTCACCCGTGAGTTCCCGGGCCTGCTCAACCGCGGCCTGAACCTTCGAGCCGAGCTCGGCACCCTCAACCGGCATATAGCGCACCCCGGTGCCCGATTCGCGCAGGGCCAGGGGAGAAGGCTGGGAGGGGTCGATCTCGTGCAACAGCGGCGCGGCAAGGTCCGCGATGTCTTTCGGCGTGCGGTAGTTCACCGTCAACTGGTGTAGCTGCCAGCGATCCGCAACAAAGGGGGATAGAGCCTCCGCCCAACTATCAACCCCGCCGGGATTGCCGGTCTGCGCGGGATCGCCTACTAACGTCATCCACCTGTTCGGCGAGCGCCGGAACACCATCCGCCAAGCCATGGGGCTGAGCTCCTGGGCTTCGTCGACAATCACGTGACCGAACGCCCAGCGGCTATCCGCGGCGGCGCGTTCGGCGGTGGTGCGCTCGTCGCGCACTTGCTGGCGGGCGGCCAGCGTTTCCGCGTCGATAACGTCGTAGGCCATCAGCACTTCGGGCGCGAAGCCATCGTCCAGATCCTGGCTGGCCGAACCCGTCAAGATGTCCAGTGCCTCTTGCGCCTCCGTGATTTTCTCCAGCCACTGTTCGCGTTCTTCGGCGGCGGTTTCCTCGTCGGAGACATATCCCAACATGTCGATCAATTCATCGATAAGTGGCGCGTCGGCATCCGTCCATTCGCCGCTGGGGTGGGTGGCCAGGCCGCGCCACGTGTCCTCGTCGTAGTCCACGGCGATGGCAGCCGGATCCGCATAGAGCCGTTCCAAAACCTGGGTGGGGCGCAGCTCGGGCCAGAACTGCCCAAGGACATCCACGACCGTCGGGTCCGCTCCGAGTTCTTCGCGCAATGTGGCGATGTCGCCTTTGCTCAGCAGGTTCGCCCCACCCAGGGGGTCTGCGCCGATGTTCTTGCCTAGCGCGTCCGCCAGTGCGTTCAGCCCGTGGTCCAGGAAGGCCGCCCGCGCGTGGTTGTGCGGTTTGCGGGATCGTCGCGCGCGTGCCCGGGCTGCCCGCACCATGGTTGGCGTGAGCTGCACGTTGAGCCCGTCGATGCTGATGTCGATGCTGTCTTCCGGCACGGTCTGATACGACTTGATCGCATCCGCCAGGATCGTCAGCATTTCCTCGGATCCTTTGACCTCGCGCGCTAGCAGGTTCGTTTCGGGCACCGTGTGCAGGTTCGGCAGCAGCGTGCCGGGGGTCGCCAGCACCACGCCGGTCTCACCCAGCGAAGGCAGCACCTGGGAAATATAGGAAAGGAAGCGGTCGTTCGGCCCGATGATCAGCACGCCTGTGTTGTCTAGCTGTTCACGCCACGTGTACAGCAGGTAAGCAGCGCGGTGTAGCGCCACGGCTGTTTTGCCTGTTCCGGGTGCTCCCTGGACAACAGTTACGCCGCGGTGTTCGGCGCGGATGATTGTGTCCTGCTCCGCCGCGATGGTCTCGACGATGTCCTGCATATAGGCGGTGCGTGCCCTGTTGACGGCATCGAGTAGGGCTTCTTCTTTGGCGACGCCACCTCGCGCCCCAGTACCTACCGCATCGGTCGGTCCTGCCGTGGTAGATAGATGTTCGTCTGCCACGCTGCGCACTGTGCGTCCACGGGTGGTGATGTGGCGCCGGGTGTGAACTCCGTCGGGGTGCAAGGTGGTGGCCAGGTAGAAGGGGCGGGCCAGGGGAGCACGCCAGTCCATCAGCAGGGTGCGCATCTGTTCATCGTCGTCGTGCAGTCCGATGCGCCCGATATAGCGGCGGTCCAGTTTCTCGTTTCCCGCGACAGGGTTTTCCGCTTCCTCGTCCTCGACGTCGATGCGGCCGAACATGAGGCCAACTTCCGCGGCCGAGTAGGAATCCAAGCGTTGTGCGATATCGCGAGCCTCGCGGTCGCGCACCATCAGACCCTGAGGGTCGTCGATATCGGCCTCCAGGCGGACAGCTTTGAGCCGCTGTTCCAATTTCTCGCGGGCGTGGTCTACCCGTTCTAGGAGGTCGTCGAGGTAACTTTGCTCGGCGGCGATGTCGTTGTTGGGCGCCAAGGTGGGGGTGGGGTCCCTTCTGTGTGGGGGTGTTAAGGATAGAGCACGCTATCCTACTCCCTTCGGTCGATGCTTGTGGATGTCCAGGGGTTTCCGTTCGGGGGGAGAGTAACGGTGGGAATATATAGGGCATATAAGTGAGAGTGTATAAAATTGTAAGTTGAATGGTTGTCAGCCCAAGCTGTTACTCATTCTCTACTACTCACCCCTGTTGATCCGCACGGATCCTTTGGCTTGGATGAAAGGAACTCCTATAGCCATGAAACCCGCAAAGAAGCTCACTGCAGCCGTTGCCGCCTTGGCGGTAAGCTCCTCCATCTTCACCGGCGTAGCGAACGCAGCACCGGATCCTGCCACTGGAGTGGAATTAAACGTTCCGCTGAACCGAACTGTCACCCTAGACGTGATTTCCAACCAGGGTGCAGACGTACAGCAAGCGCTCTACGACATTCGTGGAGAAATGTGGGAAAAGAATGTGCTCTTCGAAGGAACCACCCTCCGCGAGGCGGCCATTAGGGCTGGCTACACCAACAAGGATGCTTACGTTAAGGCAGCCCGGGTCGACTCCAACATGTCCTTCATTGCGGTTCAGCGCGCAGCTGAAACGCTGGTCTGGCCAAGCCTTGCTCACAAGCGCCCGACAAATGATTCCTGCGAAATCTCAGATTGCGCTTCTGTGTGGAGTGCGAAGCGCAACGGTGAGCAGTCCTGGGGAGAGAACCTTTCGTCCAGCGCGAACCTGCGCCACTCGATCATGCAGCTGTGGGGGCGGGGAGAAGAATCGGCTTTGAGAGCGGCCAAGGGGCGACCAAACGCTCAAAACGGCCACCTTTGGCTGATGATCAATCCCAAGTACACCGCTTACGGCGCTGCCAATGCGTACTCCCATGTGAACGACGGGCTAAAAGAAGCATCTTCGATGCAGGCCTCCTATATGCGGAAGGGCGACGGCCAATACCTGAAAAATACCCGCACCCAACTCAAGGTCGCTGACAACGGAAGCATTCGCCCTGGCAAGTTCCCGGAAAATCAGGATCCTGGTCAGATGCAATCGAACGGTAATAGCGGCATCGACATCAACGGCCTGCTAGGCAGTCTCGGCAATGGAGAAGCAGGCAAGATCTTCGGCATCATCGCTGGAGTTCTGGGAGTGATCGGTGCACTGGGAGTTATCGCTAACTACCTGATGCAGAACTTCGGCCCGCGCTAACCTAACCAACGCAAAAGAACCCCTGGTTCACCAGGGGTTCTTTTCTGTTCTACCAGCTCTTACTTGAAGCGCTTCTGCGCATTCTTCTGAGCCTTCTTGGCGCGCTTCTGCGCCTGCTTCTGTGCCTTCTGGGCGCGCTTGCGGGACTTTTTGGTTGCCTTCTTGACGTCCTTCTTCAACTCCTCGGCGTCGAAGTCCTCCCATGCACCCTGCGCCTTTGCCGCAGCGGACTGTGCGTAGTCGGAAGCCTGGTCGCCGAACTCTGCTGCGCGCTCGCGCAGGTTCTCGGCGGTTTCCTTCCACTCGTCCTGGTGCTCGTCGACGTAATCAGCGACCTTCTCCTGAACCTGGCCAGCGACCTCCTTGGTCTTGGCAAAGAAACCCTGAGCCTGGTCGGAGGCGCTGGCGGCGAACGCCTTGGACTGCGTCTGCGCGTTCTCGATCATCTTCTGCTGCTCGGAATTACCCGGCAGTGCCTGCTGGGCGCGCCACTTCAGGCCCGGCTTGCCGGCCGTGTCAGCGGAGGTGATGACCAGGCCACCCAGCAGAGCCAGATCGGTAACCAGGCCGCGGATCTCCTCCTTGCGCTCAGCGCCGTTGGAAGCATTCCAGAAAGCGTGGCGGGACAGCGCAGTCGGGATCTGCACGGCGGCCAAGGTAGCGGCAGCCAGACGCGGAGCCTTGCCCGTAGCTAGCAGGGCAGAGGCAATGACCTTGGTGGTGCCTACGACGCGCACGGTGGTCTCCGCATCATCGGGGATCAGCCCGGCCTTGTCCTGTGGCAGTACGGAACGCAGCGTGCCGTTGATAGCCTTAGCGTCCTCTGCGTATTCGTTGCTGTTCAGCAGCATCTGTGCACCGTCGACAGCGAAAGCGGAAGCCAGCAGCGGGCGAGCAAGGGTACGGAACATTTGGGTCTACACACTCCTCATTAGTTGGTGGCACGACCCTTGACTGCAATTAGTCGTGCTCGAACAATCACCCAGGCTACCCGAATTAGTGATGCGCCGAGCGGATGCTAACACTCCGACTCTTCGTCTTTACCAACCTCGCGCTGCCCACTCATCGACCTTGCCCTTTTCCTCGCCGACGGTCGTAGAATCGCCGTGACCAGGGTGAATGCGAGTCTCTGCAGGCAGGGTGAAGATCCTATCGGTGACGTCGCCGAGGAGCTGTTGGAATTGCTCGGGGCTATTTGTTTTTCCGACGCCGCCGGGGAAAACGCTGTCGCCCACCCACGCTCGTGGCACGCGCCCGTCGGCCGGGTTCTGCCCGGCATCCGCCCCTGCAAGATCCAGCAGGGCCAGACCACCAGGAGTGTGGCCGCGTAGCTCCACAACCACAAGCCCCAGTTCCTGCAGGTGCTCGCCCGCCAGTTCTAGTGCCTCCCGCGACCCGTCGTCGTTTCCATACACTCGGTCCGGCGCCACGGGCAGCGCCTCGGCATCCAGGTGCGGCCCGTGATGGCGGGCGCCCGTCGCCTCCAGCACGTCTGCCAGCGCGCGAGTGTGGTCTGCATGCTGGTGGGTGGTCAGCACATCGGTGATGCGCACACCCAGCTGTTCGGCCAACCCCAGCAGGTGCTCCGCGTCATCCGCGGCATCCACCAGCAGCGCTTCACCGCCCCGGCACAACAACCAACAATTGTTGTCCATAGAACCCACGGTCGTCACTGCGTACGTGTGGGCGTCAGTACGAAGAACCTGCACGTCGCGTGGTGCGGAAAGATGGCTAAACTCAGTGACTTGCTGCATGGCACCACATTAACGTTGTTGCGGGTTTGGCGTAGACTGACAGGGTTGATAAATCAACTACAAGGAGTGAAAGTGGCCGATCAACTGATTGTCCGTGGCGCTAGCGAACACAACCTGAAGGGCGTGGATATCGACCTGCCACGCGACAAGATGATCGTGTTTACGGGGCTGTCCGGCTCGGGTAAATCCTCCCTGGCTTTCGATACGATTTTTGCGGAAGGCCAGCGTAGGTACGTCGAATCGCTTAGCTCCTACGCGCGCATGTTCCTGGGGCGGATGGACAAGCCGGATGTGGAACTGATCGAGGGACTTTCCCCAGCCGTCTCCATCGACCAGAAATCCACGAACCGCAACCCGCGCTCGACCGTCGGCACGGTAACCGAGATCTTCGACTACCTGCGTCTGCTGTACGCCCGCACCGGCGTTCCGCACTGCCCGGAGTGCGGCGGCGTGATCCAGCGGCAAACCCCGCAGGAGATCGTCGACCAGATTCTGGCGATGGAGCAGGGCCTGAAGTTCCAGGTGCTCGCGCCAGTGGTGCGCACCCGCAAGGGTGAGTTCGTGGACCTTTTCGAGGACCTGGCCGCCCAGGGCTACTCCCGTGTGCAGGTCGACGGGGCGGTGTACCAGCTGTCCGATCCGCCGACGCTGGAAAAGCAGGTCAAGCACGATATTGACGTGGTGGTCGACCGTCTGCAGGTGAAGGATTCGCAGAAGCAGCGCCTGACCGATTCCATCGAGACCGCCCTGCAGCTGGCCGATGGCATCGTGGTGCTGGACTTCGTGGGACTGCCGGACGACGATCCGAACCGCACGCGGCGATTTTCTGAGAAGATGGCTTGCCCGAACGGTCACGCGATTCAGCTGGATGAGCTGGAGCCGCGCACGTTCTCCTTCAACTCTCCCTACGGCGCCTGCCCAGCCTGCGACGGACTGGGCACGCGCCTGGAGGTCGACGAGAAGCTGGTGATCCCGGACGAGGACGCGCCCGTAGTCGACGCAATCGCCCCGTGGGCCTCCAGTCCGAACAGCAAGTACTTCACCAAGCTGGTCAACGCGCTGGGCGAGGCTATGGGCTTCGACCCGAAAGCCCCGTGGAAGGATCTGAAGGCGACCCACCGCAAGGCGATCCTGAACGGCCACAAGACCCAAATCAAGGTCAGCTATCGCAACCGCTACGGCCGTTCCCGCAACTACAACGCGCCCTTCGAGGGAGTGATGCCCTTCTTGAAGCGCAAGCTCGACCAGACCGATTCCGACTGGTCCAAGGATCGTTACCGCAGCTACATGCGCGAAGTCGCCTGCCCGACGTGTAATGGCACGCGCCTGAAGCCGGAGGTCCTCGCGGTAACCATCGCCTCGGGCGATCGGGAACTGTCTATCGCCGAGGTTTCTGATCTTTCTATTGCGGACGCCAGCAGCTTCCTCGACAACCTATCTCTAACCAAGCGGGAGGAGATGATCGCCGGGGCGGTTCTGCGGGAGATTCAGGCGCGCCTGAAATTCCTTCTGGACGTCGGGCTGAACTACTTGTCGATGTCCCGTTCCGCGGGCACACTCTCCGGCGGTGAGGCCCAGCGCATCCGCCTGGCCACGCAGATTGGTTCCGGCCTGGCGGGCGTGCTGTACGTGCTAGATGAGCCGTCGATCGGCCTGCATCAGCGCGATAACGAGCGCCTTATCCGCACCCTGCAGCACCTGCGGGATCTGGGCAACACCCTGATTGTGGTGGAGCACGACGAGGACACGATTCGTACCGCCGACTGGCTGGTGGATATCGGACCGCGCGCCGGCGAGTACGGTGGCGAGATCGTTTATCAAGGCGAGCCGGAGGGCATCTTCAAGGTCGAGGAATCGTTGACTGGCCAATACCTTTCCGGCCAGCGAGTACTGGCAGTGCCGGATAAGCGCCGCCCGGTGGATAAGGATCGCGTGCTGAAGGTTCACGGAGCGCAGGAAAACAACCTGCAGAACGTGGATGTCACGCTGCCGCTGGGCGTATTGACCTGTGTGACTGGCGTATCTGGATCTGGCAAGTCCTCCCTGATCAACGGCATCGTTGCGAAGTCCTTGGGCAATACCCTGAACAAGGCACGCCAGGTGCCGGGGCACCACAAGAAGATCACTGGAATGGAGCACCTGGACAAGCTGGTGCAGGTAGACCAGAGTCCGATCGGCCGCACTCCGCGGTCGAACCCCGCGACGTACACGGGTGTGTTTGACAAGATCCGCAAGCTCTTCGCCGAGACCACGGAGGCGAAGGTGCGTGGCTACACCGCGGGGCGCTTCTCGTTCAACGTTAAGGGCGGGCGCTGTGAGGCCTGCCATGGCGATGGCACCCTGAAGATCGAGATGAACTTCCTGCCCGACGTGTACGTGCCCTGCGAGGTCTGCAATGGCGCTCGCTACAACCGCGAGACCCTGGAGG
Source organism: Corynebacterium jeikeium (assembly GCF_000738265.1). Classification (GTDB taxonomy): domain Bacteria; phylum Actinomycetota; class Actinomycetes; order Mycobacteriales; family Mycobacteriaceae; genus Corynebacterium; species Corynebacterium macclintockiae. The sequence continues at coordinate 29,374 of NZ_JFCQ01000022.1, forward strand.
TTCACTACAAGGGCAAGTCCATCGCCGAAGTACTGGATATGCCGATCTCGGAGGCTGCGGAGTTCTTCGAGCCGGTGACTTCCATTTCCCGCTATCTGAACACTCTGGTCGACGTCGGCCTGGGGTATGTGCGCCTGGGCCAGGCGGCAACCACGCTATCGGGTGGCGAGGCTCAGCGCGTGAAGCTGGCTGCCGAGCTGCAGAAGCGCTCCAACGGCCGGACGGTGTACATCCTGGACGAGCCGACCACGGGCCTACACTTCGAGGACATCCGCAAACTCATGCTGGTGATCCAGGGACTGGTGGACAAGGGCAACAGCGTGTTCATTATTGAGCACAACCTGGATGTCATTAAGGCCGCCGACTGGATCGTGGACATGGGCCCGGAGGGCGGCTCCGGCGGTGGCACCGTCGTGGCCGAGGGCACCCCGGAGCAGGTTGCGGAGGTGGAGGCCTCCCACACTGGCCGTTACTTGCGGTCGATGCTCTGATTCTGCGGCGGCTGCGGCTGTACCGATTGCTGCTGTGGGTTCGGCGGACCGACAGCGGTGCTCTTGTTCGGCTTCTCACGTGTGACGGCGGCGACCAGCAGCACCATGCCACAGATCAGGAACGCCAGTGCTTGGACAAGGCCGCCCAGGACGGACAGGTCGTAGAAAACTAGCTTCGCAGTTGCAGTGATGGCCAGCAGCAATCCGGGCTTGGAGTTGTTGCGGTGCAGTAGGTACACCGCGCCCAGCATCCAGCTGACGGAGATCAGCACGTGCGCCACCATGAACGAAAGCTTCGTGGCGGAAATCGCCATGGCTACGGCCGGGATTGCAGAGGAAGCGAGCACGAGAGTCACAATGCCGATAAGCAGCTTCGCAACCTCCGTATTGGCCTGGCTGTCGGGAACTTCGCGGCCGGCAATCCCCCTGATTTCAGTATCGAATAGGTGTTGGTGGCGGTATGCCAACGCCACGGAAAGCAGAAGGCTCATCACTAGCACGATCGCGGAATCAGGGATTTCCATAGCCCTCGAGTTAACCCAGCTGAACGGGGCATAGGTGAACACAGCAAGGAAAGAGCAGATGAGGGAAATCCAGGCAACGGACCGTGGCATTTTCGGCAGGCCCCACACAATGGCAGCAGTGAAGACCAGCAACGCCACCGCGATGCCAATGCTCCAGTATCCGAAGTAGGGGAAGTTATCGAGGTGCTTTTGTACCTCTCCATCGAGGGCATGCCAGCGGAAGAACCGGATGATGAAGATGATGGGCAACGTCCCTGCGGAGATCGTGAACGTGAAGGCGCTGGCCACCTGTGGAGGTAGCGGAGCATTCCCATCCACCTGGAAGTCCACCTTGTACATGCCACCGTTGGCCCGGGCGATCAAGAAGGAGCAGGCAGTCGCCAGGGCGATAAACGCCGGGCTCACCCAGGAATCGTGGACACACAGCAGCGCGGCAGGAACGACCACTACCGCAAGGACGCTGCCGACGTGCAGCTGACGCGATGCCCATGGCGGGACGAAGCTGAGGATAGCCAGGATCGCGAAGCTCACCACGCCCATCAAGAAGGTGGATACCGCGAAGGGGGAGGCCATGAGCATTGCAATGATGTAGGTAACAGTGGCGGTGACCTGCAGTTTGAACCAGGGGCGACCCCAGCGGGCCGCGAAGCCACAGATCGCGGCTGCTAGCAGGCTGCCGGCGAAGTAGCCAGTGTGGATTTCCCTTTGCACCGGGTTGTCGGAGGGGAACATCGACAGGAAGCTCGCTGCTACAGGAACGATGAACAGGGGTGCAAACGCAGTGACAATGGAAGCGAGGATCTCCTTCTTCCACGCGTAGGCCAAGCCCAACGATCCGGCACAAATGACCACCGTCAGTACACTGCCCACTGCCTCGCTGAACCAGCCCATCTTGAATACCGCGACCCACAGGTCCGCGAGCCCGCCTAACGTGGCAACTATCAGAAGTGCTGCGGCACTCACGCCATTCGGCTGGCGCTTGTTTACGACTGTGGCCGTGACTGCCAAACCACCACACAGCACTGCTGCGAGGATGACGGCGCCCGTCGGGCTCAGGAACCCAGACGCATAAGCCAGTAGCGCCAGGAAGGTCAGACCCACGACGGTAATGGAACCGCCAATGATCGCCAGCAGGCGCGTAACCAGGTCTTCCTTCTCCCACCATTGCTGGAGCCTGTTCGGAGTAGCTGGCTTCGACCGCGCTGCTTGTTGACGCTGCGCTGCGGGGAATTTAGGCAGCGGCGATTGTCGCTGCTGTGGCTGCTTCTGTGGTTCCTGATTCTGATGACGGGGCGGCTGAACGGGCGCCACGGGTTGACGTTGCACCGCAGTGGGTTGGCGCTGTGCCGCAGTGGGTTGGCGCTGTGCCGCAGTGGGTTGGCGCTGTGCCGCAGTGGGTTGTGACTGCTGCGTTTGCGGGCGGGGCTGCTGTGGCTGAGGCCGCGATGGTTGCGACTGCCGTGGCGGCTGCTGTGGCGGCTGCTGCGTGTGCGGGCGCGATTGGGGTTGCGGTTGCGGTTGTTGGGAGCGCCATGAGTGGGGCTGTGCCTGCGGCGCCTGAGGCCGCTGTGGCTGAGTAGGTTGCGCCTGTGGTCGCGCTGGCTGCTGGGGCTGGGCGGGCTGTGACGGGGGAGCCTTAACCTCCTTGTTGGGGCGTGGGGGAGGTGAGGCTGGGGGCGTCACTACCGAAGAAGCCCTGGGCTGCTGCGCCATAGAGAGCCTTTGTTGATTAACAGCGACCTCGCGCAGGATACTAAACATCTGCGACTGGGCTTGCATCTGCGAACGAGCAAGATCATCAATGCGCTTGATCAGATCGTTAGTGGGCTCGGTGGATCCGTTGAGAGGCTTATTCATAAGGCAAAAGTTTATTCTTGTTCGGTCTTGGAGAAACGGCGTTAGCCATATTTGGATATCGCCTGGATACTTGTTATACTTCCAACCACTACCGTCTCGTTCCATCTAATAAGGCTTTGGCTTTATGAAATGGAAACGGGCTGCAAGTGGAGATTCCTTCTCCCACCTAGAGACCGCCAACACGGTTGGACTCGGGTCGTGGCCAAGACGCAGATGGGGTGCAAGAATCCGACAGTGTAATGCACAGTGATCGGTGAATGTTCCCGCTTGTGCGTTATGGCTGTGATTGTGGGGGAATAGGGGGATCTTCAGTACTGCAGGGGTCGGTAAGACATTAACCAAACTGCTACTGAGGAGTTCACATTAGCGCAGAAGCTCGCATCAACGACCGTATTCGAGTCCCTGAGGTCCGACTCGTCGGTCCAGGCGGCGAACAGGTCGGTATCGTCAAGACGGACGATGCGCGAAAGCTGGCCTATGAAGCTGACCTCGACCTTGTAGAGGTTGCACCGAACGCCAAGCCACCCGTGGCAAAGATCATGGACTTCGGCAAGTTCAAGTACGAGCAGGCCCAGAAGGCTCGCGAAGCTCGTAAGAACCAGCAGCAGACCGTGGTGAAGGAACAGAAGTTCCGTCCGAAGATCGACGACCACGACTACGAGACCAAGAAGGGCAACGTCATTCGTTTCCTGGAAAAGGGCTCCAAGGTCAAGGTCACGATCATGTTCCGCGGGCGTGAGCAGTCCCGACCGGAGCTCGGGTTCCGACTGCTTGAGCGACTGGCTAACGACGTTGAGGAATACGGCGTAGTTGAGACCCGCGCCAAGCAGGACGGCCGCAACATGACCATGGTGCTGGGCCCGATCCGCAAGGGCAAGAAGTAGTAACAGAACTAGTTGTTAGAGGTTTTTCACCAATGAAGCAGAAGACTCACAAGGGTGCCGCAAAGCGCATCAAGATCTCCGGTTCCGGCAAGCTGCGTCGCGAGCAGGCTAACCGCCGCCACCTGTTGGAGGGCAAGCCCTCCAAGCGCACCCGTCGCCTGAAGGGCACCGAGGACGTCGCTCCGGCCGATGTCAAGCGCATGAAGCGTCTGCTGGGCAAGGCATAACTAAAGCCCGCCTTTCCACCCCTATTCACCTAACCGCGTCATCGAGTAATTCCAGCACCTATAGAAGGTGCCCATCTGAGGCGCGCACACTTAAAGAAAAGGAAGTATCACCGTGGCACGTGTCAAGCGCTCAGTGAACGCCAAGAAGAAGCGTCGCGAAGTACTGAAGTCCGCTAAGGGCTACCGTGGTCAGCGCTCCCGCCTGTACCGCAAGGCAAAGGAGCAGATGCTCCACTCCAAGACCTACGAGTTCCGCGACCGCAAGGCCCGCAAGAACGAGTTCCGCAAGCTGTGGATCCAGCGCATCAACGCTGGTGCACGCCAGAACGGCATGACCTACAACCGCCTGATCCAGGGCCTGCGTCTGGCTGAGATCGAGGTCGACCGTAAGAACCTGGCCGAGCTGGCCGTCAACGACTTCGACGCATTCACCGCTCTGTGCGAGGCTGCCAAGGCTGCCCTGCCGGAGGACGTTAACGCACCGGCTGCTTCCTAAAGCTAGCTTTGTAGCGCGTAACGCAAACCCCATCCGGGGAACCTGAACTGAAAGGTTTCCCGGATGGGGTTCTTTGTGCTTTGAGGGCTGCTAGGTTGAATGAAAGCTAGCCAGCCTTTTTCGAGGAGAGACCGCAATGAAGGATTACACCCGCCGGGCAGTGACACTACTGTTGGCCTTTTCGCTCACCGGTACCTTGGCCGCCTGCAATATGAGCACAAACGAAGACGCCGAAAAGGCTATGCAGGAAGCCTCGGAAAAGGCCGATGAGGATTTTTCTTATGCCGATATGTCGGAGGAAGACTTCGCCGAAAAGGCGGCGAAAACCGTCGAGGATTTCTTTAATGCCGTCTTTGACACGTCCTTGGTAGACACCATCGATAAGCTGCCTGACGAGGAGAAGCGCCTGCTCAAGCGCGTTAATTCCGTCGAAAGCTTCAATGACTTAAGCGACGAAGAAAAAGACACCGCCATCGAAGCGGCCGATAAGGTCTATGGCTTCCGGGATCGCGTCGCCGGTGCTGATGACATGTCTAAGGAAGATACCGGTGCCTTGATCGTTGGCATTAACACGACGCTCGACGTGCTGTGGCGTTTCACCGATGGGCAAGGTGCAATGACAGCCAAGCCAGACCCCAAGAAGGCCGAGGTCGATAGTGGACGTACGAAGGTCACGTTCCCGGTCGGGTCGGTTTCCATTCGCTTGGCGATGCTGCCCGGTAACCAGGAAGAACCGATCACTGTGCGGGTAGATGGCGGACAGCTCCGGGTAGATGGGCAGTTCCTCGTTGAGGTTGGCAAGGAAGGCGGTGGCGGCACCATGACCCGTACCCGCACCGAGAACGGCGTGACCACGACGGAAGAGGAGCAAGTGACTCTGTTCGAAAAGTAGGTCAATTATGCTGTGGGTTATGAGCCCGCAGGATGCACAAGACCTTTTCACCGAAAGAACCCCCCGCGTCGTCAACGCCGCCAAACTTCACCGGGCGGCTGCGCGCAAGAAGGCGGGGGTTTTCCTCGTGGAGGGGGAAAACAGCGTCGAGGCCGCTATCGCCACCGGCAGCGCCACGGACGTCTTCGTCACGTCGGCAGCCGCAGAACGCTTCGAGCCGATCATCCGCACAGCCGGCTACCTCAACGTCTTCGTCCACTACATCAACGACAGAGCCGCCAAACACCTTTCTGATACCGCCACGACCACAGGCTTGTTCGCCGTATGCAAGCCTGTCCTGTGGTCTGTCGGTAAGGCATTGACGCCGCAGCCCCAGCTAGTGAGCGTCCCAGTGGAAACCAACGACCCCGGCAATGTAGGTACCCTTATTCGTGTTGCCGATGCGATGGGCGCCGAGGCCGTGGTGTTCGCTGGCGAGACCGCGGATCCGCAATCGTGCAAGGCCGCACGTGCTTCTGCGGGGTCGTTGTTCCACGTGCCGGTGGCGCGTTCCACCAACGTGAAGGACGTGCTGGGGCAGCTACGCGCGCAGGGGCTGCAGATCGTCGCCACCGCAGCCGACGGTGAGGTCAGCTTGGATGACGCGGGGGAGATCCTTACGAAGCCGACCGCATGGCTGTTCGGCAACGAGGCCCACGGACTGGGGGAGGAGCTGCTCGCCGAGGCAGATCTGCGGGTTTCCATCCCCATCCGCGGGCGCGCGGAATCACTCAACCTTGCGACCGCCGCATCCATCTGTATGTATGAATCGGCGCGTGCCCAGGCAGCGGCGCGCGGCGCTACCGAAGACGGGTCAGCCGGGGACTGATATCCCCCGACTCGGCGCACCATGATCCCCGCCGGGTATTATTGACCAGGTTAAGCCGTGCACGTAGATAGAGGAGCGCACACAAGTGACGGATTCCGCGGATACTCCCCAGGTAGAGCTTTCGGAGCAGGGGCTGAGCGCAGCCGCTGACGCAGCTGAGAAAGCCTTCGCCGAAGCTGCAAATCTGGAGGAACTGGCAGTCGCCCGCCGCGAACACCTCGGCGACGATGCCCCCATCCCGGCCGCCCGCCGCAGCCTGGGCAGCCTGCCCAAGGAGCAGCGCAAGGACGCTGGTCGCCTGGTGAACATGGCACGGGGCCGCGTCGAGAAGCGCTTCGCCCAGGTCAAGGCCGAACTCGAGCGTAAGCGCAATGAGGAGGTCCTGCGCGCAGAGCGCATCGACGTCACCGAGCCGACCACCCGCGGGCAGCGTGGCGCCCAGCACCCGATCACCATTCTGTCCGAGCAGATCGCTGACATTTTCGTCGGCATGGGCTGGGAGATTGCGGACGGCCCGGAGGTCGAGGCCGAATACTTCAACTTCGACTCCCTGAACTTCATCCCGGACCACCCCGCGCGCACGCTGCAGGATACCTTCCACATCGCTCCGGAGGGTTCCGGCCAGGTGCTGCGCACCCACACTTCCCCGGTGCAGATGCGCACGATGCTTTCCCGCGACCTGCCGATCTATATTGCTTGCCCTGGCCGTGTGTTCCGCACCGATGAGCTGGACGCCACCCACACTCCGGTGTTCCACCAGGTCGAAGGCCTGGCTGTGGATAAGGGTCTGACGATGGCACACCTGAAGGGCACGCTGGATCACCTGGCCAAGACCCTGTTCGGCGAGGAAGCCAAGACCCGCATCCGCCCGAACTACTTCCCATTCACCGAGCCCTCCGCCGAGGTCGATGTTTGGTTCGCAGACAAGAAGGGCGGCGCAGGCTGGATCGAGTGGGGCGGCTGCGGCATGGTCAACCCCAACGTCCTGATCGCCGCGGGCGTGGATCCGGAGGTTTACTCCGGTTTTGCCTTCGGCATGGGCATCGAACGCACCCTGCAGTTCCGCAATGGCCTGCCCGACATGCGCGACATGGTGGAGGGCGACGTTCGCTTCACCCTGCCGTTCGGCGTACGCGGTTAAAACTACGCGGTTAGAACTTAGACAACCCCAAAGGATCTTTCGAAAATCATGCTTATTTCCCAGTCGTGGCTGACCCGAATCCTGCAGACCTCTAACCCGCAGTGGAGCGTGAGCGCCGAGGAGTTCGACGCTGGCTTCGTCCGCGTCGGCTTCGAGACCGAGGGCTACGAGGCGATCCCCGAGACCACCGGCCCACTGGTGATCGGTCGCGTCGAAAAGATCGAGGAACTCACCGAGTTTAAGAAGCCGATCCGTTACTGCGACGTCAACGTCGGCCAGGCCAACGGCACCGGCGAGCTGCAGCACATCATCTGCGGCGCGCGGAACTTCTCCGAGGGCGACAACGTGGTCATCGCCCTGCCCGGCACAGTGCTGCCCGGCCCGTTCGAGATCTCTGCGCGGAAGACTTACGGCAAGATCTCCGAAGGCATGATCTGTTCTGCGATGGAGGTGGGCCTTGCCTCCCAGCAGAATGCGGGGATCATGACTATTTCTGACGCCGATTTGGCCAGTGCCAACCTTCAGCCAGGTGACGACGCGCGCGGGCTGTTGGGTTTGCAGGACACGATCTTCGAGGTAAACATCACCCCGGATCGCGGCTACGCGCTGTCTGCCAGGGGACTCGCCCGCGAGTTGGCGTCCAGCTTTAACCTGCAGTACCGCGACCCGGCGCAGGATCCGGCGGCAGCGGCGATGCGCAACGACCTGTTCGCCGGCCTGCCCGGCACGGACGGCGAGGTACAGGCGCTAAAAGTCGATGAGGACACGAAGTGCTCGAAGTTCGGCATGCGGAAGGTCAACGGAATCGACCCGAAGGCGGAGTCTCCGCTGTGGCTGCAGCGCGAGCTGATGCTATGTGGCCAGCGCCCCGTGAACCCCGCGACGGACGTGACGAACTATGTGATGTTCCTGCTAGGCCAGCCGATGCACGCCTTCGATGCGGATAAGGTCAATGGCGAGCTGCACGTTCGCCGGGCGCAGAAGGGGGAGAAGCTGACCACGCTGGATGACGTGGAGCGCACCTTGGATGCCGAAGATGTGGTGATCTGCGACGAGTCCGGCATTCAGTCGCTGGCCGGCGTGATGGGCGGGTCGACCTCCGAGATCACCCACGAGACCACAAATGTGCTGTTCGAGGCCGCACACTGGGATCAGATCACCGTGGCGCGGACGTGCCGCCGCCACAAGCTATCCTCCGAGGCTTCCCGCCGCTTCGAGCGTGGCACGGATGCGGCGATCATTGAGGATGCCCTGGACTTTGCCGTTGCCCTGCTGGTGAACATCGCCGGTGGCGAGGTGGAGGAGGGCCGCACCCTGTTCGGTGCGGTGCCGGAGATGCCGATGATCACCATGCACACCTCCCGCCCGGGCAAGACGGCGGGCAAGATCTACCCGGACGGCACCACTATCTCCCGTCTGCGTGAGGTCGGTTGCGAGGTGCGCGAGACCGGCTCCCGCGACGATAACGGTGCCCGCGAGATCGAGGTCACCCCGCCGAGCTGGCGCCCTGACCTGACTATGCCCGCGGACTTGGTAGAGGAGGTTCTGCGACTGGAGGGGCTGGAGGACATCCCATCGATCGTTCCCACCGCCCCGGCCGGCCGCGGCTACACCCCACGCCAGCGGATGCGCCGCAACGTTGGCCAGGCGCTGGCGTGGGCTGGTTACGCGGAGATCCTGCCGACCCCGTTCATCGCCAATGACGTGTTCGACGTGTGGGAGTTGCCCGCCGACGATCCGCGTCGCCTGACTGTGAAGGTGCAGAATCCGTTGGAGAGCGACTACGCCTCCATCGGCACCACTTTGCTGCCGTCGATGATCGAGTCGCTGCGCCGGAACGTCACCCGTGGCCAGCGCGATGTGGCTCTGTACGGTGTGGAGCAGGTTTCCGTGCCGAAGTCGGCCAAGCCGTTTTCGCCGATGCCTTCCGTAAAGCAGCGACCCGGTAAGGAAGAGCTGGCCGAGCTGCTGGCTTCGCTGCCGGATCAGCCGCTGCACGTCGCCGTTGTTGCTACGGGTAACCGTCAGCTGCAGGGTACGTGGGGTGCCCCGGAGTCCTTCACGGCTGCGGACGCCATCGAGTCCGCCCGTGTAGTCGCCCGTGCCGCAGGCGTGGAAATCACCGTGCGAAATGCCGAGTACCTGCCGTGGCACCCGGGCCGTTGCGCGGAGATTTTGGTGGGCGACACGGTCGTTGGCCACGCCGGTGAGCTGCACCCGCAGGTCTGCGAGCGAGCGGAGCTGCCGCCGCGCACCGTCGCAATGGAGATGAACCTGGACGCACTGCCGCTGGAGGAGACCTTCCCTCGCCCCGTGCTGTCCGCTTTCCCGGCCGTGCTGCAGGACATTGCCGTGGTCGTCGACGAGACCACCCCGGCTCAGGACGTCGAGGATGCACTGCGCGACGGCGCGGGAGAACTGCTCGAGGAGATTCGCCTGTTCGATGTGTACCGTTCGGATTCCCTGGGCGAGGGGAAGCGCTCGCTGACCTTCAGCCTGCGTTTCCGCGCCGCCGACCGGACACTGACGGAAGAGGAAGCCAGCGAGTCCCGCGAGGCCGCCCTGCAGTCCGCCACCGAGCGGGTGGGGGCGCAGCTTCGCGGATAACTGCATAATTCCCACAATGTTGAATAATTTGCATTGTGGGGGAATGTAGGGCAGAATCGTCCTATGTTGAAAATTGCAGTGGCAGGCGCCAGTGGGTACGCGGGAGGCGAAGCTCTTCGCCTCCTATTGAACCACCCTGGCTACGGCGTGGACTTCGAAATCGGCTCGCTTACCGGCGGCTCCAACGCCGGCACGCGCTTCGGCGACCTCAACCCGGGTCTTCCCGCCCTGGCGGATCGTGTGCTCGAAGAGACGACCGAGGAGATCCTCGGCGCGAACGACGCTGCCATCCTCGCACTTCCGCACGGCGTTTCCGCCGCCCTGGATCTGCCAGATTCCATGAAGATCGTGGACTGCGGCGCGGACTATCGCCTGAAGAACGCCAACCATTGGGCACGTTTCTACGGCACCCCGCACGCGGGTACTCGCACTTATGGCATCCCGGAGATGCCTGGTCACAGGGAAGAAATCGCCGCCGCCAACTATGTTGCCGCCCCGGGTTGCTTCCCGACCGGCGCCACGCTGGCGCTGATGCCTGCCATTGCCAGCGGGCTCATGGCCCCGCAGGTCAGTGTCGTCTCCGTCACCGGCACCACGGGTGCTGGCAAGAAAGCCGCCGTAAACCTCCTGGGTTCGGAAACGATGGGCAACCTTCGTGCCTACGGCGTGGGCACGCACCGCCATGCGCCGGAGATCAAGCAGAGTGTGGAGGAGCTGCTGGCTCCCGGCTACTCCTCGGACGACGTACACGTCACCTTCACCCCGGTGCTTGCACCGCTGACCCGTGGCATCCTCACCACCGTCACCGCTGCCGCCCGTGGGCAGGCGGGTGACATTCGTCGCGCCTACGAGGACTTCTGTGCAGGCGAACCCTTCCTGCACCTGCTGCCGGAAGGCCAGCAGCCAGAGGTTAAGAGCGTTGTCGGCTCCAACATGGTGCACATCCAGGTGGAGGTCGCCGATGGCATGATTATCGCCACCAGCGCCATCGATAACCTCACCAAGGGCACCGCCGGTGCCGCTATCCAGTGCCTCAACCTCATGTTTGGTTGGGAAGAAACCGCGGGCCTCCCGCAGACGGGACTCTGAATTAGTTATGACCAGCGCAGACAAGGTAACAGCCAAGACCTCCTCCGCCGAGCTCGGCGTCACGGTGCCACAGGGCTTTAGCGCCGCTGCGGTGACCGCGGGCATCAAGCCCTCCGGCAAGTCGGACATGGCTTTGATTCGCAACGACGGCCCGGATGCCATCGCCGCGGCGATGTTCACCCGTAATCAGGTCACCGCCGCGCCGGTGCGTTACACCCAGGCGCATAACGACGGGATCTTCCGCGCGGTTGTCGTGAACTCTGGCAACGCCAACGCCTGCAACGGCGCCCAGGGCGACAAGGATGCCAAGGCCACCGCGGAAAAGGTAGCCGAGGCTCTGGGCTGCCAGCCCGGCGACGTTGCGGTGTGCTCCACCGGGCTTATCGGCGACGTCCTGCCGATGGATAAGGTCCTCGCCGGTGTCGACGAGCTTGCCGGTAACCTCGACCAGTCCATCGCCGCTGGCAACGCTGCCGCCCGCGCCATCATGACCACCGACCTCGTATCTAAGGAAGCCGTCTACCACGGTGACGGCTGGTCCATTGGCGCCATGGGCAAAGGCGTAGGCATGATGGCTCCGTCGCTGGCGACGATGCTTGTGTTTATTACTACGGACGCCCACCTGCCCAGCTCCGCCATGGCCCACCAGGCTCTGGCGAGTGCGACCCCCACAACCTTCGACTGCATTGACATCGACGGGGCAACCTCCACCAACGACACTGTGCTGCTGATGGCCTCCGGTGCTTCCGGCGTGGCCCCTGATGCCGAGGAGTTCAACGCTGCGATCCACCAGGTGTGCCTCGATATTGCAATGCAGTTACAGGCGGACGCTGAGGGCGTCACAAAGAGAGTCTCCATCACCGTCGGCGGCGCAGAAACAGACGAGGCCGCACAGACCGCCGCGCGCGTGATCGGCCGCGACAACCTGTTTAAGTGCGCGATGTTCGGCTCCGACCCGAACTGGGGCCGCGTGCTGGCGGCCGTGGGCATGGCGCCGGTGAAGATGAACCCGGCAGGCATCAGCGTGTCCTTCAACGGCCACCCAGTGTGCATCAATTCCACGGGCGCTCCCGGTGCCCGCACGGTGGACCTATCGGGCGCAGACATTGCCGTAGAGGTGGACCTGGGCGTGGGCGAGGGACGCGCGACGGTGTGGACGACCGACCTGTCGTACTCCTACGTGGAGATCAACTCCGAGTACTCGACCTAAACCGCGCCCCAAGCTGTGGCTTAAACCGCGACCAACAACACGTTTCTACCAGGAAATACGCCAATGACCCCCAAACACAATCCCATCGATACCACCGGGCTGACCCCCGAGATGCGCAGCCACGTGCTGGCCGAGGCTCTGCCGTGGCTGCTGCATTACCGCGACAAGATCGTGGTGGTCAAGTACGGCGGTAACGCGATGATCGACGAAGAACTGAAGCGCGCCTTCGCCGCCGACATGGTATTCCTCCGCGCCATCGGTGCCCGCCCGGTCGTGGTCCACGGTGGCGGTCCGCAGATCAACGAGATGCTGAAGACCGTCGGCCTGGAAGGCGAGTTCAAGGGCGGCTTCCGCGTCACCACCCCGGAGGTCATGGAGTACGTCCGCATGGTGCTTTTCGGAAAGGTCGGCCGCGAGCTAGTAGGGCTGATCAACGAACACGGCCCCTACGCCGTCGGTGCCTCGGGCGAGGATGCAGGTCTGTTCACCGCCTCCAAGCGCACCATCACCATCGATGGGGAAGACGTCGACCTGGGACGTGTGGGCCAGATCGAGCACGTCAACGCTGAAAGCTTGATCGACCTTATCGACGCGGGCCGTATCCCCGTGGTCTCCACAGTCGCACCGGATGACCAGGGCCGGATCTACAACATCAACGCGGACACGGCCGCCGGAGCGCTGGCCGGTGCTTTAGGCGCGGAGAGGCTCGTGATGCTCACGAACGTTAAGGGCCTGTACACCGACTGGCCCAACAAGGACTCCTTGGTTTCCAGCCTGACCCCCGACCAGCTGTCGGAGTTGCTACCTACCCTGGATTCCGGCATGGTGCCGAAGATGGAGGCCTGCCTGGATGCGCTGCGCACCGGCGTGCAGGCCGCGCACGTTATCGACGGCCGTATCCCGCACTCCGTAATCTTGGAGCTGATGACCACCGGCGGTATCGGCACCATGATCTGCCCCGCGGACTGGGAAGACGTAACCACCGCCGCCATCAACTACCGGGAGGACTAGCCATGACAAGCAGCAAAAGCACTGACTGGCAAAGCCACTGGAACGCCGCGATCTTCGAGACCTACGGCACCCCGCCGCGCGAGCTCGTGTCTGGCCGCGGCGCCATCGTCACCGACGTCGACGGCAACGATTACCTGGACTTGCTGTCCGGTATTGCCGTTAACGCTCTGGGGCACGCTCACCCAGCCATTATTGACGCCGTAACGAGTCAGATCGCCACGCTCAGCCACACGTCGAACCTTTTCGCCCACCCGCAGGTGATCAAGCTCGCTGAGCGGCTTAAAGGCCTGCTGGCGGAGCAGAGTGGGGAGGCCGCCGAGGCGGTGGCCGGCGCCCGCGTGTTCTTCTCCAACTCCGGCGCAGAAGCCAACGAAGCGGCCTTCAAGATCGCCCGCGCGACCGGCAAGACCAAGATCCTTGCCGCTGAGCGTGGCTTCCACGGCCGCACCATGGGAGCCCTGGCTCTGACCGGCCAGCCCGACAAGCAGGAGCCCTTCAAGCCGCTGCCCGGTGGCGTGGAGTACTACCCCTACGGCGACATCGACGCGCTGCGGGACATGGCGGACGACGACACGGCCGCAATCTTCCTGGAACCCATCCAGGGCGAAACCGGCGTGATTCCCGCCCCGGACGGCTTCCTGGCCGCCGTCCGGGAACTATGTGACCAGCACGGGATCCTCATGGTTGTCGACGAGGTACAGGCCGGCATGGGGCGTACCGGCCAGTGGTTCGGCTTCCAGCACGAACCCGGCGTACTGCCCGACGTGATCACCATGGCCAAGGGACTGGGCGGAGGCTTGCCGATCGGCGCCACTCTCGCTTTGCCGAAGGCGCAGCTGCTGCCCAAGGGCATGCACGGCACCACCTTCGGCGGCAACCCCGTGGTCTGTGCGGCCGCCAACGCGGTAATCGACACGATCCAGGAAGAGGACCTGCTGGCCAACGTCGCAACCCAGTCCGCAGCCATCCGCGAAGGCCTGACCGACCACCCGAGCATTAAGTCCATCCGTGGGCGCGGCCTGATGCTGGGAATTGTCCTGGACACGCCCCTGACTCTTGATCCGCTGGACTACGGGCTGATCGTCAACAAGCCCCAGCCCGACGTAATTCGCCTGGTCCCCCCGCTGAACATCACGGCGGATGAGGTGCAGGGTGGCGTCACAAAGATTAGGCAGATGCTGGACGACAACCGCAAGCAGAACCAGTAACACAACAAAGGAACCCCACATGACGAATACCCCGAACCGCGCCCCGCTGCGCCACGTGCTGGCCGACGACGATCTTTCCCCGGCGGAGCAGGCCGAAGTGCTGGCGCTGGCCGAGGAGCTGAAGGACAACCGCTACGGCAACGGCTACCGCACCCTGTTGGAGCGCCGCTCTGTCGCCGTGCTGTTCGACAAGACCTCTACGCGCACGCGCTTTTCTTTTGACGCCGGCATCACCGAGCTGGGCGGCAATGCCATCGTCGTAGACAGTGGAAGCTCGCAGATGGGGAAGGGGGAGACCTTCCAAGACACGGGCGCGGTGCTTTCCCGCTACGTCTCCGCGATCGTGTGGCGCACCGGCGCGCACGACAACCTGCACCAGATGGCAGAAACCGCGGGCGTGCCGATCATCAACTCCCTGTCCGACGACTTCCACCCCTGCCAGATCCTGGCGGACCTGGTGACCATCAAGGAGCACAAGGGCGAGCTGAAGGGCCTAAACGCCGTGTACTTCGGCGACGGTGCGAACAACATGGCCAACAGCTACATGCTGGGCTTCGCCACCGCGGGCGTGAACATCACCATCGCCGCACCCGAGGGCTTCCAGCCGGCCGCAGAATTCGTCGAGCGTGCACGGCAGCGCGCCGAGCAGACCGGTGCGACCGTGACCGTGACCGACAAGGTGGACGCTACCGGCGCGGACGTGGTGATCACCGATACCTGGCTGTCGATGGGGCAGGATGCCTCCGAGGACCGCAGTGCGCTGAAGGCCTACCAGGTCGACGCGGAACTGATGGGCACCGCCAAGGAAGACGCAATTTTCCTGCACTGCCTGCCGGCCTACCGGGGCAGCGAGGTCACCGCGGAGGTTATCGACGGGCCACAGTCCGTGGTATTCGATGAGGCAGAAAACCGCTTGCACGCACAAAAGGCGCTGATGGTATGGCTTCTTCGCTAACCCGCACCGCGCGACAGGACATGATCGGGCGCATCATCGGCGCCGAGAAGGTAGGCAGCCAGCGCCAGCTGCTGGGCATCCTGGTCAACCGCGGCATCGACGTCACCCAGGCGACCTTGTCGCGCGACCTGGTGGATCTGGGAGCCAAGAAGGTGCGCGTGGGCGGGGAGGTGTACTACTCCCTGTCCGACGACGTGCGTGTCGATGGCCCGGATAAGCTGCGCCGAGTATTGGGGGAGCTGCTGGTCGACCACGATCACTCCGGCAACATCGCAGTGCTGCGTACCCCACCCGGTGCCGCGCAGTACCTGGCCAGCATCCTCGACCGCTCGGACGTCAACCGAGTGGTGGCCACGATCGCTGGCGACGATACGGTGTTCGTCCTGGCGCGGGAGCCCCTCAGCGGTAAGGAGCTGGGGGAGTACTTCTACCACCTGGCGCAAAGCTAGAATGAATTAACTGATACTAGAGCAAGACCGCAAAAGACTGCATAAGAATTTCGAAGGGAAGCGTAGAGAAGAATGAAGGATCGCGTAGTACTCGCATACTCCGGCGGGCTGGATACCACCGTTGCCATCAGCTGGATCGCCAAGGAGCGCAACGCAGAGGTCGTGTGCGTCTCCATCGACCTGGGCCAGGGCGGCGAGGACATGGAGACCGTCCGCCAGCGCGCACTGGGCGCCGGCGCCGTGGAATCCATCGTCGTGGACGCTCGCGATGAGTTCGCCAACGATTACTGCCTGCCGACCATCAAGGCCAACGGCATGTACATGAAGGAGTACCCGCTGGTCTCCGCGATCTCCCGCCCGCTGATCGTGAAGCACCTGTCCGAGGCCGCTGCCGAGCACGGCGGAACCGCCGTTGCCCACGGCTGCACCGGTAAGGGCAACGACCAGGTTCGCTTCGAGGTCGGCTTTGCCAATACCGCCCCCGACCTGGAGATCATCGCCCCGGTCCGCGACTACGCCTGGACTCGCGAGAAGGCCATCGCCTTCGCCGAGGAAAATGGCATCCCGATCGAGCAGTCCAAGAAGTCCCCGTTCTCCATTGATCAGAACGTTTGGGGCCGTGCCGTTGAAACCGGCTTCCTGGAGGATCTGTGGAACGCCCCGACCAAGGACGTTTACGCCTACACCGAGGATCCGGGCCTGGGGCAGGCTCCGGATGAGGTCATCATCTCCTTCGAAGGCGGCAAGCCCGTCGCCATCGACGGCAAGAAGGTCACCGTGCTGGAGGCTATCGAAGAACTGAACCGCCGCGCCGGCGCCCAGGGTGTGGGCCGCCTGGACATGGTTGAGGATCGCCTGGTGGGCATCAAGTCCCGCGAGATCTACGAGGCTCCGGGTGCTATGACCCTGATCCGCGCACACGAGGCTTTGGAGGCAGTCACCGTCGAGCGTGAGCTGGCCCGCTACAAGCGCGGCATCGACGCTGAGTGGTCCAACCAGGTTTACGACGGCCTGTGGTTCAGCCCGCTGAAGCGCTCCCTGGATGCGTTCATCGAGTCCACCCAGACCCACGTCACCGGCGACATCCGCCTGGTTCTGCACGCTGGCTCCATCACCGTCAACGGCCGCCGCTCCGGCAAGTCCCTGTACGACTTCAACCTGGCCACCTACGACGAGGGCGACTCTTTCGACCAGTCCATGGCGCGTGGCTTCGTGGAGCTGCACGGCCTGTCCTCCAAGATCGCCGCGAAGCGCGACCTGGCTAATTAGCGGCCAATCCCACCAGAGGCTCACCAGAGGCTAACGAGAGCAGAAAGGCACTGAACCCAACCATGACCACCGAGGCACACGGCACGAACGAGGGCGCCCTGTGGGGCGGCCGATTCTCCGGCGGCCCGACTGAGGCGATGGCTGCCCTGTCGAAGTCCACGCACTTCGACTGGGTCCTGGCCCCCTATGACGTGCTGGCCTCGCAGGCTCATGCACGGGTGCTACACAAGGCCAACCTGCTCAGCGACGAGGACTTCGATACCCTCATCGCCGGCTTGCAGAAACTGGGGAAGGACGTCGCCGATGGTTCCTTCGGCCCCGAACCCAGCGACGAGGACGTCCACGGCGCGATGGAACGCGGCCTGATTGATCGGGTCGGCCCGGAGGTCGGCGGTCGCCTGCGTGCGGGTCGTTCCCGCAATGACCAGGTCGCCACCCTGTTCCGCATGTGGCTGCGCGACGCGATCCGCGACATCACCGCGGGCGTACTGGACGTTGTCGACGCTCTGGTCGCCCAGTGTGATCGCCACCCGGAGGCCATCATGCCGGGCAAGACGCACTTCCAGGCCGCCCAGCCGGTGCTGCTGGCCCACCAGCTGCTGGCGCACGCGCAGCCGCTGCTGCGCGATGTGCAGCGCTTCCAGGATCTGGATAAGCGCCTGGCAGTGTCCCCGTATGGTTCCGGTGCGCTCGCGGGTTCCTCCTTGGCGCTCGACCCGGAGGCCATTGCGGAGGAGCTCGGCTTTGACTCTGCTGCGGATAACTCTATTGACGCCACTAGTTCCCGCGACTTCGCATCCGAGGCAGCCTTTGTGTTTGCCCAGGTTGCAGTGGATCTTTCCCGTCTGGCAGAGGAAGTCATCGCTTGGTCCACCCCGGAGTTCGGTTACGTCACGCTGGCCGATGAGTGGTCCACCGGCTCGTCGATCATGCCGCAGAAGAAGAACCCGGACGTCGCAGAGCTCATGCGCGGCAAGACCGGCCGCCTGATCGGCAACGCCACCGGTCTGCTGGCCACCCTGAAGGCTATGCCGCTGGCCTACAACCGTGATCTGCAGGAGGACAAGGAGCCGATCGCGGATTCCGTGGCTCAGCTGAACCTGCTGCTCCCGGCGATGGCTGGCCTGGTCGATACGCTGACTTTTCACCCGGAGCGCCTGCGTGAGCTCGCCCCGGCGGGCTTCACGCTGGCCACCGACCTGGCGGAGTGGATGGTGCGCCAGGGCGTGCCTTTCCGCGTCGCCCACGAGGCCTCCGGCTCTTGTGTCCGCATCGCGGAATCCCGCGGAGTGGATCTGGTGGACCTCACCGACGAGGAGCTGGCGGGTGTGCACACGGCTCTGACTCCGGAGGTGCGCGAGGTGCTGACCATCGACGGTGCCGTGGCCTCCCGCGCTACCCGCGGTGGCACCGCTGGCGTGCGTGTGGCGGAGCAGAAGGAGCGCGTGCGCGAAGCCTCCTCTACCGACCGCAAGTGGGCTGAGAAGACCCGCCTGGTCTAAGCGCCCAGGGAACCTAGGGTCAATCGGGTCTAGATCCCGACCCCGTGTTCATTAGCCCCGCCGGGCAGGTTGTGCAGACGCACTCCCTGCCCGGCAGCGTGCTTTTCGAAGCGTTCGACGAAGCTTGCCGAGCGCTTGCCGGACGCGCAGTAGACCACGACATCCACCGTGTCCTCCGCAGCGCCGCGTGCGCTGCTCATGCTCTCAATCAGCTGCTTCGCCAGTTCCGGCTGCTCGCTCCACGCACTGGTGGGCAGGTGGTAACCGGGGTACTCGGAGAACGTCGGCAGGTCCTTGATGGCCTTTTCTCCCGGCTCGCGCACGTCAATCGCTATCGCTGCCCCGTCGGCTAGGTCGCGCAGTAGGCAGGCGGCTGTATCTTCCCCAGCCGCTGCAGGCCTACTATCCTGAGCTGCGTCAACCTCGCAGCTCGATGTTTCCTCCGCCACGATCTCGGTGACCGGCTGCCGCTTTGGGTCTGCAGTGACGTTGAAGTGCTGGATGTTGGCGCTAAGGGCGTCATAAATATGCAACCGCCCAACTTGCTGTGCGCGAGAGTCAGGATCGCGCAGGAACTTAATGGTCTCCGTGGCCATGAGGCCCGCGACTACCGCGGTCGTTACGCCCAGCACTCCGGCGGTGGCGCAGTCCGGCACGCTGTCCGGATCCGGTTGGGAGGGGTAGAGGTCGCGCATGCCGACGCCCCGGGCGGACTCCTCGGCGCTTATGTCAGCGCCCGGGCCGGACCACCAAACCGCCACGTCGCCACGGTAGCGCAGCACGGAACCCCAGACCAGGGGAGTGCCGGTAGCCTCGGCAGCATCAGCGGCCAGGAACTTCGTGACGAAAGTATCCGAGCCGTCGATCAGCACGTCCACGCCTTCCAGCAGCTCGGCGGCGTTCTCAGCGCGGAAGCGACCGTGGATGCCGTGGAAGCGCAGACCGGGCTGTAGCTCCCGCAGGCGCTCGCCGGCGACGTCCACCTTGGGGCGGCCGACGTCGCTGGCGCCGAAGAGGATTTGGCGGTGGATGTTCGTGATGTCCACCGTGTCGTCGTCGATAACGGAAATCTCGCCGACCCCCGCTGCAGCCAGCGACTGCATCAAGGGGCAGCCGAGGCCGCCCGCGCCGATCACCAGCACATGTGCCTCGTGCAGGCGCTCCTGTTCTCGCAGGCCGTGTCCCGGAAGGATCGTCTGCCGCGCCACCCGCTTCAGTTCATCGGCGGGCAGCGAAGTGTATTCGCTGAACATCACAGCACCTCGTCTGCCCAGCCATCCCAGCTGGCCAAACCGTCGAAGCTAGAGGAGGCCAACGCACCCTGGGCATGCGTGCGCTGGGGAATGCGCCCAGCCCCGCGTGCCAATCGGCCGGCCTCCACGGCCGCCTTCATGGCCTGCGCCATCGCCACCGGATCCTGGCAGCGGTTTACCGCGCTGGCTAGCAGCACACCGGAACAGCCCAGCTCCATCGCCAGCGCCGCGTCGGAGGCCGTGCCCACGCCCGCGTCCAGCAGCACCGGCACCTGGGCGCGCGAACAGATCAGTTCGATGTTGTGCGGGTTCAGGATCCCCAGCCCCGTGCCGATCGGCGAACCCAGCGGCATGACGGCATGCACGCCCACGTCCTCCAGCCGCCGGGCTACTACTGGGTCGTCACTGGTGTAGGCAAGCACCACGAAGCCTTCGGCCACCAGCATCTCGCAGGCATCCACCAGCTCCACCACGTCGGGCAGCAGCGTGTGGTCGTCGGCGATGACCTCTACCTTCACCCAGTTCGTCCCCAGTGCCTCGCGCGCCAGCTGGGCCGTCAGCATCGCATCGCGCGCCGTCTGGCATCCCGCGGTGTTCGGCAACACGTCTATACCCAGGCGGTTCAGTAGCTCGAAGACGCTCTCACCGCCGCCGGTAGTTTGTGCGCTGTGGCGGCGCATCGCCACCGTGGTTAGCTGCGTACCACTGGCAACCAGCGCATCCTCCAGCAGTGACTGGCTGCTGGCCCCACCGGTGCCCATGACAAGGTGGGAATCGAATTCCTTATCCGCAATCTTCAGCATCGCCGGTTACTCCTAGCCGCCCTGGACGGCGATCAGGATGTCCACCGCGTCGCCGTCGTCCAGGGTGCGCCCCCAGTCGCTAGCCGGAACGACCGCGCGGTTCACTGCCACTGCGACCCCCTTCGCGCCCTCCGCAGCAGAGGCCTCGCGGCCCGTTTCCGCAGCCACGACTTCCGCCACACTCGGCGCGTTGTCCGCCGACCGTGGTTCGTCATTCACCGTGTAGTCCATGAAAACTCCTTAGTTTTACGGCTTTACCTTGCAAGCTCTTCTGTGCAGCGCCCGCCCACGCCCCTCTAGGCGTGGCGCAGTGGCGCGCAACTGGCCAGATCGATCTCCGGTTCCAACGTGGGTACCGGCTGGCCCATTCCCAGTGCTGCCCCCACTGTAGCCCCCAACGCGGACAGCAGAATTCCGTGCCGGAAGTAGCCAGTGGAAATCACCAGCTTCTCGTCAACTTTCCCCAGGTAGGGGAGGTCGTCGGGCGTGCCGGGGCGCTCCCCGGTGATCGCCTCGATAAACTCGCACTCCTGGATGCCCGGCACAATCCGAATCGCATCGCGCAGCAGCGTGTACACCCCGTCCACCGCGGGGCCACGACGGGCGTCTTCGCGGCTGGTCGCACCGACCGCGATTGTGCCGTCGGTCCGCGGGATGATGTACACCGGCCGGTCCTCCACGAATCCCCGGATCACGCGCCCCACGGGCGGCTCCATTCCCTCGGGCACCCGCAGCCGCAGCATATCGCCGCGCACCGGGCGCAGCTTCAGTGGCGACTTCTCGCCCTCGTACCAGCCACGCACCTGCCCGGCGCCCAGCCCGTTGCACAGGTACACCATGTCAGCCGTGTACGTCGCGGCGTCTGTGGTGACGGTACCGTCCTCGATGCTGTCCACCCGCTCGCCGAGGATCGCCACCCCCATGTTCCGCAGCGCATCCAGCAGCGCCGCACAGTACATCCGCGGGTTCACCTGGTGGTCGCCGGGGATCTCGACCACACCGGATAGCTGCGGGCTGAGGCCCCACTCTGCCTTGCGCGCCTGGCGCAGCGGCAGGCGCTGTACCTCCATGCCGTGGCCGTGCTGGTGTTCCGTCAGCTCGGTGAGGTGCCGCGCGTCCGCTCGATCCGCCCCCACCACAAAGGTCGATTCTGTTCTGTGCCCTGTGCTGAGGTTCGTCTTTTCGCCCAGCCGTTGCAGCAGGTCGTCGTACAAGTTTTTGGACGCCACCATCAGCGGGTACAACGGCTCCTGCTTATACTGCACTTCTGCGACCGGGGCCAGCATGCCGCCCGCGACGAAGGAGGCCCCGCTTACCGGGGCTGGGTCGATCACCGCCACGGTACGCGGATCCGCTCCGAGGTCCACCAGCTTAAAGGCGGTGGATAGGCCCACGATCCCCGCACCCACCACAATGTGGGCATAGTGCTGGGAGCCGCCAGGACTGGAATTAGTCACTTCTATTCACTTCCTCTTGTGCGGGGTGCAAGTGGTGGGCGTCACGAAGAAAAACCAGTGAGCACCTGCCGGGCCGTAGCGCGCGGATCGGCCGAATTCATGAATTCGCGAACGATCGCGACTCCGGCAATACCCGTTGCGGCCAGGTCGGCTGCGTCCTCCGCGCGCACGTCGCCGATGGCAACCACCGGCACTCGCGAGGCCTCTACTAGCGCGGGATAGCCCTCCAGCCCCAGCGGCTCGCGGCCGGAATCCTTGGTAGGGGTTGGGCGGAATGGCCCTGCGCCGATGTAGTCGATCACGTTGGCATACTCATTGGCCTGCTGAACCAGGGGCAGGGTGCCGGTGGTCAGTCCGATGATGGCATCCTTGCCCAGCACCTGGCGTGCCAGGTGCGGGTCCAAGTCGTCCTGGCCGATGTGCACGCCGTGGATGTTGTGCTCCGGCATGAGGGCGGCGGCAACGTCTACGCGGTCGTCAATCAGCACTCGGGTAGCCGGGTTGGCCTGTTGGACCGCAGCGGCGACTTCGATGGCCAATGCCGTCAAGTCGCGTACGCTGATTGGTTTGCTGCGCACCTGCACCACGCCCGCACCTCCGGCGGCCGCGGCGGCGGCGACGTCGACGACCTTCTCGTGCGGTGTGCCGGTAACCAGGTAGCAGCGCAGATCGACGTTAGCGCTCACCGTGCGCTGCCGCCTCCTTCTGCAGATCCTCGGCAACTTCCTTGGCCTCGTCGCGGTTTAGGTACAGCTGGGAGCCCGCACGGCGGAACTCCTCGGCCATTTCCTCTTCGCCCGCAGCGTTGGCCTTGGCATCCGTAGTGTCCACGCCGTCTACGCTTTGGCGGCCGAAGCCCGGCAGGCCCAGATCCTTAACCAGCGACTGCTTCTGATCGGTGGCCAATGCCTCGTCGATCTCGTCGCCGAAAGCATCGCGGATGTCTTGGCTAATGCGCATGGAGCAGAACTTCGGGCCACACATGGAGCAGAAGTGCGCGGTCTTCGCCGGCTCCGCAGGCAGCGTTTCGTCGTGGTACGCCTGCGCGGTGTCCGGATCCAGGGACAGGGCGAACTGGTCGTGCCAGCGGAACTCGAAGCGGGCCTTACTCATGGCGTCATCCCACTCGTGGGCGCCCGGGTGGCCCTTAGCAACGTCGGCGGCGTGGGCGGACACCTTGTAGGTGATCACACCGGTCTTCACGTCATCCTTGTTCGGCAGACCCAAGTGCTCCTTCGGGGTGACGTAGCACAACATCGCGGTGCCACCCATGGCGATGTTTGCCGCACCGATGGCGGAGGTGATGTGGTCGTACCCCGGAGCGATATCCGTAACCAGCGGACCCAGGGTGTAGAACGGTGCGCCACCGCACCATTCCTGCTCCTTTTCGTTGTTGACCTGCACCATGTTCAGCGGTACGTGGCCAGGGCCTTCCACCATGACCTGCACGTCGTATTCCCAGGCACGGTGGGTCAGCTCGCCGATGGTCTTCAGCTCTGCGAACTGGGCTGCGTCGTTGGCGTCCGCGATGGAGCCGGGGCGCAGGCCGTCGCCCAGAGAGAAGGCGACGTCGTACTTAGCGAAAATCTCGCACAGCTCGTCGAAGTTCTCGTAGAGGAAGGATTCCTTGTGGTGGGCCAGGCACCAGCCCGCCATGATGGAACCACCGCGAGACACGATGCCGGTAACGCGCTTGGTGGTCAGCGGCACGAACGGCAGGCGCACGCCAGCGTGGATGGTCATGTAGTCCACGCCCTGCTCGCACTGCTCGATGACGGTATCGCGGAAGATCTCCCAGGTCAGATCCTCGGCCACGCCGTCGACCTTCTCCAGGGCTTGGTAGATCGGCACGGTGCCGATGGGTACAGGGGAGTTGCGCAGGATCCATTCGCGGGTGGTGTGAATGTCGTTACCGGTGGACAGATCCATCACGGTGTCCGCACCCCAGCGGGTGGCCCAACGCAGCTTGTCGACCTCTTCGCGGATGGAGGAAGTGACGGCGGAGTTACCGATGTTGGCGTTGATCTTCGTGGTGAAGGCGTTGCCGATGATCATCGGCTCGGATTCCGGGTGGTTAACGTTGTTCGGGATGATGGCCTTGCCGGAGGCAACCTGCTCGCGGACCTTCTCTACGTCGCAGTGCTCGCGCAGCGCCACGTACTCCATCTCCGGGGTGATGATGCCCTGGCGGGCGTAGTGCATCTGGGTAACGCGCTTGCCGTCCTTGGCGCGCAGGGTGGGGCGGGTGGAACCCTTCCATTCCTCGCTGGCCTCGCCACGCTTGACTGCACGGTTGCCGTCATCCAGCAGGTTGCGGCGGCGCCCCTCGTAGGGCTCCACGTCGCCACGAGCTTCGATCCACTCGCTGCGCAGCCCTTCCAGTCCCTTGGTCGGCTCGGCCCACGGTCCGCGGGTCCGGTAGATCCTCACTGGCGCGTTGGGGCCGGTCGGTGAGTCGTCCAGCTGAATCTCCGTCTCCGGAACCTGCAGCTTGAAGGTCTTGCCGAAGGATTCCACGGTCTTCTCGATGGGGGAGAAGCTGTGCTTCGGGTGGATCTCCGCGCCGTACTCGTCGGTGGGGGTGGCAGCGGTGTTCTGGGTAGACGTGTCCGTCATTAAAGACTCTCCTGACTCTTCCTTCGCTGGTTCTAACCAGACAGGTTCTAGCGGTACCCGCGCGGGATGTAGCGCGGTCTCAGCTCGATACCTCGAGCGCCCGTGTTCGGTTGTGCTTTCCACTGTAACGCACCTCTCACAAGCGTGTAGTTTCGCCCTGTCAGCTTGATCGGTTTGACCTGAAAAGTAGCTGCGTGTGAAATAAGATCAGGCCTATGACGAGCCCATACCCCAGCAGCTTGAACGCCAATAACGGCAAAAAGAGCAGTTCAAAGTTTTTCCTTGTAGTTGTGTTGCTGCTGATAGCAGCGGTTGCTTATGTGGTTGGCTCGGGGAATTTCCCCGGCAGTCTTACCGGATCTGGCGGGAAGTCTTATGACACCAGCAAGCCTTTGAAAATTGTCGCTGCTACAGAGCTGTCGGATATGGAACCGTTTATCCAACAGGCTTCCTCGGACTTGGGGTTCGAGATTGAAATGGAGTACGACAGTGGCACTCTCGTCAACACTCGTAACCTGGTGGATGGTGATTATGGGGATAAGTATGACGCCACCTGGTTTGCAACCAACGCTTTTGCCAGAGCGGAGGGCTCATCCCAGCAGTCCGAAGATCACAGCATTGCCCGTTCGCCGGTAGCTCTGGGGCTCAAACAGGATGCGGTCAATCGCCTGGGATGGCGCAATAAGGACGTCAAGTGGTCGGATATCGCTGAGGCCGTAAAGCGCGGTGATCTGACGTTCGGCATGACAGATCCGCAGGAATCCAACTCCGGTTTCCTTACTCTTCTTTCGGTCGCGGCGGCACTGAGCAACTCTCCGCAGGGGCAGAAGTTCGATCTTTCGACGGCGTTTCTCGACAAGCCACGTATGAAGGACTTCTTCTCCGGCCAGACGATCACTTCCGGATCCTCCGGTTGGTTGCGCGATACCTTCGTAAAGAACCCTGGCAAGGCGGACGGCATCTTCAACTATCAATCCGTTCTGCAATCGATGAAGGAAAACGACGGGGTAGATATCGAAGTAATCGTCCCCGGGGATGCCGCGGGCGCTGCCGATTACCCCCTTTCGGCGCTCACGAAGCCCGGCGAAACGGGGCCTGAGGCGGACACCGTAGCGAAGGTCGAAGCCCTAGCCGATTGGTTTAAAGAGCACAGCGAAGAGGTAGGGGAGCGAACCCACCTGATCGTTTCGGGCAAGGACGCGGAAAACAAGGACACCCAGAACTACTACGAGTATCCGACGTCGAAGGATCACATTCGTTCTCTTGTCAGCCTGTATCGGGATGACCTTCGCCGCCCCGCTGACAGCAACTTCCTGCTCGACACGTCCGGCTCGATGCGGGGCAACCGACTGGCAGATCTGAAGGGCATCCTGAACAGGCTTATCGACGGCACCGCAGGCGAAGCCAGTAATCCGAAGGGATTCGGCCGCCGCGAAACGATCACCCTTATGCCTTTCAGTAGCAAGGTTGCCGATGGATACACCCAGGAGCACTACGACCCGGACAGTGCGGAGCAGAGTCGAGGCCTGCGGGATTACGTCAATGGTCTGCAGCCCCGTGGTGAAACCGCGATTTATGACGCCGTGTTGCGCGCCTACGACCGTGTGGGCGAAGGCGGCGGTTCCCTGAATTCGATTGTGCTGATGACCGACGGTGAGTCGAACTCCGGCACGAATCGCCAGGAGTTCATCACCAAGATGAAGCGCAAGATGGCCGAGACTGACCGCAAGATCCCGGTGTTCGTCATCCTCTACGGGGAGGCCAGCGAGGAGGAGATGAACTTCCTGGCGGACTTCACCGGTGGCAAGGTTTTCAACGCTCGTAGCGGTGATCTGTCTAAGGCGTTCGAAGAGATCCGCAGTTACCAGTAGGCCGCAATCAGTAGGCCGCAATCAGTAGGACAGGGTAGGAAAGAAACCATGAACTCCAAGTACTTTCCGAAAATCGTTGCTGGGCTTGTCGTTTTCGTCGCGATCGTGGGCTTGCATGCTGCGGTGGATCTAGGATCTCTGTGGATCGTCGTGGCGGGAGCCCTCGCCGGTGCTGCGGGGATGCTCATGCCGGAAGGACAGGAACAAAAGTCGCTAGAGGGGAAGCCAGTCCAGGATGGGAAGCACTCTCTGGAAAAGAAACGGCACGAACCTTTTAGTAAACCAGCTCCCACGTTCTATGAGGTTCCTACCGAGTCCCTACAGGGCATCCGCACCCACTCTAAGCATCTCAAAGAATCCGTGCGCGTCTCCGGCCAGCAGCGCCAAGAGTTCTACGCGGATCTCGATCATTTCTACAGCACGTGCAAGGACGTTGTGCACGAGTGGGATCACTTGGCTGCGGATCCGCCGCAAGAGAACAAGGTTCGCCGCATTTTGGACGTCTATTTCCCAGAGACCTGCCGAATTCTTGATGACATGCCGACTGCAACGCATAACCAGGCCGTTGAGGATTTCCGTGCTTCGCTGGCAGTTCTGCAATCAGAAATGGACAAAGTCCACCAAGCGATCATGCAGGACAACCTCCAAGAGCTGAAGGACAATCGCACATTCCTAGAACTAGAATTCGGCGTGCTACGGAAGCCCGAGGAATGAGTATAAATCAATTAGGTTTCAAGATAATGCATCGGTTAGCGCACAAATAGAGTTGAAGAAATGGCTAATGCTTTCTCCAAAAAGACCGCCAGTATTCTCCTCGTATTGATCCTTGCCGTGTTTCTTGTGGCTGTGGGGACTGTAGCCAAAAAACGTGGTGGAAGAGAAGATGAGCGCCCGCTGCGGATAGTGATGGCGAATGACATTCCATTCAGTCCGTTCCTGTGGGTAGAAGCGAAGCGTGACTACGGAATGCAAGTCGAAATTGACCGCGGGGGAGACACAGTTGAGCTTTCCCGGAAGATTGCTAATGGGGAGCTAGGGGATGAGTATGATGCAGTCTGGTTGGCGACTAACTCGTATGTGAACCTGCAAAACAATGAGGCGCTCGGAGAGAGCTACGGGTTGGCTTCGGATACGTTGGGGCTCGCATTAAGGAGCAAAGACCTGGATCGTTTGGGATGGCGGAAGAAGCAAGTTACGTGGAACGATGTCCGGGAAGCGGTCACAAGGGGAGACCTAACTTTTGGTATGGCAGATCCGGGCAAATCCAACCTGGGGATGCAGTCTCTGATCGGCATACTATACAAGATCGGGGGCTTGCAATCAGATGACTTAGCAGAAGAGGTTGCAGGTAAAGTTCATCCTCAATTGAAGAAGTTTTTCGGCGCTCAGGTGCTTTTAAGCGATACTTCTGATGAATTGTATGACAGATTCTCTGCTACAGATGATGTTGCTCAAGCAGTTTTCGCGTTTTCTTCTGATGAGAAACTCTTAAGGGATAACGGAGAAATTACCTTTGTTATCCCCGCTGACAGGATCGGGTTTAACGACTTTCCGATTTCGGTGATCAAGAATCCAGATGACGAAGAAGCTGAGGCTTCTGCTCATGCTAAGACGAAAGCCTTCGCTGATTGGATCACTCAACATGGCAACGAACTCCGGGATAAAATACGAGTTGAATTGGGCGACTCACCTGGGCAACGCCGTGCTGATACAACCACTCATAAGCTCCCTAGCTCCAAGCAGGAGTTCGATAACACATTGCGCTTTTATCGAGAGGAGCTGCTTCGCCCCAGAGACATCAACCTGCTAGTCGACGTTTCCGCTTCCATGCAAGGGGAAAACCTTAGGGAAGTAAAGAAGGACGTACTCGATTTGCTTGGTGAACAAGCGGGGGTCGATGGCAGAGCGGTAAATATCACAACATCCAGTACATCCTCGAGCAAAGCGTTCACCCAAAAGGACTATTCCTCAGATGATCCAAAGCATGCACACGCTCTAAAGGATTACGTAGACCGTATGGCGCCCCGGCAAGAAGCCAACATCTATTACCAGCTGTACAGGGAATACCTACGAATTCCGCGAAGAGGAAACTTGATTCAAGGACAGTCAATAGTCTTGCTGACCAGTGGAACACCTGCCAAAGGTGTGGACTATGCGGAATGGTCGCACGAACTGAGGTACAGGGAGCGCAAGGAGGGGGTAATTTTCCCCGTATACATCGTCCATTACGGCAATGAAAACGCAGAGGACATGCAGCGCCTTGCGGAAGACACCGGCGGGGAAGTGTTCAAAGCCAACGAAGGTGGTCTAGCCGCGGCCCTCGACAAAGCTAATAGCTATTGGGCGGCGTAGGGGGCGTCACTAAGAAAGAAGCCCAAGCCACCAGCTAGACTGGGCAACATGATTGACCAGAAGCTCCTAGAGATCCTCGCGTGCCCCATCGACAAGCAGCCGCTGGAGGATCACGGTGACTATTTGGTGAACCCCCGCCTGAACAAGGCCTATCCGGTGCAGGATGGCATCCCGGTGCTGCTGGTCGAAGAAGCTCAAGACTGGCCGGTCAAGTAACCCCATCAAGTAGCAACGCATAAAAGAGAAACGAGAACGAATACGCATGAGCGACAACAAGAACATCATTGACGAGTTGCAGTGGCGCGGCCTGATTAATCAGTCCACGGACCTGGAGGCGCTGAAGGAGGCCACGCAGGACCCCATCACGCTGTACTGCGGTTTCGACCCGACGGGTAGCTCCCTGCACGCGGGCCACCTGGTGCCGCTGATTATGTTGAAGCGCTTCCAGCAGTTCGGCCACCGCCCGATCACCTTGGCCGGTGGCGCGACCGGCATGATCGGCGACCCGCGCGATGTGGGCGAACGCTCCATGCTTTCCGAAGAGCAGATCGGGGAGAACATGGTGGCCATCAAGAAGCAGCTGGAGGCATTCGTCGATTTCACCGGCGAAAGCGACGTAGCAAGTCCGGCCGTGATGGTGAACAACGCTGACTGGACCAGCCAGATGAACGTCATCGAATACCTGCGCGATGTCGGCAAGAACTTCTCGCTGAACACAATGCTGGACCGCGATACCGTGAAGCGACGCCTGGAATCGGATGGCATTTCCTACACCGAGTTTTCCTACATGCTGCTGCAGGCCAACGACTACGTGCACCTGCACAACGAGTACGACTGCGTGCTGCAGATCGGCGGCGGCGACCAGTGGGGCAACATCGTTTCTGGTGTGGATCTGAACCGCCGCGTGAACGGTGCCAAGGTGCACGGCCTGACCGTGCCGCTGGTCACCGACGCGGAGGGCAACAAGTTCGGCAAGTCCACCGGCGGCGGCAAGCTGTGGCTGGATCCGCAGCTGACCAGCCCGTACTCCTGGTACCAGTACTTCATCAACGCAGGCGATACCGTAGTGATCGATTACCTGCGCTGGTTTACCTTCCTTTCCCAGCAGGAGATCGCGGAGCTGGAGCGCAAGGTCGCCGAGGAGCCCTTCAAGCGCGAGGCGCAGCGTGTTCTGGCCCGCGAGATGACCACTCTGGTGCACGGCGCTGCTGCTACCGAGGCCGTGGAGCTGGCCGCCCAGGCGCTGTTCGGCAAGGCGGAGCTGCAGGACCTGGACGAGGCCACCCTGTCTTCCGCACTGCAGGAAACCGAGGTTGCCGAGGTCGGTTCCGATGCCACCATCCTGGACCTACTCGTCGAGTCCGGCCTGGAGAAGTCCAAGGGTGCCGCCCGCCGTACCGTCGGGGAGGGTGGCGCTTACGTGAACAACCAGCGCATCGAGGACATCGAATGGTCGCCGTCCGCCGACGATCTGCTGCACGGATCGTGGCTGGTGCTGCGCAAGGGTAAGAAGCGTTTCGCCGGTGCGCGCGTTGGGGCTTCTTCTTAGTGACGCCACCCCGAACGGTCTTTATGCGTTAAACAGATCCCTTGGTAGTTGCATTTCCCGCTTCTACCAGGGGATTTGTGTGTTTCTTCGGGGTGGGTGTACATTAAATCAAGTCGCCGAGAGCGAGTGGGGAACACAATCCTTACTGGTGCGGTCGGTGTGCGTAGGTTGTTTGAGAACTCAATAGCGTGATGAACCAAGTTTAGATACTTTGTTGACCAACCTTTGTGTTGATCTTGATGCATTGTTTGTCTTTTGCTTTTTGGTGACTTGTTTTGTTTCAGTGTTCCGCCGGCTCGCATGGATTGTGGGTTGGTGGTGGTTACGCCAGCGTGGGGTTAACGTGTCCACGATATGTAATGTGCGTATCCCAGCAAGAGTGGCCCTGTGGGGTGCTTGTTGGGCTGATGAATATAGTGTTGAAAAGTTTTAAAGGATGCTTTGTGTCGGTCGATGGCTGACGACTGTTTTTGTTGTTGGTGTTGGTTGATGTGATTTATTTATCCTTTTTTCAATTCTTTTGTCAGTAATTTTTGTTTATTTTGCCTGGTTTTCAGGCTCACCATGTGTCTGATGACAGTTTTTTTATGGAGAGTTTGATCCTGGCTCAGGACGAACGCTGGCGGCGTGCTTAACACATGCAAGTCGAACGGAAAGGCCCTGCTTGCAGGGTACTCGAGTGGCGAACGGGTGAGTAACACGTGGGTGATCTGCCTTGCACTTCGGGATAAGCCTGGGAAACTGGGTCTAATACCGGATAGGACCATGCTTTAGTGTGTGTGGTGGAAAGTTTTTCGGTGCAAGATGAGCCCGCGGCCTATCAGCTTGTTGGTGGGGTAATGGCCTACCAAGGCGACGACGGGTAGCCGGCCTGAGAGGGTGTACGGCCACATTGGGACTGAGACACGGCCCAGACTCCTACGGGAGGCAGCAGTGGGGAATATTGCACAATGGGCGCAAGCCTGATGCAGCGACGCCGCGTGGGGGATGAAGGCCTTCGGGTTGTAAACTCCTTTCGCTAGGGAAGAAGCCACTTGTGGTGACGGTACCTGGATAAGAAGCACCGGCTAACTACGTGCCAGCAGCCGCGGTAATACGTAGGGTGCGAGCGTTGTCCGGAATTACTGGGCGTAAAGAGCTCGTAGGTGGTTTGTCGCGTCGTCTGTGAAATTCCGGGGCTTAACTTCGGGCGTGCAGGCGATACGGGCATAACTAGAGTGCTGTAGGGGAGACTGGAATTCCTGGTGTAGCGGTGAAATGCGCAGATATCAGGAGGAACACCGATGGCGAAGGCAGGTCTCTGGGCAGTTACTGACGCTGAGGAGCGAAAGCATGGGTAGCGAACAGGATTAGATACCCTGGTAGTCCATGCCGTAAACGGTGGGCGCTAGGTGTGGGGGTTTTATTTACGATTCCCGTGCCGTAGCTAACGCATTAAGCGCCCCGCCTGGGGAGTACGGCCGCAAGGCTAAAACTCAAAGGAATTGACGGGGGCCCGCACAAGCGGCGGAGCATGTGGATTAATTCGATGCAACGCGAAGAACCTTACCTGGGCTTGACATACACCGGATCGCTGCAGAGATGTAGTTTCCCTTGTGGCTGGTGTACAGGTGGTGCATGGTTGTCGTCAGCTCGTGTCGTGAGATGTTGGGTTAAGTCCCGCAACGAGCGCAACCCTTGTCTTGTGTTGCCAGCACGTTATGGTGGGGACTCGCGAGAGACTGCCGGGGTTAACTCGGAGGAAGGTGGGGATGACGTCAAATCATCATGCCCCTTATGTCCAGGGCTTCACACATGCTACAATGGTCGGTACAGTGGGTTGCGATGCCGTGAGGTGGAGCTAATCCCTTAAAGCCGGTCTCAGTTCGGATTGGAGTCTGCAACTCGACTCCATGAAGTCGGAGTCGCTAGTAATCGCAGATCAGCAATGCTGCGGTGAATACGTTCCCGGGCCTTGTACACACCGCCCGTCACGTCATGAAAGTTGGTAACACCCGAAGCCAGTGGCCCAAACTTGTTAGGGAGCTGTCGAAGGTGGGATTGGCGATTGGGACGAAGTCGTAACAAGGTAGCCGTACCGGAAGGTGCGGCTGGATCACCTCCTTTCTAAGGAGTTTTTATATTTTTTTTGTTTTGTTTCTGGGTGAATAGGTAACCGGTTCAATCATCTTCTGTGGTGGTTGTTGGGTGCTGGAAGGAAGCAGGTGTGCCCCCCCCTTACGTTGGTGTGGGGGAGATAGTAAGAGTGTTGTGTGTTGGGGTTGGCACAGTGTTGGGGTTGGGTTGGCGAAGTTGTTG
>NZ_JFCQ01000023.1 GCF_000738265.1 Corynebacterium jeikeium
CAGTCTTGACGGGACTATTTTCCATTCCGATCACGGCAGCGTGTACACCTCACAAGCCTTTAGGAACTACTGCTCGTCGTTAGGTGTGCGCCAGTCCATGGGCGCAGTTGGAACGAGTGCCGATAATGCCCTGGCAGAATCCTATAACGCCACCTTAAAGCGGGAAGTGCTGCGTGATCGGAAAGTCTTTGACAACCCAATTAGCTGTCGTCAAGAGGTCTTCCGGTGGTGCATGCGCTACAACACGCGCAGGCGGCACTCCTGGTGCAATCTCGTAGCTCCTGATGTCTTTGAAGCCGAGACTTCGGCTATACTGACCACAGCAGCATAGCTAGCCCCCGATGTGTCCACTTTCCGGGGGTCGGGCCCATTCGTCGAGAAATGTCAGTAGAGATCTCCATACGTGACGTATTCAACCATCCAACGGTCCGAGAATTGTCCGACCTGATCGCCGACATCGTCGGCAGCGACGTAGAAGAAGGCGAGATTTAGAGTTCATGCCACACCTGTTTCGCTCACCTGACAAGCCACTTGCCCCCAACCCAGTGCTACGCACAAGCAGCCTAATCTGAAAGGAAACATCATGCCCAGTACTCCCCACACCACCCCGAAAGATGCAAAAGCAGGACGGCTGAACATCACCGACCTGATGAACATCGGCATCTTCTTCGTCATCAACTTGGTAGCCGGCGTGGTCATCGCCTTCATCGGCATCACCCCCATCACCTACGTGATGATCACCAGCGTTCAGGCCCTCATCCTGGGCATCCCGATGATGCTGTTCTTGGCCAAGGTGCACAAGCCCGGCATGGTCTTCATATTCCTTCTTCTCAGCGGCCTCGCCAGCCTGCTGCTTGGTTTAGGCATATGGCCACTGCTGCTCAGCTTGGTCATGGCCGTGTTTGCCGAGTTAATTTTGCGCGCCGGCAAGTATACGAGCGCAATACACAGTGTGATCGCCTATGCCTTTGTAGCAGTGTCACCCACCGCATCATATATTCCGCTTTTCTTCACCACTCGGCGCTACATAGAGAGCAGCGGCATGCAGACCAAATATGGTGCTAGTTTCGCGGATGGCCTCACCTCTATTGGCCAGATGACTTGGCTATTCCTCATCATTGTGATAGTAACCTTCGTCTGCGGGATCCTCGGCGGGATCCTCGGCCGGCGCATCTTCACCAAGCACTTCCAGCGAGCAGGAATCGCCTGATGTCGCCCACTTTGCCCGGATCAGGCACGCACACAGCGGGACTCCATCTGGACCCACGCACCACGGTGCTGGTCATCCTCGTGGTGTCCTCGGTGCTCATCTCACCGGCCGGGTCCAGTGGGGCGCTGGGCAGCACCGCCCGGTGGATGCTCATTGCCGTTCCCGGGGCACTTTTCCTCGCCTCCGGCATGGTGGCCGCTGCACTGCGATACGCACTCACCTTCGCGGTGCTCGCCGGCTTTCCTGCGGTGGTGGTACAGGCCCTGCCCGAGCGCCACATCATCGTGGACGTGTGCGCTACGTGGTTCGCAGGGCTTTCGCTCATCCTCCCTGGCATCACGTGCTGCTGGTACCTACTACGCACCGTCTCGGCCAGCGAATTCATGGCCGCGATGCAGCGCATGCGGAGCCCCGACGCCCTGACCATCCCCACGTCCATCATGTTCCGGTTCTTCCCGACGATTCTCGAGGAATACCGCGATATCCGCACCGCCATGCAGATGCGTGGCATCTCGGGCCTGCGCAACCCGATCGCTATGCTCGAATACCGCTTTGTGCCACTGTTGGCGTCCGTTGTGAGCATCGGCAACGAGCTGGCTATGTCTGCAGTGACCCGCGGATTGGGCTCGCCTCGCCGACGAACCACGCTGTGCGAGATAGGCTTCCGCGTAGGCGACGCAATAGTCATAAGCGTGCTCGTCGTGTCCCTGATCCTACTACTGGTAAATATAGTGATGCTGCCGTGATAAAGCTGCACGATGTGTCACTATCCTATGGTCAAAACACAGCGGAGCCGGTGCTGCACCACGTAAATCTCACCGTGGCGAAGGGCGAACTAGTTCTAGTGTGTGGCGAATCAGGCTGCGGTAAGTCCAGCCTGCTACGCCTGATAAACGGCGTGGCGCACACGTTCTGCGACGCCCAGATTTCGGGGGAGGTGCTGCTGGACGACGAAGACATCACTCATGCCCACCCACACGACATCGCCGAACGCGTAGGCTCAGTGTTCCAAAACCCCAAGTCGCAATTTTTCACGCTGGAAGTAGCCAGCGAACTCGCCTTTGGCTGCGAAAACCTCGGCGTGGCGCCCAACGAGATTCGACAGCGTATTGGGGAACTTTCCGCAGATTTCGGCATGGTTCATCTCCTCGACCGGCACCTGTTCACACTTTCCGGCGGCCAGAAACAAAAAATAGCATGCGCTTCAGTGGCCGCGATGCACCCACAGGTACTACTACTAGACGAACCATCATCAAATCTCGACCTCGCCGCCGTCGATGAGCTGCGCCGCATCGTCGCGCAGTGGAAGACACAGGGCCGCACCGTCCTGATCGCTGAGCATCGGCTTTCCTACCTAGTTGACATCGTGGACCGAGTGCTGGTTATGCAGGACGGGCAGATCGCTCATGATCTCAGCGGCTCGGAGTTTCGCACCCTAGACAAGGCCGAACTGTACCGCATGGGCTTGCGCTCAGCGCAGCAGGTCCCCGAGGTGACCCGCGAGCCACGCCCTTCAAGTGGCACGATGGTGCTCAAAAAGCTACAGTTCACCTACCCCAAGGCTACAGAGCCATCCCTGAGCATCAGCCACACGGAGTTGCCGCAAGGACAAGTCATCGGCGTGGTAGGACGCAACGGGGCCGGAAAATCTACCTTTGTGCGCGTTCTGACTGGCCTGGAATCTAAGGCCACCGGCGTGGTGGACATCAATAACCGCTCGCTCTCGGGTCCCCGGCAGCGCCTGCGCCAGTCCTATTTAGTAATGCAGGACGTAAACCACCAGCTTTTCGGGGAGAGCGTGGAGTCCGACGTAATCATCGGCACCAGTGGACCGGATGGGAAAAACGAAGCGCGCCTTACCGAGGTGCTTGGTGCACTTGATCTCGCGGACAAGCGGGCCCGGCACCCGATGTCGCTTTCGGGCGGCGAACGCCAGCGCGTGGCCATCGCCTCAGCAGTCCTAAGTGAGCGCGAGGTAATCGTCTTCGATGAACCCACCAGCGGGCTGGACCTGTGCCGCATGCACCGGGTGGCCCACCTGCTAGACGCCCTAGCCCGGCAGGGCAAGACCGTTTTGGTAGTAACCCATGACATGGAGCTGGTGGCGCGGTGCTGCGATCTTCTCCTGCGCGTGGAAAAAGGCCGCCTTACCGCCTGCGAACCGTGCGATGATCTCGCACTGGCGCGCACGGTGCGGTATCTACGCGGCCGCGACAGCTAGTCCCTACAGCTTCCAGCTGGTGGCGTCGCTCTTTTCACCCCAGAAGCTGCGGTAGCGTGGGGAACTCTCCATGAGTTCCTCGTGGTTGCCGATAGACTCCACGGTGCCGGAGGGACTCATCATCACAATCTGGTCCGCGTCGCGGATGGTGTGCAGCCGGTGCGCAATGACGACGATGGTGCGCTCGGCAGAAAGCGTTTTCATACCGCGCATCACAAGGTGCTCATTCTGCACGTCTAGAGAGCTAGTCGCCTCATCAAGCAGCACGATCCGCGCGTCCTTCAGTAGCGCACGAGCGATGGAGACACGCTGACGCTCACCACCGGAGAGATTCTGCCCGCCCTCGCTAATCAGGGTGTCAAACCCCTGCGGCAGCTGCCGGGCAATCTCGGTGACACCGGCCAACTCCGCTGCGCGGAGCACCTCCTCCCGCGTTGCATTGTGGCAGCCCAGGCGGATGTTTTCATACAGTGTGTCCTCGAAGAGGTACACGTATTGGAACACCATAGCCAGCGAATCCAACACCGCCCGGGAGCCAAGATCGCGAATATCCACACCACCGATACGGATGGTCCCCTGGTCAACGTCATAGAAGCGTGCCGCAAGTTTTAGCAAGGTGCTCTTGCCGCAGCCGCTGGGACCCACCAACGCAGTAGTAGTTCCGGGCGCCACGCGGAAACTCACGTCGCGGACCACTGGGGTGTTGGGTTCGTAGCCAAAGCCCACCCCATCGAACTCGATGCCATAGTCGCGTGGCGCCGCCGGAACCGCAGGCTCCGGCAACACCCGCGCATCGAGGATCTTTTGGATCTCATCTAAGGTATTGCGCGCGGATTCCAAGCCCTCGCCGTAGGGTATGCCCGACATAGCAACGCGAGCCAGGATGAACACCAACACAATGACGCCAATGTAGGTGCCTGCTTCTAGCCAGTGGTTGAGAAGTAGCACGGTGGCCAGGGCATCAATGACCACGGTACCGACCATGATGATTAAAGCCAGACGACCCATGATCATCTCACCTGTCTTCTGGGTGTGCTGCTGGGCGCTAAGCTGCTCTCGAATCGAGGCGCGCACGGCGCGCTCCCCCAGCGAATCCGGCCCAGCCATGCGCAGCACCGGCTGCACCTGGGCGAACTCCAGCACCTCCGCGGCGCCGTGCTCGTTGCGCTCGCCCTTCTGGCGCTCTGCCACGCGGTACTGCCGCATTAGGCGGTTATAGGCGAACCACACCACGGCAGCCACTGCAACGGTAACCAGCCCCAGCCGCCAGTCCACGGCGATGAGAAACACGCAAGCCAAACCGGCCGAGGCAGCACCGTGCAGCATGGGCCGCAGCATCATTGCCGGCGCGTTAGCGGCAAACAGCGCACCGCTGGTGGCTACAACACCGATCTGGCCGGCGCGATCTTCTTCAAAATAGCCCAGGGGTAGCTGTGCCGTGCGATCGGCGATAAGCCGGTGGATGCGCAGCACGTAATCATGCCCCAGGTCCTGGGCAATAACCTCAGTGGGCCAGTCTGCGGCGGCGTAGACGAGGACGGAGATAATGATCCAGGGCAACCATGCTGCGGCCTGCGCGGGATCTTCGCTAAACAGCGTGTCCAAAAACAGTGCAATGAGGATAAGGCCAATGGCCAACGCCACCGCGGAAATCCCAATTAGCGTAAGGACCAGCACCAGACGGCGACGATCAGCCGGACTGCCCAGTGAATAGAGCGTGCGGATCATTATTTTTCCTCCCCTTGGATGCCCGCCTGCGCGGTTTGGTAGCGTGCCCACATCGTGGCGTAGCCCTTGCCTGCCGCCACTAACTCTTCGTGAGTGCCTGCTTCGGTGACCTCACCGTTTTCCAGCATGAGGATCCGGTCAGCGCCGGTGATCGTGTGGAGCCGGTGTGCGATAACTACTAGCGTGCGCCCGGCCACCAGCTCGGTAATGGCCCGCTGGATCGCGGCCTCGGAGTCCGGATCCGCAAAAGCGGTGGCCTCATCCAACACGAGGATCGGCGCGTCGAGCAAGATGGACCGGGCAATAGCCAGCCGCTGCTGCTCGCCACCGGAAAGCTGCGCGTCCTCTCCCACCACCGAGTCGTAGCCGCGCGGCAGATGGGTAATGCGCTCATGAATCTGGGCGGCGCGGGCGGCGCGAACCACGTCTGCGTCGGTGGCCTCCGGGTGAGCGAGGCGAATGTTATCCCGCACGCTCATCCGCATAAGGTAAGGGTCCTGGAAGACGAACCCTACCCTACGGTAGAGCTGGTCAGATCGGAGATCAGTACTAGGGACGCCACCAATGCGCACCGACCCCTCCGTGGGGTCTAATAGCCGGGGGATGAGCGCGGCTAACGTGGACTTCCCCGAGCCGGAAGGTCCCACCACCGCAGTGATGCTGCCGGCGGTAAGTTTTTGGTTAATGCCGGAAAGCACCGGGGTGTCCGGCACGTAGGAGAAGCTTAAATCTTTCAACTCAATTCCGGCGTTTGCAGGCTCCCTGCCGCCAGCAGCGGGCGGCAATACCGGGATGTTGAAGAACTCGGTGAGATCCGCCGCGGCAGCCTTCGCCTCCGAAAACATGATGTTAGTGCGCGAAAGCATAAGCAGAGGCGCGGCGATGTTGTTGATGAACAAAAACGCTGCCAGCACATCGGCCACTGGTACGCCCGCAGACGTGATGAGCCACGGGCTGGCCGCGGCTACCACCAGCAGGCCAAACCCGGTGGAGGTGAAGATCTTCATCAAAGCGGTGGGGTGTACGGTGGCGTGCAACCACTCGCGATAGAACCCACCAAAACTCCGGGAACGACTAAGGAAAATGCTCTCGTCGTAGCCTTCCGGAACAAACACCTTGATAACCGGGATGCCGCGCACCAACTCTACGACGGCGGCGTCTAGCTGCTTCTGGCTGGACTTAAATTTCTCCGCCTTTTCTTGAAACTCGCGCATCATAAACGGCATGGTGGCCACTGCCAACAGCAGTGGTACCAGGCCCAGCAGGCCTATCCGCCAGTCCACCACGAACATGTATCCCAGGCTCAATAGCGGTACGAGTACACCGGCCGAATAATCGTGCGGCGCGTGGGCGATGAGCTGGTGGATCTTGGTGACGTCGTCTTCGATGTAGGTTTTCACAGTCCCCGAAGGTGTCCGCGTAAACCAAGACAGCGGGAGCCTACCCAGCTTGGTAATCTGCTGCTGGCGTAAGTGCTCGCCCAAAAGGCCGTCGGCCTGGTGGCTTACCTGGAGACTCTTCACGGTTGCCTGTCCATGTAGGACGGTGGCCACCATGAGCGCCGCGACTAGCAGCCACAGCTTTGACGCATCTATCGGCTCTCCCTGGAAGGACAGCATTACGGTGCGCACCAGCTCAACCAGCACGATTACCGGCACCAGCGACAAAACCGCCGCCAGCACCGCCAATAGCAGCGACACCGTGATCTGCCGGTGGGCAGGTTGAGATATTTGCCTAAATGTAATGGGTGGTTTTTGTTCGGTCATCGGGGCCTCTTTACTTAACAGTCACAATCACGCATTGTTCCGCGCTAACCAGGCAGTGTTCCCAGTAATTCCCGCTAGAAAACCGGCAAGCAGGTCGAGGAACTCGGTTCCAGTATCGAGCGGGAAGAAATGCCCACCCGGCAGGACCTTCAGTTCAAAACTACCGCTGGTAAAATTTTCCCACCGGGAAAGCATCTCTGGGCTGACAGCTGGGTCGCTATCCCCCGCCAATGCCAGCACAGGAGAGCGAAGCACCGTGGTTGCATGGTGAAAGCCCTCGTGTAACACATAATCGCGACGAATGTCAGCGAGCAGCAGCTTCATCACATCATCATTGGCAAGGATCTCAGGTGGTGTGCCACCTACCTTCTCAAACTCCCTGCGCAGCGCACCGAACCCCATTGACGAGTGGTATTCCCCAGGCACGGTTTCTCCGGGCGCCTGCCGTGCGGCCACCACCACGGCTTCCGGTATAGTGGGCCGATGCATCTGCTGCAGGCAGGCAGCAACCTGGTAGGCCAGCGCTGCCCCCATGGAGTGGCCGTACAACGCAATCGGCGCGCCCGCCGCCAGATCTACTATCTCGGTTGCGCACATATCGGCGAGCTTGTCAAAGTCGCTTACCCATTTCTCTCGGCGACGGGTTGCCTTTCCGGGAAGCTCCACCGGCACCACGTCAATGCTTGGGTTGACCCCCACCCATCCACGATAGACGGAAGCGCTGCCTCCTGCGTGATGGAAGCAAAACAAGAGGGTTCCAGTGCGATGTCCGGCCACAAACGGAAAGACTCCCTCGCAGCTGATTTCTGTCATTTTTCGCCTTTCGCTAGGTCGGACTGATTAAGCACGATTTCTACTGCTGCGACGGTACCCGGGTCTGTGGCAAGCAACTCGGGCATCCTGCGGGCTGCGGAGTCGTATGCTCCACTTACCAAATCGGCAATTCCGGCGGCCAGGGACTGGGCACTCAGTTCGCCTCGCTGGGCGTCAATATAGTTCGGCCCGGCACCGTTTCGACAAACTGCGTTGGCATGGAAGTGTTGGTCACCACCGAATGCAACCGCAAGGCACGGCTTGCCGGCGCGCAGGATCGCCCCGGTGGTGCCCAGTGAGCCGTGGCAGATGCCTGCACGGCACCACGGAAGCACAGTCGCGAACGGGACCCGGGCGACGGTGAGGATTCCTTCTCTCACACCAGGCTCATGATCGGGATCGACGATTATCGCCCGCAGACCATGCTCGATGCACGCGTCTCGAGTCCATCGTTGAAGGTCATAAACGCGATCTGAGACCATACTCCCAAAGCTTGCCAGAACCGGGGCCGAGCC
Organism: Corynebacterium jeikeium; assembly: GCF_000738265.1. Lineage (GTDB taxonomy): Bacteria > Actinomycetota > Actinomycetes > Mycobacteriales > Mycobacteriaceae > Corynebacterium > Corynebacterium macclintockiae. Next base: position 8,254 of record NZ_JFCQ01000023.1, read on the forward strand.
GGCAGCCACAAACTCCTCGACTGCTGGGTCTAGGGCGAGTTCACTGTGGTGCGGGTCAAGCCACTCGCCAGTGACGTGAATGTGGTTTTTCCATTCCGGCGCCGGCGGACTCAACGCGGGACTGAATTGGTAGATCGTGGTTGGTGGAGAGGAGAGCGCTCGCTGACGCAGCCCCAACCTACGGCGCCATGCCGCTATCACTGGGCGCATCGCCCAAGCCATCAGAGTATTGGACATCCAGTGGGTGACCAGAGCTCCGACAGAGCCGTCCAGTTTTCGCGGATCCACGAGGCTGTAACGGAGGCAGGGTTCGGTAGGGAAAACCTGCACCCGAACGCTGGGGACTCCGCGTGCAGCCCCTAACAACCGAGCAACTTCACTGAATTGGGTGTACATGACCACGTCAACGCCATCCATGGCATGCTCTAACACATCGAAAACGTGGGCGTCAGATATCATCTCACGGATACCTAAGACAGTGTCCATCATGCCTTTACTATCGCCCAAAAGGCGCTTCATTAACGCCCGGTAATCACCGGGTAACTCGATGTAGTCCACCCCGTTTGCACGAAAACTCCCGCCGAATTCGCTAAACCCAGCCAAAACAAACTGGTGGCCACGATCTCGAAGTGCGACACCAAGGTGCGCAAATGGCAGCATATCACCCTCAGAACCCAGGACGACCGCGAGAACTTTCACAGCCGTCTCAATCCGTAATCCAACTAGGCCACTCAGGAACCCAAGACTCCCCCATGAGCTTATCTTCCGGGCCAATATCACGAATGACTCGGCACGGATTACCGGCTGCGAGTACCATGGGCGGAATATCTCTTGTCACAACACTGCCAGCACCAATTACTGCACCATGCCCAATCGTGACACCCGCAGTTACCGTGCAATTGCCACCAAGCCACACATGGTCTTGTATGGTGATCGCACCCCCGGTACACACCATGTATTGCCGCTCTACGGGGTCTAAGGCGTGATTGCCAGCAAAGAAGGAACACCATGGACCAACCATGACCTCATTGCCAAATGTCACCGGGGCCATATCAAGTACCGTCGTTCCTCGATTGAAGGTCACGCCATCTCCGACCTTGATTTTCGAGCCATATTGGACATGAAATGGCAGGAAAACCATTAAGCGCTCCCCCAGTTCACCAAGCAGGTCTGCCATCACTGCCTGCTTCTCCGCTGTTTGAAGTGGACGAAGCTGGTTGAGATCGTGACACTTCTCCGCCGCCTCCATCATCTCGTAATAGAGATCCGGGTCCTCAATAGGGCGGAAGGGCTGACCGCAGAGAATCTTATCTTCGATTTGCTCTCGAGAATCCATGGATACTCCTTTGTGCTTGAGAGGCGCGAGCCACAATACGAATTACGGTCAGCCACGCGGTTTGACCCTGACTAGTCGGAATACCCAGATTCTTAGCTCACACTTGGTGGCTTACAGGCCTTCGACTTAATTGTCAAGCATGCCATGCCTAATTATGGTATGCTCAACTTTGCAGCAACCTGCAGCGTCGCCGCCGATCAACCAACCTATGCAGCCCTCTCCTGCGGGGCGCTGTGCACGACCCGGTGCCGCTAGACATACATCATTTTCTAAGGATTAGTTGGCACTACCCCAGGCGCTTGCTCCGTGGACCACAATCCATCGTTCGCGGGCAATAATCGGTTTTCCTTCTGCGGTAGGAGAATCGGTGCGCCGTCTAATAGACCGTTGACGTATATCCAGGGATGAATCATGAAAGAAAACCCCACCACGGCAACCGCTAGCGGTGACCCCAGCGCCACCGCAGTCCCCTCAACCAGCGCCCACGCAAAAGGCCGCGACCTGGTGCTTGATGTCCAAGATCTGCGATGTAGCCTGGGAAAAGTCAAGAAGCGAACGGAAATCCTGCGCGGTGTGACCCTCGCCATTCCGCGCGGGGGCATCCTCGCCGTCCTAGGCGCCAATGGTGCCGGCAAGACAACCTTGGTCAATGTCCTTTCCACGCTGCTGCCCGCCACGGGCGGAACCGCCATCATCGATGGCCACAACTTAGCCACGGATCCTTCCAAGGTGCGCGCTTCCATCGCGCTGACCGGGCAATACGCCGCAGTGGATGAGGAGCTTACCGGCAAGGAAAACCTCATCTTCTTTGGCCGCCTGGCAGGGCTTAAAGCTAGCGATGCGAAGGCCCGCGCCGCGGAACTTCTTGAGCGCTTCGATCTGGTTGGCGCCGCCGACCGCCTGGTTTCGGCATACTCGGGCGGCATGCGCCGGCGGTTAGATATCGCCGCCTCCCTCACTGTCCCGCCCGCGCTGCTGTTCCTCGACGAGCCGACCACGGGCCTCGACCCCGCCGCGCGCAGCTCCGTGTGGGATACCGTCCGCGGGCTGGCGGCCGACGGCACCTCGATCCTGCTTACTACCCAATACCTGGAAGAAGCTGACCAGCTCGCAGACCGCGTCGCCGTGCTCGCCGGAGGCAAGGTGCTCGACGAAGGCACCCCCGCCGAGCTCAAGGACCGCTATGGCACCACGGTGTGCCTCATCACGATGTCTAGCCCGGACGATGCCGCACGCCTCACCTACACCTTGCAAGAACACCGCATCGACTGCCGCCAAGAGGACACCGTATTGCGCGTCGATGCGCCCGATGGCCACCGCACCCTAGTCCGGGCGCTGGCCTTGTGGGATGGCGACGACACCTCGGTCGCGGACGTCTCCTTGGTTCCGCCCTCCTTGGACGATGTCTACTTCGCTATCGCCGGGTCCGGCGACATCGCGCAGCAGGCTCCCCACACCGGTGGAGGCTCCCAGTGAACGCGCTCGGAGCAGTCGCTGCCTCGTGGCACCGCAATGTCCTGCGCACCGTCCGCAACAAGGCCGTAATGGTTTCCGCCGTGGCAATACCCAGCCTGTTCATGGTCATCTTTTACGCCACCTTCGCCAAGGCTTCGACGGAACTCGGCATCGATTACGCCGCCTTCCTCCTGCCCGCCGGCGTTATTCAGGCGATTGTGTTCGCCGCCGGGGGCTCCTCCTTGGCGATTACGCGTGACGCCGAAAACGGCATCCACGACCGCATCCGCGCCACCGGGACGCCCGCCTGGGCCACGGTCGTCGGCCGGCTGCTGGCAGATCTCACCCGCGCCGCGTGGTCGTGCAGCATCGTCGTCCTCACCACGATCCTGCTCGGTGCCCGCTACGCTGCCGGACCGGGTCGTATTATCCTTACCATCGCCCTTTTCGCCGCCCTCACCATCATCCTCTCCGCGTTTATCGATGGCTCCTGCCTGTTGGCCCCCAAGCCCACCTCGGCGTCCTTGCTCTTCCAAAACCTCGTGCTGGTCATGGTGATGTTCTCCACCGCATTCGTGCCTGCGGATGCGCTGCCCGGCGGCATTGGCCCCATCATCCGGCACGTACCGCTATCTCCCATCTTGGACACCGCCCGCAACCTACTAGGTGGCGCTGCCCTGGGGGCGCGCGGAGTCGAAGCACTGTGCTGGCTCATCGCCATGACCGTCGTTGGCGTATGGGGCTTTATCACCGCTTTCCAGGGGAGGAAACATGACTAACCACACCACCGCCACCGTGTCGCACGACACCACCTGGCTGTCCACTGTCGCCACGCATTTTGGAAGGCACCTGCGCGCCGCCCGCCGCGATAGCGCGGTAATTACCAATACCGTGGCTGGTCCCGTTTTGATGTTCCTGGTCATGCGGTGGCTGTTTGGCGACCTCATGGCGGCCTCGCAAGGCTCTGCCACGCTCGACGCGTTACCGCTTACCATCGCGCTCATCCTTTCCAGCGAACTGATGAATGGCACCTCCGCCGCCGCGCAGATAATTAAGGAACGCCAACGCGGTATCACCACCCGCATCGCGACCACGCGCTACGGCACCAGCCCGGAGATCTTCGGCCGCTGGTGTTTCGATTCCTTACGCAGCCTTATCTCCGGCTGCGCGGTGCTGCTGGCTTCCGTGGCTTCTGGCCTGCGTATTCACACGCTGGCCGGGTTTGGCTGGGTGCTGTTAGTCATCATCTTCGGCGCGGTGGTGGCCGCCTCGCTATCGGCCATGGTGGGCGCGATGTGCGCCACCCCGGAGGCCGCCATTGGCCCGGCCCCCATCATCATGGCGGCCATGGCACTTAACGGCGGCCTCGTGCCCGTGGAGCAATTCGCTGGTGTGGTTCAACCCATCGCCCGGTGGAATCCGCTTACCTTCGCCGCCCGCGCCGGCGCCGCCATCGACGGCACGCCAAGCGCCGAAATCCTTGCCACCGGCCAGCCCGGCACCGCAGTCTGGGCTTTCGTGGCCTGGATGGTAGCACTCACCGTAGTGCTGCTAGCCGCCGCAGCTGCGTTCCGCCGCCCCACCATGTCGTAAATAGCGCCGGTTAGCGCGACAGTGCTGCTTGTCGCGCGGCGGCGTCCCCAGCGGCGCGGTAGCGCTACTTGCCACGCAGGGCGCGCCGCCGCGATAAAGAGCTGCGAATCTTTACCCGCGGCCGCGCTAAGGCGGGTAGTGTCGCCGCCGGTTACCGGCAACCAGGCGGCCTCGCCCGGGGCTAGCTCCAGGTCGTTTACCGTGACCACACCAGAAGTAGCCAGGGCGATGGCCGGTCCGGGAAGCTGCGTGGAAACCGTGGTGCCGGCGGGCAAATCGTAACGGGTCACCGCAAACTCCTGCACCGGCAGCGGGTACTCTACTACCGTCGCGGTGTTGGGCGCGGCATCGGCAACAGCGGCGCTCTCCGCGCCTGCACCATCGCCCAGGGAGGTGTTCCTATATAGTTTGTCATTTCCGTGGGTGAGTTTGTTGGGGGGGTGTGAAGGGTTTCTGCTTTTCCTTGTGGATGTTGTTTTCGGGCACGGTGAGGAGCCGATTGGGCTTGCTGTGCAATCGGCTTGAGGTGAGGGTCTGTTGGTTCTAGGCTGCTGCGGCCTCCTGGACTGTGGAGATGTCTCGGTAGAGCTCGCCGTTTCGCATCATGGCGAAGAGAACGTTGAGGCGCCGGCGTGCGAGTGCGACGACTGCGGCGTTGTGTCTTTTGCCTTCTTTGCGTTTTCGTTCATAGAATTGCCGGGAACGCTCGTGGAATCTGATCGATGCAAAAGACGATTGCCATAGGGCGTTCTTTAATTTTTTGTTGCCAGCCCGGTTAGGCGAATTCGACATGATAGACGTTCCTGACTGATTCGTCCGCGGTGATAGCCCTGCATAGGATGCTAGGTGCGCTGCATCGGGGAAGTCGGACATATCGCCAACAGTCATGAGGATCTGCGCTGCGCTACGCGGGCCGATACCAGGCATGGATAAAAGAATCTCGGTCTGCGGAATGTCCTGAATCAGCTTGAGTACCTGCGCTTCGATTTCTTTACGATGCTCGAGTTTGGTTAGTGCATCTGTGGCGGACATTGCTACGCCAAGTTCGGCGTATTCTGGTCAAGTCCGGTGTAGTGGTGTAGCCGTTTGTGCTTTCGGCTCGATATGAAGTTCGGGGCTTGGTTAGGCGATTAGCTGGTGGTGGTCGTCACGATGTTCTCCTGGGTGGTGCATGAGGTGCTTGGTGTGTTCGAGTGCGGTCAGTGACATGTAGCGTTTTTGTTGGATCCAATCGTCGTGTTGCTCGGCTAGGACCGCACCGACAAGCCGGATGATGGATTCACGGTTTGGGAAAATGCCGACGACGTCGGTGCGCCGGCGGATCTCTCGGTTTAACCGTTCTGTGGGGTTGTTTGACCACACCTTCGTCCAGACTGGTTTCGGCACTGCGGTAAACGCCAGTACTTCATCGAGTGATTCCTCCAAATACGCCGCGACGTGAGGGAATTTCGGCTCCAGTAGGTCGACAACTTCGCGGGCTTGAGCCCAAGTGGATGTGGCGTCAGGTTGCTGGAAGATTGTCTGGAACATCGCAGAGACCATCGGCCATTGTGTTTTCGGGACCTTTTCGTAGAGGTTCTTCGCGAAATGGGTGCGGCACCGCTGCCACGACGCATTGGGCAGCACTTCGGAAATGGCGTGCTGGATGCCTTCGTGGGCATCACTGGTGATAAGGAATACCCCAGTAAGTCCGCGGGCTTTTAAGTCCTGGAAGAAGCCTTTCCACGACGCGTTGGATTCCGCGGTGGCGACGTGCATGCCGAGCATTTCGCGATACCCGTCGGCGTTGACTCCGGTGGCAAGCAGCACTGGCATTTGACCACCCGGCCGCCTTCACGGACTTTGATCGTGAGCGCATCGCACGATAAAAAGGCGTACCCGCCGGGGTCTAGTGGGCGGTTTTTGAAGTCTGCGACCATGTCGTCGAGTTCTTCTGACATGCGTGAGACTTGCGATTTCGACATGCTGGAAATCCCAAGTGTAGCCACCAGATCATTCATCCTGCGGGTGGAAACCCCCTTAAGGTAGCACGTGGCGATCACAGTCGATAAGGCTCGTTCTGCTCGTGAGCGGCGCTCTAACAGCCAGTCTGGGAAGAACGCGCCGTGGCGCAGTTTCGGCACCGCCACGTCGATCGTGCCGACACGGGTGTCAAGGTCGCGGTGGCGATACCCGTTGCGGTGGTTGACCCGATCGGTGGATACAACCCCGTATTCGGCGCCGCAGACGGTGTCAGCCTGGGCGGAGAGGATCTGGTTGATAAACCCTTGCAGCATCTGGCGCATCAAATCCGGAGACGCTTGGGCCAGCAAATCATCCAGATAGGTTGTCGGGTCGATAGAATACGGTGCAGCGGTCATCGTCATAGGCCTTTCGGTGAGATGTGGTAGTTGAGTTGAAAGGCTAACTGGCGGTGGCCGCCCACTACTTTCCGGGA
>NZ_JFCQ01000024.1 GCF_000738265.1 Corynebacterium jeikeium
TTAGCTGGTGGTGGTCGTCACGATGTTCTCCTGGGTGGTGCATGAGGTGCTTGGTGTGTTCGAGTGCGGTCAGTGACATGTAGCGTTTTTGTTGGATCCAATCGTCGTGTTGCTCGGCTAGGACCGCACCGACAAGCCGGATGATGGATTCACGGTTTGGGAAAATGCCGACGACGTCGGTGCGCCGGCGGATCTCTCGGTTTAACCGTTCTGTGGGGTTGTTTGACCACACCTTCGTCCAGACTGGTTTCGGCACTGCGGTAAACGCCAGTACTTCATCGAGTGATTCCTCCAAATACGCCGCGACGTGAGGGAATTTCGGCTCCAGTAGGTCGACAACTTCGCGGGCTTGAGCCCAAGTGGATGTGGCGTCAGGTTGCTGGAAGATTGTCTGGAACATCGCAGAGACCATCGGCCATTGTGTTTTCGGGACCTTTTCGTAGAGGTTCTTCGCGAAATGGGTGCGGCACCGCTGCCACGACGCATTGGGCAGCACTTCGGAAATGGCGTGCTGGATGCCTTCGTGGGCATCACTGGTGATAAGGAATACCCCAGTAAGTCCGCGGGCTTTTAAGTCCTGGAAGAAGCCTTTCCACGACGCGTTGGATTCCGCGGTGGCGACGTGCATGCCGAGCATTTCGCGATACCCGTCGGCGTTGACTCCGGTGGCAAGCAGCACTGGCATTTGACCACCCGGCCGCCTTCACGGACTTTGATCGTGAGCGCATCGCACGATAAAAAGGCGTACCCGCCGGGGTCTAGTGGGCGGTTTTTGAAGTCTGCGACCATGTCGTCGAGTTCTTCTGACATGCGTGAGACTTGCGATTTCGACATGCTGGAAATCCCAAGTGTAGCCACCAGATCATTCATCCTGCGGGTGGAAACCCCCTTAAGGTAGCACGTGGCGATCACAGTCGATAAGGCTCGTTCTGCTCGTGAGCGGCGCTCTAACAGCCAGTCTGGGAAGAACGCGCCGTGGCGCAGTTTCGGCACCGCCACGTCGATCGTGCCGACACGGGTGTCAAGGTCGCGGTGGCGATACCCGTTGCGGTGGTTGACCCGATCGGTGGATACAACCCCGTATTCGGCGCCGCAGACGGTGTCAGCCTGGGCGGAGAGGATCTGGTTGATAAACCCTTGCAGCATCTGGCGCATCAAATCCGGAGACGCTTGGGCCAGCAAATCATCCAGATAGGTTGTCGGGTCGATAGAATACGGTGCAGCGGTCATCGTCATAGGCCTTTCGGTGAGATGTGGTAGTTGAGTTGAAAGGCTAACTGGCGGTGGCCGCCCACTACTTTCCGGGACCCACCATCAGCAAGCGTTACACCACACTAAGGGACGCAACCATTTGCATTTGAGCCAATACCAAACAGCCCTGCCATAACCGCCAGCCCTTATCTTGATTTTTATGAGCAAGCTGGCATTATCTCGGCTTGATTCAAGAGTGAGCAGATAAAAGCTTCAAGCCCTTCGCTAAGGCCGATTCTGAAACACCCTCGACAAGAGCCGGTGGTACATCGAAACATCCTCAAGATTTGTAGAAGGAACAATCCTCGAACGGCTCGTGGAATGCGCATCAACGCTAGGTAGAACCACCTTATCCTGAGGCAAATCCTCCGCCGATGCCCCCCACCTTGACTACAGTCACCCTATTGGACTGCGCCAACTCCGTCAGATGGTAGCCAGGCTGATACAACCAACCATTCTGATCGTGATGACGATCCGCCACCAGCAGCACATGATGAAGTGCCCCGATGTTTGTTCCTAGGCATTTGCCGTGATTTCTATTCTTGCTAGCGGCGGGTGCTGCTCCCAAAACTCGATTTCCACCTCGACAACGTCATTCCACCTGCGAGTATGGATCAGCTCGTTCTTGTAGGAGCCGTTAACGTTTTCAGCCAGAGCATTGTCATAAGAATCCCCGACAGTTTCCGGTGGAAGCGGCAATCTCGTGCTGGGCAAGACACTCGTTGTAGACAACGCTGACGTACTGCAAGCCGTGATCCGAAAGATGAATGAGACCTGTTGTATCCTCAGCACACACAATCGCCTGGTTGAGAGCTTGCAGTGGCAACGCTTCGGTGCGCATGGAATCTGATAACGCCCACCCAACGATCCGTCGCGAGTAAACATCGGTGACAAACGCGGCATACACAAAGCCATTCTTCGTGCGCACATACGTAATGTCAGACACCCACAGCTTGTTCGGGCCTTGGACTGGCGATAACCACGCGGGGCGATGAACCCACCAGCGCGGTTATTCTTCAACGTCTTACAGATAAACTCGACAGAGAAACGATTCCGGTATTCATCGATGAACCGGATCATTTCCGACGTTGTGGGTCGAGTGCCTGGCACACGGCGTGTATCAACATATTTTCCGCCAAGATACGGTCCTCGACAAGACGGACCACACGGTCCTTCGCATCCTGGTCAAACTGTCTTGGCATATTCCAGGTTTTCCCATCTACTAAAACGTAACAAAACCTGGGACACTTCAAAGCAGCGGATTGAGAACGACAGAATCCTAACCAAATTGGAAGTTTCGGTTGCACACCAAGGTGAAGCCGGTGCGGATGTCATCTATACGTTCCCAGATTCAGGAACCCAAATGTGGATGGATATGACCACAGAGAAGGCGTGGGCCAATCACTATCGCAAGTATGGTTCCGTCGAGGGAGTACCGGAGTCTATGCATAAGGCGACCTACCAGAGCGATGGTTAAAGTGGATTCATGGATTTTCGAGGAAGGGTCAAGTAACGATGACATTGGAATTGGTAAAGCGGTGGAACGGCGTCAGTTCTGAACAAAATGCACTTCTTGAGCCTTCACCATTCGGGCTCCACGAGGCACGGCAAGACTACCGTGGCTTCCAATGGCGGACTGCTTCAGTCGACGAGCGCCTTCTCCGACGACGTAACTCAGCAGCCCACATCGACCTATCTCACGCACACATCGAGCAATGGACCGCTGACAACATCGCGATCGACGACGTCGTGTGCCACGCCGGCCACCTGCCCGGTCTCCAATTCTTCCGCTCGACGCTGACAGACTGCCATTTTGCTAACTGCGACATGGCCTCAAACATCCAGAGCATCTTCGGCAAATGCACATGCACAATCCTGCACTCCACGATCGACTCCTGCACCGGCACCAACCAATGGCTAGCCGGAGCAAAACGCATCGCCGACTCAAGGTTGCTAAACCTCACCATCGCCGACATCGGCGTCCCCGAACCCAACGACGCACCCCTTATCACCAACACCACCATCACTGGAACAATCAAAAACTGCGTCATCGCCCAAACCAAAGGCGAACAACAACTCCTCGACACCGACATCAGCGGCGCCACGCTCAAAGACGTCGCATTCCCCGGCGTCAACATGGATTCAGTGACCTACGCAGAAGAACTATCCCCCTTCATCCTCCCCGACTGGCAACGCCACGAAGTACAGCTTTCCGATGCCGCCAACGCCGCAAAGCACAGCTGCGACCGGAACATCCACATCGCCGCACTGACACTTCTGAGCATCCTCAAACGAGAAAAAGAATCGTCCTACTGGATCAAAGACCGCTGGCCCCGCGGCAGCCGATTCCTCTACGAACTCCACCCCACCAACCGACTAGACCGAGTCCGACAAGGAATCACCCAGATCTACGACGACGCCGGGCTACTCCCGGAATCGTTCTAAAAGTGACGACCCTCGGGCATGTTATAGAGATTTGTCATGAGTGGCACGTATTCCGAAACACAATTAAAACTTGAAGTCAGCGTTGCGGTCGGTAAATTGAATTAGCACAGACTGTGTCCTGCTGGGCTGCGGAAATACGCCCAGCGCCGAGGGAAGTTAGCCACCCTTCCCACGTGTGATACCACAAGAATTACGAGAGGATGACCGAACCATGGCATACTTCGCTGGCTGGGAGTTCGTCGATAACGAATGGCGCCTCGGCGACCCTGGAATTGGCCCCGCGGACAAGTGGATGTTTAGCATCGCGGAAACGTTCCTCGCCTTCATCACCACCAAATCCGCGGATGGAACCAAATCTGAATACTTCTTCGGCACCAACCCCTCCCACGTCTACGACGTGCCTGCGGAAGAACTGCCAGTACCTGACAAGGACGCGTTCGTCAGCTTCTTTACCAGCCTCTACCCCACTCGCAGTGAGAACATCCGCAATTTCCTCACCACGTACTACGCCGGCCCAGACGCACACGAACCGACTTACACCCACCCACGTCAGTCCGGCACCGACCTACTTATCGAATGGTGCCAGGCGTTAGACATTCCCGCCCCGCCGCTTGAACGCGAATAGTAGTGAGCAATCGGACCTGACCCCTGTTTGGTAGACACCTGATGCCCGGCCCTGTTGGGTTGGTAAGAAAGGTAATCCCACACCACCAACACAGGCGGTGACCACACCCGTGACGCCTACAGCAGTGATACCAGGAACGACATTGCCGACCACAACGCCACACCAGGCACCCCAGGCATGACACAAGGCGTTGCGGGGAATCTGGGGGATGGCTACCTATGGACCACCGACCCTGCCACCGGTGCCATCGAAGGACGAGCCACACAAACCCTCTACGGCACACGCACCTGGGCCGGAACACATACCAGCCCACTACTATTTGAAGTGTCCCAGGTTTTGTTCCGTTTGAGTAGATGGGAAAATCTGGAATATGCCAAGGAAATTTGACCAGGATGCCAAGGACCGTGTGGTCCGTCTCGTGGAAGACCGCATCTTGGCGGAAAATATGTCGATGCAAGCCGCGTGCCAGGCAGTAGCCCCAAAGCTGGGCGTCTCGTGGCACACGGCGAGGCAATGGACGCAGGCCGCTCGTCGCGAAGGACGTGTTGTGGAATCAATGCCCGAGGACCTTGCTGCAGAAAACGCACGGTTGCGTCGAGAGAATCAAGAGCTGCGGGACACCAATGAGTTGTTGAAAGCCGCCTCAGCTTTTTTCGCATCCGAACTCGACCCAAAACGTCGGAAATGATCCGATTCATCGATGAGCATCGGAATCGTTTCTCAGTCGAGTTCATCTGCCAGACGTTAAACAAGCATCGCGAAGGCGGTTTTCTTAGCTCGCGTGGATACCGCCAATCCAAGGCCCGGGGCTTAAGCTCCCGCGCTTTTCGCGACGCTGCCCTAGTAGAGCGCATTACCGAAGTTCATAAACAAAACTACGGTGTCTACGGGATTCGCAAAATGTGGCGCGTGCTGCGCCGCCAGGGCATTGACATTGGACGCGAGCAAACAGCCCGGCTGATGCGCAGTGCTGGACTGTCCGGCAAGGGCAAAGGTGGGGCACCAATCACAACCCGCAAACCCAAGGGCCCGGATCATCGCCCTGACTTGGTAAAACGTGAGTTTAAGGCCCCTGGCCCTAATCGGCTGTGGGTGGCGGACATTACCTACGTGCGCACCCGAAAAGGCTTTGTGTACACCGCGTTCGTGACCGATGTATTCTCCCGGAGGATCGTCGGATGGGCGCTGTCCGATTCGATGCGCACCGAAGCCTTGCCGCTGCAGGCGTTGAACCAGGCAATCGTGTGCGCTAAGGAAACAACGGGCTTGATTCACCATTCAGACCACGGCTCACAATATGTGAGCATCGTCTACAACGAGCGCTTGGCTGAGCACGGTATCGCAGCGTCCACTGGGACGGTGGGCGACTCCTATGACAATGCTTTGGCTGAGAACGTCAACGGCTCCTACAAGAATGAGCTGATTCATAGGCGAACGTGGGCCGATGTCGTCGACGTGGAAATCGCGACGTTCGAGTGGGTGAATTGGTGGAACGAGTCAAGGCTCCACCAGAGCCTGGGCTACCGCACGCCGGCTGAAGTCGAAACCGAATTTTGGGAACACCACCCCAGTCGAGAAATAATGGAAATCAAGGCACAAGCCTAGGAACAAAACCCGGGACACTTCAGTCTTGACGGGACTATTTTCCATTCCGATCACGGCAGCGTGTACACCTCACAAGCCTTTAGGAACTACTGCTCGTCGTTAGGTGTGCGCCAGTCCATGGGCGCAGTTGGAACGAGTGCCGATAATGCCCTGGCAGAATCCTATAACGCCACCTTAAAGCGGGAAGTGCTGCGTGATCGGAAAGTCTTTGACAACCCAATTAGCTGTCGTCAAGAGGTCTTCCGGTGGTGCATGCGCTACAACACGCGCAGGCGGCACTCCTGGTGCAATCTCGTAGCTCCTGATGTCTTTGAAGCCGAGACTTCGGCTATACTGACCACAGCAGCATAGCTAGCCCCCGATGTGTCCACTTTCCGGGGGTCGGGCCCA
>NZ_JFCQ01000025.1 GCF_000738265.1 Corynebacterium jeikeium
TTAGCTGGTGGTGGTCGTCACGATGTTCTCCTGGGTGGTGCATGAGGTGCTTGGTGTGTTCGAGTGCGGTCAGTGACATGTAGCGTTTTTGTTGGATCCAATCGTCGTGTTGCTCGGCTAGGACCGCACCGACAAGCCGGATGATGGATTCACGGTTTGGGAAAATGCCGACGACGTCGGTGCGCCGGCGGATCTCTCGGTTTAACCGTTCTGTGGGGTTGTTTGACCACACCTTCGTCCAGACTGGTTTCGGCACTGCGGTAAACGCCAGTACTTCATCGAGTGATTCCTCCAAATACGCCGCGACGTGAGGGAATTTCGGCTCCAGTAGGTCGACAACTTCGCGGGCTTGAGCCCAAGTGGATGTGGCGTCAGGTTGCTGGAAGATTGTCTGGAACATCGCAGAGACCATCGGCCATTGTGTTTTCGGGACCTTTTCGTAGAGGTTCTTCGCGAAATGGGTGCGGCACCGCTGCCACGACGCATTGGGCAGCACTTCGGAAATGGCGTGCTGGATGCCTTCGTGGGCATCACTGGTGATAAGGAATACCCCAGTAAGTCCGCGGGCTTTTAAGTCCTGGAAGAAGCCTTTCCACGACGCGTTGGATTCCGCGGTGGCGACGTGCATGCCGAGCATTTCGCGATACCCGTCGGCGTTGACTCCGGTGGCAAGCAGCACTGGCATTTGACCACCCGGCCGCCTTCACGGACTTTGATCGTGAGCGCATCGCACGATAAAAAGGCGTACCCGCCGGGGTCTAGTGGGCGGTTTTTGAAGTCTGCGACCATGTCGTCGAGTTCTTCTGACATGCGTGAGACTTGCGATTTCGACATGCTGGAAATCCCAAGTGTAGCCACCAGATCATTCATCCTGCGGGTGGAAACCCCCTTAAGGTAGCACGTGGCGATCACAGTCGATAAGGCTCGTTCTGCTCGTGAGCGGCGCTCTAACAGCCAGTCTGGGAAGAACGCGCCGTGGCGCAGTTTCGGCACCGCCACGTCGATCGTGCCGACACGGGTGTCAAGGTCGCGGTGGCGATACCCGTTGCGGTGGTTGACCCGATCGGTGGATACAACCCCGTATTCGGCGCCGCAGACGGTGTCAGCCTGGGCGGAGAGGATCTGGTTGATAAACCCTTGCAGCATCTGGCGCATCAAATCCGGAGACGCTTGGGCCAGCAAATCATCCAGATAGGTTGTCGGGTCGATAGAATACGGTGCAGCGGTCATCGTCATAGGCCTTTCGGTGAGATGTGGTAGTTGAGTTGAAAGGCTAACTGGCGGTGGCCGCCCACTACTTTCCGGGATCCACCATCAGCAAGCGTTACACCACACTAAGGGACGCAACCCAAGGTGGCATCGTCGATGAAGCACCGGAGGGCACTTACTTTATGCCAGCGGGCCTCCTCATGGATCTTCACATCGAGTTCGCCCTTGAAGACGCACTCGCCTACTACGGACTAATCGATACCCCGCGCCCCGCACACCCTGACTTCAATGAAAACCAGGAGCAAGACACAATGCCAACCGACACTCAGCAGGAAGACCAACCGCTCTTCCACCTTGCAGAACTCGACGGTGTGACCACCCTGTTCGCCGCTATGGACACCATGCCCAAGGAAGCAGTCGGCGTCATCGAACAAGCAGGGCACACACCCAACGGCTACTTCCTCGACAACCTCGCTAAGTACCTACTCCGACAAGCAAACATCACCACCGAAAGCATTGAGTTCGACAGCGAAGCAGGCATGTTCAGCCTCATCGGCACCACCGAAACCCTGCAACAACTCCATGAGCAACTCACCGATCTCTTCACCAATCCCGCGAAACTACAAGAAACACTCAACCACGCTGAAGCAGCAGGTACAGACCTCAACGATTAACAGAAAAACTCTGACCTAACACACTAAAACCCAGTCAGCGGGCTGGCATGGTGCTGCGTATCACTACCGCTACGATGACCACGGCCGCGTCACCGCCCAAGTCGGCACCGGCGGTATGTTCCCCAACATCCTCTACTGGGGCGACGACACCGGCGACGACGCACCCCTCGGTGGCACCGTCTGCGTACTCATCGAAACCGCCGGCGACTTCACCGGAAACCCCCTAGACACCGGCGACAGCGTCGTTGACACCTACCTCGACCGACTCCACAACCTCCCCCTCTACCAAGCCCTCCTCAACGGCGGACTCCACCAAGCAGGCCTCACCGGCCGCGGTCGCACCACCAACCGCGACACCACCGACTGGACCATCCCCACCAACTGGCTGACCGACGACCTCCTCGGCGACATCCGCCCCACCGTCTACCGCGCCACCGCCTCCGGCGACGTCTGGCGCATCATCAGCCCCGAAGGCGCCATCCAAGACACCACCTACACCGACCATCACCTCCCATCCACCATCACCAACACCGCCGGTGCTACCACCTGCTACACCTACGACGACAACGACCTCATCGTCGACACCACCTACCCCGACGGGACCACCACAACCATCGAACCCGGCACCTGGGGCATGCCCGTACGCATCACCGGCCGCGACGGACACACCACCGACTACCAAGTTGATGCTTTCGGCATGACCACCGCGGTCACCACCGCCGACGGCGCCACCACCAGCTACACCTACGACTACCGCGTCTCCGGCATCACCCCTGCCAGCATCACCACCCCCGATGGGGCCACCACCCACATCGACTGCGATAACGCCGGCCGCACCATCGCCATCACCGACCCCGCCGGCCGCCGCACCAGCCACACCCTCAACGTACGAGGACTCGTCACCGACACCCTCGACCCAGACGGCAACACCACCCGCATCGACTACACCCCCGAAGGCTGGCCCACCACACTCACCCACCCTGATGGCACCACCCTCACCGCCACCTACGACGGCGAAGGCAACCAACTATCGTCAACGAATGAAATGGGTGCGACGGCCACAACCACCTACACCGTCTTCGACAAACCAGCCACCACCACCGACGCCACTGGTGCGACTACAACCATCACCTACAACACCCAAATGCAACCCGTGGCCATCACCAACGCCGACGGCCACACCTGGACCTACACCTACAACCTCGACGGGAACATCACCCAACAAACCGACTACAACGGTATCGTCACCACCAACACCACCAGCCCCGACGGACTCGTCTCCGCAGTCACCACACCAGCGGGCACAACCACCACCACCTACAACCAGTTGGGATTGACTACCAGCGTTGAGGATGCCTCCGGCACCACACTGTTTGACTACGATCCCGTCGGCCGCCTGACCAGCATCACCAACCCGGCTGCCACCATCACCTACACCCGCGACACCTACGGCCGAGCCACCGCTGAAACCACACGCCTGGCCAGTGGCGAAGAAACCCGCCACACTATTGAGCTCTCCGCCACGGGCATGGTCACCGGCGAACACCTCACCCTACCCACCGCCGGCACCATCACCACCGGCTACGGACGCAATGCCGCTGGTGAGATCACCAGCAGCACCATCACCCAACACACCACC
>NZ_JFCQ01000026.1 GCF_000738265.1 Corynebacterium jeikeium
TTAGCTGGTGGTGGTCGTCACGATGTTCTCCTGGGTGGTGCATGAGGTGCTTGGTGTGTTCGAGTGCGGTCAGTGACATGTAGCGTTTTTGTTGGATCCAATCGTCGTGTTGCTCGGCTAGGACCGCACCGACAAGCCGGATGATGGATTCACGGTTTGGGAAAATGCCGACGACGTCGGTGCGCCGGCGGATCTCTCGGTTTAACCGTTCTGTGGGGTTGTTTGACCACACCTTCGTCCAGACTGGTTTCGGCACTGCGGTAAACGCCAGTACTTCATCGAGTGATTCCTCCAAATACGCCGCGACGTGAGGGAATTTCGGCTCCAGTAGGTCGACAACTTCGCGGGCTTGAGCCCAAGTGGATGTGGCGTCAGGTTGCTGGAAGATTGTCTGGAACATCGCAGAGACCATCGGCCATTGTGTTTTCGGGACCTTTTCGTAGAGGTTCTTCGCGAAATGGGTGCGGCACCGCTGCCACGACGCATTGGGCAGCACTTCGGAAATGGCGTGCTGGATGCCTTCGTGGGCATCACTGGTGATAAGGAATACCCCAGTAAGTCCGCGGGCTTTTAAGTCCTGGAAGAAGCCTTTCCACGACGCGTTGGATTCCGCGGTGGCGACGTGCATGCCGAGCATTTCGCGATACCCGTCGGCGTTGACTCCGGTGGCAAGCAGCACTGGCATTTGACCACCCGGCCGCCTTCACGGACTTTGATCGTGAGCGCATCGCACGATAAAAAGGCGTACCCGCCGGGGTCTAGTGGGCGGTTTTTGAAGTCTGCGACCATGTCGTCGAGTTCTTCTGACATGCGTGAGACTTGCGATTTCGACATGCTGGAAATCCCAAGTGTAGCCACCAGATCATTCATCCTGCGGGTGGAAACCCCCTTAAGGTAGCACGTGGCGATCACAGTCGATAAGGCTCGTTCTGCTCGTGAGCGGCGCTCTAACAGCCAGTCTGGGAAGAACGCGCCGTGGCGCAGTTTCGGCACCGCCACGTCGATCGTGCCGACACGGGTGTCAAGGTCGCGGTGGCGATACCCGTTGCGGTGGTTGACCCGATCGGTGGATACAACCCCGTATTCGGCGCCGCAGACGGTGTCAGCCTGGGCGGAGAGGATCTGGTTGATAAACCCTTGCAGCATCTGGCGCATCAAATCCGGAGACGCTTGGGCCAGCAAATCATCCAGATAGGTTGTCGGGTCGATAGAATACGGTGCAGCGGTCATCGTCATAGGCCTTTCGGTGAGATGTGGTAGTTGAGTTGAAAGGCTAACTGGCGGTGGCCGCCCACTACTTTCCGGGATCCACCATCAGCAAGCGTTACACCACACTAAGGGACGCAACCCGTATTCTGCGCCGGCAATGGATACGGTCTGTTCGTGGATGGCAGCAAGCATGGCATCGATGACAGGCTCAGGATTGCGTGCCCTGTGTTTGCGTGCAAAGGCTTTCAGGCGTGTTCTACCGATGCGTCGAATCTTGGTGGGGCCACCGTATTTTGCAAGTAGGTGGAGGATCCACTTTCGGTGAATCATCTGTCCGCGCAGGACATGTTCGAATGCAGGATAGGTTCCTACGAGCGCGGATCGCATCTGGTTAATCAGGCGTGTGTAGGCCCGGGCGAGGTCTTCGTCGATACCGTTGAGAGCTTTCAGCTGGATAAAGACGTCCTCAACGCGGTCGACACTGCGCAAGGAATCTGGAAGGTTAAGACCGGCATGGGCGATAACGTAGGCGTCGCGTACATCGGTCTTGGAGTTGCCGACGTGGATGCGAGAAAGCTGTCGCATCGCAAGTCCTGGTAGATAGCGAACGTCGACGCCCATGTCTTGGGCGACTGCGACGGTTAACCGGCCGATGTTGTTGGGTTGATCGACAATGACAAGGACCGAGGCGTCGTCAGCGAGGAATTGGCCAAAGAGCTTGCGTAGCGAGCCTTCATGCTGGTTGATGCGTTTGGACAGGACTTGCCTGCCTTGGGGATCGAGGACGCAGGCGTGGTGGAAGTATTTGCCGACGTCCACGCCAATGACGAAGTCATAGGCCATGGGTGTATGCCTCCTAGCGATGAATTAGAAGTTGGATTATTTGAGCTTCATCGCTGGGTTGGTCGGACATACTTCACGCTGGCATCCACATTACTGTGAGACCTCATACCACCTGGGCTGGGTCAGGTTCCTATTAGCAGTCTGGAGTATGTCACTGTCTTCGGCGGCATCACCCGGACCTGACCCCCATGTGGTGGACACCTGATATCCAGCCCAGTCGAGCTGGGAAGAAAGGTAATCTACCACCATGTCCAGGTACTCCGAACAGTTCAAACGCGATGCCGTAGCCCTCTATGAGAACAACGAGGATCTCTCGCTGAACTCAGCATCAGCTGAGCTCGGTATCAACCGTGCCTCGCTACATTCTTGGGTCAAAAAGTACGGCACTGGCAAACGTGCCCGCACGAAGGCCGTGCACGATCAAGCCCAAGCGGCGAATGATTCTGCGCGAATCCGTCAGCTGGAAAAAGAAGTCTCTAAGCTGCGCGAAGAACGCGACATCCTGCGTAAGGCCGCGAAATATTTTGCCGAAGAGACTCACTGGTGATCCGCTTCCAGTTTGTCGATGACCACCGAACCGAGTACTCGGTTAAGCGGATGTGCGATGTGTTAAAGCTGAATCGTTCCTCGTTTTACAAGTGGGTGAGCACCCGTAAAAAACGCAGGTTAAAGATGTATTCTGATGCCGTTATTGGTGCAAGAATCAAGACCATCTTCGATGATGAGCACGGGCTTTATGATGCTAAACGCATCGCCGCAAGCCTCAAGGAGGACACGACGTATACCCCGATCAATCACAAGAAAGTTGCACGCATCATGAAATCCATGGGGTTAAAAGGCTTTAGCAAACGGCGTCGATGCATTACTACCAGGCGTAAGCCTGGTCACCGTGTCATGCCAGATCTAGTAGGCCGCAAGTTCACAGCTGGCGAGCCAAATCGTGTGTATGTCGGTGACATTACTTACCTGCCGTGTAGGGGAGGCAAAAACATGTACCTTGCCACAGTCATTGACACGTATTCACGTAAACTTGCAGGTTATGCACTCGCAGACCATATGCGGGTCTCACTGGTCATCGATGCTCTAGCCCACGCACACGGCGTGCGCGGCAGTCTTGACGGGACTATTTTCCATTCCGATCACGGCAGCGTGTACACCTCACAAGCCTTTAGGAACTACTGCTCGTCGTTAGGTGTGCGCCAGTCCATGGGCGCAGTTGGAACGAGTGCCGATAATGCCCTGGCAGAATCCTATAACGCCACCTTAAAGCGGGAAGTGCTGCGTGATCGGAAAGTCTTTGACAACCCAATTAGCTGTCGTCAAGAGGTCTTCCGGTGGTGCATGCGCTACAACACGCGCAGGCGGCACTCCTGGTGCAATCTCGTAGCTCCTGATGTCTTTGAAGCCGAGACTTCGGCTATACTGACCACAGCAGCATAGCTAGCCCCCGATGTGTCCACTTTCCGGGGGTCGGGCCCA
>NZ_JFCQ01000027.1 GCF_000738265.1 Corynebacterium jeikeium
ACATTGTGTTGAACATCGGCTAATTAGTACCGGTCACCTCCATCACTCACATGACTTCCAGATCCGGCCTATCAACCCCATAATCTATAGGGAACCTCAAAAGAAACCTCATCTCAGAACAGGCTTCCCGCTTAGATGCTTTCAGCGGTTATCCCTCCCATACGTAGCCAACCAGCCATGCCACGGGCGTGACAACTGGCCCACCAGAGGTATGTCCGTCCCGGTCCTCTCGTACTAGGGACAGCCTTCTTCAAGTTTCAACGCGCACGGCGGATAGAGACCGAACTGTCTCACGACGTTCTAAACCCAGCTCGCGTGCCGCTTTAATGGGCGAACAGCCCAACCCTTGGGACCTACTCCAGCCCCAGGATGCGACGAGCCGACATCGAGGTGCCAAACCATCCCGTCGATATGGACTCTTGGGGAAGATCAGCCTGTTATCCCCGGGGTACCTTTTATCCGTTGAGCGACACCGCTTCCACAAGCCGGTGCCGGATCACTAGTCCCTACTTTCGTACCTGCTCGACCTGTCAGTCTCACAGTCAAGCTCCCTTGTGCACTTACACTCAACACCTGATTGCCAACCAGGCTGAGGGAACCTTTGGGCGCCTCCGTTACACTTTGGGAGGCAACCGCCCCAGTTAAACTACCCACCAGGCACTGTCCCTAACCCGGATCACGGGCCGAGGTTCAGATGCCCAATCCGATCAGAGTGGTATTTCACCAACGACTCCACAACCACTAGCGTGGCTACTTCGCAGTCTCCCACCTATCCTACACAAACCGAACCGAACACCAATACCAAGCTATAGTGAAGGTCCCGGGGTCTTTTCGTCCTGCCGCGCGTAACGAGCATCTTTACTCGTACTGCAATTTCACCGGGCCTGTGGTTGAGACAGCAGGGAAGTCGTTACGCCATTCGTGCAGGTCGGAACTTACCCGACAAGGAATTTCGCTACCTTAGGATGGTTATAGTTACCACCGCCGTTTACTGGGGCTTAAATTCTCCGCTTCGACCAAGGTCTAACAGGTCCTCTTAACCTTCCAGCACCGGGCAGGCGTCAGTCCGTATACATCGACTTAAAGTCTTCGCACGGACCTGTGTTTTTAGTAAACAGTCGCTTCCCTCTATTCTCTGCGACCACCACCAGCTCAACACGTCGTTCACCAGCAGTGGCACCCCTTCTCCCGAAGTTACGGGGCCATTTTGCCGAATTCCTTAACCACAGTTCACCCGAACGCCTTAGTATTCTCTACCTGACCACCTGTGTCGGTTTACGGTACGGGCCGTACATGCACTCACTAGAGGCTTTTCTCGACAGCATAGGATCACCAACATCCCCACAACGGGTACGCATCACGCCTCACCCACACACGAAACGGATTTACCTATCCCGCGGGCCACACGCTTACACCACAATCCAATAAGTGGCTTGGCTACCTTCCTGCGTCACCCCATCGCTTGGCTACTACCAGATCAGGTCCCACGCATCCACACACCACACACACAAAATGCATGCAGCATCCTTCAGGGTGGTTAGTATCACTGATTCACCATTGGTCGCACACACACGGGTACGGGAATATCAACCCGTTAACCATCGACTACGCCTGTCGGCCTCGCCTTAGGACCCGACTCACCCTGGGAAGATTAGCTTGACCCAGGAACCCTTAGTCATCCGGCGGATATGTTTCGCACATATCATTCGCTACTCATGCCTGCATTCTCACTCGCATAACCTCCACCACACGGTTACCCGGCAGCTTCAACGATCACACGACGCTCCCCTACCAACCCAACCAAAAGATTGAGTTCCGCGGTTTCGGCGGTGTACTTGAGCCCCACTACATTGTCGGCGCAGAACCACTCGACCAGTGAGCTATTACGCACTCTTTCAAGGATGGCTGCTTCTAAGCCAACCTCCTGGCTGTCTTCGCGATCCCACATCCTTTTCCACTTAGCACACTCTTAGGGGCCTTAACCGGCGATCTGGGCTGTTTCCCTCTCGACTAACGAAGCTTATCCCCCGCAGTCTCACTGCCGCGCTCTGACTTACCGGCATTCGGAGTTTGGCTGACGTCGCTAAGATGATAGTCCCGCTCAACCAACCAGTAGCTCTACCTCCGGCAAGAAACACACGACGCTGCACCTAAATGCATTTCGGGGAGAACCAGCTATCACGGAGTTTGATTGGCCTTTCACCCCTACCCACAGCTCATCCCCTCAGTTTTCAACCTAAGTGGGTTCGCGCCTCCACAGCCTCTTACAGCTGCTTCACACTGGCCATGGGTAGATCACCCCGCTTCGGGTCCAGGACACGCCACTGACAACACCCTCATTAGGATTCGGTTTCCCTACGGCTACCCCACACAACGGGTTAACCTCGCGACATGCCGCTGACTCGCAGGCTCATTCTTCAAAAGGCACGCCATCACCCCAAAAAAGGCTCTGACGGCTTGTAGGCACACGGTTTCAGGTACTATTTCACTCCCCTCCCGGGGTACTTTTCACCATTCCCTCACGGTACTCATACACTATCGGTCACAATAAGTATTCAGGCTTACCGGGCGGTCCCGGCAGATTCACAGCAGATTCCACGAGCCCGCTGCTACTCGGGTATTCTGTCAACCCCAACACCACATGCTTTCACGTACCGGACTCTCACCGTCTACGGCAGGCCATTCCAAACCACTTCCGCTAACACATAATGCCAAGGCACGGCATGGCAGCACCGCACAACACAACCCCACAACCCCACACACGCAACCCCTGCCAGATATCACACGCATGCAGTTTAGCCAACATCCACGTTCGCTCGCCGCTACTAGCAGAATCATTATTATTTTCTTCTCCTGCGGGTACTAAGATGTTTCACTTCCCCGCGTTACCACCACACAGACTATGAATTCATCCCTGCAGCGACCACACACAACTGTGGCCAGGTTTCCCCATTCGGACACCCTCGGATCAACGCTTGATTGACAACTCCCCGAGGCCTATCGCGGCCTTCCACGTCCTTCATCGGCTTATCATGCCCAAGGCATCCACCGTGCGCCCTTAAAAGACAACACAAAATACTAAGACACCCACACACCAACCACACATAAACAACAAACACGTTCATGACAGTCAGCGCGTGAACAACAATGATTTCAAACAAAAAATCACAAAAAAGAAGATACTCGCGTCCACTATACAGTTCTCAAACAACACAAACACCCACAAAACAACAACACACAACCAACCACACAGGCCAGCCACACACCATCATTTCGGAGGCATCCCACACGGAACAACAGATTGTCCCAGACACCCAACAGCCATGACAAACCAACCAACAACTTCGCCAACCCAACCCCAACACTGTGCCAACCCCAACACACAACACTCTTACTATCTCCCCCACACCAACGTAAGGGGGGGGCACACCTGCTTCCTTCCAGCACCCAACAACCACCACAGAAGATGATTGAACCGGTTACCTATTCACCCAGAAACAAAACAAAAAAAATATAAAAACTCCTTAGAAAGGAGGTGATCCAGCCGCACCTTCCGGTACGGCTACCTTGTTACGACTTCGTCCCAATCGCCAATCCCACCTTCGACAGCTCCCTAACAAGTTTGGGCCACTGGCTTCGGGTGTTACCAACTTTCATGACGTGACGGGCGGTGTGTACAAGGCCCGGGAACGTATTCACCGCAGCATTGCTGATCTGCGATTACTAGCGACTCCGACTTCATGGAGTCGAGTTGCAGACTCCAATCCGAACTGAGACCGGCTTTAAGGGATTAGCTCCACCTCACGGCATCGCAACCCACTGTACCGACCATTGTAGCATGTGTGAAGCCCTGGACATAAGGGGCATGATGATTTGACGTCATCCCCACCTTCCTCCGAGTTAACCCCGGCAGTCTCTCGCGAGTCCCCACCATAACGTGCTGGCAACACAAGACAAGGGTTGCGCTCGTTGCGGGACTTAACCCAACATCTCACGACACGAGCTGACGACAACCATGCACCACCTGTACACCAGCCACAAGGGAAACTACATCTCTGCAGCGATCCGGTGTATGTCAAGCCCAGGTAAGGTTCTTCGCGTTGCATCGAATTAATCCACATGCTCCGCCGCTTGTGCGGGCCCCCGTCAATTCCTTTGAGTTTTAGCCTTGCGGCCGTACTCCCCAGGCGGGGCGCTTAATGCGTTAGCTACGGCACGGGAATCGTAAATAAAACCCCCACACCTAGCGCCCACCGTTTACGGCATGGACTACCAGGGTATCTAATCCTGTTCGCTACCCATGCTTTCGCTCCTCAGCGTCAGTAACTGCCCAGAGACCTGCCTTCGCCATCGGTGTTCCTCCTGATATCTGCGCATTTCACCGCTACACCAGGAATTCCAGTCTCCCCTACAGCACTCTAGTTATGCCCGTATCGCCTGCACGCCCGAAGTTAAGCCCCGGAATTTCACAGACGACGCGACAAACCACCTACGAGCTCTTTACGCCCAGTAATTCCGGACAACGCTCGCACCCTACGTATTACCGCGGCTGCTGGCACGTAGTTAGCCGGTGCTTCTTATCCAGGTACCGTCACCACAAGTGGCTTCTTCCCTAGCGAAAGGAGTTTACAACCCGAAGGCCTTCATCCCCCACGCGGCGTCGCTGCATCAGGCTTGCGCCCATTGTGCAATATTCCCCACTGCTGCCTCCCGTAGGAGTCTGGGCCGTGTCTCAGTCCCAATGTGGCCGTACACCCTCTCAGGCCGGCTACCCGTCGTCGCCTTGGTAGGCCATTACCCCACCAACAAGCTGATAGGCCGCGGGCTCATCTTGCACCGAAAAACTTTCCACCACACACACTAAAGCATGGTCCTATCCGGTATTAGACCCAGTTTCCCAGGCTTATCCCGAAGTGCAAGGCAGATCACCCACGTGTTACTCACCCGTTCGCCACTCGAGTACCCTGCAAGCAGGGCCTTTCCGTTCGACTTGCATGTGTTAAGCACGCCGCCAGCGTTCGTCCTGAGCCAGGATCAAACTCTCCATAAAAAAACTGTCATCAGACACATGGTGAGCCTGAAAACCAGGCAAAATAAACAAAAATTACTGACAAAAGAATTGAAAAAAGGATAAATAAATCACATCAACCAACACCAACAACAAAAACAGTCGTCAGCCATCGACCGACACAAAGCATCCTTTAAAACTTTTCAACACTATATTCATCAGCCCAACAAGCACCCCACAGGGCCACTCTTGCTGGGATACGCACATTACATATCGTGGACACGTTAACCCCACGCTGGCGTAACCACCACCAACCCACAATCCATGCGAGCCGGCGGAACACTGAAACAAAACAAGTCACCAAAAAGCAAAAGACAAACAATGCATCAAGATCAACACAAAGGTTGGTCAACAAAGTATCTAAACTTGGTTCATCACGCTATTGAGTTCTCAAACAACCTACGCACAC
>NZ_JFCQ01000028.1:0-76547 GCF_000738265.1 Corynebacterium jeikeium
TTGTGGGTGTTTGTGTTGTTTGAGAACTGTATAGTGGACGCGAGTATCTTCTTTTTTGTGATTTTTTGTTTGAAATCATTGTTGTTCACGCGCTGACTGTCATGAACGTGTTTGTTGTTTATGTGTGGTTGGTGTGTGGGTGTCTTAGTATTTTGTGTTGTCTTTTAAGGGCGCACGGTGGATGCCTTGGGCATGATAAGCCGATGAAGGACGTGGAAGGCCGCGATAGGCCTCGGGGAGTTGTCAATCAAGCGTTGATCCGAGGGTGTCCGAATGGGGAAACCTGGCCACAGTTGTGTGTGGTCGCTGCAGGGATGAATTCATAGTCTGTGTGGTGGTAACGCGGGGAAGTGAAACATCTTAGTACCCGCAGGAGAAGAAAATAATAATGATTCTGCTAGTAGCGGCGAGCGAACGTGGATGTTGGCTAAACTGCATGCGTGTGATATCTGGCAGGGGTTGCGTGTGTGGGGTTGTGGGGTTGTGTTGTGCGGTGCTGCCATGCCGTGCCTTGGCATTATGTGTTAGCGGAAGTGGTTTGGAATGGCCTGCCGTAGACGGTGAGAGTCCGGTACGTGAAAGCATGTGGTGTTGGGGTTGACAGAATACCCGAGTAGCAGCGGGCTCGTGGAATCTGCTGTGAATCTGCCGGGACCGCCCGGTAAGCCTGAATACTTATTGTGACCGATAGTGTATGAGTACCGTGAGGGAATGGTGAAAAGTACCCCGGGAGGGGAGTGAAATAGTACCTGAAACCGTGTGCCTACAAGCCGTCAGAGCCTTTTTTGGGGTGATGGCGTGCCTTTTGAAGAATGAGCCTGCGAGTCAGCGGCATGTCGCGAGGTTAACCCGTTGTGTGGGGTAGCCGTAGGGAAACCGAATCCTAATGAGGGTGTTGTCAGTGGCGTGTCCTGGACCCGAAGCGGGGTGATCTACCCATGGCCAGTGTGAAGCAGCTGTAAGAGGCTGTGGAGGCGCGAACCCACTTAGGTTGAAAACTGAGGGGATGAGCTGTGGGTAGGGGTGAAAGGCCAATCAAACTCCGTGATAGCTGGTTCTCCCCGAAATGCATTTAGGTGCAGCGTCGTGTGTTTCTTGCCGGAGGTAGAGCTACTGGTTGGTTGAGCGGGACTATCATCTTAGCGACGTCAGCCAAACTCCGAATGCCGGTAAGTCAGAGCGCGGCAGTGAGACTGCGGGGGATAAGCTTCGTTAGTCGAGAGGGAAACAGCCCAGATCGCCGGTTAAGGCCCCTAAGAGTGTGCTAAGTGGAAAAGGATGTGGGATCGCGAAGACAGCCAGGAGGTTGGCTTAGAAGCAGCCATCCTTGAAAGAGTGCGTAATAGCTCACTGGTCGAGTGGTTCTGCGCCGACAATGTAGTGGGGCTCAAGTACACCGCCGAAACCGCGGAACTCAATCTTTTGGTTGGGTTGGTAGGGGAGCGTCGTGTGATCGTTGAAGCTGCCGGGTAACCGTGTGGTGGAGGTTATGCGAGTGAGAATGCAGGCATGAGTAGCGAATGATATGTGCGAAACATATCCGCCGGATGACTAAGGGTTCCTGGGTCAAGCTAATCTTCCCAGGGTGAGTCGGGTCCTAAGGCGAGGCCGACAGGCGTAGTCGATGGTTAACGGGTTGATATTCCCGTACCCGTGTGTGTGCGACCAATGGTGAATCAGTGATACTAACCACCCTGAAGGATGCTGCATGCATTTTGTGTGTGTGGTGTGTGGATGCGTGGGACCTGATCTGGTAGTAGCCAAGCGATGGGGTGACGCAGGAAGGTAGCCAAGCCACTTATTGGATTGTGGTGTAAGCGTGTGGCCCGCGGGATAGGTAAATCCGTTTCGTGTGTGGGTGAGGCGTGATGCGTACCCGTTGTGGGGATGTTGGTGATCCTATGCTGTCGAGAAAAGCCTCTAGTGAGTGCATGTACGGCCCGTACCGTAAACCGACACAGGTGGTCAGGTAGAGAATACTAAGGCGTTCGGGTGAACTGTGGTTAAGGAATTCGGCAAAATGGCCCCGTAACTTCGGGAGAAGGGGTGCCACTGCTGGTGAACGACGTGTTGAGCTGGTGGTGGTCGCAGAGAATAGAGGGAAGCGACTGTTTACTAAAAACACAGGTCCGTGCGAAGACTTTAAGTCGATGTATACGGACTGACGCCTGCCCGGTGCTGGAAGGTTAAGAGGACCTGTTAGACCTTGGTCGAAGCGGAGAATTTAAGCCCCAGTAAACGGCGGTGGTAACTATAACCATCCTAAGGTAGCGAAATTCCTTGTCGGGTAAGTTCCGACCTGCACGAATGGCGTAACGACTTCCCTGCTGTCTCAACCACAGGCCCGGTGAAATTGCAGTACGAGTAAAGATGCTCGTTACGCGCGGCAGGACGAAAAGACCCCGGGACCTTCACTATAGCTTGGTATTGGTGTTCGGTTCGGTTTGTGTAGGATAGGTGGGAGACTGCGAAGTAGCCACGCTAGTGGTTGTGGAGTCGTTGGTGAAATACCACTCTGATCGGATTGGGCATCTGAACCTCGGCCCGTGATCCGGGTTAGGGACAGTGCCTGGTGGGTAGTTTAACTGGGGCGGTTGCCTCCCAAAGTGTAACGGAGGCGCCCAAAGGTTCCCTCAGCCTGGTTGGCAATCAGGTGTTGAGTGTAAGTGCACAAGGGAGCTTGACTGTGAGACTGACAGGTCGAGCAGGTACGAAAGTAGGGACTAGTGATCCGGCACCGGCTTGTGGAAGCGGTGTCGCTCAACGGATAAAAGGTACCCCGGGGATAACAGGCTGATCTTCCCCAAGAGTCCATATCGACGGGATGGTTTGGCACCTCGATGTCGGCTCGTCGCATCCTGGGGCTGGAGTAGGTCCCAAGGGTTGGGCTGTTCGCCCATTAAAGCGGCACGCGAGCTGGGTTTAGAACGTCGTGAGACAGTTCGGTCTCTATCCGCCGTGCGCGTTGAAACTTGAAGAAGGCTGTCCCTAGTACGAGAGGACCGGGACGGACATACCTCTGGTGGGCCAGTTGTCACGCCCGTGGCATGGCTGGTTGGCTACGTATGGGAGGGATAACCGCTGAAAGCATCTAAGCGGGAAGCCTGTTCTGAGATGAGGTTTCTTTTGAGGTTCCCTATAGATTATGGGGTTGATAGGCCGGATCTGGAAGTCATGTGAGTGATGGAGGTGACCGGTACTAATTAGCCGATGTTCAACACAATGTTGTTTTTGTGCTAAGACGGTTTTGAATGTCGCAAAAGTTTGAGTGTTGCTCGCGTCTGTTATGCAGTGTCTGGAACGGCACGGCACACCACTGAAACCCTTTTGGTTGGGGTTTGTTGTGGGTGTGTGTTTTGTTCTGAATTGGTTTGTCGGTGGTTGTTAGCGGTGGGGTCACGCCCGGTCCCTTTCCGAACCCGGAAGCTAAGCCTACCTGCGCTGATGGTACTGCACCTGGGAGGGTGTGGGAGAGTAAGTCACCGCCGGCATTAAAACTTGAGATTAAGGGAGTGTGTACGTTTTACGCGTACACACTCCCTTTTTTCATGCCCATTTTCCCCATTTTCCAGTCCTAATCGGCATTGGTAAAGTCACCCCTATGAACGCGCAGTCGGCTAATACGGGTCCCCTCCAACGCTGGCTGCTCTTAGCCACCGTCGGCGTAGGCATCACCATCATTACGCTCGACAACACCATTCTGTACACAGCACTCCCTAGTCTCGTCGAAGACCTCGGCGCCACCAGCACGCAACAGCTCTGGATCGTCAATATCTACGCGATCGTCATCGCCGGCCTACTTCTCGGGACCGGCACGCTCGGGGACAAGATCGGTCACCGGCGGATGTTCATTGCAGGCCTTATCATCTTCGGATGCGCCTCGCTGCTGGCGGCCTTTGCGCCAAGCGCCGCGATGCTCATTCTGGGGCGAGCCTTGCTTGCCGTGGGAGGCGCTACGATGATGCCGTCCACGTTATCGCTGATCCGGCTTACCTTCACCAATCCCGCAGAGTTGAACCTGGCCATCGGCATATGGGGCAGCTTGTCCACTGTCTCTGCAACCCTCGGCCCCATCGTCGGCGGGCTATTGCTGGAAGCGTATTGGTGGGGCTCTTGTTTCCTCGTTAACGTCCCGCTGGTGATCGCAGCCCTTGTCGCGGTGCCTTTTGTGGCCCCGCCCGACCGTGCAAACCCGGACAAGCACTGGGATTTCAGTTCCTCCGTCTACGCGATGATCACCCTGGTCAGTGCGGTGATGCTCATCAAGGAAGGCACGCATGCTCCGCAGAATTGGCCAATCATCGGCGTGGCTGCCGTACTGCTCGTCCTCGGTGGCTGGGCCTTTACGCGGCGTCAAGATCGGTTAGAACAACCCCTCATCACCCTCGACATTTTCCGCTACCCCGCGTTCCGCTGCGGCGCTTTGGGAGCCGCCCTGTCAATGTTCGCCCTCGCTGGTCTGCAGTACGTCATCACGCAGAAGCTGCAGCTCGCGGACGGTCTATCCCCCCTGCGTTCCGGTGTGTACGTGACTTTCGCGGCCATGGGTGCTCTGGCCACATCGATCTACGCCGGCGCGCGCCTGGCGCAGTTCGGCATTCGCCGCCTGATCGCCGGAGGGTTCGGCGTAGCCACGATCGGTGCGGCGATCGTGTGCCTTTATGGTTTTTGGGGTTGGACGCCCATTCTTCTCAGCGGCCTATTTATCAAGGGCATGGGGCTAGGCGCGGTGATGGCCGTAGCTTCCATCGCAATGATCTCTGGCGTGCCGAGCCACCGGGCAGGCATGGCCTCCTCAGTGGAGGAAGTCAGCTACGAATTCGGATCTCTGACCTCGATTGCCGTTCTGGGCAGCTTGGTGACGGCACTGTATTCGGCACTGGTTGTTCTGCCGGCCGGCGCGCCCGAGTCGGCGGGGGAGAGCCTGCACTCTGCCGTGCACATCGCGCACTCCACCGAAGCTAGCTGGACTGAACCTTTGCTCGCCGCTGCGGGTACGGCCTACTCACATGCCTTCGCCCTGGTTTCCGGGTTGGTCGTGGTCGTGCTGGCGGCGGGTTCCCTCTACACGGCTCGGATCCTGCGGGGCGTTACCGTAAAGCTGGAAGATTAAAGCTAGAAGTTGCTGATGAACTGCCGCTGCTGGCCAGTCAACGGGTCGGGGAAGTGGAGCTCCTTGGCGATGAGCCCCATGGGAGCGCTAAAGTCCTCGTCCTCCGCGTAAACCGGCCGGGGTGTAGGGGCGTCCATACTAAACAGCGCTGCGTCCGTGAGCTCGGTGTAGAGAGGATCGTTCAGAATCGGCAAGCCCAGCGAGCGCAGGACGACACGCAGCTGGTGGGTTTTGCCGGTGTGTGGCTCGAGGCGCCAAACCAGAACGTCGTGGCCGTCGCGGCACTCCGTGCGCAGTCCAGAGACCACGGTGAGCGCATTGGGAGGGCCATCGGTGAGGACGGTGCTGAGGTGCCCGCGCGTCTTCGACATGCAGTGCTCTAGGCGCCAGGGGCGCTCCGGCGTGGGTGGATCCCACGAACGCCAATCGGCCAGAGGGGCGATCGGGGCGAAGGGAGCCTCGTCGGGCAGGGGAGTGAGCGCCTCGTAGACCTTGTGGGGGATACGGCGCTCGAACATCGTCTGGTAGGCGCCGCGGACCTCTGGGCGGGCGGTCATCAGCAGCACACCACGGGTGTGGCGATCGAGGCGATGGGAAGGGGAGAGCTCTGGGATGCCCAGCTGAACGCGAGCCTTCACTAGCGCAGTTTCTGTGATGTGCTGGCCACGCGGGAGGGTCGCCAGGAAAGGTGGCTTATCAATGACGACAATGTCTCGGTCCTGGTGCAGCACCGTGATCTCGCCGGGGACTGGACGCTCCGGGGCTGGGCGGCGATAGAAGTTAATGAAGCTTCCCGGGCGCAGGACGTCGTCCGGGGCGATGGGGGTGCCGGAATCCAGGCAGACTTCCCCTGCAGCAAAGCGATCTAAAACAGCACTAAAATCATCATCTTTTGCGCGGTGACGCTGGGAAGAAATGAGGTGCCACAAAAAATCTTTTGCCACCCACGGCGTGTCGGTAGCTGGGGGAACAAGGATCCGCGTAGGATTTAAGCCCCTTTTTACTGGTAAAGGTCCCATCAATCCGTTATGCTACCCGGCATGGATATTGCTGCAATTACCGGTTCCCTGTCTAACCTGTTCAAGAGCGAGCTGGGCGGTGTTCTGCTGAACATCTTCCGCACGCTGCTGGAGTTCTTCTCCCCGTCCAACGCCCCTGCTGCTGACGACGTTCCGCTGCCGGACACCACTCGTCGCTAATCATCTGATCAACTACACCGACCACACTCACTGACCAACTACACCGACCATTCACGAATCACTCACAAGGTGCCTGATATGTCCCGAAAATAGGGGCGAATCAGGCACCTTCCTGCATTCATTACTGCTTTTCAGGATAATGGGAAGTGTTGAAGGACAAATCGAATAATGCCCTGCAAGGAAGGATCATTTCCCATGGCTACCACGAGCGATAAGGAAATCATCGTTGCGGTTGACGGTTCCGATGCCAGCAACGAAGCCGTTAGGTGGGCAGCGAACGCAGCCCTCAAGCGCAAGCAGCCGTTGAAGCTGGTCAGCGCCTACACCATGCCGCAATTCATGTACGCCGACGGGATGGTGCCCCCGCAGGAACTCTACGACGAGCTCGAAAGCGAGGCGGTTGACAAGATCGAAAACGCCCACAAGATCGTCAGCGATTTCAGTGAAGAGGTTGAGGTTAGCTACCTGGTGAAGGAAGGCGCCCCGATCGATACGCTGCTGGATCTATCCACCACCGCGGAGATGATCGTCATGGGTTCCCGTGGCCTCGGTGGCCTGTCCGGCCTGGTCATGGGCTCCGTTTCCAGCGCCGTGGTCTCCCACGCCGACTGCCCGGTCGTGGTGGTCCGCAAGGATAACGACGTGACCGCGGAAAACAAGTACGGTCCCGTCGTGGTGGGCGTGGACGGCTCCGAGGTATCGCGTCAGGCACTGCGTATCGCTTTCCGCGAGGCCGAGGCGCGTGGTGCCCTGCTGCGTGCAATCCACTCCTGGACCGATTCCCAGATCCACACCTCCTACGTCGGCCTGGTCGATGCCCAGAACCAGATGGATCGCATGATCGTCGAGCGTCAGGACATGATGGAGGACGAGCTGAAGGACCTCATCAAGGAGTTCCCCAGCGTGCAGGTTGAGGAGATCGTGGAGCGCGAGCGCCCAGTGCAGTCCCTCACCGAGGCCGCCAAGGACGCTCAGCTGCTGGTCGTCGGCTCCCACGGCCGCGGCGGATTCAAAGGAATGCTGCTGGGATCTACCTCCCGCACCTTGCTGCAGTACTCCCCGTGCCCGCTGATGGTTGTACGCCCAAAGGACAGCAAGAAGCGCTAGGGAATAAACTACAAGTCCTGTAGGGTTCTGGTGGCCCTGCAGGATTTTGTAGACTTAAGCAAGTAAACAAACCTGAAAAGTAGCCATGTAGAGAAGGAGACAAGTGGATGGCAACGGCAGACGACAAATCCCGCGAGTCGGGATCCGCGGCCACCTCTGATTCTTCCGCCGACGCACGCGACGGGGCGTCCTCAAAAAAGACGAGCGCCAAAACCGCCACAAAAACTACCAAGAAGACAGTGAAGAAAACGGCGAAGAAGGCAACCAAGCAGGCTGCTCGCTCCGGTCGCCGTAACCGCCCTGGCCCTCGGCAACGCCTGCTGGCCAGCGCCACGAACCTCTTTACTACCCAGGGAATCCGCGTAATCGGCATCGACCGCATTCTGCGCGACGCGGACGTGGCGAAAGCCAGCCTGTACTCGCTCTTCGGGTCGAAGGACAATCTGGTGGTTGCCTACCTGCGGGAGCTCGACCAGAAATGGCGCGACGACTGGCACGCGCTGGCTGACCCGCGCGAAAGCCCCGAGGATCGCATCATTGCCTTCTTTGACCTGTGCATTCAGCAGGAACCGGATAATAACTTCCGCGGCTCGCACTTCCAAAACGCGGCCAGCGAATACCCGCGCCCAGAGACGGATTCGGAACAGCGTATCCGCGACGCGGCGATGGACTACCGGCGCTGGTGCCGCGACACGATGGCCGAGCTGCTGACCGAGCGCTTCGGCTATGCGTCCCAGACGCTGGCCGACCAACTGATGGTGTTCATGGACGGCGGCCTTAGCGGTGCGAAAATGTCGCGCAATACTGTGCCGCTGGAAACCGCACGCGGGTTGGCGAAGCAACTGCTGCTCACCGCGCCGATGAGCTACAACATTTAGCCCTCGGAAGGCTCCTCGGGGGAGTCCGCCGTAGCCTGCTTCTTCGCCTTGCGACCCGCCTTCTTTTCCTTCTTCCGCTCGATAAGGTTGACCTTCATCTTCTGGTGGTGTTCCAGGAACTCCTCCGTGTAGGGGAGCTTGCGGTCCAGGTGGCGCTGCAGAGTGATTGTCTGCGTGGTGGTCCATAGGTTATTGCCCACCCAGTAGATCATCAGCGCGACCGGGCCCACCGCGCCTAGGGCGATGGTGAACGGCGCGATCAGCACAACCGGGCCGATCAGCCACATCATCTTCAGCAAGCCGCGGGCCAACACAGAGTTGTGGTCGACCGTGCGGTAATTGCGGTACATGGAATAAGCCCAGTTAGAGGTGGTGAAAATTGCGGCCAGAATGGCCATGGGGAACACTACCCAAAAGACCTGTTCCATCGTGGTGTGGATCTCTGCAAATTGCTCATCTGACATTTGCACATAGGCCGCCAGAGGAACCCCGAAGAGCTTTGCGGAAAGCAATGACTGGACCTCTTCGGCATTGAGCGGGCCGAAGCCATTGACTGCCGCCTTGACCTCCGGATCCGGACTGGTGACGTGGATCAGCATGCGGTACAGGCCCAGCAAAACAGGAAGCTGAACCAGCGCAGGAATGCAACCATCCGAAAATCGGTATTCGTGTTCCTTTTGCAGTTCGCGGCGCTTCCTAGCCAGCTCCTTACGGGTCTCGGGATCCTTCCCGCTGTATTCCTGCTCTAGCCGATAGACTTTCGGGCGGATATTCACCAGAATGCGGCTGGAATACGACTGCCGGTAGACGAAGGGCAAAAGCAAACCACGCACTGTGACAATAAGAAGAATTAGTGCCAACAGCCACGACTGCGCAGCATCCCAACCGAAGATATCAGCAAAAAGATAGTGCCAAGCCTTCAAGAAAAGCGCAACGGGATACTCGACGATCTTCATGCAGAGGAGCTTACCCGCCAACCAGGTACCTTGCGGGATATGGAGGGGGCATTACTAATGCCAGATTGGGAAGCATAAGAAACGGGGAAACGTAGTACGATGTGTCGCATGGGACGACACCGGAAGGCAGCGAGAACGAGCAAGCGACTCGATCCAATTAGCGTAATCGGTGAACTCCTTATTACTTTCGGCGTGATTGCGCTGCTATTTGGATTCTGGGACGTCTTTTGGACCGATATCCAGTCCGGCCGCGAACAAGCCGCCGTTGCCCGGGAGCTAGACAACCAATGGGATGACAAGAATCCCCGCCCGCTGACTGAGCCGGCGGAGGGCGCGGCGTTTGCCCGGCTCTACATCCCCTCTTTCGGATCGGACTTCAACTTTTCCATCGTCAAGGGCGTGGCCGACGACGATCTGAACAAGGGGCCGGGCCACTACGAGGACAGCCAAGCCCCGGGAAAGCCGGGCAACTTCGCCATGGCGGGCCACCGTGTGGGGCGCGGTTCCCCCTTCAATGACCTTGGCCTGCTGAACACCTGCGATGCCGTGGTCGTGGAGACCGCAGGCACCTGGAACATCTACCGTGTGCTGCCGATCGACGCCGCCCCCGGAAACCGGAAGGCGGAGGCCGAAAAATGCATGCCCCCCGAGCTGGCGCAGAAGATCTCCAGCGGCGAATACGCGGGCGTCAATGGCCGATACATCACCACCCCCAGCGACATTAACGTGATCAACCCCGTCCCAGGACAACAGCGTATCGAGGTGCGCCCGGGGGATGCGGGGCTGCTGACAATGACGACGTGCCACCCGCAGTTCTCCAATAAGGAGCGCATGATCGTCCACGCGGCACTTGTCCGCTCCGAGCCGAAGAAGGCCGGTAGTACACCTAAAGAGCTGACGGAGGGAGCCTAAATGTACGCGATGCTGTGGCGCAACCTGCCAGGCCCGTGGTGGGTGAAGCTATTTATCGTCCTGGTTCTGCTGGTGGGCATCTTCTTCCTGCTGATGGAAGTCGTTTTCCCCTGGGTGGGGCCGATGATGCCGTGGACGGACGTGGGGGTCTCGGAGGGGGCGCTGCGCATCGCGGACGCGCAAAGGGCGCTGGGGCTTTAGCAGCTAGAGCTTCAGGTTCTTGATCGTCTCTTCGGCGATCTTCTGCGCCTTCACGGACTGTTCCTGGGCGGTAGTCACCACCACTGCCGTTTCGTCCTTCCACACGGCGTACACGGCACCAGTTTTACCGTCACCGCCACGGCGCCCGCCGCTCCATCCCTTTGGCTCTAGCGCCTTCAGGGTTGAATCGATTGGTGCGGCGTGGTCGACTACCGCAATTGCGTCGGAGTTCGTGCGCATGTGGCGCACCATCACCGTTGCCTGCGGGTAGTCCTCATAGGACCAGAACACGCAGGCCGGGGGGTCGAAGCGTTCATCCGTACCGGTGCCGGTGAGGCGCTGGCCGTTAGTATTCTGCAGCCAGTCGCCGTCCAGGTAGGGGCAGACCTCCTGGCCGCCCTGGCCTACCTTTTCCGGGGTTGCCTCAATCGGCAGTTCCGTCCCCTTGACGGGGTCGACGGTGCGCTCCGTAGAGGAGGTGGCGCTGTCTGCCGGACCGTTCCCCGAGTTATCCCCACAGGCGCTCAGGCTAAATGCCATTGCGGTCGCTGCTACCAGCGTAAGGGGTGCCCTTTTTGCTTTGTGACGCCCCAGTATCGGATTCCTCAGATCTCCCATAAAACCGAAAATACCCTAGACGGTGATTTCTTTACTGTCCCTGGGCCTTTTCAAACTTCTCGATAACATCGGCGGAAATGCGTCCGCGCTCGGAGACCTCGATGTTGTTTTCCCTAGCCCATTCGCGGATCATCCGGTTGCGCTCCGGATT
Source organism: Corynebacterium jeikeium (assembly GCF_000738265.1). Classification (GTDB taxonomy): domain Bacteria; phylum Actinomycetota; class Actinomycetes; order Mycobacteriales; family Mycobacteriaceae; genus Corynebacterium; species Corynebacterium macclintockiae. The sequence goes on from NZ_JFCQ01000028.1 coordinate 11,136, forward strand.
AGCGCTGCGGGAAGCCACACGACGACCGGCTACACCGGCGCGGGTCTTGCGGCGGGCGACCTTGATGAAAGGCTCCAGAGCCTTATCAAATGCCTCGCGGTTCTTTGCGGACAGATCCAGCGTGTAATCAACGCCATTCAGGCTGAAATCGACGACGTTGACCTGATCCTCAGCCAATGGAGTATCGTCCAGGTCATCAAAGAATTGGGTAATTTCGCGGCGTGCCATCAGTGCATTCCCTTCTTTTAAGGATTGTTAATGTTCTGATACTTAGTGTAGTAACTGAGCGACAGATTGCAATGCAATGTATTGCATAATCTTTATTGAATATGAAAAGTGCTGGAAACGGGGCGTCGATAAAAGATATATCGACATAAAAAATACCCCCAGGGGGTGACCTGGAGGCATTTGCTTAAAGCGCTTAAAAGGCTTTAAGTGGGCAGCTTTTAGCGAGCAGAGTGATCAGCCGGGTTGATTCGCACGTTGGAGGTGTGGATTCCCTCGCCCCACTTCGCGCTGGCTGCCTTGGCAAAGTGCAGCGGCTGGTTCGGCTTCAGCTTGCCGTCCGGGCCCAGCGCCATCCAGTTTGCGTCCACCGCATCCTTCGTCACGCGCACAACGGTGTAACCGTGGGAATCGAAGTCCAGGTACTTCACGTGGCGGTTCAGGTTGGTAAAGGCGTACTCCACGGTGTGGGACAGCGCGTTATCCTCCGGCAGCTTGAGGATGTCGTCGATGTTGGAGGAGGTCACGGAGGTGCAGACGATCTCCACACCTGCAACACCACCGCGCGGGTAGGTTCCCGGGGCAGCGGGAATGTCGCAGGCCCAGGAAGAGTGAATGTCGCCGGTCAGCCACACGGTGTTGCGGATGTTGTTATCCAGCAGGTACTTGGTCACGCGACGGCGCTCGGCGGCATAGCCATCCCACTGATCCAGGTTGTACGGCATGCCTTCCTCCGGCAGACCCAGCAGCTGGGTGACGGCCTTGGTGGCCTCCGGATCCAGCGGCGGGATCAGAACCGGGCTGATCATGACGGAGTTGCCGATGAAGTTCCAGCGGGCGGAAGAGGTAGACAGCTTCTTGGTCAGCCAACCGAACTGCTCCGAACCCAGCATGGTGCGGGACTTGTCGTCGGTCTTACGTGCAGAGGTGAAGCCGGGCTTTTCGTTGCGGTAGGTGCGCAGATCCAGCATGTTCAGCTCGACCAGGTTGCCGAAGGACAGGTTGCGGTAAATGTGGCCCTTCTCGGACAGCGGGGTAGCGCGGATCGGCAGCCACTCCAGGTAGGCCTGCATCGCGTTGTTGCGGCGGGCGATGAAGTCGCCCTCCTTGTCCGGCTGGTGGTTCTCCGCGCCGTTGGACCAGGTGTCGTTGGCGACCTCGTGGTCATCCCAGGTGACGATCCACGGGCAGGAAGCGTGTGCGGCCTGCAGATCCTTGTCGGTGTGGTGCAGGGCGTAGCGCTGGCGGTAGTCGGCCAGGGACTTGATCTCGTTAGCCGGTTCGTGCAGGCGAACCGAACCGGTCTTACCGGTGTACTCGCCGCGCGGGTACTCGTAGATGTAATCGCCGACGTGCAGGGCGTAGTCGATATCGCCACGCTTGGCCATGTCACGGTAGGCGCTGAAGTATCCAGCCTCCCAGTTAGAGCAGCTAAACAGGGCGAAGCGGAGCTCGGAAACGTCCGCGCCCTTGGCCGGTGCGGTGCGGGTCTTGCCCACGGGGGAAGTCTGGCCCTTGCGTGGGCCGTCGATGGTGATGAAGCGGTAGAAGTAGCCGGTGAAAGGCTTCAAGCCGCGGGCTTCGACCTTCACGGTCATATCGCGGGAAGGTTCTGCCTTCGCGGTGCCGGAGGTGACGACTGCGGTGAACTTGCTATCGGTGGCGACCTCCCACTTCACGGTGGTGGTCTGCCCCTTTTCCAGGCCGGGGTAGTCGTTCTCGTTGGAGGTAACGCGGGTCCACAGCAGCACACTATCCGGGTACGGGTCGCCGGAGGCCACGCCGTGCTGGAATGCTTCCTTGCCCATCTTCATATTGATCGGCGGGTTGGCCGGCTTGGAGGAGCCCAATGGGCTGGCCGAAGCGGCGGAGTTAGCTGCGATAGAGCCGATTCCGACTGCGGCGGCACCGGCGGCGCCAGTCTGCAGAACCTGGCGGCGGGTAAACTGCCCGGACTGAGCCGGGGCGGAATTTTCCGTGGGGTTGTTCGTCATAGATTTATAAAACCATGTTCATTCAGGTTTTGCTTGGCGAACGCCCCCCGTCTTCTGGGGTCTGGCTCAGCTTTAGTTGCGCCCTACTTAGTCGCGCCCTATTTAGTCGCGCTTAGCCTTAATCTGCGCTTCGACCAGATCCAGCTCGTTGGACACAGAGTGCAGCACGCGCTTGCCCTGGTCCTCGTTCATCGAGCGGGAATTCTCGACCGCATTATCCAGATCATCCATGCGCTCGGAAATATCCTTGGCAAATCCCGAGGGCAGCCCCTTATCCAGAGACTTGCGGATGCGATTGATGCGAGCCTGCTGCAGGCCGCCGTCGCCAGGGAACTGGGCAGTGGCCTTGGTGGCCAGGCCGCTGCGGCGGGCAGTAGCGCCGTTCGTGGCCTCCTGCAGCGCGGTCACACCGCGGTAGAACAGCGGAATGGCAAAAGGAGCGGCAACGCGGGCAGCCCCCGCAATACGCAGCACGTTCTTGGAGTTGAAGCGCCCGGCCTTGATTTGCTCCAGAGAGGCCTTCGCCATCTTCTCGTTGTGCTTGCGCTGTGCCTTGATCTCCTTGGCATCCATCTTGCGCACCTGCTTAGCAGTCTTTCGCAGGTAGGCCTCCTTGCGCTTCTCCAGCTTCGAGTCGGCCTTCACCTGAGCCTTAGCCCGAACCTTCGCGGCCTTTTCGACGGCTTTCTTTTCCTGACGGCGCTTGCGCATACCGCTGAGCAGTCCCATGTCACTCCGATGCGTATTGATCTGTCTTACTGTTCAACCAGATTACTTAAGAAACATCTTTACTGTACGCGCTTCACCTTACTTCGACACCCGGGCAGGTCGCCATGGAGGTGCCAGCCACGGTGCGTTCACGTCCGGCCGACGCGCTAGGCTTAGAAACTATTGTGAGCTTGCCTGAAGATCTTCCGCCTCTCAGCCCCAGCGATTGCGTGGGCTGCCGCCACCGGGCGGTACTTCGGCGCGGGGCAAAGGCGCAGCGGCTGGAGGTACAGCGGCCAGAGGTACAGCGGCCGCGGCTACACATTCCGCAGGATCTAGAGGCCTATGTGGAGGCCGTACAGCACCGGGCGAACGCCGAGATCCGCCGCAATCTGGTTTTTCAGCTCCTCCCGACCAAGCCGCGGATCGGGGACAAGTTGTTCCCCAGCCGCGTGGACATCGACCCGACCGATCGGGATACTGCCGTGGAGCAGACCCTGGAGGCTTTGGCTTCGGGCGCGCGGCTGATCACCCGCCCCGTCCTAGCGGAGGGGCCCTTCCGTGTGGAGCTGGATCTTCTGGTGCGCGCGGATCAGGGCAAAGGCGTGGATGAGTTCATGCAGTACACCCCCGTCGCCATTTCCTCTCATTCCGTGGCGCGCCGGGCGAAGGCAACGCAGCTCGCGGATTGCCGAGTGGCGGACATCAACGCGTTGGGTTTGGCCGTGCCGGCGCCGACTGATTATCGCCATCGCGCGGTGGCTGGGGATGCGCAGAAGATCGCTATGGCCCACGTTGTACTGCAGCAATGGGGTTTTGCCGCCAACACCGTGGCGCTGATTGGTCGCGCTGGGCCGGGGAAGCCTCGCTGTTTCTTTTTTGACGCCCCCTCCGTGCTCCCTGGCCTTTACGCTGCGTTGGAGGAGCCGATTCCCTCCACCCCGCGGCGGATTAAAGAGTGCCGGACCTGCGAATTCCATAATCACTGCCGTGCCCAGTTGCTTCAGGCGCAAGAAATCAGTCTGCTGCTGCCAGGTGATAAGGCTCGCACGTGGCGGGAAAAGGGTATTGAGACCCTGCCGCAATTGGCTGCACAGAGCAGCGGGGAGCAGCCCCAGTTGGCGCAGGCATGGATGGACGGGCAGGTCGCTTTACGCAGGCCGAATAACCGCTGGTTCGAGGCGCCGGAGCTGTGGGGTGGAGCGCCCCGGAGGGCAGGCGAGACCGCAGGGGCGGCCACTGACCAGCGGGATTGGGTGGAAATCGACGTGGACATGGAGGCCCACCCGAACCGCGGCACGTTCCTCTGGGGCACTTTCGACGGCGCCCGGTACATAGGATTCGGGGATTTCAGTCGGGACGGCGATGAAGGGCTGCACGTTGCCGAGTTCTGGCAATGGCTGCAAGCACAGAAGGATCAGGCACTGGCGGAGGAAAAGAATTTCCAGGTCTGGGTGTATGCCGCGCAGGGGGAGAACTATTGGTTGCGCCACGCCGCCGAGCGCTACGGCGGGCGCAGCTACGAGGTTCCGGGCACGAGTGCGCGCGTCACGATGCCCACGCTGGCGGAGGTCAATGCCTTTATCACCTCCGAACACTGGTGCGACTGCTTTAGCCTGGTGAAAAAGGCTCTGGCGGCCACGGATTCTCTAGGGCTGAAGACCGTCGCCCCGCTGGCTGGCTTCGAGTTCAGCCAGGCGGGCATCAACGGCAAAGCGGCAGTGGAACTGTTCGAGCAGGCCATCGGCGGATCCCGTACCACCGCCCAAGCTGCCCGGCGTAAGCTGGAGCGCTACAACGCCGACGATTGTGTGGCAACGTCAGCGGTTCGCGCGTGGCTGCGCAGAGGCGCGCCGGGCCTGCGGGAACTGCGGCGTCAATAAAAACAGCGGCGACAACAAACAGCAGAGAGGGCACAAAGGACATGACGAACTTCTTCGATCGCATCCTGGCGCTCAACAGCCAGGGGCCTTTCCGAGCCGAAAGAGTAGGGCCGGATGACGCGCTGAAGGGCGGCCGCACGCCCGTGCTGGTGGACCCGCAGCCCAATGCGGTGCTGGGCACGGCACTGACCGGGCTGGAAGACAAATACTGGGAAGGGAAGCTGGAACGACCTGCGCAGATAGTGCTGGGGCTGGGGTGCTTCTGGGGTGTGGAGCGCATGTTTTGGGGAGTGGATGGGGTGTGGGGAACCTCCGTGGGTTACGCCGGCGGATATACCCCGAACCCCACCTACCGCGAGGTCTGCACCGGGCGCACCGGGCACGCCGAAGTTGTGCGGATCGTTTTCGACGAAGCAGCCGTGAGCCTGGAGCAGCTGCTGCAGATCGCGTTTGAAAACCACGACCCGACACAGGGCGATAGGCAGGGCAACGACGTGGGAACCCAGTACCGTTCCTGCGTCTACACACAAGATGCTGAGCAGCTAGGGCGCGTGCAGCGAGCTATCGAGGGCTGGCAGCAGCGCTTCACCGACGCGGGCTTTGGGGCCATCACCACCGAGGTTGCCGAGCTGGCGAACATCGGCGATGGGCACTATTACTTGGCCGAGGACGAGCACCAGCAGTACCTACACAAACACCCCGACGGGTATTGCAACCACGGTTCCAATGGCGTGAGTTGCCCCGTCGGGGTGCTGGGGGACTAGCTGCCGAAGCTAGCTAGGGCGGCGAACTAGACGCCTATCTTCTTCGGCAGGTTTTGGTTCGGAATGCGGCCGTCGGGCACGACCTTGCCGCCATCCCAGCGGAAGGTTACGTCCGAGAAGTACTTGCTGGCGGCCACGTTGGCTTCACCCGACTCGTGCAGAGCCTCCCAGTCCCGCATGCGGACGGTAACCGAGGACGGAGTGGTCTTGAGGATTTCTGTCTGCTGAACCGTGTCGGAGGCGATGCCGATGTAGTTGCCCTTGTGGAACAGCATCAGCTGGGTGGCGAATTGGGCGTTGCCCTGCCTGGCCTGAGTGATCAGCGCGTAGCTGAGGTCAGAGCACGCGTTGTAGTTCGTCTGATTAGTCAGCTTCCAGCCGTGTGGGTTCGGCGGCAGCTTGCTGATGTTGTTGGTGATCTCCGGCGCCGTCGAATTCACGCGGCACTCCTTGCCGCCACCTTCTGTGCCACCGGTTTCTGCGCCACCGCTTTCTTCACCATTGTTCTGGTCGCCCTTGGGTGCTTCGGCGGTGGAGGCTGCGACGTTTTGAGTGTCCGGCTGCTCGCCATTGGCGCCATTGGCGCCTTCGGGTGCGTCGGCCGCGCCAGCTGCACCGGACTCTGCCTCGGCGGCGGTGGCTGCTGGAGTGTTGGTATTGCCGGAAGCCTGGGATTCATCGTCATCGCCGCAGGCGGCGGTGCCGAGCAGCAGGCCGGTCAGCGCGATCGCTGCACCGAACTGGCGGGTGCGACGGCCGCGGCGCGGGCGATGAGTGCGTTCAGTGTGGGGAATGTTGAAATTTCGAGAGTGAGCCTTCATGGTTCTTCTCCAATCTCAGATCGTGTGTGAGTGTGTGACTGTGCGCAATGTGTGCGCAGTTTCTGCACATTGTTTGCACTTTGTCTGCATAAAGTCTGCACATTGCGGAACACGCTGCGCACGCTTTGTACCTTGGCGAATAAGCGAATAAGAGTGGGTGAAAGCTTCTTCGCTAGGGTACGCAAAAGACCCTGTATCGAACGCAGTTTTCCTTTACTGCGGATACAGGGCCTTCGCTTTTGAGTTTTCGAAGTTATTCAGTTGTATATCCAGTATTACGCTTGCTGGAGTTCGATTGCAATAGGCTTTGCAATAAATATTGCAATGGGCTCTGCGATCAGCAGCGCATGAGGCTTACTTCTTTGCAGCCTCGAAGCGCTTAGCAACCTCGTCCCAGTTGAAGACGTTCCAGACAGTCTTGACGTAATCTGCCTTGACGTTCTTGTACTGCAGGTAGAAGGCGTGCTCCCACATATCCAGCAGCAGCAGCGGGGTCAGGTTGATGGACAGGTTGCCCTGCTGGTCGGTCATCTGCTCGACAACCAGGTTGCCAGCGATGTGGTCGTAGCCCAGAACTGCCCAGCCGGAGCCCTGCAGACCCAGAGCCGCGCCGGAGAAGTGATCCTTGAAAGCCTCGAAGGAACCGAAGTCGCGGTTAATTGCCTCCGCCAGCTCACCGGTCGGCTCGCCGCCACCGTTCGGGGAGAGGTTCTTCCAGAACAGGGAGTGGTTGGTGTGGCCACCCAGGTTAAAAGCCAGATCCTTGGACAGTGCGGTAACTACGCCGGCGATGGAGCCGTCCTTGCGGGCAGCTTCCAGCTTCTCCAGAGCAGCGTTTGCGCCGTTGACGTAGTTCTGGTGGTGCTTGGTGTGGTGCAGCTCCATGATCTCGCCGGAGATGTGGGGCTCCAGTGCGTCGTAAGCGTAGTCCAGCTCGGGAAGTTCGTACTTAGCCATTGTTTTTAATGCTCCTTTCACACGTCGGATGTGCTTATGACAACAAGTGTGACGCGAAAATATTGTTCCTGCAAGGTTTTTTCTTACGAATAATTAAGTTATTGACGCCACGTTTCAGAAGTTCAATTATCAGAAAAGCTTGCGGTGAGCGTTGCTGGCACGCGGGTTATGCTGGCGTGTGGGCGTCAACTCAACAAGGCAACCTAGAAAGCAACAAAAAGGAAGAAGGCCACCACAGTGACTGCTCCGGAACCAACACCAGTATCCACCAACAACGCCACCACTCCTCCGACCCCCGGCACCAAGATCGTCCTGATCGGCGCGGGTGATGTCGGCGTAGCTTACGCATACGCCCTGGTTAACCAGGGGCTAACCGACCACCTGGCCATCATCGACCTGGATGAACGCAAGACTTGGGGGCACGTGCAGGATCTCAACCACGCAGTGCCGTGGTCGCACCACAACACCCGCGTCACCGTCGGCACCTACGAGGACTGCCGAGACGCCGCAATGGTCTGCATCTGCGCGGGCGCGGCACAGAAGCCGGGCGAGACCCGCCTGGACCTGGTTGCGAAAAACACCTCCATTTTCAAGAAGATCGTCGGCGACGTAATGGAACACGGCTTCAACGGCATCTTCCTGGTCGCCAGCAACCCGGTGGACATCCTCAGTTACGCAACGTGGAAGTTCTCCGGCATGGATTCCAGCCGCGTGATTGGTTCCGGAACGATCCTGGATACCGCACGTTTCCGCTACTCTCTGGGGCGCTACTTCGACCTGGCGCCTACCTCCGTGCACGCCTATGTCATCGGCGAACACGGCGACACAGAGCTGCCAGTGCTCTCCGCCGGATCCGTGGCGGGCACCTCCATCCAGCACCGGCTGGAAATGATGGGGGAGTCGGCTGGCGAGGACGTCGACGAGATCTTCGTGAAGACCCGCGACGCGGCCTACGAGATCATCCAGGCCAAGGGGTCCACCAGCTTCGGCATCGGCATGGGGCTGGCGCGCATCACGCAGGCGGTCTTCAGCAACCAAGATGTTGTGCTGCCGATTTCCACCTTGTTGGAGGGCGAATACGGCTTCGAGGACATTTACATCGGCACCCCCGCCGTGATCAACCGCCAGGGCGTGCGCCACGCGGTGGAGCTGCAGCTGGATGCGGAGGAAAAGAAGAAGTTCGACCACTCCGCCACCGTGCTGCGCAAGGTGATGGCCGAGGCGGGGCTGGTTAAGTAAACAGTAAATGAAACTTGGAGGCGACCGGCCTTTAGCGGATGCCGGTTGCGCCCCGGCGCACTAAGAATGGAGGGTATGAAAATTGTCGCCCACCGCGGAGCCTCCAAGGAGCGCCCTGAACACACCCTGGCAGCCTATGAACTTGCCGAGCAAAGGGGCGCGGATGGCTTCGAGTGCGACATTCGCCTGACCAGGGACGGCGAGCTGGTGTGCATACACGACCGCACCATCGACCGGGTGGCGGTGGAAAAGCCTAAGAAGTCCAGCGGCGTGATCAGCGAAATGACGCTGGCCGAGCTGCGGGAACTCAACGTTGGCACCCCGGAAGAGCCCGCGCAGGTACTTACTCTCCGCGAGCTGTTGACATTCTTCAACGACATCAATTCCTCGCGTGTGCCCGCCGAGCCGGGGCATAGCCAGCGGCCGGGAGGTCTGTCCGCGGAGAACGGCGGGGCGTCCATAAAAAAAGAGATATTTATCGAGACAAAGCACCCGAACCGCTACGGCCCCAAGGTCGAACACGCGCTGCACTACGAGCTACAGCGGGCGCACCTGGCTGACAGTCCGCACGTGCACCTCATCAGTTTTAGCCCCCAATCGCTGGTGCGTTTCAAGATGATCAACCCGGGGATCCACCGCATTCTGCTGCGCCGTGAGTACCAGCGCATGCTCAACCCTGGCCTGCAGGCGCTGCATGTTGTTGACGCCCACGGGCTGTCCGTCGCCCGCGGTCGGATTCGCCCGGACATTATCGGCCGCTTCGGCGATGGCACCTACATGTGGACCGCGGACAAGGAAGACGAGGTGCGGTGGGCTACACGGCAGGGCGTGACCTGGCTGGCGACGAACTACCCGGGCAGGGCGCGCATGTGGCGCGATAGCGAGAATGGTGTGGATCTCGAAAACAAAGCGAGCGCACCGACAGTAGTTGAAGAACCGGGCGTCACCGCGATCTCCTAGGTATGGCCAGGTACAATAAGGGATCGTGGCTAAGAAGAAAAAGAACCAAGAGAATCTGCCCGAAGGCATGAGCCGCCGTCAGGCGAAGCTGGCTGCCCGAGCTGCCGAGCGTGCCAAACTGCAAAAGGATGCGCGCCCCTTCGATGGCTTCGCCATGGAGGCTGACCTGATCGCCCTACAGGAATTCGTTCCTTCGGCGCACTTCGTTGCTTCGGTCAAGGACGCGGAGCACAAGATCTCCATCGTTACCGTTCTGCCGGGTGCCGTCGCAGCTCTGCGCCGTTCGGAAGAAGACGGTGGGGAGGGCTTCGTAGCGCTGCAGACCCAGCGCCGCGGAGACAACCCGAACCGCGACTTGGCTTTCGCCCTGAACTGGGTGAAGCAGGCTCAGCCGGGCGAGTCCCTGGAGGTCGGCCTGTCCGACGGCACCGAGCCCGCCCTAGCGGACATCCTGGATAAGGACGCCCAGGCGGAGATCAACGTTGCACAGGACTTCGACTGGTGGCTGCCAGAGGAGAGTCGTGACAACCCGCAGGTGGCGGCTACTCTGCAGCGCGCCAACGACTCCGTGCTGCCGTCCGAGCGCGTGGAGGCCGACATCAAGGGTGCGGCGTGGTGGATCGACCCGTCCGACAAGGCGCACATCCGCTGGGTTCGCCAGGAGGGTGAAGAGGAGCTGCTGGAGGCTCTGGCCCGACTGCACGGCGCTGGTGAGCTACACCTGGGCGAGGGTTCCAAGTTCGCTGGAGTGTTCCGCACCCACGGCATCCTGGTTCCGGTGTGGGATCTGGATCGCACTCGCGAGTCCGCTTCCTGGAAGGAAGGCCTGGAGGCTCTGGACGCGAAGATCGAGGAAGCTCTGGCCAAGGATGCGCCGCTGAGCGCTGATGAGCAGAAGGCCAAGCAGACCATCCAGTCCCGCGAGGTCACCATCCGCTAGTAACTAGCGGAGCTCGAGCAATTAGCGGAGCTTTGAGAACAACTCCTCGGCGTCGGCTTCGTCCCACAGTGCGACGTTGCCGGCGTACGTGTCTTGGTAGCCCGCAATCGGCACGGTCTCCTGCTTCGCGCCACCGGCCAGCGCCAGGCCGAGCGAGGCGAGATGCCACACGTGGTCACCCTCGTTGACCTGGATATTTGAGCTCAACGCATCGGCGACTTTCAGGTTCTTAAAAGGGTTCAGTAGGACACCCGGGGACTTGATCTTCTTTGACAACCCCGCCAGGAACTTCCGCTGGCGCTCCACGCGATCCAGGTCGCCGCGAGCAGAGGTGTAGCGGGAGCGGACATAACCCAGCGCGGTCGGGCCGTTGAGCTCCTGACAACCGGCCTGCAACTTGATGCCCGCCATCGGGTCATCCAGCGGTTCATCCAGACACATCTCCACGCCACCGACGGAATCGACGACATTGGCGAAGCCGCCGAAGCCAACCTCTGCGTAGTGATCCAAGTGGATACCCGTCGCCTGCTCCACCGTCCGCTGCAAAAGCGCAGGACCGCCGAGGGAGAATGCCTGGTTCAGCTTATTCTGTCCATGGCCGGGGATATCCACCCAGCTATCGCGGGGTAGGGACAGCATGGTCGCGTCCCCGCCGAAACGTGGGATGTGAACGACCATGATCGTATCGGTGCGCCCCACCGAATCGTCGAGCTCGCCGGCCATGAGCCGGTCGGCGTCCTCCTTGCTGAGGCCTGCGCGGGAATCCGAACCCACCAGCAGCCAATTCGTGCCCTTAGTGCCGCCCAGTCGGCCGTCGTAATCCTGCAAAGCATCCGTGCGCTGTAGCTTCGTATCAATCCATACCGTCGCGCCGATGGTGAATGCTAGGACGATCGCGAGCAGTAGGCCGACCGTTTTGAAGAAACCGAAGCGTTTGCGCCGCTTTGGCCGTGGCGCCGTGCGACTGCGGGGGCGCCGCGCCGGGCGGGAGTCACCTCGTCGCCCAGCGCGATCAGGGGAGCTGCCGAACTGCGGATCGCCGAACGTTTGTCCAGGGTGAGCCGCGTGATCCGCTGGCCCCGGCTGTGCCGACGGCGCCTGCCATTGGCTTGCCCGCGGATGGGTTGCCGGGGGAGCCGCCTGCGGCTCTGCGCGGCGGTACTGCGGCTCTGCGCGGCGGTACTGGGGCTCTTCCGGCTGCGCTGGTCGTTCCGGCTGGGCCGACCGCTCTGCTTGCATCGAATCGGACAAGTTGCGCGTTTCGCGACGCGGTGACTGGTTATTGCTAGGGGGGATCACGCCCCCGCCCTTTCGCACAGGTCGCCCATAGCGATCCAGAAGGGGCTTGCCGTGGCGATCCCGGGCAAACTCCGAACCATCGGAATTGCCAGGATTGCGGCCCGAGCCGTAATTGTCGCGAGAATTCATGGGCACAATACTAACCGCAAGCGCCTCGCAGGCTAGGACAACGACTGTCGCTGTGCTGTGCTTAATTGCAGCAAGCTCGGCGCCAGCAAGCTCGGATCAGTACAGCGCAGCGTAGCCGACGAAGGCAACCGTATCGATCAGGCCGTGGCCGATCACCAAAGGCCAAATCCGCCCGGTTTTCTTGAAATACCACAGGTAAATCAAGCCCATCACGATGTTGCCCACCCCGGCGGAGTAGCCCTGGTACAGGTGATAGCTGCCCCGCAGGATGGCGGTTGCGGCGAAAACCCACGCCCAGCTAATACGCAGTTGCCGCAGGCGGGTGCTGAGCCACGCGACGACCACCAGCTCCTCTGCAAAACCGTTGGCCCAGGAGTTCACCACCAACAGCGGGATGCGCCACCAGGTTTCGGCGAGCCCCGTCGGAACCACCTGCTTCGACAGCCCCAGATGCACGGCAGCCGCGTAGAACGCCAGGCCAGGGAGGCCAATGATGGCCGCCAGCCCCGCGCCGTGCAGCCAGTCTCGCGTCCGCAGTCGCCAGTGGCGCACCAGCGCAGGAGTGGGCGCATGTCTCAGCAGAAGGAACATCGCCAGCCCACCCCATGCGACCAGCACTCCGCTGGAAAGCAACTGCAGCGCCGGATCCAGCCAGGCCAGCGTGGACTGTGCTTTGTTGAGCGTTGCCCGTTGTTGGTTGAGGGCTTGTGGGCTGACGCTGGCCTCCACTAGTCGCGCTATGGCGCGCAGCCCGCTGGTACCGAAGGTGATCGCCAGGACGATGAGGATCTCCCAACGCAGCGCGCTGCGGTTGGTTTCGGCGCTCGCGCTGTGTCGGGTGGTTGGGTCGTTCTTAGTGCTCATGGTGGTTGTGGCTATTGTCCGGCTTGGCGCGAAAATCCAGGGCCTCGATATCGCCCGGTACCGCGACGCTGAGGCTTTCGGCGGGGAGGTGCGAGGTGGCGTCCATAAGAAAGTCCGCTAGGGAAAGCAACGTCGCAGCGCTGACTCGATTGCCGACGGCGCCCAGTAGCAGTGCGATGGGCCAGCGGCCGGGGACGCGTTCCGGGGCGACGAGGGGGAGGGTGACGCTGGCCCAGCCCGTGAGGTTCCACAGTGTGCCCCACGGGGTCCAGGCGGTCTGGGCCCAGAAGTTATCAACGGGGGTGAGCTGCGAAAATGCTCCATTGGGAGGGGGTGCGCACGCGAGGGTAGGGGTCGCGATCACGTCGAAGTGTTGCCATGCCCGCTGTGGGTTTAGCCCGACTATTTGTTGTTCTAATTGTTGACGCCGCCATTTCGGCACCTGACGCCCCTCCTCGCGGAGCCACGCGGTGATGGGCGACAGCGTGCCGGGAAGGTCTGCGCAGCGGGAAGCAATGAGTTCGCGGAAGAGTTGGAATGTGGCTGGCGGGTACGGGGCGGGAGCCTGCGAGACGGATTCGACCAGTGGGTGCGTGGTAGCCAGCGCGGTAGCGGCGGCTGTGGCAGCGGCGATGTCGGGGGAGACGCGGCTGCGGGTGTGGAAGGGTTTATTGGTGTAGCCAATGCGTAGGGGCTGGGAAGGGTGGCTGCGGTGCAACGTGCCCCGATCTGGTGCAGGCAGGCCATAGGCGCGGGCGGTCGTGGGGATGTCCGCGGCGATGAAACCCTGGGCCACCGGGGTAAACGTGCCGAACTGGTGGTTGTGTGCGGGCTTCAGGGCAGCCAGGCCACAGCAAGCCGCGGGGATGCGGATCGACCCGCCGCCGTCGGTCGCGTGGGCGATGTTCACCAGCCCGCGGGCGACAGCTACTGCCGCTCCGCCCGACGAACCGCCTGCCATCATCTCCGGGTGCAGCGGGTTGACGGGGTGGGGCATGCCGACGGGTTCGGTATAGGCCGTGGTGCCGTATTCTGCGGAGGCAGAAGCGCCCACCAGCGTTGCGCCACCCGCTAGCAGGCGGTGCGCAGTCGTATCGTGATAGGCCGCCGTGAAGCCGTGGTGGACGGACCCCATCGTGGTGACCTCGCCCGCGACTTGCTGCAGGTCCTTGATCAGTACTTCCTCGCCGATTAAGGGTAGGTCTGGGTTGTTGGGGTGGTTAGGGTGGTCGTGAAGGTCGGGGTGGCTGCGCAGAAAGTCGTAGCTGTGGGGGTTGTCGTAGACCCGGGTGACCCCCAGCTGGGCATTGCTCAGACCCGTGTCGCGCCGGGCGTAGGCAAGGCGTTCGGCGAAGGAGTTCGCACGGTCGGGCTGGGGGTGGTTGGGCGCGGGATTCATTGTTTAACAAGGATATACCCGACGTGATTGGCCTTGGGGCTAGCTTGTCTGTGGGTTCCATTAGACTCCGTCTTATGGCTGATTCCACTGAGCAATCCAGCGTGCAGTCCACTGTGCGCGTTGCGTTCCTGGGCCCCGAGGGCACTTTTACCGAACAGGCGCTGAAGCAGTTCAAGGAGATCGGCGCTGTGCCCGCCGGCGCCACTGAGATCCCCGTCGCCTCGCCGCGCGTCGCCCTGGACATGGTGCGCGATGGGGAGGCCGACTTCGCGTGCGTGGCATTGGAAAATTCCGTCGACGGGCCGGTTTCCCAGACCGAGGACGCACTGACTTACGGCGCGCCGCTACAGATCTACCGTGAGGTTCTGGTGCCCGTGGTGTTCTCCATTCTGGTTCGCCCTGGCACTGCCCTGGAGGATGTGAAGACCCTCACCACCCATCCCGTAGCCGAGGCGCAGGTGCGCAACTGGGTGGAAAAGCACCTGCCGGATGTCTCCTTCGTCCCCGCTGCCAGCAACGCCGCGGCTGCCGCGGCCGTGCAAGCGGGGCAGGCGGATGCCGCCGCAGCCCCGGCACGCGCGGGCGAGATTCACCAATTGGATGCCGTCGCTAAAGGGGTGGCGGATGTCTCCGGCGCCCAGACTCGGTTCATTTTGGTCGGCAAACCCGGGAAACCCACCGAGCGCACGGGCAGCGACCGCAGTGGCATGATCCTCTGGTTGCCGAATGTGCCCTCCAGCCTGCTAGATGCCATCGCGGAGCTATCCACCCGGCAGGTCGATATGGTTCGCATCGGATCGCGGCCCCGCCGCACCGGGGAAAAGGGCGAGGGCGCGGCGAATGGCAACTACGTCTTCCACATTGGCATCGTCGGCCACATTGAAGACGACGCTGTGGCTGAAGCGCTGGCCGGACTATACCGCCGTGCCGAGGACGTGCGCTTCCTAGGAAGTTGGCCGTCCGCGGAGCCGCTGCAGGCTGCGGATTCTCAATCGCCACATCCTTTCCATCGCCATGCGGGCAGTGCCCCGCCGAACTACGCTGAATCCAGTAGGTGGATAGAGGCGCTGAAGCGCGGTGCGAAAGGGTAGCTAGCGAGAATGGGACGATCGACACGGCTTTTCCTGGTCAGGCATGGCCAGACGACCTCTAACGCCATCCACGCCCTGGATACCGCACTGCCGGGGGCTAGCCTGACGGACCTGGGGTGGCAGCAGGCCGCCGAGGCCGGGCAGTGGCTCACCGAGCGCACGCAGCGGCTAAAGATCGTTTCCTCCTTTGCCGCCCGCGCCCAGCAAACCGCGGTGGGCGTGGCCGGTGCTTTCGGCGGCGAGCTGGTTCCTGCGGCCTTCTCTCGCGGTGAGCTTTTAGATGACGCCGCAGCCTGCGACAACGCAACGGATCACACCAAGGCATCGCTCCAGCGACTGCCGCGGGTATCGGAGATCCCCGCCGGGCAGTACGAGATGAAAAACGACGAGGATTCCCACGAGGCCTACCACTCCATTCTGGGTGCCTGGATGCTCGGCAAGGTGGATAAGGCAGTGCCGGGTGGACTGTCCGGCGCGGAGGTTCTGCGCGAATACCTGGCCACGCTGCTCGGCGCCCTGGCGGAGAACCAGGCGGCGAATGCCGCGACAGATGAGGCCGCCGCCGACGTAGCCCTAGTTAGCCACGGCGCGGTGATCCGACTGGTAGCCCGCTTCCTTGGCGGGGTGGATCCGGAATGGGCATTCATGCACTACCTGGCCAATGGCAACGTCATTACACTGCGCGTACCGGACAACATTGGTGAGTTGGCTGATGTTGCTGTGGGCAGGCCTGGGGCGTCCCAAAGTAAGAGCGCCGCAGGAAGCAACGCCGCAGGGGCAACTCAGTCAGGCGTGCTCGATAGCCTGGAGGGGGCGTTCGAGGTGCTGGGGTGGGGTGCGGCCACGCTATAGGTCGGGCTCGGGACGGGCGGGCGCTTAGCCCCAGCCGAGTTCGTGCAGGCGATCGTCGTCGATGCCGAAGTGGTGGCCAAGTTCGTGGATGACGGTGATGGCAACCTGCTCGATTAGTTCCTCTTCGGTGTCGCAGATGTCCTCGAGCGCATGGTGGTAGATCGTGATCTTGTCGGGCAGCGCGCCGGTGTATTCGGAGTCGCGCTCGGTCAGCGCAATGCCCTCGTAGAGCCCCAGGATCTCCGGGCTTTCGGGGTTGTAGTCCTCCGTGACGATGGCGACGTTGTTGACGTTATCCAGCAGCTCGCGGGGGATCCGCCGTAAGCCGAGGTCAACGAGCTCTTCGAAGCGCTCTGGGGAAACGTCGATGGCCATGGGTTATTGCGCTGCTCCGGGGGCGGCGCCGGGGTTGGCCTCAGCATTCGGGCCGGCTTCAGCGCCACGGGCATCGCTCGGCCGCGGGGAGCGGCGCAGCGGATTACGCTTCGGTGGGGTTGCCGGTCGCTTGCCGTCGATCGTGAACTCCTGGCGCACATCACCCTTGATTGTGGCGAATCCACCACCGGGACGGCCGAACGTCAACGCGCAGTTCACGGTACGCGAACCCGCATCCCAGGACTGGCGCTGCAAGGTGTTCCAAAACGGGGTGAGTGTGGAGTTGTACAGGGCATCGTCGCCACCCAAGTAATCCTGGGCGGCCTTCGTGCACACCTTGTTTAAGAACTCGTTCTGGTCCTTGATGCTGGGCCAGGGGCCGGGGAACTTCTCGCCGAGATTCACGACCGAGGTCACCTGCCAGGAGTGCTTTTCCTCGCACGGAACCTCGTTGGTCAGGTCGCCGTCCGCGCGCACGCAGTGATCCTTCTCAAAGTAGCGAGCCTGATCCTGCTCGGCGGCAAAGCCCGTGGTCTCCGTCGTGCGGCCGGTGGAGTCCGGGACCATCACGCCGCACAGCATCGTGCGGTCGCCGTCAGCCCAGGCGGACTGTGGCGGCAGGATCGGGGAGATCGAGTAGCGCCCTTCGGGGTCGAGCTTTCCCTCCAGGTACTGCATCGTTGGGCCGTTGCATAGCTCTGCGGTGAGCTCTTCCTGACGCCGCAGGTCCGGCTGCTTCGCGTCTGGGCCGAACTCACTGGTGGGGTACTGGCCGAGATCCTCCCGAGAGCTGACCTCAAAGCGGTGGGGCTGGTCGCAGCTGACGGTGGTGAAGTCCTTGTTCACCCCGTCTGCGCTGGGCTTCCAATTCACGCAATCGCCGTTGTTGGCCTGGGTAAATGTGGAGTTATCTACGTGCTGGCCCTGCTTCTCGTTCATCGGAACCAGTGGCGAGCTGCCCTCGGGAGCTACGAAGGTGAAAGCCGCGGCGCTCACACCGCCGCACAGTGCGGCGAACAGGGCGATGGTGAGGCTCCGCGCTCGGCGGTGGATCTTCGCTTCGCTGAGGGACATGGGGCTCGCTTCGTTATCTAGAGGTTAGTAACTGGGGGCTAGTGTAGTAGGGGATATGGATAAGGGGGAACTGGCCGGACAAGCTGGCGGGGGAACCGGCTAAGCTAAACACCATGATTGATCTGAAGCTTCTGCGCGAAAACCCCGATGTTGCCCGTGAATCCCAGCGCACTCGTGGGGAGGACCCAGCGCTGATCGACCAGCTGCTGGAAGCCGATGCGCAACGCCGCGAGGCCATCAGCGCCGCCGATGCCGCCAGGGCGGAGCAGAAGGCGTTTTCTAAGGAGATGGGGCAGAAGATGCGCTCTGCCTCCGACGAGGAAAAGCAGGCGCTGCGTGAAGAGGGCAAGCAGAAGGCCGACTCGGTGAAGAAGCTGGAGGAAGCTCAGGCAAAGGCAGAGCAGGCCGTCAACGACCTGCAGATGCAGATTTCCAACATTGTTCAGGAAGGCGCCCCGGCTGGCGGGGAAGACGACTTCGTCACTCTAGACGTGGTGGGCGAGCCTCCGCAGTTTGACTTCGAGCCGAAGGACCACCTGGAGCTCGGTGAATCGCTGGGCCTGATCGACATGAAGCGCGGCACGAAGGTTTCCGGCGCCCGCTTCTACTTCCTCACCGGCGACGGCGCGCTGCTGCAGCTGGGCATGCTGCAGCTGGCCGCCCAGAAGGCTGTGGAGCACGGTTTCCAGCTGATGATCCCGCCGGTGCTGGTACGCCCGGAGGTTATGTCCGGCACCGGCTTCCTCGGAGCCCACGCGGACGAGATTTACCGCCTGGAAGAAGATGACATGTACCTGGTCGGCACCTCCGAAGTTGCCCTGGCCGGCTACCACTCTGAGGAAATCATCGACCTTTCTAAGGGGCCGCTGCGCTATGCTGGCTGGTCCTCCTGCTTCCGCCGCGAGGCCGGCTCCTACGGCAAGGACACCCGCGGAATCATCCGCGTGCACCAGTTCGACAAGGTGGAGATGTTCGTTTACTGCAAGCCGGAGGAAGCCACCGAGGTCCACCAGGAACTGCTGGCCATGGAGCGCGAGATGCTGTCTGCCATCGAGGTTCCCTACCGCGTGATCGACGTCGCCGGTGGTGACCTGGGATCCTCTGCCGCCCGCAAGTTCGATACGGAGGCTTGGGTTCCGACCCAGCAGACCTACCGCGAACTGACCAGTACCTCGAACTGCACGACCTTCCAGGCCCGTCGCCTGAAGACCCGTTACCGCGATGCTGATGGCAAGGCGCAGACAGCCGCCACGCTGAACGGCACGCTGGCAACAACCCGCTGGTTGGTGGCTATTTTGGAGAATCACCAGCAGGCCGACGGCTCCGTTGTGGTGCCAAAGGCGCTGCGTCCTTTCGTTGGTAAAGATATCCTGAAGCCCAACGAATCCGGCGCTTAGTGCGCCCGCAGAATTTCCAGGAGAGGTAACCGCCACCCATGTCGTTGCTCGATAGCTTCAGCTTTCCCGATGGCTACCAGCCCACAACCACCGGCCACAAGGAAGCAAAGGAATTCCCCTATGGCTTCCCGACAATCGGTATTGCCAAGCTATGGTTCCGCGTCATGCAGAACCTGGACTGCGCTATCTACGGTGCGGAGAACATCCCCACCGACGGTTCTGCCATGATCGCCGTCAACCACACGGGCTACTGGGACTTCACCTACGGTGGCATTCCGGCGCACGTGCGCGGCGGCCGACTGGTGCGCTTCATGGCGAAGAAGGAAATCTTCGACGTCAAGGGTGTGGGCGCCCTGATGCGCTCCTACCACCACATTCCGGTTGATCGCGCAGACGGTCAGGCCTCTGTGGACGAGGCCATCAAGAAGCTCCGCGCCGGCGACCTGGTGGGCATTTTCCCCGAGGCCACGATCTCCCGCAGCTTCGAGATCAAGGAGTTCCGCCAGGGTGCGGCTCGCATTGCCTACGAGGCAGGGGCGCCGCTGATCCCGCTGACCATCTGGGGCTCCCAGCGCGTCTGGACGAAGGGCCGTAAGCCGATCTGGAAGCCGAAGAAAACCGAGCTGGTCATCACCGTCGGCGCGCCGATCGAGGTCACCGAGGATGCGGAGGCGACCACGGAGCGCCTGCACCAGACCATGGTCGAGCAGCTGGACCTCACCCGCGAGCGCTGGGTGGAGCGTTTCGGCCCTATGCCCAAGGGCGAATTCTGGGTGCCCGCGGCGCTCGGCGGCACTGCTCCGACGCTGGAGGATGCCACCGTCCAGGACCGCGCCGATGCTGCAGCGCGCAAGGAGAAGCGCGCTAAGGACAAGGCCGAAGCCGAACTCCGCGCTGCCACCGAGGCTCGCGAGCGCGAAGAAGCCACCGGCATCAACAAGCTGCTGGTGCCCCTGCGCCAGCGCCTTAACCACTTGCGCAAAAAGTAGGTCATAGGCGATGCAGGATTCCCCGTTGCTGGTTGTCAGCGACGTCGACGGCACCCTGCTGGACAGCAGGGAGCGCGTTTCGCAGCGCATGCGCCGGGCAGTTAGCTCGATGCTGCGCCAAGGCACTGTGTTTACGATCGCCACCGGCCGACCGCCGCGCTGGCTGATGCCCGTCTTTGAACAGCTGCCCGTCCGCCCCGTCTGTGCCTGCGCCAACGGCGCCATTATTTATGACGCCAACCGGGATCAGATCCTGCACGCCGCCACCCTCGCGCCCGGTCCGATCCGCGCTCTGATTGACCAGCTCAGTGAATCAGTTCCCGGCGTGGGATTCGCGGTCGAGCGCGCCGGAACCAGCGCTTTCGATCGCGCCGACGAGCTGTTTTCCGTTTCCCCCGGCTACGACCACGCCTGGGATTCCACCGAGCACGCCGTCCAGACCATCGACGAGCTCACCGCTACACCCGTGGTGAAGCTGCTGGTTCGCGACCCTCACCGAACCTCGGCTGAGTTGTACGCCGCGGTGCGCCCTTTTATTGACGCCACCCAGGCGAAAGCCACCTACAGCTACGAAGGGGGACTCGTCGAGATCGCGGCGGCGGGGATCTCCAAGCGTTCCGCGCTGGAATGGATTGCCGCGCAGATAGGCGTGGATGCAACCCAGACCGTGGCCTTCGGGGACATGCCAAACGATACGGAGATGCTCACGTGGGCGGGGCTTGGCGTGGCGATGGGCAACGCAGAGGAGTCCTTGAAGGGGATTGCCGACGAGGTCACCCTGACGAATGACGAGGACGGCGTGGCCGCCGTCCTCGAACGGTGGTTTTAAGTAGTCATGTCCAAGCTGAGCGAGAACGTCCGCCGGAAAGTAGCCCAACTGCAGGTGCGCCACGAGGGCTTGAAGAAGAAAAGCTATGGCTTCCTGGTCCGTCCGTTGACGTTGTTGGCGGGCTGGTTGTTCGTGGTTGGCGGCATCCTCATCATCCCCACGCCGGGACCGGGATGGTTCCTGCTCTTCTTTGGCATCGGAGTGCTCTCCTTCGAACTGACGTGGCCCAACCGGCTGCTGGACTACGGCCTGCGGCAATACGACCGCGCCGAGGAGTATTGGAAGCGTCAAGGCACAGCCATGAAATCCCTGATCATCGTGGTCTTCTTGGTCGGATGTGCCATCGTCTTCAGTGGCATTTTCTGGGTGATGTGGAACACGGGCATGCTGGGCTTTACGAAAACCTGGTTAGAGCCATGGGTGGATAAGCTTCCGGACTGGATCGGGCTTAAATAACCGCTTGCCTGAGAATGCCTGGCGCAGTGGCACACCGAGGTGGCGTCATGCCCAAGAAACAACGAGTGAGCGCGGTACCCTGGCAGGCATGACACAGCAAACACGCAATGAACATAACTACGACCTCATCGTTGTGGGCAGCGGCTTCTTCGGCCTCACCGTGGCCGAGCGCGCAGCCACCCAAGCTAGCAAGAACGTGCTGGTGGTGGAGAAGCGTTCCCACATCGGCGGCAACGCATACTCCGAGGCCGAGCCGGAGACGGGCATCGAGGTCCACAAGTACGGCGCGCACCTGTTCCACACCTCCAACAAGCGCGTGTGGGACTACGTCAACCAGTTCACCGACTTCACCGACTACCAGCACCGCGTGTTTGCCATGCACAAGGGTACGGCCTACCAGTTCCCGATGGGCCTGGGCCTGATCAACCAGTTCTTCGGCAAGTACTACAGCCCGGACGAAGCCCGCCAGCTGATTAAGGACCAGACCGACGGGCTGAACCCCGAGGACGCGAAGAATCTCGAGGAAAAGGGCATCGCCCTGATCGGCCGCCCGCTGTACGAAGCCTTCGTGCGCGACTACACCGCTAAGCAGTGGCAGACCGACCCGAAGGAGCTGCCGGCCTCCAACATCTCCCGCCTGCCGGTGCGCTACACCTTCAATAACCGCTACTTCAACGACACCTACGAAGGCCTGCCGGTGGAGGGCTACACCGCGTGGCTGGAGAACATGGCTGCCGACGAGAAGATTGAGGTGCGCCTGGATACCGACTGGTTCGAGATCCGCGACGAGATCCGCGCGGCCAACCCGGATGCGCCCGTTGTCTACACCGGCCCGCTGGACCGCTACTTTGATTACGCCGAAGGTCACCTGGGCTGGCGCACCCTCGACTTCGAAACTGAGGTGCTGAACACCGGCGACTTCCAGGGCACCCCGGTGATGAACTACAACGATGCCGAGTTCCCTTACACCCGCATCCACGAGTTCCGCCACTTCCACCCGGAACGGGGCGACAAGTACCCGAAGGACAAGACGGTCATCATGAAGGAGTTCTCCCGCTTCGCGGAGGAGGGCGACGAGCCGTACTACCCGATCAACACCCCGGAAGATCGCGAGAAGCTGGAGGCTTACCGCAAGCTGGCCGCGGCGGAGGCTGCGGAGAACAAGGTGCTGTTCGGCGGGCGCCTGGGCACCTACCAGTACCTGGACATGCACATGGCCATCGGCGCGGCACTGTCGATGTACGACAACAAGCTGGCGCCGTACTTCGAGTCGGGTGAGCCGCTGGAGCAGGCGCGCGGGCACTAGGGGCCGCGCTCGGGGGCGTTCCTACTCCGGCCAGATGGAGAACTGCTCCATTGCTTCGGCCGCGTAATGGGAGCGCAAGTACTCGCGCATGTACGGCAGTTCGTAATCGACGAACCCGTGGGCCGTTGGGCGGATCATTTCTGCATCGATGAGGCGTTTGCGGTAATTCCCCGCGTATTGCGCGTCTACGCCCATGCGTGTTGCGATGTCCGACATACGCGAGGGGCCATCGTCGGTCGACATTGCGATGAGAAAAGTCCGGTCAACCTCAGACAGATCCGTAATCGATGGTTCATGCACGAGCTGTCCAAGTTTTCTCCGGGCATCTCCAATTCCACGAGATACTGCTTCTTCGTCGATCGCGTTGCCGGTGTAGTTGCGGAAGGCGTGTTGCCCGACTAGCTGGATCATGAAGGGGTAGCCGCCGGTCGCCTTGGTCGCGTTGTCGAGTGCCTGCGGGGTCCAAGAGATCCCGACCTGTTCGGTGGTCTTGTCAAGCGCAGTGCGCACTTCTTCAATCGGCACCATTCCGGTTTCAATTTTGTTTGCCCGACGCAAAAAGGTTACTGGGTTGCGACCTTCGTCAGCTGCGAGAAGTGGTTTCACAGCGCCGGGAATGCCAGCCATAGCAATCGCAATCTCACGGTTCTCGCGGACGAGATGTTGAATTGTTGTTCCAAATTCGATGATTTCGTCCATGTGGGCGTAGTGCAGCTCGTCCAAGGTGATCAGCAAGCCGACTGGCTCTTGACCGAGTCGAGTATCAAGCTCAGCCTGGCGGTCGAAAAGCTCTTCAAGTACTGACCTCAACGTCGGTGTGGGTGAAAAAGAGGGAATGGCTTCGGTGTCGAAGCCGAGGTAAGGGAGCTTGATGCCCGATAGGCGTTGTTTAGGCTCGTCGGAAAGATCCTGCAGCAGGCTAAAGGCGCGGTCGCGGATGCGGTCGTTAAAACCACGGGTCGTGGTTTCGGATATGACGTACCACGAGTGGGTTTTCGCGACCGCTTCGAATTCATTTAACAAAACAGTCTTGCCGATACCCCTAGGGCCGGTAACTATGGAGATACGTTCATGGCTTCCAGGGCCATCTTGGATGGCGGCATCGAAGTCGCGGAGGTATTCATCGCGTCCTGCGAGAACCAGTGGTGTCTTCCCAACTGTCGCAGTGAAGGGGTTTCTAGGTCGAGCTGGAATGGACGGCATCTTGCCTCCTTACTATTTCTTACTATTTTTACTATCTTTACTATTTTGTCGCTAGAGCCTGGCTAAATCAGCCAAAGGAGGCTGCACTAATATTTCACGGGTGTCGCGTGAGAAAACCCAAACAAAGGCAACCCAGCAAGAGCCATCGTCGCGGGGCGTGAGCAAGTTCCTCGCCCTACCAGTGGCGCCGGTCCTCTTGGTCCTCGTCGGGTCCCTGGGTACCCAAGCTGCGGCGGTACTGGTCACAGACATGCTTACTACGGTTGGCGCGCCGGGCGTATCGGGTCTGCGCATGACCGCCGCCGCCATCATCATGGTGGTTGTCTTCCGCCCGAAACTGTCTGGCATGACGCGCGCCCGCGCCCT
Organism: Corynebacterium jeikeium; assembly: GCF_000738265.1. Taxonomy (GTDB): domain Bacteria; phylum Actinomycetota; class Actinomycetes; order Mycobacteriales; family Mycobacteriaceae; genus Corynebacterium; species Corynebacterium macclintockiae. Next base: position 35,256 of record NZ_JFCQ01000028.1, read on the forward strand.
CAACATCGTGGTCTACGGCATCGCCATGGGCATGATGAACATGATGGTTTACGCAGCCATCGCCCGCCTGCCCCAGGGGGTTGCCTTCACTATTGACTTCCTTGGCCCCAGCGTCGTGTCTTTTCTGGGGCTGACGATGTGGCGCTCCCGCCTATGGGCCATTGCCGCGTTCGTTGGCGTTGCACTTATCGCGCAGCCCTCCAATGACCTGGACATTGTCGGTATTGGATTCGGCGCGGTCGGCGCGATCTTCTTTGGCGCATACACATTGTTTGCAGCCCGTGTTGGGAAGACCGAGGGTGGTGGCATGTCGGATCTGGCGCTGTCTGTGGTCGTCGCCGCGATAGTGCTCGCGCCGTTCTCTGTCCCGGCGGTGCCGCATGTTGACGCCACGATGTGGGGCATCATTGTCATCTCTGGCTTTATCGGCGCCGTTGTGCCCTATGTGGTGGATACCATCGCCGCCGGAATTGTCTCGGCGGCGATTGTCGGCACGCTCTTTGCGCTAGATCCGGTGATCGGAGCGATCCTGGGCTGGGCTTTTTCCGGAGATCAGCTGACGTGGTCAATGGCGGTGGGCATTGTGCTGATTGCGATGGCCGGCGCGATTATTACGTGGCGCGGGGCGCGTGAATCGCGGGAGCTGGTGCCGTCCCCGTTTTCAGAGGACTAGATCGAATCCAGTCTGCCTCCGCCGGGTTCTTTCACGTCTTCACCAACTTCTATAGACGTATGCTTTTGTCGGTGAGTTTGTCATTCTTGCACTAGGCGGGAAGAGAAGCATAACACCTAGCTTCCCACTTAACATCCCACAGTGTTATGTTAGGTGTGAAGTTGAGTGGGAAGTTGATTAGGTGGATCCGCTATGGACGACAGTTCGTTGAAGGAAATCGTCGCGAATCTTCGGTTAGTAGGTTCAGACACTCAGGCTGTTGAAGTTAAGAGCAACGTCGGCAAGAATATTCGTGAAACTCTGAGCGCCTTTGCTAATGCTGGTGGCGGTCTCATTATTGTCGGGCTTGACGAAAGTGCTGGATTTGCTCCAGTAGACAAATTCGATGCTCTCAAGGCGCAAGATGCGCTAGAGACGCGCTGTAGACAAGTGACACCACCGGTGCGACCACAAATTTCGGTGCTTCCTTTTGAAGGAGGCCGTATCGTCGTGGCGGAAATGGAGGAATTCAGCCCCTTCGACAAACCTTGCTATGTAACGGATCAAGGCCGATACGGGGGAAGCTACATTCGTACAGGGGAAGGGGATACCAAGCTTTCGAGCTACGAAATCGACAAGCTTATCGAAGAGCATACTCAACCAAAATGGGACGAAAGTCCAGTTCCAGAGGCCACTGTCGAGGATCTAGCTCCAGAGGTGCTCGAGGAGTATCTGCAAGCACAGAAACGGCAACGTCCAAAGACTTTCAAAGATGGTCGTGAAGTAGCGCTAAGAAGGCTCCGAATTACTAAGGATGGGGGTGCGACTTTGGCTGCCTTGCTGGTCATGGGGGACTATCCTCAAGAATTCTTCCCGCGTTTGACTGTTACATTCGCGCTTTTTCCAGGGGCAAGTAAAGGTAGTGTAACCACTGGTTTGAGGCTTCTCGACAGTGCAAGGCTGACAGGTACTATTCCCGAACTTGTAGAAGCCGGTGTCGATATAGTTAAAAGAAATATGCGCACTGGAGCCATGATTAGTGAAAAGTTCCGGACCGATCTTCCCGACTATCCACCAATTGCCGTGCGTGAAGCCCTGGTGAACGCGCTGATGCACCGAGATTACTCGCCGTCGGCTCAGGGGAGCCAGGTGCAGATCAATATGTTTGTAGATCGGCTAGAGATTACAAGTCCAGGTGGTCTATACGGTGGCGTAACGGTTCGTCATTTGGGTGAACCCGGAGTTAGCTCGACTCGCAACCAACGGATTTCAAGTTTCTTAGAGGAAGTTTCCCTGCCGGGTGAAGGAAAACAGGCGGGGCGCGTGGCTGAGAATCGTGGTACGGGCATTGCAACGATAAATCAGTCTTTGGAAGATGCTCTTATGCCAAAACCTGAGTACATCAATCGGCTTGACAGTTTCACCATAATATTCCGCCGCCGGCGGGTTGCTACTCAGGAGAGGTACACGACGGCGCGGGATCATGTTTTGGCAATCCTGGAGGAAGAATCCTCTTCTTCGACCAGCGAAATCGTAGAGAGAACCCAGTTGAGCCGGACAGCTGTCCAAAAAGCAGTCAACGCTCTAATTAACGAAGGTTTGGTAGAACGAACCGAACCTGCGAGGAGTCCGAAGCAACGTTATCGAATGCTTGAAGATCAGAACTCCCCTAATTGATAGTGGAAAAGTGGAAAACTACAGCTAGATGAGGGGGTGGCGAGAGCATCACGCCTAGCTTCCCACTTAACTTCCCACAGTGTTATGTCTGGTGGGAAGTTCTCAGTCACTTAGCGGGCGCTCCTCGACTAAGAGTCCAACTCGGGCTGAACTGTGGCTGTGTCGCGCAAGCGCTTGTGACCGGCTTTCATGGATAATCGGATATATTCCAATGTCTTTAATGCCTATGCGGAGGTTTGTGTTCAGCATATGAACGCTCAGCCAGTGAAAGCCAGTACCAACGATGGGTTCGACGCCACCCGCTTAGCGCGCATCTTGCTGCCGAAGCGTGGCGAACCGCGCAACGTGCGTTCCCTGTACTTCGTAGAGAACGAGGCCACCACCCCCGGCCGCGTCAACGCCGTCTCCCGTACCGAAGCGATCCTGCCAGCGGGCAGTGAGACTTCCTTCGAGACCTACTTCAACGCCTTCCCCGCCTCCTACTGGCGCCGCTGGTCCCAACTGGACGAGGTCAAGCTGCGCATCGAGATCACTGGTGAAGCTCGCGTTGACCTGTACCGCTCCAAGTACGACGGCTCCCGCATCGGCATCGAGGGTGCCCAGATCGAAACAGATGAGAACGGCCACGGTATCGCTGAGTTCATCATCTCCCTGGCCCCGTTCGAGGACGGCGGCTGGATCTGGTTCGATCTGACTTGCGAGAAGGAAACCCGCCTACACTCCGCTGGCTGGTACGCCACCGTCGAGGCCGGCGAACAGGCCTTCGAGGGCGAGACGCTGCCGGTCGCCGAGCCGAGCGTCACCATCGGCATCCCGACCTTCAACCGTCCGACCGACGCGGTGGCCGCGCTACACGCGCTGGCCTCCGACCCCGAGGTCGACGGACGCATCGAGGCCATCATCATGCCTGACCAGGGCGACAAGCACCCCGCCGACGAGCCCGACTTCGACGAGGTCGCGGAGCACTTTGGCGATCGCCTGCGCATCGTGCAGCAGGGCAACCTGGGTGGCTCCGGTGGCTACTCCCGCATCATGTACGAAGCCCGCCACCCGGAGCGTGGCACCACCAGCCCGTACATCCTGTACATGGACGACGACATCGCCATCGAGCCCGATAGCGTCCTGCGCGCCCTGGCGGCCGCCCGCTATGCGAAGTCCCCGATGTTGATCGGCGGCCAGATGCTGGATCTGCAGGAGCGCAGCTTCCTGCACAGCATGGGCGAGGTCGTCCATCGCGACGTGTTCATGTGGGGTGGGGCACCGCACACCCATTACACTCACGACTTCTACCGCCACCCGCTGCGCGACCTGGGCGACGGCACTGCCCACAACGCTGCAGGCCAGCCGATCGCGCCGGTGGCCCGGGACGTCATCGACAAGGGCTACGGCACCCCGAATAACTCGGAGAACTCCAAGGATCTGCACCGCCGCATCGACGTTGACTACAACGGTTGGTGGATGTGCCTGATCCCACGCTATGTCGCTGATCGCATCGGCCAGCCCCTACCGCTGTTTATTAAGTGGGATGACGCCGAATACGGCCTGCGTGCAAAGGATGCTGGCTTCCCCACGGCCTCCTGGCCGGGCATCGCGATCTGGCACATGGCCTGGTCAAGCAAGGACGATGCCATCGACTGGCAATCCTACTTCCACATCCGCAACCGCCTGATCGTGGCGGCCATGCAGATGGAAGGTTCCCCGCGCGGGCTGCTGGTCTCGCTGGCCAAGCTCGCGACCAAGCACCTCCTGTGCCTGGAATACTCCACCGTTGCCCTGCACATCGAGGCAATGAAGGACTTCCTGGCGGGCCCGGACCAGCTGTTTGACATCCTGGATACCTCCCTGCCGCGCATCGCGAAGCTGCGTAAGAACTATTCCGATGCGGTTGTCGTCCCATCTGCTACCGACCTGCCCCCAGCGACGGGTGGCCCGGCGGGCCTCACGCGCATCCCGTTGAGCAAGAAGGCCAAGATCGTCACTCTTGCCAAGGGTCTGTTGCACAACGCCAAGCCTGCCGACGCCCGCCATCACCACGCACCGCAGGTGAACCTCCCGCCTGTCGAGGCCCGCTGGTTCAGCCTCTCCCGTGTCGACGGCGCGACCGTGACCACCGCCGATGGCAAGGGCGTGTTCTACCGCAAGCGCGACCGCGGCCAGATGCTGGCGCTGGTGAAGGAGTATGCGCGCCTGGAAAAGCAGGTCTACGCCCGCTTCGACGAGCTGCGCAACGCTTACCGTGCAGCCCACCCGCACCTGACAAGTCGGGAAGGCTGGGCACAGATCTTCGAGCCTGAGAGCGTGGAAAACAGGTAGCGAGCCGACGCTAGCTGCACCGAAGCTGAGCCAGACCGAAACCGAGCCAGACCGAAGTAAGGACAACGCAAAGACAATGAGCTCCACACACGTCAGTGGCGACCCGCTGGGCGAATCCGACATTCTGGTCGCGCTGCAAAAGCAGCTGGCCGACAAGCCGGGAATCCTGCCCACCGCCCGTGGCATGAGCCACTTCGGTGAGCACGCCCTCGGCTGGATGGGTACCGCTGCTCTGGGCTACGGCCTGGCCCTGGCGCAGGGCAAGTCCGCCGACGGCCCAGAGCGCCGCGGCTGGCTGACCATGGGTGCCAGCGCCTTTTTCGCCCACGCCGCCAGCGTGGTGCTCAAGCGCATCGTCCGCCGCCCGCGCCCGCACGACCCGCGGATCAAGATCGGCGTGGGCACGCCCTCGAAGCTGAGCTTCCCGTCTTCCCACGCGACCAGCTCCACCGCAGCTCTGGTGGCATTTACCCAGTCGGCAAACAACCACACCGGGGCGCTTCCCCTCGTGGGAATCCCGGCGATGGCGCTGTCGCGTCTGGTGTTAGGCGTACACTATCCCTCTGACGTAGCCCTCGGAAGTTGCATCGGCGCTGCCACGGCCATCGCCGTGCGCAGGGTTGTGGATGGGGGACGTGGGGGCGTCACAAAGAAAAACAGTGAGGAGAAAAGCCAGTGAGCGAACAGCGTAGCGACGGCCGCCCGGAGCCGCTGATCGGCGCGGAGCCACACACGTCCGGGTTGGAAGACCCGAACCAGGCGACCAGCACCGCCACCGACACGAAGAAGCTGCGCCCGCCGCGCAACCTGCCGGAGGCGATGATCAAGGCACTGCGCCCGAAACAATGGGTGAAGAACGTGCTGGTCGTCGCTGCTCCGGCGGCTGCGGGTAGTGACATGCTCTTCCACAGCCGCGTGCTGCTGGACGTGCTGATCGCTTTCGTGGCTTTCTGCCTGGCGGCTAGCTCGATCTACCTGATCAACGACGCGCGCGACGTGGAAGCCGACCGCGCGCACCCGACCAAGCGTTTCCGTCCGATTGCGGCTGGCGTGCTGCCGGTGGGGCTGGCGTATGCGATGTCGGTGGTGCTGATCCTGGCGGCGATCGGCGGCTCGCTGCTGGCCTCGTCGGGCACGAACCTGGCGATCGTCGTGGCTGTGTACATCGCCCTGCAGCTGGGCTACTGCTTCGGTTGGAAGCACCAGCCGGTGATCGACATTGCACTGGTGAGCTCCGGTTTTATGCTGCGCGCGATGGCCGGCGGTGTGGCGGCGGCGATTCTTCTGTCGCAGTGGTTCCTGCTGGTCGCGGCGTTCGGCTCGCTGTTTATGGCGGCGGGTAAGCGCTACGCGGAGCTGAAGCTTTCGCTGCGTTCGGGGGCGAAGATCCGCAAGTCCCTGGAGAGCTACACCCCGACCTACCTGCGCTTTGTCTGGACCCTGGCCGCCACCGCTGTGGTGCTGAGCTATGCGCTGTGGGGCTTTGGCCTGGCGCAGACCGTCGATTCCGGTGTGGCTGCCGTGTGGTACCAGGTTTCGATGGTGCCGTTTACCATCGCGATTCTGCGCTATGCCGCGGACGTTGACCGAGGCGAGGGTGGCGCGCCCGACGAGATCGCCCTCGAGGATCGCACCCTGCAGTTGCTGGCGCTGGCCTGGTTGTTCTGTGTGGCGATGGCTGTCTACATCGTGCCGATGTTCTAGCTGTTTTCTTTTGGACGCCGACTCTTCCCCCGCGGAAGGTTGGCGTCTTTTGCTTTTCTTAAGCAGCCGGGCTGGGTGTGGACGGCGTTACACTTTTGGGGGTGAAAATGTGGCGTCGAGGGATGGACGTGTGACTGCTGTGACGGGGGAGGGGAGGAGGGGCCTTAATTTTTGAAAGATGTAGCGATTTGCGTATTGGATTCGATAGTTATCTTGAGCAGGATCGTAAAGATTTGATAACGTACTCGCATTCTGTGTTTCTCGGCAGAGCAACTGCGGTTCGAGAGATTTCAAGACTGACTAGAGCTGTTTAGGACTGTATGAATTCGACGATGAAGAGTAAGGGACTGGGCGCGAAGCTCACTGCATTCCTGGTTGCAGTGGCCACTGCGCTGGGCATGGCTGTTGTAACTGCACCTACGGCTGCTGCGGATAACCGCGGCCACCTGCGCCCGGGCTGCAGCTGGAGCAAGCACAAGTACTACCTGCAGAACTGCTGGGTTTACTCCCCGGCGATGGGGCAGAAGATCCAGGTGCAGATCAAGCCTTCCTCGCGTGGCGGTAACGCTGGCGTCTACATGCTGGACGGCCTGCGCGCACGCCAGGACTACAACGCGTGGGTTTGGTCTGGCAACGCTGTGAAGAAGTTCGTCAACGACAACGTGACCCTGGTGATGCCCGTTGGTGGCCAGGCTCAGTTCTACACGGACTGGAAGGGCCCGTACGGCGGCAAGGGTGGTCCGAAGAAGCCGCGTTGGGAGACCTTCCTGACCCGCGAACTGCCGGGTTACCTGCAGCGTAACTTTGGCGTGAGCCCGACCCGCAACTCCATTGTCGGTCTGTCCATGGGCGGTACTGCCGCGATGAACCTGGCTGCGTGGCACCGCAACCAGTTCAAGCAGGCGACCTCCCTGTCTGGTTACCTGAACCCGACCTGGCCGGGCATGTACGCCGGAATCCAGTACGCGATGTCCGATGCTGACAAGGGCGCGAACATCTGGGACATGTGGGGTAGCCCGGTAGACCCGCTGCGTTTCCGCAACGATCCGACTGTTCAGGCTGGCCGTTTCAGCGGTATGCCGCTGTACCTGGCTGCTTCCGGCGGAGTTCCGGCTCGCGGCGAGAAGTTCCTGGAGAACCCGCGTGGCGTTGCTGCCGGCATCGGCCTGGAGTGGATGGCGCGTACCTCCACTGCGAAGTTTGAGATGGCTGCTCGTGCGGTAGGTGCTCGCCCAGTTGTGAGCTACCCGATCAACGGCCTGCACGCATGGCCGTACTGGGATGCGGAGCTGAGCAAGGCTCGCCCGCACATCCTCCGCGCGCTGGGTGCCTAGTTAATTTTGTGACTAGTTAGCCTGGGGTCTTGTTAAACGGAGGCCTTGCTAACTGGGGGGGCTTGCTAGGTTCCCGAAGCCACTGTCTAAGGTGCCGGCTTGAATAGCCGGTCGCCTTCGGCGGTGGCTTTTGCGTTTCTTGGAGGGTAAATGTCGGAAAAGTTGCAAAGCTACAAGTCGGCTATTTCGTGGATAGGGTTTGTGGTGCTCTGACCAGCGGTTTTGCGAATTGGAAATAGTTACCAACAAAGAAGTGCAACTTTTCCGACATTTAGGCCGGGGCGTGGGGCTGGACTGGATGGCCGGAGCGTGTGGCCGGGGTGTGGGGCTGAGGGGAGGGTTTGCCGGTGTTGGCTATCTGGGCGGGGCGGTTGAGAGGTGGGGCGGTTGGGGTGTGGCGGCGTCAAGAAAAAGGAAGAGCAAAAAGGGTCACATGGGTAACAGTGGTTACGTGCTAGGCTAACCCTAAAGTAAAACTTTAAATGATCCGCGTGTTGTCCATGTGAATACGCTTTTGCTTGCCATAATTACTGACGTGCTTGAAGCGCGCCTGTGGGAAGTGCTTGCCGTGACTGCTCAGCGAGGCGTCCCGGCGGGAAGCCCCAGGCCGTGATTGACAGCAATAAACAGAATCTGAATAGAGTACCTGGATCGAAAAGTTCAGTAATGGCCGGCAGTGCGAAGCAGGAGGGGAACCTGCTTCGGCTGACACAGCACCAGCGCTGAGCTGGCCTACAACTACGCACGACCAGCACAACTGCAGGGTGGAAGCCAGGACAACTGCAGAACTACAACCAAACAACCAAAGAGCAACAGAAAGAATGAAGACTATGCGCCTTGCAGCGAAAATTTCCCGTCGCACTCGCTCCGCCAGCAGCAAGACCGGTAGCACGAACAGCAGCAACCTCCGCCGCGGAAGCGCCGCGTTCCTGGCACTGCCGCTTTCCGTTGCACTTGCAATGCCGCTGACCCCGGTCGCTGCCGCCCAGAGCTCCCTGGGCGGATCCCTGGGCCCCGGCTCCGGCACCAGCTACCTGGACCCCGAGAGCATCCCGAAGCGCACCCCGCGCCAGGTCACCGAGCAGCACCTGCAGGGCCTGCCGGAGGGTGTCAGCGTGGACCGCGTTGAGTGGATCACCGAGCGCTGGGCGAACGTCTTCATCAACTCTGCCGCCATGCCGGGCAAGCCGATCAAGGTGCAGATCCTGCTGGCTCGCGACTGGTACTCCCAGCCGGACCGCAAGTTCCCGACCGTGTGGGCCCTCGATGGCCTGCGCGCCCGCGAGGACGAGTCGGGTTGGACCCTGTCCACCAACATTGCTAACCAGTACGCGGACCGCAACGTCAACGTGATTCTGCCCGTCGGCGGCGAGTCCTCCTTCTACACCGACTGGCAGCAGCCAGACAAGGGCAAGCACTACAAGTGGGAGACCTTCCTGACCAAGGAGCTGCCGCCGGTGCTGCGCGAAGGCTGGCGTGCCAACGAAGACCGCGCCATCACTGGCCTGTCCATGGGCGGCACCGCCGCGATGAACCTGGCCGAGCGCTTCCCGGAGATGTGGAAGTTCGTCGGTTCTTTCTCCGGCTACCTGGATACGACTTCCTACGGCATGCCCGAGGCCATCGCCTATGCCACCAATGACGGCAATGGCTACGACGCCAAGAAGATGTGGGGCGAATTCGGCTCCCAGGACTGGATCGACCACGATCCGAAGCTGGGCGTTGAAGCTCTGAAGAAGATGACCGTCTATGTCTCCGCAGGCAACGGCAACGCCGGCAAGTACGACAAGCCGGGTGCTATCCCGGGGCTGCCGAGCAACATGGCGGGCTTCGGTCTGGAGGCCATGTCCCGCATGACCACCGAGACCTTCGTCAAGCGCGCTAAGCAGGCCGGCGTCAAGCCGATCACCGCCTTCCGTCCGTCCGGCACCCACGACTGGCCGTACTGGCAGTACGAGATGATCCAGGCATGGCCGCACATCGCCGATGCCTTCGGCCTGTCGGAAGCTGACCGCGGTGCGAAGTGCCAGGTCGGCGGCGCTATCGCAGAGAACGTCAAGAAGGTTCCGAACCTGGGCGCCTGCATCTCTAACGAGTACGACGCTAAGGACGGCGGCAAGGTTCAGGACTTCCGCGGTGGCCGTGCCTACTGGTCCCCGAAGACCGGCGCCCACTTCGTTTGGGGCCGCATTGGCGCCCGCTACGCGTCGATGAACGGCCCGGACTCTTGGCTGGGCTACCCGACCTCCGAAGAGCACGTCATTTCCAACGGTCGCGGTCGCTTTACGGCCTTCGAGAATGGCGCGATCTACTGGACCCACGAGACGGGCGCCTTCGCTGTGCCGAAGGACTTCGTCGACGAGTGGGGCAAGACCAACTGGGAGAACGGACCGCTGGGCTACCCGATCGCTGAGGTCGAGAAGGTCGGCGACAGCTACATGCAGAAGTTCCAGAACGGCCTGATCGTCCGCGATAAGGACAACAAGACCAACTACGTCCAGGGCAAGATCGCCGAGAAGTACCTGCAGCTGGGTGGCCTGAACTCCAAGCTGGGCAAGCCGAAGAGCGGCGAAAAGGCCATCAAGGGCGGCCGCTTCTCCGAGTTCGAGCACGGCAACATCTACTGGTCCCCGTTCACCGGCGCGCACGTAATCTACTACGGCAATGTGTTCGACGAGTGGGGCAAGCGTGGCTGGGAGCAGGGCAAGCTCGGCTACCCGACCAGCGACCACGAGGACATCCCGGCCGGCGGAACGAGGATCAAGTTCCAGCACGGTGAGATCCGCGAGGTCAACGGACGCGTAGAGGTGCTCTAACGGTGGGCGTCACGAAGAAAAACACCGGACGCACGTCCCGCGGTGCCGTTGTCGGTGCTGCGTGCGTGGCACTGCTGTCCCTCGGTGCGCTGACGGCCTGCGGCGACGACGAGACGGTGGACAATTCCACCGAATCCTCAGTGCCGTCGGTGTCTGCGCCCGAGTCTGAGTCCAAGTCTGACGAAGACAAAGACGGCAAGGACGGTGACGGTGAGTCGGGCTCTAGCTCTACGGAAGGTAGTGACGCCCCAGGCTCCGCCGGCCAAGACGGTGCGCCAGCGCACGATGGCGGCGTAGATGAGGTGGATGAGATCCCCAATGGCGCGCAGCGTAGCGACAAGGACAAGGACTTCCTGAACCGCTTGAAGGATGGCGGCATTGACCTGACGAAGGCCGATGATGCCTCCGATATTGGTGGCCTGGAAGATCAGGTCATTGCAGCTGGTCAAGCGCACTGTACCGCCGAAGGTGGTGGCAAAGCGGACGTCTACACTCCGTTGGCTGCGGGGCAGCTGAAGGAGAACGGCGTGATCGACGGTGATCCGAAAAAGGCCGAGGAAGCTATTCGCAACGCAGCGAAATCGGCGTATTGTTAGGACTTCAGCGCTTCCGAAGTCTCGAGTAACCAGGCTGTCCACACTTACGCGCGGGCAGCCTGGTTTTGTTCTAGAAGGAATTTATGAAAAAGGTCTTGACCATTCTGGCCGTGCTCGTCCTCCTTGCTCTGATCGTGGTGGGCGTGGGGAATTGGCTACTCACAAATGATCAACCGGGAGGCCCCGGTCCGGGCAAGCCCGCTGCACCGCCGAGCCCTGAAGCGCAGAACCCGCCGGGGTGTGCGGATGTGGAGGTGCTGGCGGCCCCGGGTACGTGGGAATCCAAGGCGGACGATGATCCGCTGGCTCCGCGCGCCAACCCGCGGTCCTTGCTGCTGAATGTCACCCGCCCCCTGACCGAGGAGTTCCCCAAGGAGAAGGTGAAGGTGTGGACGTTGCCGTACACCGCGCAGTTCCGCAACATCAACGCGAGAGGGGAGATGACCTACGACGACTCCCGTAACCAGGGCTTCAAGCGGCTGGAAAACGAGCTGCGGGAGATGCACAAGGCATGCCCGGCGACGTCCTTCGTGCTGACCGGCTTCAGCCAGGGTGCGGTGATTACGGGCGACATGGCTGGGGAGATCGGCAACAACCGGGGGCCGGTTCCTGCAGACAGGATCCTGGGTGTGGCTCTGATCGCCGATGGTCGCCAGGAGCTGGATAAGGGCACGCTGGTCGGTGCGAAGGGCATCCGCGGTACGGGCGCGGAGATTGCGCTGAACCCGGTGAGCGGGCTGATCCAGACGATCGTCCCCGGGGCGACGATGCGCGGTCCGCGCCCGGATGGCTTTGGTGAACTCAACGATCGCGTGAATAACTTCTGTGCGCCTGCCGATCTTATTTGTGACGCCCCAGGGGATCTGGGCAACGCTCTTGTGCGAGCTAAAGACCTGGTGGCTGCCAATGCTGTCCACTCTCAGTACGCGACGAATGGCGCGGTCGTGGACGGGAAGACCGTGCCGGAGTACATCGTTGGTTGGGCTAGGGATCTGATTAACGAGCGCACAGGGAAGTAGCTAGGGACGTACCGTGCATGGCGCCGGGGGCGAGGGTGCCACATTGCGCCGGGGGCGAAGGTACTGCATGCCGCCGGGCGCGAGACACAGCATTGCGCAATTGCAGGGTAACGAATGCCTTTCCCGGTACGATGTGTTTCACAAGTAAAACTAAGTGTTTATAGAAACAGATAGAGGAGATCTCAGTGGATATCACTTCGGCAATGGGGCAGTTTTACGACGAGCAGGGCAATATCAACATCCCTGATCAGCTGACCCTTTCCGGTATGTGCGAGATGCTGTACACGATGGCGCAGATGGAAGGCACCGTAGATAATGTGCTGATCCGCCACTGGGACTTCTCCGAGTCGCGCGAGGGAACGGTGCACGAGATCACCCGCGCGCAAGTGAACACCCGCATTAAGGCCGTGTGCGTGCGCCTGCAGCAGGTCGCCAAGCCCGGCGACCGCGTGGCGATTCTGGCTAATAACTCCCCGGAGTACATGTACGCCTTCCTCGGCGCGATGTACGCCCGCATGGTGCCGGTTCCGCTGTACGACCCCAACGAGCCGGGCCACACCGGTCATCTAACCGCCGTGCTGGGTTCCTCCGAGCCAACGGTAGTGCTGACTAACAAGCGTTCCGCGGCTGCGGTACGCAAGCATTTCGCTGCCATCCCCGCGACCGAGCGCCCGCGCGTGTTGACGGTGGACGCGCTGCCGGATGCGCTGGCCGACGATTGGCAGAACCCCATGGCCGCCATCATGGCGGATCCATCCCTGGCCCCGAAGTCCAGCGAGGAAGCATTCCTGCAGTACACCTCCGGCTCCACGCGCACCCCGGCTGGGGTGGTGCTGACGCATAAGTCGATCGTCACCAACGTTCTGCAGATCTTCAAGGCCGTTAACCTGAAGACCCCTCTGCGTCTTTCCACCTGGCTGCCGTTGCACCACGACATGGGCGTGATCTTGTCCGCCTTCGTGATCATCCTGGGACTTCCCTTCGAGCTAATGTCCCCGCGCGACTTCATCCAGGATCCGGCCCGCTGGATCCGTCAGCTGAACCGCAAGAGCGAGGACGAGAACATCTACACCGTCGTTCCGAACTTCGCCCTGGAACTGGCCGTGCGTTACGCCGACCCTGCGAAGGTCGCGGAGCTCGCCGACGTGGACCTGTCCGCTATCGACGGCATCATCAATGGTTCCGAGCCGGTGCACCACAGCTCTGTGCAGAAGTTCCTGGATACCTTCGGGCCCTACGGCTTTAAGAAGGAGGCCATGCGTCCTTCCTATGGCCTGGCCGAGGCCACGCTGATCGTCACCACCCCGCAGACTGACGAGCGCCCGCTGACGAAGTGGTTTAAGCGCGAAGAGCTGTCCGCCGGAGCCGTAGTAGAGGGCAGTGCGGACGACGCAGACAGCCTCTCCCTGGTTTCCCTGGGCCAGGTTTGTTCCCCGCAGACGCTGGCCATCGTGGATCCGGAGACCGGCAAGGAGCTCACCGACGGCAACGTTGGCGAGATCTGGGTGCACGGCGACAATATGGCAGCGGGCTACCTGAACCGCCCCGAGGAAACCGAAGAAACCTTCCGCAACAACTTGCCCGTAGCCAACCGTCTGGAATCCGGTGGCCACGCGGGCGACGTGCCGGAGGACAACTGGATGCGCACCGGCGACCTGGCTGTCATCGTCGACGGGCACCTGTTTATCACCGGTCGACTGAAGGACCTCATCATCGTCGCAGGCCGCAACCACTACCCGCAGGACATCGAGGCCACCGCCGACGAGGCCACCGCGCAGACCGCTCCGGCCGTTATCGCCGCCTTCGCAGTGGGCGCCGGCGAGGGCACCGCTGCGGCCCGTGGCGCCGACGGCGAATCCGTCGAGGGGCTGGTCATCATCGCCGAGCGAGACCCGGAGGCCACCGAAGATGGCGATGCGGAGGCCATCGAGGCCATGCGAGCCGCCGTCACCGCCACCCACGGCGTGCAGCCCTCGGACGTGCGCATCATCGCGCCGGGTACCCTCCCGCGTTCTTCCGCCAACAAGATCGCCCGCCGCGTAGCCGCGAAGGCGTATCTGGAGGGCACGCTGGGCGCTTAATCCATAAAGCGCTTCAGGCGCGTTAAAATATAGCGATACTAGCGACCCCCGTGCGGCCTTCGACAGCGTTTAAGCCGGTATCTCGGTGGTCGTTTATTGCTTTGTGGCACACACCCACATAACTGCACACGGCTCACTCACGAATTAATGCACGAAAGGAAACGGCGACTTTCCATGGCAGACAATCAGCAGGGCGACCAGAAGGACGGCCAGCAGAACAGCCAGCACCCCCGCCCCGCGACGATTCAGCAGATGCGGGAATGGTTGCGCGCGTGGGTTGCGGACGCTACCGGCTTGGATGCCGCCGAGATTTCCGACGAACGCTCTATGCAGGACTTCGGCCTGTCTTCCCGCGATGTCGTTGTGCTGTCCGGCGACCTGGAACGCCTGCTGGGCACCACCCTGGATGCCACGATTGCCTACGAGTTCAACACCATTGCCGCGCTGGCCGATCACTTGATGAACGGCCGCGGTTCTGGCGCTGTTTTGGGTAGTGACGCCACCGCCTCCGCAACCACCGATGCCAGCGCAGGTGGCCCATTGCCGCTGGGTAAGCGGGATATCGCAGTGGTCGGCATGGCAGGCCGCTACCCCGGTGCCGATAGCGCCGATGAGATGTGGGAGCTGTTTTCCAACTACCGCTCCGGCGTGGGCGAGCTGCCCGCCGGGCGCTGGGCGGAGTACTCCCGCGACCCGGAGATGACCCGCCGCATGGAGCAAGCCCAGCTGACGGGTGGCTATATCGAGGACATTGCTTCCTTCGACGCGGAGTTCTTCGGCCTGTCCCCGCTGGAAGCGGCGAACATGGATCCGCAGCAGCGCATCGTGCTGCAGTTGACGTGGGAGGCGCTGGAGGATGCGCACATCCCCGCCAACGAGCTGCGCGGCAAGCCCGTCGGCGTGTTCATGGGTAATACCAACAACGACTACGGCATGCTGATCTCCGCCGATCCGGCGGAGGCGCACCCCTACGCCCTGACGGGTAACTCCAGCTCCATCATTGCCAACCGCATTTCCTATGCCTTCGACTTCCGTGGTCCGTCCGTGGCGATGGATACGGCCTGCTCTTCGTCGCTGGTGGCAATTCACCAGGCGGTGCGTTCTCTGCGCGATGGTGATTCTGATGTGGCTGTGGCGGGTGGCGTCAACCTCCTATGCAGTCCTTTTGCGACCGTGGCGTTTTCCGAACTCGGTGTGCTGAGCCCGACGGGTGGCATCCGTGCCTTCAGCGACGACGCGGACGGCATTGTGCGCTCCGACGGAGCCGGGGTGGTGGTGCTAAAGCGTCTGGAGGATGCCCGCCGCGACGGCGACAATGTGCTGGCCGTGATTAAGGGCTCGGCGGTGAACTCCGATGGCCGCTCCAACGGTCTGACCGCCCCGAACCCGGATGCGCAGGTCGACGTGCTGCGCAGTGCTTACGCGGACGCGCGGATCGACCCGCAGTCGGTGGACTACGTGGAGGCTCACGGTACTGGAACCATTCTGGGTGACCCGATTGAAGCCACCGCGCTGGGCACCGTGCTGGGGCGCCAGCGCGACGTGGCAGAGCCGCTGCTGCTGGGAAGCGCGAAGACTAACTTCGGGCACACTGAAGCCGCTGCGGGTGTCGCGGGCGTGATGAAGGTTGTCATGGCGATGCGCGAGGGCGTGCTGCCGCCGAGCCTGAACTACAGCGGCCCGAACCCGTACATCGACTTTGACCGCGAGCACCTGGAAGTCGTGGAAGATCCGCGCGAATGGCCGGAGTACTCCGGGCGCGCCATCGCCGGTGTCTCTGGCTTCGGCTTCGGTGGCACGAACGCGCACGTCGTGATCGCGGCGCCGAACCTGGCTGAGGAAGCTGCGGCGGGAGTGGGCTACGCGGCTGTCACTGAGACCGAGGACAGTGCCCCGATTGGGCTGGACCGTGAGGATGCGGCGGGGGAGGCCCCGCGAGTGTTGCTGCCCGTCAGTGGCCTGCTGCCCTCGCGCCGCCGCCAGGCCGCCGAAGCACTGGCCGGATACCTGGAGGACAACCGGGAATCCTTTGGCGACGGAGCCACGGAAGCGCTGCACCTGCGCGACCTGGCACTGGCGCTGGCAGGGCACAACCACGGTCGCTCCCGCGGCGTGGTGTCCGCCGCCACCGTCGACGAAGCTATTGCTGGCCTGCAGCGCATCGCAGCGGGCAAGCAGGGCGCGACGGTAAAGACCGCTGATTCTCCGTCGGCCAATGGCCCGGTGTGGGTGTTCTCCGGCTTCGGTTCGCAGCACCGCAAGATGGCTAAGGACCTATACGAACTCTCTGAGTTCTTCGCCGCCCGCCTGGATGAGCTGGATAAGGTCGTGCGGGCCGAGTCCGGCTGGTCCTTCACCGAGATGGTGTTGGACGACGAGCAGAACTACGACA
Source organism: Corynebacterium jeikeium (assembly GCF_000738265.1). Taxonomy (GTDB): domain Bacteria; phylum Actinomycetota; class Actinomycetes; order Mycobacteriales; family Mycobacteriaceae; genus Corynebacterium; species Corynebacterium macclintockiae. The sequence goes on from NZ_JFCQ01000028.1 coordinate 51,840, forward strand.
CGGAGCGCGCCCAGGTGGGGATTACCTGCGTGCAGATCGCGCTGAACGACCTTCTGCGCACCTTGGGTGCGCAGCCCGCCGCAGTCGTCGGCCAGTCGATGGGTGAGATCGCAGCGGCCTACGCCGTGGGCGGCATTTCCGCCGAGGAAGCCGTGCGCATCGCCTGCCACCGCGCCCGCCTGATGGGCGAGGGGGAGCGCCTGCTGCCGGAGGACAAGCAGGGTGCCATGGCTGTGGTGGAGTTCGGCGTGGAGGAACTTGCCACCTTTACCTCCGAGCACCCGGAATACGCCAAGGTGGAGCCCGCCGTGTACGCCGCGCCGGGCATGACCACCGTCGGTGGCCCCGCGGAGCCGGTGCAGAAGCTGGTCGAATACCTGGAGGGCGAGGGCAAGTTCGCCCGCCTGCTGAAGGTCAAGGGCGCTGGCCACACCTCCATGCTGGACCCCATCCTGGGCGAGCTGCACTACGAGATCTGTGATCTGCAGCCCCAGCCGATCCACACCCCGCTGTACTCCACCGTGGATCGCGGTCGCGTGTACACCCCGGGCGAGGTCGTCCACGATGCCGACTACTTCCTGCGCTGCACCCGCCAGCCGGTCTGGTTCTCGGAGGCGACGGGTAAGCAGTTCGACGATGGCTTCCGCACCTTCATCGAGATCTCCCCGAACCCGGTGGCCCTAATGCCGCTGATGAACAACTCCTTCGCGCACAACGCCAGCGATTCCAAGCTGTTGTTCCTGCTGAAGCGCAAGGAGCCGGTCGCGCAGACTCTGCTGTCCACCCTCGCGGAGCTGTACGTTCAGGGCGCTAACTTGAACCTCAAGGCTCTGGCTGCGGGCTCGCGGACCCTGCAGGACATTGCGATGGGCGGCGCGCAGGGCTCGGCTACCGGTGCGGGCACTGGCGCTGGCGCTGGCACTAATACCCGCTCTAAGGCGCTGCCGAAGGTGCCGGGCACTACCTGGAACCTGCAGCGCTACTGGACCAGCGCCCGCCCGTCGTCGGACCCTGCCGTGGAGCTGCCCGGTACTCGCGTGAACCTGCCCGATGGTCGCGTTGTGTTCAGCGCTGCGGCGGAGGACGTACCCAGCATCGCGCTGCTCGCCGAGGCCGCCGCCGAGGTGCTTTCTGGCAGCACTACTGGCGCTTCCGAGAACGCCACCGTCGCCGCCACGCGCGAGCACTCCCCACTGCCGACCGCAGGCCAGCTGACGACTATCGCCACCGGTTCCCTCGGCGGCTGGTCCCTGTCCGTCTACGCCGCCGATGGCCCTGCCGGACAGGCAATGCCGCTGGTTGCGGAGGCTTTTATCGCCACTCTTGGGGTTAATGACGCCACCTCGGCCCCAGCCGCCACCGCTGTCAACGAGGAGCTGAGCGCTTCCGCCGCCAAGGCTTCCGCGAAGGAGAGCGCCGGCAACACTCTGCCCGAGGTCGACGAGACCGCTGACCGCTGGGATCCCAACTCCGGGGAGTCCGCCGGTGACCGCCTGCGCGCCATCGTCTCCGAATCCATGGGCTACGACATCGAGGATCTGCCCGGCGAGCTTCCCCTCATTGACCTGGGGCTGGATTCCCTGATGGGAATGCGCATCAAGAACCGTGTGGAGTACGACTTCGACCTGCCACCGCTGCAGGTTCAGGCGCTGCGCGATGGTTCGGTGGACGATGTGATCGCACTCGTGGAGCAGATGATCGCGGAGCGTCACGCCGGGGAGACCGGCGAGTCGGCTGATGCGGCTGCTGGTGGAGAAGGTGGCGTCACTAAGGAAGAAAGCGATAGCGACAACAACGGCGGCGAGGCGGCAACCGACTACACCGCCACCGCCGGCGGCGTGGCCCCGCGCGACGCGAGCGAAAGGTTGGTGTTCGCGACCTGGGCAAAGGTGACCGGCAAGGCCGCCGCGGGCGTGACCAGTGAGCTGCCGAAGATCGACGAGGAGCAGGCGCGCGGGATCGCAGAGCGCCTGTCCGAACGCTCCGGGGCGGAGGTCAGCGCGGAAGATGTGCTGGCTGCCGAGACCCTCGAGCCGCTGAGCGAAAAGGTGCGCAGCAGCCTGGAAAGCGAAGTGGAGGGCAACATCCGCGTGTTGCGGGCACGCCCCGAAGGCAGCACCCGACCGGCGGTATTCCTATTCCACCCGGCTGGTGGCTCGTCCGTGGTATATGCGCCGCTGATGCGCCGCCTGCCGGAGGACGTGCCGGTGTACGGCGTGGAGCGCCTCGAGGGCGAGCTGGCGGATCGTGCCAGCGCCTACCTGGCGGAGATCATCGAGCTGTCCGACGGCCGCCCGGTGGTGCTGGGTGGCTGGAGCTTCGGCGGTGCCCTGGCCTACGAGGTTGCCTACCAGCTAGGCAAGCGAGCCACCGCAGGTGAGCCGAGCGCAGAGGTCGAGCGCATCGTGCTGCTGGATACTGTGCAGCCGAAGAACCCCGCACCGGATACGAAGGAAGAAATGCACGCGCGCTGGGACCGCTACGCCGCGTTCGCCCAGAAGACCTACGGGCTGCCCCTGGAGGTGCCGCACGAGCTGCTGGACCAGCAGGGCGAAGGCGTGATGATGCAGATGTTCCAGCAGTTCCTGGCTTCCCCGGAGGCCAAGGGGCTCGGCCTGCCCGCGGGCGTGCTGGAGCACCAGCGCGCCAGCTTCGTGGACAACCGCATCCTGGAATCCCTGGACTTCGGAGCCTGGGCGGACGTGCAGGCACCGGTCACGCTGTTCCGCGCGGAGCGAATGCACGACGGCGCGATTGAGCTGGAGCCGGCCTACGCCGAGGTAGCGCCGGACGGTGGCTGGGGCGAGATCGTCAAGGACCTGGAAATCATCCAGCTCCGCGGCGACCACCTGGCTATTGTGGATGAACCAGAGATCTCTAAAGTGGGACGTGTGATCGCCAAGCACATCACGGATGGCGACTAGACGGCGATTAACTAGATAACCTTTAACCAGGCTTGTCGAGAAACGAAGGGACTTTCACTGTGACTGCTGCCGACGAGGGAGCAACCGGCGCCACCGGCACCACCGCCGAAAAGCTGGCGGAGCTGCACCGCAGGCTGGAACAGGCGCAGGATCCGGGCTCTGAGAAGGCAAAGGCAAGGCGCGACGAAGCGGGGCTGACCACGCCCCGCCAGCGTATTGCCGCGTTGCTGGACGAGGGCACGTTCGTGGAGATCGGCGCCCTGGGTCGCACCCCCGGCGAGGACGATGCCCCCTACGGCGATGGCGTGGTGACCGGTTACGGCCAGGTCGGCGGCCGTACCGTGGCGGTATATGCCCACGATAAGACGGTGTACGGCGGCTCGGTAGGTGAGACCTTCGGCAAGAAGGTCTGTGAGGTCATGGACATGGCCATTCGCATTGGCTGCCCGGTGATCGGCATTAACGATTCCGGTGGCGCCCGCATTCAAGACGCCGTGATGTCCCTGGCGATGTACTCCGAGATCTCCCGCCGCCAGCTGCCGCTGAGCGGCCAGTCCCCGCAGATTTCCATTCTGCTTGGCCCGTCCGCCGGCGGTGCCGTGTATGCGCCCGTGACCACCGACTTCGTGGTGGCCGTCGAAGGTCGCACGCAGATGTTCGTTACTGGCCCGGCCGTGATCGAATCGGTGACGGGCGAAAAGATCTCGATGGAGGAGCTCGGCGGTGCGCGTCAACAGGCCCGCAACGGCAACGTTTCCTACGTCGCGAGCAGCGAAGAAGATGCGTTTAACTATGTAAAGGATCTGCTGGACTTCCTGCCTGCCAGTACCTTCGACGAGACTCCGGAGTTCTGGGCGCCGAACGACGAGCTCACTGAGCGCGACTTCGAACTGAACGACATCATCCCGGATGACCCGAACGCGGGCTACGACATCATGGAGGTGCTGACCCGCATCTTCGACGACGACAACGTGCTGGAGGTCCAGGGCGACTACGGCTCGAACGTCGTCACCGCCTTCGCTCGTATCGACGGACACTCGGTGGGCGTGGTGGCGAACCAGCCGATGGAGCTGGCCGGTTGCCTGGACGCCGACGCTGCGGATAAGGCTGCGCGCTTTATCCGTATTTGTGACGCCTACAACGTCCCCCTCGTCTGGGTTGTGGACACACCCGGATACATGCCGGGCGTGGAGCAGGAAAAGGCTGGCCTGATTCACCGCGGGGCAAAGCTGGGCTTCGCCACGGTCGAAGCGACGGTTCCGAAGGTGACCGTGGTGGTGCGCAAGGCCTTCGGCGGTGGCTATGCCGTGATGGGCTCGAAGAACCTGGGCGCGGACATCAACCTGGTGTGGCCGACTGCGCAGATCGCCGTGATGGGCGCGGAGGCTGCCGTGGTGATGATGCAGGGCAAGGCCCTGGCTGCCATGCCGGAGGAGCAGCGCCCCGCCGCCAAGAAAATGTTCATGGACTTCTATAACGCCAACATGACCAGCCCTTATGTGGCGGCCGAGCGTGGCTACGTGGACTCTGTGATCACCCCAGACCAGACACGTATCCGACTGCGTCAAGCGATGCGTCAGCTGCGCAACAAGCAGGTGCAGGAGCCACCGAAGAAGCACACCATCATGCCGATGTAGCTGAGGCATGCAGCATCGCTGTGGCCGACTATATCCCGATCTTGGTGCTGGCAGGCAGCTTCAGCTCGTCGGCCTTCACGAAATACGTGTGCATCGTGCCGTTGGTCATTTCCAGGTGTTCGGAGAGAGCATCCGGAGTGCCAAGGCCGATTTTCTTTGCTGCTTCCTGCAGCTCCTTCGGTGCCATGTTGGCATCGATCGGCAGCGGGATTAGAGGCAGTCCAGCCACGCGAGGCGTGACGTTCAGCGAACTCACCACGATGTGAAAATGCCCGGTGAGCGTCGTAGTCTGCCCCGGACCAGTCCGCTGCCAGATTCCGCCTTCAGGCCCAGCTCCCGGCGTGGGGAACTGCACCGACAGGTTCGTTAGGATCGCCTTGTCCGCATCAATGCGCAGTGCCGGCTTAGGCCCCTGGGGTGTGGGCTGCTGCACCAGCGACATTTTGACGTGCCCGAGCAGGCGCGTGTTGTCCGCCTTGATGACGTAGGTGCCCTGCTGAACGGGCTTCTCGCCCTTGATCGGCCCCGGTGGGGTGAGGTCCACCCGCAGGTTCTCCGGCACCTCGGGAGGAGCCGGGGGCGCCGGGAGCTTCGGGGGTGGCGGCGGAGCCGGAAGTGCTGGCGGAGCCGGAAGCGCAGGAGGCGGTGGCAGCTGCAATTGCGCCTCGGCGCTCGGGGCAACCTCGACCGCCAGCGCCGCCACCAGCCCGCACATCGACGCCGCTGCAACGACGGCCTTCGCAGCGCTGGAGCCGCCGCGTTTACGCTGCTTGCTCATCTACCTTCCTTTTCTTGACGCCCTTAGGCGGCTTTTCTTCCTCCGTCCACGACAGCGCCAAAGCTCCACCGATAACGGCGCACAAGGTGCCCAGAACGAAGCCGCCGATGTTCGACATGGGAAGCGCCACGATTCCGAGGATCAGGGAGGCTACGCCCGTGAGCAGGCGAGTGTCTGGCTTGAACCACGTCATCAGCCCAGAGGTGATCAACAACGCGCCGATCAACAGGGTGGACACGCCGGAGATCGTGGAGACCTGGATGACGATGTTCGATACCTCGAACGACAGGTATGCCGGAACGATCATGATGATGCCCGACAGCAGCATGAATAGCCCTGCCCCGAACGGGCGGTTGCGGCGCCAATGACCGAAACCGTTGGGGTTAGCACTCGGCATTGTCGCTATCCACAATTGCAATCTTGCTGCCGCCGGCGGTCATCTTATCCGCAGACAGAGAGGTCGCCTCGATTCCCTGCCCCTTGGCTTGCAGGGAGTCGGCGAAGATACCCCAGCCACCGTCCGGAGCGTCTTTATCAATCTTGCCGGCATCAACGCCGATTTGCGGGTTAATCAGGGTTAGATCACCGGAGAGCTTTCGCGCACCAATCAGCATGTTCTCTGCGGAGAAGTTCTGCCCCGGAACGGTCATTTGGAACTTCTTTTCCCCAACGCCGGGGATCTTTATCGGTGCAGTCATGCAGACGTCAGTCACCTTGGCATCCTTAATGCGCAGGCGGGAGATAGCTTCCTTGCCGTTGTGCATTTCGTCAACGTCGGTGAAGAGGTCGAAGCCCTTACCATCCAGCTCACCGACCTCCATGTTGAAGATCGTGCCGGATAGTGCGAGGTGTGCAGAGACGCCACCCTGGGCGACTGCGACGCCCATCCCAGCGGTAGCCAGCATCCCTACACCGAGGATCGATGCGAATCGAAGTTTGCGAGTATGTCCCATGCGAGTGATCTTAGACACACCGCTCGGCGGTAGGAGGTTTTCTATGTAAAAAAATCAACTATTCTTAATATTTTTCTGGAATAAAGAGCGGTTGGGGCGTGGGGGCGTCAAGAAGAAATGGCCTTATCGCGCCGCATGGCGGCAAGAGCCGTGACCAGGGCGATAAGGGTCAACAGAATCAACCAAGAGACCAGCAATCCCCAGCTGTGGGCGAAGAAATAGCCGGAGACCCAGCCGATGATAGAGGAACCGAGGTAGTAGCTCAGGATGTAGATGCTCGAAGCCTCGGCGCGATCCTGCCGTGCGACCTCGCCGACCCACGCGCTGGAGATTGAGTGGGCGGGGAAGAATGTGGCGGTGAACAGTAGCACGGCTGCGAGCGTGGTGGGGACAGTCGGGATGAAGGCCAGGAAGAGGCCTACCAGTGCCAGGGCGATGCAGGCGACCACGACCTTCGCCTGGCCGTAGCGATTGACCATCGTGCCCGTGCGCGTGGAAGTCCAGGTGCCCGACAGGTAGATGACGAACACGAGCGCGGCGAGGGATTCCGGCAGGCCGAAGGTGTTGATCAGCCGGAAGGTCATGTAGTTGTACAGGGAAACGAAACTGCCCATCAGCAGGAACGGCAACAGGAAAAGCTTCAGCAGGATAGGGTCGCGCAGATGATGGGCGAAGGCCTGCAACTCGTGGGCGAGCGTGATTTTCTTCGGAGTGAAGAAGCGCTGCTTGGGCAGCACCCAGGTGGTCATCAGGGCCATCGCGAAGGCAAAGATCGCGCTCAGGAGGGTGGCTAGGCGCCAATCCGTGAACTCCAGGGCGATGCCTGGGATGAGCCTGCCGATGAGGCCGCCCAGCGAATTACCCGCGATATAGAAACCCATTATTCGGGGGAGGTAGCGCCGGTCGATTTCCTCCGAGAGGAAGGCCATGGTCACGGCTGGCACGCCCGCTACGGCGATGCCCTGCAGGAGGCGCACCGCGATGATCGACTGGATCGACGGCAGCGTGACTAGCGCCAGGGAGAAGAGGGTAGCTGCCAGGACGGATGCCTGGATCACCCGGCGCCGCCCGAAGCGCTCGGAGACGATGCTGAGCGGAATGACCATGAGCGCCAGACCACCCGTGGTGGCGGAGACCGTCAGCGCAGCCAGCGAGGGGGAGACACCGAAGTCCTCCGACAGTGCCGGGAGGACTGCTTGGGTGGCGTACAGGGCGTTGTACGAGGCCAGACCCGAGCACAGGGAGGCGATGAGAGCCTTCTTGTAGCCGATGTCCTCCGGTATGAGAGGGCGAATGCCGTTGGTGGTCTCGGTGTCTTCGCGGGGGCCGGTCACCGTTGGTGCTCCTTTCGCTCTACTCGATCCACGGTATAGAAAAGCTCCCTCTCGAGGAAAACCGCGAGAGGGAGCTGGGGAGGGTTAGGCAGCTAACCCAACAACTTAAGCGCCGATGGTGCCGAAGTCTTCCTTCCAAGCAACCACGGTAGCCGGGCGGGCGATGGAGTCGCCGCCGTCCGGCCAGTGGGACTTGGAGGTCTTGACGGTAGCTTCCTCGTCCTCACCCGGGTGCTGAACGTTGACCAGCACGCGCTTGTCGAAGACCAGCGGGCCACAGGTCTCGGCGCCGGCCGGGACGGTCAGGAACTGCTTGGTCAGGCCACGGGTCTCGCCTTCCAGGGAGACGGCGAACAGGCCGTCGTTGGATTCCAGGGCGTTGCCGTCGGTGGAGACCCACAGGTTGCCGAAGGAGTCGAAGGTGACGTTGTCCGGGCAGGAGATCGGGGAGACCTTGGACTTGTCGAAGCCACCGAAGTAGGTCTCGGCCTCGTCCGGGTCACCACAAACCAGCAGCAGGTTCCACTTGAGGTCTTCGCCGGTGAAGTCATCTTCGATCTCGATGACCATACCGTTCTTGTTTTCCTTGACCGGGGCGTACTCGCGAACACCCTCCTTGTTCTTGCCTTCTTCCTGCGTGCCGCGGTACTTGTTGTTGGTCAGTGCGGCGTAGACCTTGCCGGTGGTCGGGTGCGGCTCGACATCCTCCGGGCGGTCCATCTTGGTAGCCCCGACCTTGTCGCCAGCCTCACGGGTGAAGACGATGACCTCTTCGGCGGACATGCCGTCGACGTGGGACTCGGCGGAGCCGTCCTCCTTGACGGTGACCAGCTTGATCCACTTGCCGGTGCCGTCGAACTTCTCGCCCTTCGGCGGGTTGTTCTCGTCGAAGTCCTTGTTGTTGCCCTCGAAAGTGGCAACATACAGGGTGCCCTCGTCCAGGATCTTCATGTTCTCCTCGCGATCCTTGTCGGTGTTACCGCTGCGGATCTTGCGGGAGGAGACGAACTTGTAGATGTACTCGAAGCGGGAGTCATCGCCGGAGTATGCAACCACGGTGCCGTCGTTGGTGACGTGGATGTTGGAGCCCTCGTGCTTGAAACGACCCAGGGCGGTGTGCTTGACCGGGGTGGACTTCGGATCCCACGGGTTCACCTCAACCACGTAGTTGAAGCGGTGCGGCTCGTTCGGCTCCTTGGTCACGTCGAAGCGGTCGTAGTGCTTTTCCCACTGACGAGCGGTCTTGGCGTCCTCGATGCCGTAGCGGCTCAGGCGCTCGCGTACCTTCTCGTCCTTAACGTTCTCTCCACCAGCGAAGTACTGGTCAACGTTCTCCTCGCCGGACAGGATGGTGCCCCATGGAGTCACGCCACCGGAGCAGTTGTTGAAGGTGCCCTTGACGATCTTGCCTTCCTTGTCGTCAGAGGTCTTCACCAGCTTGTGGCCAACGATCGGGCCGCGCAGCTCGAACTCGGTGGTGCCGGTCAGGCGGCGGTTGTACTTGCCCATGACGGGCTTCAGCTTGCCGTCCTTGTCGTTGCCCTCAACCTCGACGATGGACATGCCGTGGCTAGCCAGCTCGATGTCGACGTGCTCCTTGGAGGGGTTCTCCAGGTCGTAGTCTGGGATCATCTGCTGCGGGGTGGAGTACTCGTGGTTGGAGACCAGCAGGAAGCGGTTGTTCTCTCCCTCGATCGGCAGCAGCGCCGCAAAGTCACAGTTGAAGCCGTACTGCTTGGCGGCCTGTTCCGCGGTCTGGTTGTCAACGTCGAATTCCTTGGCGCCCTCAACCACCGGGTCGCCCCAGCGGATAACGACCTCGGACTTGTAGCCAGCCGGAACGACGACTTCGTCCTTGGTGTTCGGCTCGACCATCTCGAACTTCAGGCCGTCCGGTGCGTCGGCGTTGCCGGAACCGTTGCCACCCTTGTTCTCGCCGTTGCCGCCCTTTGCGCCACCCTCACCGTTGTCGTCGCTGCAGGCTGCCAGGAAGGAAGCACCGCCGACGGTAACGACTGCTGCGCCACCTGCGCGCAGTGCGCTGCGGCGCGAGAAGGTGCCCTGGATCAGATCCATAAAGTAGTTGTTGTCGGACTTGTTGTTCACCGGCTTGGAGCAAGCGTCGCCACACTTGTACACACAGGTGCGGTGGGAACGGCTAGACGTGAAGTCCATTTTCTTCAGCAGATTGCGACCCTTCAGGCCCATGGGGGATCTCTCCTCGATTTTTGCAGTCGGCCATGCCCACACAATGTCGTTCGTCTAGATGTGGTTGGCCATAGTCTTGTTGGGGTTTCAGCTCATCAGCACAGCTAACTGTGCAGATACCTCAAAAGACTTTAAGCAACGTGAAAGAACCCCGTATTGCGCCAAGGTGTACGTCAGGTTAATTCGTTGAAGTGTGCTTCGAACGTTCCTTGACGCGAGCGGACGTCTACTTGTTGAACATCCGCCCCATGCGCTTCATGCGCGAAAGCCTACGCAGCCGACCCAAGCGGAACATCCCGCGCCAGCCGAACAGTAGCAGGCCGCTCATCACGGTCGCCACGATCATGAACGACCAGTGCGGAACCTCCCCGTGGCGAATTCCCCAGATTCCCAACCCTACGATCACATTGGTGATCCACACCATCGCGCCCGTAGAGAACTCGAAGCCACTGAAGCCGTCCGCGCCCGTGACCTGCGCGCTTTTTCGCGGCCGCACCACGCCGATCCACAGCAGCGCCCACACGATCGCCACCCCGATCAGGAATGGCCAGGAGGTATCCAGCCAACCGGTGAAGCTCAGTGGCATCTCTGGGGTGTTGTGCGCAATGCGTGCTAGCAGGGCAAACAGCAGTACGGCGAGGACGTCGAAGCTCAGCGCCATCACTGGCGAGCGTTGCGTCTTGCCAGGTAGATCGCCGGTGGAGGTGTTAGTGGGGGTGCTCATGGCCTCGTATCTTACTGTCTTTTTCTATTGTGCTTCGCCGACCGGCTCTTGCACTTTTTCTTGAGGACGCCCATTGTCCGCCGCGACCTGTTCAGCCTCGCCCTTGGGGTTGACCATCTTGGTGGCAAAGAACACGATCCAGCCCACGATGGTCAGCCCCACGAAGCTGAGCATGCGGAAAACGATCACCGCCCCGAACGCCTGGACGGAGGTAAGCGTGCCGAATCCCACCAGCGCACTGGTCAGAGCAACATCCACTGGCCCCAGGCCACCGGGGGTGACCTGCGCCTGCCCCACTAGCTTGGCGGTCAGGAAGGCCAGCACTGCACCGGCGATGGGCGGGGTGGCGCCGACGGCGTAGATGCAGGCCAACAGGCACAGGATTTCGAAAATCCAGTTGCCCAGGCTGGCGGCAATAGCGGCCGCGAGCTTCGGCAGTGGTAGCTCCACGGCGGACAGTTGGCGGGAGAATCCACGGACGCTGTCGGTGAAGCGGTCGGCGGGCTTGCCACGGCGGGTGTTGTAGGTGCGCAGCCTGTTGACGAGCCACCGCTCCACCACGTCGCGATTCTTGGCCACCCAGTTGGTTAGGAGTGCCAGCGCGACCAGGGCGAGGAGGGACAGAGCCAGGGTTACCGGCTTCACGGTCAGGCCGAGGAAAAACACTGCGCCGATGGCCAGGATCGCCATGCCGCCACCGGCCAGGGCGCCGGACAGCAGCATGTACCAGCTGGCGATAACGGGTGTGGCACCCCACTTCAGCTGTTCGCGGAAGATCATGGCTGCCGAAAGCGCCGGGCCGCCGGGGAATGTAGAGGACCAGGAGTTAGCGGCCAGGCCCAGCCAGTTCACGGTTGTGCGCTTTACCTTCACACCGGCGCTGCGCAGCAACACCACCATCACCTCGGCCTGCGCGACCATGGAGAGCGCCAGCGCCACGACGGCGAGCGCGATCCAGCGTTTATCGGCGTGGGCAAGCTCCCGCCAACCCTCGCCGATGAAGTGCAGGTGTTCCCGGGCGACGAAAGCGATCAGACCGATCAGAGCCAGGGATAACAGTGCCCGCACATCTGCGCGCCGCCAGAGGCTACTCATTCATGCCCCTTTCGTCCATATTCCCGTCGCCTTCAACGTCGCCTTCACCGCCGCCTTCGCCGTTGCCGTCATTCTTGCGCTGGCCTTCCACCCGGCGCATCAGCTCCGCGAAGGGCAGATCCCGCTGGCGTGCGGGAGCATCACCGGAATGCTGGGCGGGCACGGGGGCGATGGCGTCCACACCAGAAAGCTCCGCAACCGTCACCTGCGACGAACGGGAAGCCGTCGCTGCCTCGCGCGGCGAGGGTTCCAGCTGCTCGTTGTGCCCGACCTTCTCCGATAGGCGCTTGACCCATCGCGGTGCCCACCAGTTGTCCGGGCCGAGCAGATGCATGATGGAGGGCACGAGGAGCATGCGGATGATCGTCGCATCGAAGATCAGTGCGATGACCATGCCGAAGGCGATGTACTTCATCATCACGATCGACGAGAAACCGAAGGCGCCGCAGACCACAATCATGATCAACGCAGCAGCGGTAATGATGCTGCCGGTGGTGGCCGTGCCGAAGCGGATCGCCTGATCCGTCGAGGCACCACGGGCGCGGGCCTCCACCATGCGGGAGACCAGGAACACCTCGTAGTCCGTCGATAGGCCGAAGACGATGGCGATGATCAGCACTAGCACCGGCGAGGTCAGTGGTCCGGCGGTGAAGTTAAACATGTCGGCGCCGTGGCCGTCGACGAAGATCAATGTCAAGAGGCCGAGAGTTGCGCCGGTGCCCAGGATGTTCATGATCACGGCCTTGGCGGGAATGATCAGCGAGCCGAAGATCATGGCCATCAGGACGAAGCTGACCAGCACGATGTACAGCAGCATCCACGGCAGCTTCTCGAACAGCGCGTCGATGGACTCGACCTCCAGGGCAGGAGTGCCGGCGACGTACACGTTGGCGCCGTCGACGTTGATGTCCTCCAGTGCGCCGACGATGCGGTCGTTATCCTTGCGCTCCGCAATGCCGGTGGACAGCACAGTCACGCCGTCCTTCGTGGGGCGGGAAACCTGGAACGGGGCGGTCAGGCCAGGCACAGCATTGGCCTTCTGGTAGACCGCGCCCACGGCCTGGGAATCACCCTCGATGACCAGCTTGATCGGGTCGGTGCGGAACTGCGGGAATTTCTCCGTGAACTCTTCCTGGTTCACGCGGGTCTGGTTCGACGGCGGCAGGTAGGTCTCGTTGATGCCACCCAGCTTGATACCCGCAATCGGCACTGCCACCAGCAACAGACCGCCGACGATGGCGACTGTAAACAGCTTGGAGTGGCGCATGGCGAAGGCCGGGATGCGGCCCCAGATGCCGTTGACCTGCTCGGAACGGCGGCGGTCGCGCTTCTTTTTGAAGGACCACTTGTCGATGTTCGGCCCCAGCATCGCGAAGATACTCGGCAGCACGGCCACGGACAGCAGTGCCGCCAGCCCCACGGCAGAGATCGCGCCGAAGGCCACGGACTTCAGGAAGGCCTGTGGGAAGATGAACAGCCCGGACAGCGCCACGGCCACCATTGCCGCGGAGAACACCACGGTCTTGCCTGCGGTCGCAGTGGTGTTGCGCACAGCGGTGCGCGTGTCGTTGCCCTCGGCCATTTCCTCGCGGAAGCGGGAGACCATGAACAGGCCGTAGTCGATGGCCAGGCCCAGGCCCAGCAGCGTGACGACCGACTGGGCGAAGACGTTGATCTGCGTGAAGCTGGCCAGGATCGCCAGCACACCCATGGAGCCCAGGATCGACAGGCCGCCCACCAGCAGCGGCATAAACGCGGCGATCAACCCGCCGAAGACGATCAGCAGCAGCAGACCGACGGCGGGCAGGGCGTAGACCTCGGCGCGGTGGATATCCCCGGCCATGCCCTCGTCCAAAGAGTCAGAGACCGCTGTGGCGCCGGCGATCTTCACATCCACGCCAGGGGCGCTGATAGCACGCAGGTCATCCTCGATCTTGCGGAAGTTGATCAGCACGTCATCTTCCACGCCCTTCAGCCCGATGGCTGCAAAAGCGGCAGTGCCATCCGGGTTGGCCATGGCGGCCGGACCGCGGTTAAAGAAGCTGGTCACCCCACCGATCTCAGCGGGGTGATCCTTGCGCAGCTGATCAATCTGCTGGGTCATGGCCTGCTTGACCTCGTCAGAGGTAGCGGACCCCGGCTTGTCGCCGGTGACCATCAGGATGACGTCCCCGTTGGCGTCCCGACCAAAAACGTCTTGCTCGATCTGCGCGGCCTTCGTGGACTGCGAGTGGGGGTCGTCCCACCCCTCCTGGCTCATCCGGTCGGCCAGTTTCAGCCCGGCGACGACATACAGCACCAGGATCGCCGCAATGATCACCAGAGGGATCAGCCGGCGGAACCGGTAGGCGACATCGCCCCAAGAGCTAAACAACGTAAGATCCTTTCCTTTTCGCCAGACCCTTCCTGGCAGATTTCCCTATAGTCTACGAACCCGACCAGGGCGAATGGCAAACCTTTCGGGGTGTGTTAGCTATTTCTTCCGCCACAGGTATTCGCGGATCACGTGCTCTTTGTCCAGCCCCTTGCCCTCGAATTTCGTGATGACCTGCCGGTCCGTCAGCTGTGGAATGTCCGACTGGTTCTCGGGCCAGCCCAGGTACTCCAGCTGCTCTTCGACCTGTACCAATTCGTCGATCCACTCCGCGTAGTCCGCGTGATCGGTGGCGATGTGCAGAATGCCGCCCGGCTTCAATCGGGAGGCGATCAGGTGCAGCGTGCCGGATTGTACGATGCGCCGCTTGTGGTGGCGCGCCTTCGGCCATGGATCCGGGAAGTAAATGCGCACGCCGGACAGCGATTCGGGTGCGAACATGCGCTGCAAGACTTCGACCCCGTCGCCGCGGATCATGCGCACGTTGTGGATGTCCCCGCGCACCAGCGAGCCCAGCAGCTTGGCCAGCCCGGGGCGGTAAAGCTCGACGGCGACGATGTTTTTATCTGCTTCCAGCGGCGCCATCGCGGCGGTCGAGGTGCCCGTTCCGGAACCAATTTCCACAATTGTTTCAGCATCGCGGCCGAACCATTCGGGAAGGTCGATGACCTCATCGGCAAGCACTTTGCCCAGCTCCGGCCAGTGTTCGTTCCACAGCGCCTCTTGGTTGTCGGTCAAGGTGCCGCGGCGAAAGCTGAAATTGCCCAGTCGCGGATAGTCGCGACCGTCGTTAAACTGTGTCTGTAGCGGGCGGCCTGGGGGAAGGCTGCCTGAAGTGTCATCGGAATTATTCATCTAGACCATTCTTGCAGACAGGCTGCAGAATGTCTTAAGCCAAGTGGGGGACTTAACAAAGTGGGGAAGACTATTTCCGTCATCGGCCCGGATGGGCGCGCAGTAGCCGAATGTGCGGCGCTGTTGCGTGCGCGGGTGGAAAGAACAGCAGGTAAGGCAGGGGAAAAGTTAGAGGTCATCGAGGGTGCTGGCCCGCAGCAGCGCCCCGATATCGTCGTTGCGGTGGTCAGCAGCGCCACCCCGGAGGATCGGGAGGTCGCCCGGGCAGTCGCGCAGGCCATGGGCGTGGTGCTGTTGTGGCCCTTTGGTAGTGACGCCCCCTCGTCCGCGTGGGTCGACACCCCAGGTTGGGTCTGGTGCGAGGGCGTGGACGAGGTATGCGATTGGATCCATGAGCTGGGAGTGGATCTGGAGGAGTGGGAGGTCGATGCGCGCCGGGCGGATGCAGAGCGCCTAGACCGGGTGCGCATTGCCACGCGGCTGAGCGCCACCCGGATCGCCCAGGAGGTGTTAGATACGGCCGAGGAAAGCGAGCGATCTGCAGGCAACCGTGAGGATTTCGAGGACCTGCACTCTGCCTTCATGGCTCGTCTGCGCTTGGCAGTACTGGAACAGGGGGCGCTGTTTCCACCACTTCCCGAAACTCAGGTGCAGCCGCCGGCGCGACCGACGGTGGTGGCCGGGGCACGAGCCAGCCTGGTGCCAGTGGCTGCGGCGGGCATTGCAGCGGGATTAGGCCTGGGGACGATGGTCGGCAGGATCTTCGGGGTGATTGCTGGAATCGTGGTCGGGCTGCTGGTGGCGTTGGCCGTGGTCGGCGCGCGGCTGGCGATGTTGCGCCACGAGGCGTGGAAGACTCGTGCAGCTAAGGAATCCGCTGTGCTGCGCCAGCACTGGGCGGGCGTGGTGACGGAAGTTGTTGCTCGCCTAGACATCCCGCCGGTAGCGCCACGGATCCGCAACCTGGCTATGGAGGTGCGCTGATGAGCATGGACATGTTTGACGGGATGTTTGATTCCCCGGAAGGCGCTGTGCCGCAGAATCCTCTGGCGGATCTGGTCGAAGGGCACGGACTGCAGGGTGTGCTGCACAGTGCACTGCCCTCTGCGCTGGGCGATGGGCTCGGCGATGGTCTTAGCGATGGTTTGGGTGGTGGGCTGACCGTCGAATTTAAGGGGCGCGAGTACTTTGTCGACGCGCTCAACTCCCACGATCCCAATGCCCACAACCCCAACCGGGGAGCCGCTACCGGCGCAGACGGAACCGGTCGGGGTTGGGGCGGAGTCGAAGAGTCCGTCACCATTGCCGACGACCGCGGAATGAGCATCCTCAGCGATACGGATGGGGACGGCAAAGTGGACTACGTTTCCACAGTGTCCTACGACGGACAATGGTCAGCCTGGCGATGGATTGAGCCGGGGGAGGCCGAGGGGGCGTCACTAAGAAACAACAAGAACACCCCCGATACGGGGGGTGGGCAGTGGGAAACGGACGCCTGGAAATGCGTTGATCGGGGTGAATGGGGTTAGTGCGGGTGTGATCTGCGTCCACAGGCACCAGAACCGAACAACACCCCTGGGCAACGCGATAGTCTGGGGGTGCAAGGGGACTCGTGTGCCAATGCGCAGACCCGGAAAATTACAGATCAAAGCGATACCGTGCGCCTAAATATCGCAGGTTTTAGTAGACTTTAGGTGAATACAACCGCGTTTGAACAGGACGTTTAAACATACGGCTGGCTAGTGCATTTTGCGCATATGTGGCTGAGTCGGGTTGTGGGAAACAAAAACGTAGGGAGAATATCGATGACAATTCGAGGGCTTGTCGGCAAGGCACCCACCAAGAACCAGGAGATGCTGAATTGGATCGAGGAGGCTGTGGAGCTCTTCCAGCCGGAATCGGTCGTGTTTTGTGACGGCTCCGAGGAGGAGTGGAACCAGCTGGCAGAGCAGCTGGTCGAGCACGGCACCCTGATCAAGCTGGACGAAGAGGCGCAGCCGAACTCCTTCCTGGCGCGCTCCAACCCGTCTGACGTTGCGCGCGTGGAATCCCGCACCTTCATCTGCTCTAAGACTGAGGAAGACGCCGGCCCCACCAACAATTGGATGGACCCGGAGCAGATGCGCGCCGAAATGCGCGAGCACTTCTCCGGCTCCATGAAGGGCCGCCGCATGTACATCGTGCCTTTCTGCATGGGCCCGATTACCGACCCGTCCCCGAAGCTAGGCATCGAGATTACCGACTCCCCGTACGTGGTTATGTCCATGCGCATCATGACCCGTATGGGTAAGGAAGCTCTGGACAAGATCGGCGAGAACGGCGAGTTCGTGAAGGGCCTGCACTCCGTGGGCGCGCCGCTGGAGCCAGGGCAGGAAGACTCCACCTGGCCGTGCAACGACACGAAATACATCACCCACTTCCCGGAGGATCGCGAGATCTGGTCCTACGGCTCCGGTTACGGCGGCAACGCCATCCTGGCTAAGAAGTGCTACGCACTGCGCATTGCTTCCGCCATGGCGCGCGACGAGGACTGGATGGC
The DNA here is from genome assembly GCF_000738265.1 of Corynebacterium jeikeium. Taxonomy (GTDB): domain Bacteria; phylum Actinomycetota; class Actinomycetes; order Mycobacteriales; family Mycobacteriaceae; genus Corynebacterium; species Corynebacterium macclintockiae. The sequence goes on from NZ_JFCQ01000028.1 coordinate 69,261, forward strand.
AGAGCACATGCTGATCCTGAAGCTGATCAGCCCGGAGGAAAAGGCCTACTACATCTGTGCGGCCTTCCCGTCCGCATGCGGCAAGACCAACCTGGCCATGATCCAGCCGACCATCCCGGGCTGGCGCGCAGAGGTCGTCGGCGACGACATCGCATGGCTGCGCTTCGGCGAGGACGGCCGCCTGTACGCCGTGAACCCGGAGAACGGCTTCTTCGGCGTGGCACCGGGCACCAACTACGCCTCCAACCCGATGGCTATGAAGTCCATGGAGCCGGGCAACACCCTGTACACCAACGTCGGCCTGACCGACGACGGGGACGTCTGGTGGGAGTCCAAGGAAGGTGAGCCGCAGCACCTCATCGACTGGCTGGGCAACGAGTGGACCCCGGATTCCGGCAACAAGGCCGCGCACCCGAACTCCCGCTACTGTGTGCCAATCGAGCAGTGCCCGGTTGCCGCACCGGAGTTCAACGACCCGAAGGGCGTGCCGGTTTCCGCCATCCTGTTCGGCGGTCGCCGTGCGGACACCGTGCCGCTGGTTACCCAGGCCCGCGACTGGAACCACGCCACGTTCATCGGCGCCACCCTCGCTTCCGGCCAGACCGCGGCTGCTGCGGAGGCTGCCGTTGGCTCCCTGCGCCACGACCCGATGGCCATGCTGCCGTTCATCGGCTACAACGCCGGTGACTACCTGCAGCACTGGATCGACATGGGCAACAAGGGCGGCGACAAGATGCCAGAGGTCTTCCTGGTCAACTGGTTCCGCCGTGGCGAGGACGGCCGCTTCCTGTGGCCGGGCTTCGGCGAGAACTCCCGCGTGCTGAAGTGGATCGTCGACCGCATCGAAGGCCGCGTGGAGGCCGACGAAACCGTCGTTGGCTACACCGCCCGCTACGAGGATATCTACACCGATGGCCTGAAGGAGACGGAGGAGGACATCCGCGAGGCACTGTCCGTGAACCCGGCTGACTGGGAGCGCGACCTGGCCGACAATGAGGAATGGCTGAAGTTCCTGGGTCCGAAGGTTCCGTCCGAGGTGTGGGACGAGTTCCAGGGTCTGAAGGATCGCGTGCAGGCTGCGAAGTAGCTGTTAGTTGCGCTAGCGCTAGACGCTGATCTGAGCGAGGCGCCGGGAGAGCTTTTCTCCCGGCGCTTTCTTTGTGCCCAGGTTCTTTAAGCCGATGACGCCGCAGCCTCCGACCAGAGCGACGGCTGCAACTAACGCCCCTCGGGCGGGTGGGTAGTGGAACGCAGAGGGCGCGCTGATGAATCCGACAAACCCGCCGAGGAGTACCGCCTGGATAAGTAGCGTGAATCCGAAGGTCGCCCCCCTGCTACACGCCCATACGATGCGCCACCACAGCAGGGAGCAAGCTGATAGCGCCGAACCGAGCGCCAGACAATGCCACAAGGGAGCCGAGGAGATGATGCCCGCAATGAATAGGCCGGCGCCAGCCAGCGTTGAGGATGCGAAAGCTTTCGAGCAATACATGTGCGTGACAAGGCCTGGGACGGCCGAGGTGGCGCGCAGGGAGGCGTCATAAAACCCCAAATTAAGACCCAACAACGTCAGAACCGGGGCGATGTAGAGCACCGTGAGGTTTGGCGGAAGAGGGGTGAGCGAAAGGCTGGCGGCGAAGAAGATTGGTGCAACAAAGACACTGGTGAGAGTGGGGATGTCGCGGAGGTAGGAGTCGAAGAGCAGGCGGACGAGGCCGATCACAGCTAGCACGATTACTGCGATGGCGAGCCCCTGGGCGATGGTCACGAAAACGTCGGAGATATTGGTCGCGTCGGAGGTGTCAGTGGGAGTCCGCGAGGCCACAAAGGTCGCGACGACGGCTGTGACGAGAGCGGGGAGGAGCTCCCAGAAACGCCAACCGAGGAATGCACCGAGGATGATTGCCGGGCGGCCGACGGGAAGTAATGGGTGGCGTAGGTTGATGCAGGCTGTGTCCGGCGGGCGGACCATGAGCAGGCAGAACCACGCAATGGCTAGGCGTGCGAAGGTAATGGGTAGGATGTGCTGGCCGTCGTGGGCGGCTTGAGTGTCCTCCGCGCCGATGACCGGAGCTTGGATCGCTTGGACGGCTAGCAGACAAGCCGGAGCCATGCGAAGAACAGTCAGCAGGCGACCATGTTTGGTGCCTTCGAGCCAGTGCGAATGGCGAACCAGGTTGACTTCGCGTGCAAGGCGTTGAAAGGAAGTCACTGGAATAGCTCCTGCAGGCCGTCTTCAGTTAGCTCGAGGATGTGGTCTTTCGGCGAGAAGTCAGTGTGGGAAATCGCCAGGACGGCGGCGCCGGCCCGAGCCTGTTCTGTGATGAGCTCGGCGATGGTCTTGCGGCCGTGGGAGTCGAGTTCCTCGAAAGGCTCGTCGAGAATGAGGATCTTGCGTGGGATCGCGAAGGCGTTGAGGGCGAAGGCTTTGCGCAAGTTGCCACTGGAAAGCTGATCTAGTCGACTACGTTGAGTGGCACGTCCACCGAGGCGCTGCCAGAGTGACTCGACCTGCTGCTCTTGGATGCCGTAGCCTGTGGAGATCGCTCGGCACCACTGCTGAAAGTTCAGGGAGGGTAGCGGGCTAACGCGCGACGGCAAATAGCCGAATAGGTGTTGGTGAGCTCGTGTTCCGGGGAGGGGAAGACAAGCGTTGCGGGAACCTTCGAGAGGGCGGATAAAGCCGACGATGGTATCCGCCAGCGTGGATTTACCGATGCCGTTGGCGCCGGTCACGCGGTAGACCTTGCCGGGGGTTACAACGAGGTTGAGGCCGCTGGCCAGCGGGGTGCTGGAGCGGCCTATCGTGCAGTCAGTGAGGAGTTGCATCGGAGGGGACTTGATAGGTCTATGCGGCAGCGCGGATGTTCCGTTCGATTTCGCTGAAGGTCCGGTTGAAAAACTCGTTCACGCGGTCTTTGGCGACAATATTGATGTTCGGGGTCGCCGACAAAGTGACGTTAGCTTCGCTGCCGTTCGTTGTGATATCCACCTTTACCGGTGCGGTGTACTTGTTGTAAATCCCTGCACCGATCATGCGGAAAAGGAACTCGCTGCCTACGCGTGCACGTGCCTCCGTTCCGTTTGCGTCCTTAGCCTTGTAGTTGGGCATGCTCTGCAGAGCTTGAATAAGAGCCTCAGCGGATCGAGTGGAAGGTACTCCAAACGACTTAGTGGAAGACATAGCGATTTTCCTTTCATCTGGGGCCGATTGTGATTACTCCGACCCCGATCTTTGGTTGTTAAGGGCAGACAAGGTGCAAACGATTAATCACCGAAAAGCTTATCCGCAGCCCAGCCGATTGCACCACTGGCAGCTCCTCCAACGGCGCCAACTCCTGCTCCCGGGACGCAACCAATGCCACCTTCAGGAAGTCCAGCGATACAACCACCGGCAGCGCCTTGGGCAGCTCCTTTTCCAACGTCTTTAAGAAAACCGTATGGCTGGGTAATGATTGTGCCAGGACTTCCGGCGCTCGTGGCGACCTGTGCGCTTGCTGGGGCGAGTGACATAGGCAGAACTGCAGAGGCTGCAATTAGAGTGCCTGTTGCGATGCGCTTCTTACGCATAGTTATACTCCTTGTTCTCTCGATGGATTGAGCGTTTTGGCTCGATTCCGACGCTAGTTAAAGAGCTGCGAAGAAGAGGTTGGCTAAGTGAATATTATAGAACTGTGGGAAGTTCTAAGGTTGTTTGTTTACCCTTAAATCGCTTAACAAGCGTATTTTGTAATCGAGCTATAAGGCTAAGGTCTATCATTCTGATAACCGAAAACACCCTTCTATGGGGGTGGATTATAAGAGTGTTTATTAGAAAGTCAGTCGAAGAACTCCGTCCTGCTGATACTCATAAACGCGCCCTTACCGGTTTTCGCGTTCCAGCACGTCATGCCGTTGTATTCCGAGTGACAGACATGGTTGCCGAAGTAAATGGTTTTGCCGTAGGGCACATCCTCGATTTCTGAACCTCCATCATCGGGAGCGTAAGGCGGTACGTCGTCCCTCGACATGAGTTCCCAGTTGTTGAAATCCACCCACCAATTTGCACCAACGGTTTTGCTGTATCCGTAGGGTTTCGTATCGCGGTAAGAGGGAATTCCACATCCTGCGAAAGAAGCGTCTACTGCACACTTGATTTTTCCGCTTGGTGACTGAAATACCGCCCGGTCGTGCATGTAAGACTCCTTATAACGCCTTACAACCGTTGCTTCGAGAGCATCCGAAGGAATCGGCCCACCGGCCTTCGCGTATGCCCCTTCGGGGAGGTTCTTATTCGCGGAGGCTGGGGCGTCATTATCCGCATCGTCCTTTTTTACGTAACCCGCAGGCAGATCGGGATTCGGCTTCCTTCCCTTATTCTTCTTGCCTTTCTTTTCCTTGTTTTCGGATTTTCCGGAAGACTCGCCGGAGCCGAAATTAGGGCCAGACTGGTTTTTCTTTAGACCGCTCGCGTCGTCGGTGGCGTACCATTCCAGCTCGATCTGGTCGGCCGGAGCGCCCGTGACCTGGCTCCATTCGCTTCTCTCGCCCTTGGTCAGCTGCTTGCCGTCGAATGTGTAATGAGTTGTAGGAACTTCCGGCCGTCCAGACGAATAAGCCCACTCGAAAATGCCATCGCCCTCGCCCGAAGCCACAACATTAGCCCGGGAACCGGTTGATCCAGCGCCCGTCACCAGCGCAGTGTCTGACGCGAAAGGCTTTCCGTCCTTGCCGATTGCAATAAAAGTCACCGGAGAAAATTCCTTGCAATCGTTTTTCAGCAGCAGCTCCGGAGCTTCATCATTATTCGCCTCAATCAACGCATAAGAATAGGTGCCTGTCGGATAATAATCGTCGCGGTCAGAATAATCGCGTTCGTATTTTTCCGGATTATCCAAAACATCCTTGTACGCATCTATCGCCTGCTGCGTCGGGTCGGCCTTTGCTTCCGCCTTCTCGCCGCCCTTCGCATCGCCCCTATTTGTACTGCTTGCCGCCGTGTTGTCCTGCGGTTCGTCGCTCGAACAGCTGGTCATTGCTAAAGCTGCTATGGTCATGACGCCCACCGCCCCAACCTGCCACCGACCCCGCTTCGCGCGGGCGCCTAAGTGGCCTTCGGTTTTCGACGAGGGGCGGGTGAGGATGGAACGCAAACGCATGGATAATCCTTTTGCCGAGGGTGAGAATTAGGTTCCTTTTCTTAGAGTTTACTCATAAGTACACTATTTCCGCTGGCTATTGGATGGGCTCCCTAGGGTTCCTCAATTCCTAAAGCGAGTATTGGCACAGTTTGGGCAGCATGTGTTTATTCACGCGGCTGTGGTTTTCGCACCAGTCGCTGCGCTCACGAGTATGTGGTGGGCTGTTCGGCCTGGGCGGAAGAGGCTTTTGTGGGGCGCTGTGGCGCAAAACCCGCTCCGTGGAAGGGGGGCTAGGTACGAAAATGTCGGAAAAGTTGCAAAACGTAAATGTTGGCTCAAAACTCTGGTCACGTAAAACGCTCTGACCAGGTAATTTGCATAAGCGAAGAACGTACCCAATAACGTTTTGCAACTTTTCCGACATTTAAGCCTGGTATAGGGCACCGCAAGGGTGCCACCAAACCAGCTACGCCTTCGGCGCAGTCACCGTGTACTGCCACGCGCCCAGCGCAGCGTTGGCACCGGCGCCCTGGGCGATCACAATCTGCTTGAAAGGCACGGCGGTGCAGTCGCCGGCGGCGTACACGCCGGGGATGCTGGTGGCGTTGTGCTCGTCCACCACGATTTCGCCCATCTTGTTCAGTTCCAGGCCACTCTCGCCCAGCCACTGAGTATTCGGCACCAGGCCGATCTGGATGAACACGCCCGCCACGTCCAGAGACTTCGACTCATCGTTCGTCCGATCCGTGTAGTTCAGGCTGGTGACGTTCTTGCCATCGCCCACAATCTCCGTAGTAGCTGCCGACGTAATCACGTCGATGTTCGCGGTTTCCTCCACGCGCGGCATCAGGATTTCATCCGCGCGGCAGGCCTCGCCGAATTCCAGAACCGTCACGTGCTTCACCACACCGGCAAGGTCCAGCGCAGCCTCAATGCCCGAGTTTCCGCCGCCAATCACGGCCACGGACTTCCCCTTGAACAGCGGGCCGTCGCAGTGCGGGCAGAAGGTCACGCCCTTGTTGCGGTACTCCTCCTCGCCTGGAACGCCCAGGGTTCGCCACTGTGCGCCCGTAGCGATAACTAGGGCACGGGCGCGCAGGGTGGCGTCATCCCCAAAGTGCACCGTGTGCAGGCCACCCTCCTCGGCGGCAGGGGTCAGACCGGTCGCAGCCTGGGCCTTCACTACGTCAATGTCGTACTGGCCGACGTGCTCCTCGAATTCCGCCGCCAGCTTCGGCCCTTCGGTGGCGGGTACGGAGATGAAGTTTTCGATGGAGTTCGTGTCCAGCACCTGGCCGCCGAAGCGCTCGCCGACCAGGCCTACGCTCAGCCCCTTACGGGCGACGTAGATAGAGGCTGCTGCACCTGCCGGTCCCTGGCCAACGACCAGCACCTCGTAGGCGTCCTTTTCATTGAGCTTCTTCGCCTCACGCGCTGCGGAGCCGCTGTCCAGCTTGCGCACGAAGTCCTCGATGGTGGTGCGGCCCTGGCCGAACTCCTCGCCGTTCAGGTAGATGGTTGGCACGGCCAGGACGTTGTTCTCGTTGACCTCGTCCTGGAACAGCGAGCCCTCCACCGCGGTGTGCTTGATGCGCGGGTTCAGCACCGCCATGGTGTTCAGTGCCTGCACGACGGTCGGGCAGTTCTGGCAGGTCAGGGACATGTAGGTGACGAATTCGTAGTCGCCGTCCAGGTTTTCTACCTGCTCGATCAGGTCTTTGTCTTCCTTGATCGGGTTGCCGCCGACCTGCAGCAGTGCCAGTACCAGGGAGCTGAATTCGTGTCCCATTGGGATGCCCGCGAAGGTCACGGAGATGTCACTGCCGGTGCGCACGATGCTGAAGGCAGGCTTGCGGTCGTGTGCGTCGTCGTCGCGGCGCGCGGTGATTTTGTCGGATAGCTCGGCGATGTCCTGCAGCAGCTTCTCCAGGTCCTCGGAGGCCGAACGCTCGTCCAGGCTGTACACCAGCTCGACGTCCTCGGTGATACGCGGGACGAGCTGACCGAGCTGCTTGCGCAGGTTGTCGTCTAGTAGTTGCTTAGCCATTGTGGGTTGCTCGCTTTCTTTTCTTATTGACGCCACCCAAGGGGAAAACGCGCCACGCGTGGGTTCTTCGGGAGGCACTAAAAACGGCGGGCGGGATCCGTATAAGGAAAGCCCGGCCCG
>NZ_JFCQ01000028.1:76647-288531 GCF_000738265.1 Corynebacterium jeikeium
CCCGGCCCGCCGTGGGTTTCCCGCCTCTATTCAGCGGGGAGGGGGAGTGGAAGGTTTAGTTAGATCTTGCCAACCAGGTCGATGCCCGGGGTCAGGGTCTCTTCGCCCTCTTCCCACTTGGCGGGGCAAACCTCGCCCGGGTGAGCTGCAACGTACTGAGCAGCCTTGACCTTGCGAACCAGCTCGGAAGCGTCGCGGCCGATGCCTTCGGCGGTCTGCTCGATGTACTGGATCTTGCCCTCCGGGTCTACCAGGAAGGTTGCGCGGTCGGCCTGGCCGGCGCCCGGGCGCATGTTCTGGAAGTTGTTGGTCAGCTGGCCGGTGGAGTCGCCCAGCATGTAGTAGTTCACCTTGCCGACCTGCTCGGACTCTGCGTGCCATGCCTTGTGCACGAAGTGGGAGTCGGTGGATACCGCGTAAACCTCTACGTCCATGCCCTTCAGCTCTTCGTAGTGGTCAGCCAGGTCGCCCAGCTCGGTGGGGCAGACGAAGGTGAAGTCGCCGGGGTAGAAGAAGAAGATGGACCACTTGCCCAGGACGTCGTCCTTGGAGACCTCGGTGAATTCACCGTTGTGGAATGCGGGGTTCTTGAAGTCCAGAATCTCGGTGTTAATGAGGGACATGCTGTGCCTCCTAAAGGCTTGGCTTCGATGGATTTTCTTGGCAGTTGTTTCGTAACCGTCGCCACAAAGCCTACCTATTTTCTTCGGCGACGTCGCGAAGTTGAAATAGATTCCAGGTCGGCAATGTAGGCGGTGCGATTGCGATTCACCACTCATTATAGCATTGGCTTTGTAAAGTCTCAACGATTAATAGGTTGCTATTGGTTGTGGGTTATGGGATTGAACCAACCGCCGTTATTAATACTCGTCGGCGACCTTGTGGCGGCGGTCTGTGGTGCTGCGTTTTTGCAAGGGGAGGTAAGTGCGGACTAGTATGGCCGCAACAAACTAGACAGATCGGTTCATTTTTGATTTAGAGTAGGGGAACCCATGATTCTCACCGGACTAGCTTTAGGCGCTGTCCTCGGCTGGGTTATGCAACGCGGCAGGTTCTGCGTGACCGGCATGATCCGAGACATTTTCTTGAACAAGACCTGGCGGGGCTTTACCGCCCTGCTCATCGTCATTGCGGTGCACGCGGTCGGCCTGGCTGCGCTTACAACTGCGGGAGTAATTACTCCCGAGTACAAGCCGTTTGCACCGCTCGCCGTTGTTCTGGGCGGCCTGCTTTTCGGCATGGGCATCGTGCTGGCGGGCGGGTGTGCATCCGGTACTTGGTACCGCTCCGCTGAGGGTCTCATCGGCTCGTGGCTGGCGCTGGTCTTCTACGCCGGCAGTGCTGCCGCTATGAAGGGCGGCTCGCTGGCCGCCCTCAACGAAGGCCTGCGCAGCTGGAAGCTGCCGATTACCACGGTGCACGCCTCCCTGGGTATCTCGGTCTGGTGGCTCGTTATTCCATTTGCCCTGGGAGTTGCCTTCCTGGCCCGCCGCTTCCTGGCGCAGGAAGCTCAGGCGCCGAAGATGGCGACTCTGAAGCCAAAGAAGACTGGTCTGGCTCACCTGCTGGCGGAGAAGCCTTGGCACTTTTACCCGACCGCAGCCATCGTTGGCGCCCTGGGCGTACTCGCGTGGCCACTGTCAGCAGCGACGGGTCGCAACGACGGCCTTGGCATCACCAGCCCGTCGTCCAACCTATCCAAGTTCCTCATCAGTGGCGAAGACACCGTTGACTGGGGAGTCATGCTGGTGCTCGGCCTGCTGGTGGGTGCCTTCTTTGCAGCTAAGGCATCCGGTGAATTCCGCTTGCGCGTCCCCTCCGCCGAGCAGGCCGTTCGTTCCGTCATCGGCGGCGTGCTGATGGGTGTGGGAGCCTCTGCTGCCGGCGGTTGCACCGTGGGCAACGGCATGGTGCAGACCTCCCTGTTCAGTTACCAAGGCTGGGTCGCGCTGCTGTTCATCTCGATTGGAATCGGAATTGCCGCCAAGCTATGGCTCAAGCCCACCGACGCGGTGCCGGGGCAGGCATCCAGCCCAAGGGACAGCCAGCCAACTGTCCAGCCAACTGCCCAGCCAACCGGCCAGAACGCTGGTCAGGCGCAGTCTACTCCGCGCGACGCACAGTCCGCCGCAGAGCTGAACGCTATGGCAGAGCATCTGGGATTCCACACCACCGGAACCCTGCTGCTGGATCGAAATGCTCCAGTTGCGAACAATGCAGCTGCGGGCAGCGCGGCGGCGAAGAGTGACCTCGAACTGGTCGGCGATCGCACCTACAAGCTCGACACACTTGGTGCGGTGTGCCCGTTCCCGCTGGTCGACGCAAAGGCAGCCATGGCCGACCTGGAAGTCGGAGATTCCCTGAAGATCGACTTCGACTGCACCCAGGCCACGGATGCCATCCCGCGGTGGGCAGCTACCGACGGCCACGAAGTCACGGAATTTGAGCAAACCACCGACGCTGGCTGGACTATCACCGTCAAGAAGGGCAGCTAGTTTCCAACCCACCGATCCGGTGCCCCCGTCCCCACATTGGGGGTAGTTGAGACGGGAGGGGCGTCACTAAGAAAAGCGAGCGACGGGCGAGCGCAGCAACAATGGGGGCATGAGTGACTCACCGGTAACTAGGCACACAATCTTCCAGAACTCCCTGATGACCGCCCTGCTGGACGGCATTTACGACGGCGAGATGACCGTCGGCGAGCTGCTGGGCAAGGGCAACTTCGGGCTGGGGACGTTCGACGCGCTGGATGGCGAGATGGTCATCATTGATGGCGTTTGTTACCAGCTGCGCCACGACGGCAGCGCCACCCGCGCTGACCTGGAAACCCGCAGCCCTTACGCCGTGGCGACCAACTTCGTGCCGCGCATTCGTCGTCGCGCCCCGGAAAACATCCGCCGCGCGGACCTGTCGAAGTTTATTGACGGCATGACGCCCTCCTCGAACTACATGTATGCCGTCCGCATTACCGGGCACTTCAGCAGCGTGGTCACCCGCACGGTCGTGAAACAAGAGCCGCCGTATCGGCCGATGGTCGAGGTGACGGAGGAGGACGCCGAGCAGCACTTCACCGACGTCACGGGAATTATCGCGGGCTTCCGCACGCCGGTTTACGAGAAGGGGATTTCCGTCCCCGGATGCCACGTGCACTTCATCGACGATTCGCGCACCGTCGGCGGGCACGTGCTGGACTTCACGCTGGATGAGGGAAAGATCGAACTCTGCCCAGGAACCGACCTGGAGCTACGCCTGCCGCTGACTAGTGCGTTCTCCGAGGTGAATCTGGACCCGGAGGACCTGGATGCGCAGCTGCACAAGACGGAAGTAAAGGACTAGCCCCAGCTAGTGGCTCCGCAGAACCAATAACCGGGGCTAGTCACTAAAGGGGCGACAGAAGAACTACTTCTTCAGGGACTCCAGCGGGGTGAAGCGCTCGCCGTACTTAGCGGCCAGCTCCTCGGCGCGGGCAACGAAGCCTGCAACGCCGCGGGTCGGGTAGTCGCCACCGTCGCGGTCCGCAACCTTGCCCTCCGGCAGGGTTGCGGCGGCCGGGCGGTCGTAGTTCTTGATGTACTGGCGGGTACCGCCGGTCCATGCCGGGAAGCCGATGCCCATGATGGAGCCGATGTTGGCATCCGCATCAGAGGTCAGCACGCCCTCGTCGATGCACTTCTGGGTCTCCAGAGCTTCGGCGAACAGCGGGCGCTCCACCAGGTCGATGAAGGCCGGTGCGTCAGCCGGAACGTTGGAGCCAGCAGCTACGCCGCTCGGGTCAGCGGCAGCCTTCTGGGCTGCGCCGGCAGCGGCGGAATCCAGGCCTGTGCCTGCAACGGTGGACTCGCCGTCGGCGACCTTCACCTTGCCGGCACCCAGCTCGTCCCACAGGCCGCGCCACAGGCCGGTGCGGCGGCCTTCCTCGTTGTACTCGTAGAAGCCCTTGCCCTCGAGCTTGCCCGGGCGGTCGTAGACGTCCAGCATCTTGTCCACAATTTCGGTCACGCCACCGTCGTCGACGGTCAGGCCAGCGGCCTCCTGGGCAGCGCGGGTCTCGGAACCGATCTTGCGGGCCAGCTTCAGGTTCAGCTCGTCCTGCAGCTGCAGCGGCGGTGCCGGGTAGCCAGCCTGGCGGCCAGCGGCCTCGATGACGGCCGGGTCGATGCCCTCAGCCAGCATGCGCATAGCCTCGTTCAGGAAGAAGCCGATGACGCGGGAGGTGTAGAAGCCGCGGGAGTCGTTCACGACGATCGGGGTCTTGCGGATCTGGCCGGTGAAGTCCAGTGCCGCAGCCAGGGTCTCGTCGGAGGTCTCCTCGCCCTTGATGATCTCCACCAGTGGCATCTTGTCTACCGGGGAGAAGAAGTGGATACCGATGAAGTCCTTCGGGCGCTTCACGCCGGTAGCCAGCTCGGTGATCGGCAGGGTGGAGGTGTTGGAGCCCAGCACGCAATCCTCCGGCACGGCTGCCTCGATCTCTGCCCAGACCTTGTGCTTCAGCTCGGTGTTCTCGAACACGGCCTCGATCACGATGTCACAGTCGGACAGGTCGGAGTAGTCGACGGAAGGCTTGATGCGATCCAGCAGGGCCTTGGACTTCTCCTCGGTGGTCTTGCCACGCTTCAGTGCCTTGGCCTCCAGGCCCTCGGAGTAGGACTTGCCCTTCTCGGCAGCCTCCATCTTGATGTCCTTCAGCACGACCTCCATGCCAGCCTTCGCTGCCACGTAGGCGATCGCTGCGCCCATCATGCCGGCACCAACCATGCCCAGCTTCTTGAACTGCTTCTTCTCAACGTCCTTCGGGCGGGAGCCGCCACCGTTGCAGTACTGCAGGTCGAAGAAGAATGCCTGCATCATGTTCTTGGAGGTCGTGCCGGTGACCAGCTCCACGAAGTAGCGGGTCTCCACGGCCAGGGCCTCTTCGATGTTCTTCAGCTGTGCGCCCTCAACGGCGGCCTTCAGGATGGCCTTCGGGGCCGGCATCGGTGCGCCCTTGATCTGCTTGGTCACGTTAGCCGGGAAGGAGGGCAGGAACTGTGCCAGCTGCGGGTTGGTCGGGGTGCCACCCGGGATCTTGAAGCCCTTCTGGTCCCACGGCTGGGAAGCCTCAGGGTTCTCCTTGATCCACTTCTTCGCAGCGTCGATCAGCTGATCTGCCGGGACGACCTCGTCGATCAGGCCGGTCTTCAGCGCGTCCTCTGCACGGAACTGGCGGCCGGTGGTCAGGACCTTCATCAGTGCGTCCTGGATGCCCAGCATGCGGACCACGCGGGTCACACCGCCGCCACCCGGCAGCAGCCCCAGGGTGACCTCTGGCAGGCCAACCTTCAGGCCCTTGGCGTCCGAAGCGATGCGGTGGTGCGTGGCTAGAGCGATCTCCAGGCCGCCGCCGAGCGCCGCACCGTTGATGGCGGCGACGACCGGCACACCGAGGGTCTCGATGGCGCGCAGGCCGGCCTTCATGCCGTTGATCTGCTTGGTGATTGCCTCTGCGTCTTCCGGGGTGGACTTGATCATCGACTTGATGTCGCCGCCCGCAAAGAAGGTCTTCTTCGCGGAGGTGATGACAACACCCTTGGCCTCGCCGGATTCCACTGCGCCCTGCAGCTTTTCCACCAGCTCAGGCAGCTCGTCCTGGAAGGTGTCGTTCATGGTGTTGACCGGCTGGTTCGGGTCGTCCATGGTGATGGTTACGATGCCGTCGCCATCCTGGTCCCACTTGAACATGCTCATGTGTGATGCTCCTTGTTTTATTTATTGACGCCCTCACGCTTGCGTTCGCGGGAGGTTGTCAGAAGAAAATTGAGTGTTTCTTGTGTTTTGGTCTGCGGGAAAGGTCGGTTAGACGCGCTCGATGATCGTGGCCACACCCATGCCGGCTGCGACACAGAGGGTGATCAGGGCGTAGCGGCCGCCGGTGCGGTGCAGCTCGTCGACGGCAGTACCGGTGATGATCGCGCCGGTTGCACCCAGCGGGTGACCCATGGCGATGGCGCCGCCGGAGACGTTCAGCTTCTCGTCCGGGATGTTCAGCTCGCGCTGTGCACGCAGAACGACGGAGGAGAATGCCTCGTTGATCTCCCAGATGTCGATGTCCTCGGGCTTCAGGCCAGCCTTTGCCAGAGCTGCGCGGGAGGCCGGTGCCGGGGCGGTCAGCATGATGGTCGGCTCCACACCGGAGGTGGCGACGGAGACAACGCGGGCGCGCGGGGTCAGGCCGAAGTCCTTACCGGCCTGCTCGGAGCCGATGGCCAGCAGGGCTGCGCCGTCGACGATGCCGGAGGAGTTACCGGCGTGGTGCAGGTGGTTGATGCGCTCCAGCTGCGGGTACTTGGTCTGTGCGACAGCGTCGAAGCCACCCTGGTCGCCGATCATGGCGAAGGCGGGCTTCAGGCCGGACAGGCTCTCGACGGTGGTGCCGGGGCGGATGGTCTCATCGCGGTCCAGCAGGGTGATGCCGTTCTGGTCCTTCACCGGAACAACGGTGCGGTCGAAACGGCCCTCTTCCCAGGCCTTGGATGCACGCTCGTGGGAGCGGGCAGCGAAGGTGTCGAGGTCCTCGCGGGTCAGGCCGTCCAGGCTGGCGATGATGTCAGCGGAGATGCCCTGTGGGATGAAGTCGTTGTAGAAGTTGGAGGCCGGATCCATTGCCAGGGCGCCGCCGTCGGAGCCCATCGGGACGCGGGACATGGACTCCACACCACCGACGAAGACCAGGTCGTCCCAGCCGGAGCGGATCTTCTGTGCGCCCAGGTTCACGGCGGTCAGGCCGGAGGCGCAGTAGCGGTTCACCTGGAAGCCGGTGGCGGTGTACGGCAGGCCGGCGTTCAGGGCGGCGGTGCGGGCGATGTCCATGCCCTGGTCGCCAACAGGGGTGACACAGCCAGCAATGACGTCGCTGATGCGGTTGGGGTCGATGCCCGGGTTGCGCTCGATGATGGCCTCGATCAGGCCGGAGAGCAGGTCAACGGGCTTCACAGTGTGCAGGGAACCGCCCGGCTTACCCTTGCCACGGGGGGTGCGGACGGCGTCGTAAATGAATGCCTCAGGGGCGCCAGTGTTACTGGTCATGTCAGTCCTATTTCCTATCGTTCTCGACAGTGATTCATTAGTGCAATGATCGGCTAGGGCAGTGGCTCGTTAATCCAGTGACCTAGCAGGTCACAACACTAGACTTGTGTCTCACGCCACATTACCCGTTCTTCGGGGAAATAGTTGTAGTCTTATGTCTTTTTCTGCCCCTTTATGGTGCCCCCGCTCCAATGGAGTTTGTGTTAGATCTTCTGGAACACCAGCACCAGGTTGGAGACCGCGAATTCGCGCAGCCACGGAACCTGCACCATCCACCATGCCCACCAGGGGTGATAGCGGGGGAATGCGGCCACTAGCTCGGCGCCGTCCACCTTGCGCGCATACTCCAGGCCCTCGCCGGCGGAGACGTTAAACAGGCTCTCACCCCAGCGGTTCTTCGGCGGCTTGCCCATCTTCTTCTCGTAGCGCCGGGCGGCAAACTCGCCACCCACGTAATGCTGCCACAGGCCGGTTTCGTGCCCGCCGAATGGGCCAAGCCACACCGTGTAGCTGTAGATCATCGCTCCGCCTGGCTTCGTCACCCGCAGCATCTCGTCCGCCATCCGCCACGGATCCGGTACGTGTTCGGCGACATTGGAAGAGTAGGTGATGTCGAAGGCGTCACTAAGAAAAGGTAGGTCCAGCCCCGAACCCCGCACCGAGGTCTGCAGCTTGATGCCCGCGGCGGCCATCTCGCCAACGTCCGGTTCGCAGGTGTAGTAGTCCGCGCCGGCTTTGTCGAAGGCCACGCCGAAGTAACCCGGCCCGCCGCCGACGTCCAGGATTTTCGCGTCGCGTAGGGGCTCGTTCTGGCCTGCACCGCGCACACCCGCGTAAATGTCGCGGATCAACCCGACCGTGTCCTCGGCCAGGTGGCCGTAGAAGATATCGGGCTGGGTCTGCTCGTATTTGAAGTCGTTCAGCAGGCCGAAGGAACGGCGCAGGGTGGCGCGGCGGCGGAAGATGCTCAACGCTTGGCGCTGCCGGGAGCGCTGTTGGGAGTGCTGGCGGGAAGGGCGGTTATTCGGGCTCATCGAGTGTCTATCTTTGCAGGTTCGGCGCCGGTTCTGCGGAAGATTCGCCAAAGCTATCTAAGGCGCGGGCGGGGCTGGCTAGAATTGTGTTCATCATGAAAGTATTGCTTCTCTGCTGGCGCGACACGGACCACCCCGAAGGTGGCGGCAGTGAGCGTTACTTGGAGCGTGTAGGCCAGCACCTGGCTGCCCAGGGTCATCAGGTGGTTTTCCGCACCGCCCACTATCCCGGCTCTACGCGATCGCAGCAGGTCAGCCGCAACTTTCGCTTCTCCCGCGGCGGCGGCAACCTGACTGTGTACCCGCGCGCCCTGGCGGCGATCGTGGCGGCGCGATTCGGGCGTGGCTCGCTGGCGGATATCGGTCGCCCGGACGTTGTGGTGGATACCCAAAACGGCGTGCCCTTCTTCGCCTCCCTGGTCAGCGGTGCTCCCACCGTCGTGCTGACTCATCACTGCCACCGTGAGCAGTGGTCCGTCGCTGGCCCCGTACTGTCCCGCATCGGCTGGCTGATCGAATCAACCCTCTCGCCGTGGATCCATCGCCGCCGTCGCTGGGTCACCGTCTCTGCACCGTCCTCCGAGGAGCTCGTGGAGCTCGGTGTGCCGCGCGGCAACATCGAGATCATTCGTAACGGCATCGATCCGGTCGCTCCTTCTTTGATTCCGGACGCCCCTAGCCCCAACTCCGACCACGCCAGCGAAGAGCAGACGATTCACCTGGTGGCGCTTTCCCGACTGGTTCCGCACAAGCAGATCGAGCACGCCATGGACGCGGTGGCGGCTGTGGCGCGCACCCACCCGAACGTGCGCCTGGACATCATTGGCGACGGGTGGTGGGCTGACCGCCTGCGGGACTACGCCCGCGAACTGGGGATCGAGCCGCTGGTGATCTTCCATGGCTTCGTTTCCGAGGAGCTGAAGCACCGGATCCTCAACCGCGCCTCCGTTCACGTGATGCCCTCCCGCAAGGAGGGCTGGGGCCTGGCGGTGATCGAGGCCGGGCAGCACGGGGTGCCGACGGTGGGCTATGAATCTTCCGCCGGGTTGCGCGATTCCATCATCGACGGGCAGACCGGCCTGCTGTGCGATTCGCCCGGCGGGCTGATGAACGCCGTCGAATACCTGCTGGATAACCCGGACAAGCGCCGGGAAATGGGGCGCGCGGCGAAGCGCCGGGCGGAGGAGTTTTCCTGGGATGCCACCGGCCGGGCGTGGGAGACCCTCCTGTGCGAAGAGGTCGGCGCAGAAGCCCGCGCGGCGGCTGGGAGCTAGCGTTCCTCTGTCTTGGCCCGCCCCGGTACCTGCATCTGGCGGACGCTACGCCATAGCCAAATGCACAGGCCCCACATCATGAGCATCCAATAGAACGTCATGCCAACGAACAGCGGCGCCTGATCCTGCACCGGGGAACGCGGCAGGGTAGGGCTTTGCACGCGGTAGAGGTCGTAATTATCGGCACTGAGGACGCGCCGGATGCCCTGCGAATTCAGCACCTGCAAAGCCTTTGACATGGCCGCGCCATCAGAGATGGAATACCAGTCCACCACCACCCAGCTCACGCCATTGCGCTGCAGGGTGTTCTTGCCGCTCATCAGGTCCGACAGGATCTTCATACTGGCCGGATTGCCGTCCACCATCTTGCCGTCCACGATCAGGAACCCGGGATCCATCGGCGAGCCCGGTAGCAACTTCAACCCCGGATCGACGTGCGGACGATCGTGCCGAGTGCGGTAGTTGCCCGGGGGCAGCAAAACGATCTTTCCATTAGGAGCCCCGGAAACGATGTTCGCCATCTGTTCCCACGTGCTGGATATCTGTACTCGCTTCAGCGGAGCAACGTCGGTGGGGAAAGCCGGTACGGTCAGCACGCACGCAACTGCCAACCCGGCCGCTGCCGCGCGCGGCGCCCACGTGGCGCGCGCCGACTGCCCAGTGGATTTCCCTGCAGCCTTCCCCACAGACTCCTCAGCGGTGCGGCTGGGGTCCAGCCGTTCCACGGTCACCGCAATCAGCAGCACGAATCCGGGGATGGCCAGGCAGACGAACTTCGAGGTATCGCGGAACATGCCCGCGCCGGGAACGTGGCTAATGGCAAAGCCCATTAAATCCACGCCCCAACCGGTGGCCAGCAGAGGGGGCGTCACTAAGGAAAGAACCGTCAGCACCGCAACGGCGCGGTAGACCTGCCACAGCTCCTTGAAGCCGAGCAGCAGAACCACGCACAAAACCACGCCGACGACGACGGAAAACAGGGTGCGCGACGGCGGGATGGCATCCGCGTTCCATACTCCCGACAGACCCATGGTGGAAGCCAGGGGGCCCAGGAAGGTCTCGCCGCGGGTGGAGAACAACGCGGCAGACAGGGCATCGGAGCGGGTCTCCGAAGAATTAGATACCCACAGGGCGGGAAGCACCCACGGCAGTGAGGCGATGGCGCTGGCAACAAGATTGCGTATACGTTCCCCGTGCGAAGGGGCAAAGACTAGCGACGTCAGCAGAGCCAGCACCAGGCCCGTAGGGACGAAACCGCACAGGCAGATCGCCACATACAGCAAACCATGGCGCCGCGCGGCTGCGAGATAAGCAACGGCGGGCAACAACATCCCCGCGGTGGCGACCGTCCACTGGCCTTGCAGGAAACGCTCAATGACGAAGGGATTCCACACCACGAAAAGAGCCGCCACGAGCTGTGCGGACAACCGCCCACCCGCCATATCGCGCACCATCGCGCCGGCGAAATAGCAGCCCAGAAGACACGAGCCGATGACCAACGCGCTGGCCAGCATCGTCGAGGGAATCGTGGGGGAGAACAAGGCAAGGATCGCATCCTGCGGCAACGCGCGCGGGGCTCCATCGTTGATGCCCAAGTTGTTGGAGTTTTCCGGCAGCGAGTGCGGGACGAACATATCCCGCAGCATGAAGGCCTTCGAAGAATCGGGGCGCAACCCCAGCCAAAAAGGCCATAGCGTGACCAGCGAAATAAGGAAAGACCACCCCTGCACGATCAAACGATCGCGCGTGGCGGTGGTCTTGGGTTGCTGCGATCTCACAGCGAACAGTCTAGTGGGTCAAAGGGAATTATTTACTGGCGAGGCGTGCAGAGCGGTGCGCGATCCAGCCGATAACCAGAAGGATCAGGCCAACAACGCCCAGGATCCACGGCAGGATGGTGCCCATCAGCTTCAGCTTTTCCTTACCCTCGGAGGCCTTCTTCATCTGCGCTGCGCGGGAATCGTCGTCCCATGCGCCGGGGAAGTACACGGCGGTGCGGGTCGGGTTGTTGATTTCCTCTTCCTTGTTGTCGAAGATGCGCTGTGCGTCTTCGTCGTCCTGCGCGTAGTACTGGAAGACCTCTTCGGAACCGTTGACGATCACGCCGGTCTCCGGCAGCACGCGGAGCACGCGGTGGACGGTGTAGTAGCGGGACATCTCGACCTCGGGGCCGAGGTCCTCCTTCTTGTCCTCGCCGTTCTCGCCGTCCTTCTTTTCGTCGGACTTCTTCTCGCCTTCGCCGCCCTTGTTCTTAATCTCTTCCGGCTTTAGGCCCCACACCTTCGCCGGGAACTTCAGGCGCAGCGCGGCCAGGGTGCCCTTGTCGCCCTTGGACAGCTCACCGTCGGCCTCCAGGCGCTCGCGCAGTGCCGGGTACAGCTCGGTCGGGGGAACGGTCTGCTCGAAGCGGTAGACCTTCTCGCCATCCTGCTCTTCCTCACCGACGTAGTCGATCGGCTGGGTCTTCAGGATCTGCATGTCGAAGTAGTCGTAGGACTTGCGGTCCGTGCCCATCGGGAACTGGTAGGTGATGCCCGGGCGGGTGAACGGAGCTACGGAAGCCTCAACCTCTTCGTCCTTGCCCTCCTTGGCGGCTGCATCCAGCGCCGGGGCGTTCAGCTCAATAGAGGAAGTCGGATCCGGCACCGGCATCTGGGTCTTGCGATCCAGGGTGACGTGGTCGATCGACGCGCTGATCAGGTTCTTCGGCTCTTCCTTGTCCGTACGGAACAGGGTCTGGCCGGCCTCCAGGGTGACGACCTTCTTGTCCGAAGGCTCCTGTGCAGTGGTGAAGCGCTGGGACTGCATCTCCAGCCCCTTGTTGATGAAGCACTTGATCTGCGGGTTATCGCCCTTGCATTCCGGCTTGTCCTTGTTATCGCCCACTGGCTTGCCGGAGGCTAGCGCACCGGAATCCAGCAGGTTACCGGGGGTCTTCGGGGTGCCGGTGGTGGAAACCAAGTCCAGCGGCAGGACCTTGCCCTTGGGGACGACATAGGTGGGCAGGGCGATGGCTAGGACCAGCATCGCTACGCCGAGCACAATCGCTACGGAGGAAAGGATTCTCTTCATAGGAGGGGGTTCCTGACTCTATCTGTCGAAATTTATCCGGTGACTTCATTTAGCCTTGAAAGCTTCCAATACTTTAGCCAATCAAAACTAGATACTTCGTAGTTTCAACATATTTTTCAAGAAAAGTCTGTGAAAGGCCGTTTTCCTGCGGGTTTGTGCATATGTGGGGCTAGCGTTTTTGGCTCTGCCTGTCCGGTTCGTCGGCTATGCTGATCCCGATGAGCACGAAGATCCCGAGTGCTAAGAACTCGAGCACGAATAAGGCCACTGCCCGCCCCGCGCCCTTTCTGCCTGCGCTGGAAGGGCTGCGCGCGATTGCCTGCTCCGGCATCATCATCACCCACGTCGCCTTCCAGACCGGGGCGGATACCGGCAACCTGCTGAACCGCATGATGGCGCGCACCGACTTCTTCGTGCCCGTGTTCTTCGCCCTCTCCGGCTTCCTGCTGTGGCGCCGCCACCGGGCGGATTTCGCGGTATCGACCTCGCACGACAACCTGCTGACCCTCGCAGGCTACTACGTTAAGCGCCTGGGGCGAATCTTCCCCGCCTACCTGGTCACCGTCGCGATCGTGTTGCTGTTCTTCCCGGTTGCGGGAGCGCCGACGGTGTGGCAGATGCTCTCGAACGTCATCATGGTGCAGATCTACGTCGACGGCGGCCTGATCGGCGGGCTGACCCACCTGTGGAGCTTGTGCGTAGAAATGGCCTTCTACCTTGTGCTTCCTGTGATTGCGGTGGCGTGGGGGCGTCAAGAAAGAAAATGGCGCATCGTGTGCATCGTCGCAGTGGCGGCGGCGAGTTTCGGCTGGGCCTTCATCCCCGCATTCGCTGAGCCACCCGCACCCGGTGGACTGAACCCGCACATCATGCCACCTGCGTTTATTGCATGGTTTGGGGTGGGGTTGCTCGGCGCGGAGCTGGAGTCGATCGTGCAGGATCGTGCCTACGCGCGCACGGGAAAGGATGGGGCCGAAGGTATTGACGCCCGGTACCAGCTGCCCGAGGTTCGAGCCATCGCGAAGTTCCGCTGGGTGTTCTGGTTGCTGGCCATCGGCGCGCTGGCGGTCGCGGCTTCGGATGGGCCGGAGGGTCTGACTCACGCGGCGCCGGCGGAGTTCGCCCGCCGGACGCTGTACGGGCTAGTGTTCGCCGCCGCGCTGATCATTCCGTACACGCTGGCGCCGCGGTCGAAGTTCCTGGAGTCGGCGCTGATGCAGGCGCTGGGCCGCTGGTCTTATGCGATCTTCCTGTGGCACATGTCGCTGCTGTCGCTGGTGTTCCCACTGCTGGGGGTGCATCTGTTCAGTGGGTACACGGCGCTGGTGCTGGTGGCGACGTTCGTGCTGAGCGTGCCCGTCGCTGCGCTGAGTTACGCGCTGGTGGAGGAGCCCGCGCGCCGGGCGATTAACTCCTGGTGGCGTTCGGTGCGGGCTTCCACGAAGGCCGAGGCGAGGACCGAGGCAGCCACGGCCAGCAGTACGACGGCGAGTGCGCCGTTCACCACGAACCCGCCCGCGTAGTAGTTTCCGCTGCCCCAAGCGCCACGGATACAGAGCGTTAGCGCGGTCAGTGCGGATAGTCCGACGATGGCCCTGACAGCCAGCAGGATGCGGCGGAGACGGGGAGAGGTATCCGCAGCGCCAGCCGTGCCCGTGCCAGCCGTGCCCGTGGCAGCCGAGCTCGCAGCGATCTCCGCGGGCACCGGCATCCGGCGCGTCCGCCGCGCCACAAAGATGCACAAGCCCACCAGAACCAGCGCCGCTACCAGCCCGATGGCCAGCCACGTCCGATACAGTCCAGTGCCCTCGAAATGTATGGTGACCAGCCCGGACGCGCCCTCCGGGACGATCCAGCCCTGCTGCCAACCGTTGACGGTGATGGGGGTCAGTTGTGTGGTCTCGCCGTCGTGTTCCAGCGTGGCGATGCGCCCAGGGTTCGCCTGCGAGGGGCTAAACAGAATGCGCTTCTTATCCGAGGCCTCCAGGTGCGTGGACTGCTCGCCGGGAGCGAGCTGATCCCGCGGGGCGGACTGCTCCAAGGTCTGCGCGGCCGGGGTCTCGCGCACCGCAGCGCCGAACAGCGGCTCGGCTACCGATAGCGCCACCCAGCGCGCGGTGGTGGATAGCGCGTGCTTCCCCGCGGGCAGGTTCAGGGTGTCGCCGCAGGAATAGTCCTGGCCGTCGATTGTCACCCGTGCCTGGTCGTCGTCGGCGCACTCGGAGGAATGTACGACGACCGGCAGCTGTCCCGCACCGTTGCCGATGGATTCCGGCACCTCGAAGTTGCGCAGCATCACGGATTCGTTGATTTCCTGGCCGAACACCCACCTGTTCACTGCGGAGCCAGCGCCAGCGCCCGGTGCACCGTCCCCGCCTACTCCGCCTACTCCGTCTACTCCGCCGCCCCCGTCCGCCGCGTCCACCGGAGGCACAGTCGGCACTCGCTGCGGCGTGACGTCCTCTTCGCCCGCCAGCACCTTCGCCTCGGCCACGCCGAAATCGCCGAAGGCTCCCACGATGGTCAGGCGGATCCTGTCGGCCTTGCCCGCCGGCACATTCACCTTGTTGGTCTTGCCCGGTTCCAGGGTCTTCAAGGTGCCGGCCACCACCCGATCCCGCAGGTAGGTCGTTACCTGCACCCGAGTCGGCCGCCCCTGAATGTCCAGCCGCAGCGCCAGTTGGTTGTGTGCCTCTTCCAGGCGGAATTCGATGTATTGGCCAGCTACGTTGCCGACGGTCGGCCGCCACGCGGTCCGGCGCGATCCATCCACCGCGGAGGTTGCGGACGAGTATGTTTCCGCTCCGCCGAAGCCCGTCGGATCCGCGGCGGTTGAGGAGACCCGCACTTCGCCGCGCCCCTCCACGCGCGTCATCTGTTCCGGCGCCAGCTCCCGCCCATCTGCGTCGCGCACTGGGTAGTCGCGCACGGGGTTGAGCACCTTGCTTTCGTCGTCGATGCTGCGGATCTCGCTGTCCGCGCCCACCACGTTGCCGTAGTTGTGGTCGCGCAGCGCAGGCGTATCGGTCACCGTCTGTGCTGCCAGCCCTAGTTCTTTACCTTGGGACGCCCCCACGCGCGTCCTCGCTGAACCCTGTCTACCCAGGGCAGCGTCTGCCGCAGCAAGGCGGGGGAGGGATTCGGGGCCGGAATGGGCGACGTCGAGACGTTCGGCGTCAATAATCCGCAGGTCCCCAGAGCTACCAGCGCCAGCACCAGCACTGCCAACACCAGCATCGACGCGGTAGATGCGCACCTGGCCGTCGCCGAAGGAGGCGACCTTGTCGAACCCGCCGGAGCGTTCGAGGGTGTGCTGAATCCGCTTGGCCCCGGGGGTATCGGCAGCGCTCGTGAGGTCATAGCGCAGCACTAGGTAGCCCACACCCTGCTGCCACAACGCGGCGGCGAGGGAGGGGATGGCCGTGCCGGTTTCCAACTCGCGCTGCACGCCGTCGAGGCCACGGATGGCCTCTGGCTGCACCAGCGGCACGGAATCGCGGACGACCCACGGCACGTCCAAGAGCGGTTGGGCGGGTTCGTCCCGGGTGTTTCCCCAGGTCTGGCGGGCGAAGCGGGCCTTGGGGAGGATCATCGTGCGGGCGGGGACGTGCGAATCCCCGGCTTCCTTCGCGACTTCGGAGTTCAGCCAGTCCGCGGCTTCGGTCCAGTAGTCGGGTACTGCCCGGTAGGCATCCGCGGCGGTGATGCGCCCGGACCAGCCGGTGGCGGTGACCACGGCGACCAGCAGGCTGACGGCGATGGCGCGGGGTACCTCGGCGTGCTTCTCCGGGTTGCGCCACCGTGCCCAGCGTTCGCGGCTTAACCCCGGCCACGGCAAGCGCGCCAACCCGTGGGCGATACCCACCACCAGCACCAGCCGTACCAGCGGATCGAACTTGTGCAGGTTGCGAAGGGGCGCACCCGCGCCATCGAGGAATACGCGACCCCAGACGGAGAACGGGGAGATCGGGGCGGTGGCGAACACCATCGCAGCCACACCCACCAGCAGGATCACCAGCCAGCGGCTCGCGAAAGGCAGGCTCGGGCGGGTCAGCCCCCACAGCCCCAGGAATGCCACCAGCAGGGTGCCGGCGACGAAAATGGGCTCGCCGACCAGCGCGTACCCGCCTTGGCGCTCGGCGGAAAGGAAGGCCGTCCAGCTGGTGGTTCCCCGCAGAACCTCAGCCAGGTTCATCCAGTTGGTGGTCAGCGATGCGGACTCGATGTAGTCCGTGAACGGCGGGGAGTACTTGCCTAGCAGAAGTAGCGGGCCGATCCACCAGAACGTGGCCAGCAGCCCGGCGGGCACCCACCACAGTGCAAAGTACAGGCCTACCCGCGGGCGGCGAATGCACATGCCCAGCCAGAAGATCACCGCGGGAAGGATGGCCACGGCGGTGGCGACGGCGTTCACCGCACCCAGGCACAGCACTGCCAGTGCGCTAAGCAGCGCGTATATGGCCAGGTAGGCCCGTGTGCGCTTGTTGGGCCAGCCGCGCGCGCGATCGCTAGTTCCCCGCGCCAGAACCGCCGCACTGGCTACCGGCAGCAATACCCACGGCACTAGTGCGCACACCCACGCCTCGGAGCTAATGGCTCCCAGGGTGGTCAGTGTGCGCGGGGAGAGGGCAAAAAGAATGCCCGCGACGACCCGTGATCCGCGGCTGCCGATCCGCAGCCTCTGCAGTAGAAGAACCGTGCCGGAAAACGCCAACGTCAGCAGCAAACCCCACCACAGGCGCTGCACTACCCACCCGGGCAGAAAGGAAAAAACGGCGAAGAACAGGCCGTGGGGGAACAGGTACCCATAGGCCTGGTTCTGCAGCTGCCCCAGCGGGAATGTGTCAGTCCACGGATACAGTGCCTGGCCAAGGAACCCCCAGGGGTTGGCGGTCAGGTTCAGCTTCGTATCGGCGGAGGTCAGCCCCGGGGACTGTAGGAATGCGAAAAGAAACCACGCGAGGGTGGTGTACACCCAAGCGCGGCGAGAAAGGGGGCGTTGCGCCGTCGTTGGCACGTGGCGTTGCGCCTTTATTCGCTGGTGCGGCCGCCGTACTGGACGGCACCCAGGAAGGCATTGTCTTGGTTGACGGCGATCTGTTCGTCGGTGGGCAGTTCCGTAGAGTCGGCCATTGCACCTGCGCCGAAGGCGGCGCCGCCGCCCAGAACCAGGCCTGCGACTGCGGAGGCGACCAGGGCGCCCAGGCCACGACGGTTGGAGGCAGTTTCGTAAGCCATGTTAATTCCTGTTCCTATTGGGACTGTTGTGGTTTTAGCGTACTAGCTTCTTGTTGATCGTACCTAATGAAACGCCCACAAACGTTCGTTTGTGAAAACTAGTCCTCATCTTCGATCGGCGGGACAATCAGCACGGGGCGACCAGCGTTTTTGATGATGCTGTCCGACACGCTGGACTGCAGGAAGGACTTCCAGCCCGATAGTGCACGGGTTCCCGTGACGATCAGATCCACATCCAGCTCATCGGCGGCATCCACGATGGCGCTCCAGATAGCTGTTCCGGACTCTACCAAAAAGGGTTCGGTTGCAAAACCATGGGAGTTGGCCAGCTCCACGCCCTCGTTGCAGGTGTTCACTGCCTCTGCGTATGCCGGATCGTCGTCCTCCGGGTGCTCGCCGGTCTCGTTGGACCAGTCGTGCTGCATCATGCCGCTCATGCCCGCCGCGCGCGCAGCTTGGCGGTGGATCGGCTCCCATACGGTCAGGATGTAGGCGTTCTTTGCGGACAGGAAGCGCCCGGAATGTTCCACGGCGCCGCGAGCCTCCGCAGAGCCGTCGTAGGCGATCAGTACCGTATCGCCGCTCGCGTCGAAGGCCTTGTGCTGTGCCTGCTGTGCTTGCTCTGCCTGCTCGGTCATGGTTATCGCTCCTCGATTGCACTCTTCGATTGGTGCTCTGCTTGTTGCGTTTGTTACTACGTTAATACTATGCCCCGTAGACACGTAGCCGCTGGCGCTTTAGGTTTCGCTCTTCTTGTTGCCTCTAGCGCTTGTTCCTTATCGACGCCCACTGACCAGCCCACCAACACCTCATCCTCGGGTACCACCACTTCCGCCGCACCGACCTCCGGAACCTCCGGCGCTACCGAATCCACCGCAGCCCAGGCGGATGACCGGCCGACGTGTACCCAGGTGGAGGGCAAGGCCTCTAGGGATATGGCTGGGCGGATGCTGGCGGTGGGCGTCACAAATTACGAATCTGCAGAACAAGCCGTCGACCTAGGTGTGCGGCAGCTCTTTATTGGTTCGCAGACGGACCGCAGCATCCTCAACGGGCAGGGCGACCCCGCGCGTAGCCTGGCGGCGCTGGAAAAGCGCGCGGGCGAACCGCTGACCGTGAGCGTGGATGAGGAAGGCGGGCTGGTGCAGCGCCTATCGGAGATCATTGGCGAACTGCCGAGCGCGCAGCAGATGGCGAACACTATGAGCCCCGAGCAGGTGCGTGACCTGATGGTGAAGCACGGAAAGAAGATCCGCGCTTTGGGAATCACTGTGGATTTCGCGCCGGTGGTGGACTTGGCCGGTGGTCAGAATGTTTCCGACAATGCGATCGGTTCGCGTGCTTTCAGCGCCGATCCGAAGGTGGCGGCTGACTATGCGCGGGCGTACTCGGAGGGGCTACAGCAGGCTGGGGTGACTCCGGTGTTGAAGCACTTCCCGGGCCATGGGCACGCGACGGGTGATTCGCACATGGGCGCGGTGACCACTCCGCCGCTAGAGAAAATGCAGGACAACGACTTGCTGCCTTTCCGGGAGCTGGTAGGCGTAAAGGGGATGTCCGTGATGGTCGGCCACGTGCAGGTGCCGGGGTTGGGTAAGCCTTTGCCGTCCTCGGTGAACCCGGAGGCTTACAAGCTGCTGCGGGAAGGCGGTTATGGGCCGAAGCAGGACGCCCCAGGTTTCGACGGCGTGATCTACACCGACGACCTGACCGGCATGAAGGCCGTGACGGATGCGTATCCCGGCCCGGAGGCAGCCGTGGCCGCACTGGCGGCGGGCGCGGATGTGGCGCTGGCAGCGGCCGGAGCCGTGGAGATCCCCGATGTGGTGGCGGCTATACGCACAGCGATCGATGACGGCCGGATCCCGGAGGATCGGGTGCGCAAATCCGTGGATCGCACCTGCATTTCCAAGTAAAAGAATTCCCTGATAGGGGGTGTTCACGATAGACTTACCTGCGTGAATTCCCAGGATCAGACTAAGCAAAGCCGGCCCGTTAAGCCACGCAAGCGCCGAGGCATTCCGTGGTGGGTGTGGTTCTTTGTTGGTTTGATCGGCCTGGGGGGTGTGCTTTACGGCGTGGACTTGGCCATGAGTGAAGGCACAGTTCCCCGTGGTGTGACCGTCGGTGGCGTGGACATCAGTGGTGTGGATAAGTCCCAGGCTGAGCAGCGCTTGCGCAACGATCTGGGCGAGCGCACCCGCCAGCCGGTGACGGTGAATGCGGGCAACATGAGCTCCACCATCGAGCCCACGCAGTCCGGCATGCAGGTGGATTGGGGTGCGACGGTGGATCAGGCGGGCCAGCAGCCGCTGAACCCGATTACGCGCATCCGCTCCTTCTTCGAGACCCGCGAGGTAGGCATTATCTCGCGGATCACGGATGAAAGCCTGAACCGGTCCCTGAACCGCGTGGAGCGCGAGCTGACCCGCGATCCGCAGAACGCAGTGCTGACCGTGAACAACGAAGGCAAGGCGGATATCAAGGAAGACAAGCCGGGGCAGACCGTCGACCGCGAGCTGCTGGCTACCGAGGTGCGGGAAAACTGGCTGAACACCGACGGGCGCGTGGACGTGGAAGCCACGATCACGCCGGCGGATGCGGATAAGGATGCGGCCGAGCGCGCAGCCAAGCAGTACGTGGCCCCGGCGACGGCGAAGAACTTGGTGTTCCACGGCCGCGACAAGGTCGATGGTGTGATCACCCCGCAGGACTGGCACTCCATCCTGACCTTCAAGGTGGATGGCGGAGAGTTCATGCCGCAGTGGAACACGGACAAGGCCAAGGAGTTGCTGGGTGAGCAGCTTTCCAGCACCGAGGTGGAGTACCGAGACGCGAGCTTCGAGTTCAACGGCGATGACATCAAGGTGGTGCCGTCGAAGGATGGCGTGGCCATCAAGTGGAAGGACACCTTTGGCGACTTCCAGGCCAAGGCGCTGGATAAAAAGAAGCGCGAACACAAGGTGGTCTATGAGGACAAGAAGGCCAAGTACACCACTGAGCAGGCTAAGAAGGCTCACTTCGACGATGAAGTAGGTGCCTTCACCACGGGTGGATTTAGCGGCCCCTCCGGTGTGAACATCCGCCGTGTGGCGCAGATGGTGAACGGTGCGATTGTGCTGCCGGGGGAGACGTTCTCCCTGAACGGCCACACCGGTCCCCGCGGTACGGAGCAGGGCTTTGTGGAGTCCGGCATTATTATCGACGGCCATGCGGGCAAAGCTGTGGGTGGCGGTATCTCGCAGTTCGCGACCACGCTGTACAACGCCGCATACTTCGCGGGCATGGAGGACGTGGCGCACACCCCGCACTCTTATTACATCTCCCGCTACCCGGCCGGCCGCGAGGCGACCGTGTACGAGGGCGCAATCGACCTGCAGTTTAAGAACCCGTTCGATACGCCTGTGCGCATCACGACGGACGTGACCGGTGATTCCGTCACCGTGCGACTACATGGCGTGAAGCAGGTGGATGTGGAATCCATCCCGGGTGAGCGGACCAACCCAACCTCGCCGAACAAGGTTGAGCTGGATGGCGAGGATTGCTCGCCGTCCTCCGGCGCGCCGGGCTTCACCACCACCGACACTCGCGTGATCCGCGACCTCAAGGGCAAGGAGCTGTCCCGCGAGACCCAGCGCACGGTCTACGACCCCCAGCCGGTTGTGAGCTGCAAGTAGGGGGTACTGGTTCTAGGCCCGTAGTGCGGGCCGGAGGAGCAGCCATGGAGGAGCCGGAGGGCAGGGGATCTGTTAGGGAGGGGCTTCAGCGGGGAGTGTGCATGATGGCACGCTCACCGCTTTTGTTTGCTCTGTAGGGCGTTTGCAGATGGGCAGCCTAGCGCTCGCTACCTGGCACCGTCCTACTGTGTGCTTCCGACAGGGAGCACGGAGGCCTGCCTGTGGGTGCGAGGAACGCGCGCACAGGCAGGCGTTGTGCGCATGCGAAAAGGGGCGGGAACGAAGTTTCGTTCCCGCCCCTTGATCGGCTATCAAAGCCCGGAGCTTAAAGCTCTAACAGGTCTTACTTGATGATGCCCTGGTTCTTCAGGTAGTTGCCGATGGCGATGCCCAGGCCAGCGATAGCGCCAGCGATGGCTCCGAAGGACAGAACCTTGGTCAGCACGATCCAGCCCGGCTGGCCATTGGTCTGAGTGCTGCCCAGAACGTCCTTACCGATAACTGGCGTTTCGTAGTCCAGAATCTTGGAGAAGGCCTGCTCGTCCTTCTTCGGGCCGGTCTGGTTGAACTGATCAGCGGAAGCAACGGAGGTGCCAGCCAGAGCAACGGAGGAAGCGGTGGCGATGGCCAGAGCGGCCTTGCGGAAGTTCTTCATGTTAGAAATCCTTTTCCTTGAAAGCGTGTGATGAAAGAGAATTGCAGCTCTGGATTAGCCCAGGAAGCCGTTGTACTTCAGGAAGTTGTAGGCCGGAGCAATGATCAGGCCGAAAACGGAAGCTGCTGCAGCAGCGATGCCGCCGCCAACCAGGAGCTTGGCCCACATGCCGAAGTCACCCTTGTCGTCTTCCTTGTACTTCGGGTCCAGCCAGTTGCGGATATCCTTGCCAGAAGCTGGCTTGTCCAGCTCCAGGCTGCCCTTCAGGCCCTGAGTCTGCTCCTTTGCCGGCGGGGTCTGGCCGTCCTCGGCAGCAGCAACGGAAACGCCGGAGATGGCGACGGTGGTAGCGGTAGCAACAGCCAGAGCTGCGTTACGGAACTTACGCATCTGAAATGCCTTTCTGAATGTGAGTGGTTCGAAGTCAAGGACTTCACTCTTCGCTTCCCGCAATCCCTTGGTAGCCACTCATCTGTTTATAAGAGTTTGCAGCTATAAAGCTGGAGAAACGCTGGTAAGTCCTAACAGCAGCAACCTTAACAGGCTTTCTGTGGATAGGGAAAACCTGAGGAAAACTTCTTGAGTGATATGCATCACGCAATGCTTTATATTGACGCACTCGGGTCAGAAGTACTGCATTTGTGCAGCTAGGAGCCTTTGTGGCATTTGTGACGGCGTGTCCTCTTGACTTTTTGCAGGGGGTATAATTTGGGGGTGTGACGGTTGGTGAGGGTATGTGATCCAGGTTTAGGGCGCATTGGAGAGCTTTACGGCCAGCCCGTGCTGATCGGCTCCTGAAAACCGCTTAAGACTCGTTAACCAAACACTGCAAACAAGATCACCTGGAAGTCACTTCCTGTTCACCTGTCAATTGTAGATTTGCCTGCTATGCGTATGACAGTGTTTGGAACGGGATATCTTGGCGCAACCCACGCCGCTTGCATGGCCGAGATGGGCCACGACGTGCTCGGAGTCGATGTCGACCCGGACAAGATCCAAGCTCTCTCGGAAGGGCGCGTCCCTTTCTTCGAACCCGGTCTGCCAGAGATCCTCACCCGCAACATCGAAGCCGGCCGCCTGCGCTTCACGACCGACTACGCCGAAGCTGCTGAGTTCGCCCACGTCCACTTCATCGGAGTCGGCACCCCGCAGCGCAAGGGCTCCTATGCTGCGGACACCACCTATGTAAATGCTGTCATTGAAACGCTCGCCCCACTGGTAAGCGGCAACCACACCATCTTTGGCAAATCCACCGTCCCGGTTGGTACTGCGCACGAGCTGCAGCAGAAGGCGAATGAGATCGTGGCGGCGTCACCAAACGAAGCCCGAATCACCATCGCGTGGAACCCCGAGTTCCTGCGCGAAGGCCACGCGGTGAAAGACACCCTGCACCCCGACCGCATTGTCCTCGGCCTCGGCGGCGATAGCTCCAACAGCGATGACCGCGCCGAGCAGCAGCGCGTAGAGGACATCGCGCGCGAGATCTACGCCCCCGCGCTCGCCGAAGGCACCCCGTTCCTGGTGATGGACCTGCCGACCGCGGAGCTGGTCAAGGTCTCCGCCAACGCCTTCCTGGCCACCAAGATCTCCTTCATCAACGCGGTCTCGGAGCTGTGCGAGATCGTCGGCGCGGATGTCACCGCACTCGCCGACGCGATCGGCATGGACGACCGCATCGGGCGAAAATTCCTCGGCGCCGGGCTGGGCTTCGGTGGCGGTTGCCTGCCGAAGGACATCCGCGCGTTCATGGCGCGCGCAGGTGAGCTCGGCGCCGACCAGGCGCTCACGTTCCTTCGTGAGGTGGACGCCATCAACATGCGCCGCCGCGAAAAGACAGTAGAGCTGGCGCGGGAGACGCTGGGCGGCTCCCTGATCGGCCGGAACGTGACGGTCCTCGGCGCGGCATTCAAACCCAACAGCGACGACGTGCGCGATTCCCCGGCGCTGTCCGTGGCCGGTTCGCTATCGCTGAGCGGCGCAAACGTCACCGTGTACGACCCGCAGGGCATGGAGAACGCAGCGAAGATCTTCCCCACGCTGACTTATGCACCGAATGTAGAGGAAGCACTCGAAGGCGCAGAGATCGTGATCGTGGCGACGGAATGGAAGCAGTTCCAAGAACTCGACCCGGTAGCCGCGCGCAAGCTGATAGCCGGAGAGAACCCCGCCGTACTGGACGGCCGCAACTGCCTGCCACGCAAGGAATGGGAAGCCGCGGGCTGGAACTTCCTGGCGCTGGGGCGGGGTTAGTACACGGCTAGCTGGCTGCGCACAGCGCCACACCCGCTAGGCTATAGAGCGTGTTACTTTCAGACCGAGACATCCGCGCCGCCATCGAATCCGGCGAGCTGAAGATCGACCCCCACGACGATCAGATGGTCCAGCCATCCAGCATCGACGTGCGCCTCGACGGCCTGTTCCGCGTGTTCAACAACTCCAAGTACACGCACATCGACCCGAAGCAGCCGCAGGAGGAACTCACCACCCTGGTGGAAGTCCCCGACGATGAGGCCTTCATCCTGCACCCCGGTGAGTTCGTCCTGGGAGCCACCCTGGAATGCTTCGGCATCCCTGCCCACCTGGCCGGGCGCTTGGAAGGCAAGTCCTCCCTGGGCCGTTTGGGATTGCTGACGCACTCGACGGCCGGGTTCATCGACCCGGGCTTTAATGGGCACATCACACTGGAGCTGTCTAACACCGCCAACCTGCCCATCGCCCTCTACCCGGGCATGAAGATCGGCCAGCTGGCACTATTCACCATGACAAGCCCGGCGGAAGCCCCCTACGGCAGTGGTGCACTGGGCTCCAAGTACCAGGGGCAGCGCGGCCCGACCCCCTCGAAGGCCTACCTGAACTTCCAGAACTAGCTGGGGCGCGAGGGGGCGTCGCTAAGAAAAACAGCGACAGCTACTGCCGGTAGCTAGCCAGGAAGTTCCCCAAGCGCTCGATCGCGGCTCGCAGGTCACGCGCCCACGGCAGCGTAACCACGCGGAAGTGGTCCGGGGTCGGCCAGTTAAAGCCCGTGCCCTGCACCAGGTGGATCTTCTCGGAACGCAGAAGGTCGAACATGAACTGCTCGTCGTCGTGGATCTCGTGCACATTCGGGTCCAGGCGCGGGAAGGCATACAGCGCACCCATCGGCTTCACGCAGCTCACGCCCGGGATCTCGTTCAGCGCCTCGTAGGCGGCGTTGCGCTGCTCCAGCAGACGGCCACCCGGCAGCACCAGATCGTCGATGGACTGGCGGCCAGAAATAGCCACCTGGATCGCGTGCTGCGCCGGCACATTCGGGCACAGGCGCGTGCCCGCCAGCACGTTAATACCCTCGATGAATCCCTTCGCGTGCCCCTTCGGGCCAGTAGCCACCATCCAGCCGGAACGGTAGCCCGCCACGCGGTACGCCTTCGACAGGCCGTTGTAGGTGATGCACAGCAGGTCCGGGCACAGCGAGGCGATATTGATGTGCTTCGCATCGTCGTAGAGGATCTTGTCGTAAATCTCGTCGGCCAAGATCAGCAGGGAATGCTCGCGCGCAACGTCCACGATCTGCTGCAGGATCTCGCGGGAGTACACCGCGCCCGTCGGGTTATTCGGGTTAATGACCACGATGGCCTTCGTGCGCTCCGTAACCTTCGCCTTGATGTCCTCGATGGAGGGCATCCAGTCGTTTTCCTCGTCGCACAGGTAATGCACGGGGCGGCCGCCGGACAGCGACGTGGAGGCGGTCCACAGTGGGTAGTCCGGGGAGGGGATCAGTACCTCGTCGCCATCGTTGAGCAGCGCCTGCATGGTCATAGTGATCAGCTCGGATACACCGTTGCCCAGGTAGACATCTTCGACGTCGAACTGGGGGAAGCCCGGGATAACCTCGTAGCGGGACACGATTGCGCGGCGGGCGCTAATGATGCCCTTCGACGTGGAGTAGCCCTGCGCCGTCGGCAGCGCGGCGATCATGTCCCGCATGATCACATCCGGCGCCTCGAAGCCGAACACCGCGGGGTTGCCCGTGTTGAGCTTCAGGATGCGGTGCCCGTCGGCCTCCATCCGCTCGGCCTCGGTGTTCACCGGGCCGCGGATTTCGTAGAGGACGTTTTGCAGCTTCGTGGATTGATCCAGCGTGCGCAGTTCGCTGGGGCGTTTGGGGGTACTCATTCTCCCCATTGTGCCATTGTGGCTGCTGTTTTTATAGTTTTTGGTGACGCCCCCCTCGCGCTCGCGTGGCCTGCGCGTGTGGCTATCGGGTTACTCGTCGTATTCGCTGGCGCCAGCGTCCGAGTCTGTGTCTGCGCCAGTGCCAGTGCTGTTGCCGTTGCCCGTGCCGGTGTTTCCGTTGCCGGAGGTGCCGCCTGCGTTACCGCCGACGTTTCCACCCGGACGTTGGCCGCCTACGCTCGGACCGCCAGTGTTCCGGCCGGGCGATGGCTTGGGGGACTTGGAAGGCTTGGCGGGCTTGGAGCTTTCGGACGGCTTGTTTTCCTCAGAGGTTTCCGTTTCAGATTGTTCAGTCGTCTGAGGTACCTGCGGCGCGTAGTAGTAGTCCTGGTAGCTGCCGTAGCCGGGGCCTGCATCGGGGGTCGGCTTTGTATCGTCGTCATCGTACTTGCCGGTGGTGGTGGGCTTGGGGTACGAGGGCTTCAGCTGCTCAGTGCTGCTAGCGCTCCCGGGAGATCCGGTTTCCGTGGAGCGCATCGTGGCGTACGCGGTGACTCCAGCAACGATGGTGGCGATCAGGCCGAGGGTCAGCACCCAGGCCCAGAACGGCATGATCCCAAAGAACTTCCGCAGGCCGGATTTTGGCTTGTCCTCTTCGAGGTCGTCCGGGGCGGTGGGGTTGGCTGGGGTTTCGGAAGGGGTTTCCTCGGCGTCGCTTACAGACTTCCCCGCGTTGAGGGGGTTGTTCTTGTCAGTCGGGTCAGCGTCAGTCATGGGAAACCTACCTCTATCTGCGGGCGTGAGGCGTCGAGCAGCACCAAGCGTTCATGCATTCTTGCATGCCCGTGTGCGCTCCTGTCTAGGGGAGTGTCTATGAGAACTAATTCTAGGCTACGGGGTGCCCGGGGTACATTCCCAACCGGAGATTCTTGCGGTGGGTGCAAGGAGGCTTGCGGCCGGGGTGTCCCAAATCTTCCACTCTACTTTTAGAACCATTCTTTTCGTGCAGGTCAGAGCGTTTTGACGATCCCGTCAAGTCGGCCATTCATTCCCAAAATGGAAGATTTGGGACATCGTGCATGGGGTAGAAACGGCAAAGCGGCGGCGAATCCAGCATGGTGCTGGACCCGCCGCCGCTATGGAGCGTGCGACTTAGCCGCGCTTACTGTGCGCCTGGTGCGCCGGGAGCTCCCGGAGCGCCCGGAACGATCGTGTTCAGCTTGATCGGTCCGCCATCGTTGGCAGGCTGAGCTGGCTGGGCTGGCTGAGCTGGCTGAGCATCTTCGGCGGGAGCCTCAGCTGCCGGTGCCTTAGCCTCAGCCTCTGCTTCGGCCTGCGGCTGCTCGGCGGGAGCCTCTGCGGTTGGTGCCTCCTGTGGTGCCTCAGCCTGCGGTGCTGCTGCGGCAGCAGCCGGAGCTGCGGCGGCGGCTGCAGGGGCAGCAGGAGCGGGTGCTCCCGGAGCGCCTGGCGTCATCGCCGACAGCTTGATCGGGCCACCATCCTGTGCGGGCTGTGCCGCGGGCTGTGCGGGCTGTGCCGTCTCCGCTGCCGGAGCGGACGGAGCCGCAGGGGCAGCGGGAGCGGCAGGAGCAGCCTGCTCGGCCTTAGGAGCCTCGGCCTCTGCCGGAGCAGACTCCCGAGCCTCCGCCTGGTCGGCGTCGTTGTCGCTGGACGCGGCAGCAGCGGCACCAGCGCCTGCAGCGACGGCGTCTGCGCCAGCAGCAGCCGCAGCCGGTGCAGCGGGAGCTGCAGCCGGGGCACCTGGTGCACCCGGAGCGCCCGGAGCGGTGGCGGTCAGCTTGATCGGACCACCGTCCTGAGCGGGCTGGGCTGCAGGCTGCGTCTGTTGAGCTGCCGGAGCTTCCTGCTCGGCATTGGGAGCCTCGGCCTCTGCCGGAGCAGACTCCTGAGCCTCCGCCTGGTCGGCGTCGTTGTCGCTGGACGCGGCAGCAGCGGCACCAGTGCCTGCAGCGACGGCACCTGCGCCAGCAGCAGCCGCAGCCGGTGCTGCGGGAGCTGCAGCTGGAGCGCCTGGTGCGCCCGGAGCGGTGGCGGTCAGCTTGATCGGACCACCATCCTGAGCGGGCTGGGCTGCAGGCTGCGTCTGTTGAGCTGCCGGAGCTTCCTGCTCGGCCTTGGGAGCCTCGGCCTCAGCGGACTTGGCTGGCTCCGCCTTCGGAGCAGCAGGAGCGCCTGGAGCGCCAGGAGCACCCGGTGCACCCGGGGCAGCAGGTGCGCCAGCCTTTGGAGCAGCCGGAGCTGCAGGAGCACCCGGAGCACCCGGAGCTGCCGGTGCGCCAGCCTTTGGAGCGGCCGGAGCTGCCGGTGCGCCAGGGGCACCCGGAGCTGCCGGAGCACCCGGAGCTGCCGGAGCACCCGGGGCAGCAGGTGCGCCAGCCTTTGGAGTAGCCGGAGCAGCAGGAGCGCCAGGGGCAGCAGGTGCGCCAGCGGAAGGTGCTGCAGGAGCCGCCGGTGCACCAGGAGCGGAAGGCGCTGCCGGTGCTGCAGGAGCAGCCGGAGCGGCCGGTGCTGCAGGAGCACTCGGAGCACTCGGGGCAGCAGCAGCGGCACCAGCGGCCGCGGCACCCGCGGCGGCAGCGCCACCAGCAGCGGCTGCGGCTTCCTTCTTCTTCTTGGCCTCTTCAGCCTTGCGCTTCTTTTCCTCGGCAGCCTTCTTCTTGGCTTCTTCCTCGGCCTTGCGCTCGGCTTCCTCGCGAGCCAGCTTCTCCTCGTCAACCCAGCCGCGCTCCGGTGCTACCAGGAACTCCGGAGACTTCGGTGCAGGCAGCTCGCCGTCGACCAGGACGGACTCGCGGAACATCTGGGCGATATCCAGAACCTTGGTGCGGTCTTCCTTGTTCTCGATCTCAGACTGACGGTTGTTCACACCGTCGGTCATCATCGTCTTACAGAACGGGCAGCCGATGGCGATGGCGTCCGAGCCGGTAGCCAGAGCCTCGTCCGTACGGTTTAGGTTGATGCGCTCGCCCAGGTGCTCTTCCATCCACATGCGGGCACCGCCAGCACCACAGCAGAAGCCGGTATCGCGGTTGCGATCCATCTCCACCAGGTTGGCGCCGGAGGCACCGATCAGCTCACGCGGAGCCTCGAAGACCTTGTTGTGGCGACCCAGGAAGCACGGATCGTGGTAGGTGACCTGACGGCCGTTCTGCGGTGCAGATACCGGCTCCAGGCGACCCTCACGGATCAACTTGTTCAGCAGCTGGGTGTGGTGGACAACCTGGTAGTTACCGCCCAGATCCGGGTACTCGTTGCGCAGGGTGTTGAAGCAGTGTGCACAGGTCACAACAATCTTGCGCTGCTTCGGAGGCACGCCCTCGAAAGCGTTATCCAGCATCTCGATGTTCTGCTCTGCCAGCATCTGGAAGAGGAACTCGTTACCGGCGCGGCGGGCGGAGTCACCAGTACAGCCCTCGCCCTCGCCCAGCACGGCGAACTTCACGCCGGCGGTGTACAGCAGGTCAGCGACGGCACGCGTGGTCTTCACAGCGTTGTCGTCATACACGCCCGCACAGCCGACCCAGAACAGGTACTCGGTGTCGTCGAAGTTCTCGATGTCCTCGCCGAAGACCGGCACCTCGATGCCGTCTTCCTTGGCCTTCTGGATCCAGTCGGAGCGCTTGTTGTTGTTCTGGCCCCACGGGTTGCCCTTGGTCTCCAGGTTCTTGAACAGGCCACCCAGCTCGGTCGGGAAGTCAGACTCAACAAGCACCTGGTAGCGGCGCATATCGACGATGTGGTCGATGTGCTCGATGTCTACCGGGCACTGTTCAACACAGGCACCACAGTTGGTGCAGGACCACAGCACGTCGGGGTCGATAACACCCATCTCGCCCGCAGCGACAAGCTGCAGCAAAGGCATGTCCGCGTGGGCGTCAACAGAAGGATCGTCCAGAACGGCAGTGTCGGCGGCACCTTCGCCGGAGAACATGCCACCTGCGTGGGCAGCGTCCTTGCGCGCGGCCTTCAGGTACGGCGCGGACTCGATAGCGTGGTCGCGCAGGCTGGTGATCAGCAGCTTCGGGCTCAGCGGCTTCGCGGTGTTCCAAGCCGGGCACTGCTCCTGGCAGCGGCCACACTCGGTACACGAGGTGAAGTCCATCCAGCCCTTCCAGGTGAAGTCGTCGATCTTGCCAACGCCGATCGCGTCTTCCTCTGGATCTGCATTCTCCATGGTCAGCATACGACCACCGGAGGTTAGCGGCTTCGCGGCGCCCAGGGCGTTGCGGCCGTCAGCGTTGCGCTTCAGGAAGATGTTGAAGAACGCCATGAAGCGGTGCCATGCCACGCCCCACTTGACGTTCTGACCCACGATGAACAGCCAGATCATGCCGGACAGCAGCTTGATCAGCGCGAAGATGGAAACCAGCAGCGGGGATTCCGGCAGGATCTTGGCCAGCTGCATGGTGAAGAAGTCGGTGGCCGCGTGGCCGCCCTCGTAGCTGGCGAAGGTGGCGATCTTGGAGGCCTTCACGAAGATCATGCCCAGGCCCTCGATCAGCACAACGGCCTCGACGAAGTACGCCGCGCCGGAGTTAGAGCCGTAGAAACGGGCCTTCTTATCCTTGTCGCCGATCTTCTGGCGAATGATGATCAGCGTGATGATGCCGATGACGGTGCCCAGGCCCAGCAGCTCGTCCACGAAGTGGTACAGGCCCCAGCCACCGATGATGGGCCAGCCGCCCTCGGGGTCGAAGATCTGAATGTAGGCCTCGAACCACACCATGGCTCCCAGCAGGAAGCCGACCATGACCAGCCAGTGGGCGATTGCCACGCCGGGCTTCTTGGCCATCTTGGTGTGGCCGATGATCTC
This sequence comes from Corynebacterium jeikeium, assembly GCF_000738265.1. Lineage (GTDB taxonomy): Bacteria > Actinomycetota > Actinomycetes > Mycobacteriales > Mycobacteriaceae > Corynebacterium > Corynebacterium macclintockiae. The sequence continues at coordinate 107,649 of NZ_JFCQ01000028.1, forward strand.
CTTGATCAGGTTCATCAGTCGGCCGGCGGGGTTGTCCGTCCTCTTCAGCGCCGGTTGGCCCAGTCGGATCGTGGTAAAGATCTGCGCCGCGCCACGGATGAAGAAAATCCAGGCGGGCAGTGAAAGCAGTGCGCCAATGATGCCCAGCGGAACGGTGATGTTCCACGGAATGTCATTGGAGGTCGCCTGCCCTGCTGCAAGCAGGTCCATTATTGTGCTCCTCGCAAGTCCTGTATGAGCCACGTTGACTCAGTCAAGTAGTTCACATCCGAGCTGGAATCGGAATATGTATGAACTAATTACTTGCTAGGTAGATTAACAATTGAACAGGGCTTTGGTGAAGTTTTCTCCGCTGGTCGCACCTATTTTTTGGCAGTATTTTAGAAACGGCGATGTTGCTTAAATATCCCGAGCTGCTGTGTTGTGCGCCACAGAAATGATCGCTTTCCGGGCTGCGCGCCCTGCCGTTGAATGTCGCAGATGGTATAGGCGGTTGCCGCTAGCGCCTTCGTGGAGGATGACTGTGGCTCCATTTTTCTTTAATTTCGACGCCTCGTCGACGATCCCCGGGCTTCCCTTATCCTTCTTGGCGAAGAAGATGTGTACTTCAGTGTCTAACGCACGGTCTGTGATCGAACTATCGGCTCCGAAGAGCTGTTTCAGTAGGGTTATGTCTTTAGCTTGGGGCGCCAGCAGCACAATGGTGCGCGGTGCGGTCGCTTCCTGGAGTGCGTCCAATAACTCGGGGATGCATGACGATTCCGCTATGGCTGTTACGAGTTGAGGGCCGTGGTCCGTTAGGAGGTTGCGGTAGGTCTGGCGAATGGTCGCAGAGCCTGTGGGGGAGGCGGTAGCGGTTGAAGATGCTGTGCCGGGGTGCGTTGAAGATGCTGTGGTGGGGTGTGGGGGAGGAGTGGAAGGTGATGTGGAAGTTTTATTGGCGCGGGGGATTGGTATTTCAACTCGAAGATCGGTTTCCGCGAGTTGCCAGGCGAGGTTCCAATGTCTGTTTGTGAATGGCTCCGAGGGGGAGTGTGGCGCAATAAAAAGAACAGCCTGTGAAGCTGCGTGTTCGGGTGGAATCTCCGCCAAGGCGGAAGTGTGCGGGCTGTAGCGCGTGGCGTCGGTGGCATGAGAGCCCCTGAACTGCATAGGGGCAATGGAGTAGACGGTATGTGTATCGCAGGGGTGGGAGCTCATTGTGAAATGCTGTCGCAACGCATGAGGGGGTTCAGGGGTGGCGCGGGTGAAGATGTCCATGGCGTCCAAGCTTAAGGCACCCTGCGGTGCTGTCGAGAAAAGTTCAAGGGGTTGAAATCTAAATATGCCGTAAGGTAGTTTCTTTTCTAATAATGACAATGAATTGCAATAAGCACCTTAAATAGGGTGCTGGACAGGAATGACGTATGCGAACAAAACTGCGGCGAGGGGCAGCATGTGCCTTAACCAGCGTGATGATTGGAGGGGCGCTGGTAGCCTGCGGTGACCCGAGCCGCCAAGCTTCCGGTGGGGAGGGCCAGTACCCCACCCGGCTGGTTTTGGCAGACCGTAAAGCTGGCGATGGATTCCACCCAGCGACGGGATATGCCCAAACCGGGGTGAGCCCGATCTACGACGGTCTGCTGCGACCAGAGCCATCGTCGTCAGACAAGGTTCCGAACTTTGTGCCAGCACTGGCTGCGGAAATGCCGAAACACAATGCTGACTCCACGAAGTGGACTGTGAAGCTCAAAGAAGGAGTGAAGTTCAGCGATGGTTCTGATTTCGATGCCGAAGATGTGAAGGCATCGTATGACGTAGCCAAAGACATTTCCGTCGGTTCCGAAGTAGTCAGCCGCTACGACATCATCGACGAGGTGCAGATCCAAGATCCGCACACCGTGGTGTTTAAGTTGCGTTCCCCACTTGCCGAAATGTTGTCGCGACTCACCTACGCGATCGCTCCCTCCGAGATGCTGGGCAAAGGGGCAGTTACCCAAAGCAAGCTGAATACCGAACCCGTGGGTACTGGCGCTTACCACCTGAAGGAGCGCCGGGGTGATGAAACGATCTTTGAAGCCAACGACAACTATTTTGACGGTGCGCCGGAAGTCAAGGAATTGGTTGTTACGACCGCTGCGGATGATACGGCCCGCGCGCAGCGCGTAGCTGCTGGTGAAATTGATGGTGCGGCTATTCCGCCCAGCCAGCTGAAGGGGTTAGAAGGTAAGGATGGTATCAGCGTGGATGTCACCAAGACGGCTGATTGGCGGGGTATTTCTTTCCCTGAAACGCCCGAGTTCGCCGATCCGAAGGTGCGCTTGGCATTGAACCTCGCCGCTGATCGGCAGGCATTTATTGATGGACCATTGGCAGGGCAGGGCACTCCGATCTCTGGACTATTGTCCTCAATCTACGGTGATGCCCACGATCCATCCCTGGATTTCCAACACGACGTGGCCAAAGCGGAGAAACTACTCGATGAAGCTGGGTGGAAGAAGAACAGCCAGGGTGTGCGGGAAAAAGACGGTAAGCCCTTCCACGTAGACCTCTACTATGCAGGCAACGACACGCTACGCCGAGACATCGCCATCGAGTTCGCCTCGCAGATGAAGAAGCTGGGCCTAGAGTTCGAAACCAAGTCCAGCACGTGGCATGACATCGAACCGAAGGTACACGATGTGTCGGTCGTTTTGGGCGGCGGATCGGCCCCTTATGACGCCACGGTGATGGCCTATGAGTATTTGCACACACGCACACCCGCGACGGGTAAGTGGGCCAATCCAGGCAACTACGGCTCCAAGAAAATGGATGACCTGCTGGATGAGACGCGCAGTGAGAACGAAGAGGCGAAGCGCAACCAACTGTGGCGCAAGATCCAAGCCGAGCACGCAGAAAACCCATCCATGCTGGCTTTGGCGAACGTCAACCACATTTACGTCTCAAAGGAAAATTCGTGGAAGAAACCGAATCTCCTGCTCGAGCCCCATATTCACGGCGTGACGTGGGGGCCTTGGTGGCGCCTAGTCGCTTGGAAGAAATAACTCATGAGAGCGGTTTCTACCACTTCTTCTGCTGCTAACTCCGCTCATGGCAGAGCCGCTGTGAACACTGCGGACGTTCACACCGCTGAAGGTCACACTGGTGCTGGTCATCCTGCTCCTGGTCACGTTGGTGCTGTTCGGATTGCAGATAAGACAAGCTCGGCTGGAGCATCTCATTCAAACGGAGTTTCCGGTTCAGACGGGGCACCCACTTCAGCAAAAACTCGGCAGTCCTGGCGCAGGTTTGTATTGCCGGGGCGCCGGGATAACCTCGGCGGGATCGGCCGGATGGTTGGTACGCGCTTGTTGCTCATTGCCGTGACAACCGTGGTGGTCAGCTTCATCATGTTCGGCCTCGCTGCCTTGTCGCCGTTTGATCCCCTTGCGCACCACCTCGGCGCGAACTACGGCAACTACACTGCCGAAGAACGCGCGAGCATTGCCTCTTCTTTGGGGCTCGACGCCCCGTGGTACCAGCAATGGGCCTCCTGGTGGGGGCACGTTTTTACAGGTGATCTGGGTTGGTCCCGGGTGTACAGCAAACCGGTTGTTGAAGTTATTGGCGAGCGCCTGCCGTGGACGATGCTGCTATCCGGAGCGGGCCTGTTGCTGATGCTGGCGATTGCAGCGCTTCTCGGCTTGAGTGCTGCTCGCCGACCCGGCGGAGTGATGGATCGGGCGATAACCGCGTTGGGCGTATTTGTGGCAGCTACTCCTTCCTACATTTATGCCCTAGGAAGCGTGCTATTTTTTGGCGTGTTCTGGCACCTCATCCCCGTGGGAGGAGCCGCGCCGGTCGGTAAGTCCCCGTCACTGGGAACGGTGGGGCCATATCTCATCGCACCGGCTGTCGTTCTAGCGATCTCGCAGCTGTCGTGGCCTTTGTTGACGATGCAACGCGCTACTGCCGAAGCCGTTGAGTCGCCAGCGGTTGCCAACGCGCGCTTGCGTGGTCTCTCCGAACACACGATCCTCGTTCGGCATGTGCTGCCTATGTCGCTCATGCCGCTGATCACTTTGATCGGAGCGCGCCTCGGCGAGATGGTCGTCGGAGCAGTGATTGTGGAAACGGTTTTCTCCTGGCCGGGGTTGGCGCAAGCCACGGTGGAATCGGCTGTGGCCGTGGACTTTCACCTGCTGGCATTCACCACGGTCGCGACCACGGTAGTGGTGATGTTGGGATCTCTATTGAGCGATCTGTCCTACGTATTGATCGACCCGAGGGTAAGCGATGTCTAACAAGAGTTCTCTTTCCTCCGATGAGCACAGCCCTAGTTCGAACGATGAGCACAGCCCTAGTTCGAATAACTCAGCCTTGAAAGCACACAGTGCTCATCTAGATATTGGCAGCGCTGAAGCACAGGGGTTTAGCACGCATTCGCGGACACAGAGTGTCCGCAGGTGGATGCGTGGGCACCTCATTGGATTAAGCGTTTTTGCACTTCTGGTGCTGTATGCAGCTATAGTTCCCGCCATCTTCGAGGCGGGAACTCCAAGTTTTGCCAATTCCCTGCGTTCACCGACTGCCGCGCATATTTTCGGTACTGATCACTTTGGGTTCGACCTATTCGTACGAACCGCAGAAAGCTTGCGGGTTTCCCTTTTCATCGGGCTTACGGCTGCGGTTGCCGCTACGACATTGGGCGTGCTCGTCGGCTTATTGGCGGCGGGGCTCGGTGGCGTGGTCGATCGCATTGTTATGCGCATCAACGATGCCGTGAATGCCATTCCGCACCTCATTTTGACAGTGGTTATTGTCGCACTATTCCAGGGATCCGTTGCTGCCATCGTGGGGTCCATCGCTGTGACTCACTGGTCACCGGTTGCGCGTATCGTGCGATCTGCGGTGTTGACGGTCCGCGCGTCCGAAACGGTGCAGTGCTCGTACGGTGCAGGGGCCTCGTTTGGCTGGGTGCTGCGAAAGCATTTGGCACCAGCGGCTTCTGGTCAAGCACTGGTAGCGATGGCGATGCTCACTCCCCACGCTGTGTGGCACGAATCCACCGTGTCCTTCCTTGGCCTGGGCATCCAGGCTGACGAGCCATCACTGGGAACGCTCATGGATTTGGCGCGCGAAGACATCACCCGTGGGGCGTGGTGGGCTTTGGTTTTCCCAGCGATGATCTTGCTGCTCACCACGATGTCTGGGGTATCGCTGACCCGAGGAGCGACAGCGCGGGCAGAGCGTGGCGTCGGAAAGCAAAAGAAGAAGTCAGCACTGCAGAAAGAAGCCGGGGCAGGCCGCAGAGGGCGTAGGTCGGAGCCTGCGGAGCCAACTGAGGCGACGAGCGAGTTGGGGGAGCTCCGTGCTCGCGGGCTTGGCGTAGAGGTGGGGGCAAAAAACATTGTGTGTGGGGTGAACCTGACCGTGCGCCGTGGGGAAGTGGCCGGGCTGATCGGAACCTCCGGTTCTGGCAAATCGACCGTGGGGCGCGCGTTGATTGGGGTGGTCCCAACAGGGGCTCGAGTAGAAGGGAAGGTCTCGCTTTATCCGGCTGAGGTGCCTGATGGGAATTGTGTAGCGCACGGGGCGACCAAAGGGCACCTTGAACCCAGCGGGGTCACCCAAGATACGGAAGCTGGTGGATCCGCTCACGTTGCGGAAGCCGATGAAACCACTGCTGATGAAGCAGACTGGAACAGTACTGATTTCGCTAGTGTGCGGGGCTCAACGGTGGGTTTTGTTCCCCAAGCCGCGGCCTTGTCCTTTACGCCCGTGAGGAGGATTGGAACCCAGCTCCTGGAGATTATCGATCGGCATGGCAGTGGCTTGGATGTGGAGGAGTTGTTAGAACGCGTTCACCTTGACTCTGAGGTCAGCGAGTATTTCCCACACCAGCTATCGGGCGGCATGGCGCAGCGAGCGGCGCTTGCTGCGGCGTTGGCGGGAGATCCGCAATTCCTTATCGCAGACGAGCCCACCGCAGCATTGGACCCACAATTGACGAAGGAGACGCTGGAGCTACTGCGGTCCGCGGCCAAGGATCTGGGGCTCGGAGTAATGCTGATAAGTCACGATCTAGAGGACCTTCGAGAATGGGAAGCGTGCGACCACATTTTTGTGTTGCATGAGGGCGAAGTAGTGGAAAGTAGACAGGCCAGCGAGTTTTGGGCTGCACCGCAAACCGACTTTGGTCACGCGTTGGTTGGGGCTTTGCCCAGCGGAGGCCTTGAATACCAAACCGAGGTAGGGGAGAGAAATGCTTAAAGCTACCGAGGTGACCTATTCCTATGCGGGGAAACCCGTCTTGGAGAAAATTGAACTGAACATTGAACGCGGTGAGCTCGTGGGGCTGATCGGACCTTCAGGATCTGGCAAAACGACGTTGGCCAAGTTGCTTTCCGGGCGTTTCCTCCCAGATTCGGGAAAGGTCACGATTGACGGAGAACCTGTGGTGACAGGGCGAGATCGCCGGCGATCACGAATAGCGTTGGTGAGCCAATCCCCTCGGGATGCGTGCAATCCGCGGTGGACTCTCCGAGAGATCATCGCTGAACCTTTATTGATCGCCGGGGAGCACAATAGGGAAGTGATTCGCGAGTGCGTGGAGGATCATACGAAGCGAGCAATGCTGGATAGGGAATTGCTTGATCGCCGACCAGCACAGGTAAGCGATGGGCAACTGCAGCGAGCATGCTTGGCCCGCGCAACTGTGATGGATCCCGCCTTCCTCATCTGCGATGAACCGACTTCAATGCTTGACCCCATTGCGACGGCGAAAATTGTGGAAATGTTGCGCGAGACCGTGCGGGCGAACCGCGGAGTGCTATTGATTTCCCACGACCATCGGTTATTGGCAGCGTGCGCTGACCGGACAGTGACTATCGAAACCACCCCGCAGGCTTAGAACTTTGCGTTCCGCGCCTGTGCTGGTGAGGAGCGATAATTAGCGCTGGGGGATGTCCAAAGAATGGAGCAACGTACGCTGCGAATCACTAAAGTTATCGTCCGAGATTAAGTACACGCGGTTTAACTTCGCCGGGGAAGTGGAGCTGCCGGCGTGGTTTCCGATGGCGGAGGAGCCCGCAGGAAGGGAGCCGGTGGTGACGGAACCGTGAGCCGGCACATCTGCGGAGTGGGCAGGCGGGGCCGCGAAGGTTAAGCCTTCAACATTTTCGGGGGATGCAGAGATGTTGGGGCTTGCCTCAGTGTTAGCCTTATCGCCACTCGAGCTTTGGTTGTCACCGAGCTTGTGAATGTCACTGGGTTTTTGTCCAGCGAAATCGAAGACCTTCTCGCGGTTAACGGGCACCTCGCTACCGTCCAAGCGCTCCCGGCCAAGCACATTGGTGGCCCCTTCCAGACTCAAACGGTAGATCTCGGCGCGGTTACCTTGTTTGGGGATGTAACCGCGCTGCAGCGCGTAGAGGCTACCATCCGGGGAAGTAGCCAAGGAAGCGTACCCGCGATCGGCCTTGGGGGCGTACGTGGGGTCCACCTCGACCACATACTCGGCCTTGGGCCTGCCGGTTGCAGTGCTGTAAGCGGTCAACCGAGTTTTGGAACCCGCCTCGGGAGTATTGATTGGCCCATCCTGCACCAATGAGTTCTCGTTGAGAGTGTAAAAAGTTTCCCCATCAGGAGAAATTGTCATGCCCTCCGGGCCTTTGTTGGGGCTTATCCCTTTAGTTTGTTCAATATCCTTTGCTGCATTGTGGTCGGGGACGTGATAGTGCGGGGGATGGATGCGCCGGATTTCCCGCCCGTTGCTATCGGATTCGATGACAAGGGGTGAGCGGTTCTTCGATCCCTTTGATTCGCCCTCGGTGGTCCATAGCAAATGGCCGTTAGGTAGCTGCTGGATCTCCTCCGCATCGTATTCCTTGGGGTTGTATGCGCTGCCATCTGGCTTGGTGAAATTAACTTGTCCAGTGACCTTTGCCCGCCCGTTGTTGTCGATGTTCAAGCGGTAGGCGCGCGTGGGGCCATGATCGCCTTTGTCATCCGAGATGGCGAGGTAGGAGCCATCGGCGAGGGCAGTAAGCCCGGATAGTCCACCCACGTTGGGATCCTTGCTCGCTTGGCCGAGGTCGAACGCGCCGTTGTAGTGAGTTTGTTCCTGGCCGCCAGTTTTCAGAGTGCCGGAAGATGGGAAAGTCGATCCTGCGGGGAGTTGCGGTGCGGAGAGCGAGGCGTCGGAACCAAAAGGGGTAGCGGAAGAAAAAGGGGCGGCGGCTGCGGTTGCACCAAAGGCTGTGGGGGTGGCAATGACCGACCCAGCGAGGATCGAGGTAGCGACAAGCGGGGCGGCTGCCAACGGGGTGGAAATGAGGGCGCGGTTTATGCGTATGCGGTTTTTCATGCCCACTATCAAAACAGATGGGGCGGGTTTGCGCATTTCAGGGAAGGTTCAGGGGTGAATCTGTAAATAATTTTCAAAAAAGTTGAGCCGATCGGGAACAAGTTTGACGTGCGATGAGTTGAGTAGGGTGTGAGCAGGTTGAGTGTGGCTGACTCAGGAAGATTTGACTAGAGAGAAAAACTCCGGATACTGGAGAGCATGAGTTGAGTCGTTCACACTAAAGGCTCGATGACTGACAACAACAATCCGACGAAGGATTAAAACAACAGGAGGTACCCCACTATGGGACGTGCAGTAGGTATTGACTTGGGAACCACCAACTCTGTGGTCTCTGTTCTGGAAGGCGGCGAGGCAAAGGTCATCGCCAACTCCGAGGGATCCCGTACCACCCCGTCCATCGTGGCTTTCGCCAAGAACGGCGAGGTGCTGGTCGGCCAGTCCGCTAAGAACCAGGCGGTCGCCAACGTGGATCGCACCATCCGCTCCGTCAAGCGCCACATGGGCACGGACTGGAAGGTTTCCATCGACGACAAGGAGTACACCGCTCCGGAGATCTCCGCCCGTACCCTGCAGAAGCTGAAGCGCGACGCAGAAAGCTACCTGGGTGAGGACGTGACCGACGCAGTCATCACCGTTCCCGCCTACTTCAACGACGCACAGCGCCAGGCCACCAAGGATGCCGGCCAGATCGCCGGCCTCAACGTCCTGCGCATCGTCAACGAGCCGACCGCAGCCGCCCTGGCCTACGGCCTGGAAAAGGGCGACAAGGAGCAGACCATCCTGGTATTCGACCTGGGTGGCGGTACCTTCGACGTCTCCCTGCTGGAGATCGGCGATGGCGTGGTCGAGGTTCGCGCAACCGCTGGCGACAACGAGCTGGGTGGCGACGACTGGGATCAGCGCATCGTCGACTGGCTGGCCGACAAGTTCAAGGCAAGCCACGGCGTGGATCTGACCAAGGACAAGATGGCCCTGCAGCGCCTGCGCGAGGCAGCGGAGAAGGCCAAGATCGAGCTGTCCAGCTCCCAGCAGGCCTCCATCAACCTGCCGTACATCACGGTGGACGAGGACAAGAACCCGCTGTTCCTGGATGAGACCCTGACTCGCACCGAGTTCCAGAAGATCACCCAGGATCTGCTGGACCGCACCAAGGCCCCGTTCCAGGCAGTGCTGAAGGACGCGGAGATCAGCGTTGACGAGATCGACCACGTCGTGCTGGTCGGCGGCTCCACCCGTATGGTTGCCGTCTCCGAGCTGGTCACCGAGCTGACCGGCGGCAAGGAGCCGAACAAGGGCGTGAACCCGGACGAGGTTGTGGCCGTGGGTGCTGCTCTGCAGGCCGGCGTGCTGCGCGGCGAGGTTAAGGACGTGCTGCTGCTGGACGTCACCCCGCTGTCCCTGGGCATCGAGACCAAGGGTGGCGTGATGACCAAGCTGATCGAGCGCAACACCACCATCCCGACCAAGCGTTCCGAGACCTTCACCACCGCTGAGGACAGCCAGCCCAGCGTGCAGATCCAGGTCTTCCAGGGTGAGCGCGAGATGGCTGCCCACAACAAGCTGCTCGGCTCCTTCGAGCTGGCGGGCATCGCCCCGGCACCGCGTGGCGTTCCGCAGATCGAGGTCACCTTCGATATTGACGCCAACGGCATCGTCTCCGTTTCCGCAAAGGATAAGGCGACCGGCAAGGAGAACACGATCAAGATCCAGGACGGCTCCGGCCTGTCCCAGGAGGAGATCGACCGCATGGTCAAGGACGCCGAGACCCACGCGGAAGAGGACAAGAAGCGCCGCGAGGAGCAGGAGGTCCGCAACTCCGCTGAGTCCATGGCTTACCAGACCCGCAAGTTCGTCGAAGACAACAAGGACAAGGTCAGCGAAGAGGCCCAGACCAAGGTCGAGGACGCAGCCAAGGCTGTCGACGAGGCTCTGAAGGGTGACGACGTTGAGGCCATCAAGGATGCGGTGGAGAAGCTGAACGCCGAGTCTCAGGAGATGGGCAAGGCCATCTACGAGGCAGAGGCAGCCGCCGGTGCCGAGGGTGCCGGTGCAGACGCTGCAGGTTCTGCTGCAAACGATGACCCGAACGTTGTGGACGCCGAGGTTGTCGACGAGGACACTTCCGCAGAGGATGATAAGAAGTAATGTCTGAAGATCTGAATCAGGATCCGGGCGTGGCCTCTGAGGATGTTGTGGCTGACGCTACTTCCGCTGCGGAAGCTGCGGAGACGCAAGGGGTCGACGAGGGTCTGGCTGATACTGAGGCTGCTGTGGTTGATGCTGAGGGCGTCAATAACGACGACAGCAACAGCATCGAGGCTGAGCTGGCCGAACGCACCGAGGATCTGCAGCGCGTGACGGCGGAGTACACCAACTACCGCCGCCGCGTGGAGCGCGATCGCGAGAGCGTGATCACTGGCGCGAAGGCAGAGGTGGCCGCCGGGCTGCTGCCGATCCTGGATGACCTGGAGATGGCGGAGCAGCACGGCGACCTGACCGGCCCGCTGAAGTCTATGTCGGACAAGCTGCAGTCTGTGATGGCGTCCATGAAGGTGGAGAAGTTCGGCGAGGAAGGCGACGAGTTCGATCCGACCTGCCACGAGGCTGTACAGGACACGAGCAGCGGCGACGACAAGGTGTTGGCCACCATCCTGCGCCGCGGTTACCGCCTGGGCGACCGGGTGCTGCGCAACGCGATGGTCATCATCGGTGATCCGCAGTAGATTCTGCAGGTTAGTTTTTAGAGGGCTCCATGGTCTTTCCGTGGGGTCCTCTTTTGCTGTCTAGCTGGGATTTTACTTGACAGATCGAACGTGTGTTCGATTTTGGGAAGTTTTGTCGGGTCGTTTGTCCGGGGCGTTTTCTATATTGATCGCGTACGGAAAATCACGGGACACTTTGGGGACTTTGATCATCGAAGGGGAACGATGTCCGACCATCCCGCAGACCACAGCAATCAGCCACCAGGCCACAACAACCAACCAGAGCCACCAGACCACAACAACCAACCAGAGCCACCAGACCACAACAACCAACCACCGGGGGCGTTTTGGAAAGTTACCGACCCCGCCGACCCGATGAGCGCAGCGATCTGCGACATCAACCGCAACCATGCCCGCCTCGCGCTGGAGTGCGTGCCTCGCGATGACGAATGCGTCAGCGACGTCACCACTCGCCTGTGCGTCCGGCTAGGCCTCCCGGAGTTCCGCGTCGTCCAGCTCGTCGACGTAGGCGTCACCCTCCGCCGCTTCCCATCGCTGGTGGAGCTGGCGGAGACCGGTGCTTACTCGATCGAGGCCTGGCGGATCGTTGCTCATAGCCTTGTTGCCGTTAGTGACGCCCACACCTCCGCCGTAGAAGCCGACGTCTACGCTGCACTGTCACCGACCCGGCCTAACCAGGCGATGTTGGGGCACGGCACGATCCGCCAGCGTCTAAAGAAAATTGTCCTGAGCCACGAACCCTTGGCCTGCCCGATCGACCCCACAGAACCGCCCATGCCACCGGATGATGGTGCGGACGGCAATGGCGGCGCAGACGGCGCAACAGACGGCGCGACAGGCGGCGCGATCAGTACAGAAGACGCAGCCATACTCGGCGGCGCGACGCGGCTAAGCATCGACGATCGGTCAAGCGACTACACCGAGTTCTACCTGACTCTCCCCAAGCTCGAGGCGCTGGAGCTGATCCAAGCGCTCGATAGTGTGCGGAACAAAGAAAACTGTTCGAGGGTGCGGGCTTTGCTGAGCCTGGTGCGGGGCAGCACTATCGCCGAGGTCAACCTCAATCTGTACCGGCGGGTGGATGCCCCGGATTCTCAGATCTGGGCCGCCGGCACCTGGCTAAATTCGCTGGCCACGGAAGAATGGCTAGAGCGAGTTACCCACCTGCAAGCCCCGGGGAAGGCTACTACCGCCGGCTACACCCCAACGCCAATCATTCGAGCGAGCGTCGAAGGCCGAGATGGTACCTGTCGCTTCCCGGGCTGTGACACTCCGGCGCATAAATGCCAGCTGGATCACGTCAAACGCTTCGAACGCAACAGTTCAGACGGCGGGCCGACCGATACGTCGAACCTCCACTGCCTCTGCACCAAACATCACAACGCGAAAACGACCGGAGCGTGGGATGTGACCATCGGTTCCGACGGTGTGGAAACCTGGACCAGCTTTGGGGATGGCCACACGGTGATCACCACGCCGAATGGGCCGCTAGGGAGATTCACCTTCCGGCACCGGGCAGTGAAACGGACTCGAAGGGTGGTGGAACACAACCAACGGAAGCGTGGCCGCGACCAGGATCGCAACCAAAACCGCGACCAAAACCGCAATCAAAACCGCGACCAGGGAGAAGAGCCGCCGTTCTAAGTGTGGGGCAACTTGGGTGCAGCAGAGGTGCGGCAGGAAGCTGGCTAGCCCTCGTTCTTGTCTCGGTTGAGCTTCTCTAGGAGGTAGGCCGGGGGCTGAATCTCGATTTCCGCCTTGCCCGTTTCCTTCTGCTTGATGTCGGTGAAGGTGATGACTTCGCCCATGTGTGAAAACATCACCCGAGGGCTCAGCGCGCCCGCTTGCCTCGAGAACTCCTGGGCGGTCACGGCCGCCATCATCTTGATGGAGCCCAACAGTTCTATGCCTTCACTCATTTCGCGAATCAAGGTGGTGTGGCGATTTGGCGTAGAAAAAATTAGCCCTTCGCTTGGGTTGATCTGTGGCAAGCAGCGCTCGAGGATCTCGTCCATTAGAAGAGGGATCGACCCCGCATAGAAAGAACTGCTTTCGATCGCCCAAAAGCGTTCCCCGGGCTTGCTTTCGCTTGCCCGAATGGGTTGTGCCACTAGATCTGCATCGACCAGCTCCTGCCACAGGTTGCGGTAGCCGATTCGGAACAGGTCCTCGACGGGGCCTCTGCCTTCGAGCGAGTGGGACGACAGGGTCATCACAGACTCCGGCGTATCCAGAACCAGGTGGATACACAGGTCGTCCGAGAAAGGACGCATCGGCGAGTCCGGGTTGAACTCATACGCATCTGCCCGCGCATCCTCCGGTAGGAGATCGATCGCCATCAAACGCGCTCGCAGGTGCGGGTAGAACTGTGCATCGGGAAGCGACAGCAGGGATAGATCTGCTTCGGCCGACCTGATCAAATTGGTGACGAATCCCTCCACCAGTTGGGGCATTTCTCTGCCGAAATCCTCAGCGTTGGCGCACTGCTTCGTGATGTTCTCTAGCCCCAGTTTCCCACCTTCGCCATAGTCCGGAGCGGGGAGTTGTCCCCCATAGGGTCCGGGGGTTGGGCCCGGGTAGCTCAGCGGCTTCTCGATGTCGCCGGGCTTGCTGTAATACACCACCTCTGGCGTGGGATTCGCACCATAGCCCAACCGATTGAGTACCTGCACAATCTGCCGGATCATCGTGGTCGACTGGTGCAAGTCCAGCCCGGGTAGCGGCACGGGTGGATCCTCGGGGCCCGGCTGTTGGAAACCCTGAGGCTGTTGGAAACCCTGAGGCTGTGCAGGAATATTGGGGTTGTGTGAGGGATTTGGGGCATGCGAGTTGTGGGAGTCCTGGGAGCCGAAAAGGCGGCTAAACCAGCTGCGCTTTTTAGGTGACATGGTTCCCACCCTAGCTAGTTTCGGGATAGCAAGTCTCAAGCAGCGCACACTGCAAAGCCCGAAGTGATGCGGGGAGGGAATAAATACGTAGGGGCGTCGTTAAGAAGATTAGATAACGAAAGTTCAGCGCGGTAGACTCAAGGTTAATGAGTGACACCCCGCGTGAACAGCGCAAGCAGGAAGGAGCGACACATGGCGCACAGTGAATGGGCCGAGAAGGATTACTACAAAGACCTCGGCGTGTCCTCCACAGCATCGGCAGAGGAGATCAAGAAAGCGTACCGCAAGATCGCCCGCGAAAATCACCCGGACGCGAACCCGGGCGAAACGGCGGCGGAGGAGCGCTTCAAGAAGGCTTCCGAAGCGTACAGCGTGGTGGGGGACAAGGAAAAGCGCGCGGAGTACGACGAGCTGAAGCGTATGCTCGCGAGCGGTTTCGGCGGTTCGAGCTTCGGCGCGGGCAGCGCAGGTTACGGCGCTAACTTCGGTGGTAACTTCGGCAGTAACTTTGGCGGCGGCAACTTTGGCAGCGGCTTTAATGTTTCTGATCTTTTTGGAGATGACGCCACCAGTGGCGGATTCGGCGACGTATTCAGCGGACTCTTTGGCGAAAGAGGTGGTCAGGGTACTCAGCGTACTCAGCGCACCCAACGTACTCAGCGCAGCCGCGGGGCGGATGTAGAGACGGAGCTGACCCTCGAGTTCCGCGAGGCCACGAAGGGCGTGACCGTGCCGATCCGCCTGACCAAGCCGGAGCCGTGCGAAAACTGCCACGGTTCTGGCGCAAAGGCGGGCACCTCGTCACAGAGCTGCGCGGGCTGCGACGGCAGCGGCATGGTCAGCGAGAACAGGGGCGCTTTCGGGTTTTCGCGCCCGTGCGCGGACTGCTCCGGCACTGGTTCGGTGATTAAGGACAAGTGCGCGGACTGCTCCGGCACGGGGCGCACGACCCAGTCCCGCACAATCACTGTGCGCGTGCCCGCGGGCGTGGTTGATGGGCAGAAGGTGCGCCTGGCCGGCCAAGGTTCGGCGGGGCAGCGCGGCAAGCCGGCTGGCGACCTGTTCGTGACGGTGCATGTGAAGCCCGACAAGGTGTTCAGCCGTGACGGAGACGACCTGAAGCTGACGGTGCCGGTGAGCTACCCCGAGCTGGTGCTCGGCGGCGCGGTGACGGTGCCGACCCTGGCCTCCAAGGTGCGGGTGCGCATCCCCGCCGGCACGCAGGACGGCACCACGCTACGCGTCCGCGGTCACGGTGTGAACAAGCGCAACGGTGCCAGCGGCGACCTGCTGGTGACCGTGAAGGTGGCCGTGCCGAAGAACCTGGACGAGGGCGCGATGAGCGCGCTGCGCAAATACTCGGAAGAGGAAAAGCGCTCGGGCTTTGACCCCCGCGAAGGATGGGAGGGTAACGAATGAGTGCTGCGAAGAACGGCGGCGAACGCGAGGTTTTCGTGATCTCCGTCGCCGCGCGGATTACTGGAATGCACGCCCAAACGCTGCGCACGTACGACCGTATGGGTTTAGTGACGCCCCAACGCACCAGTGGCGGAGGGCGCCGCTACTCGCGCGAGGATATTGAGCAGCTGCAGGAGATCCAGCGCCTTTCTCACGAGGAGGGCGTGAACCTGGCAGGCATCAAGACGATCATTGACCAGCAGAACCGGATGGACGAGCTGGAGAAGGAAAACGCGGCTCTGCGCCGCCGCCTGGCGGACATGCAGGCGCGCCTAGAAAGGGTAGAGGGCAGAGGCGGCGCCGGTGGTCGTCCGCGAGGTGAGATTGTGCACGTCCCGCGCTCTACCTCTGTGGTGTTGTGGGATAGGCAGAAGCGGCGGTAGTTGTCCCGTGCTACAGGCTGACCTGGCCCGTGCTACAGGCTTACCTGCCCCGTGACGATCAGGTAGAGGGCACCGATCGCCGAGGCGACGACGATGGCGCTAATGATCCACTCGAAGGTGTTGAATACGCGCCCGCCGGCCTTGAGGCGAGTGGCGAC
This sequence comes from Corynebacterium jeikeium, assembly GCF_000738265.1. Lineage (GTDB taxonomy): Bacteria > Actinomycetota > Actinomycetes > Mycobacteriales > Mycobacteriaceae > Corynebacterium > Corynebacterium macclintockiae. Next base: position 123,585 of record NZ_JFCQ01000028.1, read on the forward strand.
ATAAACAACCAGGCCCGGCACGATTAGCAGCGTGCCTAGCAGCACGAACTGCAGCTCGGCCGCGTAGAGCAGCCACAGGGAGTAGCCGAAAGCCACGGCACTGATGAACAGGTGCATGCGGTTGGTCTTCTTGCCGACCTCGGGGCCGGAGATATCGAACTTCGAGCCCGCATCCGGGTGCTTAAACCCGTGCCCGCGGGTGGCTAGGAACAGTAGGTACAGGCTGGAGAATACGTAAGGCACCAGGTACAGCGAGGTAGCAAGCTGCACCATCGTGGTGTAGGTGGACTCGTTGAGGTAGAAGACGATGATGAACGCCTGGATTACCAAGGCGGACAGGAACTGCGAGACATACGGGGCACCCATATCGTTGGTGCGCCCCACTGCCTTTGGTAGCAGTCCATCCTGGGCCATCAGGGTGATCGGCTCGGCGCACAGCATCTGCCAGGAGACATAGGCGCCCAGCACGGAGATGCACAGGCCGACGGAGATCAGGCCTGCGCCCCACGGGCCGACGACGTGCTCCAGGACGGTGCCCATGGAGTTGTCGCCCATCGCGGCGAGCTCCTCGCGGGAGACTACACCGAAGGACAGGAAGCTCACGGCGGTGAGCAGGAAGAACACCGAGACGAATCCCAGGAAGGTGGCCAGGGAGACATCCTTGCGGTGGCGTGCGCGCTTCGAGTAGGTGGAGGCTCCCTCCACGCCGATGAAGGCCCAGACGGTGAACAGCATCATGCCCTTCACCTGGTCGCTGATGGACAGAGCCTGATCCTGGTTCTCGCCGAAGGTGGCGGCGCGGCCCCAGAAGTCAGAGGTGAACACGTCCGTGTTGAAGCCGACGAAGGCTACGAGCACTAGGAATGCCAGGATCGGCAGGATCTTCGCCACAGTGGTGATGACGTTCATGATCGCCGCCTGGCGCACGCCACGGGAAAGCACCAGGAAGATGCCCCACGTCAGCGCGGACACGCAGATCGACTGCACCAGTGGATGATCGCTGCCGAAGATCGGGAAGAAGAAGCTCAGCGAACTGAAGAACAAGGTGGCGTAACCCACCTGGGCGATGATGGTGCCCAGCCAGTAGCCCCATGCGGAGGCGAAGCCCACGAAGTCGCCCAGACCCGCGCGCACGTAGGAGTACACGCCGGAATCCAGGTGCGGCTTGCGGAGCGCCAGTGCCTGGAAGACGTAGGCGATGCACAGCATGCCCACGCCGGTGACGGCCCAGCCGATCAGCGCCGCGCCGGGCGAGGCCACGGACGCAATGTTTTGCGGCAGCGCGAAGATGCCGGCCCCGACGGTGGAGCCGATAATGAGGCTGACGAGTGTGCCCATGCGTACGGTGCGTGGGTCGTCCTTGACCAGGACCTCGGCAGTGGAGACCTGGGGGTGGTAAGCGTCACCAGCGCCCTGGGTAGATGGGGTATCCCCATTATTAGAGATATTCACGGTTAGTACCGTACAACGTCGCCGGTGGTTTAGACCAACTGGGGCTTTAGTTGTTAGTTAGTTGTTGGTTGTAGGCTGCCAACCCAACGAGGGGGCCACGTGGGTGGCAAAGTTTTTCAGCAGACGAGTGTTGGCCTCTACGCCCAGCTGATTCGGGATAGTGAGCATTAAGGTGTCGGCCTCTGCCACTGCGGCGTCATTAAGAAGGTCTTCGATGAGTGTGTCGGGTTCACCAATATAGGTACGGCCAAAGGTTGAGCGGTAACCATCAATCACGCCGAAGTGGTCGCGGGTCATTCCGTGAGTGCCGACCATCGCCCGATCCTCGGCGCTGACGATGGGGAAGATGCTGCGGGAGACGGAGGTGCGTGGGGTCCAGCCGTGCCCGCTACTGGCGAAGGATTCTTTGAAGACCTGGAGCTGCTCTGCTTGTAAGTCGCCGAAGCTGTCTCCGTTGCTCTCTGTGAGGAGTGTGGAGCTCATGAGATTGACGCCCACCTGACCAGCCCACTTGGCCGTTTCGCGTGTACCCGCGCCCCACCAGACGCGGCGGTCCAAATTGGGGGAGTGTGGGAGGACCGGGATGGATGAACCGGGCTTGTACATGTGCGGGTACTGCTTCTCGGCCGAGGTGGAGGGGGTTTTCGTAACGCATGTCGATGACTCCGGTGCCGACCTCTATGTTCTTGGTGCGGGCGGCGACCGCGGCGAGCAGGGGCATGGGGGCGGCCTGCTGGGGTGCGAAGTGGTGCACGCGGAAGTAGGCGCCGTTGACACCTAAGCGATCGGCTTCTACTGCAAGTTCGATCGACTGGTGCAGCATGTCGCGGGCGCTGAGTATGTGCGGGTGGTTTGGTTGGGCGTGGTTTGGTTGGGCGTGGAGAGAGTAGTGGCCGAAGCTGAGGAATCCGAAGGCTTTCAGGGTGTCAGTATGCGCGCATGTAGTTGATGTTTCAACTAGATTGGTGGTTGGGAGTATTTAGGGTTGAGAGTTTGAGGTATGACGGTAGTCATGGGAGTAGCCATGGAAAAGACCTTCACAGTGCTCGCCACCGATCGGGGTGTGCGGCGCATCGGTTTCCCCGGCGAGGACTGGGGTGCGGGGGAGAGCCCTGCAGGGGAGAGGACTGTAGGGGATCAAGCACGCCGACACATGGCTGAGGCGGAGAAGCAGCTGGAGGAGTACCTCGCCGGACAGCGCCAGGTTTTCACCGTGCCCGTTGATCTGGTAGACGTGACCACGCCTTTTCGGCGGAGAGTCCTGCAGGCGCTGGCGCAGATTCCATATGGGCAGACCATCACCTACGCCCAGCTGGCGGAGGCTGCGGGGAATCCCCGTGCCGTACGCGCAGTGGCTTCGGCGTGTGCAAGCAATCCGCTGCCGATCCTGTATCCCTGCCATAGGGTGATCCACAGCGACGGAAGCTTCGGGGAATACCGGGGCGGCAGGGAATTAAAGGCGGCACTGTTGGCTATGGAACGGGGTGGCGCAGGTGACTAGCGCACGTTGACCTCCGGGGACCACATGTAGGAACTGTGCGCGTCGGTTTCGCCACGCTGCATCAGGTATAGGTCCAGGATTTTGCCCCAGCCGTAGCTGCTCCAGTTGCCTTCGCCGGCGCCATCAGCTCCGCGGGGAGGAGCGTTGAAGTCCGGCGCGGCAGGATCCTTTCCGTGCACTCCGAACTCCGGGGTGGTGGTCAGGCGGATCATATCGCCCGGAACGTGTTCGTTGTGCACCTCGCCGTGGCCGTCCTTCGCGTTGAGCTGCAGATCCTCCGCCTTCTCCGCGTGCACGCCGGGGCTCCCCCACAGTCGCACCTCATCGGCAACTAGCCCGTCGCTGCCTTTCGCCGCGGCCTCGCCGACCACCACCGAGCCGTAGCTATAGCCCACCACCTGCAGCTTCGCGTGCGGGTTCCTCTCCCGCAGTTGCCGCTGGTGCTCCCGCAGCGCCGGGGCACCAACCTTGGCCGCGTCCTTGGAGATCGCACTGGTCAGATCCCCCGGCGCCGGATAACCATGCCAGGCCACCACCGCCACATTCTTGCCCTGTGCCGCCGCGTCGGCTGCGGTTGCCCGCGCCCAGGCCTCGGTGCGCGCCAGCGCCTCCGGACTGCTGGATCCCACGCCACTGACCAGCGTGATTACCTCATCGGCGCTCTCGACATTGCCCGCCGTGACCACCGGCCCATGCGGTGTCTCTATGCGCTCCACCGGAGGCAGGTTCTGTGGGGAATTGGGTACTGACGCCCCCTCGGCCCCATCTACCTCCACATCACCTCGGGGTGGCGCGACCGAGCTGCTGATCGTGGAGATGGTGCCGCCGGAGGCGATGTCTAGCAGCCTGGCCAACTTCAACGCCCCGCGCAGGACTTGGGTCAGAGTGTGGGCCAGGCTCTGCGCCGCACCGCCGACTCCAGGGATGAAAGCCAGGTGTTGGGCGGAGACCTCGCCATCGGCGCTGACGGACATCAGTGCTGTACGCGCCAACCCCGCGGTCGTGCGCACGGTCGTTCGAGTTGGACTCAGAAGGTCGGCGTGGGTGCCTGCGACCCTCCCGATGGTTCGACTGCTGAAACCCGCCGTATCCAGCTGGTTAGCTGCGGAATCCGTGGCGTGGTTGGCAGCATCCGCAGCCTGCCCCGACCAGGACTCGCCCCACTTGGCCTTGTTTCGAGCATCAGCCGCATGCTGGGATACCTTTCCGCCCTTGTCTTTGAACAGGTCGGCGGCTGTGCGGAGTGCCTCCACATTTGCGTTCTCCACGGCGTGGACGGTGACGGTGGTGGAGCCGCGGGTGTTGGCGGTAGAGCCGCTGATGTTAGCGGAGCCGCGGGTGGCGGTGCCTGCGAAAATGTTCATCGGCTCGCCCCCGTGAGGGCTGCGGAGCCAGCATTATCGGCGCTGTCCACATTGTCGGCGTAGGTACTGATGGACTGGCTCATTTTCTGTAGCTGCCGGCCAAAACCGGTGAAGGAGGCATGGAGCCTATCCGCCGCCTGGGCGATCGCGTGCGTGGTCGACCCGCCTGGAACGCCGGGCGCCTCCGCATTGGCAACCCCGTATCCAGCGGAAGCACACTGCACTCCGTCTTCGGTCAAGTCTTCGCACCGTGCCTGAACTGCTGATACGTCGAGTTGCATTGTGTCTAGATAGTTCAAGTAATTCAGCGTCGAATATTGCATGTGTTCCCCTGTCCCTGTTGCTGCGTGACTCGCTTGTGAGAAGTGAGTGTAGGGAGGCGAGGGGCGTCAATAAAGAAAAAGATGGAGGGGCTGTGGATAACTCAGTTTTATCCACAGGGTGACCGGCGCGGAGGGGACAAAAGGGGGCGCGATGTCGGCAATGTCGCTAGGGTGGGCTGTATGCGTATCGCAGTCATCCAGATGAAGGCCGAACCGGACGTGGAAGCCAACCTGGCTCGCATCCTGAAGTACATCGCGTCCGGCGCGGCGAATGGTGCCGACATGGTCGTTTTCCCGGAAGCGGCTATGTTCCCCTTCGATAACGGGCGGCTGGATACCGTCGCCCAACCGCTGGATGGGCCCTTCGCCCAGGCGATTATCGATACGGCCAAGAAGCACGGAACCATCGCCGTGGTGGGTATGTTCACCCCGGCCGATACCGTCTACCGCTCGCCAAGTGGCCAGTTGGTGGAAGAACAGCCCAGCGATTCGCCAGAAGCCAACCAGTTCCGACGCGTGCACAACACGCTGCTGGTCGCGGGGCCGGATTATGTGACGCACTACGACAAAATCCACACCTACGATGCTTTCGGCTACCGGGAGTCCGATACCGTCAAGCCCGGCGACCGGCGCGTGGTTATCGACGTCGGTGGAGTGGGTGTGGGCCTGGCTACCTGCTACGACATTCGCTTCCCGGGCCACTTTGTAGCGATGGCTGCTGCGGGTGCGAAGGTGATGGTTGTACCCTCTAGCTGGGCGGATGGGCCGGGCAAGCTGGAGCAGTGGCGCGAGCTCACGGCGGCTCGCGCGCTGGATTCCACCAGCTACCTGATTGCTGCGGGCATGGCGCGGCCGGGCTCCCCGGAGCGTTACGGCACTGCGGATGGCCCGACGGGGATCGGGCACTCCGTGGCGATCGGTCCGAATGGCGCCCGGCTGGCGGAAACCGGCTACGCGGCACAGGTGCTGACCATCGACATCGACCCGAACTACGTGGACAAGATCCGCAAGTCGCTGCCCGTGCTGGAAGGCCACCACACCGACCGTGAGCTCGGCCTGGGGGTCGATGTCGTCGGCGATATCGAAAAGAAGTAGCTGCGTTTCTGCAGCGTTGGTACGGCTAACTGTGAGGCACGTCGAAGCGTAGCTGGTCGCGGTTCGCGCCGGCGCGGAGGAAAGCCTCCACTGTGTGCTGCTTCATCTTCGGTCCGCCGGTGATCAGCACCTCGGCATCGCGCCACGCGCCACGTGCGGCGGCCACATCGCCCACCAACCCCCGCGCCGTGTAAGCATCGAAACCCTCCGGGGTGGGCGCGTTATCCTCCACCACCAGGTACAGGTCCAGCCAATCGAAGGCATCCTCGAAGCCCACCAGGCCCTTCCACTCGTAGAGCTCCTCCGGGTTCTGCGCCCCGAAGAAAAGCTGCACCATCGGCGGGCGTTCCCCCGACTGGACCAGCTCCAGCAGAATCGCCCGCACCGGCGCCAGACCCGTGGAACCCGCCACCATCACCACCGGCTTGTTGCCCGAAATCTGCAGTTCGCCGTACGGGTTAGCCACCACCCATTGCTCTCCGACCTGCGTGTTCTCCACGATTCCCCGCGAGAATGGCCCGATCGCGCGCACGTGAAACTCCACCAAACCGTCCTCGTTATAAGGAATCGCCGGCGAAAGCGCCCGCCACATTTGCGGAGTATGTGGCGTACGCACCTCCACATGCTGGCCCGACCAATACGGCAACGGCGGATCCATCTGCACGCGGATGACCGCGATGGCGTCACAAGGATGCAGCACCTCGAGCACCTGCGCGGCCGAAGTCGCAGGCACCGCGGCCTCTTCGTCCTCGATCGCGCCGTAGGCAAGCAAGCTACAGCCGAGGTTGATTGTGTCGCTGAGCTTTTTTGTGACGCCGATATGCTCCCCTACAGCCTCCACTAACGCGGACTCAAGCGCCGCATAATGCTCTGCGGCCACGCCGAACTTACGGAAGTCTTTGCCGGTGGCGACCAGGAACTCTCCCTGGGCGGGCGCGAATTCGCCGCCGTGAGTGATGCCACGCAGGATGAAGCGGATGGTGCGGTCCAGGTAGGCCTCGTCCAGCTCCATCGTCTCCGAGAAGCTAGGGGAGGGGTTGCTGTACTCGGCGCCCGCGGGGTGGGGAAAGTGGACGACCGTGGGGGTCAGGTGCATGTCGTGCAGCTTGGTCCGAGTGAGTTCGACCAGGTCGTGGCGATGTTCTTCGATGAGCGCGAGCAACTCTGCGAAGGTGTATTCCTCGGAAGAAGAGTGGCGTGCCACGGGCTCGAAGTCTCCTTGTTCTGCAGGGGCGGGCTGAGGCAACCGGGTGAGGGGCCGGTTGGTTGCTCCTCATTGTCGCACCCGAACCTGTGAATAGAAACTTTCCTATTGAAAAGCCTGGTTGCCGAGCTGCTGTGGGGCGGTGTGGTATTCGATCGGAGTCTCCGAGAAGTTGATGGGATTGCGGACACTGCGCATGCCCTCGATCTCCACGATCGGATCCAGGCCTAAGGATTCTGCGAACTCGAAGGCCTGCCTGATGTTGTTTACAGGGCCTGCGGGCACCCCGGCGGCGCGCAGTTTCTGGAACCATTCCTGGGCGCCGGCCCGCGCCAGCGCACCCTCGATGATCTCAGCCAACTCGGCACGGTGGGCGACACGGTCGCTGTTGGTGGTGAAGCGGGCGTCATCAATTAAGTCCTCGAGCCCCAGCACCCGACAGGTCCGGTGATACAGCGAGTCGTTGCCCGCGGCGATGGCGAGGTCGCCCTCCCGGGTTTTGAAGACCTGGTAGGGGGCGATGGACGGGTGAGTGTTGCCCATGGCCTTACCGATCACGCCCGCGCCGACGAACGCGCTGGCCTGGTTGGCCAGGGAGGACAGCAGGGTGTGCAACAGGTTGATCTCAATGTGCTGGCCCTTGCCGGTGGACGTGCGGGAATGCAGGGCGGCGAGGATTCCCATGCCCATGTGCAGGCCGGTGAGGACATCCACGAGAGCCACGCCGACCTTGACGGGGCGGCCTTCCTCGCCGTTGATGGACATGAGGCCACCGACGGCCTGCACCATCAGGTCGTAACCGCCGATGTCCGCACCCTTGCCGGAGCCAAAGCCGGAGAGGGAGGCGTAAATCAGCCCCTCGTTGTGCTGGCGGAGCGTTTCGTAGTCCAGACCCATGCGCTGCATCGTGCCGGGGCGGAAGTTCTCCACTAGGATGTCGGCCTCTTCGGCGATGCGGCGGGCCTGCTGGCGGCCCTCTTCGGTGGAGAGGTCGATTTCCACGGACTTCTTGTTGCGGTTCACACCGGCGAAGTAGGTGGACATGCCCTGCGCGTTGACGGGCGGCGCCCACGAGCGAGTGTCATCGCCGACGCCAGGGCGCTCAATCTTGATGACCTGTGCGCCCATGTCCGCCAGCATCATGGTCGCATAGGGGCCGGCGAGGACGCGGGAGAAATCGGCCACGACGATGCCTTCGAGGGGGGAACCCATGTGTGCCTTTCTGGTTGGGAGCGGGGCGGGGAGTGGGTTGGGGTAGGGGCTGGGCTGCTTGGCTTAGCGGAATGCGCCCTTGCCGGTAAGGGCCTGGCCGATGATTAGCTGGTGCATCTCGGCGGTGCCCTCGTAGGTCAGCACGGACTCCAGGTTGTTGGCGTGGCGCAACGGCGAGTACTCCAAGGTGATGCCGGAAGCGCCCAGCAGGGTGCGGCACTCGCGGGCGATCTCCAGAGCCACGCGGGTGGAGTTCAGCTTGCCGACGGAAACCTGGTGCGGGGCGAGCTCACCCTTATCCTTCAGGCGGCCGAGCTGTAAGGCCAGCAGGACGGACTTGTTGAGTTCGACGGACATGTTGGCCAGCTTCGCCTGGGTGAGCTGGTAACTGGACAGAGACTTGCCGAACACCTCGCGGGTCTGGGTGTATTCGATGGCGGTTTCTAGGCTGTCGCGGGCGGCGCCCAGGGCACCCCAGATGATGCCGTAGCGGGCCTCGTTCAGGCAGGTCAGCGGGCCGCGGAGGGTATCGATCTTCGGCAGGCGCTGGGAATCCGGCACACGGCAGTTATCCAGCACGATCTCGCCGGTGATGGAGGCGCGCAGCGAGAGCTTCTTGTGGATCTCCGGGGCGGTGAAGCCCTCCATGCCCTTTTCCAGGATGAAGCCAGCAAAGCCATCCTCGGTGCGAGCCCACACGACGGCCACGTCGGCGACGGGGGAGTTGGTGATCCACATCTTGGTGCCGTTGAGGACCCACTCGTCGCCGTCGCGGGTTGCGCGCGTCTTCATGGACGCCGGGTCGGAGCCGGCATCGGGCTCCGTCAGGCCGAAGCATCCCAGGTACTCACCGGCGGCCATCTTGGGCAGGTACTTCTCCTTCTGCTCCTCGGAGCCCCAGTGGTGGATGGCGAACATGGCCAGGGAGCCCTGAACCGAGACGAAGGAGCGCAGGCCCGAATCCACTGCTTCGATTTCCATGCAGGCCAGGCCGTAGGCGACGGCGGAGGCGCCGGGGCACTCGTAGCCTTCCAGGTGCATGCCCAGTGCGCCGAGCTGTCCGAACTGCGGGCCGAGTTCCTTGGCGGGCAGGGTTCCTTTGTCGAACCACTCCTGCACGTTGGGCTTGAGGGATTTGTTGGCGAAGTCCGCCATGGCTTCTTGGAGCATGCGCTCCTCGTCGGAGAGCAGGCTGTTGAAGGAGGTGAGGTCCAGCGGGGAGGAAGTCATGCCAGTCAGTTCCTTACGTATATAGGTAGCACGATACTGATTTGCGTACCAATGAGTGTAAGGGAAGTGGTTTCGTTCCGAAAGGCTTTCGCGAAAACTTCTCTCGCTTCGCTAGGGAAAGTATGAGGTTTGGGGTTGCGTAAGGAGTAGCTCTGACTAAAATCAGTGTCATCAGCCCTAGCCGTTGACCCTCCATTGATCAGGAGAGTGCCGATGACTAGGGCTTTCATACTTCTGGGGGATGAGTGAAGGGGAGGAAGATGGGGGCTCAGCTGCCAGTGGTGACTGCAATCTTGGTAGACGGAGGGTTCTACAGGAGACGAGCCAGGCGGCTCTTTGGAGACAAAGACCCTGCTGAAAGAGCTAACAAATTAGTGGAATATTGCCGCCGTCATATCCGTACAGCAGAGGCAAACCTCTATCGAATCTTCTATTACGACTGTCAGCCGTCGGAAAGGGTCCTATTTCATCCGTTGACACAAGAGCAAGTCAATCTCGGTAAGAGTGAAGAATTCAGGTGGAACTCTGAATTTCTCAAAGAAATCGTCAAGAAGCGCAAGGTCGCCCTCCGTCGGGGCGAAGAATTGGAGACGCAGAACGGCTACATGCTGAAATCTGAGCCATTAAAGAAGCTGTGTCGCGGTGCGATGAGCGTCGATGATCTCCAGCTTAAGGATTTCTATCTGGATATCACCCAAAAAGGCGTGGATATGAGGATCGGTCTCGATATAGCCACCATGGCAGAACGGGGCATTGTTACACAGATAATAATGATTTCAGGGGACAGCGATTTTGTACCTGCGGCGAAGCATGCTCGACGTGCGGGCATTGATTTCATTATCGATCCACTATGGGCACGTATTTCGGATAGCTTAAATGAACACGTTGACGGCGTTCGAGAATGTGTAAGGCGTCCGCCCCTAAACGAGGAAGATCCACTGCACGCCGAATTTTGTAAGAAGCGGCAATCACAGGATTCTGATGGCTTGGAGTTGTGACGTTCAGTAGCGAAACTAATTCTTTCGGCTATCGTTCTGTTTAGCTTTGCCGCCCCAAGCCGAAAGGACCCCCGATGCCCGACGCGCCCCACCCCGAGTCCGCGCTGCGGTTCCCCTTTCCCGTCGACCAGCAGCCCGGCAGGTCTCACCACCGCACCGTCGACCGGATCGCGGACATTCTGGAGTTTGTGGCCCGCAACCCGCAGCCGCGCGGACTCACGGATATTTCCAAGGCTATCGGCGCGCCGGTGAGTTCCACCCAATCCCTGGTGAATGGCCTGGTCGCGGCCGGATACCTGGAGGAACGGGACAAGGCCTTCCGCCTGGGGCTCGCCCCGTATCTGCTGAGTACTCTCGCCGGTAGCCGCCCCGTGGATCAGGTCACCCACGAGATGCTGGAAGACGTGGTGGAAGAGACGGGCTATATCGCCGTGTTGGCGTCATTGGTAGGCGACAATGTCTACTACCTCGACTATGCGCTGTCGGACCCCGAGTTCGAGTACCTGGCGCAAAACCGGCTGCAGCGCCCGCCACTCGAGACATCGGCGGGATGGGCGATCCTCTCCGGGCTGGGGTACGAGCAGGTGTGGGGGATTCTGGCTGCTTCCGAGAGTTCGCAGGAGACCATCAATAAGTTCCAGCGCTGGTACCCAGACATGCGCGCGACCGGCGAGTGCGTGGCCCCCGGCGTGGCTTTGAACGGCGCGGATGGTGTGGCCGTGCGCGTCGAGAGCCAGGGAGTGGCGGTGGCCTCGGTGTCCGTCATTGCCTCGACCGAGCAGATCGCGCGCGACGCGGATCGGATTATTGAGGTTTTAAGACGCCACAGCGCCCGCTGGAACCGTTAGCAGCTTAAGCTGAGTTCGTCGTTGAAGAAGTGGCGGTGATTCGCCAGTCCTCTCCCTGGGGGAGGGCGTGCAAGATGGTTTCAAAGGCGCTGGAGATTAGTGCGGGGCGAAAGCTTTCCGCGTAGTACGCCTCCTTGGAAACCTCTTTTCCACCGGAGAATGCGGTGATCTTCCCTCGTTGCTTCATGTGGTGACGAGAGATGGTCTGTTCGAGCGATTTGACGGAGCTGGCCCAAGGTTCGTCCTGTTCATATGCGTTGACGCTTCGCTCGCAAGCGGAGATAGCTTCGATATCGGAAACTGAAGGTATGCCGAAGTCGGAAATCGCGCTCATACTGATGGAGTGGAGAGCTGAGAGCGCGGAACTTGGCAATGCGGAGTCCCACACGGCAAATAACGGGCGAAGAGGGAAGCGATCCTCTTTCGATCGCACGGTTAAGTGTGCGCGAATAGTCTGCAGATCTTCAATAGTGTCGTGGGTAGCATCATTAATTTCCCAAAGGCTAAGAGGGATTACCTTTCCGTCGGAATCGCCGGTGTAGGAAAAACCCAGGGATAATTCGGCCCAGCGAAACCGGTCGAAAAAGAGGTCGGGATCCACATTCTCTTCGGTGAAGGTGGATGCTTGCAGGATAATGTAGCGATCTTTGTGCATGGGCTAAACGCTAATGGATGTTCTGCAGGTTGAACAGGTTTTGAGCACTAGGCGTTCTCTAGCGCTTTGGAGAGGAACGCTGTATCCGACGGGCGCGCCCAGCCTAAGCGGCTAACTCCGGCACCCACAGCACCAGCTCGGGCCACAGCAGGAAGGCCAGGGCGATGATGGCGATTTGATCCATGAAGAAGCCCAGGATCAGGTATACCGCGCCGATCAGAACTATGACGGCTAGTACGCCCAGGGCGGCGGCCTCCGCCGGGGTGATTATGTGGGGTAAATCACACCGATATACGTAAATTGAGCGGAATAGACTCAAGGTTGTGGTGGTTGAGTGAGGTGTACTCAAGTAAAGTCGGGGGCGTGCAAGCGCGACCGGCAAGAAGCCGTAGGAGGTAGATGTAGAAATGACGAGCTTCAACCCCACCACAAAGACTCAGTCTGCGATGCAGGCTGCACTCCAGGATGCCTCCGCCAAGGGCAACCCGGATATCCGCCCGGCGCATCTGCTCGTTGCGCTGCTCGAGCAGGAAGATTCCATCGCCCTGCCCGTACTGCAGGCCGCGGGCGTGCAACCGCAGATTATTGCCACCAAAGCCAAGAACCTGGTCGCCGGATACCCCCAGGCCACCGGAAGCGAGATGGCGAACCCGCAGTTCAATCGCGACGCGCTGAACGCGCTGACCGCCGCGCAGGAGCTCGCTGAGCAGCTAGGCGACACCTACGTTTCCACCGAGGTTCTGCTGGCCGGTATCGCCAAGGGTAGTTCCGACGCGGCCAAGGTGATGCACGAGGCAGGCGCCACCTTCGAAGCCATCCGCGGCGCTTTCGAATCCGTTCGCGGCAACCGAAAAGTCACCACCGAGGAGCCGGAAGGCCAGTTCCAGGCGCTGGAGAAGTACTCCACCGACCTGACTGCACGTGCCCGCGAAGGCAAAATCGACCCAGTGATCGGGCGTGACCAGGAGATCCGGCGAGTCGTCCAGGTGCTCTCCCGTCGCACGAAGAACAACCCTGTGCTCATTGGAGAGCCTGGCGTCGGTAAAACAGCAATCGTCGAAGGCTTGGCCCGCCGCATCGTCGCTGGCGATGTGCCCGAATCCCTGCGTGGCAAGAAGCTCATCAGCCTGGACCTGGGCTCCATGGTCGCCGGCGCGAAATACCGCGGCGAATTCGAGGAGCGGCTGAAGGCTGTGCTGGACGAGATCAAGGAGGCCGACGGCGAAGTCATCACCTTCATCGACGAACTGCACACCATCGTCGGCGCCGGTGCAGGCGGCGATTCCGCGATGGACGCGGGCAACATGATCAAGCCGCTGCTGGCCCGCGGCGAGCTGCGACTGGTCGGCGCGACGACGCTGGACGAGTACCGCAAGTACATCGAAAAGGACGCCGCGCTGGAGCGCCGCTTCCAGCAGGTCTACGTCGGGGAGCCGACGACGGAGGACACGATCGGTATTCTGCGTGGCCTGAAGGAGCGCTACGAAGTACACCACGGCGTGCGCATCCAGGACTCTGCGCTGGTGGCAGCCGCGACCTTGTCGGACCGCTACATCACCAGCCGCTTCCTGCCGGATAAGGCGATTGACCTGGTGGACGAGGCTGCGTCTCGACTGCGTATGGAGATCGACTCGCGCCCCGAGGAGATCGACAACGTGGAGCGCGTCGTCCGCCGCCTCGAGATCGAAGAGATGGCGCTGGCGAAGGAAACCGACGCTGCGTCGAAGGACCGCCTCGAGCGCCTGCGCAGCGAGTTGGCCGACGAGAAGGAAAAGCTGGCCGGCCTGACCGCGCGCTGGGAAAACGAAAAGGGCAGCATTGATAGCTTGCGCGAGCTGAAGGAAGAGCTGGATAACCTGCGTCGCGAATCCGAGATCGCTGAGCGCGAGGGCGACTTCGCCAAGGTTGCCGAACTGCGCTACGGCCACATCCCGGACGTGGAGAAGAAGCTGGCCGCGGCCGAAGAGACCGTGGCCGAGCAGCAGGAAGGCATGATGCTGACTGAGGAGGTCACGCCGGATACGATCGCCGACGTGGTGTCCGCCTGGACCGGCGTGCCCGCGGGCAAGATGCTGCAGGGCGAGACCGAGAAGCTGCTGAACATGGAGCTTGTGCTGGGTGGCCGCGTAGTTGGCCAGAACAGTGCGGTCGACGCGGTGTCCGATGCGGTGCGCCGTGCGCGCGCCGGGGTAGCGGATCCGAACCGCCCGACCGGTTCCTTCCTGTTCCTGGGCCCGACGGGCGTGGGTAAGACGGAGCTGGCGAAGGCCCTGGCCGACTTCCTTTTCGATGACGAGACCGCCATGGTGCGCATCGACATGTCGGAGTACGGCGAGAAGCACTCCGTCGCCCGCCTGGTCGGTGCCCCTCCGGGATACGTTGGCTACGACGCTGGTGGTCAGCTGACCGAGGCAGTCCGGCGCCGCCCGTACACAGTGGTGCTGTTCGACGAGGTGGAGAAGGCCCACCCGGACGTGTTCGACGTGCTGCTGCAGGTGCTGGACGAAGGTCGCCTGACTGACGGCCAGGGTAGGACCGTGGATTTCCGCAACACGATCCTGATCCTGACCTCGAACCTTGGCGCCGGCGGCACCGACGAGGAGGTTATGGAGGCTGTGAAGCGCGCCTTCAAGCCGGAGTTCATCAACCGACTGGATGACGTGCTGATCTTCGAGCCCCTGTCGTCTGACCAGCTGAAATCCATCGTGTCTATCCAGGTGGGCGCTCTGGCAGAGCGCCTTGCGGCCCGTCGTTTGACCCTGGATGTTACTGATGACGCCCAGTCCTGGCTGGCAGAGCACGGCTACGATCCTGCCTACGGCGCCCGGCCGCTACGCCGCCTGATCCAGAAGGCGATCGGCGACCAGCTGGCCAAGAAGCTGCTGGCTGGCGAGGTGCGCGATGGCGACACGGTGCGCGTGGACGTTGACCGCAGCGGCGAGGCTGGTGTGGCTGGTGGTAGTGCTGGTGTGGCTGGTGTGGCTGGTGGTAGTGCTGGTGTGGCTGGCGTGGCTGGCGGTGGTGCTGGTGTGGCTGGCGGTAGTGCTGGCGCTCCGGGGTTGGCCATCACTTCCCTGGGAGCCACCGACGGCGAGGCCTAATGACTGGTTATTAGCCTCTGACCTGCGCAAACGTCCCACCTGTTTCGGGTGGGGCGTTTTGCTCTGTTTTGGCAGAAGAGGCTTGTGGGGGGGTGGCGGGGTAGAGGGGTGCAGAGGGGTGTGGAGGAGGTGCGGAGGGGTGTGGAGGGGTGTGGAGGAGGAGAATGTCGTTAGAACGGGAATGCGTCGGCGCCGTCGCTGGCTCTCTAGAATCCAAAACCTTCTGACCTGCACTTATGTGGTAATAAAAATGGACCCCACTAACGTATTCCCGTTCTAGCGACATCTGCGGGTAAAGAAGTCCGATCTAGCGACATCTGCAGGCGTGCATGGGGGATTGGCGTCCAGGCTGTGTCGAACTGGTCCCAAGTTGGACGCCTCGGTGGGGTTAAGTGTCGGAAAAGTTGCAAAATGCTCGGAGGCGTACCGGCAAGAAGGACCTGAAAGCTCCCTGACCTGCATATTTACATTAATGACAAGTTATGCCAATAGCGTTCTGCAACTTTTCCGACATTTACCAAAGGTGGAGTGCGGTTCCGGAGGTGCGAGGTGTGGCGGTGTGGAGGGGCGAGGTGTGGAGGGGCGAGGCGTGGGGCGGTGAGGCGGCGGGGTTGGGGGCGAATTGGCGCGTGGTGACTGGGATTAGTCCACGTGGTCAGCGACCTCGACGTTGTAGTGGACGTTGTCGCCATCAACGGAGTCCACGGTGACATCAACGCTGATGGAATCGCCAGAATGATGCAGCTTGCACTCTAACTTCGCGCCCTCTTCTGCCTTCAGTCCGCTAGGGCACTCGATGCGCTCGGGCTTGCGACCAACCTCTTTCTCCAGGGAATCGGAGATGCCCTTCTCCACGTCTTCCTTGGCGACTTCCCGATCGCTAAGCAAGGAGCAGGCACTCAAGCCAGTGATAGCCAGCGCGCCGGTAAGGAATGCTGCGCCGATGCGCTTCGACATGCGGGTAGAAATGCCGGTAGAAGTGCCGACAGGAGTGCGGGCAGAAGTGCCGGCAGAGGTGCGGGTGATGTTCATGGGGTCGCGGTCTCTTTCTCTTGTTTGTGGTCAAGCAGTCGTGGTGTGGGATGCCAGGCGCTGGCGTTATGTTCCTCGAGTGTGAACTGCTACACAGTCCGAACTTACCGCACACACAGCTTCAGCACCGGGGCTCGGCAAGCTCACAGCACCGGGGCTCCACCACTACCGCCGCTGGGGTGTCGGCCGGGTGGAACGAGGGGGCGTCAAGAATAAGGTGCGATAAGCTACCAGAACCAACAAGGCGCGCAGAGCAAAAAGAGAATACACACAGAATAGAAAAGGGGAGCCTGCATGGACTTACGGTCTTTGACCTACTGATGGACGTCGGCATGATTTCGGTGCTGCTGATTATCGGTACGTTCATGAGGCGCCACTTCGAGTGGTTCCGCAACCTGCTGATCCCCGCGCCGATCACCGCAGGCCTGCTAGGCCTGATCTTCGGCCCGGAGGTGCTGGGGTGGATGCCGTTCTCTGGCGCGCTGGGCGACTATTCCACAGTGCTGATCGCGGTGGTGTTCGCCTCCATGCCGTACAGCATGACCTTCGCCTCCAAGGATGCCTCGAAGGCGAAGAACATGTGGGCCTTCTCGACCTCCATGTTCCTGGGGCAGTGGGGACTGTTTATCCTGCTTGGCCTGCTGCTTTTCGCTCCGGTATTCGGCGCCCCGGAGTGGTTCGGCATGATGTTGCCCGTCGGTTTCGTCGGCGGATTCGGTACTGCCGCGGCCGTCGGCGGCGCGTTTGGGGATATGTGGTGCGGACGCCGCCATGTCCCTGGGCTTCACCTCAGCGACCGTCGGCACGCTGGCCGCCATCATTGGTGGAATTATCTTCGCGAACTGGGGTATCCGCACAGGCCGGACGTCCACGCTGCCAGAGAAACTGCCGTGGGAGCTGCGCTCTGGCCATATCGAGGATGAGGACAAGCAGCCCTCCATTGGCCGCGCCACCACGAACCCCTCCTCGATTGAGCCGCTGGCTCTGCACGCGGGCTTCATCGTCGTGACCGTCATGTTCGCCTACATCGGCCAGCAGATCATTGGCCACTTCTTCCCGGAAGTATCGGTGCCTCTGTTCGCCCTGGCTTTTGTGGTGGGCATTGGCGGCAAGGTGTTCCTGCACGTCATTAAGCGCCCGAAGTACCTGGACCAGCAGACGGTGAAGTCCATCTCTGGCGCGTCGACGGACTTCATGATCGCCTTCGGTATCGCCTCCATTAAGCCGGACGCGGTGGCGGACTTCCTGGTGCCGCTGCTGATCCTGTTTGTCCTGGGCATTGCATACTGCTGTGTTTTCTTCTTCGTCTTCGCCCCGCGGTTTTTCGGCGACCAGTGGCTGGAGCGCGGCATCTTCGGCTGGGGCTGGGCGACCGCGGCCGTGGCCACGGGTATCGCCCTGCTGAAGATCGTGGATCCGGACCTGAAGTCCGGCACGATGAACGAATACGGCATCGCCTACGTGGGCTTCGCACCCTTTGAAATTGGCATGAACATCGTTGCTCCCATCGCCGTGATCGCCGGGTTTACCTGGGGTATCGGCGGAATCGCAACCGTCTTCGCGATAGCCGTTATCCTTTTCGCCGCTTTCCGGGGATGGTTCCCCAAACGCACCGGCAGACGGCCTGGAAAGGCATCAGCGCACCAGGGGCCCTAGACTTGGCAACTATGAGCAACTCTTCTGCGCAACAGCAGCCCGCCAGCCCCTTCGTCTCCGGCGCGGAGATGCTAGAGGCCTTCCAGCGAGGCGAACGCATGACCGTGATCGACTCGCACTGGGCGCGCACCGAAAACAGCGCCTGGGAAGCCTACGTCGGGCAGCACATCCCCGGCGCCATGTTCTGCAACCCCTTGGTGCACTTGGCCTCTATCCCGTCCCGCCACAAGGGCCGCAACCCGCTGCCCGAGCCTGAGCGACTGCAGAAGAGCTTTGATGATTGGGGCATTACGGATGGTCGCCCTGTGTACATTTATGACGCCGGCGCCAACCTCTATGCGGCTCGCGCATGGTTCATTTTCCGCTGGGCAGGCGTGCAGAACGTCCGCATCCTGGACGGCGGCACCGGCGCATGGGAGGCCGCGGGCGGGGACGTTGCCGGTGGTATCGGCGCCCTGCGCGGCCGCGGAAACGTGGAAGTTCGCCCGGGCAGCATGCCCACCCTGAACCTCGAGGAAGTGGACGAGTGGCGTGAACAGCGCATCTTGGTGGATGCCCGCGAGCGCTCCCGCTATTCCGGCCAGAAGGAACGCTTCGACCACCAGGCGGGGCGCATCCCCGGGGCAATCAACATCCCGGTCAAGGAGCTTTTCAACAATCAGAGCACGCGCGATAGTAGCGCCAGCGGCCGGGTGAAGACTCCGGAGGAGATCCGCCAGATCCTCGCGGACAACGGTGTGACCAGTGGCGATGACGTGTGCGTGTACTCCGGCTCTGGGCTGCACTCCTCGCTGTTTATCGCAGCGATGGAATACGCAGGCCTGCCCGGGGCAAAGAACTTCGTCGGCGGATGGTCGCAATGGTCCGCTTCTCCCTCGCGCCCCATCGAGCGCGACTAGACTCTGCGGATATGGATCCTGTTGTGACCCCGCTGCCGGGAACCGCCACCAGTCTTTCCTCCGTACCCGATCCCGTTCTCGCCACCGGTACCATCGGTGCTGGTGTTGCGGTGATTCCGGATGCTGGCGTGGAAGTTGTGCAAGTGGTCGCGCCCGTCAGCGGGGTGGCCAGGCGGGTGGCGCCGCACATGTTCGTGATCCAGACCCAGCGCGCGGAGGGGGACGACGGCAGCGACGGCCAGCCGTCGGTTTTCATGCAACTGGGAGTGGACACGGGTCGCCTGAACGGCCAGGGCTTCGACCTGCACATCCAAGAGGGCGACATCGTCCGCCAAGGCACTCCCATATGTACGTACACCCCCAGGGAATTGGGCCGGATGGGGTTCGACCCGATAGTGATGGTGGTGGGGTTGCAGATGGGGGCGTCCGAAATAAAAGTAGACGTGATCCCCGGCGAACCAGTTATGGGCGGCGACAACCTGTTCTGGGTGTAGGGGACGCACAAGGCACAAAGGTATAAACGCACAATGGCGCGTAGGTTTCTAAGCTTCTTTTCGGTCGTTGGCATGCTGCTGGGGATGTCCCGTGCGGTGGATCTGCTGACCCCGCAGCAGTTGCAGCTTGTTGCTGGAATTTACTTCGCGCTACTAGTGGCGCTGCAGGCCTGGCCACTGTTCACAACGCAGCGCGGCAACTATGGGCACCGGCGGCACCCGGTGAACCGCATGTACACCTGGCTGGGCAGCATCGGGCTGGCCGGAACGCTGCTGCTGGCGCTGGTTTTCTACGCTTATTCTTCGATTTGGTTGATCACTCTGGCGGGGTCCTTGATGTTTACGGGCATCGTCGGGGCGGGGGTGTTGGCGTTCTTCGCTACGCCGTGGAACGACTGGTCAACCCGCCGCGGCTTTGCCGATGAGGAAGACCCCTACGCCCGTGAGGACGAGCCCGTGAAGGACGTGTGGGATAACTCGTTTAGCGCCTAGGGGGCGGGCTCGGGGTTGGCGGGTTACGGGTGGGCTTCTACAGTCCGTGCTTCCGGTTGATCAGCCAGTGCATCGCTGCGGTCGGCAGCACGCGCGAGAGAGGGAAAACCACCGGCGCCATTGAGCCCGTCGCGTACAAGGGTTTCGGGCGCGCGGCGGTGATGGGCTTGAGGATTTCCTCGGCCACGCGCTCGGCGGAGATGCCGTTGGCCTCGTTGTTATCCAGGTTCTTCAGCATGGTGGTGAACTCCGCGCCATAGGGGCCGTCCAGGTCGACGTATTTTGTGCGCCGGGCGGACAGTCCGGTGTTGATGGATCCGGGTTCGACGACGGAGATGCCCACCCCGTACGGCCGTACCTCGCGCCGGGCGGCGAATGCGAAGCCCTTGATTGCGGCCTTTGAGGCGACGTAGCTGCTGCGGTAGGCCAGCGGGAAGCTGCCTAGCATCGAGCCGACCATGACGATGCGCCCGGCCCCTCGTTTCCGCATTTCCGGAAGGATTTTCTTTGTGACGCCAACCTGTCCCAGCACGTTGATCTCAAATAGACGGTGCAGGGCATCGTCGGGGAGCTCTTCCAGGGGGCCGGATTGGCTTTCGCCTGCGTTGTTGACCAGCACGGTGGGCGGGCCGAAGCGGAGGGCGCTGGCGGCGAACTCGTCGATGCTGGCGGGGTCGGCGAGGTCGAGGGGGAGGTAGTCCACCCCGTCGACGGGGTCGGTGATGGTGTCGGGGTTGCGGCTGGTGCCGATGATGCGGTCGGGGGCGTAGGAGTGAGCGCCGGAGTGGGTGTTGGTTTTGAGCTGGGCAAGGGCGGCGACGGTCGCGCGGCCGATGCCGGAGGAGGCCCCGGTGACAATCGCCACGCCACCGTTGACGGCGGGTAGGGAGGTGTGGGGAAGGAAGCTAGGAAGTTTTGCCATGCTCAATATTTTGGCGGCTGTAGTGGGGGTATGTTGCCGGAATGCGATTTTCCTCATTGTTTGGATTCTTTAGTGATCCGCCACACGACCGCTATGATGTGGGAGAAAACTGCATATACTTTTGCCGCTTTTAGCTGTGGTGGGAGAGGCCCGGCGCCTGATGCGCGCCGGCCGCCGACGGAGCAATTCCTCCCCGGGACACTCTCAGGCCCCAAGTACCGTCGCAGTGAGGCAACTCTGGAAAGACCTGCGCGCAGTCGTGTGCACGCGGGCGCCGAAGGAGAAAA
Source organism: Corynebacterium jeikeium (assembly GCF_000738265.1). GTDB lineage: Bacteria > Actinomycetota > Actinomycetes > Mycobacteriales > Mycobacteriaceae > Corynebacterium > Corynebacterium macclintockiae. The sequence goes on from NZ_JFCQ01000028.1 coordinate 144,350, forward strand.
GCCGGGTTCCCCGGGTGAAGCTCTCAGGCACAAGCGACAGAGTGGGGAGGGCTCCCTTTAACGACCGTGCACTTACGACCGGAAAGTCCCTAAAAGCCATGTCAACTGCAGCTACTCGCCGCAATTCCGCCCCCTTCGTCCAGCGCCACATTGGCCCGAACCAGGCTGATACCCAGGAGATCCTGTCTTACCTGGGCTATGAATCCACCGCCGCGCTGGCTGACGATGCCCTGCCGAAGTCCATCCGCCAGGCCGACCCGATCGGCCTGCCGGACGCCCTGGATGAGACGGACACCCTGGCCGCCCTGCGCGCTTTCGCCGACAAGAACGTGCAGAAGCAGCAGCTGATCGGCAATGGCTACTACGACACGATCACCCCGGCCGTGATCCGCCGCAACGTGGTGGAGAACCCGGGCTGGTACACGGCCTACACCCCCTACCAGCCGGAGATTTCCCAGGGTCGCCTCGAGGCTCTGCTGAACTTCCAGACGATGGTGCAGGACCTGACCGGCCTGCCGGTCGCGGGTGCCTCGCTGCTGGACGAGGCCACCGCTGTGGCCGAGGCCGTGCAGCTAATGGCCCGCGGCAATGCGAAGGCCTTCAAGAAGGGCGGCGCGGTGCTGCTGGATTCCTCCCTGCACCAGCAGTCCATCACCGTCACCCTGGCGCGCGCCGAAGCCGCGGGCATTCCGGTGGAGGTTGTTGACCTGGACGGCGACAACGACAATGACGCTGACGGCAATAACGCTGGCGCCGTGTTCGAAAACTACGAGAACCCGGTCGGCGTGGTGCTGTCCAACCCTGGCTCCACGGGCCGCGTGCGCGACCTGTCCAGCGTGATCTCCGCAGCAAAGGAGACCGGCGCCCTGGTAACGGTCGCCTGCGACCTTCTGGCCCAGGTGCTGCTGACCTCCCCGGGCTCCCAGGGCGCGGACATCGCCGTCGGCTCCGCACAGCGCTTCGGCGTGCCACTGTTCTTCGGCGGCCCGCACGCTGGCTTCATCTCCTGCACCGAGGCGCTGCAGCGTAAGCTGCCGGGCCGCATCGTGGGCGTATCCGTGGATGCCGAGGGCACCCCGGCCTACCGCCTGGCCCTGCAGACCCGCGAGCAGCACATTCGCCGCGACAAGGCCACCAGTAACATCTGCACCGCCCAGGCTCTGCTGGCCGTCGTCGCCGGTTTCTACGCGGTCTGGCACGGTCCGGCCGGCCTGCGCGCCATCGCCGAGGGTATCCACGCTCGCGCGACCGCCCTGGCCGTCGGTCTGTCCGAGGCTGGCCTGACGCTGGCGCACGACACCTTCTTCGACACCGTCACCGTTGACGTGTCTGGTTCTTCTCTTGGGGACGCCCCTTCGGCTCTGCGCGCTGCAGCCGAGGCAGGCTACAACCTGCGCCAGGTTAACGATTCCTTCGTCGGCATCTCGGTCGGCGAGTCCACCACGGACGAGGACATCGCCAAGCTGATTGAGGTTCTGGGATCCCGTACCGGCGAGGTCACCTCCGCAGGCTTCGACATCACCGCCGGCCCGCTGGCCGAGGCTGGCGTGCTGCGCCCGGCTGACGAGGAGATCCTGACCCACCCGATCTTCACTTCCATCGACTCCGAGACCCAGATGATGCGCTACATGCGCAAGCTGGCTGACCGCGACCTGGCGCTGGATCGCACGATGATCCCGCTGGGTTCCTGCACCATGAAGCTGAACGCGGCCGTCTCTATGGAGCCGATCACCTGGCCGGGCTTCGCGGGCATCCACCCGCAGGTCCCGGCCGAGCAGGCCCAGGGCTGGCTGGAGCTCATCGAGGATCTGGAGGAGCGCCTGGCGAAGATCACCGGCTACGCCAAGGTCTCCGTCCAGCCGAATGCGGGCTCCCAGGGCGAGTTCGCGGGTCTGCTGGCGATTCACCGCTACCACCAGTCCCGTGGCGATGACCAGCGCGATATCGTTCTGATCCCGGCTTCCGCCCACGGCACCAACGCTGCCTCCGCCGCACTCGCCGGCCTGAAGGTTGTGGCCGTGAAGAACGCCGAGGATGGCTCCATCGACGTGCCGGACCTGGAGGCGAAGCTGGAGAAGTACGGCGAGCAGACCGCCGCCATCATGCTGACCTACCCCTCCACCCACGGCGTGTTCGAGGAGCAGGTCCGCGACGTTTGCCAGAAGGTGCACGAGGCCGGCGGCCAGGTGTACGTCGACGGCGCTAACCTGAACGCCCTGGTCGGCCTGGCCCAGCCGGGCGAGTTCGGCGGCGACGTATCCCACCTGAACCTGCACAAGACCTTCACCATCCCGCACGGTGGTGGCGGCCCGGGCGTTGGCCCGGTCTGTGTTGCCGAGCACCTGATCCCGTTCCTGCCGACTGACCCGAACGCCGATGTGGTTGAGGGCGACGCCGCACTGCAGACCGGCCAGCCGGTCTCCGGCGCCCGGTACGGCTCCGCTGGCGTGCTGCCGATCACCTGGTCCTACATCGCCATGATGGGTGACGAGGGCCTGACCGAGGCCTCCCGCATGGCGCTGGTGAACGCCAACTACGTTTCCCGCAAGCTGGAGGAGTACTTCCCCACGCTGTACAAGGGCGACACCGGCCTAGTGGCCCACGAGTGCATCCTGGATCTGCGCGAGCTGACGAAGGCCTCCGGCATCACCGCCGAGGACGTGTCCAAGCGCCTGATGGACTTCGGTTTCCACGCCCCGACCCTGGCCTTCCCCGTCGCCGGCACCCTCATGGTGGAGCCGACGGAATCGGAGGACAAGGGAGAGCTGGACCGCTTCATCGAAGCGATGATCACCATCCACGGCGAGATCCAGGAGGTCATCGACGGCAAGGTCACCGCCGAGCAGTCCGTTCTGCGCCACGCGCCATTTACCGCTTATTCTGTTGTGCGGGACGACTTCGAGGAAGCTGTATCCGGTGGACACTTCAGCCGCGCCAAGGCCGCCTACCCGGTGGCCAGCTTGCGGCACACCAAGTACTTCACCCCCGTGCGTCGTATCGACAATGCCTATGGCGACCGCAATCTCGTGTGCACCTGCCCGCCCCTGGAAGACTTCGCGATCAACGAAGACTAGGGATAGCTGGAGCTGAGGGCGTCACAAAGAGAAGAAGGAGAGCAAGAGATGACCGAACTTAAAAAGACCGCGCTGTATGGCGTGCACCAGAAGCTAGATGCGCGCTTCACCGACTTCGGCGGTTGGGACATGCCGCTGAAGTACGGCAGTGAGCTCGACGAGCACCACGCAGTGCGCAACGCCGTGGGCGTTTTCGACCTATCCCACATGGGCGAAGTTCGCGTGACCGGCGCGCAGGCGGCGGAGTACCTGGACCACGCACTGATTTCCAAGCTGTCGGCAGTGAAGATCGGCAAGGCGAAGTACTCGATGATCTGCACCGAATCCGGCGGCATCATCGACGACCTGATCACCTACCGCTTGGGCGAGAACGAGTTCCTGATCGTGCCCAACGCGGGCAACGTAGACAACGTGGTTTCCGCACTGCAGAGCCGTACCGATGGCTTTGAGGTAGAGATCAACAACGAGTCCGATCAGACCTCCATGATCGCCGTGCAGGGTCCGAAGGCAGCAGCGGCGATGCTGGAGATCGTGGAGAACGTGGTGGAGGCTCCCGAGGCCTCCGGCGCTGGCGAGACCGTTGCCGAGGCCATCGAGGGGCTGGGTTACTACGCGGCATTCAAGGGAATCGCCGCAGGTCAGCCCGTGCTGGTGGCGCGCACCGGCTACACCGGCGAGGACGGCTTCGAGCTGATCGTGGACAACGACGGTGCGGAGGCCGTGTGGACCAAGGCTATGGATCAGGCCGCGCAGCTGGGTGGCCTGCCGTGTGGCCTGGCGTGCCGCGACACCCTGCGCCTGGAGGCTGGCATGCCGCTGTACGGCAACGAGCTGTCGCTGAAGCTCAACCCTGTTGATGCAGGTCTGGGGATTCTTGCGGCGACGAAGTCTAAGGACTCTTTCGTGGGGCGGGACGCCATCGTCTCCGCCAAGGACAAGGGCACCGAGCAGACCCTGATCGGGCTGACTGGCGAAGGTCGCCGCGCTGCCCGTGGCGGATACGAAGTGTTCGCAGCGGACGGCGAGAAGGCCATCGGCACCGTAACCTCCGGCGCGCTGTCGCCGACGCTGGGCCACCCGGTGGCCATGGCATATGTATCGAAGTCCGCCGTGAACTCCGGCGCTGCAGCCGAGGGCGCGACGGTGGAAGTGGATATCCGCGGAAAGCGCTACGAGTACAAGGTAGTGGCGCTGCCGTTCTACTCGCGCGAGAAGTAAGCGCGAGTAGGACGAGAAGTAAGCGCGAGTAGCGCGGGAACGCGGCTAACGCACAAAGGGTTGTCTGCCCGCTGGTGTATGGTTTGGGCAGATAACTACAGAAAATTTTTAAACGAGAGGCTAAAGAAAATGACTGCACTGCCAACTGACTTCCTGTACTCCGAGGAGCACGAGTGGGTTAACACCTCCGCCGTCGTGGAGGGTGAGACCGTGCGTGTGGGGATCACCCACATCGCTACTGAGGCTCTGGGCGACATCGTCTTCGTTGAGCTGCCCGAGGTCGGTACCGAGGTTGAGGCCGGCGAGGCCTTCGGCGAGGTTGAGTCCACCAAGTCCGTCTCTGACATCTACGCACCGGTTTCCGGCGAGGTCGTCGCTGTTAACGAGGCTCTGGAAGACAACGCAGGCCTGATCAACGAGGATCCCTACGGCGAGGGCTGGCTGTACGAGGTTAAGGTGACCGAGGCAGGCGAGCTGATGGACGCCGAGGCTTACCAGGCGGCCAACGAATAAAAACCCTCTCCGTATTCCGTAGTTTATGGTCGGTTCCATTGTCGCTTTGATCGCCGGCTTGGCCCTGCTGGGCCTTGCCGTATGGTTGCTGCTGCGCGCAAAATCTGCTGGGGATCCCTCCGCTGAGGGGTCCGAGTGGTCCGCGCAGTCGGAGCAGCCCGCGCATGCCGAGCATTCCGCCGGAGGCAATGCCGACTTTTATCAGGGCGCTGACTACGAGCCCGAGGGGGAGGACGGCGCTGCGTTTGATGGCGCCGAGTTTGACGGCGCTGCGTTTGATGGCGCCGAGTTTGACGGCGCTGCGTTTGATGGCGCCGACGCCGGATATGACGATGGCGACTACGCTGAGTACGAGGGTGGGGAGTACGAAGAATACGACGGCGCTGCGTTTGATGGCGCTGCGTTTGATGGCGCCGAGTATGACGGCGACCTTGAAGATAACGCTGAGCCCGAAGAAGCTGAATCAGAGGTAGTCGCAGCCACGCCCGCGTCCACGTCCGGGATGGCGGGTTTCGGTTTTCCCCGGAGGCGGCGTCGTCAATGGGCGATCGACAACGGCTTCGAATACACGAAGGAAGACAGCGAGCTGGCACGCGCTTGGCCCGTCGCCATCACCGGCGCGCAGCCCGGCCGCGTGCCCACGCTGCGAGAGGTTGTCAGCGGATTCGTCGACGGCCACCAGGTGCACATTGGCGACATGGGGTCCTCCACGCTCATGGCGATGCGCCGGGTGGAGGAATCCCCAGTTCAGGTGCTGTATTCCGCGGGAAGTGCGCAGCCCGCGGGGATGCGCCGAACCGACTTGCTGGACCAGCCGCCGTTCGCCGCATACACCACCGACGTGCGCGCTCTGGACCGCATGCTGGACGCCCGCGTGGAAGATGCCCTCGCCGCCTTGTCGCAGGTAGCCACCGACGTGGCATGGGGACAGAACTGGACCGTCGTGCGCGTATCCCGCAAGCTGGATTTCCACGTGTGGGAGGCGATCTTGCCACGGCTGCGCTCCCTGGTGGATGCAGCGATGGTGCTGCCCCCGGCGCAGACAAGCGCCCCGCTGGAGATGCTCTACGCCGACCAGCTGCGCCCCCAGCCCGGTGGGCCACTGCAGGTGCACACCGACGCCCCTCTGAACCAGGAGGAGATCGAGGAACAGGCCGCCGAGACGTCCTACCGTCGCGCGCACCTGCGGGCCGTTCCGGATGGCGCCGAGGACGCGGACGGTAGTGACGCCCACGCGTCCGCCGCTGGCGAAGGTTCTGGCGCGCAGACCGGGCAAGCTGGAGCTGGGCAAGCCGGGCAGGCTGGGCGCGCAGAGCGCAGCGAGGAAGCTGCCGCGCATGCCGAAGTGCCGAACCCAGAGCGCCCCGACATCACCCGGCCCGCCGAGCCAGTGGCTTTCCCTTCCCGCACGCATGCGCGCTGGGAAGGTGGCGATACGGGCAGCTTCGACAGCTTTGCCGTGGGAGACTACGACGATGCGGACGACGACGTGCACGCAGGTCGCAGACGCCGCCGCGATGGAGGCATCCCCCGCCTGGGCGAAGACCCGGAGCACATGAGCGCGCATGCCTCCCAATATGCGCAGGTCATCCGCGATGATGCGGAAGAGGCCACCATTTTCGAGGAAGTCGAGGAGACCAAGTCCACCGCAATTCGACTGTCTCCTGTGACGCAGCGTCGGCGGAGCGGTGGGCGTCATCGCGCACCAGAGGCACGCCACGCCCGCCCCGAACCTATAGAACCAGTCGAGTACGAAACCGTCGACGGCGAGGTTGTCGAAGACGACCAGCAGTAAGCCCCACCTGGGCAAAGACAACGGCACAGACCAGAAGGAGAAACCGCAATGATCGATGAAGCTAAGAAGCAGCGCCTGGCCGAGCTCGTCAAGGAGCTGGCGGTGGTGCACGGGCGCGTGACCCTTTCCTCCGGCAAGGAGGCCGACTACTACGTTGACCTGCGCCGCGCCACCCTGCACCACGAGGCCTCGCCGCTGATCGGCGAGCTGCTGCGCGAGCTGACCGCCGACTGGGATTACGACCACGTCGGCGGGCTGACCCTCGGGGCGGATCCGGTGGCGACGGCGATTATGCACGCAGGTTCGGCGGGTGCGGGTTCGGCGGGTGCAGGTTCGGCGGGTGCGGCAGGGCGCGACATCGACGCGTTCGTCGTGCGCAAGGAAGCCAAGAAGCACGGCATGCAGCGCCGCATCGAAGGCCCGGACATTGAGGGCAAGCGCGTGCTGATCGTCGAGGATACGACGACCACCGGCAACTCCCCGCTGACCGCCGTTGCCGCAGCTCGCGAGGCAGGCGCGACCGTCGTTGGCGTGGCCACCGTCGTTGACCGCGCGACCGGCGCCAAGGATGTTATTGAGGCCGAGGGAGTCGAGTACCGCTCTCTGCTGGGCCTGTCCGACCTGGGGCTTGCCTAGTAATTTTTATGACGCCGACCTCCCCCGAATCACACGATAAACCCGGACCGACGGAGTGGCTTGAGCATCCTCGCGGCGTGCGCAGCTGGGAAGATGAACACCCTGGCCAGCCCCGTCCGACGGATCCCCGTTTCGACCCCGAGCTGCTGGATGCCGGGGACACGCGCAATGTGGTGGATGCTTACCGGTACTGGAAGCAGTCCGCGATTATTGCGGACATTGATACGCGCCGGCACGCACTGCACATTGCCATCGAGAACTTCGAAAACGACTCGAACATCGGCACCGTCGTGCGGACTGCGAATGCCTTCGCGGTGGATACCGTGCACATTGTTGGGCGGCGGCGGTGGAACCGGCGGGGAGCGATGGTCACCGATCGCTACCAGCACTTACAGCACCATGCGACGGTTGGGGAGGTGCTGGAATTCGCCGCCCAGGAGGGGCTAGTTGTGGTGGCCGTGGATAACACCCCGGGGTGCGTGCCGCTGGAAACCGCGGAACTTCCGGAGCGGTGCCTGCTGCTGTTTGGCCAGGAGGGGCCGGGTGTGACCCAGGAGGCGCAGGATGCTGCGCGGATGACGGTCTCCATTGCTCAGTTTGGTTCGACGCGGTCTATTAATGCAGGTGTGGCGGCTGGGATTGCGATGCATGCGTGGATCCGCCAGCACGCGGATCTGTCTCAGGCCTGGTAGTCGGGGCCTGGCAGCCTGGTGGCCCGGCTCAGCCCGGCTCAGTGGCCCGACCCGGCCCAGCCCGGCGGCCCGGTGGCCCGGCCCAGCAGCCTGGTTGTTAGTGCCCTGCTGCTGGCCTGCCAGTCTGTCAGTCTTCCCCTAATTCCGCCTAGTCAGGTTCTGGATGTCCAAAATGTCGGAAAAGTGGTATTTCTTCGGAGTCATCGCCGAGACTCGACCGAATAAAACGTTCTGACCTGCACATTTACATTACTGCGAATAGTCACCAATAACGTTTTGCAACTTTTCCGACACTTAGCCATTCTGCGCTGCCTATTCTGCAACTTTTCCGACACTTAAGTCTCCTGGGTTGCAAGATTTCCGACATTCCGGTCTCTATATGGGCTTGCCTGGGCTTGCTTGGGTTTGCATGGGGTGTTTGCGAGGCGTGCATGGGGCTGCATTGGACTATTCGAGTGCCAAATGTCGTTAGAACGGGAATCTGTCGGCTTTGAGGAGGTGGAAATGGGGATCTAGCTCGCCAAATGTCGCTAGATCGGGAATCTGTGGAAGCAAAAGGTTGGCACCGAAAATTAGAAACGCTTTGACCTGCATGTTTGAGTAAATGAAAAGGGTTGCCCTTAACGGATTCCCGTTCTAGCGACATTTGCCGTTCTGCGGACGGATGAAATCCCGATCTAGCGACATTTGCTACCCCGTGGGCTCGCGCAATCCCGATCTAGCGACATTCCACGCCAGATAGAGCCAGCAGGATGATGGCTAGACTGGTTCGCAAAGCGCTACAACCGAGTGAGGTGTGCAAAGTGTTCAATCTTCCCGGCAAGGGTAAGCGGGATAGCAAGCCGGCTCAGGGACGCCGGAGCTCCGCAGAGGAGACTCAGGTTCCTGCGGAAAAGTCGACTATTTCTGCAGGTCAAAAGGGTTCTGGGGTGGGGGAGAGTGAAGCTGCAGTGCAGCGGCAGGCTGGGGCTGAGCCGGCGGAGCAGCAGGTCGCGGTTGGCGAGCTGGCGGAGCAGCAGGCCGCGATTACACCCCACACAACCCACCCCACCCAGGAATTCAGGGAGCGCTGGGATCACCGCGCAGACCTCGCCTACCAGGCGGTTTACGAGCGTCACGCCAGCCGACTCTGGGGCATCCCCCGCACCACGCTGGGGATTATCGCCTGGCCGCCGACCACTCGCGACCGGCTGTTCGTCCGCTGGCACTACTGGTGGCAGGCTCACTACATCGACAACCTCATCGATGCAGCCGTCCGCCGACCCACCACGTCGCGGATTCACGCGATTCGCCGCCACCTCCGCGCCATGCGCATCCGCAACATCTCCCGCCTGTCTGCCAATAACTACTACGACGACAAGGCATGGCTCGCCCTCGCCCTCCAGCGCGCCGCGAACGAGCCGAAAATCAACGCCAAGCTCAACGCCGACCGCGACCTGGAACCGCTGGTAGAAAACATTTTCGAGGGTGTGGACAGCCTCACGGGCGTGCTGCCGTGGCGCACGAACGAGACTTTCTACAACGTCCCCACCAACGGCCCCGCCGCGATCCTGGCTGCCCGCAATGGCGATATCGAGACCGCGGAGCGCCTGGTCGACTGGACCTTCGACAACCTCATCAACGAAGACGGCCTGGTCATGGACGGTATCCACATGCGGATGGCCGGCCCGGAGCCCGTCACCGCGCTGCACCCTTATTGCCAGGGCGTGATGCTGGGCGCGTGTGTGGAGCTCGCCCGCGCGCGCAGACGTGCAGCTGGTGTGGGGGATGAGGAGGTCTCAGATGTGGGCGTCAAAGAAATAACCCGCATCCATGGCCTGCTCCGCGCGATCGAGAACCACATGACGGACCACGACGGCGCGATCAATGTGCGCACTGGCGGCGGCGACGGCGGGCTGTTTAATGGCATTCTTGCGCGTTATCTTTCTCTTGTTGTTGAGTGCTTGCCGACGCCAGGTCGGCACGGCACGGAATCTGTAGCCATAGCCCGGCGCATTGTGTTGGCGACAGCCGAGCAAGTGTGGCGCTTCCGACTGGAGGTCGATGGCCTGCCGGTGTTCTCTGCTGACTGGACGAAGGATGCGACGATGCCGCAGGCCGGTGGGCTGGTTGGCGCGACGATTGCGGGGGCGGTGGCGAGCTCCGATATCGCGGAGCGGGATCTGTCTGTGCAGCTTTCCGGGTGGATGCTGATGGAGGCGGCGGCGCGGGTGAGTGCTGCGGGGGCGCGGGTGAGTGCTGCGGGGGCGCTCTAGCTGGAGTGACTGCACGGCGTGGGAATTGTGGGCATAATTGTGGGCGGAGACAAACCGGACTTATTCAGGTTCATATCTAAGGAGCATCGAAATGCCTATTGCAACCCCCGACGTGTACCGCGACATGCTGGACAATGCGAAGGAAAACGGCTTCGCATACCCCGCCATCAACTGCACTTCTTCTGAGACCATCAATGCTGCTCTGAAGGGCTTTGCGGATGCGGAGTCCGACGGCATCATCCAGTTCTCTACCGGCGGTGCCCAGTTCGGTTCCGGTCTGGCCGTGAAGAACATGGTTGCGGGTGCGGAGGCGCTGGCTGCGTTTGCTCACCAGGCTGCTAAGCACTACGGCGTGAACGTTGCCCTGCACACCGACCACTGCCAGAAGGAAGTTCTGGACGAGTACGTTCGCCCGCTGATGGAGATCTCCCGCAAGCGCGTGGAGGCTGGCGAGAACCCGCTGTTCCAGTCCCACATGTGGGACGGCTCCGCCATCCCGATCGACGAGAACCTGCAGATCGCCCAGGAACTGCTGGCGGATGCACAGAAGGCCAAGATCATCCTCGAGGTTGAGATCGGCGTTGTTGGTGGCGAGGAAGACGGCGTGGAAGCCAAGGCTGGCGCTAACCTGTACACCACCGAAGAGGACTTCCTGAAGACTGTCGATGCCCTGGGTACCGGCGAAAACGGTCGCTACCTGCTGGCCGCTACCTTCGGTAACGTCCACGGCGTGTACAAGCCGGGCAACGTGAAGTTGCGCCCGGAGGTTCTGGACATGGGCCAGAAGGCTGCAGAGAAGAAGCTGGGCCTGGCTGAGGGTTCCAACCCGTTCGACTTCGTGTTCCACGGTGGCTCCGGCTCTGAGAAGGAGAAGATCGAGGAGTCCCTGCGTTACGGCGTGATCAAGATGAACGTCGATACCGATACCCAGTACGCGTTCACCAACCCGGTTGCCCGCCATATGTTCACCAACTTCGATGGTGTGCTGAAGATCGACGGCGAGGTCGGCAACAAGAAGGTCTACGACCCGCGCTCCTACCTGAAGCAGGCAGAGGAAGCTATGTCCGTTCGCGTGGTGGAGGCCTGCAACGACCTGCACTCCGCTGGCACCTCCGTAGCCAAGTAGGCTTCACCGGCACCATGGCAGAACAGATTCGTCGTAGTCGAGACCTCTTCGGCGCGGAGCACCCGGAGGTGCGCCTGCCGCAGGAGCTAGCAAGCTCCGTTCCCGTAGCGGAGGCCGCGGAGGCCGCAGCTGCAGACGCTGATGCCGCAGGCGCAGCAACCCCGCAGTCGCGCGAAGCGCTGGAAGCGGTTGTCTCTGACAACCTGAAGGATTCCGGCGCCTGGGCAGCCCTGGCGGAGGTGCTGCTGGCCGAAGGGCAAGCCGTTCAGGCTTATGCCTGCGCCCGCACCGGCTACCACCGCGGACTGGATGCCCTGCGTGGCAACGGCTGGCGCGGAACCGGCCCGGTGCCATGGGATCACGTTCCCAACCAGGGTGTACTGCGGGCCATTGGTGCCCTCGTGCAGACCGCCCGCGCCCTCGGCGAGGACGATGAGGTCGTGCGCTGCCTGAACCTCCTGCACGACTGCGACCCGGCAGCAGCCCCGGCTCTGGGGCTGGATAGCTCGGCAAGCTAACTGGCACAACTGGATAGCCAGGCTGAATTGTTAAGGAACCTCCGAATAAGGAAATGAGCAAGCGCCGTTCATTCTCCCAACCAACGCCCTACCCTGTGGCGAATCGCAACCTCTGCATAGCCGCAGTGGTGGTGGCCATGGTGTGGCTGTCCAGCATCCTCTGGCCGGCGCAGACCACCGCCGCGTGGCCCTTCGTCGCCGAAATCCAGGCGAGCTCGTGGGTCGCCGGGGTGCTCGCCGCGGCCGGCATCGGCATCCTCCGTTCGGTACGCCGCGCGGCGCTGTGCGCGGTTCTAGCTTTATTGGCGGTGTTGATCGTCCCGCGCGTACCTGCGCCCAATTTTTCGGACGCCCACACTTCCACCCGAGTATTCTCCCTCAACACATACTGGGGACAAGCCGACGACAAGCGAATCGCCCGTGCCATCGAGGAGCTCAAACCCGATGTCGTATTCCTCATCGAAACGAATGCGGAGGAAGTGGAAAAGGTCGCGGAACAGACCGGCTATGAACCTTTAACCAAGCCGCGCCCTGGCAACGATCGGGCGGATAATGTTGTGGGCCTGGTGTCGGCGTCATTTAAAGAAAAAACAGGGGCGCACGGCAACATGGTGCGGGGGCTGACCCGCTTCCAAACTCCGCGCGTGAATGCGCCGCTGCACGGCAACAGTGAGTTCGTGGGCGTGCATGCGGTAGCGCCTGCGAGGGACGACCGCAAGGCGTGGGAGCAGGATCTGGCGAGCCTCAGCGATTGGGCGAACTCGCGGCGCCACCTGGTGCTGGCCGGTGACTTCAACGCCACGCGCAGCCATCCGCGCTACCGCGACTTTGAACTCAGCGACTGCACCGGGCACCTGGCGCACACTCCGACGTGGCCGGCGGTATTCCCAGTGATTCGGCTGGACCACATCATGACTACCGGCGAGTGCCTGGGCGGCGGGACGAAGCGGATCCCAGGTACCGACCATCTGGCGGTGTGGGCGGACGTGACCACCTAAACTGGCGGGCATGGCAGAACCACGACGGCGGCCACGAACCGCGAAGGAAATGTGGGGCGAGCCGGCCAACCGCCTGCGCCCCGGAGTGCGCGCCGCAGCCCGGAACCTGCGCCGGATCGCCCCGGTGCAGGGTGCAATCCGCGTGCGCGAGGGGTTAGTCTTCGCGATTCAGTGCGCCATCGGCGCTGGCCTGGCGCTGCTTATCGCGGAACAGATCTTTGACCACCAGCAGGCTTTCTTCGCGCCCATCGCAGCGGTGCTGAGCCTGGGGGTGAGCGCCGGTAAACGCCTGCGTCGCGGCTTCGAGCTGGTGTTGGGAGCCTCCGTGGGCGTGGGCATTGGCGACCTGGTGATCAGCAACATTGGTAGCGGCTATTGGCAGGTCTCGGTGGTGGTGCTGTTCGCGATTCTGGTGGCGACATTCGTGGATAAGTCGGTCTCTGTGGCTTTCCAGGCCGCTAGTTCCGCGGTGTTGGTGGCGACGATCCTGCCGCCCGGTTCTTCTGGTTCGTGGGACCGCATGATCGACGCGCTGATCGGTGGAGTGATCGGCATTGTGGTGTTGGCGATGGTGCCGAACTCGCCGTTGCGTCCGGCTCGGCGGGAGGTATCCGTGCTGGTGTCGAAGGCCTCGCTGGTGATGGATGACGTGGCGCAGGGGATGGCCGAACGTGATGCCTCCAAGATCACCAAGGCTTTGGAGATCGCACGCGGTACGCAGACGAACGTCAATGCGCTGCTGACCAGTGTGGGCGGCGGGTCGGAGGTCGTGGCGGTCTCGCCGATCTATTGGACGGCCAGGCGGCACGCTAGGACGATGAGCCGCATCCTGGTGCCCGTCGATAACGTCATGCGCAACACGCGTGTGCTGGCGCGCCGGGCGGAGATCATGATTATGGACGAGGTCGAGCCCCCGGAGGAAATGGTCGAGCTGATACGCAGTATCTCCAACGAGCTGGGGCAGCTAGGCGCGTTGTTCGCCGAGGGCGGCACGCGCGGCACTCGCGACGAGGCCGTGGAGATCCCGGAGATCGTCCGCGCACTGCAGAAGCTGGGCGCGGAGGCGGACCTGCAGGTTGCTGAGGGTACGGGCTTGTCGGGCATGGTGGTGTTGGCGCAGTGCCGGTCGATTATTGTTGACGCCCTGCAGGTCTGTGGCTATTCGCGTGAGTCGGCTATGGCGTTTCTGCGGCCGACGGTGGACAGGCCGTGGCAGCCACCGGAGGTGTGGGACGACCTGGAGGAATAAGCGGGGGCTACGAGTGGAACCTTAAGAGTAGCGATAGTAGATTCTTAGAGAAGTTGGGGAATTGTTTCCTACAACGGCTTAATGTCGTCTCGCTCGAATATGAGGTGTCTCCTATGATGTTTCTCCGTTCCCGCCGCGCCATGATTGCTGTCGCGGCTGCCTCCAGCCTGGTGCTGACCGCCACGGCTGTCCCACAGTCCCCGCTCTCCCCGGTAGCTGCGCGGGCCGCCACGGCTAACAAGACGCAGGATACGAAGCTGCCAATTAAGTGCACCGTGTTCGCGGCAGGTGGACCTAAGCAGAAAATCCCGATTATCGGGAATGGATTCCAAGAAGATAGGGAATTTACGGGTCAATTTCATGTGACTATGCCCGAACGAGCTGCAGTCGATGAAGTTTTTGAAGCCGGTGTGAACATTGATCCACTGGCGGCATCGCACCCATTGTTGAAGAAGCTGGGAGGTTCCCCTTCCTTTGCTGAAGGAAATGCAAATAATAAGATTCGGTTCGCCGTGAAGGGCGATGTTGAGCTGGTTGACTCGAGCCTTCCGGCTACTCTGGACAAAGGCGTTCTTACCGTCGAAGAGATGATGCAGCCGAGCAGGTCTGGGGATACGGTAACAATTGCTTTCGCACCGCTGAAACTGAAGTTCAAAGCTAAATCGTCTGGGGCGGTTGAAGTTCAAACTCCTGAGGCCTACAGGACGCCGGATGGTTCTGGCCGTGTCCGTAGCAACAACATGTTTCATGGAGAGGGGATTGCAGGAACGGTCTTGTTTTCGACCCCTGGCTTGCGCATTACTTGTTTGACTGATCGATATACTCGACTCGGTGTTACTGCCGTGAAACCTTTGGCTGACTTCAACGAACCCAAATACGCGGACATTGAGGTCAAGCAGCAGGATACGGCTACTGCGAAGAACACCGCGCAGGCTCCAGAGGGAACCACTTACAAGGCGGGTCAGGGGGCTCCGGAATGGGCGACTGTCGGCCAGGACGGCACCGTCACCGTTAAGCCTGGCCTGGATGTGAAGCCGGGCGACTACACCGTTCCGGTTGTTGTCACCTACTCCGATTCTTCTGTGGACAACACCGTTGTGAAGGTGAATGTGAAGGTGAAGCCCCTCGCGGAGCAGCACGATCCGCAGTACGCAGAAGTGACTGTTAAGCAGCTGGATAAGGAGACTGTCGAGGCTCCAAAGGATATTGCCGAGGGTGCGACTTTCGCTCTTGGCGAAGGTGCACCGAACTGGGCCACTGTTGCTGAGGATGGCACCGTCACCGTAAAGCCCAGCCGGGAAGTGAAACCAGGCGACTACACCGTTCCAGTCGTTGTCCGCTATCCGGACCAGTCCAAGGATGACACTGTGGTTAACGTCCACGTGAAGGTCACGCACACCAACGAGTTGCACGATCCGCAATTCGGCGAGACCACCGTCGAGCAGGAGAGCACCGCCACTGTCGCCGCCCCAGAGGGGCTGCCGGAGGGTGCGAAGGTTACCCGTGGTGAGGGTGCGCCGGAGTGGGTCACCGTCAACGAGGATGGTTCTATCGAGGCAAAGCCCACCCTGGAGACCGAAGTCAAGGATTACACCGTTCCGGTGGTCGTCACGTATGACGACGGGTCCACCGACGAAGCAAATGCTAAGGTGACCGTCACCAAGAAGCCGGACAACCAGATTTACTCCCCGGAGTATGGCAGCATCACCGTGCAGGCCAACCGTTCCGCAAAGACTCCTGCCATCGAGGGTTTGCCGGAGGGCACCAAGTTCGCCCTGGCTGAGGGTGCTCCGGACTGGGCAACTATCGATGGCAAGGGCGTTGTTCAGCTGAACCCGGGCGGTGACGTTGACACTAAGGATTACGCCGTCCCAGTTACGGTTACCTACCCCGATGGTACTACCGACAAGGCCGAGCTGAAGGTCACGGTCACGGAGCGCGCCATCAACGAGCTACATGATCCGACCTACAAGCCGATCGCGGTAAAGCAGGAAGAGACCGCCACTGTTGCTGCCCCTGAGGGCAGCGCTGCGGACGCCGAGTACTCCCTGGGTGCAGGCGCACCGAACTGGGTCACCCTGAACAAGGATGGCAGCCTCGAGGCACGTCCGGGTCTTGAAGTTAAGCCGGGTGAGTACCAGATCCCGGTGACGGTCATCTACGGAGATGACTCGGCTGACCGCACTACTGCCGTGGTTACCGTGACCGTGAAACCCGCCAACGAAATCCACGATCCGACCTACTCGGACGTGACCGTGAAGCAGGGTGACGAAGTGACCGCTCCGGCTCCGACCGATGTGGCTGAGGGCGCGACCTACGAGAAGGGCGAGGAGGCTCCGGAGTGGGTCACGGTCAACCCAGACGGCACCGTAACCGCCGAGCCGGGCACGGATGTTGAGGCCAAGGAGTACACCGTTCCGGTGAAGGTCTCCTACAAGGACGGTTCCGGCGACGACACGACCGTGAACGTCACCGTCACCGTGAAGCCTGCCAACGAGATCCACGATCCTTCCTTCGAGGATGTCTCCGTGAAGCCGGGCGAGACCGTCACCTCCAAGGTGCCGGGTGATACCGGCGAAGGTGCTAAGTTCACCGCTGGTGAGGGTGCACCTGAGTGGGCCACCGTCAACCCAGATGGCACCGTGACCCTGAAGCCGGGCAAGGATGTGAAGCCGGGCGACTACACCGTTCCGGTCGTAGTCACTTACCCGGATGGATCGACCTCCACCGTGGAGCTGAAGGTGAACGTAGAAAAGCAGGAGAAGCCGAGCGGAAGCTCCGGGTCCAGCAACGGCTCCAGCAGCTCCAGCGGAGTCGCTGGTTCCAGTCCGATGGGTAAGTTCTTCGCAGCCCTGTTCGGAACGATTGCTATCGGCGCCGGTCTGTTCGGCCTGTACAACTGGGCCCGCGCCCACGGCTACGTTCGCTAATTGCGGGCGAGCTTAGTTTCGCACGAACTGCCCGTCCCGCAGGTGGCGGTAAAACGTCACCGACTTCAGCGGGCGGGGATGGCGCACCCCATCGCGGGTGACTACCAGATCCACCCCTCCGGCCTGTAAGGCCCGCCCCCGCAGCACCGTCGGCGAGACGGTGCTGCGGGGCTTTTTCGTGCGCCCGAACCAGCCCTTCCGCGGCAACGGTGGGCGCTGCACCGCAGCCAACCCCGGAGCATCCGGGGTGGGGACCAGGCGCACGCCGTTGTTGAAGTCGCTGGTTCCAGCTTTGTTCTGCTCGTACAGAACCTCGGAATCGACAATCACTTCGCCGATCATCTCGGCTTCCTTTTCAGCTTTGCCAGTAGAGTCAACCGGACCGGTCACCTCCGCGACCCCCAACGTCACCACCCCGTGGTCGTCGCGGATGACCGGAGTTGGCACAGCCGGGGAGGCGAGCGCGAAGGTGAGGTGCTGGGCGGGGGAGAAGGTGGCGTCCAGACCCCAAGAAAGAGCGACTGACGAAGAGCCAGAAGGGATAAACCCAACCTCGACCCAGAGGGCATCAATGCGCATCAGCTTAGAGACCACGGTGGCCACCGCGGCATCGCTGCCATGCACGATCACGCGCACACGCTCGCTGACCTGGTGCGGGTCCGGTTGTGGGGCGCCCAAGTGGGGCGCATCGGGGCGCTGCATCAACTCGTCCAACGACGGGGTAGAGCCCACCACGAAGCGCTCCAGATCATCCAAGAAGCGCAGCTCCTTGCGGGTGGGGATGGCGGAAAGATCGAGGCACTCCACGGCCTCGCCCGGCAACACGGGATCGCGCAGCCGATCGCTGGCGGGAATATCGCAACGCAACAAGAACAACATAGAAACCCACCATAGCGAGTGCCACAACCCCCGGCGACGTACTAGAATAGTTAAACGTCTTAGTGCCCCGCCCGATCAATGACAGCCTGTGAAGATGTGTCGCGTGGGGCTACAACCACGAGTACATCAGTACAAAAGCAGAGGACGTGTTTTAGGTTTCATGGCAGCGATCATTGTCGTGGGTGCCCAGTGGGGCGACGAAGGTAAGGGCAAAGCTACCGACATTCTGGGTGGAAAGGTCGACTACGTAGTCAAGCCCAACGGTGGCAATAATGCGGGCCACACTGTCGTCGTCGGCGGCGAAAAGTATGAGCTCAAGCTGCTGCCCGCAGGTGTTCTGTCCGAAAACGCTACGCCCATCATCGGCAACGGCTGCGTGGTTAACCTGGAGGCGCTGTTCGAGGAGATCGACGGGCTGGAGGCTCGTGGCGCGAATGCCTCCCGCCTGCGCGTGTCCGCTAACGCGCAGCTGGTGGCGCCCTACCACGTGGCCATCGACCGCGTGGCAGAGCGCTTCCTAGGCAAGCGCGCCATCGGCACCACTGGCCGCGGCATCGGTCCGACGTACGCCGACAAGGTCTCCCGTGTGGGCATCCGCGCCCAGGACCTGCTGGACGAATCCATCCTGCGCCAGAAGATCGAATCGGCGCTGGATCAGAAAAACCAGATCCTGGTGAAGATCTACAACCGCCGCGCCGTTGACGTGGATGAGGTTGTGGACTACTTCCTGTCCTACGCCGATCGCCTCAAGCCGATGTTGATCGATGCGACGACGGAGCTGAATAAGGCTCTGGACGCCGGTAAGTCTGTGCTGATGGAAGGCGGCCAGGCGACGATGCTCGACGTGGACCACGGCACGTATCCCTTTGTGACTTCCTCTAACCCCACCACCGGCGGCGCGTGCGTGGGCACCGGCATTGGGCCGACGCGCATCACGGCATCACTGGGCATCATTAAGGCCTACACCACCCGCGTGGGTGCCGGTCCGTTCCCGACCGAGCTGTTCGACAAGTGGGGCGAGTTCCTGCAGACCACCGGCGGCGAGGTCGGTGTGAACACCGGACGCAAGCGCCGCTGTGGCTGGTACGACTCCGTGATTGCCCGCTACGCCTCCCGCGTGAACGGCTTTACCGACTACTTCCTGACGAAGCTGGACGTGCTAACCGGAATCGGCGAGATCCCGATCTGCGTGGCCTACGACGTCGACGGTGTGCGCCACGACGAAATGCCGATGACGCAGACCGAGTTCCACCACGCCACCCCGATCTACGAGACCATGCCCGCGTGGGACGAGGACATCACGGACTGCAAGACCTTCGAAGAGCTGCCGCAGAAGGCGCAGGACTACGTCAAGCGCCTGGAGGAGCTGTCCGGCTGCCGGATCTCCTACATCGGCGTAGGCCCGGGCCGCGACCAGACGATCGTCATCAACGACGTCGCGGAGGGCTAGGCCTAGCGCCGCTAGAAATCCCAGTCGTCCTCCTCCGTCGACTCCGCCCGCCCGATCACGTAGGAGGACCCGGAGCCGCTAAAGAAATCGTGTGTTTCGTTGGAATCCGGCGCCAGGGCGGCGATGATTTCCGGCTCCGTTTTCGCCGCTTCGTCTTCGTATTGCGGCGGATATCCCAGATTCATCAGCGCCTTATCCGCGTTGTAGTGAACGAACGCCATCACGCCGTCGATCAACGATTTCTCGTCGGCTAAAGCTTCGCCGTACAGGTCCCCGGAATACTCCT
The DNA here is from genome assembly GCF_000738265.1 of Corynebacterium jeikeium. Lineage (GTDB taxonomy): Bacteria > Actinomycetota > Actinomycetes > Mycobacteriales > Mycobacteriaceae > Corynebacterium > Corynebacterium macclintockiae. The sequence goes on from NZ_JFCQ01000028.1 coordinate 163,969, forward strand.
TCTCTAGCTCCAGCAGCTCCTCCACTAGCGCGAATGTGAACTCCTCGAGCTCTGCCGCGCGCTCCGGGTGGGCCTCCAGCCCCCGCTGGAACTTGTATCCCGAGTAGTACCCGTGGACGGCCTTGTCCCGCAGGATCAGTCGGATCATGTCGGCTGTATTCATCAGCGTGCCACGGCAGCTAAACCACAGCGGTAGGTAGAACCCGGCGTAAAGCAGCAGGGAGGACAGTAGCGTGGCGGCGACCTTCCGCTTAAGCGGATCGTCCCCGTAGTAGTGCTGCATTACGGCCGTCGCTCGGCGCTGCAGCGCGGGGTTGTCAACAGCCCAGGTATAGGCGGCGTTGATTTCCTCGCTGCTGCACATCGTGCTGAACACACTGCTGTAGCTGCGCGCGTGAACGGCCTGCATAAAGGCGATGTTGGCGTAGACCGCTTGTTCGTGTTCGGTGCGGGCATCCGGGATCTGGCTGATCTCGCCAACGGTCGCCTGCACAGTATCCAGCAGTGTGAGCCCGGTGAATACCTTGGTGGTCAGCTCGCGTTCTGCGTCCGTCAGTGCGTTCCAGGTCGGCAGGTCGTTGGACAGCGGTACTTTTTCCGGCAGCCAGAAGTTGCTGGTCAGCCGCTGCCAGATCTCCAGGTCCTTCTGGTCGTCCAGCCGGTTCCAATTCACCGGCCGCAGTGGCCGGGCGGGGTCGTGTGGCCATTGGGGTGGGGTTTGGGAGCGCGTGAGGTAGCTCATTGTTTCCTTTCTGATTCTTCTCGATCGTGTCTTCTTGCTCGTGTTCTCTTGCTCTGTCTTATGGACGCCACATCTCCCCGCCAGTCCGATTCCAGAACTCCCGGATGCCTTCCCGAACACGGGCAACATCGCGGGCTGTGCCGAGTAGCTCAAAGCGATAGAGCTCCGGCACCCGGCACTTGGCGGCGATGGTTGGTCCGGCGCAGCAGTAGGCTGTGCCGAAGTTCCTGTTTCCGCTGGTGATCACACCCCTGATGAGGGAGCGGTTATGCGGATCGTTGAGGAAGTTGATGACTTGCCTGGGCACCGCCTTCCGCGGGTCACCTCCGCCATAGGTGGGGGTGATGAGCACATAGGGCTCGTCAACGATGAGCTCCGGCTCCTTGCGCCGCAAGGGGATGCGGCGGGCGGGAATGTCCAACTTGTCGACGAATCGTCGGGTGTTTTCGGAGGCTGAGGAGAAGTAGACGATGCGCGGCTGCGAGACCGCGGTTGGTTGCATTGGGGGAGAGGTCCTTTACGGCTTGGGTAGTTGGTCGTGTTGTTGGCTGGGGTAGCCGGCCACGGGAAGGTGGCGTCCAAAGTTCAATAATACGAACTTTACAACAACAATGACTTGAACTTTTGTGTAGAGTGCGCGGTGTAGCCAACTTCACATCGCGCGACCGACAGCGCGGTGCGGAAAAACCGCCAGAGAAAACCAGAAAAAGAAAGGACAGAGCTCATGGCGAAGCTAACCCAAGAAATGAAAGACATGATTGATGCACAGCTGCCGTACCTGGCGACTGTGACCGACGGCGAGACGCTGCTGCCGGACATCGGTCCGAAGCGCAGCCTGCGCGTGTGGGATGACGAGACGCTGATCTACAACGAAAACACCGGCCGGCAACACCTGGAAAACCTCCGGGCTGGCTCGAAGGCCGCCGTCGCGGTCGTGGATTGGGCAGAGCTAGATGGGTACCGGTTCATCGGACCGGCGGAGCTATTCCACGAAGGGCCGGTGTGGGATGCAGCGGTGAAGTACGCCGAGGAGATGGGGCATAACCCACCGAAGATGGCGGTACTGATCCACATCGAGCAGATCTACACGCTCATGCTCGGCAAGAACGCTGGCCGGTTGCTGGCCAGCGATGACGAGTCCCTGATGGTGGACTAAAAACCGTACTCGCGGGCGGTGATAGCCGCCTGGTTGACGATCCACTCCACCATCTCCTGGGTCGGAGCGCCGGAAATCGCCTGGTTGGAGGGGTTGTTCATCACTCGGCGGACCACGCCCTCGACGATGATCGCCACCTTCCACAGACCCAGGACGTGCCAGTAGGCCAGCGCCTGCCGCTCGCGGTCGTGGTAGCCGAACACCGGCAGGTTCCGCACGATGGTCACGCCGGGGGCATCCGCGGGGACGGCGAGCATGGACTGCTGGCGGTGGATCTCCGCCTCCGGGCTGGTCTTGCCCATCACGATCATGACCTTGAGGTGCGGGTGCATGCCGTTGGAAGTGAACCACTTGCGGCCGTTGAGTACGTAGCCGCCGTCTGTGCGTTCCATGCTCATGCGGACGTTGGTGGCGTCGCTAGAAGCAACCCCGGGTTCCGTCATGGCGAAGGCAGAGCGGATATCGCCCCGGAGCAGGGGTTCAAGGTACTTCTCACGGTGCTCGTCGGTGCCGTAGAGCTCGAAGACCTCCATGTTGCCCGTGTCGGGGGCGTTGCAGTTGCAGGCCTCGGGGGCGAGGTGGATGGACCGGCCCATGATCTCTGCGAGGGGTGCGTATTCGGCGTTGGTCAGGCCGGGGCGGTTGCTATCGCCGCCGGTGGTTGCTGCGTCTGCACTGCCAGCTCCGCCAGCGCCGAGGTGAGGGTGGAAGAGGTTCCACAGGCCGCGCTTTTTCGCCTCGGCCTTCAAATCATCGAGGACGGCGGGGAAGTGGTGCGGGTCGCCCGATTCGCGCATCTGCTGTTCGTACACCGACTCCGCCGGGTAGACGCATTCGTCCATGAACTCGGTGAGCTTTCCCTGGTATTCCAGGGATCGTTCGCTGTGTTGGAAGTCCACTGTTTCTTACCTTTCGACGCCAGATCGTCCGCCGACCGGCTTGTCAGCGGAGTTGGATTGTCCGGGTGTGGTGACGTCGATCGTCTTGTTGCCGACGAGCATTCCGCCGTCGACCACGAGGTTTTCGCCGGTCAGCCAGGAGCTGGTCGGTGCGGCAAGGAATGCGATGGCGTCTGCGATGTCCTCTGGTTCGCCGATGCGCTCGGCGGGGATGAGGGTGGAGGTGGAGTCTTCGTTTTCCTTCCATAGCGCCTCCGAGAGCTTGGTGCGCACCACGCCGGGGGAGATGCTGTTCACGCGGATGCGTGGAGCCAGTTCGCGCGCCATCTGCTTGGACAAGTGCAACAGGGCGGCCTTGGAGGCGTTGTACACGCCGATGTAGTCCTCCATGGTCAGTGCGCCGATGCTGGAGACGTTCACGACCGCGCCTGCGGGGCCGTCAGTGGTGCCGGGGCTGCCGTCGGCGCCATCGCGGGCGGCCTTGCCGAGGCCTGCCTCGATCGCGGCGCTGGTCCAGATGACCGGGCCGATGGTGTTGATCTGGAACACCTTCGCCATGATGTCCGCGGACTGCTTGTGCACTGGGCCGAAGGCGGGGTTCGTGCCGGCGTTGTTGATGAGGACGTCGAGTCGGCCGAACTCTTCAACGGCCTTGGCGCAGGCCATCTTCGCTGCCTCTGGGTCGGCTACGTGCGCGGCGATTCCCAGTACGCGGCCGGCATTGGGGTTGAGCTTCTGCGCCTCGGCCTGCAGCTCTTCGGCGGCGGGGGTGACTGTTTCTGGCTTGCGTCCGGTGATGACCACGTTCGCTCCGCTGGCTGCAAGCTTCAGTGCGGTGGCGTGGCCGATGCCGCGGGTGCCGCCGGTGACGATGGCGGTGAGCCCGGTGAAATCGTAAGAACTCATGAGGGGGATCCTTCGGGGTGCTCGAGTGTCGGGTGCTGGTGTGACCCCCATCATAAAATGAAATTTGATTCAATAAATGGCGTTCGGGGAAAACGTGGAAAAGTTATGGCGTTTTACCTGTTCAGCGCACTAGATCCCGAGCGCTGTGAACCAGACCTTGTTGGCGGCAGCCAGAACGCGGTCGAGTGTCCGCTGGTTGGGTTCCCCGAAGTACTTTTCAATGAACGTGCTGTACGCCAAACGGCTAACCATGCCGGACAGGGAAGCGGCGAGCATCTCTGGATCCTCGGCGACGGGGATAACCCCGTTCTGCTGCAGCTGCTCAATCATGCGAGTGTTCCGATCCACAAAGCGGCGGGCGCGTTGGCGTCGTTGCTCCCGAAAATTCGGATCGATCTGTGCTACCTGATCCATCAGCGCCATTTCGCGGGCGTTGCGCTGGAAGGTGGTCAGGTACTGACGGTTGACCTCCGCGATGGAACGACGAACCGCGGAGGCGCTGTGGAAGTTGAGGTGTTTTCCACCGCTACCACGCATTTCCTCCTCCACCTGGTTCAGCACCGCGGCCAGGAGGTCATCCCTGTCTTCGAAGTAGGTGTAGAGCGTGCCGACGGAACAATGTGCCTCGCGGGCGATCTGGGTGAGCTTCGCTTCGTGGTAGCCATCGCGCACGAAAACTTCGCGCGCCGCGTTGAGGATGGTTGCTCGTCGCTCTCGGGCGCGTGGGGTGAGGCCGGTCTTGCGAGTGGCTCGGTTTGTCCCGTGTGGCATGTACGACATGTTATAAGCTCGATTTTCACGTCACCAGGTTTTTGCGAGTTTGTTTTGGGAGCAGTAGCAATGGGGATTCTCTATCTAGTTCGCCACGGTCAGGCGAATTCCGGTGGGCTGCACACCGACAATGTCGCGGAGGGGGAGATGGAGGCGACGTACGATCAGCTCACTGAACTGGGGCACGAACAGGCGCGGGTGACGGGGCGCGCGCTGGCGGAGCGGATCGGCAGCGGCAGCAGCAGTGGCAGCGGCAGCAGCAGCAGTGGCGAGCGCCCCATCATTCTTTCCGGCCCGCTAGCTCGACAGCTCAGTACGGCTGGGGAGATCCACGCCGAGATGGTCGCAGCTGGCTTGGATCCGCAGCCCGTAGAGACGGTCGAAGAGTGGCGAGAGTTCAGCTCGGATGCCGTGCTCGCACCCTATTTCCGCGCCCATCCTGACGAGCTCGCGCAGATCCGGCGCGCATACGCCGCCGCGCGCACAGGGCACGCAAGCCAAGGTTCAGAGCAAGGTCCAGAGCAAGGTTCAGGACAGGTCGCAGGCGGGATGAAGGAGCACAACCGTCTGCTCGGCCAGGCCATCGATGCGGCCCTACGGGAGTGGTGCTCAACCCCGGGGTTCGCCTCCTTCGCTGCGCAGGTAAGGCAAGGATTTTCGGACGCCACCTTCCTCGCCGCCCAACACGGATCAGTCGTGGTTGTCACCTCCGCCGGCCCGATCTCCATGTGTGCCGCTGCGCTGATCGGCGCCGACTGGACGCACATGATCAACAACATTTTTACTTCTTCGGTGAGTGTGTTCAGCACCCGCGGCGCAGCTGCTTCGGGCCCAGCCGCGGGCGCTGCCGCTGATACTGCCGGCACTGATACTGCCGCTGACACTGCAGCTGGCACTGACACTGCCGCTGATACTGCCGGCACTGATACTGCCGCTGACACTGCAGCGCAGTTGCTGAGCTTCAACGAGCATGCTCACCTGGATTACCCCGACCCATCCGGCGCCCGCCGACTCCGCCGCTACCGCTAGAAATTTTTCGCGCCGGGTTGTTTTCAGCGCTGGTTGAGTGCTTGGGCGCCGCGCGAATCGTTGGATTGGCATGATTGGCATCATGACCTCACACTCGGCAGATACAACTAAGTCACCGACCGCGCCCGCGAACCCAGTGAGCGCCTCGGCCAACCCAGCCAACCCAGCCAACCCGGCCAACCCGGCCAACCCAGCGAAACAGGTGAACGCCACAGGCAACCCGGCGAACCGGGTGAAGGTAGTCGCGGATGTGGACACGGGCATCGATGATGCCCTGGCTCTGACCTATTTAGCTCATCTGCATGCTTCGGGGCGGATCGAACTTGGCGTCACAACGAGCGCCGGTAACTGCGGCGCAGCGCAAGCAGCCGCGAACAGCGCGGATGTACTGGCTGCGTGCGGGGTGGACGTACCAGTCGTCGCAGGCGCGGCCCAGCCCGTGAGCGTGGAGCTGGTGACCACCCCGGAGACGCACGGCCCCACAGGACTTGGCCACTACATCACCAGTGCGGACCCCGCCGACTATCCACCGAGTGTCGAAGAGGCTGTGGCCAGCTGGGAGGGCGCCGATTACCTCCTGATTGCGGGGCCAGCTACGAACCTTGCGTGGGCGCTGGAGCACTGCCCCGAAGTGCTGGACGGCACTGAGATTTGCCTCATGACCGGGGCTTTTAACTATCCAGGGAACACTACTCCGCTGGCGGAGTGGAACGCTTGGGTGGATCCGCATGCGCTCGGGTACTCGCTGGAGCGGCTGGCGCAGCGTTCGCAGCGGCGCCAGCCGCAGGGTTCGGCCGGCCTGCCAACCTTGTGCCCCCTTAATGTCACTGAGACAGTGCTTTTGTACCCCGATCGGCTTGAACGTTGGCTGGAAGGTTCGGAGGGGGAGGAGGTGGCGTCAACAAGAAAGCAGTTAAAGCACCTGCTTTCCGAGGCGCTGCGCTTCTACTTTGAGTTTCACCAGACAGTAGGGGTGGGGTATTGCGCGCAGATACATGACCTTGCCGCCGCGATGGTGATGCTGGGGCGGGTGCCGTTTTCGGTGCGCGCCGGGGCCGTCGAAGTCGAGGCGGAATCTGCGCTGACGCGGGGTGCGACGCTGGTCGACTGGGACGGCGGGTACTGGCAAAAGCCGGCGAACGCGAAGATCCTCCAGGGGTTGGATCCGCTGGAAGTGTTCGCAGAGTTCGAGCGGGTTGTGTTTGGGTAGCGCTGAGGCTATTCAACCCTGGTAAACCCAGTTAGGTGCGGGCTGGTCTGCAAAAGCCCAGCCGGCCCAGCCAGCACCCCAGGCTAGACGCGCGCGCGAGCCTTCTTGGCGGCCGCGACCAGTACCTCCAGGGAAGCAGTGGTCTCTTCCCAGCCGCGGGTCTTCAGGCCGCAGTCCGGGTTGACCCACAGCAGAGAGGGATCTACAGAACCCAAGGCGGCGGTCAGTAGCTCGTCGACTTCTTCCTGCTTCGGCACGCGCGGGGAGTGGATGTCCCACACGCCCGGGCCAACTCCCAGCTCGTAGCCCTCGTCCTTTAGCGCGGCCAGAACCTGCATGCCGTTGCGGGCGGCCTCGATGGAGGTCACGTCGGCGTCCAGGTTGGAGACCGTGTCGATCAGCTCGTTGAACTCGGAGTAGCACATGTGCGTGTGGATCTGAACCTTGTTCTCCGCGCCAGAGGTAGCCAGGCGGAAGGAGCCAACCGCCCATTCCAGGTAGTCCGGCTGCTGCTCCTTGCGCAGCGGCAGTAGCTCGCGGATGGCGGGCTCGTCCACCTGCACCACGCGGGCGCCAGCGGCGATCAGATCGTCAATCTCGTCGCGCAGTGCCAGCGCAACCTGGTCGGCGGTCTCGCCCAGCGGCTGATCGTCGCGCACGAAGGACCAGGCCAGCATGGTCACCGGGCCGGTCAGCATGCCCTTGACTGGCTTGTCGGTCAGGTCGGCGGCAACCTTGTACCAGTCGACGGTCATCGCGTGCGGGCGGGAAACGTCACCGAAGATGATCGGCGGGCGCACGCAGCGGGAGCCGTAGGACTGCACCCACGCGTACTCGGTGGACAGGTAGCCATCCAGCTGCTCGGAGAAGTACTGCACCATGTCGTTGCGCTCCGGCTCGCCGTGCACCAGCACGTCCAGGCCCAGCTCTTCTTGGCGCTTGATAACGTCCGCGACCTCGTCCTTCATTGCCTGGGTGTAGGCTGCGTCGTCGATCTCACCCTTGCGGTGCTTCGCACGCGCCTGGCGGATCTCCGTGGTCTGCGGGAAGGAGCCGATGGTGGTGGTCGGCAGCGGCGGCAGGTTCAGCTCTGCCTTCTGTGCCTCGCGGCGGGCCTCGATGGAATCGCGGCGACGGTCAGCGTCGGTCACAGCATCCTGGCGCTCACGCACGGCTGCGTTGTGGGTCAGGGTGGAGTTCTTGCGGTCCTCGATGGCCGCGCGGGTCTCGGCGAACAGCTGTTCGTCGGCCTCGGTCTGCTCGCCGCGCAGGGTGCGGGACAGGGCTGCGACCTCGCGGATCTTCTCGGAGCCGAAGGCCAGCCACTTCTGCACCTCGGCGTTCAGGTTCTGCTCGCGCTCCAGGGAGTAAGGCACGTGCAGCAGGGAGCAGCTCGTGGAGACGGCAACCGGGCCGCGCTCCTTCAGCCCCTGCAGGGTCTTCAGCGCTGCGTCCAGGTCGGTGCGCCAGACGTTGTGGCCATCCACAACACCGGCGGCCAGCAGCTCCTTGCCAGTCCAGGCGGGCAGCTCGGCAGCGGCGGCGCCACCGGTGACCAGGTCCACGCTGAAGGCAGCCACACCGGAGCCGCTCAACAGCTCGATCGCTGCGTTGCCGTCGCCGAAGTAGGTCTGGATAAGGAGCTGGACGCCCTCAGCACCAGCACCTGCCACCTCAGCCAGCTTCTCGTAGCCAGCGCGGGTGCGCTTCAGCAGATCCTCGTTGGCGGCCGCATCAGCGTAAGCGAAGTCGGTGACCAGGATCGGCTCGTCGAACTGTACCCACTTCACGCCGCGGTCTGCGATGCGCTTGAGCAGGCGGGAGTAGGCGTCAAAAATTTCCTCGAGGTGAGTGAAGGCATCAGAACCATCGACGGTACGAGACAGCGCCAGGTACGTCAGCGGGCCAACCAGCACGGGGCGGACGGCCTCGCCGGCGCGGGTGACCTGGTCGCGGATGTCCTCTAGGAATGCGGAATCGTCCAGCTCTACGCGGGAATCCTTGGCGAGCTCCGGGACGATGTAGTGGTAGTTCGTGTCGAACCACTTCGTCATTGCGGAGGCCGGCAGGTCCTTGGTGCCGCGGGCGGCGGCGAAGTAGCGGTCGATGAAGCGCGGCAGGCCGTCGTTGTCGTGGTCGGCGATGTCGGCAACGCGCTCGGGCAGTAGGCCTAGTAGGGCGGTGGTATCCAGCACAGCGTCGTAGAAGGAGCGGCCAGAGAACGCGGCGGAATCCAGGCCAGCGGCCAGCAGCTCGTCGGTGTAGTCGTTGACCAGGCGAGTTGCAGTGGTCGCTAGGTTGCGGCCGGTGGAGTTATCGCGCCAGTAGCCCTCTAGAGCCTTCTTGAGCTCGCGGTCGGGTCCGATGCGCGGTACCCCGGCGACGGTTGCGTTGAAAGTCATCGTCTGTCCTGTCTTTCTGTGCTTGTGCTTGTGCAGTCTGCACTTCTGTTTTTCCAGTTCGCGGCTACCTCTGAAGGGGGTAAGCCAGTGCGGTTCCCACGCGGTGCTGCCTTTCCCGGGGCTCCAGAAGGCGCGGTTGTGCGGCAGGCTGTAGTAGCCGCCGCGGTGCGCGGGTCGCTTGCTCAACCATTTAAGAATAGACAGCTTGGTCTGTCAACTAGATCACGAAAATTGGTCACCTGTGAGGCGCCCGATTTGTGTTACCAAGCCGCCATCTGTAAGCATTAAACAAACATCAAAACCACTGGCCACATGGGCGAAACGTCGAGGTGACATAGACGTTGCGCACAGGCCATCGACGTAGAGGATTCCCCCCATGCGCCCCCTGTCACGCACAGCAAGTTACGTACTGCTCGGTCTAGCCGCGATTATCATTGTCGCCACCTGGCTGACCCTCGTCATTTGGCAGCCCAGCGACTCGAACTACGAGTCCCTCGCTGATTCCAAGAGCTCCACCATCGCCCTCGTCGGCTTCGTCGTCCCCGCCATCTTGGCGCTCATCGCCGTGATCCCCCGCCTGCCCGTGCGCACCCTGGCGCTGCTGCCGGTCGCGCTGGCGATCAACGTGGTGCTGGGCCACCTCATCGGCAACATGGGTCTGCCGCTGCCGCTGTACCTAGATTCGATCGGCACGGTGCTGGTCGGTGCCCTGGCCGGACCCTGGGCGGGGCTGGTCACCGGCGTGCTGTCCGCCCTGGTGTGGGGCACGTTTAACCCCACTGTTGTAGGCTTCGCTGCCGCTTATGCCTTCGTTGGAGTCTGCGCCGGCCTGCTGCGCAACTGGTGGACCGGAGCGTATTGGAAGATCGCCCTGTCCGCCCTGGTCGTCGGCTTCCTGACGGCCCTGCTGTCCGCCCCCATCGCCTCCTTCATCTTCGGCGGCACCGCGGGCACGGGCACGGGTCTGCTGGTCACTGCCTACCGCTCCCTGGGCTTCGACCCGATGACGGCCGTGTTCTTGCAGTCCTGGACGTCCGACCCTGTTGATAAGCTGATCGTGTTCACCGTCATCTACCTGGTCATTCGCGCGCTGCCTCAGCGCACTCGCCGCACTTTCGCCCCGACGGCGGATTAGCCCCATTTCCACATGAACCCACTGACTTACCTGACCCTCGCTATCAGCGGGGTGATCTTCGTTCTCGTCGCCGATAGCCTCGCCGTGTCCGCTATCGCGTGGGTTCTGTGCGCCGTTGTGGCTCTTTTCTTTTCGACGCCCCGTCGTCCCTTCCTTGCAGCCAACCTCTTAGGACTGCCGGCCTTCGTGGGCTTTGGTTTGATGTATGCCCCCTTCGGCCAGGAGCCCGGCTGGTGGATCATCACCCGCGACGGGCTGCAGATTGCCCTGTCCCTGGGCAGCCGCTTCCTAGCTGCCACCACGATCGGCCTGACCATCGGCAGCTTCGTGAACCTCGACCAGCTGATGCGCACCGTGCAGCCCCGCCTGCCTGCCAAGCTGGTGTACGTCATCGGCGCGACCGCTCGGCTGCTGCCGCTGGCCCGCGCCCGTTGGCAGACGATTCAGCAGGTCCGCGCCTCCCGGGGAGTGGACGTGACGACCGTGCGGGCGAAGTGTCGCATGGTGTTGCCGCTGATCGTCGGCATGGTGGACGATGCCGCCACCCGCGCCCGCCCGCTGCAGCGCACCGGGATCGGCGAGCCCGGCCCGCGCACCGTGCTGCGCCCCGTCCCAGATACCGCGGTGGACTGGGCAGTCCGCCTGTTGGCTATCACCGCCTTGGTGGTGGGATGCTGGTGGGCAGTGCACTAGCAGTGCTAGGAGCACAAGTAAGCACCAGCACCACTGAGCACCCGCATGAGCCAAGCGACTAGAAAGACCCACCCGAACAATGCCTTTGAGTACCTACATCTGGGGAGACAGCGGCGCCGGGCTGTCCGAACACGCCTGGGCGCACGCTGAAAAGACGGGCGCTGCGTGGGTTGGCAACGAGGCCAGCGCGCACATTTCCCTGCTGCGCAACACGGTCGCCGAAGAGCTCGCCTTCCCCATGGAGCAGCGAGGCGTATCGCAGGTAGAGATGCAGGACCGCGTGGCGGCCGCGCTGCGCCTGTGGGGTCTGGAGGGCCAGGCAGAGCAGAACCCCGCCACCTTATCCACCGGCCAGACCCGCCGCGTAGCTATCGCTGCCGCTTTGCTGGCCCGGCCTGAAGCGTTGGTGCTCGATTGCCCCCTCGACGGCTTGGACGCCACCGCCGTCGAGACGCTGCGCCGCGCCATCGCGGACTTCCCCGGTCCCGTCACCGTCTACGATCGTTCGGGTTCGGCCTTGAGTGATGACGCCCCTTCGCACCAGCGACTACTAGCCGACGGCGCCCTGGAACCTTCCCCTGCGCCGAAGCCTACAGCCGGTTCGGTGGCCTCGCAGGCTGCAACTCAGGGGAGCGCGGGGACGGCCTTGCTGGCGCGGGAGGTGGTTTTCCGCCGAGGTGGCGTCGGACCCATAAACCTGGAGGTACCCGCAGGCCAGATAGTGCACCTGGCAGGGCCGAACGGGTGCGGCAAGACGACCCTATTCCTGGGTGCGCTGGGGCTGCTGAAGTACCGGGGCACGCTGCGCGCGGAGGGGCTGAAGGGCTGGGCGCCCACCCAGATGGATCAGGCGGTGACCTGTCGGACCGTAGCCGAGGAATTGGCCGTGGGAGCGAGTGAGGAGCTTGCCGAAGCGGCGATAGACTTCGCCCGGTTGGGTAAGTGGGCGGGCACGCATCCGCTGGATGTGCCCGCGGCGAAGCGGCGGATCGTACTGGTCGCGGCGGCGATGGTGCGCGGCGCGGACCTGGTGATGCTGGACGAACCGACCGTGGGGTTGGACACGCCGGGCTATGGCGAGCTGGCGGAGCTGCTGCGCCGCTACGTCGACGGCGAGTATGCGCGGCTGATCGGGCGGGGGCAGCAGAGCCCCGCGAGCCCGCAGAGCCCGCAGGCCAGCCAAGCCGCGCCGACAGTGCTGTGGACCTGTCACGACGCCCGCTACGCCGCGCAGGTCAGTGATCAGCGGATCGACATGGCGCGCTAGTTCGGCGACTGAGCGTGGTGCCTTAGTTGGTGATCTCGATGGAGTCGCCGTTGCGCTCCACCTTCTTGGCCGGGCTCATCGGATCGCGGGAGGGACCTTCCACCACGTCGCCAGTAGCCACGTCGAACTTGGACCCGTGCTTCGGGCAGACCGCCACGGTGACGTCCCCGGCCTTCTCGATGGAATTGATCGTGCCGCCCGCGTGCGGGCAGCTGGTGGAAAACGCCTTGTACTCGTTTTCACCCGGACGGGAAAGCACCCAGCCGTCCAGGATCGTTGCCCCGCCGACCTCCAGGTCAGCGGCATCTGCCTTCGCCACGACCTCTTCGCCGGCGCAGGCGGCCAGCAGCGCTCCGGAGGCGGTGGTGGCGGTGGCGACTGCCACTCCGCGCAGGAAGGAGCGACGGGAACAGGACAGGGGAGTGTTGGGCTGAGAGGTGCTCATGACTGCGATCTTTCCACTGAGAGGCGAAAGCGACAAGCCAGTGCACCGCGTTGGATGCGAAAGGGATACCGAAATAAGTAAGGTGAGTGACTATGTACACTCCCGAGGCCATTGGCACCCCATTGACCCCCACCGCACTGAAGGTTCTACTCCTCGGCGCCAGCGAGCTAGGACGGGAGCTAGCGATCGCCCTGCAGCGCCTGGGCGTGGAGGTCCACGCCGCCGACCGCTACGTCGGCGCCCCCGCCCACCACGTGGCCAACAAAGCACACGTACTGGACATCTACGACGGGGAATCCATCCGACGCCTCGTGCAGGAGGTTCGCCCGCACTTCATCGTCCCCGATGTCGAATCCCTGCCCGCCGACGTGCTGCAGGAAATCGAGGGCGCAGGAGTAGCCTCCGTCGTGCCGACCGCACTAGCCAACCGGCTGACCATGAACCGCGAAGGCATCCGCACCTTCGCCCACGACAAGCTGGGTCTGCCGAACAGCGCCTTCCGATTCGCCTCCACCCCCGAAGAAATGACCCGCGCTGCCGAAGAGATCGGCTACCCATGCGTGGTCAAGCCGGTGATGGGCAGCTCCGGGGCTGGCCAAAGCTACGTCGGAGGAGCCGATGAACTGGAAGCCGCCTGGAACGAAGCGATGAAGAACTCGCGCTTCAACGTCCAGCGCGTGATGGTGGAACAGTACATCCCCTTCGACTACGAGGTCACCATCCTCGCCGTGCGTTCCATCGACCCCGCCACCGGCCGGGAAGCCACCTGGTTCTGCGAGCCTATCGGCCACCGCCAGGACCGCGGCGACTACGTGGAATCCTGGCAACCCGCGCACATGTCAGAGGATGCCCTGGATACCGCACGCAGCATCGCCGCCCGCATCGCCACCGCCCTGGGAGGCCGCGGCGTGTTCGGCGTGGAACTGTTCGTCAAGGGCGACGACGTCTACTTCTCCGAGGTCAGCCCCCGCCCGCACGACACGGGCATGGTCACGCTCGGCACCCAGCGCTTCTCGGAGTTCGACCTCCACGCGCGCGCCATCCTGGGGCTGCCGATCGACACTACCCTGATCTCCCCGGGAGCCTCCGCCGTCATCCGCTGCGAGGATAGGGCAGACGGCGATATCGAATACGTGGGCGTCAATAAGGCAATGGCAGTAGAAGAAACCAACGTCTACCTGTTCGGCAAACCTCGAGCACTCACGCGACGGCGCATGGGCGTGACCGTTGCCACCGCCGAGGACACGGGCCAGGCACGGCAGCGCGCCGAAGAGGCCGCCGGATACATCAAGGTGCGCCCCGCGGTTTTCGCAGAAGACGGGCAGTAGACCTAAGATCCCAGGTATGGGACATAGCGCAACTGACCTCAACGAAACCCGAATCCTGCTGTACTACTGCTTCACCCCGATCGAAGACCCGACCGCGGTGATGCTGTGGCAGCGTGCGCTATGCGAACAGCTGGAGTTGAAGGGGCGCATCCTCATCAGCAAGCACGGCATCAACGGCACCGTCGGCGGCTCGCTGGCCAGCTGCAAGCAGTACGTGCGCCGCACCCGCGAATTCCCAGGATTCAAAAAGATGGAGTTCAAGTGGTCCGCCGGTTCCGCCGACGACTTCCCGCGCCTGTCCGTGAAGGCGCGCGACGAGATCGTGGCCTTCGGAGCCCCGGATGAGCTGAAGGTCGACGAAAACGGCGTGGTCGGCGGTGGTGTGCACCTGAAGCCGGAAGAAGTGAACAAGCTGGTGGAAGAGCGCGGCGACGAGGTTGTGTTCTTCGACGGGCGCAACGCCATGGAGGCGGAGATCGGCAAGTTCAAGAACGCCGTGGTGCCCGACGTGCGCACCACCCACGACTTCATCAGCGAGATCGAATCCGGCAAGTACGACGACCTCAAGGACAAGCCAGTCGTCACGTACTGCACGGGCGGCATCCGCTGCGAAATCCTGAGCTCGCTGATGAAGAACCGCGGGTTCGAGGAGGTCTACCAGATCGACGGTGGCATCGTCCGCTACGGAGAAAAGTACGGTGACAAGGGACTTTGGGAGGGTTCCTTGTATGTTTTCGACGGGCGCATGCACATGGAATTTAGTGATGACGCCGCTACGCTGGGCCGCTGCCGGGCATGTGGGCACGCGACCAACGACTTCCACAACTGTGTGAACGAGCAGTGCCGCGAGCAGATTCTGCTGTGCGACGGGTGTGCTGCGGATCCGGCGAGCGCGACCTGCGGGCGCGACGAATGCGCCGAGGTCGCAGCGGGGATGGCGGGCTAGAGCTCCAGCTCCATGGTGACGTGGGGGATGCCCTCCTCGTCGAAGGGCTCACCGACGGGCTTAAAGCCGAACTTCGCGTAGAAGCCCTGCACCTGCTCTTGCGCATTCAAGGAAACGCGCGCGACCTGGGTAGTCGGGTCGAGCGCGGCCGCGCGCCCCTTGCAGACCTCCAGGGCTTGCTCCATGATCTGGGCGGCAATGCCGCGGCCGCGCACATCCTTGGCTACGCACATGCGGCCAATGTGCTGGTCATCCGGCTTGCCATACACGCGCGCCGTGCCCACCAGGCGCAGGGGAGATCCCGGATCCGACTGGCCGAAGGGGTACTCCGGGCCGCTGCCGGGGTGGATGTATGCCAGCACGTGGTGGGTGTTGGGGTGCGGGTCGATGTCGTCGATCTCCGCGAAGGGGGTCTGCTGTTCGTGGACGAACACGTCTACACGCAGCTTGTACAGAGGGTGAAGCTGCTGGGCGGGCATCGCCAGAAGCGCGCGACCGGTGAAGTGGACGGCTGGGAACTCGGCCGAGCTTCCAGCGGCGGAGGAGGGAGTGCTGGTCATGGCTTAGGCGTTCTTGCCCTGGGAGTGGCGCAGCATCTCGTCCCACTCGCGCACCTTCTTGCGCTCGCGGCCCTCAGCCTCGCCGAGCTCGCGCTCGTGCTTGTCCAGGCTGTACCAGCCTTCCCAGGTGGTGTGGGCAATGCCCTTGTCCTCCAGGAATGCCTCGACTGCCTCCAGCTCCGGCTTCTCCGGGTTGAAGCCGATGCCGTTGGAAACGTCCTCCAGCAGGTTGGCGACAGCCTCGTTGGCATCGCCCTTGGTGTTGCCAATCAGGCCGACCGGACCGCGGCGGACCCAACCGGTGGTGTACACGCCGGGCAGGCGCTCGCGCTTCTCGGCCTCCGGGTCGGCGGAGCCGGGAACGCCCGCGATGCCGTCGGCGGTCGGTCCCTCGGTCAGCACACGGCCACCCACGTTCGGCAGAACGTTCTGACGCTCATCCCACGGCAGCCCCGGCTGCTCGTCGGATTTGTAACCCACGGCGCGGTACACCGCGCCGACCGGCCACTCGGTGAGCTTGCCGGTGCCAGAGACAGACCCGTCGCCGTTCAGCTCGGTTCGTTCGGTGACGAATGCGGTGACGCGGCCTTCGGCGTCAGTTTTAACCTCAACCGGGGACTCGAAGAAGTGGATGTACAGCTTGTGGGGAGCGCCCTTCGGGTCGGCGATGGCGTACTGCTCCAGGCGGGTGCAGACCATGTCCTGAATTTTGGACGCCCGGCGGGCCTGCTCGGAGCCTTCGTCGTACTGGATGTCCTCCGGGTCGATAACGATCTCGATCGTGTCGGAATCGTTGAGCTCCTTCAGCTCCAGCGGGGTGAACTTCGCCTGTGCTGGGCCGCGGCGGCCGAAGACGTGGATCTCCTTGGCCTGGTTGTCCTTCAGGGAGTCGTAGACGTTGTCCGGGATCTCGGTGACCTTCAGCTCCTCGCCGGTCTTGGCCAGCACGCGGGCGACGTCCAGGCCGACGTTACCCACGCCGACGACGGCGACGGAGTCTGCGGACAGGTCCCACTTGTCCTCGAAGAAGGGGTTGGCGTCGTAGAAGCCGACGAACTCGCCAGCGCCGATGGTGTGCTCGCCGCCGGGGATGTTCAGCGGGCGGTCGTCGGTGGCGCCGGTGGCGTAGATGACTGCGTCGTAGAACTGCTTCAGCTCGTCGATGGTGATGTCCTCGCCGACGTTGATGTTGCCGAACAGGCGGATCTCGGGCTTGTCCATCACCTTGTGGAGAGACTTGATGATGCCCTTAATGCGCGGGTGGTCGGGGGCGACGCCGTAGCGGATCAAGCCGAAGGGAGCCGGCATGCGCTCGTAAATATCGACGCTGACGTCGGCCTCAGACTTCGTTAGTGCGTCGGAGGCGTAGATGCCTGCCGGGCCGGAGCCGATGACTGCAATGCGAAGTGGGCGATTCTCGGGCATGTCAGGTGTAAATCCTTCTTATTCGGGTCGTACTTCGGTCTTGGGGTAAACCGCGGTGTTGAACTCGTGCAGTGAGCTCGTGCAGCGCGATGGTTGTCGCGCTGCCTTAACCACATGCATTAACCACATGAAGCGTTCGAACTGCTTATGAATTAACACAGTCTAATGTAGCGAAAATCCACGCTGAGTCACTACATGGGGTCACCGCGGGCAACCCCCCGAACTATAGACAACTCTGTCTATAAAAATCAAGAATTCGCTTGAATTTGTGAGCGATCCCATCTAGGCTGAACCGGACAATGTAGACAGACAGATCAGTCTAGACAGAGGTTGAGACAGATGACGACCGGATCGACCACCGGACCAAACGCTGAAAACAAGCCAGCGCGCCCGCGTCGCAAGAAGCAGCGCAAGCCTCAGGGGCAGTGGGCTGTTGACGGCCGCGAGCCGCTCAATGACGACGAGCGGGTCAAGCAGGAAGACCCTGGCATTAGCGTGATGCAGCGCATCCGCGATGTCTACTCCAAGGAGGGCTTCGACTCGATCCCCGCCGAGGACCTCGCCCCTCGCTTCAAGTGGGTCGGCATGTACACCCAGCGCAAGCAGGGGCTCGACGGCGAAAAGACCTCCACGCTAACCAATGTGGAACTGCAGGATAATTACTTCATGATGCGCATCCGTCTAGATGGCGGCGTGGTTAGCTCCGCTGGCCTGCGCGCCATCGGCGAGATTTCCGAAAAGTATGCCCGCAACACCGCCGACTTCACTGATCGTCAAAACGTGCAGCTGCACTGGATCCGCATCGAAGACGTACCCACCATTTGGGACGAGCTAGCAAAGGTCGGCCTGGATTCCTTCTTTGGCTGCGGCGACGTGCCGCGCGTGATCCTCGGTTCCCCGGTGGCGGGCATCGCCAAGGATGAAATCATCGACGGTCGCCCCGCGATCGAGAAGATTAAGAAGGAACTGCTGCCTGACCCTGAGTTCGGCAACCTTCCCCGCAAGTTCAAGTCCGCGATCTCTGGCCACTCCCGCCAGGATGTCACCCACGAGATCCAGGACCTCGCCTTCATTGGCTCCGAGCACCCCGAACACGGCCCTGGCTTCGACGTCTGGGTCGGTGGCGGCCTGTCTACTAACCCGATGCTCGCTCAGCGCCTGGGCGTGTGGGTGCCGATCGATGAGGTGCCCGAGGTCTGGGCTGGCGTGGTCCGCATCTTCCGCGACTATGGCTATCGCCGCATGCGCAACCGCGCCCGCCTGAAGTTCCTAGTGGCCGACTGGGGCGTCGAAAAGTTCCGCGAGGTACTAGAGACCGAGTACCTCAAGCGCCCACTGTTGGACGGTCCGGAGCCAGAGGAATACCCCGGCTACCGCGACCACGTCGGCCTGCACGAACAGAAGGATGGAAAGTTCTACCTGGGTGTTAAGCCCACGGTGGGGCACACCGATGGCAAGCAGCTGCAGCAGCTGGCTGATCTGGCGGAAAAGCATGGCACTACCAACATCCGCACTACAGCGGACAAGGAGCTGCTGTTCCTGGATCTGGAGCGCGAGTCTGCGGAAGCCCTCGCCACGGATCTGGAGGTGCTCGGCCTGTCCGCCAACCCCTCGGCCTTCCGCCGCGACATTATCTCCTGCACCGGCCTGGAGTACTGCAAGCTGGCCCACGTCGTCACCAAGCAGCGCGCCATCGCCCTGGTTGACGAGCTAGAGGATCGCCTGGGCGACCTTGATGTGCCGCTGAAGATCAGCCTTAACGGCTGCCCGAACTCCTGCGCCCGTACCCAAGTGGCGGATATCGGCCTGTCTGGCAAGATTCTCACCACTGACGAAGGCGAGCGCGTGGAGGGCTTCCAGGTACACCTCGGCGGCACCATCGGCATGGAGCCGCACTTCGGCAAGAAGGTCCGCGGCAACCAGGTCTACTCCAAGGATCTGGGCGACTATGTGGTTCGCATCGTGGAGAACTTCAATTCCCACCGCACTGACGGCGAGGAGTTCCGCGACTGGGTTATCCGCGCCGACGATGAGCTGCTGGTGTAGCCGATGAGTGTTCCCGATATGGATTCCTTGCCCAGCGTGAACGAGCAGCTCGGCGGCCGTGCGGGCCACCCGAATGCCCGCCGCGCCACCGTGAACAACTGCCCTTACTGCATGTCCCAGAACCTGTTCCCCGACGCGGAGACCGACAACGCCTGGCAGTGCCGCGAGTGTATGCGCGTTTTCTCCGTCAAGTTCCACGGACAGCTGTTGTAACTGACTTTTTATTGACGCCCTTTGCCTCCACCCCCGAAGGCCTTTCGTGCCCTTTGCGCAGGTCGCGACGGTGGGGCGTCACAAAGAATCTTGAACTTGGTTGAGAAGATGGACAGATTGGTCTATTGTGGTGAAAGCTAAAACAGACTGATCGGTCTGTCTAGGGAAAAGCTTCCCCGAGTTCTTGCAAGACACACTTCACAAACCCAACAACCCCGAGAAGAGGAGCTCATGAGCCTGGAAGATGCGACCGGCCTGCTCGGCGGGAATTCGGATGACTTCCGAGACCCCGCCGAGAGTCCGCAGGGCGCGCCGACCAAGACCACGCCGCTGAGCGACGAGGAGCGAGCTGCTAACGAGCAGCTCGTCGCCGAATGGAACGACAAGCTAGAGGGCGCCAGTGCCGAAGAAATCATGGACTGGGTGGCCGAACACGTGCCCGGCAAGATCGCCGTGACCATGTCGATGCAGGACACGGTCCTGGCCGAGCTGGCCGAGGGGCGCCTGGCCGACGACCGCGCCGAGCTGGTGTTCCTGGATACCGGCTACCACTTCGCCGAGACGATCGAGACCCGCGACAAGGTCCAGCAGCGCTATAACCTGCCGCTGGAGAACATCACCCCGGTGCTCAGCCGCGAAGAGCAGGACAAGACCTACGGTTCGCGCCTGTACGCCCGCGACAACACCGCCTGCTGCCGCATGCGCAAGGTCGAGCCGCTGGCGCGGATGCTGAACCCCTTCAACGCCTGGATCACTGGCGTGCGCCGCGTGGATAACGCCCTGCGCGCCAACACCCCGGTGCTGGACGTGGACCGCACCGGCCGGCTGAAGATCAACCCCATCGTCGCCTGGAGCGACGAGGACGTGGAGGCATACATCAACGACCACGACCTGATCATCAACCCCCTGACCAAGCAGGGCTACCCGTCGATCGGCTGCGAAACCTGCACCCTGCCGGTTGCCGAAGGACAGGACCCCCGATCCGGCCGCTGGGCCGGCTCCAACAAAACAGAATGCGGACTTCACACATGAGCAATGAAAACACCACCGCCCTCTCGCCGCACTTGGCGAGCCTCGAGGCGGAAGCAATCGAGATCCTGCGCGAAGTAGCAGGCCAGTTCGACCGCCCCGCGCTGCTGTTTTCCGGCGGCAAGGATTCCGTCGTGGTCCTGGAACTGGCCAAGCGCGCCTTCCACCCGGCACCGGTTCCCTTTGAGCTGGTGCACGTAGACACCGGCCACAACTTCCCGGAGGTCATCGAGTTCCGCGACAAGATCGCCGCGGACCCGAAGGTGACGCTCCACGTCGCCGCCGTGCAGGACTGGATCGACAGTGGTGCTGTCCAGGAGCGCCCGGACGGCACCCGTAACCCGCTGCAGACCGTGCCGCTGGTGGAGACCATCCAGAACCGCGGATACGACGCGGTGCTGGGCGGAGCCCGCCGCGACGAGGAGAAGGCGCGTGCGAAGGAGCGCGTATTCTCCGTGCGCGACAGCTTCGGCGGCTGGAACCCGCGCCGCCAGCGCCCCGAGCTGTGGGGCTTGTACAACGGCCGCCACCAGGTGGGGGAGAACATCCGCGTGTTCCCGATCTCTAACTGGACTGAGGCCGACGTGTGGGACTACATCCGCGACCGCAACGTCGAGGTCCCGGCGATCTACTACTCCCACCAGCGCGAGGTATTCAACCGTAACGGCATGTGGCTGACCCCGGGCGAGTGGGGTGGCCCGAAGGAAGGCGAGGAGCTGGTCGAAAAGACCGTGCGCTACCGCACCGTCGGTGACATGAGCTGCACCGGCGCCGTCCTTTCCACCGCTACGACCATCGAGGACGTAATCGACGAAATCCGCCAGTCCACCACCACCGAGCGCGGCGCCACCCGTGCCGACGACAAGCTCAGTGAGTCCTCCATGGAGGATCGCAAGAAGGAAGGTTACTTCTGATGTCCACCAACCTGCCGACCCTCCGCCTGTGCACCGCCGGCTCCGTCGATGACGGCAAGTCCACCTTCGTGGGCCGCTTGCTGCACGACACGAAGTCCATCCTGGCCGACCAGTATGAATCTGTAGAGCGCGTCTCCAACGCCAAGGGTCTGGAGAACCCCGACCTGTCCCTGCTGGTCGATGGCCTGCGCGCCGAGCGCGAGCAGGGCATCACCATCGACGTGGCCTACCGTTACTTCGCCACCGACAAGCGCAGCTTCATCCTGGCCGACACCCCGGGGCACGTGCAGTACACGCGCAACACCGTCACGGGCCTGTCCACCTCCGAGCTGGTCATTGTTCTTGTTGACGCCCGCAACGGCGTGATCGAGCAGACCCGTCGCCACCTGACTGTGGCGGCGATGATGAAGATCTCCCACGTCATCGTGGCCGTCAACAAGATCGACGCGGTCGATTTCAGCGAACAGGTGTTTAACGACGTCAAGGCCGATGTGGACGCACTGGTCACTGAGTTGGGACTGGCGCACGTCGACGTGGTTCCGACCTCCGCTCTGCTGGGCGATAACGTCGTCGAACGCAGCCAGAACACCCCCTGGTACACGGGGCCGTCCGTGCTGGAGATCCTGGAGACCGCCGAGCCGGCGAAGAACACCGCCGACGTGGAGCGCGGCCTGCGCTTCCCGATCCAGATCGTCATCCGCGACCACGCCACCGACTACCGTGGCTACGCTGGCCGCATCACCGCGGGCAAGGTGTCCGTCGGCGATAAGGTGCTGGCCGACGGCCGCGAGGCAATCATCGAGGGCATCGACGGTCCGGCAGGGGAGCAGCAGACCGCCACCCGCGGCGAGTCCGTTTCCCTCCGACTGGACCGCGACATCGACCTGTCCCGCGGGGACATCATCGCGGCCGACGACCTGCCGGAACCACAGCAGACCTTCACTGCCACGGTGTTCCACCTGTCCGAGACCCCGGTGCGCCTGCGCAGCAATGTGCTGGTGCGCTACGGCACCGCCCTGGTGCGGGGCCGCGTGGACGAGGTCATCCGGCGCGTGGACATCTCCGGTCGCAACCGCAGTGAGGAGGAGATCGCTCACGGCAGCGCCGACGAGCTGGCCCTCAACGACATCGCGGAGGTGCGCGTGACGGTGGCCGAGCCCCTGCCGGTCGAGGCCTACCGCCGCAGCGGCCGAGTTGGCTCGTTCCTGCTGGTCAACCCGGGTAGCGGCGACACTCTGACCGCAGGCTTGGTGAACTAACATGACCCGGCCGGTACCCATCATCTGCTTGGCGCACGGATCCCGCCACCCACAGGCGGACCAAGCGGTCGTCGAGATCGCCGAGCGTATAGCCGAGAGCACTGGGGTGCCGGCCTTTGCCGCTTTCCTGGATTTCCACCCCGCCACCCTGGCCACCGTCGCGCACCGCGTAGTCGCGGCGGGGTACACGGAGGCGGTTGTGGTTCCGTTGCTGTTCACTAGGGCTTTTCACGCCCGTCACGACGTCCCCGCTGCCATTGCTGAGGCTGCCGAGTCTATCGACGCCACCTCTTCCGCCAGCCTGACCCTGCATCTAGCCGATGGCTTGGGAACCGGCGCTGATATGGAGGAACTGGTCGCCGACTTCACGGCCCGGTACCTCGCTGAGATTACCGCTGGGCCTGCAGATGCCGAGAGCGCTGTGCATGCCGCGAGCGCTGTGCATGCCGCAAACGCCACGAACGCTGCGAGCGCTGGCGCCAGCATCGACAAGCTGGCGCTGTATTCCGTGGGCTCCAGCCAGCCCGGCGCCAACGAGGCGGTGGCCGAGTTCGCCGAGCGCGTCGGCGCCCGACTGCACATGCGCACCACTCGCTCCTTCGTCGCCACGGGCGAGCACCCAGGCAGGGATACGAACGCCCTGCTGGACTTCGCGGACGAACGCACCGTCACTGTGCCGCTGTTCGTCAGCCCCGGGCTGCTGTGGGACAAAGCTAAAGACCGAATGCCAAGCGGCCGGACATGTACCCGTCACCTCGGTGCCGCGGTTGCTCCGGTCGTTATCAGCCGCGCCTGTTGCGCGCTGCCCTAACTTCCCCAGCCAAGCTCCCTAACCGATTTCCCACAACAGCTCTCTCCACAACAGCTTTTTCCACAACAGCTCCCCTCACAACACAACTCTCTAGGACTAACCCATGAAGATCTTGATTTTCGCCATCGTTGGCGTGGTAGCCCAGTTGGTCGATGGCGCGCTAGGCATGGCATTCGGCATCACGGCGACAACGCTGCTGATTTTCTCCGGCCTGGGTCCCGCCCACGCCTCCGCCGCCGTTCACTTGGCCGAGGTAGGCACCACGCTGTTCTCCGGCCTATCCCACTGGCGGCTGAAGAACGTCCACTGGCCGACCGTCCTGGCTCTCGGCGTGCCGGGCGCGATCGGCGCATTCATGGGCGCCTACCTGCTCAGCAACCTGTCCACAGAAGCGGCCGAGCCGGTTGTGTCCACCCTCCTGGTGCTGCTCGGCGCCTACGTCCTAGTACGCAGTGTGGCCGTGCCGTGGAAGAAGGACGAAAACACCCAGCCGGTCTCCACCACCCGCCGCTCCCGTTTCGGCCTGGCAGGCCTGGGCCTGGCCGGTGGCTTCCTGGATGCTTCTGGTGGTGGCGGCTGGGGGCCGGTCACGACCTCCACTCTGATGAGTGTGGGCAAGGCCGAGCCCCGCCGCATCATCGGCACGGTCAACACCGCCGAGTTCCTGGTTTCCGTCTCCGCCTCCGCCGGCTTCGTAGTCGGCATGGGTTCCGAGCTCTCGCAGAACTGGCAGCCCGTGGTCGGCCTGCTGGTCGGTGGCGCCATCGCCGCCCCCATTGCCGCGTGGATCGTGACCATTATGAAGCCAGAAGTACTGGGCGGAGTGGTCGGTGCCCTGCTGATGCTGCTGAACTCCAGCCGACTGGTGAACTACTTCGGTTTCCTCGGCGTAGTAGCCGTCATCCTCATCGGCCTGGCCGTCATCGTCGCACTCGTTGTCGTCCGCAAGCGCTCCCTGCTGGAACGCTCATTGACCGGCGACGATGTACCGGAAAACTCGCAGCAATCCACCTCTGACAGCGATGCGGTGGCCGCCGAGCGGTCGGCAAGTGGGCGTCAATACGAAAAACAGTGCGAACAAGAAAGAGAAAAAGAGCGCGCCAGGGGGTAAAACGAGGGCGAACCTTCCGCGCGCGCCTCGCCAGTGCGGGGCGGCCAAGGCACAATGGAGGTGAGAAAAGAACTCCATTGAGGAAGGTACGTGAGCTGTGTCTACTGGGACTGGATCCACTGGTACGAATGCCGTTATCTCGCCGATAGCTAGCGCCGCCGCCCGGCGCTCCGACATCCTGGAAGCACTGGGCGAAGCAGGTGCCGTCGACATCTTCGACACGATCCGCCCGTCGGCTCCGGACTTTGCCGCCGCCCTCGACGCGGCCTACGGCGCAGAAGCCACTACTGACGGCGCGGCTGGCAATGCGGCTGGACATACGGCAGGCGCAGTGCTGCTGGGCACCGGGGAAATCAACTTCGATTCGCGCCTCGCCGCCGCTGCCGGAGCCTCCCACTACCTCGTCGCGGGCGGCCCAGCCGATGCCACGGCGCTGCAGTTGGCTTCCGGGCAGCTCGTTCGCTCCGACCGCACACCGGCCGGTATCTCTTTTATTGACGCCACCGCCGCGGCCGGCTCGGCATCGTCCACAGCCGTCGAGGCCGAGGGGAAGGCAATCCGCCACGTCGCCCTGGAGGACATTGCGAAGGCCGGCGCCAAGGAACCGGTGATCGGGCCGGAGCTGTTCGAACGCAACCTGATGATCAAGGCCCGCGAAAAGAACGCACACATCGTGCTGCCGGAAGGCGAGGACGACCGCATCCTCACCGCCGCCGACCAGCTGCTGCGCGCCAAAGTGTGCAAGCTGACCATCCTGGGCAACCCGGACCAGATCGCCAGCCGCGCCAAGGAGCTGGGGCTGGACCTATCCGGCGCAACACTGACCGACCCGACCGCAGGCGACCAGCTGGAGGAGTTCGCCGCCGAGTTCGCAGAGCTGCGCAAGCACAAGGGGGTCACCCTGGACCAGGCCCGCGAAACCATGCGGGACATCAGCTACTACGCCACCATGATGGTGCACAAGGGCATCGCCGACGGCATGGTTTCCGGTGCGGCGCACACCACCGCGCACACCATCAAGCCGTCGTTCCAGATTATTAAGACCGCGCCGGGATCCTCGGTGGTCAGCTCCATCTTCCTAATGGTGATGGACGGCGTGCTGTGGGCATTCGGCGACTGCGCCGTGAACCCGAACCCCACGCCCGAGCAGCTGGCGGAGATCGCCGCAGTGTCCGCGCAGACCGCCTCCCAGTTCGGCATTGAGCCGAAGGTGGCGATGCTGAGCTACTCCACCGGCACGTCAGGCGCCGGTGCCGACGTCGAGGCCGTGGCTGCCGCAGTGAAAAAGGCCCAAGAGGATAACCCGGATCTGCCGCTGGACGGCCCGCTGCAGTTCGACGCCGCAGTTGTGGAATCCGTTGGCCAGAAGAAGCTGCCGGGCTCCGACGTGGCCGGGCAGGCGACCGTGTTCGTGTTCCCGGACCTGAACTGCGGAAACATCACCTACAAGGCAGTGCAGCGTACCGCCGACGCCCTGGCGGTGGGGCCGATTCTGCAGGGGCTGAACAAGCCAGTGAACGACCTGTCCCGCGGGGCGACCGTTCCGGACATTGTGAACACCGTGGCGATCACGGCGATCCAGGCTAAGTAGAGGCTCATAAAGCGCACTATGCGGCGGCTCCGGCCCAGCGGCAGCCCCGACAAAGCGGCAGCCCGGACAAAGAAGAGAGAAGACAAATGACCCAGTACGTACTCGTCCTTAACTCTGGTTCCAGCTCCATCAAGTTCCAGGTTCTCGACCCGAATGCCGACGCGACGGCCGACCCGTTCGTCTCCGGCATTGTCGAGAAAATCGGCGAGAAGAAGGGGCACATCCAGATTCAGACGGAAACGTCGAAAATGGAGGACAATCGCCCTATCCTCAGCCACTCTGTTGGCCTAGAACGTGCCTTCGGCATGATGACGCTACTGGGCGTCGGGCCCCAAGACCTAGACCTGGTAGCAGCAGGGCACCGCGTGGTCCACGGTGGGGCAACGTTCACAGAGCCGGTACTGATCGACGACGACGTGATTGAGCAGCTGAAGGACCTGATCCCGCTCGCGCCGCTGCACAACCCCGCGAACATCGACGGCATCGAAAATGCCCGTGCACTGCTGGAACACGTCCCGCACGTGGCCGTATTCGATACGGCGTTCTTCTCCACGCTGCCGGAGCACGCCGCGAACTACGCCATCAAGAAGGACGTCGCCGAGGAATACAACATCCGCCGCTACGGCTTCCACGGCACCAGCCACGAGTACGTATCCTCCAAGGTGCCGGACCTGCTGGGCAAGCCCGCCGAGGAAGTCAACCAGATCACTCTGCACTTGGGTAACGGTGCTTCGGCCGCCGCGATTCGTGGCGGGAAGGCTGTTGATACGACGATGGGATTGACGCCACTCGCCGGCCTGGTCATGGGCACCCGTTCCGGCGACATTGACCCTGGCATTATTTTCCACCTGGCGCGCTCCGGTGGCATGACAGTGGATAAGATCGACAAACTGCTGAACCGCGACTCCGGTCTGAAGGGGCTGGCCGGGGTGAATGACTTCCGCGAGCTGAAGACCATGATCGAGGATGGCGATGAGGACGCTCAGCTGGCATACGACGTGTACATCCACACGCTGCGCCGCTTCATTGGCTCTTACATGCTGATCTTGGGCGGCGTGGATGCGATTGTGTTTACCGCGGGTGTTGGTGAAAATGCGGTGCAGGTGAGGCGCGATGCGATGGCTGACCTGCAAAACTTCGGCATTGAGATTGACGAGGCCCGGAATGAGAACTCCGAGGGGATCGTGGGTGAGCGCGAGATCTCGACGGATGCTTCCAAGGTGAAGGTGTTCGTGGTGCCCACCAATGAGGAGCTGGCGATTGCCCGCCAGGCGACGGAGCTGGCTGCGCAGCAGTAGTGCCGGTTTAGCTCCCTGGGCTGGGTCAAAATGTCGGAAAAGTTGCAAAACGTTATTGGGTACTATTTCTACTTATGTAAAACTGCAGGTAGGAGCGTTGTTGTCGGTGGTGCAAGTTTTGCTGGCTCTACGTTTTGCAACTTTTCCGACATGTAGCCCTCTTGGGGAGGGTGAATTGCCTCAAAATGTGGAGAGGGTTCGCGCGTTGGCGGTTATTTAGCCCCCCGTCGGGGTAGGGATGTCGTTAGGGTGAGAATTTGTGCGCTGTTGGGGTTCTGATGGGGGCTTGTGGCACCGAAATGTCGTTAGAACGAGAATACGTTAATGCAATGAGTTTTCACTAATGTAAAAGTGCAGGTAGAGAGCTTGGAGCTGGGCACAAAATTTTTTCGGCCTTCGCAGATTCCCGTTCTAGCGACATTTGATCCGGGAAAGCTGGGCAGGTGAGACTGCAGGGGAAAGCTGGGCAGGTGGGACTGAAGGGGGAAGCTGGGCAGGTGGGACTGAAGGGGGAAGCTGGGCAGGTGGGACTGCAGGGAAAAGTCGGGCAGGACGAGAGAGGGCGGAGGGTGGAGGGGGCGGAGCAGGGAAAGGCCTGCTCAGAACCAGGTTCGAGGGCGGATCCGGTTGGCCATGTCCACCAAGTGATACCTGTGGCGGGCGAAAGGAGCCTGGCGAGCCAGCTGGCGCAGGCTCGCTTCAAGGCCGGAGCGTAGTCCGCGCTCGGTAAATTGCACGTCAAAAAGTGGCGCTGACGCGGCTCGACGTCTCGCTTTACCGGAGCCGCTGGAGCCGCCGGGGCCGCCGGAGCCGCTTGAGCCGTCTGGGGCTTTAGAGGCGCCAGTCCTGGAGGACGCGCCGGAGGACGCGCTGGACGACGCGCTGGAGGACGCGCCGGAGGACCCGCTGGAAGATGTACTGGGGCTGGGAAGGCTGTCCGGAGCTTTGGATCCGTAAGTGCCGGAAGATGCGTTGAAGTCGCCAGCCGGGCCGCCGCCGACCACGCCGCCGCCAGCCACACCGCCGCCGACCACACCAGCGCCATCATCCGGCACGTCGCCCACACCCCGCAGCCACGTCAGCCCTGCACTTAGCACGGCTATCCGAACCTGCGACAGCCGCGGCTCGTTAGTTGGCAGGGTTTCCAAACGCCTAGCCGCACGGCGGATGCGGGATTCGGTGAGGCGGTTGGCGTCAGAAATAAGCAACAGAATAGAAGTCAACCGCGCCAAACGATTATGCCGCGACGACTGCGGCAGCCGATCCAACGCCGCGACGGCCGAATCGACCATGCCCTCCGCGTGCAGCTGTCTGGCCAGGCCAAACGCGCTCGAAACGGTGGAAGGGTTCGTGGCCCACACTAACCCGTACAAGCGCATGGCGTGGAAACGCAGGCTGATGGGATCCTGCGTGATGTGTTCCCAGCCCGGAATGCCCGTGTAATCCTTCACCGGCACCCGCTGCGCATAAGCCAGGGAAGAGGCCGCGCGGGCGATGTGTTCGCTCAGCAGCTTCGTGGAGTTCACGCCCTGCTGCTGCAACAACAGCTCATCCGTCGCAGCCAAGGCCAGCTTCGGCGCAGGCTCGCCGGGAAGAATGTACAGCACCCGGTTGAAGAACTTCTGCGCCTCCGCAAACTTCCCCGTCAGCAGCGCAGCAACCCCAGAGTGCCACTGGAAGCGCCAGTCGTTCTCCAGCCGCGGCTTCAGCTCGGCCAGCAGATCCTGCGCCTCGCGGGTACGCCCCACGTCCAGCAGCGCACGCACCATCGTCAGAGGAATCTCCACGGAATGCTTCAACTCCGGCTGGGCATAGGCCGCGCGCAGGGTATCCAGCAGGTCGCCGGCCTCGGTAAAGCTGGTGGCGGACAGCAGCCCATAGCCCGGATCCTTCGAATCGGCCAGCGGGGTCGGCAACGCGCTGACGACCTCGGGGACGGAAACCTCCGCGGACCTCACCACACCGTCGACTAGCTGGTCGGTGCGGAACACAATGTGCTTCGTGCCGAAGGTACTGCGCTGCGCGGTGAAGCGAGTGTTCAGGTGCGGGTAGTGGCGGCCGTCGCGGATGGCCAGGATCTCCCGCAGCACACCGATCAGCTGGTTTGCCATCGCAGTGGCGGAGCCAAAGCGTGCGTCCGGGTTCTCATCTGTCGCGCGCAACAGCAGCCGGTACAGGGAAAGGTATTCGCGGAACAGCGGCACTTCGTCCGGGGAAGGCAGCTGCGACGAATACACGCCGTCGACCACCGGCAAATTCACAATCAGCGCGGCCAGTGTGCGACCGACGGTGTAGATATCGCTGGCGACGGTCGGCCCGGTCTTCGCGATCTCGGGGGCCTGGAAGCCCTTCGTGCCGAAGATGTGCCCGAACGCGCCGATGCCCGTCACCGCGCCCAGGTCGATCAACTTCACCTGGTCTTCGGTGATCAGGATGTTGTCTGGCTTTAGGTCGTTGTACACCACTCCACGGGAGTGCAGGTAGTCCAGTGCAGGCAGGATCTCTAGGATGTAGCCGATCGCCACGTCCGGCTCCAGCAGCCCGGAAGCCAGCTTGCGCCGCTGGGCGCGCAGCGACGGGCCGCCGACGTACTCCATCACGATGAACCCACCGGGCGAGCGCGGATCGTCGATGAAGTTGAAGATCTTCACGATGCCGGGGTGCGTAATGTCCGCCAGGAATGCCCGCTCTGATTCGGCGACGGCGCGTTCCTGTTCGTTCTTCGTGGCCATCATGCCTTTGAGCACCACGTAGCGGTCGGCGACGTTGTGGTCGACCGCGATGTACACCCACCCCAGGCCGCCGTGTGCGATGGGGCCCAGAATCTCGTATTGGCCTGCGATGATGTCGCCTGCTTTCAACGTCGGCGGGGCAGTGCCCTTTTCAATCGCCGCGGTGGGGTCGATCACCGCGTCTTCGGGGTCCGTCGGGGCGATGAAAGGCAGCTGCACCATGCCGTCGGCCACGGACGCGCCGGAGCGGTGCGTGCCACGCCTCTTGCGGAATGTCGATAGCGCCTCAATCCGGGAGCGTTCGCCCGAGTCCACGGCGCTGGCCGGGGATCCCGCGCCCACGGGGGCGGTGTTGCGTACGGTCTCATCGGTGTCTTCGTCGGCATCGTCGTCGGCGAAGGGGTCGAAGATTACAGCCTCGGTGCTCTCGTCGGTGTCCTCGTCGGCGAAGGGGTCGAAGGGTACCGCCTCGGTGTGCACTTCGGGCTCGCTAACGCCCTCGCCCTCTGCACTATCGCTCACGCCCCCGCGCGGCTGCTCGACATCGTGCTGCGTCATTGTTCCTCCACCGCCTTTCGCCTTAACTTGTTGAGTTCCTTCGATGCTTCTTCGTCGCGGTACTTTAACGGTAGTGGTGACGCCGGCCCCAGGTAGTCCGCCAGCCACGTGTCATACAGGTCTTGCCACGTTCCGTCGCGCCGAATCCTCTCGAGCGTGGAGTTCACCTGCATCACCAGGCCTGTTGTCTTTCGAGGGAATCCCGGGGGTGCGATGGCCACCGCGTAGTGGTTCGTATTCGAGGTTTCGGCCACCAGAGCGGTGTAGGGATCCTGGGCCTTCAGGCCGGTGAGGATGGCGTCATCCGTATAGATAGCGTCGGTCTGGAAGCGCTGCATGGCCATGAGGCAATCAGTCCATGCCTGGGCCAGCAGCAGCCTCCCCACGTCGTATTGCTTGATCCGCACGGCGGAGGTCGAGTCGCGCGTCACGCACACAGTCTTGTCGTGCAGCTGGTCGAAGCTTTCGATCTTGGAATCGCTCAGCACCAGCAGGCGCGAATGAACCTGCAGGTAAGGAATGGAAAACTCGACCTTCGACTGGCGCGAGCGGGTGGGGGACATCGTCCGCACGACGATATCTACGTCCCCGCTCCGTAGCGCTTCCGCGCGCTCGCGGCTCTCCACGTAGCGGAACTCGATCCTGTTGGGGTCGCCGAAGATATCCCTGGCGATCTCCCGCGCCAAGTCCACCTCGAAGCCCGCGACGTCACCCGTGACGGGGTCGCGGAATCCCAGCCGGTTCAGCGATTGGGCTACGCCCACGATCAGACGACCCCGGCGGAAAATCTCCGGCACGCGTTCCTTCGGCTTGCGGGTATCCGGCTTGATAGAGCCATAGGGTTCTTCACTGCCTGTGTTGTCGATGGCTGGGTTCATATCCGCTGCGGCGTCCGCATCGCCCGGTACATCGGCAGAATCGGCGTAGGACGCGCCGTAGGGCAGGTCTTCGTTGGCGTTGTGCTTAGCGTTCGGCCATTCGGGCAGGGTGGGGTTATCCATGGCGCAGGCCGTGGTTGCGGCAAGCGCGGCGGCAGAAAGGGTTGCTGCGATCGGCTTCAACAAAGCGGGCCACCAGCGCTGAATCCGCGGACTGTGTGGATTGCGTGAACGTAAAGTGCGTGAGTGCTGCTGTGCCATTAGAGGAACTCCTGCAGTCGGGGTCGCGTGCCGCCGATGACACACAGGGCCGACAGGACCGTCAGCGCCAGAACCAAGTTCGTCACGCGGCCAGCGGCGCTGCGGCTTTCGACCAGAATATCGCGCAGCTCGGCGCGGATGCTGCTGATGAGTTCCTGCATTTCATCGTCCACGATCCTGTAGTCCGACGTGTCCTCGCCGGGGTCACCCGGCCCGCGGCCGTCCTGGATGCCCTTGCCATTCGGGTCTTTCTTCACCTTCGTATCCAGCGCGGCCGCCAGCGCTTCGGTGTAGCGGCCGTTCTGCAGTTCAGAAACCATGCGCGCGTGCGATTCGTCCCACGAGCGCAGGGCTTCGCGCGCCGTATCGATGCGCTCCGGGTGGCTCACTTGCTTGCGCAGTGCCTCCAGCTTCGAATCGATGTCGGCCATGGAATCAGAGAACTTCTGCTGGCGATCCTTGCCGTAGTCACGCTGAATCAGCCCCAACGCTTCCTGTGTGCGCGATTGTTGCACCGAGATGCGCACTGCGGTGAGCTGCTCCAGCGGTCGCACGGTGCCTTGCACGTTTTGGTTACCCGCGTGCCACGTCAGGGCTGCGCTTGTGGACGCCCACACGAGTGCAAACAACATAAGTCCGGTGGCCGCTACATATCCGATGTTGAGCCGCCTGTTGGTCAGTGCTGCGAGCCAGAATTGCGCGATGACCAGCATGATGATCGCCGCCACAATTCCGGAGAGGGGGAACCAGAGGGGAGCAGATAGCTTCGCCTGCTGGGCGGAGACTTCCTCCGAAGTCCTGGAATATAGCTCCCGGGCAGCGGGCAGCATCGTGTTCTGCATCAGGGTGGAAGCCTGAGTCAGATAGGAAGCGCCGACGGGGTTGCGCAGGCGGTCGTGCGTCTGCGCTTTGGACATCAGCTGGAGGTAATCCGGCAGAGAGTTCTGAATCTGCAGCACCAGTGCCATCTCGCGCGACTCAATGTCATCGATGCCACTGGTGGCGCGGATGATAGCTGACGAGGCGCTGGTCATGGCCGCGTCGTAATCCTTCGTGGCCGTATCGCTGGTGGACTTGCGCAGGAAGCTGGTGGTGGCCACGGAATCCGCCACGGACAGTGAGTTAAAAAGCTCCTGTGCTGCGTCCGACAGGGGTTCGGTACGGGTGACGAGGGTATTTAGCTGCGACTGGCGATTTTCTGAGCTGTAGACCATCGCGCCGCCGGCGGCGAGGATAGCCAAGACCAGAATGGTGGAGATGATGCTGAGAAGACCAGGGGATGTCCTGGCAAATCTCAGGAACCTGCGTGGCGCTTCCAGCGCCGGATTCATCAGTCCCCTAAACGACCGCCCACGACCGGTGGGGTGCTCGTCGCTGTCCATCCACCGGTCTGCCTCGAACGCAGTCACTGGGGGCATAAGCACAAAGTATATACACCCTAAGTAATTTCGCGTCTACAAAGTCGACTTAGTGTGGCACACTGGAACGCATGATTACGGTCAGTTCCCTTACCAAAGCCTATAAAGGCACTACGGTAGTCGATGATTTGAACTTTGAGGTCACCCCCGGAATAGTTACCGGGTTCTTAGGACCCAACGGTGCCGGCAAGTCTACGACGATGCGAATGATCGTCGGTTTGGATGAGCCGACGAAGGGCACTGCCCGAATCGACGGCAAGGCATACGCCGAATACAAGCATCCGCTGTCCAAGGTGGGCACCCTGCTGGACGCGAAGTGGGTGCACCCCAACCGCAGCGCGGCTTCGCACCTGCGCTGGGTCGCCGCGGCGAACGGCATCTCCAAGAAACGCGTGGATGAGGTCTTGGGCATCGTGGGCCTCAGCGACGTTGCCGGTCGCAAGGCTGGAAAGTTCTCTCTGGGCATGGGGCAGCGCCTCGGCCTGGCGTGCGCCCTGCTGGGCGACCCGGAGGTCCTGATCCTCGACGAGCCGGTCAACGGCCTGGACCCGGAGGGCATCCGCTGGGTTCGCGACTTCGTCCGGGCGCTGGCCCGTGAGGGTCGCACTGTGCTGATCAGTTCGCACCTGCTCAGCGAGATGGCGCAGACCGCCGACCACCTGATTGTCATCGGCAAGGGCCGGCTGGTGGCCAACCAGAGCACCCACGAGTTCATCAAGTCGACCTCCGAGGTAGCCACCGTCGTCCGAACTGACCACGTTGATGAGATGAAGGCAGCCCTGATGGAGGAGCAGGTGCGCTTCGAAGAGGGCAAGGACCTGGACGGTCGCACGACACTCACCATTCCGCAGCAGGAAAGCGACTGGGTGGGCGCCCTGGCCTACAGCTATGGGCTGCGCCTGCGTGAGCTATCTGAGAAGCGCCCGAGTCTGGAGGACGCATACCTGCGTATGACGCAAGAGCACGTGGAGTACCACGCGAACGTCGAGGCGGCTCAAGCCCCAGAGGCAGCTCAAGCTCCAGAGGCGGAATCCACGGCGGGGCGTCACCAAGAAAAGGCCGAGGAAAGCAGCAAGGCCGACGAAACCAACAAGGCCGAAGAGAGCAGCAAGGCCGACGAGGCAACCGGCAACGCCGTGCGCCTGCAGAAAGAAGGGGACAAGTAATGGTGAACCTGATCCAGTCGGAATTGATAAAGATCCGCAGCACCAAGGCCCTGTGGTGGACCTCCGGGCTGATCCTGTTCTTCTCGCTAGGCTTCGCACTGCTGAACGGCGGCATGACCGGCTCGCTGCTGAGTAGCGCCGAGGCGCAGAAGGACCAGGAGCTGTACATGTCCGTCGCCAGCTCCATTAACGCTGGCATGGGCCTCAACGGCTTCCTGACCTTCGGCATGATGATCGTGATGATCCAGTCCGTCATGATGGTGACTACCGAATACGGTTCGAACACCAGCAAGACCACCCTGCTGGCCACCCCGACGCGTTGGCAGGTGCCGATCGCGAAGTTCCTGGTCTATGGGCTGATTGCCTCGATCCTGGCGTTTATTTCCAACGTCGTCGGCACGATCCTGGCGCGCTGGTCGCTGGGGTGGAAGCTGGAGGACGAGGAGCTGCTGAGCAAGGCCGGCCTCGGCGCCGACGGCCTATGGGGGCAGATCTGGCGCACCGAGGTCTTCCTGCTGCTGACCATCGCCGCCGCCATCGGCGTGGGTTACCTGGTGCGCAACACCGCAGGTGGCATTGCCGCCCTGCTGCTGTGGAACCTGGTTATCGAGGGCACGCTGGTGCAGCTGGTGCCGAAGGTCCGCGACTGGCTGCCGCCGTACATGCCTTTCACGAACGCCGACGCGTTCACCGGCATGCACGACCTGGAGGATGCGCCGTGGGGTCAGACCGGCTCGATCCTTTACTTCGCCGCGTGGTGTGTGGTGCTCTTCGTGGCTGGACTGATCATGCTAAGGAAGCGCGACGCTTAAAGGCGTTCTATTTAGGACGCCCCTTCGCCCCACCGGCTATCACGCGCCAGGTGGGGCTTTCGCATGTCGGGCTAAGCCGGCTTGCACTGATTAGTCTGGCTTGCGCTGTAGATCGTCGACGAGAGATTCCGCGGCCAGGGAAAGATTGCGCAGCGCGGGCACGCCACGGCGCAGCTTTGCGATGTCGCGCGCGTCCATGCGGTCGGTGGCCTTAGTGATGATCAGCGCCCACTCGTCGGTGATGGAGTTCATCATGTCCACGCCCTCGTCGGTGAGGTAAAGATCCTGGGCGCGCTTGTCCTCCGGGTTGGCCTGGCGGCGTACCAGACCGGAGTTGATAAGGCGCCGGACAGTGGCCGATACGTTCGAGGCGCGGAGGAAGCGCAGTCGGGCAACGTCGGAAACGCCGCAGCCCGGATGCTGGGAAATGAACTGCAGCACCTCGATCTCCGACTGGGAGATCTCCAGTGACTGGTTCGGGCGCTCCATCAACCGGCGCGTGGCAGAAAGAAAGTCATACACTGCGGTGGCGATCTCGGCGACGTCGATCTCCGGCAGTATCTCGGGTGCCTTGCGCCCGCGTACCTGTGGCTGGGAAGGCGTTTGTGGCGGCTTCTGGGGTGACGGGGTCATCGGCGAAACTTTCTTTTGGCGTTTTAGCGTTCGTTCATTAATAACTTGTGAAACACCCTATATGACGCTGATCCCACTATTGCCTGATTTGCCAATAAAGGGAACGCCGAACGCTATTGTGGCGCGCTATTCGCCGCTACTGCAGCGCGCTGGTGAGCCGCGCGACGTTATCCACGTACTGCTTGTACAGCGGCCGGGTGCTCCACTGCTCTTCGGTGAGCAGCGCCGAACGCTCCTTGTAGTCGTCCGTCAGCGCACGTAGTGCGTTCAAAAGCTCGCCCTTGCCGACCATCAGTGAAATCTCGTAGTTCAGGCCGAAGCTGCGCATGTCCATGTTGGAGCTACCCATCACTGCCACCTCGCCATCGGCGATGGCGAACTTGGAGTGCAGCACCTTTGGGTAGGGGTACAGGTACATGTGCACCCCGGCCTTCAGTAGCTCCGAGTAGTAGGAGGCCTGCGCGTGCCCCACCATCGGCTGATCCGACTTCTCGGAGACGTAGAGCTCCACCCGCACGCCGCGGTAGCAGGCGGTCGTCACGGCCTCCATGAGGGACTCGTCGGGGATGAAGTACGGGCTGATCAGCTTGAGCGTGTGCTTGGCGTGGTGTGCGATAGAGGTGAACAGCCGCAGGTTCGGCTCTGTGGTGAATCCCGGCCCGGAGGGCACGATCTGCATGATGTCCGCGCCCGTGTCCTGGTCGTGCGTATGCAGCCATTCCTTGGCATCCGTGGGGTTGATCAGGTCCAGTTCCTCGTTGGTTTCGGTGTACCAGTCCACGGCGAACACCGAGTTGATGGTGCTGACGATCGGCCCGGTGAGTTCCGCCATCACGTCCACCCATTCGCGGCCGATCTTGTGGTTCCTCGGTTTCTGGTACGGGGCCTCGATCATGTTTTGCGAGCCGATGAAAGCCACCCGCCCGTCCACGACCACTAGCTTGCGGTGGTTGCGCAGGTCGGGGCGGCGGAAGCGCCACTTGAAAGGTTGCAGCGGCAGCATGACCTGCCAGTCCACGCCCATGGCCTTCAACCTCTTGCCCAGCTTCTTGTTGCCCTTGTACTTGTGCGCGCCGATGTGATCCCACAGCACGCGCACCGTCACGCCGCGCTGTGCGGCGCGCCCCAGCGCCTCGAAGAAGGGCTCGGTCGTATCGTCCCAGGCCATGATGTAAATTTCGACGTTTACGTAGTCTTCGGCCGAGTCGATCGCACGGGTCATGGCGGCGATGGATTCCTCGTAGTCCGAGTGCAGCGCCTGCATTGTCCCATCCACCGCCGGCAGCGCGGTGAGTTCGCGGTTGAGGCGCACCAGGGAGCGCAGTTCATCGCTCAGTTCGCTGCCCTCTGGCACGTCGGGCTCGTCGGAGCTCATGGTGCGGATCAGCTCGTTGGCCTGGTTCTGGATGCGGTGGCGGCGCCGGTTGATCGCTGGCGATCCCATCAGTAGGAATAGGAAGATGCCCAGGAAGGGAATGAGGAAGATGGCGAGCAGCCAGGCCATGGCGGACGTGGGGCGTCGTTCCTTAGGAACCCAGCCCAGGGCAAAGACCTTGAGCGTGTAGTCCAGAACGACCAGCGTGACCTGCCACCATTGCAGGTCGTCGGTGAACTCGCTGAAGATTCCAAACAGATCGGGGAACGGCATGGCCTAGACTCCGCCGTTGGCTTTGCCGTCAGCGTTGCCGTCGACGCTGTAATCCACGATCACCGGAGCGTGGTCGGAGGCACCCTTGCCTTTGCGCTCATCGCGATCCACGCGCGCGGAAGTCGGGGTAATCCCGCGGCAATACTGCAGGTCAATGCGCATACCCTCGCCCTTTTGGAAGCGCATGGCCTGGTAGTCCCAGTAGGTGTATTCGTCGGCGATCAGATCCGTCGCGGCTGTCATCCCCGCATCCTCCAGGGCGCGCAGCCGGGCGCGCTCGTTGGGGGTCACGTGCGTCCGACCGTCGAAGAAGCTGCGATCCCATACGTCCTTGTCGCGCGGGGCGATGTTGTAGTCGCCGACCAGGCACAGCTTCTGGCTGCTCTTTCTTTCGGACGCCCCCACGCCCGAGCCCGCCGCATACGCCGCGAGGGCGTCGAGCCACCGCAGCTTGTAGGAGTAATGCGGATCCGCGATCTCGCGGCCGTTAGGAACGTACAGGCTCCAGATCTCCACGCCGCCGCAGGTCGCGCCAATCGCGCGTGCCTCCAGGGCTTGGTCTGCGTCCAGATCCTTGTCGAAGCCGGGCTGGCCGAAGTCGGTCTGCACGTCCTCCAGCCCCACCCGCGACAGGATGGCCACGCCGTTGAAGCTGTGCAGGCCGAAGTGGGCCTGCTGGTAGCCAGTGTCAGAGAAATCGGGGAACTGCTTGTCGGTGCACTTGGTTTCCTGCAGGCACAGTACGTCGACGTCGCTGCGCTGCAGGAACTCGCGCACCCGCTCCTCGCGGGTGCGTACGGAGTTGATGTTCCACGTGGCGATGCGCATGGTTAAGCATTCTAGCGCGTGCGCAGACTGCGACTACGGTGGTGTTCGCTGAAGCCCAGCTTGTGGTACAGCGCCTTTCCGGCGGTGTTGGAATCGATAACGTCCAGGTAGGCGCGGTCGGCGCCGTTGTCCTTGCCCCAGTCCAGGATGTGCTGGCACAGCAGGGTGCCCAGTCCCTGGCGGCGGTATTCCGGGGCGACGGCCACGGCGGAGTAGCCCAGCCAGCCGTCGGTGATGGTGGCGCGGGTGATGGCTGCGAGTTGCCCGTCGACGGTTAGGCGCGCGAAGCCTAGCTGGCCGTCGATGCGTTGCCTCAGTAGATCCAGGGCTTTCTTGGGCAGGGGTTGGCCGCGGAACTTGTACATGGAGAACCAGTCGGCAGTTGGACTGTCGTCGACTGTGAGCGCGACCTGTGCGTCGGCAAGTGGCGGGGTCAGCTGGCTTTCTGGCTGTCCACCCAGGTCTTTGCTCATCACCACGATCTCCGGCCCGCGTTCACCCGGCAGGTGCTCGGCGGGGCGGCCGATCCGGTCGGGGATCATCAGCTGGCACGGCAGGTCGTGGGAGCGGTAGAACTCCTGCAATTCCGCGAGCGGAGCTTCTTGCAGCCCGGCGCTCGGACCGATGGGTACTGCGGAGTTGCTGCGTTCGGTGATGCCATCGCCCGCGCGCGCCAGCCAGCCGCCGATCATTTGGTTATCGATGCCGGGGAAGGCTGCGGCTTTGGCGGTTTCCAGCGCGCGTATGTCGCTGTTGCGCACGGGTTTCGCGCTCAGGGTCTTCAGCACCACCACGTCGCCGTCCGGGATGATCCGGTCGTCGACCTGCAAAGGGTTCACGCTGCGGAGCACGCCGATCGCGTCGGTGACGGTGCCTGCATCACCAGTGACTAGGTAGCGCACCACCACGCGCACGCCCGGGCGGATGCTGACGGGGTCGGTGAGGCGGCTGATCGGGAACCCGAAGCCCTCCACCCGCCGCGCACCGGCGTGAGCGGCGGAGAAGGTCGTGTCCTTATTCATGCCCAAAAGGATCCTCGTCCACGCCGGGCAGCCAGGTGTTGCCTGCGTGATCCCAGCCCTCGGCCTTAATGGCCTTCTTGGACTTGCGCTTCCAGCGGCCGATCAGGGTGTCGGTGTAGAGGTAACCGTCCAGGTGACCGACCTCGTGCTGGAGGCAGCGGGCGAAGAAGCCGGTGCCCTCAACGGTGACTTCCTCACCGTTTTCGTCCAGGCCGGTCACTCGCGCCCAGTCGGCGCGGCCGGTGGGGAAGGAGTAGCCGGGGACGGACAGGCAGCCTTCCTCGTCCTCTTCCTCATCGGGCATGGACTCGGGGATCTCGCTGGTTTCCAGCACCGGGTTGATCACGCAGCCGCGGCGCATTGTGCCCAGCTCTGTGTCGGGGCAGTCGTAGATGAAAAATCTCTTGTTGACGCCAACCTGGTTGGCCGCCAATCCCACACCATTGGCCGCGGACAGAGTTTCGTACATGTCCTCGATCAGGGTGGCGAGGTCTGGGATCTCGCTCGGGTCCACCTTGGTGGTGGGGTTGTGGAGGACGGGGTCGCCACAGATGACGATAGGCATGATGGTCATGACTCACAGTCTAGAATCTATTGCCATGTTGTCAGACCGAGAGATCGCCATTTTGGAGTTTGAGCGCCACTGGTGGCTGGATACCAGCGCAAAGAACGAGCACATCCGCGGCGAGTTCGGGGTGGATCCGGTGCGCTATTTCCAACAGCTCAACCGTTTGATCGAGCGCCCCGAGGCGCTGGATTTCGATCCCGTGTTGGTGCGGATGCTGTTGCGCCGCCGCGACGAAGAGTGAGCGACCGCGCGTGTCAGGCTTGTTACCAATGTTGCGAAAGTTAAAATCTGAGGCGTGACTGATTTGAACCGACCACGCCATGCACTCGACGACGCAGAGGATAGCGAGAACCTCGGCCTGCCCCTCCGCGGGCTCGCCATGATTCTGATCGCTGTGGCCGTCCTGCTGATCGGCTGGGCTGCCTACTCCCTGACGGGGAAGGATTCCGACGAATCCAACCGAGCCAGCCAGAGCCAGCAGACCAGCCAGGCGCAGAACCAGCCTGGTAAGGCTCCTTCGAACGAACAGGGTTCGCGCACCCCCGGTGGTCCCGAGTCCGATAAGCCGAAGCCGGAAGGCGAGCAGGCTGGCCGGGAGAATGTTTCCGCCGATGGGCGCCAGGAAGGCGAAGCTAATCCGGCGGAGGGTGGCGTCAATAAAGAAAACACCTATGTGGCCGTCCTCAACAACAGTCCCATCGCAGGGCTCGCCGGCGACGTAGCCCACAAGATGCGTGACCAGCAGTGGAGCAAGACCGGTGTGGGCAACCTCCCGGACGAATCGGGTGTGTTCCCGACGTCTGTGGTGCTCTACTCGAAGGGTAATGACGCCGAACGTCAGCTGGCCGAGCAGCTCGCCAAGGACCTCGGCATCTCCTCGCGCGAACGGGATGAGGTGACCGATCGCACCCTCGCTGGTGTAACCATGCTGGAGGGGGAGCGCCCCGCGAGTGTCGTTGTTGTGACAACAAATGACATGCCCCGCTAAAGTAAAAGAGTTCTTTAAACTTCTGTCTACATATCTTTAAGGGGCCACAATGGACTTCCCGGGTTCCGCGCCTTCTGTTGGTATTGAGTGGGAAGTCGCCCTCGTTGACCCCGAAACCCGCGACCTGGTTCCGCGTGCTGCGGAACTGCTGGAGCGGATGGACGAGGTGCACCCCGGCCACAAGGTCGTCCGCGAGTTTCTAGCGAATACCGTGGAGATGGTCTCCAGTGTGCACGGCACGATCCCGGAGGCTGTGGAGGAGCTGCGCGGCCAGGCCAAGCAGCTGCTGGAATGCGCGGACGACATCGGAGTGAACCTGTTCTCCGCTGGCACGCACCCATTCGCACACTGGGGGGACCAGAAGCTTAGCGAAAAGGGCAGCTACCAGGAGATCATCGAGCGCACCCAGTACTGGGGCCGCCAGATGCTGATCTGGGGAATCCACGTGCACGTGGGCGTGGGCTCCAAGGAAAAGGTGTGGCCGATCATCAACGCGTTGATGACGCACTACCCGCACATTTTGGCCATGTCCGCCAGCTCGCCCGCATGGGAGGGGCTGGATACCGGCTATTCCTCCAACCGCACCCTGCTGTACCAGCAGTTGCCGACCGCGGGTATGCCCTACCACTTCGAGGACTGGGAGCGGTGGGAGGAATTCAACCGGGACCAGGATCGTTCCGGGGTGATCAACCACACCGGCTCGATGCACTTCGACGTGCGTCCCACCAAGTACGGCACGGTGGAGACCCGTTTTGCTGACGCCACGATGGAGCTGTGGGAGCTCGCAGCCATCGCCGCCTACACTCACTGCCTGGTGGTGTACTTCGAGCGCCGTCTGGATGCCGGCCACAAGCTGCCGAGCCTGCAGCCCTGGCATGTTGCGGAGAACAAGTGGCGCGCGGCACGCTACGGCCTGGACGCGCTGATCATCACGGATAGGGAGACCAACGAGGCGCTGGTCACTGACGAGCTGGATGAGTGGGTGGATAGGCTCGCCCCGCTGTCGGAGGAGCTGGGCTGCGCCGCCGAGCTGCAGGATGTGCGCAAGCTGATCGCCCGCGGTGGGGACTACGCGCTGCAGCGTGCCGCCGCCCGGGAATACGGCGCGGCGCCGGAACCGGGCACGCGTACCCGCGGTGACGATGGGGTAGAGGGTGGCTTCACTCAGCCGGAGGCGTGGATCGCTGCGGTCGACCTGACGGTCGACCGACTGCGGAAGTCGCTGTAGCTACGCGGCCTAGCCACCATGACGTGGCGAAGCTTAGGGGTGCAACTTAGAGGTGCAGGCGGGAGGCTGCGTTGCACAGCGCGTTGGCGATCGAGGTATCGCGATCCGCGCCGAAGCCGACGGCCCACACGCGCTTGGACTTGTGTACCGCGTAAATGAAGGTCACCGTGGCCTCGAAGATGTCGTACTGGTGGAACTCCGCAACCTCCACGGGGAAGCTGTGGTCAGCCAGAACCTCCGACATCGCAGAGGATGCGCCCATCGCGGTGATCTCCACGCGAGTGGCCTGCCCATCAGCGCGCAGGCCGCTGACCTGCATGCTGAAGTCGTGGCGACCCAGCGAGCGGCGGGTGGCCTTCAGGTAATCCACGCGGATCGCGGCGGGAGCGTAGGTGCGGATGAACTTCTTCCACTCCATGCCGCGCGCCTCCTGGCGCATGCCGACCGGCAGGCGCTGCCCGAAGCGGGCGCGGAAAGGATCCTCCGCGAAGGTGCGGGTGCGCTTGCGGCGCTTTTCGATGCGAGTGTGTACCGGCTCGCTAAACGTCTTCGCAGTCGAACGTCGCGCGCTGGGTAGCGGGGTGTACACCGGCGCGTCTAGCTCCATGTCCTGGTCCGAGCTTGCGAAGCGGATCAAGGTCGTGGTGTTCGAAGTAGAGACGTTCATGGGAGTGGCTCGAATTTCTGGAACAGAATCTTACAAAGTGCGGTTGGCTAAAAAGGTGCAGTTGGTTAAGTACTGCTACTCAAATAATGTAATCCGTCTCACTCTGAGATTCAAACTGTTGCCTAGTTCTCATTCTGTGGGATTTCCGGTGGTAGGGGCCGGTTCTAGGCAATAGTTCGGCAACGTCTGGGTAGCGTCTGGGCAATGCTAGGGCAACGCCTCGGCAGTGCACGCGCACTTACCGAGAGTCAAGTGCTAGCTGTGGGCGGCCGCGGTGCGCAGCAGGAACAGTAGCTCCGCCGTGGCGATGGCCTCAATCTCGCCCGGATCCACCGACTCGTCCGCCGAGTGGATGGCGCACTTCGGCTCCTCGATGCCATACAGCGCGAGCTCTGCCTCCGGATACGCGGACAGCAGCTTGTTCGTCAGTGGGATCGATCCGCCAGAGGCGACCTCCATCGTCTCCTTGCCGTACACTTCGCCCAGCGCCTCGCCGAGCAGCTGCAGAGCCGGGCCGGACGTATCCGCCTGGAATGCTTCGGCCAGCGAGCTACGCTCGATCTCCACCAGCGCGTTGGTCTTCTGGCTTTCCAGGTGCTTGACCAGCAGATCCTGGCATTCCTGCGGATCGCGTCCCGGCGGGACGCGCAGGCTTACGACGGCCGCCGCGGTCGCCGGAACGGAGTTCACCGAGTCCGCCACCGACAGCGCATCCAGGCCCGTGATCGTGATCGACGGATTCATTACCGTCAGGTCGTTCGGCTGCCACTCGCCGGTGCCGTACAGCGCCACGCCGTCGGTCACCCCGGCGTTGTCGCGGAATGCTTCTTCTGTGGGTCCGACGCCACCCCAGCGCTCCTTCGGCTCCAATCCTGGTACGGCCACCAAGCCGTCCTTGTCGTGGAGGGTAGCTAGCAGTTGCACTAGCTCGACGAGGGCATCCGGAGCCGAGCCGCCGAACTGGCCGGAGTGCATCGGTTGCGCCAGCGTGCGGGTGCGCACGGTGACCGGCGCGGAACCGCGCAGCGCGGTGCATAGGCTTGGCTCGCCCAGAGCGTCATTGCCGGAATCGGCAATGAGGAAGGTGTCGGCGGCGAAGAGTTCCGGCTTCTCGGCCAGAAGGTCCTCCAGGCCGTAGCCTCCGCGCTCCTCCGAGCCCTCGACGACGATTCGGATGCCGAGGTTTTTGGCGGCTGGGAAGTGGGCGTCCGAAAGAATGGAAAGAGCACGCAGCACCGCAACGTGCATGGCGACGTGGCCCTTGCAGTCGGCGGTACCACGGCCGTACCAGCGGCCGTCGCGTTCGGTAAGGGTCCACGGGTCGGAGGTCCACTCGTTGACGTCGCCGGCGGGCTGCACGTCGAAGTGGGAGTACAGAAGGATGGTGGGGTAGCCCTCGGCGGGTTCGCGCAGGCCGATGACGGAGGTGGAGCCGTCGGTGGTGACATGGCCGGTGACGGGGATGCCCACGCTGGTGAATGCGTCGATGACCCACTGTGCGGCGGCGGCATTGGCTTCCTCGAGGCCCGGGGTGGAGTGGACCGACTCGAAGGAGACGAGGGCGGTGAGATCCTCCTTGAGTTGTGGCATTTGCTCCGCGATGGCGGCACGGGCGAGGTCTAGCTGAGAGGTGTTGGAATTGCTCATAGATAACTACTGTAGCGACCGCACCGGACAGGGCCTTGTAGGTGGCGGCGCCGCGAGTAGTGCTGACGGTCGTCAGTAGTGCTATGGCCGTGGGTAACGCAAAGAACGCGCAAGCATCTTGCAGACGATGGGGGAGAGTGCTAAAAACGGGATTAGCACTTGAACTAAGGGAGTGCCAGAAAATAACCGTCAGATGAAGTGAGGGTGAATGTCGCGACATTCGTTCACCCGTGCCGTCGCGGGCGCTTGATCTGAACCGTATGTGTCGCCAACTCTAACGGAGGATCGAAAAGCCTCATGGCTAAGATGATTG
The DNA here is from genome assembly GCF_000738265.1 of Corynebacterium jeikeium. Classification (GTDB taxonomy): domain Bacteria; phylum Actinomycetota; class Actinomycetes; order Mycobacteriales; family Mycobacteriaceae; genus Corynebacterium; species Corynebacterium macclintockiae. The sequence goes on from NZ_JFCQ01000028.1 coordinate 208,522, forward strand.
CATTCGACGAAGAAGCACGCCGCGGACTGGAAAAGGGGCTGAACACCCTGGCAGACGCGGTCAAGGTAACCCTCGGCCCGAAGGGGCGCAACGTTGTCCTGGAGCGCAAGTGGGGCGCCCCGACGATCACCAACGACGGTGTGACGATCGCTCGCGAAATCGAGCTGGAAGACCCCTACGAGAAGATCGGTGCTGAGCTGGTCAAGGAAGTTGCCAAGAAGACCGACGACGTCGCTGGCGACGGCACTACCACTGCCACCGTCCTGGCACAGGCACTGGTGCGTGAGGGTCTGCGCAACGTTGCCGCTGGCTCCAACCCGATGGGTATCAAGCGCGGCATCCAGGCTGGCGTGGAGAAGGTCACGGCAGAGCTGCTGGGTCACGCCAAGGAGATCGAGACTCAGGAGCAGATCGCCGCTACCGCAGGCATCTCCGCTGCTGACGAGAAGATCGGCCAGCTGATCGCCGAGGCTATGTACAAGGTCGGCGACGGCCAGCTGAACAAGGACGGCGTAATCACCGTCGAGGAGTCCAACGCTTTCGGTGTGAACCTCGAGGTCACCGAGGGTATGCGCTTCGACAAGGGCTACATCTCCGGCTACTTCGCCACCGACGTGGAGCGCGGCGAGGCTGTCCTGGAGGATCCGTACATCCTGCTGGTCAGCTCCAAGATCTCCAACGTGAAGGACCTGCTGCCGTTGCTGGAGAAGGTTATGCAGTCCGGCAAGCCGCTGCTGATCGTTGCCGAGGACATCGAGGGCGAGGCTCTGTCCACCCTGGTTGTGAACAAGATCCGTGGCACCTTCAAGTCCGTCGCTGTGAAGGCTCCGGGCTTCGGCGACCGCCGCAAGGCACAGCTGCAGGACATTGCGATCCTGACCGGTGGCCAGGTTATCGCCGAGGAAGTTGGCCTGTCCCTGGAGACCGCTGACCTGCCGATGCTGGGCACCGCCCGCAAGGTCGTTGTGACCAAGGACGACACCACCATCGTTGACGGCGCAGGTTCCGCAGAGCAGCTGGCTGGTCGCATCAAGCAGATCCGCCAGGAGATCGAGAACGCTGACTCCGACTACGACGCAGAGAAGCTGCAGGAGCGCCTGGCTAAGCTGTCCGGTGGCGTTGCAGTGCTGCAGGTCGGCGCCGCTACCGAGGTGGAGCTGAAGGAGCGCAAGCACCGCATCGAGGATGCCGTGCGCAACGCTAAGGCAGCTGCAGAAGAGGGTATCGTTGCCGGCGGTGGCGCAGCCCTGCTGCAGACCGCCAACGTGCTGGACGACAACCTGGGTCTGGAGGGCGACGAGGCTACCGGCGTGCAGATCGTTCGCGCCGCCCTGGCTGCCCCGCTGAAGCAGATCGCCCACAACGCTGGCCTGGAGCCCGGCGTGGTTGTCGACAAGGTCGCCAACCTGCCGGTCGGTGAAGGTCTGAACGCCGCTACCGGCGAGTACGTGGACCTGCTGAACGCTGGTATCTCCGATCCGGTGAAGGTCACCCGTTCCGCTCTGCAGAACGCTGCCTCCATCGCCGCGCTGTTCCTGACGACCGAGGCTGTCGTTGCGGATAAGCCGGAGCCGGAGGCGCCGGCAATGCCGGGTGCCGACGAGATGGGCGGCATGGGAGGCTTCTAATCGCCTCTCAGAAATAGCTAAAAATAGCTAGTTTGCCTAGATTTAACCTAGGTAGACAAGGCGTAAAAACAGCCCCTGAGCTGGAGCTTTATCAAACCGTTACCCTCTGTCGGGGGATAGGATCACAAAAGGTTCCTCTCAGGGGTTGTGTCTTTTCTTAGATACGCTAGTGTATTCCCCAGACGGCCTAAAGGGGGCGTCACTACCAAGGAAATATTTTGGGCCCAGCAATTCTGGCGCCCCCGATCTCTTAAGAGGAGAACACAATGATCGATCAGATTACCGCTATCTTCGGCCAGGTAGGCACCTTCCTGGGTGGCTTCGGCAACATCTTCAAGGGCCTGAAGGACGTTATCGAGACCATCGTTAAGTGGACCGGCGCTGCTAAGTAAGCTTCCGCTTAACTGCTAAAACCCCGGCTTCGGCCGGGTTTTTTCATGCCCTATTAAGCAACGCTGTATAGCGCTGTGTAGCGACGCCGAAAGCACTAGACTGGGTTGTGTTAATAGAATCTAATAAGCTTCAGGCGAAGGAGAACCCAGGCACATGGCCGATGAAGAATTCCACATGGTTGATCTGGCCGCTACCGAGGGCTACTTGGTGGACGATTCGGACGAAGACGATCCGGTACTGATCACTCCCGACGGCCACCGGGTGGATACCTGGCGCGACCAGTACCCCTACGACGAGCGTATGAGCCGCGAGGAGTACGAGACCACCAAGCGTGCCCTGCAGATCGAGCTGCTGAAGTTCCAGAACTGGACCAAGGATACTGGCCAGAAGCACATCATCATCTTCGAGGGGCGCGACGCTGCCGGTAAGGGTGGCACCATCAAGCGCTTCAACGAGCACCTGAACCCACGTGGTGCCCGCACCGTGGCTCTGGAGAAGCCCTCCGAGCGCGAGTCGACCTCCTGGTACTTCCAGCGCTACGTCCAGCACTTCCCGTGCGGCGGCGAGATCGTATTCTTCGACCGCTCCTGGTACAACCGCTCCGGCGTGGAGCGCGTAATGGGCTTCTGCACCAACGACCAGCACGCAGAGTTCCTGCGTGAGGTCCCGATGCTGGAGAACATGATCATGGGCTCCGGCATCTCCCTGACGAAGCTGTGGTTCTCCGTCACCCAGAAGGAGCAGCGCACCCGCTTCGCCATCCGCCAGGTGGATCCGGTCCGCCAGTGGAAACTTTCTCCGATGGACCTGGCCTCCCTGGACAAGTGGGATGACTACACCCGTGCCAAGGAAGAGCAGTTCCGCTACACGGACACCAACGAGTCCCCGTGGATCACCATCAAGTCCAACGACAAGAAGCGCGCCCGCATCAACGCGATGCGCTACGTCCTGTCGAAGTTCGAGTACGCCGACAAGGACCACGAGGTCGTCGGCGAGCCGGATCCGAAGATCGTTAAGCGCGGCCGCGACCAGATCGGCGACTAATCGACGATCTCGATCGGGTTGCCCTGCCACCTCGTGGCGGCGGGCACGTGGTCGCCGCGCATAACTAGGGACGCCGGGCCGACCGTCGCTGCCCGTTCGATTGCTGCGGCGGGCAGAGCCACGCTGTGTGGCCCCATCGTCGCACCGTCACCCAGGGTGACGGTATCCAGGCTCATCACACGGTCCTGGAACAAGTGAGTCTGCACCACACAACCCGGGCCCACGCTGGCGCCCCGGCCGATGGTGACCAGATCAGCCTCCGGCAGCCAATAGGAATCCAACCAGGCGCCCCGGCCGATCTTCGCACCCAGGGCACGCAGGAACATGTTCAGACTGCCAGTGCCCATCGTGTGCGCCAGGAACCACGGACCAGCAACAGTTTCCACGAACTGATCCTGCAGCTCGTTCAGCCACACGAATGCTGACCACAGCTCGTGTTCGCCGGCCTTGATGCGCTGCACGCACAGCCACTTCATCAGCACAGTCACCGCCGCGGCCACGAAGCCCGCGCCGACCAGCACCAGGCCGGAGACCGCAAAGGCCTGCCAGATGCCCTGGTTCAGCAGCACCCACTGCAGCGCCAGAACAACGCCCGCCGCAATCATGGCGGAGGTCATCGGCGCCAACAGACGCAGGGTCTCCACGAAGCCACGGGCCACCTTCAGGCCGAAGCCCGGGTTGTAGGTGCGGGACTCGCCACTGGCCTCTACGGCCACGCGGCGCAGGCGCTCCGGCGGGGAGCCCAGCCAGTTGCTGCCAGACTTGGTCTTCTCCGGAGTAGAGGACAGCACGGCCACCAGAGAGTTCTTCTTCAGCGTGCGATCCGGGCCAGCGATGCCTGAGTTGCCCAGGAAGGAGCGCTTGCCCACCTTCGTATTACCGGTGAGCATCCAGCCGCCACCGCCGAGCTCGTAGCCGCCGACCATCGTGTCGTCCGCCAGGAACGCGCCCTCGCGCACCTCGGCGAAGCGCGGCACCATCACAGCCGTCGAGATCTCCGCATCCTTGCCTACCTTGGCGCCCAGGCTGCGGAACCACAGCGGGGTCAGCTGGGCTGCGTACATCGGGAACAGTTGCGTGCGGGCGCTATCCATCAGGCGTTCAATCGCCCACACACGCCAGCCACTGAGGCTGCGCACGGCCACCACGCCCGGCTTCAGGCCTGCCGACAGCAGGCGCACGAACACCCACGTCAGTGCTGTGTACGTGGCGAATGCCACCAGGCCACCGGCTGCGGCGATGGGAAGTGCCAGCAGGGGGGCGTCAGAAGGAACGAGCCACAGCACGAACGCAGCCGCGACGAACAAAGCAACCAGGGGCAGCAACGACATCACGATGGCGCTCAGCGCGTAGAGCCAGAACCACATGGTACGGCGCGGGGCGGCCTGCTCCGGGAAGCGGTTGCGGGCCTTGCCGACCTTCACGGCGGGGGAGCCGGCCCATTGGGAACCGGCCTTGACCTTCTTGGCTCCCGTGACGGCCGACCCCGGCTCGATGTGAGCGCGGGCGCCGATGCGGGCGCCCGGGAACAGGGTGGAGCGGGCGCCGACGGAGGCGTCCTTGCCGATCTCGATGCGGCCGACGTGCAGGACGTCGCCCTCCAACCAGTAGCCGGAAAGATCCACTTCCTGCTCGATGGAGCAGTGCTTGCCCAGGGTCAGCAGGCCGGTAACCGGCGGCAGGGTGTGCATCTGCGCGCCCTTGCCGACCTTCGCGCCCAGCCAGCGGGCATACGTGGTGATCCACGCGGCGCCCGAGACATCGCGTGCGCCGGAGGAATCCGCGATACGCTCCGCCGCCCAAATACGCAGGTGGACCGAACCGCCGCGCTTGTAGTCGCCCTCGCCGATGCCCGCCGTAATCAGGCGGATCAGCAGAGCGGACAGTGGCAGGCGACCCAGCGGAGTGGCGAATACGATCACCGCGGCAATGACCACGGCCCACGGCACGTCAACAACCCACGGCAGGTCGCCCGCCCAGGAGGAACCGTGGAACAGAATCGCGTTGAACACCAGGATCCAGGTCACCCACTGCGCACCCGCGAGAGTGAGCGCCGGAATCTGGATCAAAGCCTGCGCGAGCCGGGTGCCAATGCCCACCGGCTTCGCGGGCTTGACGTTCTTGGCCTGTGCGGCCTGGCCCGAGCCGTCGCCCTTGGCGCCAGTCTTTTCGCGCATGGAATCGATGTGCTCGGCCAGCGCAGCCAGACGCGAGTGATCATAAAGATCGCGCACGCTGACGGTCGGAACCTCTTGGCGCACGCGGCTGATCAAAGTAGCTGCGCCCAAAGAGGTACCGCCGAGGTTGAAGAAGTCCGCATCCGGACTGGTCACAGCCGTTCCGAGCGCGTCGGCGAACAGTTCCGCCAGCCACTGCTGGGTCGGGTTATCAAAGTCCGCGGTTTCGCTGGAAGGCAGCGGCCACGGCAGGGTCTTCTTGTCCACCTTGCCGGAGGTCGTTACCGGCAGCTCGTCCAGCGCGCACAGGCGTGGGACCATTGCTGCGGGCATCGAGTCGCGTAGTCGCTGCAGAGCCTCCTGCTGGTCGAACTTGTCGGCGTCGCCTTCCGTAGAGACGTACCCCACCAGCACCTTGTCGCCGCCGCCGGTGGTCTGCACCACGACGGTGGAGCTGCGCACGCCAGGCAGGGCGGATAGCGCCGCGTCTACCTCGCCGAGTTCTATTCGACGCCCACCGATCTTCACCTGGTCGTCGATACGACCGACGAAGTACAGGCCATCTTCCTCCAGGCGTACGTGGTCGCCGGAGCGGTAGGCGCGCTCCCAGCCGAGCTCCGGCATGGGCGCGAACTTTTCTGCGTCCTTTTCCGGATCCAGGTAGCGGGCCAGGCCGACGCCACCGATGATCAGCTCGCCGGTCTCGCCCCAGCCCACCGGCTGGTTGTTCTCATTGACGACTGCCAGATCCCAGCCGCGCAGGGGAGTACCGATGGAAACCGGGCGCACCCCATCCATGGTGGTGCCGCAGGCCACGACGGTGGCCTCGGTCGGACCGTAGGTGTTCCACAGCTCGCGGGAATCAGTGGCCAGACGGGCGGCCAGCTCGGGCGGGCATGCCTCGCCGCCGAAGATCAGCAGGCGCACGGCATCCAAGGCCTCGTCCGGCCACAGCCCGGCCAGGGTAGGCACGGTGGACACGGCAGTCACGCTGCGGGAAACCAGCCAGGGGCCCAGGTCCACGCCGGAGCGCACCAGGGCGCGCGGGGCGGGCACCAGACAGGCGCCGTGGCGCCAGGCCAGCCACATTTCCTCGCAGGAAGCGTCGAAGGCTACGGACAGGCCAGCCAGCACGCGGTCGCCCGGAGCCAGGGGCTCGTCCTGCAGGAACATTTCCGCCTCCGCGTCCACAAAAGCGGCCGCGTTGCGGTGGGTAACGGCCACGCCCTTGGGCTTGCCGGTGGAACCCGAGGTGAAGATGATCCACGCGTCGGTCTCCAGGTCGGGGCCGAAAGCCTTGTCGGAGCTTGCCCCAGCGCTGGCCTGCAGGTTGTCGTCGACTACCCGCAGCCCATCGGCGCCGTAAATTGCGGCCACGCCGGCCTCGCCAAAGACAAGGGAGGCGCGTTCTTCTGGATCGTCGGCGTCCACAGGTACATAGGCAGCACCGACGGCGAGGGTGGACAGAATAGCGATGTAGAGCGAACGATCACCGCTGGGCATGCGAATGCCGATGCGGTCGCCGCGCCCGAGGCCGCGCTCGTGCAGCCACTGGGCGGTCTCGTTGATCTCATCGAGAAGCTCGGAATAGGTAATAACCCCCTTACCGTCGTCGATGGCGGGGGCTTCAGGGCATGCCGAAGCCGTCGCACGCACAATATCGATGAGCGTGCGAGGCTCCGGTGCCTCACTGGAACGGAGATACCGGGAAGGGATGTGCACTGTTTGCCTAGGCCTCCTCGCTCGCGATGATGGCCTGGGCCAGCTTGCTCAAGTGCTTCAGCTGCTTGGAGGTGGAATCGTCCAGCGCCTTATCCTCCGCGGCTGCGACTAGCGGGGCAAGGCTACTGTAGGCCTTGTTGCCCTTCTTAGTCACCGAGATGATCTGGCGACGGCGATCCTTGGGATCCTTGACCCTCTTAGCGAGGCTGCGCTTTTCCAGGGAATCAACCAGACGCACCATGTCGGAGCGATCCACTCCGAGGATTTCGCCTAGCGTGGCCTGGCTTGCTGCGTCGCCGTCGACGAGGCAGGCAAGAACCCAGAATTCGCGCAGGTTGAAGCCCTCTTCCGCGAGCGCGGTCTCCACGAAGTCGCGGGTGCGACGGCGGAGGCGCTCAAGCTGGAATGAGGGCGAAGACAACAAGTCAGCGGGTAGCGGCATAGATTCGGACATGCCACCAATATAACGCCGACTATGGGGGTTGTCTAATTGTGGGGTTGCCCCACGATGGGAAGGCCTGCGTCGCGCCAGCCGGAGGTGCCATTAGCAACATTGATTGCGTCGATACCGTTCTGCTCCAGCCACTGGCAGGCACGCGCAGAGCGGCCGCCGGACAGGCAAATTAGGTAGATGTCTTCGTTCAGATCCAGCTCGCCGTAGCGAGCTTGCAGCTCGGACAGGGGCAGGTTGATGGCGCCTTCGGCGTGCCACTGGTTGTACTCATCCACTTCGCGGATGTCGATCAGCTGCGCGCCAGCAGGAACGTCGGTGGGCTGTACTGTTTCGAATTCACTCATGGTGCCCCATTGTAGGTAAAGGTGGGGGCAACCACAGACGAGGAGTTGAATAACGTGGAGTTAAATAGATAAGCATCCGGCTGTAGCAGCCGGTCGCCCATGAAGGAGGTTGAATTGGCGCACGCCGACCCCACGCGGGGCCTTACAGCCGCCGAGGTGGCGGAACGCAAGAAACTCGGCCAGGTCAACACACACGGCAAGGGGACCGGCCGGAGTGTGGCGCAGATCTTGCGCGCCAACATCTTCACCCGCGTCAATGCCATCCTCGGCGTGCTGTGCGCGATCGTCCTGTCCACCGGCTCGATCATCAACGCCGCCTTCGGCTTGCTTATCATCGCCAACTCCGCGGTGGGCGTGATCCAGGAGCTGCGCGCCAAGAAAACGCTCGACCAGCTGAGGATCGTCGGCGAATCGGAACCCACCGTCATCCGCGACGGTGAGGAAAAAGCCATTCCGCAGCACGAGGTGGTTCTCGGAGACATCATCAAGCTCCGCTCCGGCGACGAGGTCGTGGTGGACGGCACCGTCCTATCGGGTTCGGTACGCGTCGATGAATCGCAGCTCACCGGCGAGGCCGATGCCATCAGCAAGGGCGAGGGTGATGAGATCCTGTCGGGCTCCATCGTCAACGAGGGCACCGCGATCTTCCGTGCCGACAAAGTCGGTGATGCGGCCTATGCCGCTCGGCTGGCCTCCCTAGCCAGCGAGTTTTCGCTTACCGATTCAGTGCTCATGAATGGCATCAACAGCATCCTCAAGGTCATTACCTGGCTGTTGATCCCCACCGGCATCCTCACGATCTGGACTCAACTGGTTCGCTCCGACACAGGCCTGCGCGAATCCATCCTTTCCATGGTCGCCGCTATCGTTCCGATGGTGCCGGAGGGACTGGTGCTCATGACCTCCATCGCTTTCGCCGCCGGTGTGATCCGCCTCGGCAAGTACAAAGCCCTGGTCAACGAGCTCGTCGCGATCGAGGGGCTGGCCCGCGTCAACACGGTCTGCACGGACAAGACCGGCACCCTCACTACCAACGAGATGGAGCTGGACTCCATTGTCGGGCCCGATGGCAGCGACGCGGAGGAACTCTGGGCTCGCCACCTCGCCTCTATGTTGGAGGCTCAGGACGACCTCAATGACACCGCTCGCTCGATTGTGACCGGGCTGCGAGCGCGGGGCGTCGAACCCGAGAAGTGGCAGGGCCAAGAAATCCCGTTTAACTCGAGGTACAAATTCTCCGGGTTCGCTAGGTTGGACGCCACAGCGTGGATCATGGGCGCGCCCGATGTGCTTTTGCGCGAGGCAGACCCCGCTGCAGATACAGCCAAGAAGTTGGGGGACGAAGGTCTGCGCATTCTCGTGTTCGGCAAGGTCGCCGGCGACAGCGGTGAACGCTGGGCGGACACCGACAGCCTCAGTATGGACTCCGCCCCTCAGCTGGCCGAGACGGTGCTCGTGGTGTTGCGCCAGCAGCTGCGCTCCGATGCTCGCGAGACTCTCGAATTCTTTGACAAGCAGCATGTCGACCTCAAAGTGATCTCCGGCGACAACCCGGATTCCGTGGCGGCCGTCGCACGCAAAGCGACCGACCGGGAGCTCGTGGCGGTAGATGCCCGCACTCTTAAGGATCTGGACGATGACGCTTTCGACGCCGAGATCCAGCGCGCAAACGTCTTCGGTCGGGTAAGTCCGGAGCAGAAGCAACAGATGGTGGAATCCCTGCACCGACAACACCGCACGGTAGCTATGACCGGCGACGGGGTGAACGACGTGCTGGCTCTGAAGAAAGCCGACATCGGCGTGGCCATGGGGTCGGGTGCGCCGGCGACGCGCAGCGTGGCGCAGCTGGTGCTGCTGACGAACAAATTCTCCGCCCTGCCGCGAGTGGTGGCCGAGGGACGCCGGGTAATCGGAAACATCGAGCGCGTGGCACACCTGTTCCTGACGAAGACGGTGTACTCGGTGGTGCTGGCGCTGGTGGTGGCGGTACTGGGTATCGCATTCCCATTCCAGCCGATTCACGTGACGATCACTGGCTGGTTCACCATCGGTATTCCGGCGTTTGTGCTGTCGCTGGCTCCCAATACGGAGCGACCACGCGAAGGATTCGTCAAGCGGGTACTGTCCCTGGCGCTGCCCTCCGGCATGCTCATAGGTGGAATCTGCGTGGCGATGTGGATCATCATCTACCCTGGGGCCGATGTGCCGGAGATGCAAAGGCGCCAGGCAGGCACGGCCGTGCTGCTGGCGCTGATCATTATGGGCCTGTGGGTGCTGGGCATTGTGGCGCGGCCGCTGAACTGGTGGAAGGTACTTCTGCTGGCCTGCTGCGTGGGCGGATATGTGGTGATTTTCCTGGTGCCGCCGCTACGCGAACTGTTGATGTTGTACCCAGGGAACCGCCACCTAATGATCGTGGGGTTGGCGGTGGGCGCGGGCGGGGCGGCGCTTATTGAGATCGTGCACCAGATCGCCGCCCGACGGCAAAGAACCCTTTGAAGAGTCCTTTAACTAGCCCTGGTAGCGGTCGATGGCTTCCTGCAGGATGCGCTCGGCCTCTGCCTTATTGCCCCAACCGGAGCCGTTAACTTCCTTGCCCGGCTCCAGGTCCTTGTAGTGGACGAAGAAGTGCTCGATCTCGTTCTTGGTGAACTGGTCGATGTCCTCGATGTCCTGGAACTGCTCGAAGCGAACGTCATCCAAGACGCACAGCAGCTTGTCGTCGCCGCCGGCCTCGTCGGTCATCTTGAACACGCCAACCGGGCGAGCCTTGACGATCACGCCGGGGAATACTGGCTCCGGCAGAATCACCAGGGCGTCCAACGGGTCGCCGTCCTCGCCCAGGGTGTGGTCGATGAAGCCGTAGTCGGCCGGGTAAGCCATCGGGGTGAACAGGTAGCGGTCCAGGTAGACCTTGCCGGACTCGTGGTCTACCTCGTACTTGTTGCGGGAGCCCTTCGGGATTTCAATGGTTACTTCGATGTTTTTACTCATGCGCACCATTCTAACCGAGCGCCGTTTATCGGCTAGGGTGAAGCAAGTGAGTAAGCAGAAGTCCCTGAAAGTGTGGCTGTGGAGCATCCTGGCCTTCGTGGTCGTGGTCGCCGCCGTGGTGGGGGCTGCCTTGGTGTGGGCGATGAATGGCCGCTACGAGGTGCAGGCCGCAGACCCGCTCGCGCAGCCCGCCGCGGTGATGCACGCGCCTGAGGGGGACGTGCCCGATGTTGAGGCCGCGGTGCGCCGAGCCGCTGCGGATCCGGCGCTCGGCATGCTGTCTGCCTCTGTCACCGACGCGAAGACCGGCGAGGTGCTGTGGGCCAGGGATGAGAACCGGAAGCTTACCCCGGCTTCTGCCACCAAGCTGGTTACTGCTGCTGCCGCGCTGCTGGCGCTAGACGGTGCCGCTAAGTGGAAGACCGAGGTCCTGCAGGATCCTTCCGACCCCGGCACGCTGTATCTGCGCAGCGATGGCGATGTCACTCTTTCCCGCGACGGCAATGGCTTCTTTCACGACGCTGCCTCGATCGCCACGCTGGCCGACGACGTAAAGAAGGGGCTGGGAGGTCAGCCCGTCAATAAGATTGTCGTGGACAACTCCATTCGTTCCGAAGACCTTTTCAACAAGTCGTGGGATCGCGCGGATATCGATGGCGGTAACGTCGCGAACCTCGATGCTGTGATGTTGGACTCCGGCCGGCTCAACCCGGGGGAGTCCTATTCTGCCCGCTCCCACACCCCGGGCGAGGATGTGGGGCGCGCCCTAGCCGATGCGCTCGGCGCTGATGCGGAGGTCGCTGTTTCTTCGGAAATGACGCCAGCTCTCAGCAACCAAAGCCCCATTGCACAGGTCGAGTCTGCACCGCTGAAGGTTCGCCTGCGCGACATGCTGGTGCACAGCGACAACATGCTGGCCGAGGCCGTTGGCCGGGAAATTGCTAAGGCGAAAGGCGCACCACAGACTTTTGAGGGCGCCACGAAGGCGACTCTGGACGTGCTGAAGGAACACGGCATCAATACCGAGGACGCTGTGCTTTTCGACAACTCGGGTATGAGCGACAAGAACCGCCTGACCGCCCACGAACTGGATGCCCTCCTGGCCAATGAGCAGCTGCGACCTTTGCTGGACATGCTGCCGGTCTCCAGCGTGGAGGGAACCCTGGCGGAGCGCTACGGCGCTGGTTCGGGGGCGGAACAATCCGCAGGCTGGGTGCGCGCCAAGACGGGCACCCTGTCCGGGGTTAATACTCTGGCGGGCACCGTCATGACCTCCTCCGGGCGTTCCCTCACCTTTGCCTTCCTGTCCCACGACTCTTCGCCGGACGCCGCCCGCCCGGCGCTGGACCGGCTGGCCGATGCGGTGCGCTCCGCAAAGTAGTAGCCGAGCAGAGTAGTCACCCAACCGAGTAGCAGCTAATGAGTGTGCAGTCGCAGATCCGAGCCTGGCTGCAGGCACTGGATAACAGCGAAGCGGACGCAGCACGGGCGGGCGCAGCACGGGCAGGCGCGACACGGGCGGAGCAGGTTCGCGCCGGGGCAGTAGTGGGGCTGTCTGGCGGTGCGGACTCCTTGGCGCTGGTCCATGGGCTGCTGCGCTGCGGAGTACCCGTGCACGCGGTGGTGGTTGACCACCAGCTGCAGGCGGGCTCGGTGCAGGTGGCGGCGGAAGCTGCGGCCACCGCACGCTCGTTGGGCGCCACAGCGGAAGTTCGTACGGTTGAGGTCGCAGGGGCGGGCGAAGGCCCGGCGCGCAAAGCTCGATACCGCGCCCTGGGCAATGCTGCCGCCGGGCGCCCCCTGTTGGTCGCCCACACTGCGGACGACGATGCCGAAGGGCTGCTAATTGGGCTGACCCGCGGATCTGGGGCGGAGGCCATCGCCGGGATGCGCGGCGTACACACCGACCACGTCGCCGTAGCTGCGGGGGCGGCCTGGCTCGGTCGGCCACTACTGCGCTGCACGCGGGCGGAGACGGAAGCGGAATGCCTCAACGCGGGGCTTTCCTGGTGGGAGGACCCGCACAATTCCAGCGATGCTTACCTCCGCAGCCGCATTCGCACCCAGGTGCTGCCATATCTGCAGGATCAACTCGGGGAACATATCGGCTCTAACATGGCGCGCACCGCGCGGATGCTGCGGGAAGATGCCGAGCTACTGGACGAACTCGCGGCACGGGGACTGCGGGTGGCGGAGCAGGGGGCGTCATTAAAATGCGCCGAACTACAACAACAACCAGCGGCACTACGGCGCAGAATCGTTAAGCAATGGCTGGCCGAACGCACCGGACCGCTCACCAGCACGCACCTGCACGCCATAGACGCGCTGGTCGTGGCATGGAAAGGACAGGGAGGTGCGGCGGTACCCTGGCCGCAGGGCTCGCCTACAATTGGCGAGGTAACCGCCCAGGCGAACACCGACCTGCGGCGCACGCATCGACTAGTGGTGCAGCGCCGCGACGGGTATCTGCAGCTAGCGACTGTCCCCAGGTAGTAGCTGCGCGCTAGAATGCCAGGCAGGCATAAACGGCGGAGAAAACCGACGGAAACCACAGCGAAACAACACGACGAGACGAGGTCGATGATGCACAGCGAAAAGAACTTCAATGTCCCGGAAAACCCCTACGGCGACGACTTGGAAAGTGTCCTCATCGACGAGGAAACCCTGCACGCCCGTATTAAGGAGCTAGCGCAGGCGACCGCCGATCGTTTCCGTGACGAAGAAGACGACCTCATCCTGATCTGCGTGCTGAAGGGCGCGGTGTTCTTCATCACCGACTTCGCACGAGCACTTGACATTCCTACACAGCTCGAGTTCATGGCAGTGAGCTCCTACGGCAACTCCACCAGCTCTTCCGGTGTGGTGCGCATCCTGAAGGACCTGGACCGCGATATCGAAGGGCGCAACGTTGTGATTGTCGAGGACATCATCGACTCTGGCCTGACCCTGTCCTGGCTGCTGAAGAACCTGCGCAACCGCAACCCGAAGTCGCTGTCCGTCGTCACGCTGCTGCGCAAGCCCGACGCACAGAAGGTGCAGATCGACCTGGCCGACGTTGGTTTCGATATTCCCAACGAGTTCGTCGTGGGCTATGGTTTGGACTTTGCGGAGCGCTACCGCGACCTGCCCTACGTCGGCACCCTGCACCCAAGCGTCTACCAGTAAAAACCCAGCCCACAAGCCTCTGCCCATAGGTACGAGCCCATAGGCACGAGCCGCTCGGCATTTGAGACCAACAACACTCTAGGAAATATGGACAAGAAGAAGGTACTGAGGATCGCGGGTATTGTCGCCGTGATCCTCATCGCGATCTATGCGTTCGGTGTTTTAACTGATGACGCCCGCGGCTACGACGAGGTCGAGACCTCGGTAGCCATGAAGCAGCTGGATGACAAGAACGTCAAGGAAGCTCAGATCAACGATCGTGAGCAACAAGTGCAGCTGAAGCTGAAGCGCTCGATCGAGGTCGATGGCAAGAAAGACATCGAGCAGGTCATCGCGAAGTACCCCGGCCGGGCGGCACCCGAGATCTTCGACGCGGTAAAGAAGTCCGAGGCGGAGAAGTTCAACACAAAGGTCACCGAGGATAGCTTCCTGGGCAGCCTGCTGGTGATGCTGCTGCCGATGCTGTTGATCTTCGGCCTGCTGATGTTCATGTTGTCCCGCATGCAGGGTGGCAGTGGCATGGGCGCCTTCGGCTTTGGCAAGTCCACCGCCAAGCAGCTGAACAAGGACAATCCGGATACCACCTTCGACGATGTCGCCGGTGCGGATGAGGCAGTGGAGGAGCTGGATGAGATCCGCGACTTCCTGACCGACCCCACCCGCTACGAGGCCCTGGGTGCGAAGATTCCGCGCGGCGTGCTGCTGTACGGTCCGCCCGGTACCGGTAAGACTCTGCTGGCCCGCGCCGTGGCGGGCGAGGCCGGAGTGCCGTTCTTCACGATCTCCGGTTCCGACTTCGTGGAGATGTTCGTCGGCGTGGGTGCCTCCCGTGTGCGCGACCTGTTCAAGCAGGCGAAGGAGAACTCGCCGTGCATCATCTTCGTGGACGAGATTGACGCGGTCGGCCGCCAGCGTGGCGCCGGCATGGGCGGCGGCCACGACGAGCGCGAGCAGACCCTGAACCAGTTGTTGGTGGAGATGGATGGTTTCGGCGACCGTGACGGTGTGATCCTCATGGCCGCCACCAACCGCCCGGACATTCTGGATCCGGCGCTGCTGCGCCCGGGCCGTTTCGACCGTCAGATCCCGGTGACTAACCCGGATCTGGCAGGCCGCGAGCAGATCCTGAACGTACACGCCAAGAACAAGCCACTGGCCAAGGATGTGGACCTGAAGTCACTGGCCAAGCGCACCGCGGGCATGTCCGGTGCGGACCTGGAGAACGTACTGAACGAGGCCGCACTGCTGACTGCCCGCGTGGAAGGCAACGTGATTACCGCCGACGCGCTGGAAGAGGCCACCGACCGCGTAGTGGGTGGTCCGCGCCGCAGCTCGAAGATCATCTCGGAGCACGAAAAGAAGGTCACCGCCTACCACGAGGGTGGCCACACGCTGGCTGCCTGGGCGATGAAGGACATCGACCGTGTGTACAAGGTGACGATCCTGGCGCGCGGCCGCACCGGCGGCCACGCCATGACCGCGCCCGAGGACGACAAGGGCATGTACAACCGCTCCGAGCTGTTCGCCCGGTTGGTGTTCGCCATGGGTGGCCGTGCCGCCGAGGAGCTGGTGTTCGGCAACCCGACCACGGGTGCTTCGGCTGATATCGAGATGGCCACGAACATCGCGCGCGCGATGGTGGTGGAGTACGGCATGAGCCCCGTCGTGGGCGCCGTGAAGTACGGCCAGGACGAAGGCGACCCATTCGTCGGCCGGGGTGGCCAGGGCGGAAACCAGCCTTCCCAGAACGTTGCGAACCAGATCGATGATCAGGTGCGCATGCTGATGAACAAGGCCCAGCAGGTGGCGTACGAGGTGTTGCGTGAAAACCGTGATTACCTGGACACCCTGGCCTCGAAGCTGCTGGAGAAGGAGACTCTGCGGCGCCCGGATCTGGAGGCTATTTTCGAGGGCATCGAGACCCGCGAGGTATCGGATATCTTCCCGATGCAGGATCTGGATCGCCCGTGCGATCACCGCGAGCCCGTGAAGACTCCCGTGGAGCTGGCCCGCGAGCGCGGCGAGGAGCCGCCGGAGAGGACCAACTTCTTCTCCGCCGCTCGTCGTGCACGCATGGAAAAGCGCAAGGCGCAGAACGAACAGCGCCAGGCCGAGCGCCTGCAGCAGGGACAGCAGCAGTTCCCGCAGACTGGTCGACACAGCCAGCCGGATCCGCAGGCACAGCCGGGTCACCCGGTGCCTCCGGAGGAGGAGCGTGGCTTCCAGCTGCCCGATCATGAGAAGCCGGATTACCAGCAGGCCAAGCAGCAGGCGCAGGGCCAGCAGGGCCAGCAGGATCAGCAGGGCCAGCAGGCTCCGCAAGAACAAGCACCGGTCCGCTACGAGCGCGGCGAGATGCCGAAACAGTCCTTCCCCTGGGAGAAGGACTGGCAGCAAGACTGGAAGCAAGACAAGAGCGGTCGTAGCGACAACGAGTCGGGCGGCCAGCACAGGCAGGAAGACTTTTAGTGAACACCCCACAGCAGCCGCTCGACTCCGGTTCCTTCGACCAGGAGCGGGCAGAGGCGGCCATTCGTGAACTGCTTCTCGCCATCGGGGAGGATCCCGACCGCGAGGGGCTGAAGGAAACTCCGGCTCGCGTAGCGCGCGCCTACCGCGAAACCTGTTCCGGGCTGTACGAAGACCCCACCGAAGTGCTGAACAAGACGTTTAGCGAGGATCACCGGGAGCTGGTGCTCGTCCGCGACATCACCTTCTACTCCATGTGCGAGCACCACCTGGTGCCCTTCTTCGGCAAAGCGCACATCGGCTACATCCCAGGCGAGTCCGGCAAGGTCACCGGTCTGTCCAAGCTGGCGCGACTGATCGACGGGCTGGCGAAGCGTCCGCAGGTTCAAGAGCGCCTGACCTCCCAGGTCGCCGACGCGCTGGTGGAGAAGCTGGATCCCTCTGCCGTGATTGTCGTGTTGGAAGCCGAGCACCTGTGCATGGCCATGCGGGGCATTCGCAAGCCCGGCGCCAACACGGTGACTTCAGCGGTACGCGGTGGCTTCCAGAAGAACTCCGCCTCTCGCGCAGAAGCGATGGCGCTGATCCGGCCGTGACGGACTCACAGCTCACCGGGCCACAGCGGACGCTGGTCATGGGCATCCTCAACGTCACCGAGGATTCCTTCTCTGACGGCGGAGCCTACCCCAGCACCGAAGCCGCGCTGGCCCACGCGGAGGCCATGATCGCCGACGGTGCGGACATCATCGACGTCGGCGGAGAATCCACCCGCCCGGGTGCGACCCGCGTGGATCCGGCCGTTGAAGCCGCCCGCGTCACCCCAGTCATCGAGGAGCTATCCCGTCGGGGAATCGCCACCAGCATCGACACGATGCGGGCTTCGACGGCGCGGGCCGCGTGGAAAGCGGGCGTCACTTATCTCAACGACGTCTCCGGCGGTCTGGCAGACCCCGACATGCTCCCGCTGGCTGCGGAATCCGGACTGCCGATCATCCTCATGCATTGGAACAAGGGAAAAGCCGCTGAGTTCGCCGGTGCCGAGGGCTACCACGACCACGGTGAGGATATCGTCGGCCACGTCATCCGCTGGCTAGAGCAGCGGATCGAGGCGGCGGAGGCGGTAGGCGTCCAGAAGAAACAGATCTACCTAGACCCCGGCATCGGTTTTGCGAAGACCCCGCAGGAAAACTGGCAGCTACTTGGTGCGACCGAACGGCTGGTGCAGATGGGGTATCCGGTGCTGATCGGCACGTCGCGCAAACGCTTCCTGACTGCGCTGCGTCCGGCCAGCGACGGCCAGCCCGGAACCCCGGAATCGGCGGACGATGCGACGGCCGCTACCTCCGCGCTGGCAGCGGCAGTTGGCGCCTGGGCGGTGCGGGTGCATAAGGTAGCTCCGACACGGGCTGCCGTCGATGTGGCATACGCAATGGCCACCGGACGCGGCCCCGACATCGACGAGCATTGGAGGGCACGACGTGGCTGACCGCATCGAGCTCATCGGCGTGGAGGCATTCGGCCACCACGGCGTGTTTTCGCAGGAGAAAGACGCAGGCCAGAAGTTTATCGTAGACATGGTGGTGTGGACGGATTTCCGGGCCGCCGCCGATTCCGATGCGCTGGAAGACACGATTAACTACGTGCAGTTGGCCGACATTGCGGTCAACGCCGTCGAAGGCAAGGGTGCACAGGGCACGCAGGGTGCGCATGGCCAGCAGAGCCTGCAGAGCCAGCAGAGCCAGCCACAGAGCCACGACCTGATCGAAACGCTGGCCTCCCGCATCGCCGACGAGATCGCAGAGCTCGGCGGGGTCTACGCCGTTGAGGTGACAGTGCACAAGCCGGAAGCGCCGATCGCCCACCCGTTCGCCGACGTGCGCGTGGTGGCTAGGAGGTCCAAGCGATGATCACCGTATTCCTCGGGATTGGATCGAACATGCCGGGCGACGTCGGCAGCCCCACCGCGCAGATCGAGCGCGCCTACGAGCTGCTGGCCATGCACCCGGCTATCGAGATCGTGGAGAAGTCGCGGATTTTCGCGACCCCGCCGTGGGGTGGGGTGGAGCAGCAGGAGTTCCGCAATTCCGTCGTGGCTGTGCGCACGTCGCTGGATCCACTGGCGCTGCTGCACCACTGCCAGTTTGCCGAGGCCGTGGCTGGTCGGGTGCGCGAGGTCCGGTGGGGCCCGCGGACGGTCGATGTCGATATTCTTTTTGGTTTTGACGCCCAGTCCCAGCCCCTCCAATCCCAGGGCAAGTGGGGGTTTGAGCTGGTCATTCCGCACCCCTACGCTCACGAGCGGGCATTTGTGTTGGTGCCCCTGAGCGACTTGCAGTTGGCTCGCGAACCCTGGTGTACCTTGGGCGGGCGAGGCATCATGGAATGGCTGGACGAGGTCGATCCGGCGGAGCGGAAAGCCATCGTCCCGGCTGGCGAAGGATAGGGACGAAGGATAGGAAGGCAACCAATGAGCCCGCTGAAGCGCACGAAGATTTCGGCGATCGCTGCGGTAGCGGTTGTGTGCGCCCTCATCGGGTGGGTGAGTGTGCTGAGTTTCTACGGCAGCATGCCCCCGATCAAGACCACCGGTTCCGTCTTGCTGTGGCTGTTCGCCATCGTGTGCGCGGTAGCCGGATGGGTGATTCGCAAGCGGATTGGCGACAACGGGGTGGGGATGGATCGCTCGCAGATTCAGCCGACGACGATAGCCCAGTGGCTGGCGTTGGGGCAGGCCACTGCGTGGGCTGGTGCGGTGTTCCTCGGGCTGTTCGCCGGGGCGGGGTTGTACATCGTGCCGAACGCGGGGCGCCTTATGGCCGCAGAGGCTGATCTGCCGGGCGTGATCTCTGGCGTTTTGGGGTCTTTGGCTGCCGTGGTGGCGGGAATCTGGCTGGAGCGCAGTTGCGAAGCGCCACCGCCGGATGCGCCATTCACAGCTAATGGCCTTGACGTTGGGTAGTGTGTTGATCATGAGCTTCCAGCAGTCTCCTAAGCCACAGCAGTCTCACCAGCCGCAGTCGCAGCCTTTCGATGGGAATCAGGACATGGATGCCCTGGGGTATGAGGATCGATACGAAGGCCAGGGGGCGGACTTTAACGGCTCGCCGGTTGCTGCGAACGAACCCTCCGGGTTCTCCCGCTTCCTGATGTTTGGCCTGGTGGTGCTGGCCCTTTTGGCTAGCGTGCTGATGCTTGTCATGGATTCCGATGGCTGGCTGAAGGTCGCGCTGATCGCTGCACTGTGGGCGGCGTTCTTCGGCGTGGTGCTGGTTCTGCGTTACTCGGGTGCGCTGAAGCTCGCACGCGAGCAGGCGGAGAACCAGGAGAGCTACTACCAGTCCCAACTGGAGCACGAGCGCGCACAGCTGGACAAGCGCGAGGCGGATGCAAAGGCGAAGTACGCTGCCGAGGCGAAGCAGGCGCAGGATCAGCGCGATAAGCACCTGGACGAGCTACGTGCGGAGTTGGCGCACATGCGCCAGCAGCTGGCGGCGCTGACCGGCCAGAGCTTCGACGAAGGCGAGCAGCGCGCCGTGCGCGCAACCGCCGAGCGCGTGCACGAGTTGGGGCAGGGCAGTGGTCACGGTAGCCAGCAGGGTGTGCGCACTCAGGAGGCAGCGCGCGCCGGGCAGAACGCTCGCGCACATCAGGCGCAGCAAGTCCAGCAAACCCAGCGCGCGCAGCAGGCCCAGCAGGCGCAGCAGGCTCAGCAGGCGCAGTCGCGTCAGGGGCAGCACCGCAGCAAGCCGAAGTTCAACACCGGCACTTTCGCCGCGGTGAAGTGGGGTGGCCAGGATTCCGAGGAAACCTCCCAGCTGCCGCTGGTTGTGGATACCACGGCCATGAACGAGGCTAAGCACTCTGGAACGAAGCACGCCGAAACCAAGGGCGTAGAAGCTCAGAGCCCCCAGCCTGCCCCCGCCCAGAAGCGTCGCGCGCAGATGCCCAGCGCCGAGGCTGTGCGCTCCGGTCGCACCCACACCGCCAACCCGGCTTCCCAGGCAGCGGGTCAGGATCCGCAGGCCGGGGAGCCGGAGACACCCCACGGTCGCCGTCGCGCCGATGAAAAGGAAGACGGCCTCACCGTCGCCGAGCTGATGAAGCGTTTCCAGAAGTAACTCTCCTCCTAGATAACTCTTTTAACGCGACTACCCAGAGGCACCTACGCATGATGGGAATGGATATCCAACAACCGCGCCTGTCCGTCGGCATTATCTCTGCCGGGGCAGTGGGGGTGGCCCTTGCAGAGGCCTTCGGACGCGCCGGCCATCACGTACATGGCGTGTACGTGCATTCGGCACGTTCGGAAAAGTCGGCGTCAAAAAGAATCCCGAACATCCCCCAGACCAGCCTGAGCAGCACCGCACAGGCCGCGCTGGTGGTGCTGGCGGTGCCGGATCCGAAGCTGCCCGATGTGATCGAGAAGGTGGCGCAGCACACGCGCGACGGGCAG
Source organism: Corynebacterium jeikeium (assembly GCF_000738265.1). Classification (GTDB taxonomy): domain Bacteria; phylum Actinomycetota; class Actinomycetes; order Mycobacteriales; family Mycobacteriaceae; genus Corynebacterium; species Corynebacterium macclintockiae. Next base: position 229,365 of record NZ_JFCQ01000028.1, read on the forward strand.
ATCGTCGCGCACGTATCCGGTGCGTTCGGCTGCGATATTTTGCAGCCGATTACCGATACGGGCGCACTGCCGTTGGCGCTGCACCCAGCAATGACTTTCACCGGAACGCCGGCAGACAGCGAACGGCTGGATGGATGCGCATGGGGTGTGACCAGCGATTCCGAGGTCGGTGACGTGGTGGCGCAGACGCTGGTGGCCAGCCTGGGCGGAGTGCCCGTGGCCATCCCGGAACACCACCGGGCGGCCTATCACGCAGCCATGGCGCATGCGGCGAACCACCTGGTGACTTTGCTGACAGATGCGCAGGAGATCCTGGACCGCGTGGTCGACGCGCCGGGGGAAAGCCCCGACAGCGCCCTGCTGTTGCGCCGCATCGCCCACGCCGCGGTGGATAATGCGCTGGACAAGCGTATGGATGGGCTCACCGGACCCGTTGCTCGGGACGATGCGGCCGCAGTGATGCGCCACCTGGCCGCGCTGCGAGAGCTAGGAGGCTCGGCCGAAGAAGCCACTGGCCACGGCCAGTCCAGCGAGGCCGCCTACACGGCGATGGCCCGCCGCACCGCGCTAAAGGCAGGGGCTATTGAGGTCGAAAGGCTGCTAGATCTAGAGTAAGAACCATGACGTTCACACCTGGCCAGGCAGAGGTTTTCACCGAAATCAAGGCGATCGGGCAGCTGACCCGCGCGATGCGTAAAGCGGGTCGTCCCGTGGTGTTAGTGCCCACGATGGGCGCGCTGCACGAAGGTCATCTGTCGCTGGTGCAGGCCGCGCAGCAGATCCCGGGCGCGCTGGTCGTGGTCAGCATCTTCGTGAACCCTCTGCAGTTCGCGGAAGGCGAGGATCTGGATGCCTACCCGCGCACTCTGGATGCGGACGTGGAAAAGCTGAAGGCCGCGGGCGTGGACGCCGTCTTCGCCCCCAGCCCGCGCGAGATGTACCCCAACGGTCCGCGCACGACGATCCACCCGGGCGAGGCCGGCCGCATCCTGGAAGGCGCCCACCGCCCGACCCACTTCGCGGGCGTACTGACGGTCGTGAACAAGCTTTTCACCATCACTCATTGCGACCATGCCTTCTTCGGCGAAAAGGATTACCAGCAGCTGTTGCTGATCCAGCAGATGGTTACGGACTTGAACATGGAGGTGCAGGTCCACGGTGTGCCGATCGTGCGCGAGGCCGATGGCCTGGCGAAGTCCTCCCGCAACGTTTACCTGTCCGAGGAGGAGCGCGAGCTCGCCCTCACCCTGTCTGCCGCCCTGACCGCCGGTGCCTTTGTCGCCGAGCAGGGGCCTGCGGCGGTTCTGCAGACCGCCGGATCTATTCTGGACGCCGCCTCCGGCGTGGACGTCGATTATCTTGAGCTGCGCGGTACGGACCTTTCCGACTGCCCGGAGGACGGCGAGGCGCGTCTGCTGGTGGCGGCGCGCGTGGGGACCACGCGCCTGATCGACAACGTGGGCGTGCCGCTGGGCACCGGTTTCAAGGGCCTGGACGACGGCGGCGAAGGCGCCAACGGCGCCAACGGCGGTGAGGGCAGTGCAGCCCCCGAAAACGCAGGTGAGTAGAACAATGAGCGACGAACTAGACACCCTGAAGCGCCACTCTCACCCCTTCGTGGAGATCTCCGCGGGAGAATATCGCGCCAGCATCTCCACCTTCGGCGGTGGACTGCGCAGTCTGGAATACTCCGGCAAACCCCTGGTGGTTTCCTACCCAGAGGGTGCCTACCCGCCATTGTCCTCCGGCATCGTCCTGGCGCCGTGGCCGAACCGCACCGCCGACGGGGTCTTCGCCCACGACGGCGTGCTGCACCGGTTGGACATTACGGAGCCGGCCCGTGCTACGGCGATCCACGGATTCGTGGGTCAGATGGCCTGGCACGTCGCCGACCAGGGCGAGGACTTCGTGGCCCTGGAGCTGTCTACTGGCCTGCGCCAGGGGTGGCCGTGGCCGCTGTACATGCGGGTGACGTGGGCTCTCGACGCGAATGAGGGGCTGCGCGCCACCTTCGCCGTCCGCAACACGGGCGATGCTTCCTGCCCCTTCGGACTGGGATGGCACCCATACCTAAGCGCCCTGGGAGCTCCGCTGGACGATTGTGTGCTACACCTTTCCGCCGATGCCAACCTGCCGCTGGACTCGGTGCGTAACCTGCCCGCCGGCCCGGAGATTCCGGCTTGCTGGGTGCTCCCGGATCTGGAAACCGGCCAGCGGATGGCCGGGGTGTGGCTGGACCACTGCTTCGGCCCGATGCCGGAGGACCATAGGTCGTTCGGCTGCCTTGGCTCGGCAATTAAGGCTTTTGACGCTGCCGACGGTTATGCCGACGCACGCCTGCTTAACCCGGACGGCGAGGGCGTGCGCCTATGGGTGGGAGAGGGCTTTGAGTGGTTCCAGGTTTTCACCGCCGACCCGGCTCGCCGTGAGGGCTACCCCGGCGTGGGCCGAGCCCTAGCCGTCGAGCCGATGACATGCCCACCGGACGCTCTACGCTCTGGCAGAGACCTCATTCGCCTGCAGGCGGGGGAGGAGCGCAGCTTCGAATGCGGGATTTCTTTTGCGTCGCGTGAAAAGGATTTCCTTTAGCACACCTACCGGCGTTAGAATCGGGAATGTATAAAATATCCAATAGTTCTCGTCGCTGGTAGTTGAGAATAACGACGATTGGTGCCTGGGACGGGGACGCGACGTTCCTGGAGGTTCGCAGCTATGACAGCTGAAGGACTACGTTTGGACGCGAGCTGGGTAGACTACGCGCTGGTCGCGCTATACTTCGCTTTCGTCCTAGGTATCGGTTGGGCAGCTAAGTCCAAGGTGTCCAGCTCAATTGACTTCTTCCTCTCCGGCCGCTCCCTACCCGCGTGGGTGACGGGCCTGGCCTTCATCTCCGCCAACCTGGGCGCCGTAGAAATCGTGGGCCACTCGGCCAACGGCGTGCAGTACGGATTCGAGACCATGCACTACTTCTGGATCGGCGCGATCCCGGCTATGGTCTTCCTCGGCATCGTGATGATGCCCTTCTACTACGGCTCCAAGGTGCGTTCCGTGCCGGAGTTCATGCAGCGCCGCTTCGGCAACGGTGCGCACCTGGTCAACGGCATTTCCTTCGCCGTCGCCCAGCTGCTGATCGCCGGCGTGAACCTGCTGCTACTGGCCAAGGTCGTTAACTCCCTGCTGGGCTGGCCGCTGTGGGTCACCCTGGTTGTCGCCGCAGCGATCGTGCTGTCCTATATCACCCTCGGTGGCCTGTCCGCCGCCATCTACAACGAGGTGCTGCAGTTCTTCGTGATTATTGCTGCCCTGCTGCCGCTGACCATGATCGGCCTGCACCAGGTCGGCGGTTGGTCTGGCCTACAGGCAAAGGTTGCGGATTCCTCGCACTTCCACACCTGGCCGGGCACCGAGATCTCGGGCTTCGAAAACCCGATCGTCTCGGCGATTGGCTTGGTCTTCGGCCTGGGCTTCGTGCTGTCCTTCGGCTACTGGACCACCAACTTCGTGGAGGTGCAGCGCTCCATGGCAGCCGACTCGCTGTCCGCAGCGCGTAAGACCCCGATCATCGGTGCATTCCCGAAGATGTTCATCCCCTTCCTGGTGGTCATCCCCGGCATGGTCGCCGGTGCGACGGTCACCCCGATCATGGATGGTTCGGCGGAACCGAATGATGCGATCCTGTACCTGATGCGCGATCTGCTGCCGAACGGCCTGCTGGGCGTGGCTATCGCTGGTCTCCTGGCTGCGTTCATGGCCGGTATGGCGGCGAACATCTCGGCGTTCAACACCGTGTTCTCCTTCGACATCTGGCAGTCCTACATCGTTAAGGATCGCGACGACGAGTACTACCTGAAGGTCGGCCGCGTGGCCACCGTCGGCGCCACCGTCATTGCCGTGTTCACCGCCCTGTTGGCCTCCAACTTCGGCAATGTCATGGACTACCTGCAGACGCTGTTCGGCTTCTTCAACGCGCCGCTGTTCGCCACCTTCATCTTGGGTATGTTCTGGAAGCGTATGACGCCCACCGCAGGTTGGGTCGGCCTGGTTTCCGGAACGGGTGTCGCGATTGCCTACTGGGTTGTAGCGACCTTCGGCAGCACCGACGCTGGCTTCTTCAACCTGCCGGGACAGGGCACAGCCTTCGTCGCAGCCTCCCTGGCCTTCGTCACGGACATTGTGGTCTCCGTTCTGGTCTCCCTGGTCACCAAGCCGAAGCCGGACGAGGAGCTGGTGGGCTTCGTCAAGTCCGTCACCCCGAAGGAGAACCTCACGGACGCCGCAGAGGCCACCCTGCCGTGGTACCGCCGCACCGTCCCGCTGGGCATTCTGTGCCTGGTCCTGGTGACTGTCCTCAACATCGCGTTCGCCTAAGCGCAGTTAAGATTCCAGAAAGGAGTGAACGGACACAATGGCTAACAACACCGAAGCAAAGGTCTCTAAGACCTCCAAGCGTTCCCACATGGCCGGTGCTTTCGACATCCGCAACGTCATCGGTTCCCTCATGGGCCTGTACGGACTAGTGCTCTTGATCAGCTACTTCCTTCTTGATCCGGGTATGGATGTGACCACCGGCGAGCCGAAGAATGAAACGTATAACCTGGTGTGCGGGCTTGCCATGATCGCCGTGGCGGCGGTCTTCTTGCTGTGGACCAAACTGGATCCCATCAAGATCGACGAATCTGCCGCACAAGACGTTCAAGCTGAGTAACACACGCTCGAGAACTACATGCTAGAGCCCGCCCCTTTTCCCTAAAGGAGGCGGGCGCTTTACTTCACGCGTCCTAGGGCGCCCTACTAAAGGAAGTGATTTACGCCGTGCAGCACGATGTCAAAGTAACCCGAACCACGCTGGCCGACGGCCGCGAGCTGCTGTACTTCGACGACGAGCCGGCTTATGTCCGTGGCGAGAAGCAGCGCGAGCTGCACGATTCCCGCGACCTGCCGCAGGCCACCACGGAATCCGAGATGCGCCAGGACCCTCTGACCGGCCAGTGGTATGTCTACGCCGCGCACCGCATGAACCGCACGTTTATGCCTCCGGCCAACGAAAATCCGCTGGCTCCCACCAGGCCTGGCGAGCTGCCCACCGAGGTACCCGCCGACGATTACGACGTCGTGGTCTTCGAAAACCGCTTCCCCTCCCTGTCAGTGCACATGGAGGTGCCGGAGGATTTCGTCGCCTACGTCGACGGCCAGGAACTGTTCCCCCGCAGGCCCGCCATCGGCCGCTGCGAGGTTGTCTGCTTCACTCCGGACGTGGACGCCTCGTTTAGGGATCTGCCATACGAGCGCGCCCGCACTGTCGTCGAGGCCTGGGCCCACCGCACCGCCGAGCTCTCCGCCATCGAGGGCATCCGTTACGTGTTCCCCTTCGAAAACCGCGGCAAGGAGATCGGCGTGACCTTGCAGCACCCGCACGGCCAGATTTACTCCTATCCCTTCCTCCCGCCGCGTGCCGCTGAGGTAGCCGCGCGCGCTCGGGCATATAGGGAAAGCACTGGTAAGGATCTTTTTGACGCCACCTTGTCCGCCGAAAAAGAATCCGGCACCCGCATACTCTTGGCCGGCGAGCACTTCACGGCCTATGTGCCGGCTGCAGCCAAGTGGCCGGTGGAGGTCATCCTCATGGCCAACCGGGCGGTGCCGGACTTCGCGGCGCTATCCGACGAAGAGAAGGATGAGCTGACCCGCTTCTACCTGGATCTGCTGGGCCGAATGGACCGCTTTTTCGACGGTGTGGAACGCACCCCCTATATTGCGGCCTGGAACCAGGCGCCGGTGGGGGAGGGGCGCGAGGACGGTCGCTTGTACTTGCAGCTGTATTCGATGATGCGCTCTCCGGGGCGCATGAAGTTCCTGGCCGGTAGCGAGTCGGGCCAGGAGGCCTGGATCTCCGACACCACTCCGGAGAGGATCGCCGAACGTTTCCGGGAGGTTGCTGACAATGCCAACTAGCCAAACTAACGCAACGCAGAACGCAGGTACTCCGCGCTGGCTGCAGACCCGCTCCGAGGAGCAGGGCACTGCCGATGCGCTGTCCCTGTTCCAGCAGGTCTATAGCTACGAACCGGCGGGTGTGTGGTCCGCGCCGGGACGCGTGAACCTCATCGGCGAGCACGTCGACTATGCCGATGGCATTAGCCTGCCCTTCGCGCTGTCCCAGCGCACCTACGTGGCTGCTTCCAAGAACGACGACGGCGTGTATCGCGTGGCCTCCCGCTTCGGCGACCCCGCGGAGATTGTTCACTTTGAGATCCCCGTCGCCGAGGTTGGTCCTGGCAACCCCGCCAACTGGGCGGGCTACGCCGTCGGCGCGATTTGGGCGGCCACCGAGGCCGGGCTGATGCCCGCCGGTGGCCTGAACCTCGCCATCGAATCCGACGTTCCCGTCGGCGCGGGGTTGTCCAGCTCCGCGGCTCTGGAGTGCTCGGCGGCTCTGGCGGCCTTCGACCTATACGGCGGCGCGACCCTTGATGATGCGGTCCGCAACGGGCTCATGGGGGCGTCCATAAGGGCAGAGAACGAGGTCGTCGGCGCCTCAACGGGCGGCCTCGACCAGCGTATTTCGCTGTTTGGCCAGGCCGGCCACGCGCTGGCCATCGACTTCGCCGAAGACAGTGCCACCCAAGTGCCCTTCGACATCGCGGCGCGGGGGCTGGCGATCCTCATAATGAACACGAACGCTCCGCACCAGCTGAACGACGGGCAGTATGCTGCGCGACGCGCGGTGATCGACGGAGTGACAGCCGACCTGGGGGTCAGCAGCCTGCGCTTCGCCGAGGAGGCCGAGGATGCCTCCGTGGGATGGGCCAAGGCCAACGACGTGGATCCGGTAGAGGTGGCCGCCCGCGTGCGCCACGTGGTAAGCGAGATCGCCCGCACGGCCGAGGCGATTAAGCAGGTCAGCGCCGGTGACATGGAGGCTTTCGGGCGCTCGATGCAGGGCAGCCACGCCTCCCTGCGCGACGACTACGAGGTCACCGTCCCGGAGCTGGATACCGCGGTGGATGTTGCGATGGCCCAGGGCGCGCTAGGTGCGCGCATGACCGGTGGTGGGTTCGGCGGCTCCGCGATTGCGCTGCTGCGTGAGGATCAGGTGGAGGCGACGGCCACAGCGGTGGCTGAGGCTTTCGCGGAGAAGGGCTTCAACGAGCCCGAGTTCGTGGTGGCACTGCCGAGCGACGGCGCGCACCGGAACGCTTAAGCGCTCGCTCCAGTAGCGCTTGGGCGCTGCTTGAGCGTCACCCGGGCACCATATCGGTGCGCGGTGACCGGGCACAAAAGAACAGCTAAATAGCATATTTGGTTAGCCCCGAGTAAGGTGTTCACCCGTGTTGCGAACCATGCTGAAATCCAAGATCCACCGTGCGACGGTCACCCAGGCCGACCTGCACTACGTCGGCTCGTGCACCATCGACGCTGATCTGATGGAAGCTGCCGACATCCTCGAGGGCGAGCAGATCGATATCGTCGATATCGATAACGGCAACCGCCTGACGACCTACGCCATCACCGGTGACCGGGGCACCGGAGTGATCGGCATCAACGGCGCTGCCGCGCGCCTGATTAGCCCCGGCGACCTGGTGATCATCATCGGCTACGCCCAGTACAGCGAGGAAGACCTGAAGAGCTACACCTCGCGTGTCGTCTTTGTGGACGAGAACAACAAGCAGGTGGAGCGCGGCGGCGATCCGGCGCACGTGCCGGACGGCTCGGGGCTCAAGAACCCGCGCCACCCGGAAGGCTAGTTGAACTCGAATTCTCCCTCGTCGTTGCGCTTCACGTGGAAGCGCCACAGCGGCATTCCCTCTTCCTCAAGGGACTTTTCCGTTGCCGTGAGTGTCTCCGATCCGATAATCACGAAGTCGCTGTTGCTATAACGCAACCCAACCTCCGAGCAGAAACGCTGGCTGCCCTTACCATCAGACAAAGGAGTCACCGTATTACCAGCAACCTTCATCAGCTGGTAATCGCCGTCAGGGGACTGTAGACCTATCTCGGTCGGAGGGAACAGTGGCGACTCGTCTTCGTAGTCATACTCCACTTCGGCACAAACCTTGCCGTAATCCTGCGGATTGTCGGTAAGAATCTCAAGGCTCATCAGCTTCATCTTTGTCTTACCGACGCCCACCTTTTCAGTGACCGACTCTTCCTTAGGCTTGGCCTTGTCGCGGGATTCGAGGTAGCCGCCATCAACGAGGTCGATCTCTACGCGATCGCCGATTTCCAGTGGGCCGTTAGAGCCACCGATGTTCGCTTCCTTGCCCTCGAGTTCCTGATAACGGTTTGCCAAGTTAGTCAGCGAGCGCAACAGCGGCTTGACCGGGTCACAGCCGGACATGGAGATAACCTCTGCATATTCCAACGGTGTTCCCTCCGGGCCGGAAAGCATGCACGCATTTACTACCTCGGCAGATTTCCATCCTTGAAGACCATCGTCGGATAGCTCCTTTCGTTCAGCATCCCCATTGGGAAGATCGTCGAGATTGGAGCCATTCTTGGTGGCGGACAGTGCAGTGTAGATCGAAGTTTCTTTGAGCTCATCGGGCTGATCGCCACTGATTTGCGGCTTTATATAGCCGGAGCAGGTTTCTGAATTGACGTACACGTCAGCAGAGTCCAGCGGCTGCATCTTCGCGCCATCCACGTACGCGCTGTCAAAGAAAGCTTGGTCGAGTTTGCAGTCGCTGAACTTGCCGTCCGCGAAGATTTCCCGCAGCTTGTCGTCGCTGATCTCTGGGGAGACGTCGGAGAAACTGTTATTGGAGCCGGAGTTTTCCTTCTTGCCCCCGTAGGAAACCTCTTCGCTGGCGCCTTCCGGGCGCTGAAAAGCGGAGCAGCTGGATGCGAAAACCAAAGAGCCCGCTGCCAAGCAGGCAGCTGTGGCGCGGGCGTACTTGTGGGTGAAAGTAGCGGGGCGTGAACTAAACATGTTTGAGTGCTTCCGTAGTCTTCGTGTCTTCGTCCGGTGTACTTCGTGCATTGGTCGTCGTGCAACGATCCGTCATATGTTCCCTAAAGCTAACACCCTCGAGCGTCTCGCACGCCTCAATCGATTACCTGTCCGCCCCATGCGCTAGGCTTTGTAAGCGTGACTGACGCAGCAAATACCCCCGCACAAGACCTGCCCGAACAGCTACGCATCCGCCGCGAAAAGCGGCAGCGCATCCTCGAATCCGGCAAGGACGCCTACCCGGTAGAGGTGCCACGCACCCACTCCCTGGCCGAGGTACGCGCACAGTGGGCCGTGAAGAAGGATGACGGTGAAGCTGAGGCGCAGCCGGTTGAAACAGAGGGCGTCACTTACCTCGCCGCAGGCGAAGAAACCCAGGACGTCGTCAGCATTACCGGTCGCCTGATCTTCATGCGTAACACCGGAAAACTGTGCTTCGCCACGCTGCAGGACGGCGACGGCACGCAGCTGCAGGCCATGCTTTCCCTGGCGGAGGTAGGGGAGGACGCGCTGGCTGCGTGGAAGGCCGACGTGGACCTCGGCGACTTTATCGGCGTGATGGGTCGTGTGATCGCCTCCCGTCGCGGCGAGCTGTCCGTGATGGCCAGCGAGTGGGTCATGGCAGCAAAGTCTCTGCGTCCGCTGCCGGTGGCTTTCGCTGAGATGAACGAAGAGACCCGCGTACGCCAGCGCTACAACGACCTGATCGTGCGCGAGGAAGCCCGCAAGAACGCAATGACCCGCGTGAAGGTCATCCGCGCGCTGCGTGACTACATGGAGGGCGAGGGCTTCGTAGAGATCGAGACCCCGATGCTGCAGACCCTGCACGGTGGCGCGGCGGCCCGTCCGTTCGTGACCCACTCCAACGCCCTGGATATCGACCTGTACCTGCGCATTGCGCCGGAGCTGTTCCTGAAGCGCGCTGTGGTCGGTGGCATCGACCGCGTCTTCGAGATCAACCGCAACTTCCGCAACGAGGGCGTGGACAAGTCCCACTCCCCGGAGTTTGCGATGCTGGAGACCTATGCAGCATGGGGCGACTACGACGACTGCGCGCGTACCACCCGCGAGTCCATCCAGTACATCGTGGACCAGCTGACCAAGGGCACCGACCTGGAGGGTACCGGCAAGGTGCGCCTGGCCGACGGCACCGAGTTCGACTTCGGCGGGGAGTGGAAGGAAATCGAGATGTACCCCTCGCTGAACGAGGCACTTGCGCGCAAGTACCCCGGCCAGCCGGAGGTGACGATCGACTCCACCGTTGAGGAACTGAAGGAGATCGCCAAGGTCATTGGCCTGGACGTTCCCGTCAAGGGGGGCTGGGGCCACGGCAAGCTGGTGGAGGAAATCTGGGAGGTCCTGTGCGAGGACCAGCTGGAAGGCCCCATCTTCGTGCGTAACTTCCCGGTCGAGACCTCCCCGCTGACCCGCCAGCACCGCAGCAAGCCAGGTGTGACGGAGAAGTGGGACCTGTACGTCCGCGGCTTCGAGCTGGCCACCGGCTACTCCGAGCTGGTGGATCCGGTTATTCAGCGCGAGCGTTTCGAGGATCAGGCACGCCTGGCCGCCAATGGTGACGACGAGGCAATGCGTCTGGACGAAGATTTCCTGGCCGCCATGGAGCAAGGCATGCCGCCGACGGCAGGTACCGGCATGGGAATCGATCGACTGCTGATGGCTCTGACCGGCCTGGGCATCCGCGAGACCGTGCTGTTCCCGATCGTGAAGCCGGAGCGTGACAACTAGTTCGCAATCTCAGGGGGCGGAGGCGGCAGCCGCGCCGGGGCGTAGCCTTCGGGGGCGCCGCCGGTGGGGGACCGCCGGCGGGGGAGGCGCCGCCGCTGGAGGAGCGTAGGGCAGCGTGGGTGCAGCTCGCCCGTGTGGGTGTAATTTCCCCAATGTTTTGTCTCAAAATGTGATGCGCGCCATTATCCTGGTTTATGCTACGTACATAATTATCCGCACATGCAGATATGTAATTTGCGCTGACAACCAGTGAAAGGTGGCCGCACGAAATGAGCGACCGAAGCAAGCGTGCCGATTCGACTCCTGGCCTGAACAACATCAAGCGAGACGCAATCGGTACCGTCATGGGAGTCTTGACGAAGTTCACCGGCTCCGACCTGGCAGAGAAGTACGGTCTGAGCAAGAAGGTGGACCGCGTTGCCTACCAGTCCACCAAGACCGGCATGCGCACCCTGGGTGCCGTGAACCGCCAGTTCAAGAAGATCAAGGGCTCCGGCAAGCCGGTACGTCTGGCAAACCAGACCACCGACGAGAACAACCAGCCGATCCCGACCGAAACCCCGGCACCGGGCAAGGCGCCGTTCGACCTGACCCCGACCGAGGATCAGGAAATGATCGTCGCTGCTGTGCGCGAGTTCGCAGAAGAGCGCCTGCGCCCCACCGGCCACGACCAGAACGAAGCATCCGAGCCGGCCGAAGGTCTGCTGGAGGCTGCCGCTGAGCTGGGCGTTGCTCTGATCAACCTGCCGGAAGAGTACGAAGGCATTGCCTCCGCCTCCGGCGCCACCACCAACGCTCTGATCGCCGAGGCTCTGGCATACGGCGACATGGGCCAGGCCGTCGCCATCCTGGCACCGGCCGGCGTGGCCAACGTCATCACTAACTACGGTGACGACTCCCAGCAGAAGACCTACCTGCCGGAGTTCGCAGGCGAGTCCGTTCCGGCCGCAGCCGTGGTCGTCTCTGAGTCCCGCCCGCTGTTCGACCCCTTCACCCTGCAGACCACCGCCGTCCGCGAGGGAGACGACATCGTGATCAACGGTGTGAAGACCATGGTTCCGAACGCCGGCAAGGCCGAGCTGTTCGTCATCGCCGTGAATCTGGACGGCGAGAACACCTTCGTTATCGTCGAGTCCGACACCGAGGGCCTGGTTGTCGAGGCTGACCCGTCCATGGGTCTGCGCGGCGCCGCCCTGGGTCGAGTCCTGCTGAAGGACGTCCGCGTTCCGGCCAGCCAGCTGCTGGGCGGCAAGGATCTGCCGGCCGACGAGCGCAAGGAAAACTACGCAGAGATCATCCGTCGCTCCCGCCTGGGCTGGGCTGCACTGGCAGCCGGCACCGGTGAGGCCATCCTGGAGTACGCCAAGAAGTACGTCAACGAGCGCGAAGCTTTCGGCGAGCCGATCTCGCACCGCCAGGCAGTGGCCTTCATGGTCGCCAACCTGCGCATTGAGCTCGACGGCCTGCGCCTGATCCTGCTGCGCGGTGTTTCCCGCCTGGATCAGGGCCTGTCCTTCAACCGCGAAGCCGGTCTTGCCCGCCGCTACGCATCCGATAAGGGCATGGTCATGGGTCTCGACGGCGTGCAGCTGCTCGGTGGCCACGGCTTCACCAAGGAGCACCCGGTCGAGCGCTGGTACCGCGACATGCGCGCCGTCGGCATCGCCGAAGGCGTAGTCGTCGTCTAACCCCGCCACACATTCGAATCGATATCGAATAAGCATTAGGAACTTGAAGGAACCACATCATGATTAATCTGGAACTCCCCAAGCGTTTGAAGGCGGGTCAGAACCAAGCGCACCAGGCCGCCGCCGAAATCTTCCGCCCCATCTCCCGCAAGTACGACCTCGCGGAGCACGAGCGCCCCGTTGAGCTGGACACCATGGCTAGCCTGGTCGAGGGAATGGCAGACGCCGGCCAGGCAATGGCTGGTGCCTCCGGTGGCCGCGGCGATGAAAAGAAGAAGGCTGAGGGCGTCAAGAATGGCGGCAACATGGCCTCCATCCTCAACGTCATCGAGACCTGCTGGGGCGACGTCGGACTCACCCTGTCCATCCCCTACCAGGGTCTAGGCAACGCAGCCGTAGCTGCCGTCGCCGACGACGAGCAGCTCGAGCGCTTCGGCAAGATCTGGGCCGCCATGGCCATCACCGAGCCGCAGTTCGGCTCTGACTCTGCAGCAGTTGCCGCCACCGCCAAGCTGGATGGCGACGAGTACGTCCTGAACGGTGAGAAGATCTTCGTCACCGCCGGCGAGCGCTGCACCCACGTTGTCGTCTGGGCATCCGTCGACAAGTCCGCAGGCCGCGCGGCCATCAAGTCCTTCGTCGTTCCGCGCGACACCCCGGGCTTCGAGCTGGTCCGCCTGGAGCACAAGCTGGGTATCCGCTCCTCCGACACCGCGCACTTCATCCTGGACAACGTCCGCATCCCGAAGGAGAACCTGCTGGGCTCCCCGGAGGTGGACACCAAGAAGGGCTTCGGCGGCGTGATGGCCACCTTCGACAACACCCGCCCGATGGTTGCCGCCATGGCCGTTGGTGTTGCCCGCGCTTCCCTGGAGAAGCTGCGCGAGATCCTCACCGACGCAGGTGTAGAGATCGATTATGACGCCCCCGCGTGGAACCAGCCCGCAGCCGCCAGCGAGTACATTCGCCTGGAGAGCGACTGGGAAGCTGCATACCTGATGACCCTGCGCGCAGGCTGGATGGCTGACAACAAGCAGCCGAACAGCAAGGAAGCCTCCGAGTGCAAGGCGAAGGCAGGCCGCATGGCCACCGACCTGACCCTGCGTGCAGTCGAGATGGCCGGTGCCTACGGCTACTCCGAGCGCGACCTGCTGGAGAAGTGGGCTCGCGACTCCAAGATCCTGGACATCTTCGAGGGCACCCAGCAGATCCAGCAGCTGGTCGTCGCCCGCCGTGAGCTGGGACTTTCCTCCAAGGAGCTCAAGTAAGAGCCCACTAGAGCCTGCCTAGAACAGGCGCACCGAGTGATCAACGGGGCCATGGCCTTGACCGACTAGCAACTTGTCGGCATTGGCGATGGCCTCGTTGAGCCATTTTGTGGACCATTCCAACGCATTCTCTAGCGAATCTCCCGCGCCCAGTCTGGTGGCCAGTGCGGAAGACAAAGAACACCCCGTGCCGTGGGTGTTTTTTGTTTCCACGCGCGGGGAGCTGACCTTGTGCGTCTGCCCGTTCGGGGCCACGGCAATGTTTCCGGCCTCCGGCCCAGCCAGGTGCCCCAGCTTCACGATCACGGTGGTGTCGGTTTCCCGCGCCCACTTCGCGGCGATGTCCACGGCATCTTGCTCGCTGCTGGCAATGTCAGTCTTAGTCAGGAGTGCCAGCTCGGGGAGGTTCGGCGTCACTACCGAAGAAGCGGCAGCGAAGTCCCGCAGTGCGTCCTCGGCGTCCGCGGTGAGCAGCCGATCGCCCGAGGACGCCACCGCCACCGGGTCCAACACCGTCGTGACCTGGTGATTCTGCAGGTAATCGCGGATGGTCTGGATGGTTTGGGTGTCGCCGAGCATGCCGATCTTCACAGCATCAACGGTGACGTCGTCGAAGACGGAATCGAGCTGCGCGCGGAGGAAACCCAGCGGGGGAGTGTGGATCTCGCGCACACCCTGCGTATTCTGCGCGACCAGCGCGGTAATGACGGACATGCCGTAGCCACCCGCCGCCATGATGGACTTCAGGTCCGACTGCGCGCCCGCCCCGCCCGTCGGATCCGTACCGGCGATGGACAGCACGCGCGGACGGAGGGGTTGGTTGGGGTTGCTGGTGGTGTTGGGGTGTATGTTGCTGTTGGTGCTGTTGTTGGTGCTGCTGATCTGGCTCATGCCAATCATTATTGCGCACGCTGTGGGGCACTGGCTGCGGCCAGTCACCCTTGCTGTTGTTTGAGGAAGTTGTTTCGGTTGGTGTTGTTCTGGTGATTCATGTTTTATGACGCCCACAGCCCTTGCCGGCTTTACGTATTGCTAAATGTCGGAAAAGTTGCAAAACTGCAGACTTGCTATTCCTGACCCTTGGTCTGCGATTCGCTGACCAGGGCTTTTGTTTTAGTAACGATCATCCCCAATAACGTTCTGCAACTTTTCCGACATTTACAGTCTTTGGGAGAGTGCAGGGTGAAACGGGAGGGGGTGGTTAGTGTCGTCTGGCGCTTGTAAGTGGTGCGGGTGTGCAAGTGGTGTGGGTGTGCAAGTGGGGGCTGATGGGGTGAGCGCTCTAGATCTAAGGGGGGTGGTGTAAGGCAAATGTCGCTAGATCGGGAATTCTGCACATGTGCTACCTCGTCCACTTTTTACGCGAAGCTCTGACCTGCGGTTTTGCTTAGTCGAAAATTGAGTTCAGTAACAGATTCCCGTTCTAACGACATGTGGGGCTTAGTGAGAGCTGGGCTCAGCCTCTCAGGCCGCCGAAGCTCCAGCCCCTCAGGTCGCCGACGCCAGCCCTTCGGGCCGCCAAAGCTCCAGCCTCATTCACCCCAACTAGGGCTGCGGAAGCTCGCGCGGAACCACCTTGCCCACCGCGTTGCGGGGCAGCTTGTCCAGGTATACGAAGTAATGCGGCACACTGTGGCGAGCCAAGTGAGCCTTGACCTGCAGCTTCGCCTGCTCCTCGAATTCCGCCTTCTCGGCGTCGGTCAGTTCGGCTGCGCTCTTGCCCTCCGGCACGACCCACGCGCACAGTGCCTGGCCGAACTCCGGATCCTCCACGCCTCGCACAGCGGACTCGGCAACGAAGTCCATGGAGTTCACCACGTCCTCGGTCTCCTGCGGGAAGACGTTCTCGCCACCGGAAACGATCATGTCGTCGCTGCGGCCAGAGATGAACAGCAGCCCGTCCTCGTTGTAGTATCCCAGGTCGCCGGTAGCGACCATGCCATCGATGATTTCCTTGTCAGAGCCGGGGCGCGTGTAGCCCTCGAACAGCATGTCGTTCTTCACGAAGATGCGTCCAATCTCGCCGTCCGGCAGCTCCTTGCCATCCTCGTCCAGAATCTTCAGCGTTGTCGCCATTGGCGGCTTACCTGCCGTGTTGATGTGCTTGCGCAGCTCCTCTGGGGTGGCAATGGAAGCCCAGCTGACCTCCGTCGACCCGTACAGGTTGTACAGCACGTCGCCGAACTTCTCCTGCGTCTCGCGCACAACCTTCGGTGGCAGCGCCTCGCCGGAGGTGGCAATGATCTTCGTGCCGGGGTTGAATCCTTCCGGGACGACCTCCAGCATGCGGCGCAGCATCGTCGGCACCATGGCGATGGTGTACGGGCGGTTCTTCTCGATCAGCTTCACGGCCCCTTCAGGGGAGAATCGCCGCTGCATAATCATGGTGTTGCGCAGCGCGAGCGCCAGCTGAATCTGCGCGAATCCCCAGGTGTGGAACATCGGCGCGGAGAGGAAGGAGGGGCGGTGGTGGCGCATCGGGATGCGGCTCATGATTGACGACGCCGGCATGTACGTCTTCGGTTCCGGTCGGCGCGCGCCCTTCGGTGTGCCGGTGGTGCCGGAGGTGAGGATGATGGTGCGGCCTTGGCGTGGGCGGCTGGGAATGGACAGGTTCTCCGGGGTAGTCCGCACTACCTCGTGCAGGGTGCTCCAGTCTTCGTTGCGGGTGGCGTAGTCGCCGCTATCGATCGCGTCCTGAATATTGGAAGGCTTCTTCAGCGCAGCCTCGGCCTCGCGGGAAAGCCCCAGCGTGTCGCCGTCTTCCCAGGCGATGATCACGGGGCAGGCGTCGAAGTCCTTCGGTAGTAGCGGGAGGAACTCTTCGTCGATAAACAGGATGTCGATCTTTTGTTCCTGTAGCACGGCTTGGGTCTGTTTTGCGGACGCCCCAGTGTTCAGCAGCACAATGTCTGTACCCAACCGACCGTGTGCGCAGAGGGTAAGGATGAAGCCGCGGTGGTTGCGGCACAGCACGCCAATACGATCGCGTTCACGGACGCCGGTGCGGAACAGGGCTTGCGCCAGGGTGGAGGATTGTTCGTGCAGCTCTTGGTAGGTCATCGACCCAGCGTCATCGATGATGGCGGTGTGGTAGGGGTCGCGTGCAGCGCCGATGGCCAGCAGGCCAGCAGGGAGGAAGCTCCACTGGATAACGCCCTTCAATGCCTTGGACGCGGCGATCGGACTCATTGAACCCAGAACGCCGGACTTGAACAGCGGCAGAGTGCCCTTTAGGAGCGTGCCCGCGGTTCCGATCTGTTCAGTGAGGGAGGGCTTCGTTAGCTGGGCGGCTGCAGCTGCGTTCATTTCTGGGTAACTCTCCTTGGGTTGGCGTTTGGGTCTGCGCCTATTGGTAGTGCCCCGGGGAACTAACCCGGAGTGGCGCCTCGACTTGAGCGGTTTATATCTTCTTAGTGGTGTACATCACTGTAATGTTCGCAAAGCAAAAAGTTCTCGGTTTGAAAAAATAACTATGCAAAGATGGCCGGTCTAAAGGCGTGCCAGGAAGGGCGTTCGCTGACGGCGTACAGCGTCGAGAATTCCGCCCCGAATAGTTGTTGACCTGCTGATATGGGGGTATTTGGGGTCGAAGGGGCGTCGGAATAAGGCGGCGATAACGCAGTGTTGTGTGGAAGGCGATATGAGTTGCCCGCACTCACGGCTAAGGTGGGCAGCATTGGCGAATACACAAGCTAAGTCTTTGGAAACTAGCCACATCTTTTGTAAAGGGAGCACACCATGTTCGAGAGGTTCACGGATCGCGCGCGTCGCGTCGTTGTGTTGGCGCAGGAAGAAGCCCGCGCGCTGAATCACAACTACATCGGCACAGAGCACATCCTGCTCGGCCTGATTCAGGAGGGCGAAGGCGTAGCAGCGAAGGCCCTGGAATCCATGGGTATCTCCCTGGACGCCGTGCGCACCGAAGTCAAGGACATCATCGGCACCGGCGGTCACCCGCCGAGCGGCTACATTCCCTTCACCCCGCGGGCCAAGAAGGTCCTGGAGCTCGCATTGCGCGAGGCGCTGCAGCTAGGCCACAAGTACATCGGCACCGAGCACATCCTGCTGGGCCTCATCCGCGAGGGTGAGGGCGTGGCAGCGCAGGTGCTGGTCAAGCTCGGCGCTGACCTGTCCCGCGTGCGCCAGCAGGTGATCCAGCTGCTCAGCGGCTACGAGGGTAACGAGGAAGAAGGCGGCGGCGAGCCCGCTGCTGCTGGCGTGGGCAGCACCGGTGAAGGTGTACCGAGCCGCCCTGGCCAGAAGTCCAACTCCCTGGTGCTAGATCAGTTCGGCCGTAACCTCACCCAGGCCGCTAAGGATGGCAAGCTGGATCCGGTTGTGGGGCGCGAGAATGAAATCGAGCGCGTCATGCAGGTCCTGTCCCGCCGCACTAAGAACAACCCGGTGCTTATCGGCGAGCCCGGTGTGGGTAAGACCGCCGTGGTGGAAGGCCTGGCACTGGACATTGTCAACGGCAAGGTGCCGGAGACGCTGAAGGATAAGCAGCTGTACTCCCTGGACCTGGGTTCCCTGGTGGCGGGCTCCCGCTACCGCGGTGACTTCGAGGAGCGCCTGAAGAAGGTGCTGAAGGAGATCAACCAGCGCGGTGACATCATCCTGTTCATCGACGAGATCCACACGCTGGTCGGCGCAGGTGCCGCCGAGGGTGCAATCGACGCCGCCAGCATCCTGAAGCCGAAGCTGGCCCGTGGCGAGCTGCAGACCATCGGTGCAACCACCCTAGACGAGTACCGCAAGCACATCGAGAAGGATGCAGCGCTGGAGCGCCGCTTCCAGCCGGTACAGGTGCCGGAACCCTCCGTCGAGCTGACCGTGGAGATCCTTAAGGGGCTGCGCGACCGCTACGAGGCGCACCACCGCGTATCCATCACTGACGGTGCGCTGAAGGCCGCCGCCCAGTTGGCTGATCGCTACATCAACGACCGCTTCCTGCCGGATAAGGCCGTGGACCTGATCGACGAGGCCGGCGCCCGCATGCGTATCAAGCGCATGACCGCCCCGAAGTCCATCCAGGATGTCGACGACAAGATCGCCGAGGTGCGTCGCAAGAAGGAAGCCGCCATCGACGACCAGGACTTCGAGAAGGCAGCAGCCCTGCGCGACGACGAGCGCAAGCTGGGCGAAGAGCGCGCGGAGAAGGAAAAGGCCTGGCGCGCAGGCGAGCTGGACGAGGTCGCCGAGGTGGGCGAGGAGCAGATCGCTGAGGTCATGGGCACCTGGACCGGCATTCCCGTGTTCAAGCTCACCGAGGAAGAATCCACCCGCCTGCTGCACATGGAAGACGAGCTGCACAAGCGCATCATCGGCCAGGACGATGCCGTCAAGGCTGTCTCCCGCGCCATCCGCCGCACCCGTGCGGGACTGAAGGATCCGAAGCGCCCGTCCGGTTCGTTCATCTTCGCCGGCCCGTCCGGTGTGGGTAAGACCGAGCTGTCGAAGGCGCTGGCCGAGTTCCTGTTCGGCGACGACGATGCGCTGATCCAGATCGACATGGGCGAGTTCCACGACAAGTTCACGGCATCCCGCCTGTTCGGTGCCCCTCCGGGATACGTCGGCTACGACGAGGGCGGCCAGCTGACCGAGAAGGTCCGCCGCAAGCCGTTCTCTGTGGTGCTGTTCGACGAGATCGAGAAGGCTCACACCGAGATCTACAACACCCTGCTGCAGGTGCTGGAAGACGGTCGCCTGACCGACGGCCAGGGCCGCATGGTGGACTTCAAGAACACTGTCCTGATCTTCACCTCGAACCTGGGCACCAGGGACATCTCGAAGGCTGTGGGCATGGGCTTCAGCAGCTCCGGCGAGGCCGACGAGGAAACCCAGTACGAGCGGATGAAGCAGAAGGTCGACGACGAGCTGAAGAAGCACTTCCGCCCGGAGTTCCTGAACCGCATCGACGACATCGTGGTCTTCCACCAGCTAACCCGCGAGCAGATCGTCCAGATGGTGGACCTGCTGCTGGGCCGCGTGCGTACCGCGCTGCAGGCGAAGGACATGGATCTGGAGCTGACCGAGCAGGCGAAGTCCCTGCTGGCCAAGCGCGGATTCGACCCAGTGCTGGGTGCCCGTCCGCTGCGCCGCACCATCCAGCGGGAGATCGAGGATCACCTGTCCGAGAAGATCCTGTTCGGCGAGATCGGTGCTGGCGAGATCGTCACCGTCGACGTCGAGAACTGGGACGGCGAGTCCAAGGGTGAGGATGCGAAGTTCGTCTTCGGCACCAAGCCCAAGCCACTGCCGGAGGTCGGCATTGACGACGCGGCCGCCGACGAAGCCCAGGAGGCTGTGTCTGTCGCCGCCGAATCCTCCGTTCCGGAGGATAAGGATTTTGACGCCGCAGACTCCAGCGACGATTGGAATCAGAAAGGCTAACTAAGCCTTGTTGAACGGCACTGGGCGGCCGTGGAGCACACTATCCAGCCAGTCCAGCGCCGGCAGTAGGTGCGTAAACATCGGCAGCATGTGATCGCCCAGCGGAACGGTGTGGGGGATGTTGTGCTCCACGTAGTGCACCTTCGTGCCACCCTCGGCCCACTGGCGGGCCATGCGACGGCTCTGCTCCACGGGGATCGTGTCATCATTCGTGCCATGCCCCACGTACACAGGGACCTGGGGTGGGCGGTTGCCGATGCGTTGGGCGTCAACAAGCTTCTTAAAAGGCTCCTGCCGCAACAGTTCCGTGAGCGATTCGCCGGACTTTGTCAGGGTGCGCGTATCGGTGTAGGCGTGGCGCGCCAGTGATTCGGGGAGGCACTCGCTGGCGGTCTTGCGCAAGTATTCCTTGCCCTTGGCATTCATGCGCGACTCGACAGCATCGCGGATCTCTGGGTTAGAGATCAGGAAGCCATTCAGCGTGTAGCCCAAAGCAGCGGCCAACGGGCCGTTGTCGATGGCGGTGGAAGTCATGGCCAGATCGGCCGGCACGCCGCCGGCGTAGCCCGCCTTCAGGTTGATCTCGGGGGCGTAGGTCGAGGCCAGCTCGAGTGCTGCGGCGGAAGATCCACCACCCTGCGAGTAACCCCACAGCGCTACCGGTGCGGACTTCGGCACCCGCTGCATGTTCTTGGCCGCGCGAGCCATGTCCAGGGTGGCGTTGCCCTGATCTACGCGATTCATGTAGGTGTGCTGGGCCGGGGTACCCAAACCGTTCAGGTCCGTCAGCGCCACCGCCCAACCGCGGGAGAGCGCGGCGGCGACAGGGGCGGCCTCGTATTCCAGCCCCAGTGGCAGCAGCTTGCCCGGAGCGCACGCATCACCGCTGCCCTGGGTGCCCGGCGCAACGACCAGCAAAGGACGCTCGCCGCCGCCGGTGTAGGGAGCTCGGGGCACCAGGACGGTGCCGGTGACGGGGACGGTTTCACCGCGAGAGTTGGTGGAAACATAAGCCACGCGCTGGGCTTCGCTGTTGGTCCAGTCGACGAAGGGGATGCCAAGTGCGAAGTTGCTGGGGGCGGTCTTCAAGATTTCCCCTGGCTTGCCCTTCACCTGCAGCGGCAGGGAGGAGTAGAACCCGTCCGGATCGTGGCTAGGCAGGGAGCCGACGGCGGACTTGCCGCTGCCCGTGGCTGCGGCCCTGGACAGCGAACCTTCCACGGAACCATAAAAGCCACCCTGGGATGGGGCGGCTACAGCCACAGGCGTGGCGGATACGGCGGCCGCGGGCAGAAGAACTGCACAGGTCGCGGCTAGGGAACGGGTGAAACGGGTGAAGCGAAAGCGGTGGAAACTCTTAACGGGAAACGTCATAGGAAAATCCTAAACGTATTCCCCGGGAAAAGTGTTAGATATTGCTAGTTAGGACTGAGAAACCGGGGCTTCTTCGTCCACATTGGCTGTGAACGGGTCCAGAGCTTCGAGATCTACTTCCTCGTCCTCGTCGTTGGGCACCTTGCGGCTCAGGTCGATGGCCAGGCCAATGATGGTGAAGACGGTGGTCGGTAGCAGCCATCCCATGCCGGCATCCATCAACGGAATCCAGCTCAGTGCATTCTGTACCGACTCGACCGGAACGTTCAGCGAAGCCAGGAAGTCGACGAAGGAGAACACGAAGGCTACGGCCACGCCGATGCGGTAGGAGAACACGAGCTTGTGCTGGCGGAACAGCAGGTGCACGTAGGACAGCGTGATCAGTACGATCGCCGGCGGGTAGATCAGGCCGATCACGGGGCCGGATACGCTCAGGATTTTCTCCAGCCCCAGGTTGGCGATCGCCAGGCCGACGAGCGTCAGGATCGTCGCCCACCAGCGGTAGCTGATCTGCGGAACCAGCTCGTGGAAGAACGTGGACGTCGCCGCGGTGAGACCAACGACGGTGGTGATACAGGCCAGCAGCACGATCAGCGAGAACACGATCTCACCGGTGTTGCCCATGGTCAGGTGTGCAGCGGAGCTCAGGAGTGCAGCGCCGTCGCTGTAGCTTTCCTTGTCCGGCATGCGGGCGCCGACCAGGCCCAGGCCCAAGTAAACCAGCATCAGGAAGAAGCCGGCGGTGAAGGCCGCAATGCCGGAGAGCTTGACGATCCGCTTGTGATCGGTTTCGCCCTTCTGGCTAAAGGCGCTCACGACGATCAGCGCGAACGCCAGCGCGCCGATGGAGTCCATCGTAAAGTAGCCCTGAGAGATGCCGCTGACCAGCGGGTTAGAGGAGTACTCCTCCGTCGCCGGGATGCTGGGATCGTTCAGCTTCTGCAGGCCGACGATGGCCAGCACGGCCAGCAAGATCAGCAGTACTGGGGTGAGAGCCTTGCCCAGGGTGTCCACGACCTTGCCGGGCCAGAGTGTGAGCAGGTAACACACCAGGAAGAAAGCGAACGTGCCTGCCAGGCGCCACCAGCCGCCGGTCAGGTTGAAGGTGGACTCGATGCCCAGTTCGTAGCCGATGGCTGCGGCGC
Source organism: Corynebacterium jeikeium (assembly GCF_000738265.1). Taxonomy (GTDB): domain Bacteria; phylum Actinomycetota; class Actinomycetes; order Mycobacteriales; family Mycobacteriaceae; genus Corynebacterium; species Corynebacterium macclintockiae. The sequence goes on from NZ_JFCQ01000028.1 coordinate 251,932, forward strand.
GGGGCACGGCGTACAGTGCGCCGATGGACAGGTAGGCGACGATGGCGAAGATGAGACCGAAAAGCGCACCAGCGCGGGAAGCTAGGTCGCGCACGCCGGTACCGGAGATTGCGATGGCGATGACCGTCATTACCGGCATGAGCACTCCGGTCAGGAGGAAGCCGATCATGGCGGGGGAGAAGTTGTCACCGGATTCCACACCGAGCATGGGCGGGAAGATGAGGTTGCCGGCGCCGAAGAACATGGAGAAGAGCATCAGGCCTACGGCCGCCACGGTGGTTGTCGTGTTCGGACGCTTGCCAGTCGAGGAGGTAGGAGTCGACATAAAACATTCCTATTGTGATTTGGGTAACTCACATCACTCTAATGCACATCTACCCGTGAAACCTAAGCCGCACAAAACCGCTTGCGTAATGCTGCCTAGTGTGGCAGGTGGTATTTCCCCTCGTCACGGGCCACAAGCCCGTCGTTAAGTAGCGATTGCAGGGCTCGCTCGCGCTGTTCCTGCCCGGGCCACAGCAGGTCTATTTCTTTCTTTGTGACGCCACCGTCCCCCGTTTTTCGCAATAGTTCCATAATCTTTCCGCGTACCTGGCGATCGGTTCCCTCGAATTTCTGCACGCGCCGGGCAGCGGCTGCCGCTTCCTCCTCGGTGGGCTGCGGCTTGCCTGCTTTCACCCACGCGCAGTCGTCCACCACGGGGCAGTGGTCGCACGCCGGGCTCTTCGCGGTGCACACCAGGGCGCCGAGTTCCATCAGCGCCGCGCACATCAGATTCGCGGCATCAGCGGCATCTGCGGCATCTGCGGTGGCTGTCGAGTCGGTGGGCTGGCCGGTGGGCTGAGAGTGCGGCGGGCGGGGGAGGTGGCGTCGAACCAAACGAGGGTCCGGATCCACGTGGGGCAGCAACGATGCCACATCCGCCAAGTCGCGCGCACGGGCGGGGCCTTGCAGGTAGCGGCCGTCGACAAGGCGCCGGTAGACGCGGCGGACGTTCGTATCCACGACCGGCACGGCCTGACCGAACGCAAAAGCGGCGACGGCGCGGGCGGTGTAGTGGCCGATCCCTGGCAGGGCTTCGAGGTCGGCGATGTCGCTGGGAACCTGACCTCCGTGGCGCTCCACACAGGCGATTGCGCACTCCTTGAGTCGCAGAGCGCGCCGGGGATAGCCCAGGTTGGCCCACATTCTTAGGATCTCGGATTTCGGGGCCTGCGCCAGATCAGCCGGGGTGGGCCAGCGTTCCAGCCAGGCCGTCCAGAGAGGGATCACGCGGGCGACTGGGGTCTGCTGGCTCATCACTTCGCTGAGCAGGATCGCCCACGGGCTCGTTTTCGGGTGGCGCCACGGCAGGTCGCGGGCGTGCCGGGCGTACCAGTTGTTCAGCTTGGCGGGCAGCTCGGCTGCCGAGTCCGAGGAGTCAGCGTGTGGGGAGTTCATTGCACGAATCACTGTATCGCGGTGCACAATGGATGCATGACTTCGAGCCATCACAAAACCCCGCTGGAGGCATGGGACAGCCTGCGCGAGGGCAACGCCAGATTCATGCGCGGTGAATCTGACCACCCACACCAGGACCTCAGCCGTCGCATCACCCTGCAGGAAGGGCAGAAGCCACAAGCAGTGGTGCTGGCGTGCTCCGATTCTCGAGCGCCGGTGGAGATCCTCTTCGACCAGGGGTTGGGCGATGTGTTCGTGATCCGCACTGCCGGGGAGATTACCGACCTGTCCGTGCTGGCCTCCCTGGAGTTCGCGGTGGATTCCCTGGAGGTGCCGCTGGTGGTTGTGCTGGGGCACGAGAAGTGCGGCGCGGTCGCCGCGGCCTCCCGGGCGCTGCACGGCGGGGACATGCCGTCCGGCTTCCAGCGCGTGTTGGTGGAGAAGGTGACGCCCTCGTTGCTGTCGGCGAAGAAGCGCGGGATGGAAAGTAGTGACGCCTTCGAACGCAACCACGTTGCAGAGATCGCCGACCACATCGTGGATCGTTCGCCGGAGATCCAGGCGCGCCTGGCGGACAAGCGTTGCGCCGTGGTTGGACTGCGCTACCGCCTGTCCGATGGGCTGGCCGAGCCACTGGTCAGTTACGGGCTAGATGTTGAGGGTGCGCAGCGCATCTACTAGCCATTTCGTGGGCTATATTAGGCGGTCAACCCGTGTCTATCCGCCGTGTGCGGGTGGGCAGCATTTAGCATTGGTTGTGTGACTGAGGAAGACAACAGGCGCCCGTTGCCACGCGAAGTGTATATCCGTCGCCGCATTGCCGCGGTGGTGATTCTGGTCGCTGTGATCGGCGTGATCTGGGGTTTGATCAGCCTGGTCAACGGGGGAGGGGAATCCGAGAACACGGCCGCTACCGAATCTGCCACGACTACTTCCGAACAGCAGGACATGTCTAGCCCGCCAGAGCCGCCGAAGGGTGCGGATCCTAGTGAATCGGAGGCGAAGGCGTCCGAAAGTAAGGAGTCGGAGACGAAGGAGTCAGAGGACAAGAAGAAGGATTCTTGCTCCCTGGCCGACTTGAAGGTCACCGCTCGGCCAGGGGCGACGACGTTCAACGCGGATCAGCAGCCGAACTTCTACGCCAGGATTGAGAACCCGACTGGCGCGGATTGCGACATCAACCTTGATGATGCTCCGCTGAAGTTCGAAGTGTTCACGATGGGCAACTACCAGCGCGTGTGGGGCGATATCGACTGCAATGCGCCGGAGGTGACCGGAGACGTAAAGATCAAGGCTGGCGAGGCAGTGAACTACGAACTGGCCGGTTGGTCCCGCACGACCTCCGCGCCGGGCCAGTGTGAGGCTCGCCAGCCCGTCGATCCGGGCAGCTACCTGCTGTACACCCACGTGGGTGACAATACGTCCCAGCCGGCCTCGTTTAACCTGCAGTAGCTCTCGTTTAGCCTCGCCGTAGCTAGGCGGAGGCCAGGCAGTAATTGACGGCCTGGCAGAGCGTGGAGACCTCCTTCACCTTCATCCCCTTCGGCGCCTCGTAGTGGCAGTTCTTCGGCACCAGCGCGGTGTGGAAGCCCAAACGGCTGGCCTCTGCCAGCCTTTGGGTGAGTTGCGGAATGCGGCGCACCTCGCCACCCAAACCGACTTCACCCAAAGCCACCAGCCCGAGGGGTAGCGGCGTGCGCTTAGCGGTGGAAGCTAGAGCGAGCCCCGTGGCTAGATCCGCCGAGGGCTCCAGGATCTTCATCCCACCCACCGTCGCAGCGTAGACCTCCTTATCCGCTAGGGGGAGGCCGCAGCGTTCCGAAAGCACCGCCAGCACCATCGATACGCGCGAGGCATCCATGCCCGTCATGTATCGCTTCGGGTTCTTAAATTCGCTGTTGAGAGCCAGGGTTTGTAGCTCTCCAACCATCGCGCGACGGCCGTCCATCACCACAGTCACCGCGGTACCAGTTACGGATTCGGTCCGGTGGTGCAGGAAGAGCCCGCTAGGATCAGCAACCTCCTGGATTCCGTGGGCGGTTTGTTCGAAGCAGCCGACCTCATCCGTCGCGCCGAAGCGATTCTTGATGCCCCGCAGGAAACGCATGGAGGAGTGCTTGTCGCCCTCGAAGTTCAGAACCACGTCCACCAGGTGTTCGATGGTGCGAGGGCCTGCGACCGTGCCCTCCTTTGTCACGTGGCCCACGGCGATGACGGGCGTGCCGGACATCTTGGCCAGGGTTGTTAGCGTGCTGGTGACCGCACGAGTTTGGGCTACGCCGCCGGCCACGCCCTCAACCCCGGTGGCCTGCATGGTCTGCAGGGAATCCACAATGATTAGCTCCGGGTTGAGGGCATCCACCTGTGCCAGGCCGTTTTCCAGGTCGTTTTCGCTGGCCAGGTAGAGGTTGTCGTGCAGCGCGCCGGTGCGTTCCGCGCGATGGCGTACCTGTCCGACGGATTCCTCCGCCGTGAGGATCAGTACTGTGTGGCCTTTCTTTGCCCACGCGGCGGCGACCTCCAGCAGCAGGGTGGATTTACCCACACCCGGTTCGCCCGCAAGCAGCACAGCGCTGCCTGGAACGATGCCGCCGCCCAGCACCCGATCCAGTTCCCCGATACCCGTCGGTCGGTGCTTGGCGATGGTCGGGTCCACCTTGGTCACCGGCTGGGCGCTGGCCCCCGGCACCAATCCTCCGCCCCCGCGCCCGCGGCGCCCAGAACCACCCGTTCCACCAGCTACACCGGCGATCCCCAGCGCCCCGAGGGTGCGCGTGTCCCGTTCTTCCAGAGACCCCCACTCCCCGCACTGTGGGCAGCGCCCCATCCACTTGGACAGCTGGTGATCGCAGGAGGCGCATACGAAAACCCGGCTTGCTTTGCTCGACTTACTTGCCATGTGCACAACAATAAACGCCGCCCCGGACGACCAATGTCCGGCGACGGCGTTTGTTCGATTTTGTGGCGGGTTCTGGCTTGGGCGACCCGCCTAGGTGACCTACTTGGTGGTCAGGTTGCCATCCTCGTCGCGGTGCAGCTGGCCAGATTCCGGAACGTATGCGGTTACCGGAGCGTTTAGCTCAACGGTGCCGACGTTCAGCTTGAAGGTGACCTTCTTGCGGCCGCCAACGTAAACGTCCTTCAGACCCTTGACGGAGGTTTCAGCGTACTGCAGCTGGCTCTGCCCCTTGGTCTCAACATCCTTCAGAGCAAACTTGCCGTCAGCAACTAGGGAGCCACCCGCCGGGATCTCCTTCTTATCCAGGCCGGAGACCTCCTTGCCATCAACCTTCACGGACTCAACCTTGACGGCCTTGCCCTTTTCGTCCTCGTTGGTGACAGTGAACTTCAGTGCCAGGGTGTTATCCGGGCCAACGACCACGGACACGTCCTGGACGTCAGCGTGGCCAGCGTTGCCGTGCGCACCGTTGACGGCGGCCACCTGGCTGGAAGTCTGGGAAATCTGACCTGCGCCACACGCGGACAGTGCGAGCGCGGAACCTGCGGCGACCAGCGCCAGCGCACCACGGGCAAAGGTCGTCTTTAGCGGCTGGGCCTTGAGGGTCTTCACGATGCGTTCCTCCATCTGAGGCATGTCTTAAAGCAGTTGAATAAAAACGTCTGTGTCCAGCCTAGCCTGTAGCCCCCTAGTACACCTAGCCAAGGAGGCCTTTAGTAGTAATTAGTGCCCCCTAGTGCGTGCTTGCTGGGGATTTTATGCCCCAAATGCGGGTAGTGCGGGCGATTGCGGTAGAATCTATCGGGTATTTGCGCACTTGTTTTTCCCAGTGCCTATCACATCCCGCCCCAGCCTTTCGGAAGGACGTTAGAGGAACACTTATGGAGTTCGCAGTCGGAGATACCGTCGTTTACCCGCACCACGGCGCCGCTGTCATCGAGGGCATCGAGCAACGGGAATTCAAGGGGGAAACCGTCGATTACCTGGTGCTGCGCATCAACCAGGGCGACCTTTCCGTCCGCGTGCCGGCCGCAAACGCCGAGAAGGTCGGCGTGCGTGACGTGGTGGGTGAAGAAGGCCTGCGCAAGGTTTTCTCCGTGCTGCGGGAGACCGATGTGGAAGAGGCTGGCAACTGGTCCCGCCGCTACAAGGCGAACCAGGAGCGCCTGACCAGTGGCGACGTGAATAAGGTTGCCGAGGTTGTGCGCGACCTGTGGCGCCGCGACCAGGACCGTGGCCTGTCCGCGGGTGAGAAGCGCATGCTGGCCAAGGCTCGCCAGATCCTCGTGGGCGAGCTCGCCCTGGCCGAAGGCGTGGACGATAAGAAGACCGACGCTCTGCTGGCCGACATGCAGGCCGCCATCGAGCGCCACCGCGAGGCTGCCGCCGCGGCCCGTGCCGCAGGTGTGGATGAGGATTCTAAGTCCGGTGGCTCCATCGACCTGGACGACGAGCTGGACGGCGAGGACTAATCCAGGCCAGCGCCGTGACAGCGAACGTCTACGCACTCGTCGCCGCCGCCGGTAGCGGCACCCGTCTGGGCTTTGATACCCCGAAAGCTTTCGTCGAGCTCAACGGTCGGTCGTTGCTGGAACGGTCGCTGGACGGCCTGGCGGCGTCCCAAAGCATCGATCAAGCGATTGTGCTGGTCAGCGAGAACATGCGCGACCACGCCGAGCGCATCGTCGGCGATCCCATCAACGCCGCGGAATGGGCCCCCATGACTGTCAGCGTGGAGCTCGGCGGCGGCGAGCGATTCGACTCCGTGTACGCGGGCCTGGTTGCGATCCAGCGACGGCTAAGCGCTGCGGGCGAGGCCACCGAGGGGCGCTTCGTCGCCGTCCACGATGCCGCCCGCTGCCTCACCCCGCCTGCCATGATCGCCGAGGTTGTGGACCGTGTGCGCCGAGGTGTCGCGGATGGTTCCTGGTACGGGGCGATCCCGGTGTTGCCGGTGGTAGACACTATTAAAGTTATTGACGCCCCCACCTCCGGCCCGCGCGCAGGGCAGACGGTCGTGGAGCAGACACCAGACCGCGCTAGCTTGCGGGCGGCAGCTACGCCACAGGTATTCGACCTGGAGAAGCTGATTGAGGCCAACGAGCAGTACCTGCGCACCACGGAGATCAGTTCCGCGCACGCGGTGGATCGGGTGGGTGCCTCGCCGCTGCCACTGGTAACGGACGATGCTTCGCTGATGGAGATGGCAGGTTTCCCGGTGGTGGCGGTGGATGCCGATCCGTTGGCTATGAAGATCACTACGCCCCAGGACTACCGCGTGGCGCAGATGATTCTGAATGGCAGCGAAGGCTAGAAGGCCCGAAATAGACAAGTAGAACGCGACCCGAGGCGAGAGGCAGAACGCAATTGAATACCCCACACATCATTCCCCGCGTTGGCATTGCGACGGATGCTCACCAGGTGCAGCCAGGCAAGGACTGCTGGATGGCTTGCCTGCTGTGGGAGGGGCAGGATGGCTGCGAAGGCCACTCCGATGGCGACGTGGTGGCGCACGCGGTAGTGGATGCGTTGCTCTCCGCTGCAGGACTCGGCGACCTGGGTAGTTTCGTCGGGGTGGGGCGTAAGGAATACGACAACGTCTCCGGCGAACGCCTACTGCGCGAGTGCCGCGAGCTGCTGGAATCTAAGGGTTTCGTGATCGGCAACGCGGCGGTGCAGATGGTGGGTAACCGCCCGAAGATGGGCACCCGGCGTGAAGAGGCCGAGAAGGTGATGGGAGAGCTGATCGGCGCGCCGGTCTCAGTCTCTGCGACCACGACCGATCACATGGGCTTCACCGGCCGCGGCGAGGGTGTGGCGGCCGTGGCGACGGCGGTTGTGTGGCAGGCGCAGAACTAGTTATTGACAATCCTTTCGCACCCTCGTAGGTTTGTTCCATCAAACAGAACCCCTGCGCATTAAAGGTTTGGAACTTTCTTGTCGAATAGCTACTCGTTTTCTTTTAGCTACCCGCGCTCTGATGAAGGGGTCGAGGTCCACTCGCTTGAGGTTCCCACTAGCCCAACAGTGATACTGGGTGTCAACGGTGCCGGTAAGACTACGCTTATGAAGTTGCTCGCCGGCCAGCTAAAGCCGTCTGAAGGCGTTGTGCCGAAGTTGGGCAGAGCGGTGTACGTCCCGCAGCATTTCGAAAACATCAATGGTGCGTGCGTTGTCGACTATGTTTCCTACGTCGCCTGGCTTAATGGTGCCGGTTGGGCGGAGAGCAAGAAGACCGCGGCCTATTGGATTGAATTCGTAGGTTTGAAGGAACACGCACATAAGCAATGCAGCAAGCTGTCCGGTGGGCAGCAGGCTCGCGTGCAAATAGCAACAGCCCTGAACTCTAACGCGGAGCACATACTGCTGGACGAACCCAGCGCCGCACTCGACCCACTGGCGAAGCGGGATCTGCAAGGGCTCTATCGATCCATTGCGGAAGCGGGCGTTGGCCTTTGGGTTTCTAGTCATCAGCCCTTGGAAGTGGAGAAGCCGTTCGAGCATGTACTCGTGCTGCATGAAGGAAAAGTTGAGTTCCAGGGGCCAATGAGCGATTTTCTGCGAGTTGGGCGCGGTTCGCTAGAGCCGGGGGAGTCACATCGCTATTCCGACACTGTGAGAAACCTTGCGGAGGCATTTTCCAGGACTGGTGGCCATGTCGAGGATTAATGCGATCAACGTTGCTTTGGTGCTCGCAGCTGCAGCGCTTGGTTTGCTGAGCATTGCACTCAACGCCAACCCGGTGCCTACGCAGGACAACGCAGTTTCCAACAGCTTGGCCATCTACTATTCGCTGGGGCCAATCCTGGGCTTTATCGGTGCTAAAGAGATGGCACGCTTCCGTTCCTTTTTTAAGTCCCGCGGCTCTGTGCAGGATGTTTTTAGAGTCTGGCTCAGATCCTTGGCGCTTCCGCTATTGCTCGCGGTGGTAGCGGTGTTGGCGTACCTCGCAGTGCAGCTGGCGGATATCGGCTACGTAGAGTCCGCACAGTCCCTTGCAACGGGGTTGGTCTTTATTGTTCTTCACGGCGTGGCATGGCTGAGCTTGGGGGCAACTTTAGGGCTGTACCTACCAGCAATTGTGGCGATCGCTGTCGGCTTGCTTCTTCCTTATATCCTGGTCGCTTACCCGGTGTCGCTCTCAAACGTGGCGTGGCGACAAATGTTCGGGCAGCCGTTCAGTTCTTGTTGCCAAGTATCACAGAGCGTGGACCCGATTCTGTGGAAGGCTTCGACGCTGGTGCTGGGGGCCATATGCGTTTGCTCGTTGCTGTTGACCGCGGCTTTTCACGGAAACTGGCTTCCGGGGCTGTCCGCGTGGCCACTTCGCGTGGCAGCTATTGTTCTGTTCGGCGTGAGCTGTGGATTAGGCTACGGAATCGCCCAAGACGGAAACTATAGTTCCGCGGTACCCCGCCCCCAAGAGCATATGATCTGCGAGGGAGCATTGTGTTACTGGCGCGAAACCCCACCTGAGCAGATAGACGCAAACCGCAAGGTGTGGGAATCTTTGGGCGTCACTACCTATAGGCTGATCGACGCCGAACCGCAACGGGACGGCGACATCTGGCTCGCCCACTCGAATCAGCAACAGGAAGTAAAGCACGCGCTCCTGGTCGAACTCCTCAGCAACGAACCTGCACTTAAGGGGGCACCATCGTGTTGGGGAACTCCGCAGGAACCAGTATCTGTCGCGGAGTCTCTTCCCGATCTGACGGAAGAAGAACTGGAACGAGCGACCCTGACGCCTTCCGGACAATGGCGCGGGGTGCATGGCACGAATGAGGGAGTGGACGTGAAGTTCATCCTAGATCGGGCGAACTCCGAGTGCTGGGAGGGATAGTGTCTGCCCAGCATCGAGCACAAATCTATTGGCGCGGTCATTCCGCGACCTACGCGGCGATACTTCAGGTGTTCGCCCTCGTGGGCGCCGTCCTGTTCGGCACGACCACGATTCCCATTCCCTGGGCTTCGTGGAGTTCGTCCGGAGTCGTTCCGTTTAACTTCGTGTTCTCCATCGCTATCGTTAGCTCTGCGGTGATGTTCTGGGATAACCGGCTCTCCCAGTTGGAAGAACTAACTGGCCGCACGTGGGCGGCCTGCGACTGGCTTTTCCTTGGGATCTGTTTGGGTGAATGCGGCGTTGTCGCGGCCCTGGGCAACCCAGGCATGTTGCAGTACACGCTCATTGCATTGTCGGTGATTTTCGGCGCATGCTTGGTGGCAGACCTGCGAAAGAGCTTCTATGGACTGCTTCTGCTAACCGCCGCCCAGTGCCTGCTCATATCGGTGTTGCCAAGCCGATACCTGCCATTGTTCTGGTCGCCCAGGATCGATGTGATTGTGATTGCGCTTCCCATCTGCCTGCTACTTTTCGCGGCAGTGCGGAGCGCCATCAAGAAGGCCGAGCCCCGGTTGGCTCAGCTCAGCAGTTAATGCGGTTGCAGATTTCCCCGATGCCGTCTACAGCGATGCGCACCTCGTCGCCATCGGCCAGGTACTGCGGTGGGGTCATGCCATGGCCGACGCCCTCTGGTGTGCCCGTCACGATGACGTCACCAGGTGCCAACGAGGCGAAATTGCTGATGTAATCCACCAGATCCTGTGGCTTAAACACCAGGTCGGCAACGCTGTGTTCCTGGCGGAGTTCGCCGTTGACCCAGGTGCGTAAGACAGCCCCTTCCGCAATCGGATCGAAGTGTTCGGCGGGAACCATCCATGGGCCGAATCCGCTGGAGCGGTCCAGGTTCTTGCCCTGCAGCCACTGCTGGGTGCGGTACTGCCAGTCGCGCTGAGAGAAATCATTCATCACGGCGTAGCCCGCGATCTGGCCGGCCTCGCCCATAATGACGGCGAGCTCGCCCTCGTAGTCTGCCTGCGCAGAGAGCTCCGGAGGCACCACTACCTCGTCGAACGGGCCTGCCAAGGCGGAGGCGTACTTCACGAACAGAGTGGGGTGGTCTGGGATCGGGTGCCCCATCTCTGCGATGTGTTCCCTGTAGTTCAGGCCGACACAGAAAATTTTCCCGGGGTTCGGTACGACCGGCCCCAGCTGGTCGGCGGTGAAGGTAACGGTAGGGAGGGAATCCAGCTCCGTGCTGCTGATCGGCGCCTTGTACGGGAACTCGGCAAGGAGTTTGCCCTCGCCGCCTTCGGCGGAATAGGAGGTGACGGCGATGGGCTGCCACGCATCCCGGTTGTTGAGGCGGATGGTGGCGAATCTCGTGATGCCTTGAGTGTGCATGCCTTCCACGATACTGACACGCAGGGGAAAGAGGCCGGATGCGCATGCCTATACTGTGTGGTGTGACTTTGCGAATCTACGACACTGCCGCCCGCCAGCTCCGCGACTTTGAGCCTATCCGTGAAGGCCATGCCTCGATCTATCTGTGTGGAGCGACCGTGCAGTCGATCCCGCACATCGGACATGTACGCAGCGGAGTCGCTTTCGACATCCTGCGCAACTGGCTAGAGGCCAAGGGGCTGGACGTCGCTTTCGTAAGGAACGTCACCGACATTGACGACAAGATCCTGACCAAGGCCGCGGAGAACAACCGCCCGTGGTGGGAGTGGGCTGCCACGCACGAGCGCGCGTTTAACTGGGCTTATGACCAGTTGGGCGTCACCCCACCTTCCATCGAGCCCCGCGCCACAGGGCACGTGCCGCAGATGATCGAGTACATGCAGCGCATCATCGACAACGGCCACGGCTACGCCGCAGACGGCAACGTGTACGCGCAACCCGCGACGATCGATAACTACGGTTTCCTGTCCGGCCAGAAGCTGGATGAGATGGATCAGGGTGAATCCGCGGGTACCGGCAAGCGCGACCCGCGCGACTTCACCATGTGGAAGGCAGCCAAGCCGGGCGAGCCGGCCTGGGATACTCCGTGGGGCCGTGGCCGCCCGGGTTGGCACATCGAGTGCTCCGCGATGGCCACGACCTACCTGGGCAGTGAGTTCGACATTCACTGCGGTGGGTTGGACCTGCAGTTCCCGCACCACGAGAACGAGGCCGCGCAGGCGACGGCAGCGGGGGATGGGTTCGCGCGCTACTGGATGCACAACGGCTGGGTGACGATGTCCGGTGAGAAGATGTCGAAGTCCCTGGGCAACGTGCTTTCTATCCCGAATGTGCTGAAGCTGGTGCGTCCGGTTGAGCTGCGCTACTACCTGGGCAGCGCGCACTACCGTTCGATGCTGGAGTACTCCGAGGCTGCGCTGGGCGAGGCCGCTGCGGGCTACCGCCGCATCGAGAAGTTCCTGGTGCGCGCCATCGAGTTCGTCACCGGAGAGACCGCCGTGGACCCGCAGGCGCTGCCGGTCGGCGAAGTGCCGGCGCGGTTCGCGGAGAAGATGGATGACGACCTGGCCGTACCGCAGTCGTTGGCCGTGATCCACGATATTGTTCGCGAGGGCAACAAGCTACTGGAGGCTAAGCCCACGGACGAGGTAGAGCAGCAGGTCAAGCAGATCGCTGGACAGGTTCGTGCGATGGCTGCCGTGCTGGGTGTGGATCCGCTCAGCGAGACGTGGTTGGAATCCACTAAGGCCGCTGCGGGCGGATCCGACGTGGCGATGGGTGCCCTGGATGTGCTGGTCAAGGCTGAGCTGGAGCGCCGCGCCGAAGCCCGCGCGGCCAAGGACTGGGCCACCGCCGACGAGGTACGCGACCGCCTGGCCGAGGCCGGCATTGAGGTTACGGATACAGCCGATGGCGCGAAGTGGTCGCTGAAGGGGTAGTTCCATAGACGTACTCGTCGGGCTGTAACTCTGATCCTGGAAGCTCGACCTCGTCGTCATATATTTCTTCGGGTACGAAGTATTCTTCGTCTTTCGACCACATGGGGTTCAGGCCTGGCAAGAACCAAATGGTGGCGGCAGAAACGATGGCAATGATGATGCCGCCCAGTGTTGCGTGCTCCGGCGGGATGTACCAAAAACCGGCCACGATCAGGGCGCCGATGGAGCCGATACATAGGGGGAGGAAGAGGTTCAGATTCAACCTGTTTGCGGTTCTGTATTCGACCCAGTCCTCGCTGGGGAAGCGGCCGCGGGCTTGGGAGCGGATTCGGCGCTGCGTTTTCTGAGAACATACGACGCATGCGATGGCGACTAGTGCCAGCCCGACTCCGGCGATAATAAAGTCGCCGACTACTGCGCCGTATGCCATCACGCCGATCGATACGGTTAGGGCAAAGCGTTCGGTCGCGGAAAGCGGAATTGCCTGGTGGGGGTCTACTTCAGGGTAGAGGTTGGCCAGAGGGGCCGGGGTGTATGCGGTCATCCTTCGTGTCCTTTCTCGGGGGTGAGAGGTGGGGGTGGGAGACGAAGCTAAACACAAGATGCTTCTGTCTCTTAGGCTGACGTCATGATACTTTCAGTTAAGTTGAGCCTTACCTAATTAAGGTAACACTATTCTAAGTTAGTGGTAAATCCTGGGTAGAAGGTAAGGCTGCGTAAGTCTTTTGATGTTTCAGTTCTGAGTAGGATCAGCATGCACCTTTCACTGTTTGGATCACGTCGAGGCTCGGTGCGACGGTCGTTCGGTCGTACATCCACGGCCGTGGCCGCCACCTCCGTACTTGCCTTCGCTCCCGTAGCATTTACCACGGTCGCTACTCCCGTTGCCTCAGCGGCGGGAACCTGTGAATTCAATTGGGGTATCAAGCAGAGCTACCGTGCCTATATCCAAGGCCCTGTTGCTAAAGGCGGATGGGGTGGCGACGGTATCGGCTTTACCGGCGATAAGACCGGCCCGAATGGCACCTTCCAGTTCAGTCCCCAAAAGCCCCAGGTAAACGGCGATACGGTGACCGTTCCGCTAAACGGAGTTCTCCGTTTCAACGGTCACAACTATGGCGGCGATGACCTGCTAGATATGACGCTCTCCGATTGGAAGGTACGCGCAAAAGGAAAAACCGCCGAGATCCTGGTGGACTATGTCTCCTATGAGTCGGACATGGTCGATAAGAGCAAACGGGGAGCCAAAATCACTGGCGACGATGAAGTCATCGCCAAGGTGAACCTGTCTACCCCGGTGAACCCCGGCTCAGGGAGCGTAAACCTTTCTGGTTCTACGACGCTTACTCAAGGTGGCAGTCGGCTGTTTCTCGCTTACAAGGCGGGAACCTCGATGGATCCAACCAGTGGCTCAGTTGCTTTGGACGGCAGCTGTGGATCAGATTCGGGCAGTGGCTCGGGATCGGGCGAAAAGCGCACGCTGACCACGATCGATGGCAACTTCACCGGCTTTAACAAGGAAGCTATGGGAATTCTGTCTGAGACGAACGACACGATGAACGCCCTGACCACTTTCATGGGTAACTCCCAAGCCTTCTTGGACGAGTATGAATCTTTCGTCAATCGCGGGCGCGGTAAGAACGGATCTTCTAGCGGAAGCGACTCCGGAACTAGCTCCACCTCCGGAACGAGCTCCAACTCCAACTCCGGTTCTGGTGGCGGATCGGCCTCTGGTGGAGCATCGCTTGGATCCGGAAACAGTGGTGCGCGAAACGGCGGAACAGGCGGCGGGTCGGCCTCCAGCGGAGGCGGAACAACCCGTGGCGGTGTCGCTGCAGGCGGAGCAGCTGGTGGCGGTGGAGATCTGCACTGCGCGTCGGTCAAGGCAGTCGAAAGCGCCAAGGCATCGTGGGCTCTGAAAGAATCCTTCCAGTCGTACATCACCGGCTCTATCGCTAAGGGCAAGTGGGATTTGAGCGGGGTCGGATACAGCGGTGGCAAGTATCAGTTCACCGGCAACGGTGGCAACGTCGATACATCTTCGCAGCAGGGAACGATTTCCTATGGTGGTGCGATGCAATTCACCGGTCACAACGGAATTCTCGACCTGAACATTGCTAATCCGGAGATCCAGTTCAACGGTGGAACAGGAAGGCTTGTTGCCGATGTTCGTTCTTCAAACATGGAAGGCGAGAAACGAGACTTCGGGCGCACAGTGCTGGGAGACCTGAGCTTTAGTTCCCTTGATGTCTCGGAAAACTCAGTAAGCGGAGAGGCGAGTGTATCGCTGACCCAGGATGGTTCCGTAGCTTTCGCTGAATTCTACGATCCGGGAACCCAGCTAGCGCCGATATCTTTCAGCGCCCAGCTAGGTGGCCAGGGTGACTGCGACGCAGTGGGCGGTACTTCAGCATCTGGATCGAATGCGGGTGGATCGGGCGGTGGTTCTTCTGCCGCGCACAATGCTGCCGCCGCGAAGCTCGCCGGCAATAAGGACGGTTTCGGCAATGGCGTCGACGGCGATTCTTCATCGGCTGGGTACGAAAACGGATCGAGCAAATTCAAGGTTAAGCCTGTTGCGGCTGAGGGCCAGGATGAGAATCCGACTTCTTACCTTCTCGGATTGATCGTAGGAGTCATCGTCGCAGGTGGAAGTATCGGTCGACTGGTTGTAAGTAATCCGTCTTAATCCGCCTACTAGGTGGCAAAACACTGTTCAGTTAGAAAGCACGTTTTAATGTCCATTGTTCCTAATCGAACTGTGCGGTTAGCGTTCCGCACCTGTGTGTTGTTTATCTGCACGGCCAGCCTCGCTGCGTGTGGCGTTAAGGGCGCCTATGAATCCGAAGCTGATGCTGCTCTGCGAAACGACATCAAGAATGCCGCTGATCTGCAGGACCCCCGTAGCTTTGAGGGAGTTTCGGAGGTCAAGGACTTCACGGATGTGGAGCCTGTGACCAAGAATCCATCCCCGAAGCTGCCGGTGGAGCTGACCGACGCAGACGGCCACGATGTCAAAGTTAATAAGCTAGATCGGATTCTGGCTCTAGACCTGTATGGCACTTACACTAAAACCCTTACTGGCCTGGGGCTTGCCGACCGGATTGTAGGCCGCACGGTCTCTTCTACTGAAAACATCTTGGCCGACAGGCCAGTGGTCACTCAGGGTGGGCACAACATCAACGTGGAAGCCGTGTTGTCGTTGGAGCCGGATATCGTCATCGTGGACCACTCCATCGGTCCACGGGACGCTATCGATCAGATTCGTCAGGCGGGCGTGACCACCGTGGTCATGGAACCGACCCGCACGATCGATTCGGTGGCCGAGGACATCACCACGCTCGGTGCTGTCGTGGGGCTCCCGGAGGATGCGGAAAAGCTTGCAGATCGCACAGTCGAGGAAATAGATCTGGATAAAGAGGCCATCAAGAAGATGGTGCCCTCTACACCGATGCGGGTGGCATTCCTTTATGCTCGTGGAAATGGTGGAGTGTTCTTTATTATGGGCGAAGGGACCGGAGCCAAAGACCTGATCGAGGGCGTTGGTGCGGTTGACGTGGGGACGGAGAACAACCTTTCCTACATCGAACCAGCCAATGCGGAGTCGCTAGCTAGGTTAAACCCAGATGCGTTCATCATGATGACCGGCGGGTTGGAATCCACCGGAGGGATCGAAGGTCTGCTCAAACGCCCCGGCATAGCCCAAACCACAGCAGGGCAGAAGCGGCGCGTAATCACGATTCCAGATGGTCAATCGCTGGCGTTCGGTCCTATGACTGGGCAAACACTTTTGCGGACAGCGAAGGCGTTATATGACCCACACGGTTAACACGAACGAGTTTCTCCGGGCGCGAACGCGCCGACGGGTAGGGATTTTCGGTGCACTTGTGGTGCTTATGCTTGTTGCTGCGGTGCTATCGATCGTGCTTGGACAGTACTACGTGCCACTGCAGGATTTAGGTTCAATCTTGCTGGGGAAAGACCATCATTCAGGTCTGGCCTCCAGCGTAGTGTGGGATATTCGCTTGCCGCGCATCCTGCTGGGGTTCCTAGTCGGTGCATGCTTGGGTGTGGCTGGAACATTGATGCAGGCGGTGTTTGCCAACCCACTGGCCGAGCCATCGATTATCGGCGTGACCTCGGGAGCCGGGGTTGGTGCGGCGTTGGCAATCGTCTTTAACCTTGCTTTCTTCGGCACGTTCACCGTTCCATTCTTCGCCTTTCTTTCCGCATTGGTTGCCGCTGGCCTGATTTACCAGCTAGCTCGAAGCCAAGGCCGAGTTGTGGTTATCAATCTGGTTCTCACAGGTATCGCGGTTAATGCCGTGTGTGGAGCAATTATCTCCTTCATGGTCTATTTGGCTCCGACCGCCAGTCGGGAAGAGATCATCTTTTGGCAGATGGGATCCCTAAATGGTGCCCAGTGGAAGCACGTTTGGGTGGTTTTGCCGATCACGATGGTTGGAATTGCCGTAGCCCTACGGATGGGTGGGGCACTAGACGTACTTGCTTTGGGTGAGAAAGCCGCTGGTCACACAGGGATCAATGTAAGTCAATTGCGAGTGATTGCGATCATCGCTGCGACCGTACTCACTGCAGGCGCAGTTGCCTTTGCCGGGCTCATCGGCTTCGTAGGGCTGATTATCCCGCACCTGTTGCGAACGGTCATGGGGCCGGAGAATTATCTCCTCATCCCTGCTTCTGCGCTTGGCGGGGCGGTCTTGATTGGTCTGGCCGATGTGGCTGCCCGCACATTGATTGAATTCGCAGATTTGCCTATTGGCATCTTCACTGCCCTTGTCGGCGGCCCGACTTTCTTCGTTCTGCTGCGCCGAATGATGCGAAAGGGGATTCATGCATGAGTGCTCACTGTAGCGATGCGACTACAAACAGTATGGCTATCGGCGATAGGGCCATTGAGGTATCTGGCCTTACCGTCGACGTTGGCGCCAAGCGGTTGCTCAGTGACATTAGTTTTGTCGCTCGTGCCGGCGAGGTCACAGGGCTCATTGGGCCGAATGGTGCTGGTAAGTCGACGCTGCTTGCCGCGCTGTCTGGGGATATTAAACCTACTCAGGGTGTGGTTTCCGTCGCCGGATTAGACCCCTCTCGGGCTGATGCAAGGACGATGGCGCGGCGCCGTGCGGTGTTGCTTCAGGATGTCCAAGTCGCGTTTGAGTTTCTTGTTCGAGATGTTGTGGCGATGGGACGGCGACCGTGGCGAGGGACAGTCGATAGCAGTGTGGATGAGCTCATTGTTGACGCTGCTCTGGACGCCACCGGTTCCACTACGTTGGCAGTTCGTGACATCGTCACTCTTTCCGGTGGCGAACGTGCTCGGGTTGCATTGTCCCGGGTATTGGCCCAGCAAACACCGGTGGTGTTGTTAGACGAGCCGACCGCGGCGATGGATATCCGTCATCAGGAACAAGTCTTGAGCTTGATGCAGCAGATCGCTCACAGAGTTGGAACTGCGGTGGTGATTGTGTTGCATGACCTCGATGCAGCTGCGGCGTATTGCGATCACATCGTCTGTCTATCCAATGGGCGAATTGCCGCCGATGGATCGGTTGATTCGGTCTATACCGACGAGATCCTCTCCAGCGTTTATGACTGGCCCATCGAAGTTGTCCGCAGTGCGGATAATGACATCTCTGTCCGTCCGCGGCGAAGGGATCCGCCTGCTGCAGTAGCTCAACTGCTTTCCGCATATCAATCCACCCTCCCATTCACTAGGGCTAAGTCCCTAGGATCCATTCATCAGGAGTAATTCTCATGTCTATTAAGTCAACTCGAAATGCCATGCTCGGCACTGTGATGTCCTTCGCCCTGGGCACTGCTGCACTTTCCGTACCCGTTGCATCGGCACAGGAGGGCGCATCTCAGGCTAAACCTGAATGCAAAACTGTTATCACTGGCGGTACCTTCAACTGGGGATTGAAGGAGAGCTTCCGCAGCTACATCCTGGGGAGAATCGCTCAGGGAAGCTGGGAAACGAAGGGTGAGGTTAAGGAATCTGATCCTGCCAACAAGAAGTCCAAGGACTTCCAATTCCAATTCCAGGTAGACCCAAGTGTATCTAGCATTGAGGTCGATTCCGAGGGCAACGTAACCAAGGCAGAGATCGGCACCAAGCCGTCCGATGTCGTTTTTGAAGGCCATCATGGTGCTTTGTACTCGAACTTCAAGTCCCCTTACATCACGGCCGAGGGGGCTAGTATTCAGGGCGGCGCCAGCTACGAGGGATACTACGTGCCTGGCAAGCACATGACTGAGTATACGCCTGAGGACCGTATCGAAGAGAACAAGGTTTCCGGCAGGGACGTGTTCTCGAAGGGGCACGGAAACTGGAAGGTTGACGGGGACACTGTCACGCTTGATGCAAGCAGCATGACCTACGTTCCTAAGCCAGGAACGGATGGGGACAAGAACATTGTGGAGGGTGTAGACGTCCTATTCATGGGCATTTACTCGGCGGACTACAAGCCAGAGCTGGATGACATCAATGTTTCTCTGACCACCGAGAAGAAATGTGCAACGCCAGGGGAGCCGAATCCGGATGATGAAGGTGGTTCCGGCCCGGACAACCCGAGCAACCCAGACAACCCGGACAACCCGAGCAACCCGAGCAACCCAGACAACCCGGACAACCCCAGCAACCCGGACAACCCGGACAACCCAGACAACCCGGATGACCAGGGGCAAGGCCAAGGTTCGCTGGGCAAGTTCGGAAAGGTGTGGAACTACATTCTTGGCACGGTCGGAATCCTAGGCATGCTGGCGATCATTGGCCACGCGATCAACGTGTCTGGCGCTCTCGATGGCATTCACAAGAAGATTGATGAATTCCTACGCCACCACAACTTGCGCTAATAACGAGTTCCCTTTTCTCGTTCAGCGACAGATTCCAGATTCCACGCGGATCTTGAAACTCTTTCGAAAGGAATAACGTGATGGCTTCGACCTCCACACTTTCAAACACAAGCTTTAACACAGCCGAGCCGATCTCTCAGGCACTGCGCAATGCCACTGCGGAGGCGCACGGGCGCGCAGAAGGATCCGAGTTCATGAGCACCCTTTTCAAAGGCGAGCTTGACGCTCAAGCGGTGTATGCGCTTTCGGGACAACTCTGGTTTGTCTACAGCGCTCTAGAGAACGCTGTAGAAAGAGTCTCCGGCACTCCCATCGGGTCGGCTATTGCCGATCCGCGCCTACAACGTTGCGCTGCGTTGGAACACGATCTGACGTATTGCCTCGGCTCCGATTGGCGCGAACAACTTGAACTACTGCCCGCCACCCGGCGGTATGTAGATCGCCTCGACTCTTTCGGAGAACAAGACGTTGTACGAGTGATCGCTCATCACTATGTCCGCTACCTCGGGGATATTTCCGGCGGTCAGGTCATCGCTGTACGTGTAGCAGACCTCTACAATGTCGCTCCTGAGGCATTGAAGTTCTATGACTTCTCCGCCATCGGCAAGATCCCTCCTTACCGAACCAATTATCGCCAGCGCCTCGATAACCTGCCTCTCACCGCAAGGCAGCGCACTGAACTGATCGGGGAAGCTAACACCGCTTTTGGTATGAACTCCGCGTTGTTCGCAGATCTATACAGAGTCTGCGCGTGAACCTATCTTTTTGTTTTCCATCCCTCGAAAGGAGACACTTATGTCCCGATTCACATCCCGCCATTGTGCGGCCAGTGTCCTGGTGAGTTCTGTCGTTTTAAGCGGCATGGCGATTCCTGCGGCGCAGGCAGAGGAAGCATCCACCCCAGTGTTGGAAGCTGGTGCTTTTGCCTGGCCGATCAAAACCTCTTTCCTTAAGCATGTGCAGGGGCCGATCGCCAGGGGAACCGTCATCGGCGATGGAGGCGCGGAGTTTAAGGGAAACCAGTTTGTGTTCCCAGTAAATACCCAAGAAACAAAGCTGGACCCGCAGGGGAATGGCACGATTGCCCTGGACGGCAGCGCACATGTGACCGCATACAAAGGTCTTGGTAAGAACGGCGGGCCAGCTTTGGATGTCTCTTACTTCGACTTGAAGTTGAATGTCACAGGTCAAGCGGTATCGCTTATTGGGGACTACTCCCTTTCCGGTAACACGGCGAACGATCCTACACAGCTAGACAAGCGCGGCGACGATGAAGTAATCGTGACCTTCACCCTGGAAGCCCCGATTGATCCGGGTAAGGATCTCGTTGCCCAGAACCGTCCCACAACGGCCGGTATCGGATTGCAGAGATCTCTACTCCGCTACAACGAGGGCGAGCAGCTGGAGGGCGCGGACGTTGACCTGCTGCTGGACTATGACGATGGCAAGCAGATAGAAGATGTAACCCCGCAGGAACTGCAGGGAAGTGCAAGCGGATTCTCCGGTTCTTCTAGCGGCAGTTCCAAAAACTCGTCCCTTGGCATCGCGGCCGGTGTGATCGCCGCCATTGTGGCAGTGATTGGGGTGGGGGCACTGGCCTTCGGGCCCGTGGATTGGCGAGGAGTTTTGAAGAACTTCGGCATCACTGCCTAGAAGGAAAGCATCGTACCACCCCATCTGCGAAGAACTATTGCTCGTTTCAGCTGCTACCGGCAAGATTGGTAATGGAAGCAACAAATTCACAGCAGGTGGGGTGCTTTGCTGTCCACGTTCTCGTGAGCCTGGTTCCAGTTTTGCGTGCCGGGAAGTAACATACACAAACGCACGTAGTCGACCAGGTAAGAGGGGCAATCACAGTGGCGGGCAACACCCAGCGCAGCGGAGGCGTGCGCAAGAAGAACAAGAAGGGCGCAACCAAGGGCTCCGGCGGTCAGGGGCGCCGCAGCCTGCGGGGCAAGGGGGCCACGCCGAAGGCGGAGGATCGCGTCTACCACGCTGCCTACAAGCGCAAGCAGGCCGCCAAGCGCCGGGCATCTGGTGCGCACGACCGCTTCGCAAAGGACGAGAACCAGGTGGAATTGGTGGTCGGCCGCAACCCTGTGATCGAGTGCCTGCACGCCAAGGTTCCCGCCACAGCACTGTACGTCGCGGAGGGCACCAAGAACGACGAGCGCCTGGCCGAGGCTGTCCACACCTGCGCCGACCGTGGCATCTCTGTACTGGAGGTGTCCCGCGCCGAGCTGGATCGCATGACCGGCAACGGAATGCACCAGGGCATTGGCCTGCAGATCCCGCCGTTCCAGTACACGCAGGTTGAGGACCTGATCGAGCGGACCGCCTCCGCACCCCAGCCCGGCCTAGTCGTCGCGCTGGATAACATCACTGACCCGCGTAACCTCGGTGCGGTCATCCGCTCCGTCGCGGCATTCGGCGGCCACGGCGTGATCATCCCGGAGCGCCGCAGCGCCTCCGTTACCGCCGTCGCTTGGCGCACCTCCGCGGGCACGGCCGCGCGCCTGCCGGTGGCGAAGGCCACCAACATGGTGCGGTCCCTGAAGCAGTTCCAGCAGGCTGGTTACCAGGTCGTGGGGCTGGATGCTGGTGGCGACCACACCCTCGACACCTACGACGGCACCACCCGGACCGTCATCGTCGTCGGCTCCGAGGGCAAGGGTCTGTCCCGCCTGGTGGCGGACACCTGCGACACGATCATGTCGATCCCGATGGCCAAGTGGGTCGAGTCCCTCAATGCGTCGGTCGCTGCGGGCGTGGTGCTCAGCGAGTTCGCCCGCCAGCGTCGCGCTGCTAAGTGACGCCCCTTCGTTTTCGCCCCTCTGGGTACATCCGCGGGGACTGCTAGCTTCTAAGGCTTAAGTCCCCGGATGTATGTCTCCACGAGCCAAGGCTGATAATCGGGGACAAGTTTTCGTGCAGCGTCAGGGAGGGGGCGGGTGATCGCCGCCAGGCCGAGATGGAAATGTAGTGCGTCCACGTCTTCTCTGAGGAGCGACCAGTGGCGTGCCCGGTGAAGCACTCTTTCTAACTGCTCCATCAGCTCGTTCATTCGAGGGACGAGGTCTGCCTCGAAGTCCAGGTTTTCCACAATGGTGGGCACTACCTGCGTGGCGATGGCTCCTAGTTGCAGCCCCGCTACGCTGTGGACGAAGCTGTTCCACGTTTCGGTGGCTTGTCGAACGTTCTCCCATCCCGCCGTGTGGCGGTCGATGATGTCGATGAGCCGCTCGCGCCCGTAGTCGAAAAGTCCCGTTAGCAAGTCTTGCTTGGTGGGGAAGTGGCGGTAGAGGGTGCCGATGCCCACGCCAGCTTCGCTGGCTATGGTGCGCATGGAGACGTCGATTCCAATGGTGGAAAACAGTCTCCAAGCTGCGGTGAGTATTGCTTGCCTGTTCTCATGTGCATCCGCGCGCATTACTAACCTTCCGAAACTTTTTTGCTCTATCGCTTGCATTCTATCTAAGCGGAACGTTATAATCCATTTTGTTCAAACGGAACAAAATGTTCCGGTTTATGGGATACAGAAAGGGGAAACCCATGTCCAACGCTGTTGATACGCAGAAGAATCCACCAACCCAAGCACGTCCAGCCCCCGAGCGCAGTGATAACCGTCGCCTCGCCGCAATCGTCGTAGCCCTCACGGGAATCATCACGCTCATGCTGTTGGCATTCCTCACCCCCAGCATGAACTCCGGCCCGAAGGATCTCCCTCTCGCGGTCTCCGGCCCGGCGCCTGCCGTTCAGAAAATCGAGGGAATGCTCGAGCAGAAGCAACCCGGGGCCTTCGACGTCAATACCTACGACAACCCCGATGAGGTAAAAACGAAGGTCCTGGAGCGCGAAGCGATCGGCGGGATCTCCCTCGGCAAGGACGGCACCGTTGTCACCATTGCCAGCGGAGCAGGCTCTACCTTCAAGCAGATCATGACCGGCCTTGCCGATGGCATGAAGCAGCAGGGCCAGAAGGTTTCCGTGGAGGATGTAGCCCCGCTGCCCGAAGGCGATCCGAACGGAATTGGTCTGAACACCCTTGCCCTGCCGCTGGCCTTCGGAGGCATGGCCTCGGCCGCCCTGCTGACCTTCGGACTCAAGGGGCGCCGTTGGGGCCGGGTGGTCGGCGCAGCCGTGTTCTCCATCTTGGCTGGTCTGGCGCTCGGCGCAATCATGCAGTTTGGGTATGACCTGTTCGACGGAAACTATCTTGAGCTGGCGGGAATCCTTGCACTGGGCATCGCCGGCACGTCGATGTTCGTCCTCGGCATGGAATCTCTGCTCGGCGGCGCAGGTCTAGGCATCGGCGCGATCATCACGCTATTTGTTTCCAACCCGCTGTCCGGCATCGCGACGGGCTGGCAGTGGCTACCGAGCCCCTGGGGCTGGTTTGGCCAGCACCTGCCGATCGGAGCAGCTGGCACGGCCGTGCGTTCTGTCGCCTACTTCGATGACCACGGCATCACCCACGCGGTTGTTGTTCTGTGCTGTTGGGTTGCGCTCGGTGTGGGCATGGTCGCTCTAGCGTCGTGGCGGAAGCGTCGCGCAGCTAAGTGACGCCCCCTTCGTCCCAGCCGTAGCCGGCTCCAGCGCTAGCTGATCATTAGCGCTAGTCGAACATTTCCTCCTGCTTATCCCACTGCACCTGCGCCCATGCTTCCCGCAGCTCGGGTTGTGGGTCGTAGATGGTTTCCTCGCCGGTGGGGAAGTGGGCGTCGAAAACCTGGGTGGCGAAGCCCAGCGAATAGGGATCAAAACCTGGGTCGTGAGAGTGCACGAACTGCCTCCACCGCGACTGCATGGCAACGGTGGTGGCGCGCATCTCGTCGCGACCGCCGAGTAGCACGGCAATGCGGCCCTTGTCCTGGTCATAGCGCTGGAAAAGGATTGGCAGGTCCAGGGCGTGCATCGCGCCCATGCCGGAATAGCGCAGGAACGGGGTGGTGGTATCCAGGCGGTAGACCCACGCCCGGTCGCTCGGGTGATTCTGTGCTAGGTACCAGGAAGGGCCGGTGAACAGCGCGTCGCCGAAGAAACGCCCCTTCAGCTTGCGGGACTTCGGGCCGCCGTAGTGCTGCTCCAGGATGTTCGTGGCGTGGGCGGCGGCGCCGGAAATCGCGTGGGCGAACGTGCGCGTGCGCGTGTACTGCATGGAGCTACGCTTCGGCTCCAGGTGCATCATGTCGTACTCGTTGCGGTTCGTGCCGATCAGCAGTGGCACATCCATCATCGCACCGGGGGAAAGGGGGTGCTCCGGCAGCAGGTCCTCGTCGATAACCGGAGCAAACGGGCCGGCCTTGGAGATCGGATTGTCCGCGTGGAAGCGCACGATCTCGTCCGAGAGGCGGCCGAGGATTGCATGCTCGGCGGTCAGCAGGTCTTCGGTGGCGGCTTTCAGCTCCTCGTCGCTGAGTTCCGGCGGTGCCTGGCGAACCGGGGTGCGCTGATCCAGCGGCAGGGACTCTTCCGCGCGCATGCGATGCAGCCAGCGGGCGGCGAAGTCCGTCCAATACTTCGCATTCGCGCGGGTGTGGACGATCATCGGGGCGGGGGACTGTGCGATGGCCGCGCTGAACAGCCCCGCTGCGGACGGGGTGGCCAGCAGGCCGGTGACCATGGAGCCACCGCTGGATTCGCCCATGATGGTTATGCGGTCCGGGTCGCCGCCGAAGGCGCGGGCGTTGTCGTGGATCCAACGCAGGGCCGTCAGTAGGTCGGAGTGGCCTGGGTTGGTATCCATGTCGTCTGGCGTGTGAGTGCCCTCGCCCAGGGCCAGCTGGCCGAAGATGCCCACGCGGTAGTTCACCGCCACGTACACACAGTCGATGGCCTGGGCGAAGTACTCGCCGGACAGCAGAGGCTTGTTCGCAGAGCCGTGGATGTTTGACCCGCCGTGGAAGTAGACCACGACTGGGCGGTTGGCCTCCGGGTCGATGGCTGGCGCATTGGTGCCAGCGGAGTGCGCGGGGCGCGGAACCACCACATTGAGCCACAGGCAGTCCTCGGTGCCTTCCCAGTTGCCCGCTGACTTACGCGCCGGGCGGTACTGGGAGCACGCGTCGCCGGAGGTAGCGGCGCTGAGCACACCCTCCCAGGGCGCGATGGGTTCAGCGCGGCGGAAGCGGCGGGCGCCGATGGGTTTTTCGGCGTAGGGGATTCCGCGGAAGGCAGTTACCCCGGTTTCCGCATGGCCTTTGACTAGGCCGGTGGTGGTGCGGACGATCCAGGGGTTGGTGGGTTGTGGATTGGCTGTCGTCTCGGTAATCACAAGTGCTACCTTAACGAGCCAACCGACGGCTGTCCCTCTTCCGGGGGAGGTGGCTATATTTCTATGCGTTTTAGGCGCCCGGTCGCTCTATGCGTGGTGGGCGTGCCCAGCTGCCTCGTTGCTGGTCTGCTTGGACACTGACTCGCCGGTCGCGGAGTACTCCCGTGCCCGCACCGCATCCGCCTGGACGTGCCGGGAACGCATCCAGGCGATCCCGCGGCAGACCAGGTAGATCACGAAGCTCAAGGTGGTCACGAACACCGACACCGGCAGCCCCGGCGCCAGCGATGCGACCAGTCCGCCGACCGCCGACACCACGGAGAATGTCCCCGACAGCACTACGGCCAGCACCGGGTTGCTGGTCACCTTCACTGCCGCCGCGCCCGGCGTAATCAGCAGTGCGATCAGCAGCAGGGCGCCGACGATCTGCACTCCCTGGCTGGCCACCACGCCGATCAGCGCGGCGAATACCAGGGCCAACACACGAACTTTCACGCCCGACGCCGCGGCCAGCACCGGATCCACCGTGGCGAACAGCAGTGGCCGCCATAGCAGCGCCATCGTCGCAACTACCAGCGCAGCCAGCACCGCCAGGATGCCCAGCGAGGCAGAGCTCACGCCCACGATCTGGCCGGTCAGCAGGCTAAACGCCGCCGACGACCTACCGGGGTACAGGTAGATAAACAGTACGGAAAGGCCCATGCCGAAGCTCAAGACCACCGCCACGATGGCGTCCTGCTCCCTTTGCCCCAGCGCCGTCAGCGCCACGGCGGCCAGCACTGCGCCGATCAGCGCGCCCCAGCTCACACTAAAGCCGAACAGCAACGCGGCCGCAGCGCCCATCAGAGCCAGTTCGCCGGTGGAGTGCGCGGCGAAGCTCATCTTCCGCATCACGATCAGTGGCGCAATCGCGCCGGAGACAATGCCCAGCAGCAGCGCCGCCAGCAGTGCGTTCTGCACGAAGTCCACCGAGAGTAGCGCGAGGGTGTCCTCCCACCAGTCGCCGGTGTGGAATTGGCTGCTCATACGACCACCAGCTTTCCGTCTACGTTCACAACCTGCACGTCCGTCCGGTATAGGCGGGAGAGTGTCTCGCTGTTCATGACCTCCGCGACCGTGCCGATCGTGTGGCCGTGCGGCGCGAGGTACAGCACCCGGTCGGTCACGTTAAGGATCGGGTTGATGCCGTGGGTGACGAACACGATCGCAGTGTTGTGTTCCCGCCGCCTGCGATCCAGCAGCTCCACGGTCTGCTTCTGTGCGCGCAGGTCCAGGGAAAGCAGCGGCTCATCACACAGCAGCAGCTCCGGGTCCTGCGCCATCGCCTGCGCTTGCCGGATCAGCTGTTGCTGTCCACCGGACAGCTCGCCGACCCGCCGATTGGCTAGACCGGTCGCGCCTACCTCTTCCAGCGCCGCGTCGACCTGTGCTTTCTTTGGTCGCCTGTTCTTTATGACGCCCGCTGCGAGCGCAAGGCCAACCAGATCTCTTGCGCGCAACGGGATGGATTGTTCGAACATCCTTTGCTGGGGGATGTAGCCCAGCTTGTCCGTCACGTCGATGCTGCCGCGGCTGAGCTTGCGGGTGCCGAGGGCAGCATTCAGAAGGGTGGACTTGCCCACCCCGTTGGGACCCAAAATAGCCAAAAACTCCCCCGGCGCGACCTCGAGGTCGAGGTCGCGCCAGAGGGGTTCGACTGCCGCGTTGCGGAGAGCGAGAACCATTACTTGGTTGCGTCCTCCAGCTGCTTGATCAGGGCGTCGGCGTACTCGAAGTAGTCCTGGCCCTCATCAGGGGTTTCGTTGACGTTGACGACCTTGATGCCCGCCTCCTTGGCGGCCTCGGTCAGCTGGGAAGCTGCCGGGGTTTCCGACTGCTCGTTGGTGATGAGGATGTCGGCCTTCTTGTCCTTGATCAGCTGGCGGGTCGCGGCCAGGTCAGCGGCGGAAGGCTCGGACTCGTTGTTCACCGCGTGGGCGAAGCCCTCCGGGGTGATGTCCTTCAGGTTGGAATCCTCGATCAGCTCGGCGGCGACCGATTCGGTGAGGATGACGTTCTTGCCCTTCAGCTTCTCCACGCGCTGCTTCAGCTCGTCGGTCTTCTTGGTGACGTCGTCGTCGGACTCGGGGATGTCAGAGTTCAGCTTGTGCAGCTCGACGGAGAGCTTCTTTTCGAACTCGGAAACCACGTCCAGGTCGAACCAAACGTGCGGGTTGGTGGCGTCGTGGCCGTGGTCGTGCCCCTCGGCCAGCGGCTGCGCCGTCACCAGCGGGGTGCCCTCTTCCACGTTGTCGGTCAGCCAGTTATCGTAGCCCGCGCCGTTGGCGACTACGATGTCCGCGCCTTTGACCGCCGCGATGTCGCGGGCTGTGGCCTCGTACTCGTGCGGGTCGTCGTCCTTGCTGCTGAGGATGGTGGTCACCTCAACATCATCGCGCCCCTCGGTGATGTCCTCGGCAATGCTGCCCCAGATGGATGTAGAGGCGACCAGCTTGATCTTGTCGCCATCCGCGGGGGAATCCCCGGACCCGCCCGCGCAGGCGGTTACGCCCAGCGCCAGCGTTGCGATACTCAAAACTGCTCCGAAATTGGCAACCATTTTCTTCATTCTTCCGAGGCTAATGGGCACGAAAAAGCTCGTCAACATTAATCTTGAGCCAGATACGGGGATCTGGGCAGTGCCGGGGGAGGGGGCGTCAACCCCCAAGAAAGAAGGGCTGAGGGCTACCCTTAGAAGAATGAATAGACCAGCACGGCGCGGCACCTTGGCCTCCATCGCGGCCGAACTGGGCGTTTCGCGCACCACAGTTTCGAACGCATACAACCGCCCGGATCAGCTTTCGCCCGAGTTGCGGGACAAGATCCTGCACGTCGCGGCGAAACTCGGCTACCCCGGGCCAGACCCGATGGCGCGTTCGCTGCGCACGCGCCGAGCGGGGGCGATCGGCGTGCTGCTGACCGAGGAGCTGCCGTACGCGTTCGAAGATCAGGCGTCGCTGGAGTTCGTCTCTGGCGTGTCGGTGAGCTGTGGGGCGATGGATGCCTCCATGCTGTTGATCCCCGCGGGCGTGGACGATAACCCCAGCGCCGATCGCCCCGCACAGCTGGTGAACCAGGCCAGCGTCGACGGCTTCATCGTCTACTCGGTGGCGGGCGACGACCCGTACCTCGCCGCCGTGCGTAACCGCGGACTGCCGACCGTGGTGTGTGACCAACCCGCCGGCGCCGGCGATCCTTTCGTGGGAATTGACGACCGCGAGGCCATCAAGCCCGCCATCCGCACCCTCGTCGACGCAGGTCACAAGCGCATCGGCGTGCTGTGCATCCGCCTGGATCGCACGCCGAACAACGGGCCTGTGTCCGCCGAACGCATCGAGGGCGCGCACATGCACGTGCAGCGCTCGCGACTGCTGGGAATCCTGGACGTGCTGGAGGAAGCCGGGATCGAGCAAGCCCCCATCGTCGAACGGCACATCAACAACCCCCAGACCGCCTTCGACGCCGCCCAGGAGTTACTTTCCACCCACCCGGAGCTCACCGCCGTTGCCTGCACCACCGACTCGCAGGCGCTCGGTGTGGTGCGTTACGCAGCGGAGCAGGGAATCGACGTGCCAGGTCAGCTCTCTGTGACGGGGTTCGACGGTATTCCCGAAGCTATTGACGCCCACATCACCACCGTCCGCCAACCCAGCAAAGACAAGGGCCTGGAGAGCGGCAACATGCTCGCTGAACTCATCGAGCAGCGGTTGAATGACAACCCGGCCAAGCCCGCGCACCGGGCGGAGACGCCCACCGTGCTGCTGGAAACTGAGCTAATCCGCGGAACGTCCGTCGCGCCGCCGCAGTAGATCCTGCAGGAAGTCCCGGACATCCTCCGGGGTATCCAAACGGTGGGTAGCGGAGGTCTCCCCGCCGCCGACGCGGATGCCGATGTCTGGGGTATTCGCAGCGGGTGCTACGAGGTGGGGGTCGGTGGCTCCAACGGCTGGTGCCATGTCGGAGGAGTAGTGCAGCGTAGAGAGCGCCGTCTCGTCCGTCGTATCGTCCCCGGCGAAGAGCACCCGCAGCTCCCGGCCGTGTTCGCGCGCGTAGGCGCGACGGAAGTCCTCAATATAGGAGCCCTTGGTGGTCTTATCCACCGCGACCTCCAGGATGTCCTTACCCCACGTCACCTGGGACAGATCGCTGGTGGTGGCGACGTCCGCCAAGCGCTGGTTCAGCCGCCCGGCCAGTTCCTTGTTCGGCACCAAGCGGGTATGCAGCCCCACCGCCAGGGGCTTGATTTCCACCCACGCGCCATCGTGTTCGGTGGCGATCTCCTCCGCATGGGCTCGCAGTTCATTAAGCCAGGCCCGCTGAACTGGGCTCAATTCCGTCGCGCCGCCGTCGGCAGGTTCCGCGCCGTGGCTGCCGACCAGGCGCACCGGCCCGTGCGTGGGCAGCATCGTAGCCTTCGACAGCTGTTCCAGATTGCGCCCCGAAATCACCATCGCCACAGTGTTAGGCAGCTGCGCCAGCCCCTCCAGGGCCTCTATCGCGCCGGGGACGGCGTGCACTCCCTCTGGCTCGTCCGAAAAGTGTGCTAGGGTGCCGTCAAAATCCATCGCTACCAGTAAGTCTGGGGTGGCGGCGAGGCCGGAGAGGTCGGCGTCCGAAAGAAAAGGCAGCAACGAACCATCCATGGCTTAGCCCTCCTTCGGACCGCTAATGAACTCGACCGCAGGGACGGACTGCCAATCCTGCTTGTCCTTCGGCGCGGACTGCTGCAGTTTCAGCGAGTTTTCGGCGGGGCGGGTGTAGGTGAGGTCCTGGTCGTTGAGGACGGCCTTCAAACGGTCGGCTGTATCCTCGTCGCCGGGCAGACACTGGGCGCCGTCGATGCGGGAGCTGGAAAAGCCGCTGATGCGCATGCCCTCGTCCTTCCACGCCACGTTGCCGGTCATGTGCATGCAGCCGCTGGTGCCGTTCAGCGAATCCTCGCCGAAAATCAGGAAGCTACGACCCTGCTGGGAATCCGGCAGCACGCCACCGCGGGCCTGCGTGTCGTAGATGGCGGAGATCTGCCACTGGGAACTGCCGAGGGGTGCTTCCGTGTCCGAACAGGAAGTCAGGCCGGCCAGGGCGGTGACGCTGAGAGCCAGCGCGAGGACGGTAGCGCGGCGGGGAGTGCTGGTGGTACGGCGCATTATTCGACCTCCCGAAGTTGCTGCAGGAAGGCATTGGCCCAACGGTTCACATCGTGTTCCTGCAGGTGATCCCACATCTGGCGCATGCGACGAACCTTGTTGACCGGGTCGTCCTCGATGGCTAGCTGCAGAGCATCGGCGATCGATTCCACGTCGTGCGGGTTGCACAGGTACGCCTGCACCAGCTGGGTGGCCGCGCCTGCGAATTCCGAGAGCACCAGCGCGCCCGAACCGTCCGAGTGGCAAGCCACATACTCCTTGGCCACCAGGTTCATACCGTCCTTCAAAGGGGTAATCAGCATGACGTCCGCCGCGGCGTATAGCGCCACGATCTGCTCGAAGGGCAGGCCGGAGTGCAGGTAGTGGATCAGCGAACGCCCCAGGCTGCCGTGGTTGCCGTTGATGCGGGAGACAATGGCCTCCACCTGCTGGCGGGTGCGCTGGTAATCATCCAGACGTTCGCGCGACGGGGTGGCGACCTGCACCATAGCTACGTCTTCCGGGGCCAGCCGGCCGGAGTCCAACAGGAACTCAATGGCCTCCAGTCGGTGCTGGATGCCCTTGGTGTAGTCCAGCCGATCCACTCCTGCGATCAGCACCTTCGGGTTACCCAGACGGGCGCGCAGGTCACTAGCCTGGGCCAGCACTGTTGGCTGGTTCGCTTGGGCGTTGACCTTGGCAGAGTCAATAGAAATGGGGAACACGCCGACCTTGACCTGCCGTCCCGATTCCAGGGCGACGGTGCCGACCACCTGCGCCTCCTCCGGTAGGCGGGCACCGCGCAGGAAGTTCGCAGACTCGGAATCGTCCATAATCTGCACCGCGTAATCCATCGCCCGCAGCGCTTCCATAAAGTTCCGCGCGGAATCCTGCGTGTGAAAGCCCACCACGTCCGCGCCCAACGTGCCCTCCAGCACCTGGCGGCGCCACGGCAGTTGACGGAAAAGCTCCGGAGCGGGGAAGGGGATGTGCAGGAAGAAACCGATGCAGACATCGTCGCGCAGATCGCGCAGCTGGCCGGGAACCAGGTGCAATTGGTAGTCCTGCACCCACACGGTCGCATCCTTGGCCGCGACGTCCGCCGCTGCCTGGGCGAAGCGCTGGTTGACTTGCTGGTAACGCTCCCACCAGCGCTTATCGTAGGTGGGATGCACGATCAGGTCGTGGTACAGGGGCCACAGGGTGGCGTTGGAAAAGCCCTCGTAAAACTGCGCGAAATCCTGCGCATCCAGGTTCACCGGAACCATGTGGATGCCGGCGTCCTCCGGTGCGGGCATGTCCTCGGCTGCGACCTCATCCGTCGCCCCTGGCCAGCCGATCCACGCGCCACGATTCGATTCCAACACCGGCTTCAGCGCTGTGACTAGCCCGCCCGGGGAAGGTACCCAAGTGACCTCCCCGGTGGAGCCATCGACGTTGCGGTCGACGGGAAGGCGATTGGCAACAACCAGAAAATCGGACTGCATGTGTATCACCCGTGTCGGTGCAGGTAGGCGGTTTACTCGCTAGCCTTGGTAGCCTTCTTTGCCGCCTTTTTAGTGGTCTTCTTGGCCGCCTTCTTCGTCGTTTTCTTGGCTGCCTTCTTAGCGGCCTTCTTCGTCGTCTTCTTTGCCGTCGACTTCTTGGTGCTCTTCTTCGCCGACTTCTTGGCAGCCTTCTTGGTGGTCTTGCGGGTGGACTTCTTTGCTTCCTGCTCAGCTTCCTCCAGCTCAGCTACCACTCGGCGGTGGATCAGTCCTTCCGGCTCCACGCCCAGCATGCACATCAGCGTCGCGGCATCGAGGAAGTCCTCGGAGTAAGTCGCGACGATGCGCTGCGCTGCCTGCGCGGTTTCTGCTTCCACCGCATGCAGGGATTCATTGTTGGCGGAACGGTTGTCGGTGACCTTCGGAGGCACGAGCCTGACCCCATTTCTACACAGTCGACGTACGGAACTTAAGTCTCAACTTTAGATATTTTACGCGATTTACTGTTCGCCCGTTCCTGCCGGGTGGTCTTCTTGTTGCTGTAGCTCGCTTTCGGACGCCCGCATCTTGCTATCCAACTGCCACATACTCTTCGACACGTTCCTTCTGCGCCTACGCCAGTGCAGGGGCTGGCGAACTCGGCCGTCGGTACCCATCCGAGGCTTCGGCTGGGACGAACGGCGCGAACCCACGTGGGGGCGTCGTAGTTGCTTGTAACGGTGCAGGATCCGCGGGCGACGAATACGGCGTGCAATCCACTCGCCGAGCACCACGCCGGCGGCCAGAGCAGTGGCGGTGGTGAGGGCAAGACCAAGGTTGGACATGCCGATGACGAACTGATCGTTCAGCACCGAGCTCATGCCACGGTATAGCGCCAGACCCGGCAGGAAGGGGGTAATGCCCGCAGCAGCCGTGATCTGCGGTGGGATCATGTAACGACGAGAGAGCAGACCACCGGCGAGGCCGACGACGAGGGCGGCCAGAGAAACACCGAAGGTGCCAGGCCAGTTCAGCAGATTCGTTACGCCGAACAGGGCGACAGAGGCGATCAGGGCGGTCAGGCTGGCGACCACCGTGGCACGCCGCTCGCAGAAACAGGCGCTACAGAAGAAACCGGTAGCGACAGCGCCGGAGATGATCTGGACCGTGACGGAACCCAACACACCGGAGGTGTGCGAGGTATCCAACGGTGGCAGCGTGATGCCCATAACGGCCATGGTTTGAATACCCGCCGCGATGCCGGTGATGATGCCGCCGGTCTGTAGCAAGGTCTCGTAGAAGCGCGCCGCAGAGGTCACCGGGGCGCCAGTGATGCCGTCTTGCAGCGCCTGCACCAGCGTCAACCCCGCCAGCAACGCGACGATTGAGGAACCGATAATCAGCGAGGGCGGAAGGTAGAAATCTATTCGATCGGCAATCGAATAGGTCACTGCCGCCGGGATCACTGCAGCGAAGCCGCCAAGGACGTTCTGGAAGAACAACGGCAGAGACTTCGAGGCCAACCAGGCGTTGGCGAACATCGTGAAGATCGTGGTGATACCCGCAACCACCGCCACGGCCCAACCACCGCCGAGAAGCAGCGCAACGGCGGCGGCGAACCCGCCCCAGCTCGCCAGAGCGTAGCGGTTGCGATAGGGCAGCAGGGAAGTCTCAATGTCGAAGAGGATCTTCTGCGCCATCTCTAGCGGGGTGGCGCCCGCGACGATCGAACGGATCAGCCGGTCGACCTCCGTGATTCGGGAGAAGTCGGTTGATAGCTGCCGCACGACGCGGAACATATTTGTCGGCGGCGTGTTTTCGTTGAAGCGCGAGTAGATGTGGATCGTGTTCAACGTGATGTCGACGTGCGTGTTGTTCAGGCCGTAGGCGCTCATAACGCTTCGGATCTGGGCCTTCGTATCCGAGTTGCTAGTGCCCGCGGTGAGGAGCTGGTCGCCGATACGGCTGGCGAGGTCCATCACTGCGTGGATCTTTACAGGGTCGGAAAGATCCACCGGCGCCAAAGGGGATGGCGGCGGTGCTAGGCGGATAGCATCGATCGTCGCTCTGTTGCCGGAAAACAGCAGGTCAGAGCTCTTTCTCAGTGCTCTCGACATGAAACTAGGCACTCCCACACCGTACATCGGGGTAAAGGGGTTTTCACAAGTACCCGTTCCCCCAGGTGGGATGGGGCAGCAGGGGCGAGTTTTACTGTTCGGAGGTGCGGCTTGCTAGGCTGGGAAAGTCCATTGCCCGTGGGTGCGCCCTATGAGACCCTAGAAGGTGCTAGAAGGCGCTAGAAAACTCTAGAAAGCTCTAGGGGTACGCGGGTAGAAAAGTGGGCAAGTGCTGGAGTGGCGCAATCGGTAGCGCAACGGTCTTGTAAACCGTAGGTTGCGAGTTCAAGTCTCGTCTCCAGCTCATCTAGCCCCGGTGCGATTAATCATCGCGCTGCTGGTGCTGGAACTGCCGGCGTAGTTTAGTGGTAGAACATCAGCTTCCCAAGCTGAGAGTGCGAGTTCGATTCTCGTCGCCGGCTCCACTTAGACGTCGGATTTGATAAGTACCCTTTTGCGTTAGCGAGTATCGCTTAGGGGGGTGTGAAAAATCGCTTGCGTTAGCGGGTTTGGGTTTTGCGTTAGCGGGTATCTTGTTTGCCCTAGTAAAATGCGTATTCAGGGTTTAACGCGCTAACGAAGCGTTAAACCTAAGGCCGTTTCACGAGGAGGTGTGTGGTGAGATCGTATGCGTCCGGCGATGAACTAGCCGCAGAGATTACTAAGCGTGGCGAACTTTTTATCGGCGAGTTCGTAGGCGTTCCTGGCGATGGTTGGGACCGGCTGGTTGACGGTGTTGACCGCACGCCCCGGCAGATGATCGCCTACCAGCTTGGCTGGATGGAATTACTGCTCGGCTGGGAACGTGACGAACAAGCCGGTCTTGACGTGGTGACTCCGGCACCTGGTTTTAAGTGGAATCAACTGGGCGGATTGTATGAATCGTTCTACCAACGCTGGGAGCAGGTATCTACTGAGGATTTGATCGACAGGTTCAAGATCCTGCTTGGTGAGATAGTCAAAATGGTGGGCGGTCTAACCGAATCAGAATTGTTTAGTTCGGGTCAGCGTGCGTGGGCTTCTTCCACCCCGTCGGCGTGGCCGGTGTGGAAATGGGTGCATATCAACACCGTCGCGCCATTTACGACGTTTCGCACCAAAATCAGGAAGTGGAAGAAACTGGCAGCCTGCTAGCAATAGGCACGGTGATTTCAGTGCCGATTCTGAAGACGAACTGGATCTCGTTGGCTCCGATAACGGCATGGTCGATAAGTGCTGTCCACTGGGATGGTTGAAAATGCTGGATGGGCTTGTCGGCCAACTGGGTGTAGGCGGTTTTGATCGCAGTGGCCTTGGCACTCTTGGCAGCAATCTCGGCCTCGATGGCTTGTTTGCGGCCCAGGGTTTTCTGGTATCGCGCTTCTAGCTGGGTGTAGCGGGCGAGGTATTGGTCCTGGTCTTGCGCTACCCGCTGATTTTCTGCAACCAATGATTCAATCTCGCTGGCAAGAGCGCGGATTTTCTCGTCTAGGCGCTTGGACTCCGCTTCGAGCTGGTCTGTATTAAACATGGCGTCGATGACCTGTGGTAGGTGGCTTTGTCCGCGATATTGTTCAGCCAGCTGGTTTAGCGCGGCGAGGAACGCGGTCTGGATTTGCTCATCACGCAAGGTAGCGGTCTGGCAGGGACGGGGATGGTCGTATTTTTGGTTGCACCGCCAGATCGTGTGCTTGTATTTAGTGTTGGATGCCCAGGTTTTGCGTCCGTACCAGGATCCGCAATCTGCGCATTTGAGTCGGCTGGCAAATAGGCCGATTTTGGAGCTGTTGGTTGCGTGGCGGGTGGCCAACTCGTATTGAACCTGATCCCAGACGGGCGCATCAATAATCGGCTCGTGGTTTCCGGTGACGTAGTATTGCGGGACTTCGCCCTCGTTTACTTCGATTCGTTTG
Organism: Corynebacterium jeikeium; assembly: GCF_000738265.1. GTDB lineage: Bacteria > Actinomycetota > Actinomycetes > Mycobacteriales > Mycobacteriaceae > Corynebacterium > Corynebacterium macclintockiae. Next base: position 287,861 of record NZ_JFCQ01000028.1, read on the forward strand.
GTTAGGAAGTCAGCGGTGAACGTTTTCTGGAGCAGGGCGTCGCCTTTATATTTCTCATTGGTCAAGATGGAGCGCACGGTTGAGGTGGACCAGTTGGTTTTACCTCGCGGAGTCAAAATACCGCGACGCTGTAGCTCGGCACGGATTTCGGTGATCGATGAGCCGTCTAGAAACAGCTGGTAGATCAAGCGCACGGTCGGGGCTTGAGTCTCATGAGCGTGTCAAGTTGTTTGTGTGTGGGGCTAGGTTTATAGGTATTTGTCGAAGCGGTCGGGGTAGGCCACGGCCATTTGGTTTATAGCTTGTTTCCAGCCAGAAACTCGGGCTCCTTCCATGAGCCTGCCGGCTGTCGCTGAGACTCGTTTGCCCTGCTTCGCTCTCTTTGCAGCGCGTTTGTCTTCGATATTGCAGATCATCAGCCACAGCGTCTTGAGCGCTGATTCATCGTTGGTAAATTGCACCCTGTTGCGGGTAGCTTTACGCAGTTCATTGTTGAATGATTCAATCGAGTTCGTCGTATAGATAACCTTTCTGGCCGCTGGTGGGAACTGCAGAAACGGTACGAAACGCTGCCATGCATCTCGCCAGACCTTGACTGAGCGTGGATACTTTTCTCCCAATTCAGAGGCTTCAAATTCGTCTAAGGCAGCCTGAGCTGTGGACTCGTCCGC
>NZ_JFCQ01000029.1 GCF_000738265.1 Corynebacterium jeikeium
TTGTGGGTGTTTGTGTTGTTTGAGAACTGTATAGTGGACGCGAGTATCTTCTTTTTTGTGATTTTTTGTTTGAAATCATTGTTGTTCACGCGCTGACTGTCATGAACGTGTTTGTTGTTTATGTGTGGTTGGTGTGTGGGTGTCTTAGTATTTTGTGTTGTCTTTTAAGGGCGCACGGTGGATGCCTTGGGCATGATAAGCCGATGAAGGACGTGGAAGGCCGCGATAGGCCTCGGGGAGTTGTCAATCAAGCGTTGATCCGAGGGTGTCCGAATGGGGAAACCTGGCCACAGTTGTGTGTGGTCGCTGCAGGGATGAATTCATAGTCTGTGTGGTGGTAACGCGGGGAAGTGAAACATCTTAGTACCCGCAGGAGAAGAAAATAATAATGATTCTGCTAGTAGCGGCGAGCGAACGTGGATGTTGGCTAAACTGCATGCGTGTGATATCTGGCAGGGGTTGCGTGTGTGGGGTTGTGGGGTTGTGTTGTGCGGTGCTGCCATGCCGTGCCTTGGCATTATGTGTTAGCGGAAGTGGTTTGGAATGGCCTGCCGTAGACGGTGAGAGTCCGGTACGTGAAAGCATGTGGTGTTGGGGTTGACAGAATACCCGAGTAGCAGCGGGCTCGTGGAATCTGCTGTGAATCTGCCGGGACCGCCCGGTAAGCCTGAATACTTATTGTGACCGATAGTGTATGAGTACCGTGAGGGAATGGTGAAAAGTACCCCGGGAGGGGAGTGAAATAGTACCTGAAACCGTGTGCCTACAAGCCGTCAGAGCCTTTTTTGGGGTGATGGCGTGCCTTTTGAAGAATGAGCCTGCGAGTCAGCGGCATGTCGCGAGGTTAACCCGTTGTGTGGGGTAGCCGTAGGGAAACCGAATCCTAATGAGGGTGTTGTCAGTGGCGTGTCCTGGACCCGAAGCGGGGTGATCTACCCATGGCCAGTGTGAAGCAGCTGTAAGAGGCTGTGGAGGCGCGAACCCACTTAGGTTGAAAACTGAGGGGATGAGCTGTGGGTAGGGGTGAAAGGCCAATCAAACTCCGTGATAGCTGGTTCTCCCCGAAATGCATTTAGGTGCAGCGTCGTGTGTTTCTTGCCGGAGGTAGAGCTACTGGTTGGTTGAGCGGGACTATCATCTTAGCGACGTCAGCCAAACTCCGAATGCCGGTAAGTCAGAGCGCGGCAGTGAGACTGCGGGGGATAAGCTTCGTTAGTCGAGAGGGAAACAGCCCAGATCGCCGGTTAAGGCCCCTAAGAGTGTGCTAAGTGGAAAAGGATGTGGGATCGCGAAGACAGCCAGGAGGTTGGCTTAGAAGCAGCCATCCTTGAAAGAGTGCGTAATAGCTCACTGGTCGAGTGGTTCTGCGCCGACAATGTAGTGGGGCTCAAGTACACCGCCGAAACCGCGGAACTCAATCTTTTGGTTGGGTTGGTAGGGGAGCGTCGTGTGATCGTTGAAGCTGCCGGGTAACCGTGTGGTGGAGGTTATGCGAGTGAGAATGCAGGCATGAGTAGCGAATGATATGTGCGAAACATATCCGCCGGATGACTAAGGGTTCCTGGGTCAAGCTAATCTTCCCAGGGTGAGTCGGGTCCTAAGGCGAGGCCGACAGGCGTAGTCGATGGTTAACGGGTTGATATTCCCGTACCCGTGTGTGTGCGACCAATGGTGAATCAGTGATACTAACCACCCTGAAGGATGCTGCATGCATTTTGTGTGTGTGGTGTGTGGATGCGTGGGACCTGATCTGGTAGTAGCCAAGCGATGGGGTGACGCAGGAAGGTAGCCAAGCCACTTATTGGATTGTGGTGTAAGCGTGTGGCCCGCGGGATAGGTAAATCCGTTTCGTGTGTGGGTGAGGCGTGATGCGTACCCGTTGTGGGGATGTTGGTGATCCTATGCTGTCGAGAAAAGCCTCTAGTGAGTGCATGTACGGCCCGTACCGTAAACCGACACAGGTGGTCAGGTAGAGAATACTAAGGCGTTCGGGTGAACTGTGGTTAAGGAATTCGGCAAAATGGCCCCGTAACTTCGGGAGAAGGGGTGCCACTGCTGGTGAACGACGTGTTGAGCTGGTGGTGGTCGCAGAGAATAGAGGGAAGCGACTGTTTACTAAAAACACAGGTCCGTGCGAAGACTTTAAGTCGATGTATACGGACTGACGCCTGCCCGGTGCTGGAAGGTTAAGAGGACCTGTTAGACCTTGGTCGAAGCGGAGAATTTAAGCCCCAGTAAACGGCGGTGGTAACTATAACCATCCTAAGGTAGCGAAATTCCTTGTCGGGTAAGTTCCGACCTGCACGAATGGCGTAACGACTTCCCTGCTGTCTCAACCACAGGCCCGGTGAAATTGCAGTACGAGTAAAGATGCTCGTTACGCGCGGCAGGACGAAAAGACCCCGGGACCTTCACTATAGCTTGGTATTGGTGTTCGGTTCGGTTTGTGTAGGATAGGTGGGAGACTGCGAAGTAGCCACGCTAGTGGTTGTGGAGTCGTTGGTGAAATACCACTCTGATCGGATTGGGCATCTGAACCTCGGCCCGTGATCCGGGTTAGGGACAGTGCCTGGTGGGTAGTTTAACTGGGGCGGTTGCCTCCCAAAGTGTAACGGAGGCGCCCAAAGGTTCCCTCAGCCTGGTTGGCAATCAGGTGTTGAGTGTAAGTGCACAAGGGAGCTTGACTGTGAGACTGACAGGTCGAGCAGGTACGAAAGTAGGGACTAGTGATCCGGCACCGGCTTGTGGAAGCGGTGTCGCTCAACGGATAAAAGGTACCCCGGGGATAACAGGCTGATCTTCCCCAAGAGTCCATATCGACGGGATGGTTTGGCACCTCGATGTCGGCTCGTCGCATCCTGGGGCTGGAGTAGGTCCCAAGGGTTGGGCTGTTCGCCCATTAAAGCGGCACGCGAGCTGGGTTTAGAACGTCGTGAGACAGTTCGGTCTCTATCCGCCGTGCGCGTTGAAACTTGAAGAAGGCTGTCCCTAGTACGAGAGGACCGGGACGGACATACCTCTGGTGGGCCAGTTGTCACGCCCGTGGCATGGCTGGTTGGCTACGTATGGGAGGGATAACCGCTGAAAGCATCTAAGCGGGAAGCCTGTTCTGAGATGAGGTTTCTTTTGAGGTTCCCTATAGATTATGGGGTTGATAGGCCGGATCTGGAAGTCATGTGAGTGATGGAGGTGACCGGTACTAATTAGCCGATGTTCAACACAATGTTGTTTTTGTGCTAAGACGATTTTGAATGTCGCAAAATTGTTTGCTCGCGTCTGTTATGCAGTGTCTGGAACGGCACGGCACACCACTTAAAACCCTGTTTGGTTGGGGTTTGTTGTGGGTGTGTGTTTTGTTCTGAATTGGTTTGTCGGTGGTTGTTAGCGGTGGGGTCACGCCCGGTCCCTTTCCGAACCCGGAAGCTAAGCCTACCTGCGCTGATGGTACTGCACCTGGGAGGGTGTGGGAGAGTAAGTCACCGCCGGCATTAAAACTAGAGATAAACGAGGTGTGGGTCGTTGTAGCCTTTCAAAGGTAACAGCAACCCACACCTCGTTTTTGTATGTCTGAACGTCCTTCCGCTGGGGCTAGAGGCGTCAATAAACAAAAGCAGCAACATTGCGCTACAGCGTTCCTGGTAACTAGGATTGATAAGGTTTAAGAGGTGAGCCGGAAGGCTCACTGAACAACGAAAACGGAAGGTGCACCCCAAAGCATGGCTGAGCATTCAGATAACAATCGCAGTCGCGGCGGCCGCCCGCAGGGGGATGGCAAGTTCCGAAACAAGGGCGGGTTCAAGCCCAACCCTGGCGGACGCCCCAACCGCAACTCCAATAAGAAGCGCGGCGGCTCCAACTGGGAGACCCAACGCGGACCCCACAGTGGCCCGCAGCGCGCTGGCTACCGCGAAGAGCGGCTTAACAAGCGCCTGAACGAACCCGACGTCCCGAACGACCTCGACCCCAAGGAACTCGACCCGTCCGTACGCCAGGAACTCCGCAGCCTTTCCAAGGACAACGCGGACATGGTGGCGAAGCACCTGATTATGGCCGCTACGCTTCTGGACGATGATCCGGACAAGGCCCTTGCCCACGCCCGCGCTGCGAAGGATCGCGCTGGGCGCGTGTCCGTAGCCCGCGAAACGTGTGGCATCGTCGCCTACCACGCAGGCGAATGGAAGGAAGCCATCGCGGAGCTCCGCGCGGCCCGTCGCATGGCCGGCGGCCCCGGCCTGCTGCCTGTGCTGGCGGACGCGGAACGTGGACTCGGCAAGCCGGAGAAGGCCCTAGAAGTAGCTAACGACCCGCAGGCCGACCAGCTGGATGCCGAATCGAAGGCAGAGCTGGCCATCGTCGTTGCTGGTGCACACCAAGACCTCGACCACCCGGAAGAAGCCCTGCTAGCGCTGGAAGCACAGCTGGATAACGCTGAAGCGCCCGACGTAACCCGTATGCGTCTCTTCTACGCTTATGCCGACGCGCTGGCCACCGCAGAGCGCAAGGACGAGGCCATCGAATGGTTCCGCCGGGCAGAGGAAATGGATACCGAGGAAGTCCTCGACGTTCCCGATCGTCTGGCAGAGCTCGGCGTAGAGCCGGACGAGGATAAGTAGCCCATGGCCCACCCGCTGCTGGATAACTACGATGCCCTGCTAGCCGACCTTGACGGCACCGTCTTTTCTGGCCACACCCCAATCCCCGGCGCAGCCGAGGGACTGGAAGGCCGCCAGGTCATGTACGTCACCAACAACGCGTCGCGCTCACCCCAGCAGGTAGCTGAGCACCTGCAGTCCATGGGATTTGCCGCCGACGCGGACCACGTGGTGACCTCCGCCATGGCAGCCTGTGATCTGGGCAAGCAGTACATCGCGGAAGCAGAAGTCGAACGCCCGCTCGCGTACGTCATCGGCCACGATTCCTTCAAGCAGCTGGTTGCGGACGCGGGCTTTGCGCTGACGGACACCGCCGATGATCACCCGCATGTCGTATTCCACGGGCACAGTCCGGATAACGACTGGGCTCGCCTGTCGGAAGGCGCGTTGGCTATCCAGCGCGGCGCACGATACTTCGCCTCGAACCTGGACACCACGTTGCCCTCGGAGCGCGGATTCATGGTCGGCAACGGTTCGATGGTCGCCGCTGTCACCTCCGCTACCGGTGTAAAGCCTCAGTCTGCTGGTAAGCCTGGCCCCGCGATGTTCGAGGTTGCTGCACACCGCATTGGCTCCACGAAGCCCCTTGCCGTCGGTGATCGCCTGGATACCGACATCGCTGGTGGTAACGCCGCGGGCATGGATACTCTCTGCACCGTCACCGGGGTGTCTACCCATACCGATATTATTGACGCCCCCTCGTCCCACCGACCGACGTTTATCGCCGGTAATCTACGCGACCACCTGCCCGGCTGGTCCGCAAGCGTGGAACCGAGCAGCGCAACCATCCGCGTGGAGGCCGGTGAACTCGGCGACGTGGAGGTCATGGCTGCCGAAGCTCTGGCCGTCGCAGCGCCCTTGGCGTGGCAGCTTATCGACGACCCGCAGATCACTCAGGTAACGTGCGCGGCTGATATCGACTTTGTAGGTGCAGATGCGCAGGCCATGGAGGCCCTGGGAGGTTGGAAGTAAGTGGGCGAGGGGCAACCGAAACCTTCGATGCTGTCGGGGGACAGTGGGCGTCAACAAGAGGAGCTGGCACAGGCCGTCGACGAGCTACTCGCACGGGATGTACACGGCGCGGAGGAAGCTGCCGTGTTGGAAGAAGCTCACAGGGTGGTTAACGAGGCGCTCGGGGGCGAGCGCTAATGGCGAAAAGAGGAGCCAAGCTGCAGCGCCTGGATGCAGAGCTGGTAGCGCGGAAGATCGCGCGCAGCCGCGAGCACGCGCAGGAGATGATCAAGGCCGGGCGAGTAACCGTCAATGGAATGCTGGCAAAGAAGCCGGCCAGCGGGGTCGACGGCAACGTTTCCATCAAGGTTGCGGAGTCGGAGGATGACCGCTGGGCCAGCCGGGGCGCACACAAGTTGCTGGGAGCTCTGGCGGCTTTCGAACCCCGAGGACTTTCCGTGGAAGGCAAGACGGTGTTGGATGCCGGTGCCTCGACGGGCGGATTCACGGACGTGTGCCTGGACCGCGGGGCGGCGAAGGTCAAGGCTGTGGACGTTGGCTATGGGCAGCTGATCTGGCGCCTGCAGAACGACGACCGTGTGGACGTGATGGACCGGACGAACGTGCGCACCCTTACTCCGGAGGCACTCGGCGGGCAGGTTGATCTGATGGTCGGCGACCTGAGTTTTATTTCCATTCGCCTGGTGCTGCCCGCTCTGGCCGCGTGCGTGAAGGAAGGCGGCGACCTGTTGCCGATGGTGAAGCCCCAGTTCGAGGTCGGCAAGGACAGACTGGGCCACGGCGGCGTCGTGCGCAGCCCGGAACTGCGGGCAGAAGTGACCCGTCAGGTGGCGGTCGAGGCGATGAAGTATGGTCTGAAGACGAAGGCCGTTGTCGCTTCCCCGCTGCCGGGACCGAGCGGCAATGTGGAGTATTTTCTGTGGCTGGTCAAAGACTCGCCTAGCATGGATACAGAGGCTGACTTTGACGGCCTGGACCAGATGATTGCAACCGCCATTAAGGAGGGCCCGCAGTGACCAACCCGGGAACTGACCAGGACGCGGGCAAGCAAACAGAACGCGAGGTTCTGCTAGTTGCGCACACCGGTGTTCACGAAAATCTGGGCCTGGCGGCGGAGGCTGCGTCTAGGTTGCAAAAGGGCGGGATCAACGTGCGTGTAATGGCTACCGCGGACCCTGCCCCGGTCGCTCGGCACGAGGTTCTGGGGCGATTCAAGCGCTACGGCCACACCAAGGAAGCCGCCACTGGCGTGGAGATGGTGATCGTCTTGGGCGGCGACGGCACCTTCCTGCGCGCCGCCGACATTGCGCACTCAGCGGACGTGCCGGTGCTGGGCATCAACATGGGCCACATCGGTTTCCTGGCGGAGTGGGAGCAGGAATCTCTGCAGGAGGCCGTCGACCGCGTTATCGACCGCGACTACCGCATCGAAGATCGCATGACCCTGTCCATTACTGCCCGCGACATGGATGGTCGCGTGTTGGGCACTGGCTGGGCGCTGAACGAGTGCTCCGTGGAAAACCTAAACCGCCAAGGTGTGCTGGATACGATCCTGGAGGTCGACAAGCGCCCTGTATCTTCGTTCGGTTGTGACGGTGTTTTGGTATCGACGCCCACCGGCTCCACCGCCTACGCTTTCAGCGCAGGTGGCCCAGTTCTGTGGCCGGAGTTGGACGCTATTCTGGTGGTGACCAGCAACGCGCACACGTTGTTTAGCCGCCCGCTGGTGGTCTCCCCGAATTCGATGGTGGCGGTGGAGACGAACCCTTCGACCTCCCCGGCGACCGTGGTGATGGATGGCTTCCGCCAGATCCACATGCCCCCGGGCGCGCGCGTGGAGATTCGCCGTGGTCCGCAGCCCGTGCGCTGGGTGCGCCTAGATTCCGCACCGTTTACCGACCGCCTGGTACACAAGTTCCGCCTGCCCGTGACGGGCTGGAGGGGACCGCGCCACTAGTAATGCTGCACGAACTACACATTCGCAACCTCGGTGTGATCGAGGAAGCGACGGCGGAGTTTTCCACCGGCTTGAGCGTTGTCACCGGTGAGACCGGTGCGGGTAAGACGATGGTGGTCAGCTCCCTACGCTTGCTTTCCGGCCACCGCGCGGACCCGTCGCGGGTTCGCAACGGCGCTGATAAGGCCAGCGTGGAAGGCATTTTCTCCACCGACTCCGCGGCGGTTGCGGAGCTGGTCGAAGAGGTCGGCGGTTACAGCGACGAGGGCGAGGTTATAGCCTCCCGCACAGTGAACGCTACGGGGCGTTCTCGCGCGCACCTGGCGGGTAAGACGGTGGCAGCGGGCGTGCTGGGGGAGTTCGCCGGCCACGTCATCACCATCCATGGGCAGAACGACCAACTGCGTCTGCTGGATCCGGTGCGCCAGCTCGCCGCGCTCGACGACTATGCGGGGTTGGGAGAGAAGGTTGCCGCATACCAGGCCCGTCGCGCCGAGTGGCTGCGCCTAGCCAAGGATCTGCAGCGCCGCATGGAGGCGCGGCGCGACCTGGCCCTGGAAAGCGAGACCCTGCAACGAGCTGTGGAGGCTATCGACGAGATCGACCCGCAGCCAGGAGAGGACGTGGAGGTCAAAGCGCAGATCAAGCGTCTGCAGGCCGCCGATGACATCCGCGCGGGGTTACAGCGGGCGCAGGCGGCGCTGGACGGTATGGATGGAATGGCGGCCGGCGATGACTTCGGCGATTCCGAAGGTGCCAGTTCCCTGGTTTCCCAGGCAGCTAACGAGCTATCCAGTCTGACGGACATGGAAGGCGAGGGCGGGAATCTGTCCGAGCTGGCTGATCGCCTGAGCGAGGTTGGAGTGCTGCTGGCCGACATTTCCTCCGAGGTTGGCCAGGCGCTGTTGGACGTGCCCGACCCCGATGAGCTGGACGGGCTGCTGCAGCGCCAGACCCAGCTGCGGGAACTGCGCAAATACGCCGTGGACGTCGATGGGGCGCTGGCGTGGCGTGAGCAGGCTCGCCAGCGTTTGGAATCTATGGACGTTTCCGATGAAGCGCTACAGAAGCTGCAGGATCAGGTCGCCTCTGCACAGGATGCTGCGCGCAACGTGGCGGAGGAGCTGTCGAAGGCGCGCGTGAGGGCGTCCAAAAAATTTTCAAAGGCTGTCACCGAAGAGATCCGGGGCCTGCACATGTCGGCCGAGATCCGCGTGGATGTGCGGCGTGCCAGCGAGAAGCCGGATGACCTTGGGCTGCACGGTATCGACGAGGTTGAGTTTCAGCTGGTGCAGGGCGGGAATGTGAATCCGCTGGCGGGTTCGGCCTCTGGTGGTGAGCTGTCGCGCGTGATGCTGGCGTTGGAAGTGGTGCTGGCCGCAGGCACGGATGGCGGTCGGACGATGGTGTTCGACGAGGTCGACGCTGGTGTGGGCGGTAAAGCCGCTGTGGAGATCGGGCGCCGTCTGGCGAAGCTGGCGGTCGATAATCAGGTCATTGTGGTGACTCACTTGCCTCAGGTCGCTGCGTTTGGTGACGCCCACGTGTACGTGGCTAAGGCGACATCGGCCGACTCGGTGACTTCTTCTGTGCGCACGCTTGATGAGGCCGAGCGGGTGGAGGAATTGTCACGCATGCTGGCGGGTCTGGAATCTGAGACGGGGCGGGCGCACGCGGAAGAGCTAATGGAGATGGCCACGGAGGCGAAGGCTGCCCTGAGGGCATAGCGGGCTGTACGGTCGGAGCAGTCTAAGATCTTTTTGGAGCTACCCCGCGCGCAGCGGTGTGATCGGCGCTACAGTGGTGCAGTGTTGAAGGGGGAGCACGCGCCCGTGGCGACAAGCGTGCGGTATGTGAGGGGGATTACTGATGAAGCGTCTAGCGACAAGTGTGTTTTTAATTTTCTTTGGTTTTGCGGTGGTGGCTTGCGGTTCGGGTGAGACAGAACAGCCTCTGAACGGCGCTTTTGCTGAAGCAGATGGGTTATCCACAGGCGAGTCCTCTGTGGATAACCCAGGCTCGGGCGCGGGGCAGGGGGACGGACGTGTGCTAAAACCTGAAGGGCACAAGGGAATGTGGTTCGAGACTGAGCCGGAGGATCCTTGGGAGCATTACGTTTGGAAATCGCAGAGGTTTGTGGGGGATCCGATCGACCTTCCGAAGCTTAAGGCGAAGCGTCCAAACGATCCGTTGGCGGGGTTGCCTGACGTGTGCGATGAGAAGGTGATCGAGAGAATGCGGGAGGTGGGGTTTGAGTACGAGAATCTGGATAGTAAAGGGCCCGTGCGGTCTTGCTATTTCTTCGAGAAAGAGAGCATTGAAGGTCCTTTTGCTGAAAAGATGTTCAACATTGCGATTGACCCAACTCGCCCGTTGGAGCGATTTAGTAAAAACGTAAACTACGAAGCGGGTCGAAGTGACGTTGATGCTATAGGAATAGATTTAGAACCGGGGGATAGCGAATGTGGGATTGCTTTTGGAAAAGGTAGCTCTACTTTTTATGCACGATTTGTCGTAGATGATCCGACGCAAGATGTTCGGTCTGTTTGCAATTTGTCAGAGCATTTCTTTCAAATTTTTGATAATATGTCGAATATTTAAGTTCAAGTAATTAGGGGTGGGGAATGATTAAGTTTGACATTAAGGAACTTCGGGCGGTTCAGAGAAGTTTGAGACAGGCGAAGGTTGCCTTGGATGAGCTTAAAATCCAGAAAAACAGTCTGTCTACTTATACAAAAGTTCCTTCTTTAGGGACTGCTTATGCTCAACATCGTTCGTTCTGGGTCGGACAAACCGGCTCTGCGAAGAATGTTTTGGACATAATGACTTCAAACGTCGATTGGCTCCAGGAAGTATTCACTAATCAGCTAGTAGGCCTGGATATTCAGGAGCATTTCAATGGCAAGTCTTTTGACCAGGTGAGCTCCGAAGTGTCTGTCGCGGACAAGGAGGTTCGGAAGTTCTTTATTCCGACTCGAGACGCCCGAACGATCGACAACCTGCTGTACAACACACCGGTTACCGCGGCGGAAGCGACCATGCCATTGGCGTCCCTCATTGCTGCATTCCAAGCCGACGACTCCGCACCGCTTTTTGCCGCAGACTCATGGGAAAGCGCGGCCAAAGCTTTGAAAACGTCGATGGATGACCTCAAGAGCGCCTCTTCGGGGCTCGCCAGTTCCTCCGAAGGGTTCTCCTTCGACATGGCACGCCAGGCGATCGACGACGTACACAAGACCGGAGTCGTAGTCGCCGCAAATACGACCGCGATGGCGAGGTCAGTCCGTCAGTTCCCGGTTATCCGTGGCAGCAACCTCAAAGCTTTGGAAGCAATCCAAGCAACCACTTCGCTGATCCCGGACCCGGCCGACCGACTTCTCGCCGAGCAGGCCGCCGTCTCCAACTACGTATCCACCCACCTGCAACCCTCCCTGGAACTCGTTCGCCCGCCGGTTTCCAACCTAGGCGTACCGATTGTTGGACACACGGGTGGGGGAGGCCTGGACGCCTCCACCGTCTCCACCGCCTCCGCACAGCCCAAGGTCTCGCAGATCAACGGCCAGACGAACGCCGTTGCCCCGGCCAGCGCGACCGCGCACGGGGAGCAAGCTGCAACGGCGGCGGCAAACGCTCCGAAGCCCACGGCCGCAACCGCACCAACGCAGCCCGCAGGCGTGCCGGGGACGCTGCACTCACCATCGCCTGCGCCGCAACCAATCCAGCCCGCGGCAGCGACAGCAGCACCTCATGCACCTGCAGTTAGCCCCAACGCGCCAGCGGTACCGCCCACGACAGTGACAACAGCGGCACCGGCGCAAGGATTAGCTGCTAGCCCGCACAGCAACGCCGGTGCAACTGCTCCTGGCACGCTGATCAACGCCCAGGATCGCTTTGGGCGCGCGAATGCGATCAACGGCGGTGCGGGCTTCGGTGGTGCAGGCACGGGCGCGGGCTACGGTTCAGGTGCCGGCGCAGGTGCGCACGCCAGGGGCGGGGCACAGCAGGGAACCTTGCGCAATACTTCCAGCACGGCCCCACGCCCAAGTCTGCCTGGCAGCCTCAACTCGCAGAATGTCCGCCAACTTCCCGTCGATTCTCCACCTGCAAAGGCTCCGCAGTCTGGCAAGGGGTTCGTCGGAGCGCCTCACAACTCTGGTTCCGCGAAGGGTGGCGCTGGAATGCGGGGCGGGGGAAGTGCGGCGTCAACAATGATGGGCAGGGGCGCGGCAGGCGGCCGGGCCGGCAACGGGGCAAAGAGTGGCCTGCGCGGCGGGGCGGTGACATACAGCAAGCAGGATCGGTCGTACTTCCGGCGCTTGTTCCTCAGTGGGGAAGACCCGCTGGTTTCCGGCAAGGGAAAGAACCGCGGGCGGAAGAAGCACGAAGAGACTGCGGGACAAGCTGCGCGCCAGACCGTGCGGAAGGTGATTCGCTAGGCGGCTGCGGCGGAACGGGAGAGGAAAGAGGAAAACAGCCGTCTACCGGCGCGCCTAACGCAACACAGGCCACATGAACACCACAATGGTGGGCATGATTTTCTCCCGTTCTGACCAGCCCGGAATCAACGGCGCCACCCGTGACCTCACCGGACCCAAGGGATTAACCAAGGCTAAGATCTCCGAGGGCGACATCGCAATTGTCGACGAGGCCGACATCAGCCGTGCCACCTGCCAAAAGCTCATCGACGCACGCGTAGCCGTCGTTGTGAATGCACGCCAATTCACCACGGGGCAGGTACCCAACTTCGGCCCGCAGCTGATGCTGGACGAAGGCATCCTGCTTATCGAAAACGCCGGCGACGACCTGCTTGCCAAGGTTAAGAACGGCAAGAAGGGGCGCGTCGACGAGGGCAAGGTCTACTACGGCGATCGCTCCATCGGCGGTGGAGAGCTGCTGGATATGGATACCGCCTCCAGCCGCTTCGAGGACGCACGCGAAGCCCTGGGCGACCACATGGAGGCCCTGTCCGGCAACATGTCCGAATTCGTCCGCTCCGAGGCTCCTCTGCTGGTCGATGGCCTTGGCATCCCGGACGTCGACGTGGACATGGACGACCGGAAGGTGCTGGTCGCCAGCCCGGATCCGCAGATTGAGCAGAAGCTCAAGGACCTGCGGTACTTCATGCGCGAGTACTCGCCGATCATTGTCGCCGTGGAAAATGCAGCCGATAGTCTGATCCAGGAGGGCTACCGCCCGAACGTGATCATCGGCGACCCGGAGAAGATCTCCAACGAGGCTCTGCGCAGCGGCGCTACCGTCGTGCTGCCCGCCGATCCGGATGGCCACGCCGTCGGCCTGGAGCGCATCCAGGACCTGGGCGTGGGCGCCATGACCTTCCCTGCGGCCACGCAGGATCCCACTGATCTGGCTCTGCTACTGGCCAACTACCACGGAGCATCGATGGTGGTGAACCTCGGCGAGGTGGAGGATCTGGATCGCGTATTCCAGCAGGCACAGTCGCCGGAGACCCCGTCTGCCCTGATGTCGCGCCTGCGTGTGGGGCCGCGCCTGGTGGATTCCACCGCCGTCGCAGAGCTCTACCGCGTGTCCCGGTCTGGCGGTGGCTGGATCTGGGCTTTGCTGGGCGTTCTGGTTGCCGTGGCCGTTATCGTTGCGGTCATCGGCTTCTCCGGTGACGGCTCCTTCGTGGATAACCTCGTGGACACTTGGAACAACTTTGCACTGAGCGTGCAGGATCTGTTTAAGAAGTAAGCCAGGAAAAGCAGGGAGCTAGAAAGACAAGCATGAGCAAGCACTCCACAGGAGCCACCGGCAAGGTCATCGCCGGTCTGGGCTTCGGTATCGCCGTCGGCACCGCACTGGGTTTTTTCGCCATTGCGCCGAACGTGCCGGGCGGTCCGGCCGCGAAGGATTCCTCCGCCGAACAGAAGCTGAAGGACGAGAAGGCTGCCCGCGAGAAGGCCGAGGGCAACTCTGCCGCCAGCGACAAGGTCTTGAGCTCGGTCGCGGGCCCCGCGGTGCGCAACCTGTTGCGCGGTGCGTCGGTCGAACTTTTTGTTCTTCCGGACGCCGACCAGGCCAACGTCGATAGCCTCAAGCACCTCGTCAAAATGGCCGGCGGCAAGGTCAATGGTGTGGTCGAGCTGACGGACAAGGCGCTCGGCTCGGACGGGGGAGACACGCTGAAGTCGATCGCAGCTAACTCCCTGCCGGCTGGTGCGAAGTTGTCGGAGGACAACCTTGCCCCTGGCATGCACACCGGACAGCTGCTCGGCGCCGCACTGTCGGCTGGCGAGCACGAAGCCAGCGAAACGGATCGCGGAATCGCCCTCGGTGCCCTGGCTAACGACGACTTCATTGCCTACCAGGGCGAGGCCCCGAAGCCTGCGGATCTGGCCCTGGTCGTTGGCGGGAACACCACCGACGACGAAGCCCACGGCAATTACGGCACCAAGTTCGCCGCCGAGTTCGCGGCGGGGCTGGACTCCCGCATGAAGGGGGCAGTCCTGGCTGCAGAGTCCGGCAGCGCCGAAGACAACGGTGCCATCGGCCAGGTGCGCGCGGATAAATCCATGAAGGAGGCCGTTTCCACGGTCGACAACGCGGACACCGTCGCGGGACGCATCGCCGCCATTCGCGCTCTGGCGCAGCAGAAGAACGGGAAGTCGGGGCACTACGGGGCCACTGCAAACGCGTCGGATGCTACGCCTGAATAGGCATGTGTTAGGCTGAAACCCCGTAGATAGCGAAGTTAAGCGTCGTTGATTCGGGAGTTGCCTTGGCCACTAATCGTGCAGAAAACAGCACTAAATTCATTTTCGTCACCGGCGGTGTGGCGTCCTCACTAGGCAAAGGGCTAACGGCAGCTAGCCTGGGCCAATTGTTGTCCTCTCGTGGCCTGCGCGTCACGATGCAGAAGCTGGATCCGTACCTCAACGTCGATCCGGGCACCATGAATCCTTTCGAACACGGCGAGGTGTTCGTTACTGAGGACGGTGCGGAAACCGACCTGGACCTCGGCCACTACGAGCGTTTCCTGGATCGCAACCTGTCCGCCGCGGGCAACGTCACCACCGGCAAGGTGTACTCGAACGTCATCGCCAAGGAGCGCCGCGGTGAGTTCCTAGGTAAGACCGTCCAGGTGATCCCGCACATCACCGATGAGATCAAGGCTGCGGTGATGGCCATGGGACAGCCGGATAAGAACGGGCAGGCCCCGGACGTCGTCATCAGCGAGATCGGTGGCACCGTCGGAGATATCGAATCCCAGCCCTTCCTGGAGGCCATCCGCCAGGTTCGCCACGAGGCCGGCCGCGAGAACATCGCCTTCATCCACGTCTCCCTGGTGCCGTACCTGGCTCCGTCGGGCGAGCTGAAGACCAAGCCGACCCAGCACTCCGTCGCGGAGCTGCGCAGCATCGGTATCGTGCCGGACGCCATCGTCCTGCGCGCCGACCGCGAAGTGCCGCAGGCCATGAAGGCCAAGATCGCCCTGATGTGCGACGTGGACGAGGACGGCGTGGTTTCCTGCCCGGATGCCCCCTCCATCTATGACATCCCGAAGGTGCTGCACTCCCAGCACCTGGATAACTACATCATCCGTCGCCTGAACCTGCCGTTCCGCGACGTGGATTGGTCCACCTGGGGCAGCCTGCTGGAAAGCGTGCACAACCCCAACGGTGAGGTCACCATCGGCATCGTCGGCAAGTACATCGACTTGCCGGACGCGTACCTCTCCGTCGCCGAGGCCATCCGCGCCGGCGGCTTCGGCGCGAACGTCCGCGCCCGGGTGAAGTGGATTACTTCCGACGACTGCGAGACGGAAGAGGCCGCCGCCGAGGCTCTGAAGGACGTCGACGGCGTGGTCATCCCCGGTGGTTTCGGCAACCGTGGCATCGAAGGCAAGATCGGCGCCATCACCTACGCCCGCAAGAACAAGCTACCACTACTCGGCATTTGCCTTGGCCTGCAGTGCATCGTCATTGAGGCTGCGCGCACCGCGGGGCTGAAAGATGCTTCTTCTACGGAGTTTGACGCCAACGCCTCCACCCCGGTCATCTCCACCATGGAGGAACAGAAGGCGGCTGTTTCGGGTGAGGCTGACCTGGGTGGCACCATGCGACTGGGCGCCTACCCGGCGCGCCTGGCCGAAGGCTCCCTGGTTGCGGAGCTCTATGGCACCACTGATGTCTCGGAGCGCCACCGCCACCGCTACGAGGTGAATAACGCATACCGCGAGCAGATCACCGAGGGCTCCGGCCTGCAGTTCTCCGGCACCTCCCCGGACGGCACCCTGGTGGAGTTTGTGGAGTACCCGAAGGATGTACACCCGTACTTCGTCGCCACCCAGGCGCACCCGGAGTACAAGTCCCGCCCGACCCGTTCCCACCCGCTGTTCCAGGGGCTGGTGGACGCTGCGTTGAAGCACCAGGCCGAGCGCTCCTAAACTAGGGAGTCATGAGCACCGACAACACCCCGTACCGCATCGTCGATAGCGAATTGCTGCTGGATGCGCCGATCATCGGCGTGCGACGCGATACGATCACTACCGCTACCGGCGAGGCGAAGCGGGAAATCGTTGAACATTTCTCCGCCGTTGCCGTCGCGGCTGTGCGCGACAATCACGTGATGATGATCCGCCAATATCGCCACGGCGTGGGGCGGCACCTGTGGGAGATCCCGGCCGGCTTGCTGGATCTAGTGGGGGAGGATCCCCTAGAGGCCGCCCGCCGCGAGCTCGCCGAGGAAGCTGGGCTGCGTGCGCATTCCTGGCACCTGCTGGGCGATGTGGTGACCTCCCCGGGGTTCAGCGAGGAAATGTGCCGCATTTACCTGGCCGAAGATCTGGACGACGACCTCGCCGACTTCGACCTGCCAGAAGCGGAGTTCGAGGAAGCGGAGATCGAGACCCGCTGGGTGCCAATTCCCGAAGCAATCGAGTGGGCTCAGACGGGCGTGGTGGAAAACTCCATCGCCACCATCGCCCTGCTGCACCTGGCGGCGGATACCCGTCGCGACGTCTCCGAACCTTTCAACTACCACTCGGGCCTCGCCGAACGCCGCTCCGCCCGCGCGGAAGCCAAGCTCGGCACAGATATGAAGTTCCTCCGTTGAGCCTCGAAGCGAACCAGAAGCTCGGCCGGGCGTACATCCGGCACTTAAAAACCGAGCGTGACGTGTCTGTCCACACGCTGTCGAACTACCAGCGCGACCTGGACCGCTACCTGGAGTGGCTGGGTGACACGTCGCTCCAGGACGTCACGGCCACGGACATCGAGGATTACCTCATCCACCTGCGCAAGGACCTGAACCTCGCGGCATCTTCGGCCGCTCGGGCGCTGGCGGCGATCCGCGGCCTGCACTCCTTTGCCCACGCCGACGGGCGCCTGCCCTTCGACGTGGCGGCGGACGTCCCCACGCCCTCGCTGGGCGGCTCCATTCCGAAAGCTCTCAGTCTGGCTCAGGTAGAGGCTTTGCTGGACGCGGTGCCGGCGGGCGACGGGGCGTCAATAATAAACATCCGTGACCGTGCGCTGCTAGAGATGCTCTACTCGACCGGCGCCCGCATCACTGAGCTGCTAGACCTCGACGTCGACGATCTCGACCGCGAACAGCGCATGCTGCTTGTGCGCGGCAAGGGTGGCAAGGAACGCATCGTGCCGCTAGGGCGACCCGCGCTGCAGGCGGTGGAGCGCTACCTGGTGCGCGCGCGACCGAGCCTGAACAAGAAGGGCAGCCCGGCGCTGTTCCTGAACAACCGTGGCGCGCGACTGGGGCGGCAATCGGGCTTCAAGATCGTCTCGCAGGCGGCGGAGACGGCGGGGCTGGATCATGTCTCGCCGCACAGCCTGCGCCACAGCTTCGCCACCCATCTTTTGGAAGGCGGCGCGGACATCCGTGTAGTGCAGGAACTGCTGGGGCACGCTAGCGTGGCTACCACGCAGATTTACACCAAGGTCAGCCCTGAGCACTTGCGGGAGATTTGGGCCTCATCTCACCCCCGCACCTAGCGTGCCTGATAATCTCTAGGGTGTAATTAAAGGCTAAACACAACAATCAAGGGAAAGGGCTTGACGGGATCGCCGATGTCACGTTCACAGTCACACGCGGATGCGTTGTTTGATAAGCCCGATCAGCGCATCGGCCTGACCGGACGACCTATCAAGGAGCTGCCGGATCCCGAGCCGTTGGATCGCCACGGCCCGGCCTCCATCATCGCGATGTGTAACCAGAAGGGCGGGGTGGGCAAGACCACTTCGACGATCAACATCGGTGCCTCGCTGGCCGCGTTCGGGCGCAAGGTGCTGCTGGTAGACCTGGACCCACAGGGCGCACTGTCCGCCGGTTTGGGCATTAGCCACGATGAGCTCGACGTGACGGTTTACAACCTGTTGGTCGATTCTTCTGCCTCTATTCTTGACGCCATCCACTCCAGCCCCGTCGACGGTCTGGATGTCGTTCCCGCGAATATTGACTTGTCGGCTGCGGAGATTCAGCTGGTTAACGAGGTCGGTCGCGAACAGGCCCTGGCCCGCGCGCTGCGTCCGGTGATGCGCGACTACGACTTCATTATCGTCGACTGCCAGCCTTCCCTGGGGCTGCTGACCGTCAACGCGCTGAGCTGTGCGGATTCGGTGATCATTCCAGTGGAGTCCGAGTACTTCTCGCTGCGTGGCCTGGCTCTGCTGATGGACACGGTGGAAAAGGTCCGCGACCGCCTGAACTTCAAACTGGAGGTGCTGGGCATCCTGGTGACGATGTTCGACCGGCGTACCCTCCACGCCCGCGAGGTCATGGAGCGGCTGGTGGAGGCCTTCGGCGATAAGGTCTTCGATTCCGTGATCACCCGTACCGTGCGGTTCCCGGAGACCTCGGTGGCCGGAGAGCCGATTAACACCTGGGCGCCGAGTTCCTCGGGCGCGGTGCAGTATTCGAACCTGGCGAAGGAAGTCATTGAGCGCGTCGCTCAGCAAATCTAGCCAGCTGGCTCCGGAGTCCGCGCAGCCGGAGCAGCCGGAGATCACCGGCTTCCGGGTGGCGTTGGCGAACTTCGACGGTCCTTTCGACCTGCTGCTGCAGCTGATCCACTCCCACAAGCTGGACATCACCGAGATCGCCCTGGCACAGGTCACCGACGAGTTCATCGCCTACACCAAGAGCCTAAGCTCCAGCGCGGACGACCTGGATGAGGTCACGGAGTTCCTGGTCGTCGCCTCCACGCTGCTGGATCTCAAAGCCGCCCGCCTGGTGCCCCGGGGCGAGGTCGACAGCGAAGAAGACCTGGCGCTGCTCGAGACCCGCGACCTGCTGTTCGCCCGTCTGCTGCAGTACCGCGCCTACAAGCAGGTGGCGAACCTGTTCTCCGATTGGCAGCGCGATGCCGCGCGTTCCTATCCCGCCACTTTGTCGCTGGAGGAACACCACGCGAACCTGCTGCCGGAAGTGAAGATCGGTAAGACCGCCGACGAGTTCGCTGAGCTCGCCGCCGCCGTGTTCCGCCCCAAACCGGATCACGTCGATACCGGCCACATCCACCAGGTGGCGGTCTCGGTGCCGGAGCAGGCCGGGCGGATCCTTAACACCCTCAAGGTTGCCGGCGAAAACAAGTGGGTGACTTTCGGCGCCCTGATCGCCGATGCGGAGATGAACATGATCGTCGTCGGTCGTTTCCTGGCACTCTTGGAGCTGTACAAGGCTCGCGCCATCGGCATTGAACAGCCCGAGCCGCTGCAGGACATGTCGGTGGCCTGGACCGGGCTGGATGTCGATCCGGCGGTGGTGGCGGCCAGCAACTGGGAATAGGCGTCCATAAACAAGACAGAGAGGGCACAGACCATGAGCGAACAACCCAACCCCGCGCCGCTGCCGCAGGTGTCGGTGCTGCGCAGCCGCGTGGAATCGTTGCTGTTGGTCAGCGATGAGGCAGTGACGCCCACAGAGCTCGCCCGCGTACTTTCCACCGAGGAGCGCGCGGTTCCCGAGGCCGAGGTGGCGCAGACCCTCCACGAGATCGCGGCGGAGTTTGACGCCCGAGGTAGCGGCTTTGAACTCCGTGAGCACGAGGGGGCGTTCCGGCTGTACACACGGCGCGCGAACTCGGATGTGGTGGAGGCGAAGCTGCTGGACGGCACGCAGCAGCGCCTGAGCCGCGCCGCGCTAGAGACCCTGGCGGTGGTGGCCTACCGGCAGCCCGTAACTAGGAGCCAGGTGGCGGCGGTGCGTGGCGTGAACTGCGATGGCGTGATGCGTACCCTGTCGCTGCGCGGGCTGATCGCCGAAACAGGGGAGCAGGGCGGAGCGCACCTGTACTCCACGACCGAGCTTTTCCTGGAACAGATCGGGATTGAATCGCTGGATCAACTGCCGGATCTGGCGCCGTTGCTGCCGGAGGTAGACAGCATCGACAGTATCGACAATTAAGCAGGCTGAGGGGTACAATTCGGGCGGATAATTCAAGATTTTAGTTCGAAGGGCTACAAACACCGTGGACACACCCGCTCGCCGAGACGGCACACCGGAGACCGCTCCGAAAGACATCTACCTATCGCAGGCCAAGCCAGCCAAGCGCCAGCACGTAACGGAGCAGGAGGCAGCCGCTGCTCTGAACCAGCCCGATTCGGAGAAAGCCCAGGTGCGCCTACAGAAGGTGCTGGCTTCCGCAGGTGTGGCCAGTCGCCGCATGAGCGAGAAGCTCATCGCCGCCGGTCGTGTGGAAGTCAACGGCGAAATCGTCGTGAAGATGGGCACCCGCATCGACCCGAGCGTGGATATTGTCCGCGTGGATGGAGAGCGCGTGCAGGTCAACGAGGAAATGGTGTACTTCGTGCTGAACAAGCCGCGTGGCGTGCACTCCACCATGAGCGACGAGCTAGGTCGCCCGTGCGTCGGTGACCTGGTCGGCACCCGTCTGAAGGAAGGCCAGGGCCTGTTCCACGTTGGTCGTTTGGACGCCGCGACGGAGGGGCTGCTGCTGCTCACCAACGACGGCGAGCTGGCCAACCGCCTGATGCACCCGAAGTACGAGGTGCGAAAGACCTATATGGCCACGGTGCTGGGCGAGGCTAGCCGCAAACTGATCCGCGACCTGAAGGACGGCGTGGAGCTGGACGACGGCACCGCCCGCGCCGATAGCGTGCAGATCGTGGACGTCTGGCAGGGTAAGTCGCTGATCAAGATCGAGCTGCACGAAGGGCGCAAGCACATAGTGCGTCGCATGCTGAAGGAGGCCGGCTTCCCAGTTCAGGCGCTGGTCCGCACTAAGATCCACACCGTGCAATTGGGCGAGCAGAAGCCGGGCACGATCCGCGCGCTGAATCAGGCGGAATTGCAAAGCTTGTACAAGAAGGTCGGGCTGTAGAACCAGCGCAGCCAACACTGCCACCGCAGTAAACACTGCCACTACAGCCGACAAAGACACACAATTAACTAGGGGAACGACCTTTCCATGACGAACGCACCTTTCTACGAGCCCGGCTCTGCCCTGGATCAGCTCGCCAGCGCCACCAATGTCGCCGACGGTGGCCTGATTGTCGCCGTTGACGGCCCCAGCGGCACCGGCAAGTCCACCGTCTGCCGCCGCCTAGCCACCGCCGCGGACGCAAAGTACCTGGATACCGGCGCAATGTACCGCGTGGCTACCCTGCACGTACTGCGCCAGGGCATCGATCCATCCACGGAGTCTGCCCGCGAGGCGATCATTGCCGCCACCGCCGACCTGCCGCTGGAGATCAACGAGGATCCCACGTCCACCGAGGTTCTGCTGGACGGCACCGACGTTTCCGGCGAGATCCGCGGCCCCGAGGTCACCGCGCACGTCTCCGCCGTCGCCGCGATCCCGGAGGTTCGCGAGAACCTGGTGGCCTTGCAGCGCTCCCTGGCCTTCGCCGCCGGTCGCTGCGTGGTCGAGGGCCGCGACATCGGCACTGTTGTTCTTGCGGACGCCCCAGTGAAGATCTTCATGACCGCCTCCGCAGAAGTGCGGGCTCAGCGGCGTTACGACCAAGACATTGCCGCTGGCCGGGACGTGGATTTCGACGCGGTACTCGCGGACGTGCAGCGCCGTGATGAGGCAGACTCCTCCCGCGAGACGTCCCCGCTACGCCCCGCAGACGACGCTGTGATCGTCGACACCGGAGAGATGGATATCGATGAGGTGCTGGAGAAACTGGCAGAGCTGACCCTGGCCAGCGCTTCATCCGACAGCGCGGAGGTCCCCGAGGAACTGACCTTCCGCACCGCCGACGGCGAGGTGCTGGGGGAGTCTGATTTCTCGGACGCCGACTTCTCGGACGCTGATTTCTCGGACGCCGACTTCTCGGACGAAGAGCTCGGCGACTACGACGACGAATCCGGCCCCGAAGAGTTCTTCATCACCGGCCCCGAGGACTTCACGCTGGAGGGTGGCGGCGATATGCCGGAAACCGAGGAGGACTGGGAAGCCCTGGAGCAGGCCTTCGGCATGATGGATGACGAGGAAGCAGAGCGCGAAGCGCTGTGCACCGTCGCTATCGTCGGCCGTCCGAACGTGGGCAAGTCCACCCTGGTGAACCGCTTCATCGGCCGCCGCGAGGCTGTCGTGGAGGACTTCCCGGGCGTCACCCGCGACCGCATTTCCTACTTGGGCGAGTGGTCCGGCCGTCGGTTCTGGGTGCAGGATACGGGCGGCTGGGATCCGGATGCGAAGGGCATCCACGCCGCCATCGCCCGCCAGGCGGAGACCGCGATGGAAACCGCCGACGTGATCGTCTTTGTGGTCGACTCGAAGGTGGGCATCACTTCCACCGATGAGGTCATTGCCCGCAAGCTGCAGCGCAGTCAGGTGCCGGTGATCGTGGTGGCTAACAAGTGTGACGCGGACGCTCAGCTGGGCGACGTCGCCGAGTTCTGGGCGCTGGGCCTGGATAACCCGTACCCGGTGTCTGCGCAGCACGGCAAGGGTGCGGCGGACGTGCTGGACGAGGTTCTGCGCTCCTTCCCGGAGCACCCCCGCGAGCTTTCCGTCGTTTCCGGCCCGCGCCGCGTGGCTCTGGTCGGCCGCCCGAACGTGGGCAAGTCCTCCCTGCTGAACAAAATCACGGGCGAGGAACGCTCCGTGGTCAACAACGTCGCCGGCACTACAGTCGACCCGGTCGACTCCATCGTCGAGCTCGAGGAAAAGACCTGGAAGTTCGTCGACACCGCGGGCATTCGCAAAAAGACGAAGCAGGCGCGCGGCCACGAGTTCTACGCCTCGCTGCGCACCCGCTCCGCCATCGACGCGGCGGAGGTCGCTGTTTTTCTTGTGGACGCCAGCGAACCCATCGCCGAGCAGGATCAGCGAGTACTTCGCATGATCCTCGACTCGGGGCGTGCCCTGGTCGTGGCCTACAACAAGTGGGACCTTGTGGATGAAGACCGCCGCGAATTGCTGGAGCGCGAGATTGAGCTGCAATTGTCCCACGTTCCGTGGGCTCGCCGCGTGAACATTTCCGCGAAGACCGGCCGCGCGCTGCAGAAGTTAGAGCCCGCGATGATTGAGGCTTTGGAGAGCTGGGATCAGCGCATTTCCACCGGCCAGCTGAACACCTGGCTGCGCGCCGTGATCGCGGAGACCCCGCCGCCGATGCGTGGCGGTCGCCTGCCGCGCGTGCTGTTTGCCACCCAGGCTTCCACCAAGCCGCCGGTAATCGTGCTGTTCACTACCGGCTTCCTGGAGCACGGCTACCGCCGCTTCCTGGAGCGCAAGCTGCGCGAATCCTTCGGCTTCGAAGGCTCGCCGGTGCGTATCGCGGTCCGCGTGCGCGAAAAGAAGCGCAAGAAGTAGCTGGACTGGCTGGACTAGCCAGCCCGGCTAGAACAGCCCGGAGATAACTCCCTGCGCATCCACATCAATACGCTCCGCCGCGGGCTTCTTCGGCAGACCCGGCAGAGTCATCACGTCGCCCGTCAGTGCGACCACGAATCCGGCGCCGATGCGCGGCACCAGCTCGCGGACGTGCAGGGTGTGGCCACTCGGCGCACCCAGCGCGCTGGGGTCATCGCTGAACGAGTACTGCGTCTTCGACACGCACACCGGCAGCTTGTCCCAGCCGTTGTCCTTCAGAAACGCCAGATCCTTCACGGTCTGCGGGCCGAACTGCACGTCCGCCGCGCCGTAGATCTCCGTGGCAAGCGTGCGCAGGGTGGCTTCCACGCCATCGATGGGCTGATAGATCTGGTGGCTGGAGCTAGGGGCGTCATCACCAGAAACACCATCGACGACCTCCAACACGGCAGTGGCCAGATCCGCCGCACCGGCGCCGCCCTCGGCCCACACGTTGCATTCCACCACGCGCACCCCGAAGTCCTTGCCCCAGTCGGCAATCAGTTGACGCTCGGCGTCCGTGTCGGATCTAAACAGGTTCAGCGCCACCACGGGCTCCACGCCGAACTTGCGGATGTTGCTGACGTGGCGCTCCAGGTTGGCCAGTCCGGCCTTCAGTACGGAACCGCCGTTGTGCTTCAGCGAGCGGATCGTGGCCACCACCACGGTTGCGGCCACGGCCAGGTCGCCAGCGCGGGACTTGATGTCGAAGAACTTCTCCGCGCCCAGGTCGCTGCCGAATCCGGCCTCGGTCAGCACGACCTCCGACAGATCCAGCGCCGTCGTCGTCGCAATCAGGGAGTTACAGCCGTGGGCGATGTTCGCAAAAGGCCCGCCGTGTACCAGGGCAGGGGTGCCGCCCAGGGTCTGTACTAGGTTCGGGTTGATCGCGTCGCGCAGCAGGGCGGTGATTGCGCCCGCGCACTTCAGGTCGCCCGCGGTGACGGGCTTGCGGTCGTAGGTCTGGCCCACCACGATGCGCCCGATGCGCTTCTTCAGATCCTCCAGGTCGGTGGCCAGGCACAGGATCGCCATGATCTCGCTGGCTGCGGTGATGTCGAAGCCGCCCTCGCGCGGAGTGCCCTGACCCGGCCCGCCCAGGCCGGTGACCACGTGGCGCAGCGAGCGATCGTTGACGTCCAGGCAGCGCCGCCACGTCACACGCCGCGGGTCGATGCCCAGCGCGTTGCCGTGTTGCACGTGGTTATCGATCATCGCAGCCAGGGTGTTCGTCGCCGCAGTGATGGCGTGCATGTCACCGGTGAAGTGTAGGTTGATGTCCTCCATCGGCACGATCTGCGCGTAGCCGCCGCCCGCTGCGCCGCCCTTGATGCCCATGACCGGTCCCTGGGAGGGTTCGCGGATCGCCACCATCGTCTGGCGCCCTGCCGCACGCACGGCATCTGCCAGACCGATAAGCACGGTGGACTTGCCTTCACCGGCGGGGGTTGGGCTCATTGCCGTCACGAGCACGAGCTTGCCCTTCTTATTGACGCCCCCACGTTCAGCCTTGAGCGCGGGAACGTCGATCTTGGCCTTTGTGTGGCCGTAGGGGATCAGGGCGGCTTCCGGGATGCCGGCGCGCTCCGCGATCGTGGTGATGGGTTCCAGCGTGTGGGCCTGCGCGATCTCCACATCGCTGGGCTGCGGATTGTTGGTTGCAGAAGAGTTAGTCATATTCCCAGAATAAACGTCTACCCCTTTAAGCCCCCGGATTAATGGGTGTGGGGGAGTCTGCCACTAGACTTAGGGGGTAAGCGGGTGACCCCCGGATTTTGGCAAAACGATTCCCTCCAGTGAGGTAGTGAGGTATAGATGACCGACAACGCGCACACCACGAGCGATCTGCACAGCGACTGGAATGAACGCCTAGCTTTGGCTCAGGAAATGCTACCGCTGATCAGCCGCCTGCACCGCGACAAGAACGTCGTGACTTCGATCTTTGGCCGCCTGCTGGTGAACGTTACTGATATCGACATCATCAAGTCTCACCGCTATGCCCGCCGCGTGGTGGAGAAGGAACTGCCGCTGGAGCAGACCCTGCCGGTACTGCGTGAACTGGTGGAAATGGACTTGGGCACCGCTTCCATCGACATCGGATCCCTGGCTAGCCGCTACAACAAGAGCTCGGAGGGTTTGACCCTGCGCGAGTACCTGGAGCGTGAGCTGGCAGAGGTCATCGGCGGCCCGGAGAAGGTCGAGCCCCGCGACGTCGTCCTCTACGGTTTTGGCCGTATTGGTCGCCTGCTGGCCCGCATCCTGGTTTCCCGCGAGGCAACCTACGGTGGCGCCCGCCTGCGCGCCGTCGTCGTCCGTTCCAAGGGCGAGGGCGACCTGATCAAGCGTGCCTCCCTGCTGCGCCGTGACTCCGTTCACGGTGCCTTCGATGGCACCATCACCACGGATGAAGAGAACAACACAATCTGGGCAAACGGCACCCCGATCAAGATCATCTACGCCAACAACCCCGCGGAGATCGACTACACCAGCTACGGCATTAACGATGCGATCGTGGTGGACAACACCGGCGTGTGGCGCGACCGCGACGGTCTGTCCCAGCACCTCGAGTCCAAGGGCGTATCCAAGGTTCTGCTGACTGCCCCGGGCAAGGGTGACATCAAGAACATCGTTTATGGCATCAACCACGGTGACATCACTGAGGATGATCGCATCCTGTCTGCGGCGTCCTGCACCACCAATGGCATCACGCCAGTGCTGAAGGTCATCAACGATCGCTACGGTGTGCAGCACGGTCACGTCGAGACCGTTCACTCCTTCACTAACGACCAGAACCTCATCGATAACTTCCACAAGGGCGATCGCCGTGGTCGCGCTGCAGGTCTGAACATGGTGCTCACCGCCACCGGTGCAGCGAAGGCCGTGGCAAAGGCTCTACCGGAGTTCGCCGGCAAGCTAACGGGCAACGCCATCCGCGTTCCCACCCCGGACGTTTCCATGGCTGTGCTGAACCTGACCCTGGACAAGGAAGTTGAGGCCGACGAGGTCAACAACTTCTTGCGCCGCGTTTCCCTGCACTCCACGCTGCGTCAGCAGATCGACTTCATCAAGTCCCCAGAGGTTGTGTCCACCGACTTCGTTGGCACCACCCACGCCGGCATCGTCGATGGACTGGCCACCATCGCTAACGGTAACCACCTGGTGCTGTACGTCTGGTACGACAACGAGTTCGGCTACTCCAACCAGGTGATCCGCATTGTTGAGGAGATCGCAGGAGTGCGTCCGCGGGTTCTGCCGCAGCGCGCAGCTGCCCTGGACCTCTAAGACCGGGTGCTGTTAGAGCAGCATCAGTAGTAGCACCTGGCAGCCGATGATCTTGCCGATCATCGCTGCTGGGTACACCGTGGCATAGCCGCGCATGGGTAGCTCTGTGCCCGATTGATCGTTGAGGTAGCTAATCACTGCGGGGTTGGTAGAGACGCCCGCAGCCATGCCCATCGCTTCATCCCATTTGAGGCGCAGCAGCCAAATACCGCCCAGGCCACAGACAAGCGCCGAGACGACGGTGATGATAAAGCCCAGCGCAATGTAGCTGAGCGACGTGATATCCGTCAGCGCATCGCGGAAGCCGGTGCCAGCGATGGTGCCAACACCTGCCAGGAAGATGGCCAGTCCGAGGCTGCTGAGGGCCTTGTTCGCGTGATAAGGGATCTGCCAACCGATGGGGCCGGTGCGGGCAAGCGCGCCGAACACGAGACCCATGACAATGGGACCACCGCCGAAGCCTAGATTGAGTGTGGCGCCTCCGGGCAGGGGGATGGGGATCGCGCCGATAAGCAAACCGATGGCAAGGCCGAGAGTAAACGGCAGCAGATTGACATCTGCGAGGGAGCGCTCCGAATCGCCCAAGAGCTGAGAAACCTCGTCGATGCGGTGCTTAGGAGTGACCACACGGACGCGGTCGGAGTAATGCAGTACATCGTCTGGGCCCGGAACCAGGTCTTCGTCGCCGCGACGAATGCGGGCGATGATGAAGCCATGGCTGATCGGATCAATGTCCTTGATGCTGCGCCCGGCGATGTTGGGGTTTGAAAGGGTAATGCGGCGGTAGCCGATGTAGGAGCTGTCGATGTCGATATCGACCTCCTCGCCTAGCGCAGCAGTGGCTTTATCCAGGGAGTCGGGCGTGCCCGTAATCACGACGATCATGCCAGGGAAGACCTCTGCATCCGGGTAGGCCAGCTTGTGGTCCTTTTCCTGGACATCCTCAGTGGCGTGGTGTGGTCGCACCAGACGGGTGACGATGATCTTTGTGTCAGCGATGGTGCGCAGGTCACGTACGCAGCCCGTAATGCCGTCCCGCAGGCGGATGCCACGGTGCTCCAGTGGAGCATGCAGAACGTCCTCGTCGATAGCGTCCTGTCGGTGGTTAACTTTGAGAAGCTTCGTACCGATGGCTGCAACTGCGATGGCTCCCAGCACGCCACCGGGATAAGCCAGGGAGTAACCGACAACTGGGTGAGCAGCCAACTCCGGGTTGGTGCCCTCCAACATATCCACGACAGCCGCCATACCAGGGGTCGAAGTCAGTGCAGCAGCGAAGGAACCGGTCGCGGTGGCGGCCTCCACACCAAACAGCGGCACCAGTAGCCACGTCATGCCCATGAGGCCGACGAGGAGTACGACCACAAAGAGGAGCATGCGCCATCCGCGACGGCGGAAATCGGCAAAGAAGGCATGGCCAGCCGTTAGTCCGATGGCGTAGACGAAGATCGCCAAACCGAATTGGAACAGCAGCGGGGGAAGCTGGATGTTGGGATCCAGGGTGGAGAAGATGATGGCGACGAAAAGAATTGCCGCTGTGCCCAGCGACATTCCGCCCAAGCGAATCTTGCCGATAGCGAAGCCGAGGGCGAGGATAATGACGAGGGCGATGAGTGGATTCTCTGCGAGGAAGGCCAACATGAAAACGATCCTATAAAGAAATCCCCGCCCACACGAGGTGGACGGGGACCAGTGAGAAACCTCAGAAGAAGGGGGATTCCTACTTGCCGGTGATCAGGCCGACCAGGCCAGCGATAGCGCCGCCGATTACCTGGACGAGGTTCTGGAAGAAGGTTGCAACGAGTTCAATCATGGGAGTGATCCTTTCTGTGTGTAGTGACTGACGCTAAGGGTTTATGTGGGTTTGTTTAGCGCCTTCACCAATACAAACGATTCCCACGCCTAAGTGTTACGCCCTCAAAACAATTTTTTAAAATTTTTTCTCTGAGCAGTTCGCCTACGCTTGAGCGCATGTCAAGAAACACTGCACAAGGAACCCTGGAGGAGCTGTTTTCGCGCACCAAGAACCTCGATAGCGCGGGGTACGGAGCATATAAAAAACTCGCGGGGGCCTATAGCGAACCCGGCCTGACAGTTTCCATCGACCACGTTCAGGCCGATCCCTATGCCAGCCCCTCCAAGGTGCGCCTCATTCTGCCGATGAGCGCCGCGCATATTCCCGCGCACCTCGTTAGTGATGCCACCGGCAGGGTAGCGGTCGCCGATTTCCTGGCCCGCCGAATCCAGACAGAGCGCAACCGCCCGAAGAACGTCCACATCGGCGACATCGGTCAGCAGGTTCTCGAACGTACCCACGTGCTTGTCACCCCTGATCGTGTAGAGGCCCGCCTGCTGGTAGGGCTGCCCGCCAAGGGGCGCCGTATTCTCGGCCGCCAAGCCGCGCACCTCCTGGCCGACGATCTGCCTGCCCTTGCAGATGATTGTTTGCGCTATGACCGTTTCGCTCCTGCCGACGCCGCAGCGCTCGCAGACCACGTGGCACTTCTGCGTGACCAAGAGGCTCTGCGTGCCCAGCTGAAACCTCGCAAGCTCGTTGCTTTTGTCGGCAACGGCGCCATCCTCCCGCGCGCCGCAGGCGATAGTGATCGTCCTCTCGCCACAGCCCAGGCCATAGCATTCCAGTCGCCTGAATCGCTCACCCAAACCTTCGAACTCCCTAGTGGTCGCACAGTCACCGGCATGGGCATCCCGGAGGGGCTGACCGTTATCGTTGGCGGGGGCTATCACGGCAAGTCCACTCTGCTCCGCGCTCTGGAACGTGGCGTCTATCCTCACGTGGCAGGTGATGGCCGCGAGTGGGTCATCTCCCGCGCCGATGTCGCCAGCGTTCGCGCGGAGGATGGGCGCCCCATCACCGACACCGATATTTCCCCCTTCATCACTAATCTGCCCACCGGCACTGACACGCGCCATTTCATGACTACCAACGCGTCGGGTTCTACCTCCCAGGCCGCCAACGTCGTCGAAGCGCATGCCTCGGGGACATCAGCGCTGCTTATCGACGAGGACACTTCCGCAACGAACTTCATGATCCGCGACCATCTCATGCAGCGCCTCGTGCCGAATGATAAAGAGCCGATCACCCCGTTTGTGCAGCGCGTTCGCTCTTTATACGACGCCACCTCGGTCTCCACCGTGCTGATCGCTGGCGGCTCGGGTGCTTATCTGCAACTGGCCGATACCGTCATTGCAATGGATGCCTACCGTCCCAGCGATGTCACCGCCCGTGCCCACGAACTCGCAGGGGAGGAGCTGTCAGAACAAGAAGGGTTCCAGCACATCACCGCTAGCCGCATCTTGGCTCGCGGCGCCTTGAAGTCGCGGAAGCCTCCCAAGCCACGGGGGCTATCCACCATCAGCGTGGACCGCTCGGACATCGATCTAGCAGCCGTTGGCCAACTCGTTGCACCCTCGCAGACCGCCGCGATTGCTGCGGCGCTGGCTTGGCTATCGAAAAACGCCGACGGCCAGACCCCACTGGTGGAGCTGGTCGCGAGGTTGGAGCGACGCATCACCGAGGATGGTCTGGCCGTTTTGGTGCCCGGGCGTGATCACCCCGGGCATTTGAGCCGCCCACGCGGGGCGGAGATCCTGGCAGCGGTAAACCGCTACAGGGAGCTAAAGCTCGCTTAGAGAACCTGGAGCTTGTTCTTCTTTACAACGTCTAGGCCGCGGGTCGGGTAATCGGTAATGAGGCCGTCCACCTTAGCGTCGACCATGGCCTGCATGTCGGATTCCTCGTTCACGGTCCACGGCAGAACCTGCAGCCCCGCAGCATGGGCGGAAGCCACGTTCTTAGGGGTGACCAGCTTGTAGTGCGGGGAGAGGATTTCCGCGCCCAACTGCTTAGCGGCCTTGTTCACGTCGCCACCGAGCTTGTCGTAGTCAACGTCACCGATCCACTTGGAGCCGGATTTCCACGTGGTGGCGTCATAAAGAAGAGCGAGAGAGATGTCCGGCTGGGCCTTGCGCACAAGTGGCAAGGAGCGCCAGTCGAAAGACTGGATGGTGGTGCGAGAGGTTGCCTTGTTGTGGCGGACGACCGGCAGGATCGCGTCGACAAACTCCTGCGGTGTGGCAGACTTCTCGCGGTTCTCGGCCTCGATTTTGGTCTCGATGTTGAAGCGCATCTGCGGATCGGCGGCAGCAATATCGAAGACGTCCTGCAGCTGCAGCAGCTTGTTCGACTTCTCGGCCTTAGCCTCGGGGAATCCCTTCAGCACCTTGTTGCAGTTCAGGGTCTGCAGCTGCTTCCAATTCAGCTCGTGGACGAGCTTGCCCACGTAGGGGAACTCCGGGTCGTTCTCGGTGGCTGGCTTGGTATCGGTGCACTTGTCGGCCTGGATTTCCGGATCGTGCCATACAACCGGGGTTCCGTCCTCGGCCAGTACGATGTCCAGCTCGAGGGTGGATACTCCCATCTTTAAAGATTCTTCAAAAGCCTTGCGGGATTCCTCGGTGTACTCGCCGCGACCGCCACGGTGCGACTGCAGGTCGAAGCCCTGCTGCTCCTCCGGCTGAGGTTTTGAGGAACCTGTTACGGATGAACCGATGGTGAGATTAAAAGAAGAGCCGGCGACGGAAGAACCGATGCTGGAGTTGGTGGCGGCAACTGCGGTGCCTGCGGAGCCGATAGAAACGATGGCGGCCACGGCTGCGGCAGTGGCCTTGCGCCAGGTGAGGGGTGTCTTCATGCTTTCCTAACTGGGGGAGCTATTTGTTAAAAGATCATGCGTCTACTGTGAGACAACGCACATGAATTTAACAAGGATTCAGCTAGTCTGCAGGGCGAGCTAAATCCACCCATTCGTCTTCGCCACGTGCGCCGCCTCGTAGCGATTGCCTGCACCCGTCTTCGACATGATGCTGGAAATGTGATTTCGTACCGTGCCCGGCGACAGGTGCAGCGCCTTGGCGATGGAGGGGGAGCTCTTACCCTCGAAAAGCTGCTGACACACCTCGGTCTCACGTTCACTAAGGGGATTATCGGGCGTCAATAAGCTTTCCTGGGCAAGCGTCGGGTCGATAACGCGCAGGCCGGCATGGATCCGTCGGATAGCATCGGCGAGCTCCTCGGGAGGCGTGTCCTTAACGATGAATCCGTCCACGCCAACCTCCATGGCACGTTTCACGTACCCGGCCTTGCCGAATGTCGTCACGATCAGGCAGCGGCACCGATTCCCGGCCAGCTCCTTTGCGGCATCGATGCCGTTCAGCCCGGGCATTTCGATGTCCAGCAGAGCCACGTCGATGGGCTGCTCCTGCGCGAGAGCCACGGCCTCAGTCCCGGTCGCACATTCGGCAACGACTTCGATGTCCGGCTCCGCGTTGAGCAGCGCGATCAATGCTCCGCGCACCAGTGATTGGTCCTCGGCAAGTAATACACGAATGCTCATCGGGCGGCCTCCTCTGGCACTGCGCCGTCGTCGATTAGTTTGTCGTCGCCTTCCATAGCGATCAACACCGTACTCAGACCCCGTTCGCGGCGTACGATCAGCTGCCCGCCGGCTACCTCGACCCTCTCGCGCAGGCCGGCCAAACCGCCAGTACCCTGCGTGGCTTCACCGTTAAACCCGCAGCCGTCGTCGGTAACCTGCAGCTTGTGGGCATTGACGCTCACCCAGCACGCGCTCGCCCCGGAGTGCCGCACCACGTTTGTCGTGAGCTCACGCAGCCCCCAGGAAAACACCGCGTCGTGTGCGCCCGGTGCTTTCAGGAGTTCGGGTAGATGCGCGGTGACGCCCTTAGTTTCCAAAGCCCGGCGCGCTGCCTGCAGCTCACCGGCGAAGGTGGGTGTGCGCATGCGGGTGACTGTCGAGCGCACTTCCGCCAAGGCCAGGCGGGAGAGGTCGCTGATCTCCTTGAGCTCCTGTTTGGCCTGCTCGGGGTTGCTATCCATTGCCCGCCTGGCGACCTCGGACTTCAGGTTGATAACCGTCAGCGAGTGACCCAACAGGTCGTGCACGTCCGTTGCGATATCCTCTCGTTGCTGCGCCAGGTCCAGGTCGTGTCGCAGCTTGTGGCGGGATTCATCGTATTGGCTGAAGATCCCAAGTGCGACGAGCATCAGCGGCATGCCGAAAAGGGTGAATGCAGCCCAGGTAAGGTCGTCCGGCGACCAGTTCCACACAGCGACAGTCCCGAGCACACCCGTTGCCACCACGATCGGCAGCGCCTTTCGTAGCGTCACCGTGAATCCCAACATCGCGGCCAGGTAGGGAGCAAAGGACACTGCGCCAGACTTCATCGCGGGCACGCTGGCCAACGCAATGGCTAGCAGTATGCCCCAGCGCAGCAGTGCCCGCGCAAGTGTTCCCCAGTCACGGGGGAAGTACTTCAGCGAGCCGAAGGCGTAGAAGTAGAACGCGCCGAAAGCCAGCAGGCATACTGTCATCCAGGCTTTCGCCGTAGTAGAGAATCCTTCCCCCATGTAAACCTGCAGAGCGACGGGCACCAGGAATACCAGCCATATTGAAGCGAAGATGGCGGAGTTCAGCCGGAACCCGTCGAAAGGGCGCATTAGCTTCGTCCCTTGTCTCGCTTGCTCATGAGAAGGCAAAAGCCTACGAAGATCGCCGTCCATATTGCGATGCTAACCCAGGCGTACCACATCGGGTCGAACAGCAGCCCTTGATCGAGCAATTGTGCGCCTTCTGCCAGCGGCCAGCGAACCAGCGTTACCGCGCCGTACATCGGAGTGAAACGGCCCACCTGCAGAAGCGATCCGCTCAGTGGCATGAATACGTTGCCCGCGAAGGCGAGAATCACGATGGAGGCTGTGGCGATGGCCACTGTATTTTCTTTGGGGATCAGCAATGTCCATGCCAGGCCGTAGAATCCGAAGGGGATGGCACACAGTGCACATGCGATAAAGCTCAGTATCCACTGGTCAACTTGCATGTGTGATTTCGTCAGCCCGCCGACAATAAACACTGCCGCTATCGGCAGCACTGCGCGCACGGTGATGCTTAAGGTAGTGGCGAAGGCGAGCTGCCAGGGACGCAGGGGTGTCAGCGCCAGCTGCCTACCCCATCCGCTGCGGCTATCGGTTACGGCAGATCCCGCCGCGCCAACTGCGCCTACCACTCCGGCGTAGAAAGCCATGCCTAGCATGACGAATGCGGAGACGTTACCGCCGTTCATTTCCTGATCGCCGTATTCCTGCATTGCGCCGAAAAGCAGGTAGAAGAAGATCGGCATGCCGATGCTGAAGAACAGGGTGGTCATGTCCCGGCGCAGGCGTAGTAGCTCGTGGCCGGCGAATTTTAGGGTGGTGCTCATTGTTAGGCCTCCTGGTGTTCGTTCGTCAGCGCGAGGAACGTGTCCTCTAGGCTGTGACTGGTGATGTCGAGGTTGCGGGCGTCAGTTTCCGTCAACAGGTACCGGGCAAGCGCGTCAGAGTCGTTGGTCGTCATCCGCAGGCGGCGGCCGTTTACTTCGCTTTTTATGACGCCCCTAAGTCCCGATAACTCGGGGAATCCGCCCGGGAACTCGGCGCTGACCACACGGTTGGCGCTCAGGTTTCGCAGCTCGTCGGTGGTGCCATCGGCGATGATCTCGCCTTTATTCATCAGCACGAT
Source organism: Corynebacterium jeikeium (assembly GCF_000738265.1). GTDB lineage: Bacteria > Actinomycetota > Actinomycetes > Mycobacteriales > Mycobacteriaceae > Corynebacterium > Corynebacterium macclintockiae. The sequence continues at coordinate 34,267 of NZ_JFCQ01000029.1, forward strand.
GCGTTGAGCGAAGTTGTCCGCTTCCTCTAGGTAGTGGGTGGCAAAGATGATCGTGCGGCCCAGCTGGGCCTGGTGCTTCATGGAGTCCCAGAAGCGGTGGCGTGCGCCGGCGTCCATACCAGCGGTGGGTTCATCGAGGATGAGGATGTCCGGGTTGCCGAGGATGGCCAGGGCGAAGCGAAGACGCTGCTGCTCGCCGCCGGAGCACTTGCCTACGCGGCGCTTGTAGATGGGTTCCAGGTTTGCCTGCTCGATGACCTCGTCGAGGGGCAGGTGCTCCGGGAACGCGGCGGCAATCATCTCCACCGTGTCCTTCACTGTCAGTTCGTGGAGCAGGCCACCGGTCTGCATCAGTGCGCTGATGTTCTGGTTGTACACCGCCTGCTTGGGGGATTGGCCCATGACCTTCACGGTGCCGGCGGTCGGGGAGGTAAGCCCCAGGATCAGGTCCACCAGGGTGGTCTTGCCCGCGCCGTTGGTGCCGAGCAGTGCGATGATCTCGCCCGGGCGAACGCTGAGGCTTACGTCCTTCAGCGCGTGCACTGGTTTGTTGGATCGTGGGTTGAAGGTCTTGCTGATTCCGCTTACTTCTATGGCGTGTGCCAGTTGTGTTGTGCTCATGGTTTTCACGTTATTTCGCCGACGAAGGGGGCGCGCATACCGTTCATCACGAATTGCACCATGACTTTTGTCATGCCTTTTTTGCAGACTCCCGCACCGCCTAAGCGGGTTTTTGCATCCTGCGTTTTAAGGTGGGGCTGTGAAAACCGAGTCCACCACCAAGAGGCTGCCGGGCGCTTTCGGCGCGTTCGTGGCTTTCGCCCTGCTCGCCGCGTATGCGGTCTACCGGCTCACTCTGCCGGAAACTCGCGCTTCCTGGTTCACAAATCTCTTTAAGTGGCCGACGGACTTTAAGGTCTATTACAACGCGGCGGTGGCTCTGAACAGCGGGCAGGAGCTGTACTCCCAGCCTTTCGTAGGGGGCCTTCCTTTTACGTATCCGCCCTTTTCCGGCGCGATCTTCAGGGTGCTGCCCTTGGCCCCGTTCGAGGTTGCGGCGAGTATCTGGTTGGCGCTCACCGCGTTGGTGCTTTTCGCGGTGATTGTCGGTGTTTTCCGCGAGCGTGGTTATGCCTGGTCCCCGGGGCTAATCCTCGTTTCCCTGGCGGCGCTAGTCGCTTCCATCCACCTGGCCCCGGTTTTCGGCACCTTCTTCTGGGGCCAGATCAACATCTTCCTCATGGGCTTGGTTGCCCTGGATTTCCTGCGCAGGCGCACCGGCAACAAGGGCGGCGGCGTATTCAGTGGTGTGGCCGCCGGCATTAAGCTCACCCCGGTCTTCTTCTACCTGCCGTTGTTGCTGGGCAGGCGCTGGCGCGCGATGGTCTACATGACCCTCACGATCCTCGCGACCGTCGTCATTGGCTTCCTGTTCGTCCCGGACGCCAAGTCTTTCTGGCAGACCAAGATCTTCGAAACCCAGCGCATCGGCGGCGAGGACAATCCCGGCGCGCAGTCCCTCGGCGCAGTCTTGCACCGCCTCGGTTACGACAACACGGTGCTGTGGCTCGTCGGCGTTGTCGCCATCGTGGTGCTGTACAGCATCGTGGTCCTGGGCTGCTACCGTCGCGGTAACTACTCGATGATTATGGCCCTCGGCGGCGTTGTCGCCTGCATCATCTCGCCGTTTAGCTGGTATCACCACTGGGTGTTCTTGGTACCGCTCTTTGTCGTTTTTCTGGACGCCGGGTTCCGGCTGGTACAGGCGGTCTCAGACAAGGTGAAGGGAGTGCTGGGCTGGGTTGTTGAGCAGCTCCTGAGCTTCGCAGTGGTGGCGGTATTGACGGTGGTGTTCCTGCCTTTCGTCAGCAACGCCACGTCCCGCAGGTTCGGCTTCTTCGGCCAGGGCGTGGCTCACGATAACCCGCTGTGGCAGGGCGCCTTCACCTTCCTGGGCGTGGCCTTCGTCGTGGTGGCTGCGGCGTACTATGCGGTGCGGTATTTCACGGACCGCCGTGCTACTGGGACCGAGCGCGACGCTGCTGATTCTCTGTAAAGGTGCGTTCGGCGAGGGATTCGCCGGCACCGTCCTGAAGGTGGACAACAACGTTGATCCCAAGTTCTTCGAGTTCCTCGACATCCTCGCGGTACATGGCCACTGAACTGATGGTGCATTCCTCCGGATTGATGTTGGAGGCAAAAATCTCCTTTACTGCGTCTACGTTGGCGTGCTGGGCGGGCATGGCAAGCATGATCATGTCGATCTGGTGGCTGTCCTTCACACGCTCCCAGAAGTCGATATCTGTGGCGTCGCCCTCCACAACGTTGTAACCGCGCTCCTGCAGGTGGCGTACTCGGGCGGGGTCGTGCTCCACGCCCAAGACCTTCGTGCCGTAGACCTCGGTGAGTTCGTTGTAGCAAGACACCCCCAGGCGGCCCACGCCGAGAACCAGGGCGTGGGCATCGCCGAGTTTGATGGGGCGATCCTCTGGGTGGATCTTGTGCGGCGGGCGCGTCGGGAGGCGCTTTGCCAGGCGTGTTGCCCGCGAGACACTCTGCGGGTTCAGAATTGCGGAAATGACGAAGCTGAGGGATACCGCGAGTACTAGGGAAAGCAGCCAGCGCTGGTTGAGCCAACCGTCACTTACTCCGAGAGCAGCGATAATGAGCGCGAACTCCGAGTAGTTCGCCAACAATAGTGAAGCGAGAACGGAGGTGCGATTGCGCAGTCCGAGGCCCCACAGGATCGCCCAGTAGGCGATGCCTTGGACGGGCAGCAGAATGAGCAACAGGGCAGCGTCGGCGAGGTTTTGCAGGTTTGGTAGACCCAGGAAGCCGATGTTGACGAAGAAGCCAACCAGCAGTAGCTCCTTGAGGGTAAACAGGGAGTGGCTGAGTTGTTCTGCGCCGGGGGAGCGGGAGAGAACCACGCCCATGATGAGGGCTCCGAGGCTACCGGAGAGCCCCACCCATTCGAAGAGTGCGTAACCCGGCAGCAATGCCATAACGATGCCGAACAGGGAGCCAAGCTCGCCGTGGCCGAGCTTGTACCAACGGCGGGTGGTCAATGCCAGCAGCGGGACAATGGCGACTAGCAGCAGGGAGGCCAGGCGTGGCGGTTCGCCCCGAAGGATGCTCATGAACGCGACGGCCAGAATGTCCTGCATGATCAGCACGCCGACGCAGATGTTGCCGTAGAGGGCTTGCTCGTCGCCTCGGTCCTGCAGGATCTTGATGACGACGATGGTGCTGGAGAAACTCAAGACCAGAGCGATATTTACGGCCACGGAGAAATCGGTGGGGCCGAAGGCACCGAGGGCGCCGAGGCCGGTGATGAAGCCAGCACCAATAAGCGTCATCACGAGAACATGAGCGCTCGCGGTGAGCCAGACTGCCTTATCCGTCAGCGCGCGAAGATCCAGGCGTAGGCCGATGGCGAAGAGCATGAGGGTCACACCGATATCGGCGAAAAGGTCCAGGGAATCAACGTGTTCCACACCGGCCGCGTGGAGCGCGAAACCGGCTGCGAGGAAGCCAATAAGGGGTGGGAGCCGCACGGCCCAAGCAATGAGGCCACAAACGAAGACCACACCGAGGTAAATCAGCAAGAGCTCCATGGATGTAGTCTACCTCACAGGGGCTGGTAACTCGCCAATGGAGGCGATTTCTACCCCGAGTGGGGCAGATAGTATTGAAGGCACACGACCTGCGGCGGTTTTCAGGACAGGAGGTGCGCTGTGAAGCCGATTAGCTATACCGAGTATGAATCACTGCGGGAAACTGCCTACCTTTTGCGCTCTCCCGAGAACGCTCGCCGCCTCCTCGGTTCCATCGAGAACCTGGAGCGGGGGCGCGGCGCCCACCACGCCCTCATTGAGGACTAATGATTCTCGTTTGAGATGAGTCTGCCTTGGGGGGACTATTTGTGGTGGCAGACGGCGGATCGCCGCTACCACTACGGGAGCTGACTTAGAACGGGTAGTCCGTGGCATCGGGCGTCAAGAAAAGAACGCCAACGACCGTGCCCTCTCTGCTGACGGCGATCCGAGACATCAGTTCGCCGGCTTCGTGGTTGAGCGTCGAGACGACGACAGAGGTGCCCGTGCTTTTTGCGGAGAGTGCTTCTGACTCCGGTGCCGCGTTGCGGTCTCCCTTGATGGGGACGATCGTCTGGTCGGTGATCTCCTGGAGCTCGCCGAAGTCGGTCAGGATTGATGTCCAAACGTCCACGATGACGGACCAGGGGAGGTCCTCGCGGACGTGCGGATCGAGCATTTCAATGGTTTCTGCTTCTTCGCCCTTGGCAATGTGGCGAATGAGCTTGTCGGAAATCTCTGGGAGCTTGTCGGTTGATACTGGGGCCATGGTTTCTCCTGTAAAGGGGTTTCGCACCGCACCGAATCGTTTAAAGGCTGCCTGGCGGGAAACATTGAGCGCTTGCCCAATGTCCGCCCATGAATGTCCTGCATCTCTTGCTTGCGAGACGGCATCCTCCAATTCGTGTTCGGCGAGGCTGACTGCTTGCAGTGTGTGTCGGATATTCGTCAATGGATCCATGACAGTTAGTCAACCATAGGTTGACAGGTGTGTCAACCAGTAGTTGACGTTGGGGAGGAAGGTCGTTCTTAAGTCTTGAAGCAGTGAAGTGGGGTAGGTGTAGCGCGTTAGAGAGTGGGAGGGGTGGCTAAGGGTGGTTTATAAGGCAAGACAGCAAAGCTTGAAGGATTGAAGCTGTTCGATACTTCGTTCGAACATAGCAGCACGGTGTCTATCGGGGGTGATGCACTAGAAGGCGAGACAGCACGTGCGTGTCTCGAGAACGATTTTGGACAGTGCGTTTACCGTAGGGGCACTGAGACTTTCGGCCCAAGGAGGCATGCCCGGATGAGTACAGCGGAACTCAATCAGTCCGCCGTTTGGAACACAGCGGACAAGTTTCTGCGCTCCATCGTCGAGCCTGAAGATTACGGAGACTATATTCTGCCGATGACGGTGCTGCGACGTCTTGAGTGCATTCTCGCCCCGACCAAAGATGAAGTTCTCGACCTGGTATGGAGTCTTCAGGAGGAGGGCTTCAGCGACGAGATGATCGACTGGGAGGTGCAGGCTCGCTTTGGTCTTTCCTTCTATAACTCTTCTCGCCTGGACTTGCCGCGGATCGCGCAGCTCGACGACCATGTATATGAGGCGCTGATGGATTATGTCGGTGCGTTCTCGGCCTCTGTCCGCGACGTGTGGGATGCTTTCGATTTCGCGGTGAAGATGAAGACTCTCGACAGTGCCTCACGCCTGTGGCCGGTGGTCAAACACTTCGCCACCATCGACATGAGTATGGAGGCGCTGCCGGATGCCCAGATGGGTGACCTCTTCGAGCACGTCATGTACAAGGCATTCGACACCAAGGGCAAAGCCGCGGGTGCGTTCTACACTCCGCGTGACGCGATCCGGCTCATGGTGGATATTCTTTTCGCTTCCGACGACATCGGACTGGCCTCGGACGGTGCTTCACGCACCGTGTACGAAACTTTCTTGCCACGACGGATACAAATGCGTGCGAACTGCGTTTTGGTCGTCTGATTGGTTCAAAACGGAGGCAGCTGGTCAATTCAGCGTTTCGCCCCTATTACGGAGCCGCTTGAGTCTCAGCGAATCGCGTATAATCGCGTATAATTAGACTGGATTCGTCGACTGACGACCTACCCGAACCGAGGAGCGTGTAATTCCGGTGAACATGTGATCTCCACTCAGCTCTGCTGAGACGTGACTGAAGTTACTTCTTCCTATTGGAGATTACTATGCCCGAAATTTTGCTCGATTCTATTTCTTTTTCATTCGGCTCCCGCCTCATTCTCGACCGTGTGAGTTTGCATGTGCCAAACGGTGAACGCGCCTTTTTGATTGGCCCGAACGGGGTCGGCAAATCCACCCTGTTAAGGGTCCTCACTGGTGAGTTGACGCCTGATTCGGGCCGAATTGTTTCTGGGCCTGTTCCTCAGCACGTTCCCGATCCAGAGTCTTTCGACGGCAGCGTTGCGCAATTCCTTGACTCGGCGCTTAAACCGTTTAATGAGCTACTCACGCGCTTCGACCAAGCCACAGAAGCCATGGCAGCGGGAGACACTCATCTAGCAATGGAGTTTGACCAACTTCTTGCCCGGTTGAACGCCCTTGATGTGTGGTCGTTGGATGCACGAGTGAATGAAACACTCGCAGGACTGGGACTCGTAGATTTCATGGGGTCGGGAAGCAATCGAATGATGCAGACCCTTTCGCCAGGTCAGCGTGCACGCCTGAAACTGGCTACCCTGCTGATGATGCGACCTGAGGTGTTGATCCTAGACGAGCCGACCAATCATCTCGATCATGAAGCAGCCGATTTCCTCACTGGTGTTGTCAAGAACTGGAACGGCCCTGTGCTCGCTACGAGCCACGACAGATCTTTCATCAACGACACCGCCACTGCCATCTACGACATGGACATCACCGTTTGGCAAGAACTCGCCAAAGCGGACGGACAGAAGGTCGTGGGCTTGTACCGCAACGCAGGGGACTACACGCACTACCTGCTGGCGAAGAAGACTGCCCGTGCAAAACACCGACAGATCCACGCCGCACAGCAAGCTGAGAAACGCGAGCTACACGAGCATCGGCGCGAAAGCATGAAGATCGCCCGTGGTGGGGTTCGGGTTGAAACCGCAACTCGCAAAGAGAAGAAGTTCTTCACCGATCGCGCAGCAGCCACATCGGCAAAAAGAACCCGAAGTGACGACGTCCGCCTGGAACGCATTTCAGAGCGAGAGATACGGAAACCCCGCCACTACAACCTGGCGTTCCCCTCCCTCAAGATTGACCCCGGAACTGGTTTGGCCGTCTCGCTCAGAGATGCGACAGTGGCAGGTCGGCTTTTGCCGGTTACGTTCGATTTAGGGCGAGGCGAGCACCTCCTCGTGACAGGAGAAAACGGGGCGGGTAAATCAACCCTGCTTAACTGGATCGCCACAGGAAACGCACCCGAGGGGACTATGAACAGTGGCACCCTCACCCGTGATGATCCCGTCGGCGTGGTGCCGCAGACGCTTCCTGATGGTTCAATTGCAGGATTTGACTCGGAGAGGTGGCAAGATGGCGTCGGCGAGGCTGGAAAAGGAATTCTGCATCCTTCAATGTGGAGCACTCCCATCGTGAACTTGTCTGCAGGGAATCAACGCCGGGCTCAATTTGCAGTCGCCCTAGCGAAACAGCCAGCTTTGTTGATCATTGATGAGCCAACTAACTACCTTGATTTGGAATCGATGGATGCACTCGAGAACGCGCTACGGGACTGGCGAGGAACTCTCATCATCGCCAGTCATGACCGTTGGCTGATTGAACATTGGCACGGACGTCATCTCCACCTCACTTCTGTTCACCAGTCAGCATCGACATGAGACTTGGGAGTCCTCCCTAAATGTGAAGGTCAGAGTTCCTTTCTTGTCGACCTTGGCGTACTCGCCTCGGATTACCGCGTCGGCGAGGGCGTCGATATAGACGGAGGGCTTGGGTGAGGGCGGTGTGGGCTTTGCCGGTGGCGTCGGGGGAGCACCCTTGGAAGTGCCGAGGAGCTGCTTGCCGGAATCAAAGTCAACAACCTCGTGGACCGAGCGTCACAACGGGTTGCCTTAGATGCGGTCGCTCAGTCATTTTTGATAACGACGAAGTGATCGAAGGCCTGCCATATGTAAAGAAGCCTTAGTTATTCTTTGTAGGTCAGTGCCAGCCCAATACCTGCACCAAGGAGAGTTATTCTTTTTCTGTGGTGATGGTGAGGTCATGCCCCCCAGAATAATGAAATTGGTCGGACTGACAGGATTTGAACCTGCGACCCCTACACCCCCAGTGTAGTGCGCTACCAAGCTGCGCCACAGTCCGCCGAAGCCCTGTAAAAAAGGCAACGGCGATAGGTTACCCCACTCCCATCGCCGTTATGAAATCCCCTGCTTATACCGGCTGCACAGCCTTGTCGGTAACGATAATGCCGTCCGAATCGCAGTAAATGTATTCGCCTGGGACAAAGTCCACGCTGCCGAAGCTCACCGTCACGTCGCGCTCGCCCTCACCGGTCTTGGTGGACTTACGCGGGTTGGTGCCCAGCGCCTTGCAGCCGAACTCCATCTGGCCGATCACCTTGGAATCGCGGATCGGCCCATTAACCACCACTCCGGCCCAGCCGTGATCCTTGCCCATGCCTGCAATGATGTCGCCCACCAGTGCGGTGTGCATCGACGCATCGCCGTCGATCACTAGCACGCCACCCGGGTTATCCTCCTGCAGCACCTTCTTCAGCAGCGCGTTGTCCTGGAAGCACTTCACCGTGGTGATCTTGCCGCAGAACTCCACCACACCGCCCAGGTCGCGGAACTGCGTATCGCAGCTGCGCACGTCGCTACCAATGATGTCCACCAGGTCGGCGGTCGGAATAAAAGTCAGTTTTTCTTCAGCCATGCCCCTACTGTAGGCGCAAGCTCTCCCATGCTGCGATGAATTCGCCCACTCGCTGCCCGGATCCTCTTTGCAAAAGCAGGTGATCCATGCCCTCCAAGCTCACCCAGTCCGCTCGCGGCAGAGCCGCCCTCATTGCATGCGCCTCTGCCACTGGAACTACCAGATCATCGGGGGAGTGCAGCACCAGAGACGTGGCGTCACTAGAAGAAACAGCGGCAACGGTATCGGCAGAATCGGCCGTGGCGAGCTCATCCAGCAGCGCCTGGCCCAAAGAAAGCTCCCGTTGGCGCTCGAACATGTGCATGATCTCCGGCGCGCGCTTCGCGGTATCCCGCAGCTCAAAAGGGGTGCCGATGGTTACGATGCTTTCAGCCGAAGGAATCGCCGCCGCCGCCCGTTGCACCGCGGTGCCTCCCAGCGAATGTCCCACCAACAACTCCGCCCCGCCGAACCACTCGGCGGCAGCCTGCACGTCGGACACATTCGTCGCCAGCGTCGTCTCCTCGAACCGCCCCTCCGAATCACCCAACCCCGCAAAATCGAATCGCAGGCTCGCATACCCCGCCCGCGCCAGCGCCTTGGAAATGCGCGCCACCCCAATCGCGCTGCGCGTGCACGTAAAGCAGTGCGCGACGACCGCCCGCCGGGGTGCCTCCTCTATCGTCACATCTCGCGGCATATCCACCGTTCCTGCCAACTGCCAGCCATTTTCGGTGGGAATTGTCACGTGAACGGAGCGAATCGTGCGGGTCATGGATCGCCTCTTGCCATTAGTCGGTTAACGTGGTCAGTACATTTTTACATCTCTCACTCGAAGGGCACATTCATGGCATTTGACTGGTTCTGGAAGGCAATGGGATCTTCCCCGAAGAAGAATCAGAAGAAAAGCCGGGCCGTGGTCGCTCAGGCCGACTCGTCGCGCTACTCGGGGCTAAGCGATGAGGAGCTTCGCGACGCCGCCTCGGACGTCGTCACCAAACAATCCACTAGCGAGGATGGCCACCATTTCGGCGGGCAGGTAGACGACGCTCCAGCGTTGCTGGGCATTCTCCGCGAGGTAGCCAGCCGCACCCTGAACATGGAGCCCTTCGACGTGCAGATGCAGGGCACCTACCGCCTGCTGCACGGCGACGTGGTGGAGATGGCCACCGGTGAGGGCAAGACCCTGGCCGGCGCGATGGCCGCCGTGGGCTTCGCACTGCAGGGCAAGCGCGTACACGTCATCACGGTGAACAGCTACCTGGCCGGTCGCGATAACGACTGGATGGGCCCGATGTTCGACTTCTTCGGCCTGTCCCACGGCGCGATCAACGAGGACCTGACCGCGGACCAGCGGCGCGAGGTCTACTCCCGCGACGTAATCTTCGGCGCCATCAACGAGCTTGGCTTTGACGTGCTGCGCGACCAGCTGATTACCCGCCGCTCCGACCAGGTGCGCACCCCGGCAGACGTTGCCGTGATCGACGAGGCAGACTCGGTGATGGTCGACGAGGCCCTGGTGCCGCTGGTTTTGGCCGGTTCCGAACCAGGCCCCGCGCCCGCAGGCCGCATTACCGACCTGGTCAAGCGGATGGAGGAAGACAAGCACTTCCACATCTCCGAGGATCACCGCAATGTCTTCCTCACCGATGAGGGTGCGGAGTTCGTGGAGAAGGAGCTTGACGTAGATTCCCTCTATGAGGATGAGGGCGAGCTGTTGGTGCAGGTGAACGTTGCCCTGCACGCCGAACACCTCTTGATCCGCGACGTGCACTACATCGTGCGCGAGGGCAAGGTTGCTCTTATTGACGGCTCCCGTGGACGCGTCGCCGAACTGCAGCGCTGGCCCGACGGCCTGCAGGCCGCAGTGGAGGCCAAGGAGGGCCTGGACGTCACCGACGGCGGTCGCATCCTCGACCAGGTCACGATCCAGGCACTGGTCGGCATGTACCCCGAAGTGTGCGGCATGACCGGCACCGCGCTGGCCGCGGGCGACCAGCTGCGCCAGTTCTACAACTTGCAGGTCTCCGTGATCGAGCCGAACGTGCCGAACGTCCGCTTCGACGAGGCCGACCGGGTGTATGTCTCCGCCGCCGAGCGCAACGACGCGGTGGTCAAGCACATCATCGAAGTTCAGAAGACCGGTCAGCCGCAGCTGGTGGGAACCCAGGACGTCGCGGAATCCGAAGAGCTGGCCGAGGCTTTGCAGTCTGCCGGCGTGGAATGCTCCGTGCTGAACGCGAAGAACCACGAGGCCGAAGCGGCCGTTGTCGCCGAGGCCGGTCGGCCGGGTCGCGTAACCGTCTCCACGCAGATGGCCGGACGCGGCACGGACATCAAGCTGGGTGGTACCGACGAAGCAGAGCACGACGAGGTCGTGGAGACCGGCGGCCTGCATGTCGTCGGCGTGGGGCGCTTCCGTTCCCAGCGCCTGGATAACCAGCTCCGCGGCCGCGCGGGCCGCCAGGGCGACCCGGGCAGCTCTGTGTTCTTTGTCTCCTTGGAAGACGACGTGGTCGCCATCGGCGGAGCAGGGGAGGAGCTGCAGGCTCAGCCTGAGGACGACGGCCTGCTGCCGCAGAAGAAGGTTCTGCAGTTCGTGGACCATTGCCAGCGCGTGACCGAAGGCCAGATGCTGGATATCCATGCCACCACGTGGAAGTACAACAAGCTCATCAAGGATCAGCGGGACATCGTCAACGACCGTCGCGACACCTTGCTGGATACCGCCGCAGCCTGGGATGACTTGAGCTACCACAATGTCGACCGGGCCGCGGAGCTCAAGAAGCAGGGCATCAGCGAGGAAGTACTAGAGCAGGCCGCCCGCGAGATCATGCTTTTCCACCTGGATAACGAGTGGTCGGAGCACCTGGCCTACCTTGACGACGTGCGCGAGTCGATCCACCTGCGCGCCATCGCCCGCGAATCGCCGATCGACGAGTTCCACCGCATGTCGATCGCAGCTTTCGGCGAGTTGGCCGAGCGCGCGGTGGAAAAGGCCCGCCAGACTTTTGACGAGGTCGAGATCACCGCAGACGGCGCTCAACTGGGCGACCTGGGCCTGCATAAGCCCAGCGCAACGTGGACTTACATGGTGAACGACAACCCGCTGTCCTCCTCCGGGGGGTCTGTGATGGGATCTATCGTTCAGATGTTCCGCTAACTGCTTTAGGGTATTGTTAGACGTATTGTTAAAGCCGAACCGATTAGTTCGAATGAGAGGACTTTAAAGCCATGAGCGATAACACCGGAGTGCCGGAGGCATCTGTCGAGACCACGTCGGTCTTCCGCGCAGACCTTCTAAAGGAGATGGAATCTGGTTCTCAGCACGATGCCTCTCCCGCCGGTGTGGAGGGTCTTCCCGAGGGCTCCGCGCTGCTGGTCGTGAAGCGTGGCCCGAACGCTGGCTCCCGCTTCCTGCTGGATCAGGAGACCACCGCGGCTGGCCGCCACCCCGACAGCGACATCTTCTTGGATGATGTCACCGTTTCCCGCCGTCACGCAGAGTTCCGCCGCAATGGCGACCAGTACGAGGTAGTCGACGTCGGATCCCTGAACGGAACCTACGTTAACCGTGAGCCGAAGAACTCCTCCGTTCTGTCTAACGGCGACGAGATTCAGATCGGCAAGTTCCGCCTGGTGTTCCTAAACGGTTCGAAGGAAGCCTAAAGAAAAGTGAGCGCACAGAGAAGCCACGCTAGCGCTCCCGTCCCTTCCTCCGCCCCAGCCGGTGCGGTTCTTCCCACCTCGTCCATCGGCGACGTGCTGAAGCAGTTGAAGCCGGACTTCCCGGACGTCACCGTCTCGAAGATCCGCTTCCTGGAATCCGAAGGGCTGGTTAGCCCACGCCGTTCGCAGAGCGGCTACCGGCGCTTTTCGCCAGAGGATATTTCGCGACTGCGTTACATCCTTACCCTGCAGAGGGACGAGTACCTGCCGCTGAAGGTTATCCGCCAGCGCCTGGAGGCAATGGATTCCGGCAAGGTCACCCCTGTGACCGCTGCCCGCAAGTCCGCCCCCGGCGCCATTTCCGCCGAACAGATGCGCGCTGCCCAGTCCCGCCGACTGACCCGCGCGGATGTCACGGCGCGTGCTAACGTGCAGGATTCCTTCACCGGCGCACTCATCCGCATGGGGCTGATCACTGCTGACCCGGCCGGTTTCTACTCGGTCGACGATGTGGAGATCGTACAGATCGCGCAGAACCTGACCGACCACGGGCTGGATAATCGCCACCTGAAGTCGCTGCTGACCATCGCGAACCGCCAGCTGGACATGGTGTCCCGCATCGCCGACCCGCTGGCTCACGGTCGCGACGAGAACGCAAAGCAGCGCTCCGCCGAAACCGCCCGCGAGATGTCCGCGCTGATCATCTCCCTCAACACCGCTCTGGTGAAGGGCAACCTTGGATAACGGCAAAGGCACTGAGGTTGTCTTCCTCGGCCGCGCGGTCGCCAGCGCCCTTGGCTGCGGCAGTTCGGTGGCTGACTGCCTTATCTTTATGACGCCCCAACGCACCCACATCCTGCCGATCTGGGTAGAACCCACGGTGGATCTGGGCGGGCGCCCCACGGATGCCGAGGTACTGGCGAATATCCTCAAAAACGACGAGGCGCGCGACCCCTGGTTTGCCCGCATTGCGACCAACTCCCGCGGTCAGATGACCGCCGGCCTGGTGCTGGAGGAGGGGGAGTCTGAACGCTACATCGACCTCCGTCCTTCCACCCTGGAACCTCTGTGGCACGCGGGTGTGCTCTTCGACGTGCGGGTGGCTCCGGGAGTGGAAAGCGCACTGATCCGCGTGAACCCCGCCTGGGTGGAAGAGCTGGAAGCGAAGCTCAAGCAGGTCGACGAGGATGGCGACCAGGTGGACTTCCTTCTCGACTGGGATCCGGCGGAGATGGGCTTCAGTGCCAGCGACAACGCAGACTCCGATTTCCAACAGATGTGGGAAGGCCTGGGTCTATCCAGCGACCTCGACGACTGGTTGAAAGAATGACACGCGTGTTGTTAAACGTGTGATTTTTGTGACTCGTGTTAAAGTAATTCTCGGCTAGCGGTTGACTATGCCGCGAACCGGTCTAATCTTTAGAAGAGAATTGAAATTACACCAGGAGTCTTTCCCATGCAGGATGCCCTTTTCGACGTCCATGGCCCCGATGACGAGGTCGGCTACCGTGTGCCGATCGCCTGTCAGGTAGCCGGCATCACTTACCGCCAGCTGGATTACTGGGCACGCACCAAGCTGGTGCAGCCGAGCATCCGCAACGCCGCGGGCTCAGGCTCCCAGCGCCTGTACTCCTTCCGCGACATTCTGGTGCTGAAGATCGTCAAGGGCCTGCTGGATACGGGCATCTCCCTGCAGAACATCCGCAAGGCGGTAGAAAAGCTGGAGAACCTGGGCGTCGACGACCTCGCCGGCATCACCCTCGTCTCCGACGGTCACACCGTCTACGAATGCCGCTCCTCCGAGGAAGTCATCGACCTCCTCAACGGTGGCCAGGGCGTATTCGGCATCGCTGTCCCGGGTCTGATGAAGGAACTCACCGGCACGATTACTTCCTTCCCCTCTGAGAAGGTCGTCCAAGACGCAGCCATCGACGAGCTCGCCGAGCGCCGTCGCCGCCGCATGGCTTAGACCTAGAACTGCCTTAAGAAAGCTCCCCGCGCCCGCTGATCCAACTCGGGCAGTGGCTTGTCCCGCAACTGTGGGGCCAACACACCATTTTTCTCTTCTCCGATCTCCACCTTGGAGACCGCCAAGGCTTCGTCGGCCTTCTGCCGATCCGCCGGCTGCCACAGCGCGGCGCCCGGCTGACCGCCCTCACCCCACGCCTTGTACACGGCAATGGCCTCCGTATCCGGTTTCTCTACCGCCTCCGCCTTTAAACAGTGGTCCAACTGGACCTCGTTGGCCTCGTTAAACTCGTCGACCTTCGGCTGCAATCCAGCGGTATCCGCAGCCCACACCTGCACCACGAAATCCCCCTGCGGGCATTCCGGCGCCGCCAGCTGATCCTGGTTGTTGCGCGCCAGCACGATCCACCCGACCACCATCACTGCGATCACAATCACTGCCGCCAGCGCAGCCCAGATCCATCCGGCGATCCGATAGTTCTGCTTCCCGCTTGTGTGACGTGCCACGATTGAATCCTCCCGGTAGTTTTCTATCCAGTGTAGGCCAGCAGTTGCTTGCGCAGGCGCTGCCCGCGATCCATCAGCCCCTTTTGTCGCTGCACGTACTCCGCCCGTCCCGCGGCCGTTTCGATCCGCACGGGCTCGAACCCCCATTCGTGCAGGTCATAGGGCGATGCCTCCATATCTAGCCGCCGTACGTCGCATGCCAGCTCGAAGCTATCCAGCCATACCTCGCCGGGCACCAGCGGCCCCAGCTTCGTCGCCCATTTGTATAGATCCATGGTGGCGTGCAGGCAGCCCGGCTGTTCCAACTGGGGCTGCGCGTCGCGTGTTGGGGTGTGGGCGTTGCGGGGCGCGGCGGCGTCCGTAAAAAAGCGATAAGCGTCGAAGTGCGTGCACTTCAACTGCGAGGCCTCAACAACCTCGTCGGTACCGGCCGCACCCAGCCGCAAAGGCTCGGGGTGGCGTGGCGTGTCCTTGTAGACCATCGCCCACTCGTGCAGCCCGAAACAGCCGAGCACGGGCGGGTGCCGGTACGTTGCCTCCAGCAGACGCGCGATATAGCGCACCGTCTTGCCCCGCGCTGCCAGGTGCCGCTCCACGTCGAGGGTCCACACATCGCCGCGGCGCACGTAGTGGTCCTTGTAGTGAGGCAGGTCGTCGTTGCCGTCCCACACCACACCCTTATTGACGCCCGGATGCCAGTGGCTCAACTTCCCAGGGGTAGTGGGGTAGTAGGTGAACATGAAATCCCACACCGGGTGCCGTTCACCCTCCGCGCGGCGCTGACGGTGCCCCTCGGTTAGGCGCAGTACGCGTTCCCGGTGGGCGGCCTGTCTATCGCGCCAGTCGTGGAGTACCTCAGTCATGGGTCCAGTCGCGGACGGTGCCGACGAGTTCCTCGATGATGTCCTCCAGCGTGATCATGCCGATGATCTGCCCATTGGTGCCTTCCACCGCGGCGATGTGGCTAGAGGTGCGCCGCATGTTGCGCATGGCGACGTCGAAGCTGGAGCCGGACTTTACCCGCAGCAGTGGGCGAATGTCCGTGGTGTCTAGCTGCCCGTTGGGCTCCACCAGATTGTCCAGCACATCCTTGACGTGTACGTAGCCGATCCACTTGCCGTTCTTGTCGGTGACGGGGAAGCGGGAGTACCCGGTTTCCTGCACCGCCTTTTCCACGGCCGCGACCTGCATGCGCGGGCCTTCCTGCAGGATGCAGTGCACGTCGGCGAGGGGAATCAGCACCTCGTCCAGCGTGCGGCGGGAAGATCCCAGCGCCTTGTTCAACCGGGTGGCTTCCTCGGGGGCGATGAGCCCCTCGGAGCGGGAATCCTGGATCATGCTGGCCAGCTCGGACGGGGAGACGGTGGAGTCCAGCTCGTCCTTCTGTTCCACGCCCATCAGCTTCAGCGTCTGGCGAGCGATCCAGTTCAGCAGCTGCATGATCGGGTTCGTGACCTTCACGAACAGCAGGTGCAGGGGCACCACGAACGTCGCCACGGTCTCCGGCCCGGCCAGAGCAATGTTCTTCGGCACCATCTCGCCCAGGATGATGTGCAGCATCGTCACCAGCAGCAGGGAGATCGTGAAACCGACCGGGTGCAACAACTCCGGCGGCATTCCCAGTGCCTCGAAGGGAGCCTCGATCAGGTGCGCGATCGCGGGTTCGCCGACCTTACCCAGCAGCAGGGAAGCGATGGTGATGCCGAACTGCGCGCCCGCCAGCATGATCGACAGGTGCTCCGCGGCATACTGCACCCGCTCGGCGCGCTTGTTGCCCGCGGCGATCAAGGAATCCAGGCGATCCTTGCGCGAGGAAATCAGTGCGAACTCCACCGCCACGAAGTACCCGTTGAGTGCCAGCAGGAAGACGGCGAGAACTATGGCCCAAATGTCACTCATTAGTTTGCCTCTTCCTCGGTCAGCGGTCGCAGCAGGACTCTATCCACGCGGCGGTTATCCATCTCCTTGACCGTGGCGCGCCAGCCGTCGGGCAGCAGCACCTCGTCACCTTCGGCGGGGATGCGACCCAGCGTGGCCATGATCAACCCGCCGAGCGTGTCATAGTCGCCTTCTGGCGCGGTGTATCCCACTGCATCCGGCAGTTCGTCGGTGCGCACCAGCCCGGAAACCTCCCAGCTGGTGCCCGCCTTGCGGACCTCCTTGTCCTCTTCCGCGTCGTCGTGCTCGTCCCACACCTCGCCCAGGATCTCCTCGACCACGTCTTCGATGGTCACGATTCCGGCGGTGCCGCCGTATTCGTCCACAACCATCACCAGCTGTGAGCCCGCGGCCCGCACCCGGTTCAGCACGTCATCGCCACTCAAGGAATCCGGCACCGAGGGCACGGCCTTCATCAATTTATCCAGCGTGGTGGTGGGGCGTGCCTCGTGGGAAATGGTCAGCGCGTCCTTTACGTGCACCACGCCCGCGGTATCGTCCAGATCGCCGCGCGTCACGGGGAAGCGCGAGTGGCCGGTCTCTAACGCCAGCTCGATCAGATCCTGCGCGGTGTCCTCGACAGTCAGAGATTCGACGGTCGAACGGGGTGTCATCACATCCTCTGCTGAGGCGTCACTAAACCGCAGCGACAGGTCCAGAATCCGCGCCTTCGACTCAGTGAATCCACCGTTGCCCGTTGAGTTACGCACCAGCGCCGATAGTTCTTCGGCCGATCGTGCGGACGCCAACTCGTCCGCCGGCTCAATCCCCAGCCTCCGCACAATCGCGTTGGCCATTGCGTTCATCCCGTTGATGAACCACTTCAGCGCCACGTTGAAGGCCCACACCGGCCGGATTGTCGTCCGAGCGGTATCCAGCGGATTGGTGATCGCCAGGTTCTTCGGTACCAGCTCGCCGAAGACCATCGACAGCACCGTCGCCACGATCAGTGACAGCACCAGCGCGATAGGCATTGCGACGGCTTCGCTCAGCCCTATTAGCTCCAGCAGCGGGTTGAAGAATTTCGCCAGGATCGGCTCCGCCAGATAGCCGGTGGCCAAGGTGGTGATCGTGATGCCCAGCTGCGCCCCGGACAGCAGGAAGGACAGCTGCCCGTGCGCCCTTTGCACCAGCTTCGCAGTGCCGTCGCCCTTGGTGCGGGCGTGCTCGTCGATGGTGGAGCGCTCCAGCCCCGTCATCGCGAACTCCACGGCCACGAACAGGCCCGTAGCGCCTGTCAGCAGCACAAATAGCACTAGCCCGATTATGGAAAGCAGTATTTCCACTTGAGTAATTCGACTCCTAAATCTTCTTCAACTCGGCGATCAACTGTGAACCCGGCAGCACGGTGGGGTGCACGCCCGCCTTGGCCATCATTTTCTCGGTGGCTTGCTGTGTATCGGCGAAGGTTAGCGTGACCACCGTGCCACTGGCCCCGGCGCGCGCCGTGCGCCCGGCCCGGTGGACGTACGCCTTGTGTTCCGCGGGCGGATCGATGTGTACGACCAGCTCCACGCCCTTCACATCGATTCCGCGGGCGGCAATGTCGGTTGCCACCAGCACGGAGTTCTTGCCTTCCGTGAAGCCATCCAGCGCCGACTGGCGCGTATTCTGCCCCTTGTTTCCGTGGATTCCCACGGCGGGCACGCCCGCGCGCACCAGCTTCTTTACCTGCCGGTCCACTGCGTACTTGGTGCGCATGAACATTACAGTCCGCTTGCGCAGCTTTCCAATCTTCACGACCAGCTCGTTGCGTTCCTCGCGGCTGCTCACCACACCCAGCAGGTGGTTCATCGTGTCCACGCTAGCGGTGGCTTCACCCGTGGAGTGCGTCACCGGATCGCGCATGTACTTGTCCACCAGCACCTGCACATCGCCGTCGAGTGTGGCGGAAAACAGTAGGTGCTGAGCCTGCTTCGGCATGCGATCCAGCAGCTTCGTCACCTGCGGCAGAAAGCCCATGTCGGCCATCTGGTCGGCCTCGTCGATGGCCACGACCTTCACGTCGGAAAAGTCCAGCATCCCCTGGCCCAGCAGGTCCAGCGCGCGCCCCGGCGTAGCCACCAGAATGTCGACCGGCCGCGCCAGCGCCGTAACGTTGCGCTGAATCTTCACCCCGCCGACGACCTCCAGCAGTCGCTGACCTGCTGCGTTAGCGATCGGATCCAGCCGCGAGCGCACCTGCGTCGCCAGCTCTCTGGTCGGCACCAGCACCACGCCACGCGGCTTCTTTGGTTTGGACGCCCCCCGCCTCAACAACTGAATCATCGGCAGCCCGAACGTGAATGTCTTGCCGGAACCTGTCGGTCCTCGGCCCAGAACGTCGCGCCCCTCGACGGCCGCGGGGATGGCGGCCGCCTGAATCGGGAAGGGCTTGGTTATCCCCTCGGCGGAAAGCTCCTTGGTGATGCAGTCATCCAGCCCAAGCTTTCCGAACTCTGATCGGGACAATTACGCCTCGACCTCGCTGCGATCCCCGGACCACAGAGTGTGGAAGGAGCCCTCGCGGTCGGTGCGGCGGTAGGTGTGGGCGCCGAAGTAGTCGCGCTGCCCCTGGATCAGGGCTGCCGGCAAACGCTCTGCACGCAGCGAGTCGTAGTAGGACAGGGAAGAGGCGAACACCGGAACCGGCTGGCCCAGCTGGGTAGCCAGGATAACCACGCGGCGCCAGGAGTCGATCAAACTGCCCAGCTCGCCCTTGAAGTACGGGTCCAGCAGCAGGGAGGGCAGCTCCGCGTTGGCGTCATAGGCCTCGCGGATTCGGTTCAGGAACTTCGCGCGGATGATGCATCCGCCGCGCCAAATGGTGGCCAGGTCGCGGGGATCGACGTCCCACTTGTGCTCGTCGGAACCCGCCTTGATCTCGTCAAAGCCCTGCGCGTAGGCCACCAACTTGGAGGCGTACAGCGCACGGCGGACGTCCTCGATGAACTCCTCCTTCGGCACGTCCAGGGTGGATAGCTCGCCGCTAGGCAGGTTGCCGATGGTGGCGTCGCGCTGCTCGCGGGCGCCGGACAGCGCACGGGCGAACACGGCCTCACCGATACCGGTGGTGGGGATGCCTAGGTCCAGCGCCGCCTTCACAGTCCAGCGACCGGTGCCCTTCTGGCCTGCGGAGTCAACGATCACGTCGACAAGCGGCTTGCCGGTCTTCTCATCCACCTGGGAGAGCACCTCGGCGGTGATCTCGATCAGGTAGGAATCCAGGTCGCCCTCGTTCCAGGTCTTAAAGACCTCGGCGATCTCCGCTGGCTCCATGCCCGCGCCGTAGCGCAGCAGCTGGTAGGCCTCGCCGATGACCTGCATGTCTGCGTACTCGATGCCGTTGTGCACCATCTTCACAAAGTGCCCCGCTCCGTCGGGGCCAATGTGGGTCACGCACGGGGTGCCGTCGACCTTCGCGGCCACTGACTCCAGCAGCGGGCCCAGAGCCTCCCAGGATTCCGCCGGTCCACCGGGCATAATCGCCGGGCCATTCAGCGCGCCCTCTTCGCCACCGGAGATGCCGGCGCCGACAAAGTTCAGGCCACGCTCGGACATCTCAGCCTCACGGCGAATCGTGTCGGTGTACAGCGCATTACCGCCGTCGATGATGATGTCGCCCTCGTCCATTTCCTCAGCGAGCTGGGAGATGACGGCGTCCGTACCAGCACCTGCCTGCACCATAATGAGCGCGCGACGTGGCCGCTCCAGCGACTTAACGAAATCGGCGATCGTCTCCGAGGGAACGAAGTTGCCGGTCTCACCGAAGTCCTCCATGAACTTCTCGGTCTTCGCGGTGGTGCGGTTGTAGACGGCCACGGTGTGACCGTTGTTGGCAAAGTTCCGGGCGATGTTGGAGCCCATGACGGCCAGGCCAACAACACCGATTTGGGCGGTTCCTTCAGCAGTAGTCATGGTTTTACATCTTACAGGGCGATGTCTTGGTTAGGCTTAGGCGCATGTCCAATATTTTCATTGAACTAAGCCGTGTTGCCGCAGAGCGCGAACTCACTACTGAGGAGATCTCCACCCTCAACGAGCTGCTGGCTCAGCACCCCACCCTCGACCGCACCCTGGGCGTGCAGTACCGCGCCGTCGGGCCGAACAAGCTGGAGCTTGCCCTCGAGATCACAGAAGATCACCTGCAGCCCTGGGGTGTGACCAACGGTGGCGTGTACGCCAGCCTGGGGGAGACCGCCGGCTCCATGGCCAGCTATATCGCAGCCGAGGCGAAGCCAGCCGTGGTCGGCACCTCGAACCAGACGCACTTCCTGCGCCCATCGGTCAAGGGGGACACCATCATCGCCACCGCCGAGGCCGAGCACATCGGGCGCACCACCCACCTGTTTCGCATCGAGCACAAGAATGAAAAAACCGGCAAACGCTGCGCCCTGACTTTCCTCAAGACGCAGGTTGTGCCGGATATGCAGCCCAATAAGTAGGGGCTAGTCGGATACCGCGCGGGTGTCGCGACCCTCGCCGAAGCGCAGGTTATCGCGCACCTCGATGGAGCGGATCTCTTCCTTATCCTCCAGTTCGCGGAGCTTACGCAGCGCGTTGCGGGCGTGCAGCTGCTGGCGGGTGGCCACCAGCTGCCAGCGGCGACGGGATACGGAGTTCAGGCCCCAGCTGAACGCAGCGACAGCGCGGTTGCGGAAGCCAACCATGTACAGCAGGTGCAGCACCAGCCACATGACCCAGCCGAGGAAGCCGGAGACCTCGGCCTTGTTCATCTTCACCACCGCGTTGAAGCGGGAGACGATGGCCATGGAGCCCTTGTCGAAGTAGCTGAACGGCACGCGGCCCTCGTGGGAGGTGCCGTTGTTGATCTCGTCCAGAATGGTCTTGGCGGCGTACTGGCCACCCTGCATAGCGACCTGGGCCACGCCGGGCAGGCCGTCCTTACTCATCATGTCGCCGACGATGAAGATGTTGTGGTGATCGCCCAGGGTCAGGTCGGCGTTCACTGGCACGCGGCCCGCGCGGTCGACCTCGATGCCAGCCTGCTCCGCTACGTGCTTGCCCAGCGGGGAGGCGGCCACACCCGCAGACCAGATCTTGGCGTAGGAAGGAACGAAGAACTCTTCGTCGGTCTTCATGTCCTTGTAGCGCACGCCCTCCTTGGAAACGTCGGTCACCAGGGAGTTCAGGATGATGTCCACGCCCAGGTCCTCCAGGCGGCGGGCGGCCTTGCGGCCCAGGCGCTTGCCGAACGGAGCCAGGACCTGCGAGCCGCCGTCGATCAGCAGGATGCGCGTGTCCTCGGTGTCGATCTCACGGAACTCGTCGCGCAAGGTGCGGTGGGACATCTCGGCCAGCTGACCCGCCAGCTCCACGCCGGTGGGGCCCGCGCCCACGACGACGAAGGTCAGCAGTCGCTCGCGCTCTACCGGATCGTTGGTGATCTCGGCGCGTTCGAAGGCGCCGGTCACGCGGGCACGGATCTCCAGCGCGTCGTCGACGGACTTCATGCCCGGCGCGAACTCTGCGAACTGCTCGTTGCCGAAGTAGGACTGGCCGGCACCAGCTGCCAGGATCAGCGAGTCGTACTTCAGAACGGCATCCTTGCCGCCCAGGTCGGCGGTCACGGTCTGCTCGGCGATGTCCACGTTGCGTACTTCGCCCTTCACCACGCGGACGTTGTCCTGGTCCGCCAGGATCTGGCGGATGGACGGGGCGATTTCTCCCTCCGAGAGGATGCCGGTCGCAACCTGGTACAGCAGCGGCTGGAACAGGTGGTGGTTCGTCCGGTCGACGATGGTGACCTGGACGTTCTCGTTCTTGAACTTCTTCGCCGCAAAGAGGCCGCCGAAGCCCGCGCCGATAATGACGACGTGGTGGCGGTTGGTTTTGCTGGTCATGTAGTTGCTTCTCTCCTCAATGATGGTTGTTATCCGGCACTATCCTAATTGTTTCCTGCGTAGCGTTCACACCGAGAGCCCCCGGATCTGAAATTTTCCTTATCTTTCGGTTGTGCCTCGGAAGTTTGGTGTGGTTTTCCTAGTAACTTCGGGGGGAGTCACAGCGCATAAGGAGGGCAGGATGACGTCGCCGTACATCGACGAGGAGCGCTGGCCGCACCTCGTTGCCACCCCGCACGCCCGCTTCATGAGCCGCCGCGCTGAAGGTGTCACCTCGCGCCTCGAGTCGTTGCTGTCTTCTCGCGGTATTGGTCTGGACGCCGGCTCGGTGCCGCACATGGTCGTTCGGGATGGCCAGGTGATCGATCGGGTGGTCGCCGAGGGGTGGTTGGGTCTTGCGGAGGGTTACATGGCCGGGGAATGGAACGCCGAGCCTCTCCCGGAGATCCTGGGAATCCTGCTTGCCCAGCCTTTCGAAGGCAAGGTGGGGGAGTTTTTCGCACGCCGCTCGTCGAGGCGCCGCGGTCCACTGCCGGGGGAGCTGCCGGAGGCCCTTGTCGAGCTCTACGCGGGTGCGTCGCGTGCCACGGGCGCAGCCCAGTTCAGTAGCGCCTCCCGCACCAGTGCCCACGATCAGGGGATCGACTTCACCTGGTTCGGTGACCCGGACCCGGTGGAGCGATTGGACCTCGACGATGCCCAGCGTCGCCGCATCAACACGATGCTTGACGAGGCGGAGGTTGGCCCCGGCGACCGCGTATTGGAGATGCCCTCCTCGGGCGGGCAGCTGGCTGTGCAGGCCGCCCGCCGCGGCGCCCGGGTGGACGTGTTGACCAGCGACGAGGAACACGCCGAGGCCGTCCGCGCCCGTGTCCATTCCGCCGGCGTCGGGGGAGCGGTCAATGTGGAACTCATACCCGGCCCCGTGCCCTCGCCCCGGCAGTGGTCCGGCCGTTATGAGGCTATCTTTTCCGTCGAACGCATGGAGACCCTGGGTCTGGGTGGGCTGAGCCACTACCTCAAAGCCGTCGACCGCATGCTGTCTGACGACGGCCTGGCCGTCATTCAGTCGATCGTGGCCACCGAGGAGATGCGAGAGACTGCCCGGGAATCCCTCGACGTGATGCGTGCCTACGTCTGGCCCGCCCTGGAATACCCAACCGTCGGTCAGGTTCGTGAAGCAGCCGCCGAGAACACCCAGCTGCGCGTGGTCGCCGAGAACAACCTCAGCACCCACCTGCGCGCGACGTTGCCCCTGTGGCGCGCCAACTTCCTGTCCCGCGAACGCCAGGCCGCAGCTGCCGGATTCGACCCGGTTTTCCGCCGACTCTGGGACTATCAGCTAGCTCTCCACGAGGCCCTGGCCACCGCCGATGACATCGGGTGTGTCCAATTCGTACTCGCCCCTAAATAGTTTTGCGATTTCCCCACGGGGGTCGCCAGATAGTTTTAGCGTAATAAGAACTACTGGCGATTAACCGAGAGGAAACACCCGTGACAACTCCCACCAACCCCGATGTCATCATCGTCGGTGCCGGCCTGGCTGGCCTCGTCGCCGCCTACGAGGCGCAGAAGTCGGGTTTGAAAGTCCTGATCCTGGACCAGGAAAACCGCAACAACCTGGGCGGACAGGCGTTTTGGTCGCTGGGAGGCTTGTTCTACGTGAATAGCCCCGAGCAGAAGCTGATGGGAGTCAAGGATTCCGAAGAACTCGCTTGGCGCGACTGGGAGAACTCCGCGCAGTTCGACGACACCCAAAACGACTACTGGCCCCGCCGCTGGGGTCGCGAATACGTTCGCTTCGCCGCCACTGAGAAGCGCGACTACCTGAAGTCCCTGGGCCTCAACGTGCTGCCCACCGTCGGCTGGGCAGAGCGCGGCTCCGGCGACGCCAGCGGCCACGGCAACTCCGTTCCCCGCTTCCACCTGACCTGGGGCACAGGCCCCGAGGTTGTGCGCGTCTTCCGCGAGCCCATTGAAGCAGCCGAGGCAGAAGGCAAGGTCGAGTTCCGCTTCCGCCACCAGGTCGACGAACTGATCGTAGAAAATGACGCCGTCGTCGGCGTTCGCGGCAGCGTGCTGGAACCTAGCGATCTGGACCGCGGCGTGGCGTCCTCAAGAAAGGTCGTGGGGGAGTTCGAACAGCGCGCGTCCGCCGTCGTAGTGACCTCCGGAGGCATCGGCGGCAACCTGGACCTGGTGCGCCGCGCGTGGCCGACCGACCAGTGGGGGCCGGTCCCGAACGACATGGTCACCGGCGTGCCGGCCCACGTGGACGGCCGCATGATAGAGATCTCTGAAACCGCCGGCGCGAACCTCGTCAACACCGACCGCATGTGGGCTTACACCGAGGGGATGAAGAACTGGAACTCCATCTGGCCTGGCCATGGAATCCGCATCATCCCTGGCCCGTCCTCTCTGTGGCTGGACGCG
The DNA here is from genome assembly GCF_000738265.1 of Corynebacterium jeikeium. GTDB lineage: Bacteria > Actinomycetota > Actinomycetes > Mycobacteriales > Mycobacteriaceae > Corynebacterium > Corynebacterium macclintockiae. Next base: position 59,085 of record NZ_JFCQ01000029.1, read on the forward strand.
ACCGGTAAGCGCTTCCCGTCCAATATCATCCCGGGCGGCGACACGATCGCCACCATGAAGCACCTCGGTACCACTGGCCACAGCTACTCGTGGTTCGTCCTCAACAAGGCGATCGCCGACAAGGAGTTCATCTTCTCCGGCTCCGAACAGAACCCGGATCTGACCATCAAGAAGGTCAAGAACCTGCTCTCGAAGGTCGGCCCCGGCACGCACCCAGCCGTCAAGGCGTTCATGGATCATGGCGAGGACTGGGTAGTCGCCGACGACCTCGGCTCTCTGGTCGAGGGCATGAACGCTATCGCCGACGACGATGCGCCCGAACTCGACGTGCACGAGATCCGCCGCATCATCGAGGATCGCGATTCCCAGATCGACAACAAGTTCAGCAAGGACTCGCAGATCAACTACATTCGCACCGCCCGCGGCTACCTGGGCGACAAGATCGTCCGCTGCGCCGCTCCGCACCGCCTGCTGGACGAGACGAAGGGGCCGCTCATCGCCGTCAAGTTGCACGTGCTGACCCGTAAGACCCTCGGCGGTATCGAAACTGACCTGTCCGGCCGTTGCCTGCGCACCGACGGCTCCGTGCTGCCGGGCCTCTACGCCGCTGGCGAGGTTGCCGGTTTCGGCGGTGGCGGTATGCACGGCAAGAACGCCCTGGAAGGCACCTTCCTCGGCGGCTGCATCCACTCCGGCAAGCGCGTCGGCGAGAACCTGAAGGCGACCATTGCTCAGCGCTAGCGAATGGCGCGCCGAGGCACTGGATCACGGCGCCGTACCCCTGATCGAACGCGCCCTCCGCCGGATCCGCGCCCAGGACCGGAACTTCAATGCGATCTCGGTGCTGCTCGACGACGAGGCCCTGGCCTCCGCCGCCGAACTCGATTCCTCCACTGACCCCGGCCCGCTGCACGGCGTGCCGGTGCTCATTAAGGAGGAAGTCCACGTCCGCGGCGTGCCCACCACCTACGGGACCAACGCCAACCCCACGCCCGCGGCCGCCGACGACGAGATCGTTCGTCGTCTACGCAACGCCGGCGCCATCATCCTGGGCAAAACCACCATGCCCGCCTTCGGCGCCTTCCCGTTCACCGAGTCCGAGGCCCGCGGCATCACCCGCAACCCGCACAACCCGCGCTTTACCCCGGGCGGTTCCTCCGGAGGCTCTGCCGTCGCCGTTGCTGCTGGTTGGGTGCCCTTCGCCGTCGGCGGGGACGGCGGCGGGTCCATCCGCATCCCCTCCGCGCATTGCGGCCTGTACGGCCTCAAGCCCGCCCGCGGCACACTGCCAGGGGAGGATCTGTGGTGTCGCCTCGGCACCGCCGGCCCGATTGCTCGTTCCGCACGCGACTGCGCCCTTCTTTTTGACGCCCTGTCTGACTCCGTCGTGACCGAACCCGAGGGGGCGTCACTAAGAATCGGCGTAAGCCTGCGCCCCACAACGCCGCTGACTCCACCGCACCGCGACCACGTCCGTGCCGTGCGCGCGATGGCCGAGCGGCTGCGCGGAATGGGCCACGACGTGCGCGATTACATGCTGCGCCACAAGGATCCGACGGCGGCGTTTGTGACTCAGTTCTTTGCGGGGATCCGCAAGGAGATCGCTGACCTGGAGTACCCGGAGCGCATCGAGGGGCGCCACAAAGTCACGCGCGCGGCGGGCGTGTGGGCGCAGGGGCCGGTGCTGCGCTGGGCCGAGAGCTTTTCCGAACGGCTGGGGGAGCAGCTGGATCGGGTGTTCGACGAGGTCGATGTGCTGCTGACCCCGACCGTCGCTGTGCGCCCGGCGCGAGCCGGTGTGCTGACGGGCAAGGGGATGCTGGCAGCGCAGATCGCCAGCCTTCCGTCGGTGGCCTACACCGCCCTGTGGAACGTGTCCGGCCATCCCGCGATGAACATTCCCGCAGGTAAGGGGCGCGATGGCCTGCCGATTGGTGTGCAGTTGGTGGCGCGCGATGAGCGGCTTTTGCTGGACCTGGCTAGCGCTTCATCAGCCGGCCCATAACCTCCGTCATCACGCGCCTTGGCATGCGCTGCGACACACTCGTCAGCAACTTGTTGCGGGCGCCCGCGACGACCGAGGGCGGCGGCGACTTGCGCAGCAGCGCTTCGATGCCCGCAGCGACTACGTCGTGGCTGCTCATGCGCTTGAGTCCGCCGTCGGCGCGGTCGCTGCCCGCCACCCGGAAGAACTCCGTCTCCGTCGGCCCGGGGCACAGCGCCATGATCCGCACCCCCGAGCCCTTCCGCTCCGCGTACAGCCCCTCCGTAAATGACAGCACGAAAGCCTTCGTCGCACCGTAGACCACCATGCCGGGGGAGGGCTGGAACCCCGCGATCGACGACACATTCAGGATGAAGCCATTTCCGCGCTCTTCGAACCGCGGCAGGAACATGTGCGTCAGCTCTACTAGCGCGTGGACGTTCACCGCGATCTCTGCGCGCAGGCTGTCGGTCGGCACGTCGCTGAAGGATTCGTAGTTGGCGAAGCCCGCGTTGTTGATCAGCGAGGTTACCGTGATCCCGCGCGTCGATAGCTCCCACGAAATCTCGCCTGCCACGCCGTGTTCCGATAGGTCTTTGGCTATTACTTCGACCTTTACTTTGTGACGCCTCTTAATCTCCGCCGCAATCCTATTCAGCCGATCCTGACGACGTGCGACCAGAACGAGGTTCGCACCCTTGGCTGCCAGCTGGAGGGCGAATTCCTTGCCGAGACCCGAGCTGGCGCCTGTAATAAGGACGGTTTCTTGGGAGAGATCCAAAGTGCTCATGCCTCTATTTCTACATGATTCGGGGGAGTTCGGCAGTCTGACTAGATTCGAACGAACATTCTAGTTATACTACAGAGTTAGCTTTTAATGCGGCAAAAGTGTTGACTAGGTTGGAACGTGTGTTCTAGAATAGTGTTAGTTCACACAAGGGGATCGCATGAACACTACTGCACACGCCACCACACCCGCCGAACCACCACCAGATACCACTGAGCCCTACTACCGTCTCGCGCGTTCCGACGATCCGCTGACGGTCACGTCCCGCACCTTAAACCTGACGCATCTTGCTATGGTCGAGCAGTCTACTCCGGCCCCGGACGACCTCGTTCCCGATCATGTATCGAAGATCGCGGTGCGCTTCGGTATTAGCAAGGTGGTGGCGGCCAATTACGCCGACGCGGGCCTGATGCTTGCCGCATTCCCGCGGATCCACGAACTCTTCCGTAGCGGTGCGTTTACCATCCGCCACATCCAGCAGATCACTGAAGCAGTCCAGGCTGTGGCCCCCGAGAAGCGCGCCCATGTTGAGGAAGGGATTCTCAAAGCCCTCAGCCCTACCCGTCCCAACCAGCATGTTCCCACTCCGCGGGCTGCCTATAACAAGGTGAAGACGGTCGTGGGCAATCGGGACGTGTTGGCGACTCCGCACGATAAAGCCCCGCCAAAGGATACGAATGCTCCCGAGCTCTTTTCGACCGCGGTCAGAACGAGACCACGGCGATCACCCTCATCGTTCCGCGTCTGCGTGGTGTGGAACTGCACAAAGCCGTGAAGTCGGCTGCAACCAAGCGTGCCTGCTCCATGGGCGAGGCCTTCCTGGCAATGCTCGACCAAAGCATCACCACCGAAGTCACCCTGAACCTGTACAAGGCAGTCACCCCGCAACCTCGCGGAATATTCGCCGAGGATCACTGGTTGTCAGAGGCCGCCAGCTGCGAGTGGCTCAAGAAAGTCACCCACCTGGCGGCCCCCGGGTACACCACGACGGAGGGCTACCAGGCGACGGAGCTGCTGCGGGCGTCAGTAACAGGGCGCGATGGGCACTGCCGTTTCCCGGGATGCGACGTGCCGGGGTACGCGTGCGACGTCGACCATGTACACCGACATGCCGATGGCGGTTCGACGAGCACCGCGAACATGCACCTGCTGTGTCGTACCCATCACCGGCTCAAAACGGCTGGTACCTGGGACGTTGCGCTGCATGCCGATGGCACGGAGGTGTGGACCTCCCACGGTGACGGCCACCAGGTTGTGACCACGCCCGACGGCCCTCTCGCTCGCGAGAACTTCGCAGAACGCGGGGTTCGGAAGGCACGGGTTGTGCGCCAGTTGAACGCGGAAATAATGCAACGCAACGAAGGGGAACCGCCGTACTAGCCACTACTTCGAAGAGGTGACGGGCAGCACCATCAGCGCGCCGACGATGCAGATGATGCTGCACATGAGGAACATGCCGGGGTAGTCAAAATGCCTCAGCGCGAGTGCGGCTAGGCCGCCACAGAACATGTTGCTGACCCCCTGGGTGAGCGACATCAGCGACACGTCGCGCGCGCGGTTCTTCTTGCTGGGCAACGACTCGTTGACCATGGCCTGATCCACGCTGCTGAAAACACCCCAACTGATACCCAACAGAATCGCCGCGGCACAGACTAACCCCATGCCGGTGGCGATCGTCATCATGCCCGTAGCCGCCGCCACCCCGAACGCCGACACGACAACCAGGATCTTCCGCCGGCCAATCCGATCCGACACATTGCCGCTGACAATCGCGGTGATGATGGTGAACACTGCATACAGCACGGTCAGCATCAGCACGCCGGCGTCTGGATCCGGCACGCCGATGTGATCCCGCAGGTAGTACAGCAAATAGAATAGGCTGGTGTAATTGGCCAGATGAATCACGAATCGACTGGCGAAAACCAGCCAATAGTTGCGGTAGGACCCCTCGTCGCCGACCGTGACGGACAGCGAATTATGCGGGCGAACGTGCGAATCAACGTGGCCGCGCCCGACGGCGAATTGGAAGATGAATACAAGGGAAATGACGCCCACAGCCCAGTAGGCCTGCGTAATCGGCAAAGCTGTTGCGACAGCAGTCCCGCCGACAATTCCGAAGGTGTATGTGGCGCCGACAATGCCAGAGACGAGCCCAAACTTTTCCTGCGGCACGACGTCGGCGGTGACTGTCATGAGGTTGTTCGTCACAAACGCAACGAAGACCTGCACTAGGCACCACAATCCGGTGAGGACCCAGAAGCTGGGAGTGAAGGACATCAGAAACAAGCCGACCGTGACCAGGGGAGCGGCCAGCAACACCCAGGGCAGTCGTTTGCCCCAGCGGTTCACCCAGAACCAACTGCGGTCGGCGGCATAACCGGTGATCAGGCTGGATACCACGGCGGTCGCGCCGCCGAGCATCATGAGTAGGGCGAGGGATTCCTCCTTGCTATCCGGGCGCAGTTCGATCATCTGCAGTCCCAGCAACAGCTGAGTCGGTCCGGCCCAGGCGATGACGGAGCCAAAGAAGGCTATGCCGAACTTCCAGAAGAACAGTTTCGGCTCGCGCTCGGCGGCGGTGAGGGTGTGCAGCATCAGTGGCCGTCCTCTCTGAATTGAGCGCTGATTTCCGGGGTAATGGCGCCTTCGCGGATCAGCGCCTGCAATAGGCGGGCGGCGGGCTTGACCTGCCGATCAACGTCGACCACGCCGAACTTCTGCGCCATGCCTTCGGACCATTCCCAGTTGTCCACGAAGCACCAGTGGTAGTAGCGCTCCACGGCAGGAACGCGGGAGAGTTCCGCCAGGTGGTCCAGGATGAATGCGCAGCGGAAACGCTCGTCCGCGTCGGCGGTGCCGTTCTCCGTGATCCACACCGGCAGTTGGTAGCGCTCCGCGAGCTCGGCGGAGACCTCAGCAATCCCCGGCGGGTAGATTTCCCAGCCGAGGTCATTAGTGGGGGTATGGGGGAAGGTGGCGTCAGAAAAACCGCGAACCGCAGTGCGCGAGTAGTAGTTAATGGCGACAGCATCGGCGAAGACCCCGCCGCTGGGGAGGTCGACGCCGGGGTGGCCGAGGAGTGGGTGGAAGCGGCCTTCGAAGAAGGCGGGCTCGATTGCCCCTTGGAAAAGCCATTCGACCAGGGGAGCTAGTGCGCGGTGGATGGGGTTGCGCGGGTTCATGGGGGCGAAAACGCGGCGGTGGTGGGCGAAGGTCACGCGCGGATTGTCCAGGCGCGAGTGGATGCGCTGGTAGGCCAGCAGGTGCGCGGCTGCCATGTTCCGCAGGCACGGGCGGACCTTGGCGAGGCCACCGCGGCCGGGTGGGGTGGAACCGAAGAGGTACGCCTCGGTGGCGAAGACGTTTGGCTCGTTGATGGTGATCCAGTCGGTGACCACGTCGCCCAGGTGGTCAAGCACGACGTCGACGTAGCGCAGGTAGATCTCGACGTTCGCTTCGCGGGTGAAGGCACCGGTGGCTTCGAACCAGGCGGGATGGCCGAAATGGTGCAGAGTGACCAGCGGTTCAACGTCGCGTTCGCGCAGGTCGAGGAGCTCTTCTCGATAGCGCTTTAGCGCGTCGTGGTCGTAGCGGCCGGGTTCGGGCTCTACGCGTGACCACTCCACGCCGACGCGGGCGATCTGCAGGCCGAGTTCGCTCATGAGTTGGTTGTCCTCGCGCCAGCGGTGCCAGTGGTCGGTGGTGGGGTGCGGGGTGGTGCCGTCTTTGGCGACCCACTCGCTCCAGTTGTTGGGGCGCGGCGATCCTTCGATCTGGAGGCCGGCCGATGCGGTGCCGATGCGGATGTTGCTGAGGTCCATGCACCTAACTTATTGACGCCCTTAGTTTCTGTTGGCAAAGTTTTTCATTTTTACCCCATCGGGGGTATTTGGTTTGTTAAAACAAAACAATGATCAAAAAGACAGCAGCGCTCGCATGCGCAACAGCCATTGCATTTGCCGGTTTCATCTCGCCAGCCCAGGCGGCGGAGGTGACGAAGAGGGAGAAGGTCGCATACTCCAATGTATTCGGTGACCTGCACATGAGGATGCCGAAGACGGTGGACCGGATCGAATACACGACGACCACCTCGGATGGGAAGAAAACTCAGGTCAGCGGCTATATCGTGGAGCCAGTCGTGGAGTGGAAGGGTAAGGGGCCACGCCCAACGGTGGTGATCGGCCGTGGAACGGTTGGGCAGGGCGACCAATGCGCGCCGAGTAAGAACTGGCCGCTGGATGGGCAGCCGGGTCCGATCAAGTCGAAGCGTTTGGTGAACCTGGAGGGTATCTACGACTGGGTGTTCGCCTCCAAGGGGGTGCGCGTGGTGGTGACGGACTACATCGGCATGGGAACGCCGGAAATGCACACGTACATGAACCGCGACGACCAGGCGCACGCGATGCTGGATGCGGCACGCGCAGCGGGCGTGGGTGACGGGCCGGTGGCGTTCTACGGGCACTCGCAGGGCGGGGGCGCGTCGGCAGCGGCGGTCGAGGCGGCGGCTGAGTACGCTCCGGAGCTGAATGTGGTCGGCGCCTATGCATCCGCGCCGCCGGCGGACCTGGAGGCAGTGCAGCGCAACATTGATGGATCTGACCTGGTGGGTGCGATCGGCTTTACGATCAATGGGCTGTTGGAGCGTTATCCGCACCTGCAGCCGTTGCTGGACGAGCATCTGAACGACAAGGGAAAGCAGGCGCTCAAGGACCTGTCGACGATGTGTACCAACGAGATTACGGACAAGTACGGCCACCAGAAGACTAGCGAGTGGACCAAGTCAGGCAAGTCGCTCGATGAGCTGTTGGATGACATGCCCGAGGCGCGGGAGGCTATGGAGCGTCAGCGCATTGGCACTAAACGTCCGGTGGCGCCGGTGATGGTGATATCTGGGCGTCATGACAAAAACGTCGAATACAACCAGGCGAAGGAGCTAGCGCGTAAGTGGTGCGAAAAGGGCGCGCAGGTCGAATACCGCGACGACATCATGCCGCCGGTGGGTGAATACAATCACTTCATTCAGGCGGTGACGGGCGGCGCGTTTGGTATCGACTTCATTCTGAAGCGTTTCCGCGGCGAGCCGCTGGGGCGTACATGCGAGGGGCCGGTGGGGCAGGCGCAGGGCTCTGTGGAAGGTAGTGCGGCGCTGTCCAGCGTGATGGGAAGTTAAAGTGTCATAATGTATATTATCGGCTAATCCCTGGCCTGCCACAGCTGGTAACACGTGGCGGCCAGGAACAGCACACAGAACGCGGCGAAGAAATACGTCAGCCCCGTGCCCTTCCACAGCAGATAGCCGATAAAGAACAACAGCACGACGATGCGCATGATGCGCGAGTACTTGAGCATCTCCGGAGACATGCGACCGAGCCTACTTAACCTGCTCTAGCACCAGCAACAGATCGATGGTGCCTTCATCGGCAATCGTTGCGGCAACGAACTGCGGCGTGTGAATGTCGTAGTCGCCGCGCTTAAAAGGAATGTTGCCCTGCAGGATCACGTGCTCGCCGGTGCGCAAAACCCTCAGCTCGGCGGTCACCTTGTTCTTCTTGCCGTGCAGCTCCAGGTCACCGGTGATGCTCACCGTGTCAGTCGTGCCATTGTCCGGCAGCTTGGACACGTCGGCGGGCTCCGTCAGCGTGAACGAGGCCTTCGGGAACTTATCGGTATGCAGAATGTTGTTGCGCACGTTGATGTCGCGCTTCTCCACGTCACTGCTGATGCTGGCAACATCCACCGTGACCTGGCCTTCTGTCAGCTTCTTGTTGACGACCTTGAGCTCGCCCTCAACCTCTTCGGTGCGGCCCGAGGTGGTCTTGGTGCCCGCCGGCAGCTTCTCGTCGAAGGTGTATCCGGCCTGTGAGGTGTTGTCTCCGGCGCCGCTCACCACCTGCCACGTGCCGTCTACACCAACGCTGGCAGGCTCGCCACCTGCGGTTATGTCGGCCGTGCGGAGCCCGCGATCGTTGAAGAAATTCACAACCAGCGGCCCGAACGCCATCAGCACGCCAATGACCATGCCAATTACGGCGAGAGTGATGATTCCCTTACGCATGCTCTATAGCATAGCCCTTCCTACCTGCGTCCCCGAAGTTGCTCGACGCGGGTGGCTAGCCCTTCTAGTTCGGACGCCAACTCCTCCACCACCTCGGCGGACTCCCTTTCCCGCGCCGCGGTGCACAGGTCTTCGGCGGCGCAGCGGAGCTCGAAGAGGTCATCGTGAAACTTCTGGGCCGCGTTGGCTGACAAGATAACGGAGTCGGCCGGGATGGACGTGCCCGCGAGCTGGGCACGCTGTTCATAGGCCCGTTGGCGGCACGACTGATTGCAAAACTTGCGAGGACGATTCGTTGGACCGGGTTCGACTACCCTGCCGCACCAGGCGCAGTGCTTGGGTCGGGGCTTTGGTCGGGGCATGGAACAATTCTTCGTAGGGTTTCGTTGTTATGATGAGTTAGTTCAAACACTATGAGGAGTGATGATTCTTATGGCCGATCGCGTGCTGCGCGGAAGTCGCATGGGTGCCGTTTCTTATGAGACGGATCGCGATCACGATCTGGCTCCCCGCCAGATGGTGAAGTACCGTACCGAGGACGGGGAGATCTACGAGGTCCCCTTCGCCGACGATGCGGAGATTCCACAGGAGTGGATGTGCAAGAACGGCCAGCTAGGCACGCTTGTAGAAGGCGAAGGCCAGGAATCCAAGCCGGTGAAGCCCCCGCGCACTCACTGGGACATGCTGCGTGAGCGCCGCAGCCTGGAGGAGCTCGACGAGCTGCTCGAGGAGCGCATCGAGCTTCTTCGCAAGCGCCGTCGCACCGCGGTGAAGCTCATGAAGGAGCAGGAAGCCGCTCAGAAGTAGCGGCTAACGGTGCCGGCGCCGATACGCCAGGACTCCTGCGCCAGGTACTTCACCTGGTTAAAGCGGTGCGCCGCACCCCACTTCGTCACCTGAACCAGAGCCTCGGAGACGATGTTGCCGCTCATCTTCGAATCGCCGATCTCGCGCTCGGTGAAGGTGATCGGAACCTCGCGCACGTCGAAGCCGGCCTCGACAGCGCGCCACGCCAGATCCACCTGGAAGACATAGCCGGCGGAATCAACGGCGTCCAGGTCGATGCCCTCCAGAACATCGCGGCGGTAAGCGCGGTAGCCACCGGTGATATCGGACAGGCCAGCGCCCAGAGCCATGGAGGCGTACACGTTGCCGCCCCGGGAAAGCACCTGGCGGCTCAGCGGCCAGTTCACGGTCTTGCCGCCCTTGACATAGCGGGAGCCCAGCACCATCTCCGCGCCGGAATCGATGCGATCCAGCAGCAGGTACAGCTGCTCCGGAGCGTGAGAACCATCGGCATCCATCTCACACAGAATCTCGTAGTCGCGCTCCAGGCCCCAGTGGAAGCCTGCGATGTAAGCGCCACCCAGACCCCCCTTGCCGCCGCGGTGCATCACGTGGATCTTCGGGTTCTCAGCGGCCATCTCGTCGGCCAGCTCACCGGTGCCGTCCGGGCTGGAATCATCGACAACGAGCACGTCCACACGCTCGGGCTCGGCCTTCAGCAGCCGACCGATGATCAGGGGAAGGTTCTCCCTTTCGTTGTAGGTCGGGATGATGACCAGCGTTTTATCGCTCAGCTTATTCATGAAAAGCTTTCTTACCTTTCCTAAAAGTGAAAATCACAGACAGCAGACCCAGGATAGCTAGGATCCTTTCCACCCATGGGCCGACGAGAGCTGACAGGGTCATTGTATCGTTTAGAGGCAACTCGGCCTCGAGGGCGTCAGAAGTAAAGATATCGCTGCGCTGCTGAACCTTCCCATCCGGCGAGACAATCGCCGAGACACCCGAGGTAGCGGCAACCACCACCGCACGATCGTACTCCTGTGCGCGCATTCGCGACATTGCAAGCTGCTGGTAGGTCATGTCCGTGAACCCGAAGGTCGCGTTATTCGTCGGACTCGTCAGGATCTGCGCGCCACCCTGTACAGCCATGCGGAAAGCCCCGTCGAAGCTGACCTCGTAGCAAGTAGCCACGCCAACGGGGATGCCGTTCATGTGCACCACGCCATTATCGTCGCCGGGCTGGAAGTTACCGGCGCGGTCGACGTACTCGCTGAAGTTGCGCAGGAAACTGCGGAAGGGCATGTATTCGCCGAAGGGCTGTAGGAAGCGCTTGACGTGGCTCTCCCCCGGCCCGTTGCCGTCCCACACCACCATCGTGTTGTGCTGCGGGCTGACGGTACCGACCAGGATCGGGGCGCCGATGGAACTCTGCGCACGCTCGATTTCCTGGCGGGCGGCGCGGTCGGTGAAAGGATTGACGTCCGCGGAATTTTCCGGCCAGATGACGATGTCCGGGTGCGAGTCCAGCTTCTCGGTGCGGCGCACGTGATTATCCAGCACAGCGCGGCGCTGAGCGTTGAAGTCCAAGCCCAGGCGCGGCACATTGCCCTGCACGGCGACGACATCGACGCTGCGCTCTGCGCTGGTTCCGGGAATCAGCAGCACATAGGCGCCCACCACGGCCACTACCCCGGCCAGGGTGAATGCCGGCATCCGTTGCTTGCGGACAGTCAAGGCCAACAGCACGCCGAACAGCACCACGGCGAAAGTGACCACCGCCGGGCCGCCGAGGCGGATAAGCCAACTCAGCGGGCCGCTGGCCTGGCCCCACGCGATGCGTCCCCACGGAAAACCCCCGAAGGGGAAGGAAGAGCGCAGCCACTCGACCGCGACGAACCAGGCTGGGATGCCGAGGATCTGGGCTGGGAGGGGGCGTCGTACTAAATGCTTCAGACCCCAGCCGAACAGCAGACTATACAGGGACTGGACAAGAGCGAGGGCGATCCACGCAGCCGCGCCGACGAACTCCCCCACCCAGGGCAGCAACAGGGCATAGATCGTGGCTCCCTGCGCCCATGCCATTAGCATCGCGCGCCGGTGGTCGACGAAGTAGAACAGCAGCGCAAACCCCAGCGGCGCTGCCCACCACAGACCAGTCGGCTCGAAGGAAGCGAAGATCATCACGCCGCTGAATACAGCGACGAGGAGCCTGAGGATCATTCGTTTTCGCCCGCACGGTGGTCGATGACGTCGCCCCACCCATTCGAATCCTGGATCCGGTTAACTCGCGAATACGTCGTGACGCCGAAGCTTTCCAGTGAACGGCGCGCCGCCTGGCCGAGCATCTTGCGGATCACGGTGCGCGTCGGGGGGATCAGGAAAAGCAGGCCCAGGAAGCTCGAGACGATACCGGGAACGGCGACGCCCACCGCGCCAACCATGGAGAGCGCCATATCGGCCGACAGTTTCCCCGGTTGGTCGTTGTGCTGCAGAGCGCGGACGGTGAGCTCACGCATCTGCCATGTGGCAACAGCAATGCCCAGGACAAACAGGCCTAGGAGCAGCAGCAATGCCCAGAGCCAGCCGATCCACTGGCCAAGCAGGATGAAGGCGATGACCTCCACTACGAGGTATACGGCGGGGAGAAATTGCATAAGACTTGGAAGCTCCTATAGTCTCTGTCTGAAAATTTGTTATGAAATCGCGATCTTCGTAACGGAATCGTGCTTACATAACGATAACGAAGGTGTGGGAAGAATCGTTCCTGCGCAACTCGAAAAACGATACTTTTAGGGAGAACCTCGATGCGTCTACGTCGCTCTATCATCGCCGCTGTACTGGCCCCCACCATGGCTCTGGCCACCGTCACTCCGGCGGTTGCGGAAACGACTACTCAGGGTTCCAGCACTACCACCGAGGGCTCCAGCACCAAGGAATCCGATGAGTGGTGGGAAAACCTGAACCCCTTCGCCAAGGTAGCTATCGGTATCGCCGCTGCCACCGGCATCTCCGTCGCCTTCGGCGTGCTGCGGACGATCTTCTACAACATCTTCCACGTCTAGCGTGGCGCACGCCGCCACAGCCAGCGCGGAACCACCTGCATGGCGGCGGCAAGTAGCTTAAGGGAGCGCGGGATCCACACGGATTCCGCGCTGTCGTCGTTTATGGCGCGGACCGTGGCCTCGGCGACCACGTCCGGCGTGGTGGACAACGGCGCCGGATCCATGCCGCGGGTCATGCGGCCAATGACAAACCCCGGGCGCACGATCACCAGGCGCACGCCGGTGCCCTGCAAAGCGTCCTGCATGCCCTGGCAGAAGCCATCCAGGCCGGCCTTCGCGGAACCATACACATAGTTCGGGCGGCGCACGCGGGCACCGGCGATGGAGGAATAGGCCACCAGCACTCCCCTGCCGCGGGACTTCATCACCTGGGACAGCTCCGTCAGCAGGACCGCCTGGGCGGTGAAGTCCGTGTGCAGGATGCGGTAGACCTCGGCAGAATCGCGCTCCGCGAGTTCCTGGTCGCCCAGCACGCCGAACATCGCCAGTGCGACGTCCAGCGGGCCGGTGGCCTCGATCTCCGCGATGAGGTCGGCGTGGGAATCCACGTCGGTGGCGTCAAAAAAGAAGGAATCGACCTGCGTGGCGCCGAGGCGGGTCAGCTCCTCGGCGAGGTCCGTCGTGCGTCGGCCCGCGAGCACCAGATGATTGCCAGGGGCGAGGCGACGGGCGATCTCGCCGCCGATCTCGCTGGTCGCGCCGAAGATTGCGATTTTCTTAGCCATCGAGGGCTACAACTCCTCGTCTCATAGCGGCGACCGCCTTGCGGGAGGCCGCCTTCACTTCATTGGAATAACCGGTCAGCTTGATCTGATCCAGCAGGTCGATCACGCGGCGGCACCAGCGCACGAAATCGCCGGGGGTCAGGGTGGCGCCGCTCGCCTCGGCCGCGCGCAGGCAGTATTCCAGCGGGGCACCGGCGGTCCACTGGTGCACTGCGGTGGCGAAGCCCAGCTCCGGTTCGCGCGTGACGGTGAGGTTGTGGCGCTGCTCGTCGGTGGAAAGCTCCTGGTAGATGCGCCAGGTCTGGCTGATGGCGGTGGCCAGGGGCTCGGTCGGCACGCCATCGTCCTTGGCACCGGAATCGCGACGGTTCTCGAAGACACAGGTGCTGGCCACGGCCGCGAGCTCCGCCGGATCCAGGTCGTCCCAGATTCCGCGGCGCAGGCACTGGGCGACCAGCAGGTCGGATTCGTGGTGGATTCTGGACAGGCGCTCGCCCTCTAGGGTGATGTGGGCGGTGTTGTCGCCGAGCTCCACATAGTCCAGCTCCGCCAGCAGCGCGAGGATACGGTTGAACTGGGCGGACAGGGAATCGGACTCCTGTGGATGCTCCTTTTGTTCGAACTCCAGGCGGCGGCCGGCCTTCAGGTACTGTTCGGCGGCGCGGCACAGTTCCTCGCGGCCCTCCCAGGCGTGCACCGGGTGGGCGTGGACCCGTTCGCGCAGCTCGAGCGCGTGCAGGGAACGGCGGCGCGCCCGGGTCTTGAGCTTCTTTGGCTTATCCAACTGCAGGCGCCGCAGGTTGGCGGCCACTCCCCTGGCCTGGCGTTTCGGGTTGCGCGCCACGCCCTTGTGCAGGCGCATGTGGCCGATGTGCACCGGGGTGTTGCCGAACATGTCGGGGTTCACCCGCTCCACCCAGCCGTCATCGGTGATGATTGTCGGGCGGCCGCGGTGGTCGGAGCGGACGATGACAGCCGTCGTGGGATTCTTGCCGGTTGGCAGGGCGATCACGTCGCCGGCCTGCAGAGACTGCAGCAGTGAGGTGGTCTCCGTCGCCGCCTCGTCGACGACCATGCGTTTGGCACGGCGCTCTTCCTGCGAGAGCTCGCGGCGCAGCTGGCCGTACTCGGTGACCAGCTGGAAGTCCTCGTTCAGGCTGTTTGACGGGCGGCGCACGCTGCGGATCGCGGCCTTGAGCTGCTTTTCCTGCTGGGCAAGTTCGCGGCGGCGCTTCTCTATCTGCTCGGCGCTCTCCACCACCGCGCCATTGGTCTGATACTGGGCAAAGGAGCGCAGCAGCAGGCGGTGTGCCTCATCCAGCCCCATCGTGCCGATGAGGTTCACGGCCATGTTGTACCCCGGACGGAAGGTGGAATCTAGAGGGTAGGTTCTTGTCGACGCCAGGTCGGCGACCCCATAAGGATCCAGCCCTTGGCTCCACAGCACCACCGCATTGCCCTTCGTGTCGATGCCGCGGCGGCCCGCGCGACCGGTGAGCTGCGTGTATTGGCCGGGAGTGAGGTCTGCGTGCGTCTCGCCGTTGAACTTCACCAGCTTCTCCAGCACCACCGAGCGGGCGGGCATGTTGATGCCCAGCGCCAGGGTCTCCGTGGCGAAGCAGACCTTCAGAAGGCCGCGGGCGAAAAGGTCCTCTACGATGTGACGGAAGGCCGGTAGCATGCCGGCGTGGTGGGCGGCGAAGCCGCGGGAGACTGCGCGGCGCCACTGGCGGAAGCCGAGGACGTTCAGGTCCTCCTCCGTCAGGTCGGCCACTCCTGCGTCGATGGTGCGCAGGATCTCTTCCTTCTCCGCTGGGGATGAGTAGTCCACGCGATCGACCAGGAGGGCGCGAACGGCGGCGTCACAACCAACCCGCGAAAAGATAAAGTAAATCGCAGGCAACATGCCGGCGGTGGCCATGTGCTGGATCACGTCCACGCGCTTCGGGCCGCGCCGCTTGCCGGTTTCCTCGGCCTTAGCGGCGGCTGCGACGACCTTGCGGTTGATAGCGCCGAGATGCTGCTCCGAGCCTTCGAAGAGGGGCAGAATCTGGCGGCCGACCATCATAAACTGCGTCAGCGGCACGGGGCGCTTCTCGGTGACGATGATCTCGGTATCGCCGCGGACGGCGGAAAGCCAGCCGCCGAATTCCTCGACGTTGGAGACGGTGGCGGACAGGGACACGAGGATCACGCGCGGGTCGAGGTTGAGGATGGCCTCCTCCCAGACCGGGCCGCGGGAGCGATCGGCCAGGAAGTGCACCTCATCCATGACGACGTGCGTGAGAGTCTCCAGCCGCTCGGAATCGGCGTAAATCATGTTGCGCAGGACCTCGGTGGTCATCACAACGATGGGTGCGTCGCCGTTGATGGTGACGTCGCCGGTGAGCAGGCCCACGTTGGCCTCGCCGTAGCGCTCCACCAGGTCGTTGAACTTCTGGTTGCTCAAGGCCTTGATCGGCGTGGTGTAAAAGCAGGTGCCGTCGCCGTGGAAGGCGGCGAAGACGGCGAACTCGCCGACGATCGTTTTGCCCGCGCCCGTAGGGGCGGCCACCAGGACCCCCTGCCCCCTGTCGATGGCTTCGGCCGCCTGGACCTGGAAATCGTCCAGCGGGAAGTCGTACTGGGCGCAGAAGCGCTCTACCTGGGGGCTAAAGGATGTCATCGAAATCGCTGTGAGTGAAGTCTTGAGCCTTGGGGTCTTGACGTTTCGGCGTGGCTATCGGGCGAGCCGCGCTAGTGGACTGCGGGGCGGGCGTGGCGGTGGCAGGCTGGATGGGCTGCGGTGCGGCGATGTCGGAACTGTCATCGTCGTCGAGTTCCAGCCAGTCCTCCTGGTTGTTCTTGCGGCGCTTGTCGTTGAGGCGAGCGATCTGCGTGGCGATCTCCATCATCGCGCACAGGGAGGTCGCCAGGATGACCATAGAGATCGGATCCTGACCCGGCGTGACGAACGCAGCGAAGAGGAACAGGAAGGCCCAGATAAAGCGGCGCTTTTCCTTCAGCTGCTGGTAACTCACCACGTGCGCCAGATTCAGCAGCACGGTGATCAGCGGCACCTCGAAGCTCACGCCGAAAATCAGCAGCAGCGCCATGGCGAAGCTGAAGTACTTCTCGCCGTTCAGCGCGGCGATCTGCGCCTCGTCACCGATCGTCAGCAGGAACTCCAGGCCGAAGGCCAGCACGAAGTAAGCCAGCACCGCACCAACGGCGAACAGCACGCCGGCGGAAATGCCCACGCCGAGGGTCCAGCGCTTCTCATTCTTGTGCAGACCCGGGGTGATATAAGCCCAGATCTGACCCAGCCAGATGGGTGAGGAAAACACCATGCCGGCCAGCGCACCGACCTTCAGGCGCAGCATAAACATCTCGAACGGGCTGGTCGCCAGCAGGCGACACTCCCCCGCCTCAGAGCCGAAACGCGCCTCGGGCGGCAGGTTGCAATACGGTCCGCGCAGTACCTCGCCCAGCGAAGCGATCGGGCCGACCTCGACGTTGTACCAGATGTAGCCGATGATCGTGCCGATGAAAATGGCAACCAGGGAAATGAATACGCGCTTGCGCAGCTCATTGATGTGCTCGACGATGGTCATCGAACCATCGGCGGGCTTCTTTAGCTTCTTAGCCACTTACTCGTTCGGCTGCTGCTCGGTCTTCGGCTGAGCCTGCGGCTGGGCCAGGTTCTGTGCCTGCTGCTGCTCGGCGGTCGGAGCCTTCTTCTCGGCCAGCTCTTTCTTGTCGCCGTCGGTCTTCATCTCGTCCATCTCGGATTTGAAGATGCGCATGGAACGGCCCAGGGAACGTGCCGCGTTGGGCAGGCGGGTCGCTCCGAACAGCAGGAAGATGACCAGAGCGATGATAATTAGTTCAGGAACGCCAAGGTTCGGCATTGTTTTCCACGAGCTTTCTGTTGTTGGAATCGGTCTTTCTATCCTAGCCCGCGAGCCTCGTATGCTTCGAGGCCGCGCCGCGCTAGGGCTTTTAAGTTCTCGGACAATGGTAGCGGTTCAAGCACGCGAATTCCGTGCGAAAACCCGAGTAAAAACCTAAGAAGCCACGGGCCGGTTTCGGGCACGTCGACGACCAGGCGTGACTCGTCCTCCACCACCCACATAGGGAAGTACTCCAGCATCCACCGCAGCGACTCGTCGAGCTCTATGCGAGCCCATCGGTCGCTACCTGCAAACCCGAAGGGATCCTGCGGGTCGATCTCGGGTACGTCGAGCGGGCTGGCTGTGCCTTCTTCGCCCAGGTCAAGCCCGTCGATGCGGGACAGCGCAAAGGTTTTTCTAGTGACGCCACCTTCCCGCGCCCACAGGTAATACTCCCCGTCGACCAGGCCCACGTGGTCGGGGTCTACGGTGCGGGGGCTGAACGTGTCGCTGGAGACGGATTGGTAGTTGAAGCTGACTTGGCGGCGGGTGCGGATCGCCTCAGCCAGGCTGTGGCGCAGATCCAGGAAGGACGCTTCCGAGGGGGCCAACTCGGGGGTAAAAGTTTCGGTATGGGCGCGTCGCGCGCGCAGGAGGGTCTGAATCTTCTCGCTGGCCGTGTCGATCGTCTGCTGTGTCTCCGCTGGCGCCGTGGAGCGCAACGCCTCCAGGTTCAGCAACAGTACACCGGCCTCCATCGGCGTGAGCGCCACTGGGCGATCCAACCCGGCGGAGAACTCCACGGTGGCGCGCATGCGGTCGACCGTGACCTCCACCAGGGATCCCGGGAAATAGCCGGGAAGGCCGCACATGCTGACCTGACCGAGCTCGCGGGTGATCTGCGCGGTCGACAGGTTAAGGGCGCGCCCAGCCTCCATCAGGCTGCTGTCCGGGTGATTGCGGAACCAGGCGACCACCGACAGTGTGCGCTGGAACTGCTCGGCGTTGGAACGAAGGGGCGTCATTTAACAGCCTCCTTGAGAACGGCAACAACATCGGCGACGAGATCCGGGGGCGAGGTAACGATGACGTGGGGTGCATAGGCGGCCGCAGTGCGGACAAACCACGTGCGCTCCACGGGGCCGATCTGGCCGTTGTCATCGGTGAGGCGGCGCAGCTCCCAGGCGCCGTCATCCGGGAACTCCACGGTCGCCGTGACCATCTGGCGGCTGCGCGCCAACCCCTGGGCGATGAGCTGCTGCGGGGTGCCTTCCGGGCGGGGGTGCTGGGAAAACTCCGGGAGGGCTACGACGGAATCGATGCGCGCCAGGCGGAAGGTGCGCTGGGCCGCGCGGTCGGGGTCGAAGCCCGTGACATAGGTCAGGCCGTCCTGGGCGCCGAACGCCCACGGCTCCAGGCGGCGCTCCTGGGGTATATCGACCAGCGAGGGATAGTAGTTGAAGCTCAAGACCAGGCCGTTATCGAGGGCACGGAAGATAGCGTCGAAGGAATCGCCATCCAGGTCGGTGTGATCCGGGATGGCGGGAATGGCAACCTCGCCGGTGGAGATGCGGTGCTGCATCCCGGCGGCGGCCAGCTTGGCATACGCGGACTGGGCGGCGTGATGCATGCCGCTGGACTGGGCCCAGTGGCTGGCGGCTGCGATGACGGCGGCCTCGGCATCGGTGAACTCGATGTCGGGAAGGAAAGTCTGGGCGGGGTCGAGGCTCAGTTCGTCCGTGCCGCCGATATGCACGCCCAACGCGGCGAGGTCCCGGCGGTCGCGGCTGAGCTGGCGGCGGGCGGAATCGTCGTTGTCGTGCTGATAGCCATCAACATTGGCCAGCACCCATTCGACGGAGCGCGAACCGTCGGAGTTGAGAAGTGCGATCACCAAGTTAAACAGCCGGGTGGCGCCGGGCATCCAGTGGGTTTCGACGGGGCGATTGCGGTTCATCGGGCTTCCAGGGAGGAGATAATGCGGTCGACATCCTCGTTGGAGTTGGCGAAAGGATCGGCCAGCAGAGCCTCTGCCCCATTCTCGCCGTTGACCTTCACCCGCATCCAATCCACCGTGTAGGAGAGCTCGGGATGCGCACGCACCGCGGAGATGAAGCGGCCGCGCACCGCCGCGCGGGTGGTCGGCGGGGCCTGACGGACGGCCTCCTCGATCACCTCCGGCGCCAGCAGAGTCTTGGCCAGCCCGCGCCGGGCCAGCACGTTGAACAGACCACGTTCCGGGTGGATGTCGTGATACATCAGGTCGATCTGTGCCAAACGCGGATCGATGGGATCCAGGCCGCGGGCGGCGGCCATGCGATCCAGGAGGGACTTCTTGATCACCCAGTCGATCTCCGTGGAGACCGGAGCGAAGTCGCCCGTGTCGAAGCAGTCCAACACGCGGCCCCACAGATCCACCACGGGGGCTAACTCCGCGTTGGAGGTGCCTTGCTCCGTGTCTTCACGCGAGGCGAGGTAGGCGCGGGCGGCGTCGTAAAAAGCGCGCTGCACCTCCAACGGCGTGGCAGTCGACCCGCTGCGCAGAGCGATGTCCACCTGGCCGGTGAAGTCGCGGGAGATTTCGCGGATAGAGCGAATCTCGTTGGCCATCTCGAAGTCGGGCAGGGAAACGCCGGCCTCGATCATCTCCAGCACCAGTAGAGTGGAGCCGACCTTCAGGGCTGTGGTGACCTCCGACATGTTCGAATCGCCCACGATGACGTGCAGGCGGCGGTACAGGGAGGAATCGGCGTGTGGCTCGTCGCGGGTGTTGATGATGGGGCGCGAACGGGTCGTGGCGCTGGAGACGCCCTCCCAGACGTGGTCGGCGCGCTGGCTCATGGTGTAGCCGGGGCCGAAGTTCTCGTTCGGCGCGCCGGGGTACGGGATGGCGAGCTTGCCCGCGCCGCAGATCAGCTGGCGGGTGACCAAGAAAGGCAGTAACTGCTTGCTGAGGCCCTTCAAAGGAATATCGCGGCTGACCAGGTAGTTTTCGTGGCAACCATAGGAATTGCCGAGGGAGTCCGTGTTGTTCTTGAGCAGATAGACCTTGCCGCCGACGGCCTTCTCGGCGCGGTCGGCCAGGTCGTGGAACATCAGGTCGCCGGAGCGATCATAGGCGATCAGCTGGTGTAGGCTATCGCATTCCGCGGTGGCGAACTCCGGGTGGGCGCCGACGTCCAAGTAGAGGCGCGAGGCGTTCTCGGTGTAGATGTTCGAACTGCGGTGCTCCTCCACGACGGGGGCGAAGAGCTTGCGGGCGATCTCGTCGGGTCCCAGGCGACGGGAGGAATCCTGCATGTTGGCGATGCCATACTCCGTCTCCAGCCCCATGATGCGGCGGCGGATAGCTGGGGAGGTCACTGCCCGCCCTTTTGCACGTAGGAGCGGACGAACTCCTCGGCGTTGTTTTCTAACAGCCCGTCAATCTCGTCCAGCAGATCGTCGGTGCCGGTGACGTTCAGCTGCTGGGTGCCGGCGCCGGTCGTCTTATCCAGCGGTTGGTCGTCGTCGCGCCGACCGCCGCCGGCGCTGATCTGTCCGCCCTGAGTCATTGGTTAATCTTCCTTTCTGCCAATCCCGGAGACCTTGTCCGGGTGGATGTCCTTCAAGCCTGCCACGAGCTCGGCAACGGTGGGCCGAGACCCCGATTCCAATAGCGCGCGCAGCTCCAGTTGGTTGAACGCGCGGGGGTCGTCCATGGTGATCCGCACGGCACCGTCGGGGGTATCGACGATGACGTTATCCCAGTTCGCCGAGAGGATGTCGGCGGAGTAGTTCGCCACCAAGTGCCCGCGCAGCCAGGCGCGCGTGGCCCGTGGTGGGGCGTCCACCGCTGCCGCTACCTCCGCCGGGTCGACCAAGGTGCGCATCCGGCCCTTGTTCACCAGAGCGTGGTACAGCCCGCCACGCGGGTCGATGTCCGAGTACTGCAGATCCACCAACGCCAGGCGCGGGTCGGTCCATTCCAGCCCGCGGGCGCGGTAGGCGTTGATCAGCTGCAACTTGGCCGTCCAGTCCAGCCGATCGGCGGTGGACAGCGGGTCGGCTTCTAGGTCGTCCAAGATCTCGCCCCAGAGCTCGTAGACCTCCAGGTCGTCGCCGCGCAGATCGAGGATCTCCCAGACCCTCTTGCGGATCTCCCGCTGCGTCTCGATCGCCGTGCGCGCGACCTGACCGTAGAAGCGCAGGCGGTAGGTGCAGTCCAGGTCGCGGGAGACGCGCTGGACGTCCGCTACCGGTTCCAGCAGGCGCAGGTCGCCGAAGTAGGCGCCCGCGGCGACAGCCGCCAGCACCAGCGCGGTGGTGCCGAACTTCAGGTAGTTGGAGAACTCGCTGAGGTTTGCATCGCCGATGATGACGTGCAGGCGGCGCCACCTATCGGCCTCCGCGTGGGGTTCGTCGCGGGTGTTGATGATGCCGCGGTTCAGGGTGGTCTCCAGCGAGATATCGGTCTCGATGTAGTCGGCGCGCTGGGTAATCTGGAATCCTGGTTGCTCGCCTGCTGGACCCAACCCGATGCGGCCAGCGCCGCAGAAAACCTGGCGGGTGACGAAGTGCGGAATTAGGGCGGCCTGCACGTCCTCAACGTTCAAGTCCCGGGGGTACAGGTAGTTCTCGTGCGCGCCGTAGCTGGCGCCCTTGCCGTCGACGTTGTTCTTGTAGATCTTCAGCTCCGGCTCGGCGGCCTCGGCTGCGCGGTGCATGATGATGTCCCCCGCCCGATCCCACACCACCGCATCGCGGGCGGTCGTGGTCTCCGGGGCGGAGTACTCCGGGTGCGCGTGGTCGACGTAGAAACGCGCCCCGTTGGCCGTGATGACGTTCGCCGCGCCGAGGGCGTTCGGATCCAGTACCGGTGCGCTCCCCCGGCGATAGCGGCGCAGGTCGAAGCCGCGAATGTCGCGCAGAGGAGACTCGTTCTCATAGTCCCACCGGGTGCGACGGTTCACCCCCTGGCCAGAGTGCTCCGCATAAGCCACGACGGCCTGGGTGGAGGTGAGGATCGGGCTGGCAGCCGGGTCGTTCACCGCGACGATGCCGTATTCCGTCTCCGAGCCAATGATGTGCGGGCCAAACAAGATTCTTCCCTCCTAGACCTTGTGCACGTCGATGTCCACGACGCGCTTCGTGCCATGGCCGTAGATGCGCGCCCACTCCGCGGGATTGGTGGTATCCGGCAGGTCTTCCGAATCCGCCACCTCGGCAAGCACCGCCGCGGAGACGTGATCCGGGCGCAGGCCGTCTGTACCGTTTGCGCCGTTGTGCAGCGCATCCTTGATGGCCAAAGTCTTCGCCCGATCCACGATGTTCGCCAGCATCGCGCCGGAAACGAAGTCCGCCCAGTACAGGTCCTCGTGGCTGCCGTCGGCATAGTGGAGCGTGACGTAACGGTGCGCCTCGTCCCGGGCAAAGAGCTCGTCGACAATGCTCTGCCGCAGGGCCGCCGCTGCTGCGTCGCTGGAACCGGCGGTGGCGGAAAAGTCGGCGTCAATAGGAAGAGAAGCAACGAGGTGCTTCGACAAGATGGCCTCCGCACCGGCCGCGTCGGGCCGGGCAATGCGGATCTTAACGTCGAGGCGACCGGGGCGCAGAATGGCCGGGTCGATGAGCTCCTCGCGGTTCGAAGCACCGATGATAATGACGTTGCCTGCGGCCTCCACACCGTCGAGCTCGGCGAGCAGCTGCGGGACGACCGTCGACTCCATGTCGGAGCTGACGCCCGTGCCGCGGGTGCGGAACAGCGCCTCCATCTCGTCGAAGAAGACGATGACAGGGCGGCCCGAGCTGGCCACGCGGCGGGCCTGCTCGAAGATCGCGCGGATCTGGCGCTCGGTCTCGCCCACGAACTTGTTCAGCAGCTCGGGGCCCTTGATGTTGAGGAAGTACGGGGAATCCGACTGCGCCAGGGAGTTCGCCACAGCCTTCGCGATGAGGGTCTTGCCGTTGCCGGGCGGGCCGTAGAGCAGCACGCCCTTCGGCGGACGTAGGCCATAGCGCGTGTAGATCTCGGGGTGCAGGAAGGGCAGCTCGACCGCGTCGCGGATCTGGGTGATCTGCTGGCCCAGGCCACCGATGTCGTCGTAGGTGACGTCCGGGACTTCCTCCAGGATGAGGTTGTTCGTTTCCGCGCGGGGTACGGCCTCGAAAGCCCATCCGGACTTGCGGTCCACGATGACGGAATCGCCGGTGACCACGTTGCCGACCAGGTCCGCGGCGGCCTTGACTACGTACTCCTCGCCCACCTTGTCGGCGATGATCAATCGATCCCCGGTGACCTCCACGACCTGCGCGATGTCGCCGAAGTCCGGCTGGCCGGTGACCTCCACGACCTGCTGCCCCTCCCCCAGGCGCACCATCGCGCCGGGGACGAGTTCGTGCTGCGGAACATGTGGAGAAACCATCAGGCGCATCCGGCGGCCGGCCGTAAATACCTCCGCGGTGAAATCCCGGTTGGCCTGCAGCAACGTGCCGTAGGTGCTGGGCGGTTCCGCGAGCGCTTCCAGACGACCGTTGATCTCCTCCAGCTTCGCGCGGCTGGCCTGCAACAGCTCCACGAGTTTCGCGTTGCGCGCGCCGAGTTGCCGGTTTGCGATCTGCAACTCGCGTAGGGTCTTCGGTCCTTCCGCTGCTGTGTTCTCGGTCATACTGACCAGTCTACTAACGGCGTGCGCGGCGTTGCGGTCGAGGTGCGGTGACGCCATCAGCCAGCCTGCGCGCCAGGATCAGAAATGCCGTGTGCGCATTCATCCGGTGTTCGGGGCGGGTGGCCAGGCCGTCGACCTTCCATTCGCGAACGAGGGATTCCCACGCCTTGGGTTCGGTGAAGCAACCGGTTTCGCGGATGCCTTCCATGACCTTCATCAGTTGCGGCACGGTGGCGACGTAGGTCATGAACACGCCACCCGGGATCAGCACGTCCTTGACGGTATTCAGCATCTCCCAGGGCTCTAGCATGTCCAGCAGTACGCGGTCGACTTCCCCGACGTCCTCCTTGGTGACGGTCTTCAGGTCGCCGAGGCGCAGGTCCCAGTTGTCGGGGTGACCGCCGAAGTAGTCCTCCACGTTGTCCTTGGCGTAGGCCAGGTGATCTTCGCGGATTTCATAGCTGATGACCTTGCCGGTCGGGCCGACGGCGCGCAGCAGCCAGGTGCTCATTGCGCCGGAGCCGGCGCCGGCTTCCAGCACGGTGGCGCCGGGGAAGATATCGCCTTCCACGAGGATTTGGGCGGCATCCTTCGGGTAGATGACCGCAGCGCCGCGGGGCATGGACAACACGTGGTCGACCAGCAGGTGGCGGAAGCACAGGTATTCGCCCGCGCCGGAGGACTTCACCACGGTGCCTTCGTGCTGGCCGATGATGCCGTCGTGGCGGATCTCGCCCTTGTGGGTAAAGAAGCTCTCGCCCTTGGCCAGGGTGATGGTGAAGTGCCTGCGCTTGGCGTCTGTGAGCTGCACGCGGTCGCCTTCGGTGAAACGGCCGGAATATGCCATGTGGTCTTCCTTCCTGCTTTAAGGGATCTGCACCACTTTACTAGGCTGGGCGGGGTGAGTAAGAAACTAGCCCTGTCCCCTTCCCGCGCCAACGACTACAAGCAGTGCCCGCTCCTGTACCGCTTTCGAGCCATCGACAAATTGGAGGAGCCGAAGACGGTCGCTCAGGTCAAAGGCACGCTGGTGCATGCGGTGCTGGAGAACCTACACAAGCTACCGCGCGGGCAGCGCACCTACCCGGCGGCGGTGAAGATGATCCGCCCGGAGTGGGAAAAGATGCTGGCTACGGACGCGGAGCTGGCTGAGCTGGTGCCGGAGGAATCTACCCTGGCGTTCTGGGAGGAAGCCCGGGAGCTGGTGAAGGGCTACTTCCAGATGGAAAATCCGGAGGGTTTTGACGCCCACGAGTGCGAACAATTCGTGAATCTAACGCTGCCCAATGATGTGCCGGTGCGGGGCTTCATCGACCGAGTGGACATAGCGGAGACCGGGCAGGTGCGCGTGGTGGACTATAAGACGGGAAAGAAACCCGCCCCTCGCTTCGCCGACTCGGCCCGTTTCCAGATGATGTTCTACGCCCTGGTGTGGTGGCGCATGACCGGCGAGCTGCCGACCCAGCTGCGGTTGATGTACTTGAAGGTCAGCGACGATATGGTGCTGAGCCCCACCGCTGCCGACCTAGTCGCGTTTGAGCGGGAGCTCGGCGAGCTATGGGGGCGCATTCAGGCGGATGTGCGCAGCGGAAACTTCCAGCCGCGCACGACGAAGCTATGCGGATGGTGCCACTTCCAGGATCTGTGCCCTGCCTTCGGTGGCACCCCGCCGGTTTATCCCTGGGAGGTTTCCTCTTCGCTGTAGTCGGTGTACAGCTTGCCCTGGAACTTCGGGTTCAGCAGGTTCTCGGGGCTGAGGACCTCGTCGAGGGTCTTCTCGTCCAACAGGCCCCTTTCCAGCACGAGTTCGCGGACGGATCGGCCGGTGCGGGCGGCCTCCTTACCCACCAGGTCACCGTTGTGGTGACCGATCAGCGGGTTGAGGTAGGTGATGATGCCAATGGAATCCTCCACATACTTGCGGCACACATCGGCGTTGGCAGTGATGTCCACGACGCACAGGGTGCGCAGCGTGGTGCAGGCACGAGCCAGGAAGCGGACGGATTCGAACACACACTGGGCGATGACCGGCTCCATGACGTTGAGCTGCAGCTGGCCGGCCTCCGCTGCCATGGAGACCGTCTGGTCGTTGCCGAAGACCTTAAAGCAGATCTGGTTGACGACCTCGGGGATCACGGGGTTGACCTTGGCAGGCATGATCGACGAACCCGCCTGGCGCTCCGGCAGGTTGATCTCGTTCAGACCCGCGCGCGGGCCAGAGGACAGCAGGCGCAGGTCGTTACAGATCTTCGACAGCTTCATTGCCACACGCTTCACCGCCGCGTGAGCGTTGACGTACGCGCCGGTATCGCTGGTGGCCTCGATGAGGTCGCGGGCCGGTTCGATCTTCAATCCACTGACATCGCTGAGGGCGCGGATGACCGCGTTCTGGTAGCCGGGAGGCGTGTTCACTCCCGTACCGATGGCGGTGGCGCCCAGGTTCATTTCGCGCAGCTGTGCCTGGGAACGTTCGAGCTGCAGGCGCTCCTCGGCGATGTTGTAGCCGAAGGCGCGGAACTCCTGGCCCAGGGACATCGGAACCGCGTCCTGTAGTTGGGTGCGGCCCATCTTCAGGATGTTGCGGAACTCCTGGCCCTTGGCCAGGAAGGCGCGCTCTAGCGCGTCGAGGTGCTTGATCAGCTGGTCGATCGCGAAGTGCAGACCCAGGCGGAAGCCCGTGGGGTATGCGTCGTTGGTGGACTGGGACATGTTGACGTCATCGTTGGGGTTGATGATGTCGTAGGAGCCCTTCGGGTGGCCCAGGTACTCCAGTGCGAGGTTGGCGATCACCTCGTTGGTGTTCATGTTCACACTGGTGCCCGCACCACCCTGGAACACGTCGATCGGGAACTGATCCATGCACCGGTGCTCTTCCAGCACCTGGTCGCAGGCCCAGATGATCGCTTCTGCCTTTTCATCCGGCAGCGCGAAGATCTCGTTGTTGGCGATGGCGGTGGCCTTCTTGACCATTACCATTCCGCGGATGAACTCCGGGATCTGGTTGATGGTTGTGCGCGAGACCTGGAAGTTATCCACGGCGCGGAGGGTGTGGACGCCATAGTAGGCATGGTCCGGAACCTCCATCGTGCCCAACAGGTCTTCCTCGGTGCGGAAGCTTTTCGCGGCGCGCGCCAGCTGGGAGTGTGTTTCAGCTGACGTGATGATGTCGGTCGAGTTGACGACCTTATCGCCATAAACTTCTGCCGCTGCTGCTGAGGGAATGGGTTGATCAGTCACAAAACATCCTTGGGTATTTAGGGGTTGCAATGTATACCCCACCCTAACGAATTAGTGACTAGATGCGAGCAATGCGTATATCGGTAGCAAGAATCGCTTCTGCGCCGAGGGCGGACAGCTCGTCCATCAGCGAATTGGCCTGCGTCTTTGGCACCATGGCGCGAACCGCAACCCAGCTGTTATTGGCCAGCGGGGACACGGTGGGCGCGGAGAGCCCCGGCGTGATGGCCGTGACCTTGTCCAGGTTGGCACGCGCGATGTTGTAATCCAGCATCACGTAGTTGTGTGCGTGCAGGATGCCCTGGATGCGGTTAATCAGCACGCGCTGCTCCGCCGTGACCTCCGCGTCCTTGCGGCCGACGATGACGGCCTCGGAGACGCACAAGGGTTCGCCGAAGGGCTTCAGGCCCTGCTGCCGCAGAGTACGGCCGGTGGAGACGACGTCGGCGATGACATCGGCCACGCCCAGGCGGATGGAAATCTCCACCGCGCCGTCTAGACGGATCACCTGGGCCTCCAGGCCACGGGCGGCAAGATCCTTGCGAACCAGATTCGGGTAGCTGGTGGCGATGCGCTTGCCGTCCAGCTGCTCCACCGTCCACTCCTCGTCCTGCGGGGCGGCGTAGCGGAACGTGGAAGCACCAAAGCCCAGCGGCAGCAACTCGTCGACCTCTTCGCGGGTATCCGCCGCCAGGTCGCGCCCGGTGATGCCGATATCCAGGTGGCCGGAGGCAATGTAGATCGCGATGTCCTTGGGGCGCAGGAAGTAGAACTCCACCCCGTTGTCCTCGTCGGCAATCGTCAGGGATTTCGAGTCACCACGGGTGGCGTAGCCGGCCTCCTTGAGGATCGACGTGGCCTTCTCAGACAGGGAGCCCTTGTTGGGCACTGCGACGCGCAGCATGATTTACGATTGCCTTTCTTGCTTAGAGGAACTTGTAAACGTCTTCGGGGGTGAGGCCACGGCCGACCATGACGACCTGCAGCCAGTACAGAAGCTGGGAGATTTCCTCGGCGAGCTCCTCGTCGGATTCGTACTCCGCGGCCAGCCACACCTCGCCGGCCTCTTCGACAATCTTCTTGCCCTGGAAATGCACGCCCGCATCCAAGGCCTTAACCGTGCCGGAACCTTCCGGGCGCTCCTTGGCGCGGGAGGACAGCTCGGCGAAGAGAGATTCGAAGGACTTAAGTTCTTGTTCGTTCACGTCTTCCATTGTGGCAGATCGCACACTGGCCGGTGCTGTGTGCCCCAGGTCTACGTGGATCTGGCGCAGATCCTCCAGTGTGAAGCCACCCAGATCTTGGGCTCCCCCGCGCAGCTCGGCCAGGGTCTGCACCCCGGTGGGGATCGCGGTGTGCGGGTCGGTGGGCGCGCCCAGCACGCGGCAGCCCGCGTCGCGGGCAGCTGTCATACCGGTCGTGGAATCCTCCACCACCAGACAGTCGTCGGGTGCGAAGCCGAAGCGGGCTGCCGCAGTGGCGTAGATATCCGGGGCGGGCTTGCCATTGGGAACCTCATCGCCACACAACGTGAAGTCGAAGAACTCCCGGCCGATGGAATCCAAGGACAGCTCCGTCAGTGCGCGGTTGGTGTTGGTAACCAGCGCCATGGGGAACCCAGCGGCCTTGGCCTCGTGCAGGATCTCCCTGATCCCGGGGCGGAATTTCAACTCCCGTGCAAGGAGCTCCCCTACGCGCGTGTACATGAAGTCGAGCCATGCGGCCTTGGCGGCGTCATCAAGATCCAAACCCGCATGCGCCGCGCAGATCTCGACGGTCGTGGGGGTCGTGGCGCCGACGGTCTTTTCGCGGACCTCCGGGGTCAGCGGGCGCCCCATCTTTTCGCCCATTTCGAAGGTTGCGATCCCCCACAGTGGTTCGGTATCGACCAGGGTGCCGTCCATGTCCCAAAGTATTGCTTTCATGATGTCGTTCAGTTTAGGACAAACGCGCGACCAGCCCCCGGGCGTGTGTGGTAGTAAGTGATGTAGCCCACATTTTGGAAAGGAAAGCAATGAACGAGCAATCGGCGTACTTTATCCCCGGCAAGGTCACGGAAGAAGGCGGCCACATCTACCGCAACTACCACCCGACCCAGCACACCGAAAGCCCTTGGGGGCAGGGATTCCAGCACGGTTCGCCGCCCGCCGCACTGATTGCGACGGTGTTGGAGGACGGCGCCCGGGACGCGGGTATGTCGCTGGAGGAGGGTCGTTTCAGCCGCATGACCGTCGAGATTCTGGGGGCGGTGCCTCTCAGCGAGCTGCGCACCCACGCGCGGGTGGTGCGCCCCGGCAAGCGCATCAGCTTCCTGGAGGCCGTCGTCACCGACGAATCCGGCCGCGAGTTCGTCCGCGGTTCCGGCTGGTGGATTCGCCGCGGAGATACTCAGGATATCGAGCGCACCGTCGGCGAGCCCATGCCAGGGCCGGTCGGTGCGGAGGACGGCACGGACTTCTTGGAACGCTGGGCCAGCGGCTATATCGACTCTATTGACGCCCGTAAGGCTCACCTGGAACAGCGCCAATTGGAGGTCGCGGAGAAGCGCAACCCGGCGATCTACTGGTCGCGCACCGACCTCCCCGCAGTCGAGGGGAAGGAAGATTCCAACTGGGTGCGCCTGATGAAGACCGTGGACATCGCCAACGGCCTGAACAACCTGCTGGACACGGACAAGTGGACGTATATGAACGTCGATACGACGGTCTACCTGCACCACGAGATGCGAGGCGAGTGGCTGGGCCTATCCGCCGAGGCGAACTACGGCACCGACGGCATCGGCACGACGGTCACCCGGATTTACGACGAACAGGGCCTCATCGGCACCTGCAACCAGGGAATTATGCTGGCGCCGCGCTAGGCTTCGCAGACGGCCTCGGCCTGGTTCTCCACGAAGATCTCGTCGGCGTCCAGGTCCACGGCCAGCTTTTCTACCAGTGCCAGCAGATCCTTGATTTCCTCGTCTTCCAGCAGTGCGTCCTCGTGACGGGCGGACAGCTCCTTGAGCTTCGTGACGTGCTGGATGACGACCGCGGTGACGGCGAGGGTGGTGGCGTTGGGCTGCTCGTCCGCGCTCTCGTCGCTGTTCTGCAGGTTGAGCGTAGCGGCGATCTTCTTTAGTTCCGCCTCGTCGCCAGCTGCTACGGTCTGGGCGGCCTGCAGCATACCGTCGACGATCTGCTGTGCTTCGTCTACTGCGGACTCCGGGTAGGGGGCTTCCCAGAACTCGCGATCCTCGTCGCGCAGGTAGCTGCCTGTCGCCATCTGGCGTAGGTTGTCGAGGAACTCGTCGCGGGCATCAGCGGTGGCTGTACTTAGCTGTGTGGTGCTCATAGAACACAGTCTGCCCTGTGGAAGCTAGAGGCGCACGCCCAACAGCGCATCGATTGCGGTTTTTATTTCGGACGCCGCAGCCTCCTCCCCCGCAGCCCCAGGTTCGGTGGCTGCGGCCCAGTGGTCGATTGCCTCCAAGGCGCTGGGGGTGTCGAGGTCACAGGCCAGGTGGCCGCGGACCGTGGTGATGAGCTCCCGGGCCTGTTCGACGGTGGTGCCACCGGCAGCCAGGGCGTCCCGCCAGTTAGCCAGGCGCTGCTCTGCCGCGGACAGCACCTCGTCGGCCCAGTCGCGGTCCTGGCGGTAATGGCCTGCGTACACGCCCAATCGGATGGCGGACGGTTCGTGGCCGGCGGCTGTGAGTTTGGAGACGAACACCAGGTTGCCCAGGGACTTGCTCATCTTCGTGCCATCCAGGCCAATCATGCCGGTGTGCACATAGTGCTGCGCCATGCGATCCACCCCGTGGGCGGCCTCGGCGTGGGTGGCGGAGAATTCGTGGTGCGGGAAGCGCAGGTCGCTGCCGCCACCCTGGATTGCGAAGGGCGCGCCCAGGCGGTTGACGGCAATGGCCGAGCACTCGATATGCCAGCCGGGGCGGCCGGGGCCGAACGGGGATTCCCACTTCGGTTCGCCGTCGCGGTGGGCCCGCCACAGCAGTGCGTCCAGGGCGTGGCGCTTGCCGGGGCGCTCGGGGTCTCCGCCACGTTCGGAGAAGAACTTGGCCATTTCCTGCTCGTTATAGCGGGATTCGTAGCCGAATTGGGGCAGGAAGGTGTGGTCGGCGTAGATATCCGGGTATCCGTCGCCTTCCAGCTGGTAGGCGGCGCCGACGTCCAACAGCGTGCCCACCATCTCGATGACCTCGTCGATGGACTCCATTGCCCCGACGTACTCGCGCGGCGGGATCACCGCCAGGTCCTCCATGTCGGAGCGGAAAAGGTCGATCTGGCTGCTGCCCAGATCCTGCCAGTCCACCCCGTCGCGCTCTGCGCGCTCAAACAACGGGTCGTCGACGTCCGTGATGTTCTGCACATAGTGCACGCCCACACCTGCCGAACGCAGGTAACGGTGGATCAGGTCGAACGTCAGGTAGGTAGCGGCGTGGCCCAGGTGCGTCGAATCGTAGGGGGTGATGCCGCAGACATACATCCCCACTTCGTCTCCCGCAAGGTCAACGGGCTTCAGCGCGTCATCGGCGGTGTCGTACAGGCGAAGCTGCAGGGCTTCACCCGGCAGCTGAGGGACTTCCGGTTCGGGCCAAGAGTGCATGGGTTCAGATTCTAAGCCTGCAGTACTTCGAATGCGAGTAGACCCATGACCGCCAGGCCCAGCGGGATCCGCCACAGCGCGAACCAGGCGAAGGAGTGGTTGGCCACGAACTTCAGCAACCAGGCAATCGACGCATAGCCCACGGCAAAGGCAATTGCCGTACCCACGAACAACTGAGCGCCCGAGGCGGCCTGACCGGCTTCGGGGCTAAAGGCGTCCGGAAGAGAGAAAAGCCCCGAGGCCAGCACCGCAGGGATGGCGAGCAGGAACGAGTAACGGGTGGCGACCTCGCGATCCAGGTTGAGGAACAGACCGGCCGAGACCGTGCCTCCGGAGCGGGAGACTCCCGGGATCAGCGCCAGGCACTGAGCAAAGCCCATGATCACCGAATCGCGCATGGTCAGCTGGTCGAAGCTGCGCTCGCGGCGGCCCATGCGCTCAGCGAGGATGAAGACGAAGGAGAACAGCACCAGCATGGTGGCGGTGATCCAGAGGTTGCGCAGGTTATCGCGGATTAGATCCTTGCCCAGGTAGCCCAGGACGGCGACGGGCAGCGTGCCGACGATAACCATCCAACCCATGCGGTAATCGAAGCGATCCCGGTGCACGCGGCGGCCGTGCTTACCAGTCAGGTCGGTGAGGCCTTCCCACACGCCACGGCACCAAGCGCTGGCAATGTTCCAGATGTCCTTAGCGAAGAACACCAGCACCGCCAGCTCCGTGCCCAGCTGGATAACGGCCGTGAACGATGCACCGGCATCCTCGCCCCACAACAGGGTGGAGAAGATGCGCAGGTGGCCGGACGACGATACGGGGAGGAACTCCGTCAGGCCCTGGATGAGGGACAGGATAATCGTCTGCGCCCAAGTCATGTCTGTAGTCATGGGCACAAAGCCTAGTCCTTCCGCCCCGCCTTGCGGGTGTGACATGGCCGGGCTGGTAGCGTTAGGGCTTGTGAACGTGCACGTCAATCGCTTTAGTCGTACTCTTTCCTGCATCGTCGCGGCCGGCCTGGCCGTAGGGGCTTTGTCCGCCTGTGGATCCGATGATTCCCCCAACGACGGGCCCGTGGCCGGCGATCCGGCTCAGCCCAAGGATTCCCCCACCTCGTCGCAGGGGCCGGGCGAACAGCTCGACCTGGGCAAGCCCGCGTTGGGAGCCGCGCGCGTGGGGCTGTCCGCCGACGAGAACGCGCCGGGCGCCAATCTGGTTGCGGTGCTTACCCAGGGCAAGGTGCACTTTATTGACGCCACTAATCCCAAAGACAAGCCACGCCAGGTAGACATCGACGATTCCTGCGACAGCATTACCACCACAGCTCAGGGTGTGGCGGTGGCCTGCCAGGACAAGGCTATTGAGCTGGGGACGGACGGCAAGGAAACTCGTCGCCTGGACGTCGAGGGCAAGGTGACCACCGTGACCTTCTTGGATAATGGCAAGGCCGTGCTGGGCAAGGCGGGTGAGGATAAAGCCCGCTTCTACGACAAGGATGGCAAGGAGACTGGCAGCGAGATCGTGAGCCGCAGCCTGGACCAGGCCGTGCTAGTCAAGCCCCGGGATCGCGATCAGCGTGCAGCGTTGATCGACCGGGGACAGACCAGCATCAGCGACGTCAACGTCAACGATGGTTCGCTGAACGCCGCGTTGCGTATTGGCCAGGGTGTGGGGCAGGTTGCCTCTGGCCGTGGGGACGACGGCGTGGTCGTAGCCAGCGACGCCCGCCAGGGGCAGATGTTGATCTACACCATGAACGACGTGGTGCGCCTGCACCAGGCAGCGCCGACCGAGGATTCGCCCTGGGGCGTGACGTGGGATGCGAAGCGGAAGCTGGCGTGGGTGGCCTCGACCGCCGCGAACAGCCTGGAGGCCTACCGCATCGACTCGGGCGCGCCGGTAAAGGCTGCGCACACGGAGGTGCCCGGCAAGCTGCGCTGGGTGTGCGACGCAGCCAATGGTGCCCTAGTACTGGTGACGGAGGATGGAAAGGTCAACGTCTACAGCGCCGACAGCGTGGACAAGGACATCGCATCGATGAAGGACAAGCCCGCGGAAGACTACCCCGTGAAGCGGGACTAACGACTAACACAGCCGACTAACACAGCGGGATCGAAATAAGGGAGCAAGAATGTTGAAAAAGATTCGCCACGGCGCGTACCA
The DNA here is from genome assembly GCF_000738265.1 of Corynebacterium jeikeium. Lineage (GTDB taxonomy): Bacteria > Actinomycetota > Actinomycetes > Mycobacteriales > Mycobacteriaceae > Corynebacterium > Corynebacterium macclintockiae. Next base: position 93,005 of record NZ_JFCQ01000029.1, read on the forward strand.
GGTAGCGCTAAAGGGAATGTTTACCCTGCGCCCGGAGCGTATCCACGGGCTGATGTCCCAGGGGCTACAGCAGGTGGCGGGCTCGCGCGCGGCGCTGTCTGCACTGGATGGCGCGCTGGTCGTACACGACGAGGTGCTGAGCCAGCAGATCGCAGGGCTAACCTTCCCCCGCCCGCTGGGACTCGCCGCGGGCTTCGACAAGGATGCCAAGGAGGTGGACGCCTGGGGTCCCATCGGCTTCGGTTTCGCCGAGATCGGCACGGTGACTGCACTGGCGCAGCCGGGTAACCCCACACCGCGACTGTTCCGTCTTCCGCAGGACAAGGCGATCCTCAATCGCATGGGATTCAACAACGAGGGCTCGCGCGCGGCGGCCATGCGACTGCGCAAGCGCAATACCGACATCCCGGTGGGCGCGAACCTGGGCAAGTCCAAAATCGTCGCGGCGGATATTGCCGATAGGGATTACCGAGAGTCCGCCAAAGCCATCGGCGACGTTGCCGACTACCTGGTGATCAACGTCTCCTCCCCCAACACGCCCGGGCTACGCGACCTGCAAGCGGTGGAATCGCTGCGGCCGATCATCCGGGCCGTGCAGGAGGAAAGCTCCAAGCCACTGTTCGTGAAGATCGCGCCAGACCTCAGCGACGAAGACATCGACAAGGTCTGCGACCTGGCCATCGACATGGGAGTGACCGGCCTGATCGCGACGAACACCACCATCAGCCGGGAGGGGTTGAAGACCCCAGCACATGAGGTGGCTGTCATGGGCGCCGGTGGAATCTCTGGTGCGCCTGTCGCCGCCCGGGCGTTGGAGGTGCTGCGTCGCCTGGCTGCCCGTGCCGACGGCAAGCTGGTTTTGATCGGAGTGGGCGGAATCGACTCCCCGCGCGCGGCATGGGAGCGGATTTGCGCCGGGGCCAGCCTGATCCAGGGCTACACCCCCTTCATCTACGGCGGCCCGGACTGGATCCGAGAGATCCACCAAGGGCTGGCCGCGCAGGTGAAAGCCCACGGCCTGCAGAATATTTCGCAGGCCGTGGGCAGCGGGTTGCCGTGGATTGAGAGCTAGTTCTCCGCCCAACCCCAGATGATGCCACGGGCGGTGGCCTTGAAATTCAGGTTAAAGCCCAGGACGGTGGGGGTCTGGCGGTCGCCGATCTCCAGCTCCTCGCCCACCGCGTGCACCGCGAACAGGTAGCGGTGTGGGCCGTGGCCGGCCGGCGGGTTCGCGCCGTAGTAGCCCCAGGAGCGGCTATCTCCACGCAGCGCCACCGCACCCTCGGGCAGGCCGCTGAGATCTTCGTTGCCCGCGCCGAGTGGCAGGGAGGTTACATCGGCGGGAATGTTAAAGACTGCCCAGTGCCAGTAGCCGCTGGCCGTAGGGGCGTCCGGATCAAAACAGGTAACCGCGTACGTCTTGGTGCCCTCCGGACCCGGAGACCAGCTCAGCTGGGGCGATACATCGTTGCCGCCCAGCTGATCCTCCGGCAGGCGATCGCCGTCGGCGAAAGTTTCGCTGGTGACCTCTAGCGGAGGCAGATCCGTCAGTGGCGCGTAGGGGTCGGGCCCGGGGAAGCGATCGTCGATGTAAGTGGGCTGGTGTTGTGCATTGTTTTCGGACATAGCACCACGCTAGTCAAAGTGTTTCCCCACCGCACTGAAGTGCTTATGCTGGCACAACTACCTGGGTGTGACCTGGGTATTTGTGTAAATCCCCGCCTTGGCATTAAAGTGGCCTCAGTTGCCACCACACATGTGGTGCGCGCCTTACCTTGTCCGGGTGGCGGAATGGCAGACGCGCTAGCTTGAGGTGCTAGTGTCCTATTAACGGACGTGGGGGTTCAAGTCCCCCTCCGGACACAACATGAAGATCCCACGCTTTGTTGCCCGTGCATTCAGCACGTGGTGGGGGTTGAAGCTGAGGTATCGATTCCTCAGTGTTGCAGTTCCGATCCTGCTGGTCGCTTTCGTTTATTTTGTGCCCAAGCCAGCGGTGAGTGACATCCGATCCTGGGTAGACTCCACCGGCGCATGGGCCCCACTGACTTACCTTGCACTGATGATCGGGTTTACGCAGCTACCCCTGCCCCGAACCATCTGGACCATTGCGGCGGGAGTGATGTTCGGCCCGCTGCTGGGATCAGCCCTTGCGCTGATAGGCGTGGGCGCTTCGGGGGCGCTGTCGCTGGTGCTGGTGCACGCCGTGGGCGGCTCGTGGGTGGAAAAGAAGACACGCAACGATAAGCGCATTCAGCTGCTGCAGGAAAGAATCTCGGAGCGCGGGTGGATCGCCGTGCTGGGGCTGCGTATGGTCCCCGCGATCCCCTTCTCCCTGTTGAATTACGCCTGCGGGCTCAGCCGCATCCCTTTCGTGCCCTATGTCGCGGCTACCGTGCTTGGCTCCGCACCGAACACAATAGCGACCGCCATGGCTTCCGACGCGCTGGCCACGGGAGGTCAGCCGTGGGTCTTGCTCTTCAGCGTTGTGGTGGTGTGCATCGGCTTCGCACTGGCGGCCAATGAGATCCGACTCTGGCGTCAGCTCAGCAAAGTCAATGAAGTAAGTTAATACCTATGTTTGCCGTGTATGCCGCATATAGGGGCCGTTCTCAGCGTCGTGGAGAGTACGTGCGCGACGTTGCCGCGGCACTCGAGCAATCGTCGATGGTCGACTCTGTGGAGATGAAGGGCATCGAGGAATTCGTGTGCATCGCTCCCGGCCCCGACGAGGCCGGCGGACTGGTGTTGTCGCTGCTGCAGGCGGGTGACTTCGCGCTCGGCATTGGCACGGTGGTTGCGGATCTTGAGGGGGACGCCCCGTCTTCCACGGAAGAAGCTATCGGCGCGGCCACGCGCGCGGTTGCCCGGTCGCAGCGTGCGGGGGCGGTGTCGGTGCGAATCGAGAAGCCCGGACCAGGCGGCGTTATTGCGCCGGGGCTGGCGGCGGAGGTAGCTCAAGACATTGCGGCGGCTTTCACACTGCTGGCGCATGTGCTGGCGCGCCGTACGAAGGAAGGGCGGGAGGCCACTGCCCTACTGCGCGCGGGCCACTTGCAGGCCGAGGCCGCGGAGATCGTGGGAATCAGCAAGCAGGCGATGAGCCAGCGCCTGGCAGCAGCTGGCTGGCACGCGGAGCAGGCCGGGTGGACCCTGGCCGTGCATATGTTGGCCAGGGCGGATCAGCTGCGGGATTAACCCTGGTTGTACGGGTTGTTCTCGTTGACCGGCTGTTCCGGCGTTTCGTCCACCGGCTTGTTGGCCACGGCGTTGGCGGCGGCAACAGCCTCGGCAATCTCCGGAGAGGACGCGGTGCTGAACCAGTCGGCGGAACTGGATTCGTTGGCCTGTTCGCGGGTGGCTTCGTCCACCGGCTTCGGCTCGTAGCGGAATACGCCTTCCTCGTCCTTTTTTGCCAGAGCCTTGGCGAACTGCTCTAGCGAATCGCCGAACTGCATCGGGATCATCCAGGTCTTGTTTGCAGAGCCCTTGGCCATCTCCGGCAACTTCTCCAGGTACTGGTAGGCCAGGACCTCCGGGGTGACCTGTGCAGATTTGATGGCTGCGTTGACCTTTTGGATTGCCTTCGCCTCACCCTGTGCCTCGATGTACTTGGCGGCACGGTTACCTTCGGCGCGCAGAATTGCGGCCTGACGCTCGGCCTCTGCGGCCAGAATGTGGGCGTGCTTCTCACCTTCTGCGGAGAGGATGCGGGCCTGCTTTTCACCCTCGGCGGTCTTGATGTCGGACTCGCGGCGGCCTTCTGCAGTGAGAATCATCGCGCGCTTCTCACGGTCGGCCTTCATCTGCATCTCCATCGACTGCTGGATGGATGCCGGCGGATCGATGGCCTTCAGCTCCACGCGGGAAATACGCAGACCCCACTTGGTGGTGGCAGCGTCCAGCTCGCCACGGAGGCGACGATTAATGATTTCACGGGAAGTCAGGGTTTCTTCTAGCGTCATACCACCGACCACGTCGCGCAGCGTGGCGACGGAGATCTGCTCCACACCCACGATGTAGTTGTTCACGCCGTAGATCGCGCGTGCAGGGTCGTTGATCTGGAAGGTCACCACCGTGTCGATGGCGACCGTCAGGTTGTCCTGGGTAATAACGGCCTGAGGTGGGAAGCTCACGACCTGCTCACGGGTATCGACTTTGTCGCGGATACGGTCGACGAAGGGAACTAGCAGCGTCAAACCACCAGAAACAGTGCGGGTATAGGTACCCAAGCGTTCGATGACCGCAGCTTCACCCTGCGGGATCAGGGCAACCATCTTGATGATTATCGTTGCGATGATGACCAGAAGGATCACCAGGAAAATTGTGAAGTTCATTCTCTAAGAGTCCTTACTACTATTTGTTTTTCCACACGACCGCCGTCGTGCCGTCGATGCTTAGCACCTGTACCGACTCCCCCGCGGAGTACGTGTCCCCGGGGTTGGCGGAACGGGCGGACCACAGCTCGCCGGCGACCCGCACCATGCCGCCGCTCTGCGCTTGGTCGGAGACGGGTTCGATAACCTCAGCGCGCTTGCCTGCCAGCTCGGAATCGTCGAACTTATGTTCTTGGCTGTTCTTAAGCAGCCGCCTGCGCAGCATGGGGCGAATGGCCAGGATCAGTGCGACGGAAGCTACGCCGAACACCAGGATCTCGGCCCATACGGGAATATCCACCACCGCTACGCCGGCGGTAATGGCCGCTGCGGTGCCCAGCATCAACAAAGACATGTCGGCTACCAGGAGCTCGCCGAGGAATAATAATCCGGCTGCGATTAACCAAATGATCGGACCCATGTTTAAGACCCTAATGGTTACTTCAGTACTCCGCCGGAACAGTCACGAAATCGATGAGCCGTTCTACTGCGCCGATCAGCGTGGAATCTAGGTCGCGGAAAGTCTTGGCCGCCCGGGCGACGCGGCGCCATCCGTCTTGCGGGCTGCCCCAGCCGAGCTCCTGGCACACGCCTGTCTTCCAATCGATGCCGCGGGGGATCTTCGGCCATTCGCGGATGCCCACGCTGCTGGGCTTTACAGCCTCCCAAATATCGATGTATGGGTGCCCGGTGACCATCACGTGTGGCCCGAGGGATTCGGTTAGGCGCGCTTCCTTCGTCCCCTCCACGAGGTGATCGGCGAGTACGCCGACGCGACGGGTTGCGGAAGGCTGAAACTCGGCCAGGCGCTCCGGCAGATTGTCGAGACCCTCTAGGTACTCGACCACCACACCTTCCACCCGCAAGTCATGCCCCCAGACTTGTTCGACGATCGCAGCGTCGTGGATGCCTTCCACCCAGATGCGCGAGGGGGCGGCAACCTTCGCCTGCACTCCTTCCACGCGACGCGAGCCGGAGTTCGACGTGCGCTGCTTCGGCGGAAGCATCCTGGGATCTACGTAGCGAGTCAAGGTAATAGGCTTGCCTTCGAGTAGGAAGGCGCCTTCGCGGAGCTTGAAAAGCCGGGTCTTTCCGTAGCGGTCCTCCAACCGGATGAAATCGCCGTCGGCCGTCTTCTCCCCACCCACGACCGCGCCGACGAAGTCATCGGCGATGACCTCGACCACCATTCCCAGCTCCGGCGTGACGCGCGGGAAGCTGGGCTTGTGGTTGCGGGAGTGGCCCTTCATGATGTCACCGTAATTGAAGCTCATGGCCAACCAGCTTAGGCTAGGAAAAATGACTGATCCGGTACCGACGTGGCTTGGGGCGCAACTATGGTCGCCCGTGCAGAATACTTCCCTATGGTTGGCCTGGTGGCTGCACGGCCTCATCGGCGCCGACGAAGTGATCGATGCCTTCCACGCCACGCAGGGTAAGCACCATCGCCTGGAGCCCGACGGTGGTGGCCTGGTGGAACTTCTTGGCCAGGTGCGGGCTGTGACAGATGAGGCAGCCATCGGGGTGAATGAGCGCCCCCTGATCCAACTGATGCTGTCTGGCCCCGGCGACGCGCCACTGCTGCCGGTGGGGACCGAGGGGGCGTCACTCATCGTGGCAGATCGCGATCCCTTGGTGAGTCACGTGCTTAGCCCCAAGGTTATCGACGCCCACCTGGTCAGCTGGTCCTGGGATCAGATAGAAGGAGCGACTCCGCCCCTGCCGGTGTACTCTCCCGGCGAGGCGGATCAGCTGCTGCGGGAGGCGGCCGACCGGGCGACGGCCATGGTGAAATCCGCGGGCCATGTTCCCCGTGGTGCGGCGGCGTTCCAGCGGGCAGAACTGGCCGTGGGGGCGCTCGATGACGCGTTCGGACTGCCCGGGATGCCACCCGGGGTGCCCAGCCGCGCGGCGAAGCTGATGGCCAGGGCGGATCAGGTGGCGGCGATTGTGGAGGTCACCCGGCGATCCGAGGTTGGAGCGAGCCTAGACCCCCATCTCATGCCAATGCTCCGGGCAGTGCGTACTGCCCGGATGGTGGCTGTGGATTATGCGCAGCGGGAGTTGCTGCGCTAGGGGGATCACTCGATCATTCGGACAGCCATAGGCTGCATGCCGCCCCAGCGAACGTCGGAAATCTTCACGACATCGCCGGACTGCGGGGCCTCGATCATCTTGCCGTCGCCCAGGTACAGGGCAACGTGACCCGGCCAGAACAGCATGTCACCGCGCTTGGCCTCCGAGGACGGAACTTGCTTGCCGGCGGTGTACTGGTAACCGCTGTAGTGATCCAGCTTGAAGCCGACACCGTAGAAGGCGTACATCATCAGACCAGAGCAGTCGAAGCCGACCTTGTTGTAGTCGCCGTGTGCGTCGGCCACGCCGCCGTCGCGGATGCCCTTCGTTGGGCCGTAGAAGTTGCCGCCACCCCAGGCGTAGGGCAGGCCGAGCTGGCTCTCTGCGCGCTTGATCACGCGCTCGATTTTTTCTTCCGCCGTGCCGGAGGTGTCCGGTGCGTTCGGATCGAGGGCCTGAGTGAGGACATCAGCCGGGTTGGCAGGAGTTTCTGCCTCCGGGGTTTCGGGAGCTTCGGCTGCGGGGGTCTCCGGTGCCTCGGCTTCTGGGGCTGCGGGAGCTTCCGGTGCCGTAATTGGGTTATCCACGTTGGTAACCCGCCCCATTGCGCGGTCGTATTCCTTGCCTGCGGTTTCCCGACCTGCGCGAGCGGCAGCATCCAGTGCACCCTCCGGGTTGCCGGACAGCGCGGTGTTGAAGCCAGCCATCGCGGCGGACTGAGCAGCCTTCGCTAGGCCGTCGATCGCAGACTGGCGCTGGTTGTCTCCGCCGACGTTCTGGTCGTAGGAGCTGCGCAGCTCCGCCGGCAGTTCGGGCAGGGCTGCGGGGTTGCCCAGGGAACCCTGCGGTGCTGGAGAATCGTTGGTCGGCTCGGTGGACTCGTTGGTTTCAGTAGCCTTCGGAGCCTCGGTAGTGGTCTCCGACGTGGTCTCCGGAGCCTTGTCCGCCGGGGTCGTTTCTTCGGTCGGCGTGGCGTCAGTGTTGTCTACAGTGGTGTTGTCTACAGAGGCGCCAACCTTCTCAGCTGCCTTTTCGGCGACCTTACGCTTATCCCAGCTGGAAGCCTCCGGGTTCTTCTTGGTGAAGGCCTCGACTGCAGCGCGGGCGTCGCGCAGAGCCTTCTCTGTCTTCTTCTTCTCGTCGAGCAGTCGCTTGTACTCAGCCTGCTTGTCGGAGAGCTTCTGTTGGGAATCCCGCAGAGTATCGCGAGCGGTGTTGTACTTCTTCACCGCATCGCCGACAGCGGAGTTCGCCTTGTCGCGTGAATCGCGCAGCGAGGACTCCTCGTTGGCATTCTGGGTGCGTGCCAAATCCAGGCGGTCTACTTCGCCCTGCTGCTTTTTGGCCGCAGCCTGAATGTAGGAGGAACGATCGAGCGTGTCGCCCACAGCATCCGAGCCGCTGGCCGCAAGGTTGATCGGCGATGCATCCCCGCCCTGTGCGTAAGCGGATCGTGCAATGTCGTTCAGCTTGGCTTGCGCCTTGGATACCGCGGAATCGGAGCTCTTGAGACGGCCACGAGCATCAACGACCTTGTTCTGCGCCTTTTGCGCCTGGTCCTGGCTCTTCGTCAGATCAACGCGAGCCTTGTTCGCATCCTCACGCAGGGATCCCATGAGGGTCTCCATGTTGGAAACCTGGGTCTTTGCACGAGAAACCTGGCCGACAAGATCGGCCAGGAAGCTTTCTACACTGCGCTTGTCGTCGTCGGCGTGAGCCGCGAGGGTCGTGGACTGCAGCGTCACACCGGCGGTTACTGCAACGGCCAACACCGTGCGCTTACGGCTTGTAGGTCGTGGTGTCACGATCGATTCTCCTGAATGTTTACAACTGGCTTTGAAGCGAGTGAAACCCTCGGTCCTGCTGGCCGCACTTCCCCATGCGATCAGTACAGGTCCCGTCGAGTGTTCTCTCAAGATTCACTTCGAGATCAACTCGTTTCAAAAGTTGACATACGGAACCCTAGGCCACTTCAGTCAAGGCCGTAAACTTTTTCACCACGAATCTCACGAATCGCAATAGTCACATAAGTAACGGCAAATGCCTTGACCTGCAAAGAGTAAGAGAAAAGAATTTAATGTGATTTATGTCACATTTGTTAACGCGTCGGCGTGTCTTGTTGCACCTAACGTGAGGTGCACTCAAATCTTTAAACTTGACATAAAGAAAGGTCAAGCACTCAGGCTTGACCTTTTTAAAACGTTATCTAAGCACGCTTGTTTCGCAGGTTAAATAACGAAGTGATTAAGGCCGCAACGAGCAGCGCTAGAAGCACTCCAATGTTGGCCAGCCCCGTGGGTGCCTCGTAGCTCGTTGCTTGCTGAAGGAACTCTTGCGTTGCGCCAGGATTACTGTTTGCGCCGTAAAGAATCTTCGCGTTGGATTCAATCGCAAAACGTGGCAGATTCTCCGACACAGCCGTTGCTTGATTCGGGGACTTCAGGATGACCGTGTCCGCATTTGTCTGATCGAGTATCTTCTGCGCAATGTCGCGCAGGCTGTTGTGCATCGGGCCATCGTTGTTGATGTAGCCGATCTTTAAGTTGCCTATTTTGGACGCCGACTCTCCCCTGGTCGCCGCCTCCACGATTTCTTTCAGTTCTTTGGATAGCCCGGCGGTTCCGGATTCAACCTCGGTGGGGAAACCTTCGGCCACATAGACTGGGGCGTCATTAAAAGAAGCAATGAGCTGCGCGGTGACGTCCGAGGCGTGGGGCGAAGGCGAATCTGTCATGGGGATGTTTTAGCACCGAAAGAGGGGTGGGGGTGCTGGCGACACGCTTAAAAGTCCAGGATTCGCAGCAGAACGAACGTACTGTTAAAATTTGGCGTGACGTCGCGGGAAGAATGCTGCCACAATGGTAAGCAGAGCCTCCGGCGCACATAAACGCTGTGCGTCGCGGCGACCACATCGACGACGAAACAACGACTAAGAGAAGAGATTAAAGGAGCTCACTGTGGCTGAAAGCATCAACTCCTTCAATTCCAAGAGCAAGCTGGAGGTCGGCGAGAAGTCCTACGACTACTTCGCTCTGAACGCTGTGCCGGGAATGGAGAAGCTTCCCTACTCCCTGAAGGTTCTCGGCGAGAACCTGCTGCGCAACGAGGATGGTAAGAACATCACTCGCGAGCACATCGAGGCCATCGCCAACTGGGATCCTTCCGCAGAGCCCAACTTCGAGATCCAGTTCACCCCGGCCCGCGTCATCATGCAGGACTTCACCGGCGTGGCCTGCATTGTTGACCTGGCTACCATCCGCGATGCGGTTGTGGCACTGGGCGGCGACGCAGACGACGTGAACCCGCTGAACCCGGCCGAGATGGTCATCGACCACTCCGTCATCATCGAGGCATTCGGCAACGCCGATGCTCTGGAGAAGAACGTTGAGATCGAGTACCAGCGCAACGACGAGCGCTACAAGTTCCTGCGTTGGGGCACCGGCGCGTTCGAGAACTTCCGCGTTGTTCCTCCGGGAACCGGCATTGTCCACCAGGTGAACATCGAGTACCTGGCACGCTCCGTCTTCGACAACAACGGTCTGGCATACCCGGATACCTGTGTTGGTACCGACTCTCACACCACCATGGAAAACGGCCTGGGCATCCTGGGCTGGGGTGTCGGCGGCATTGAGGCTGAGGCTGCAATGCTCGGCCAGCCGATCTCCATGCTGATCCCGCGCGTTGTCGGCTTCAAGCTGACCGGCGAGATCCAGCCGGGCGTGACCTCCACCGACGTCGTTCTGACCATCACCGACATGCTGCGCCAGCACGGCGTGGTCGGCAAGTTCGTAGAGTTCTACGGCAAGGGTGTTGCAGAGCTGCCTCTGGCTAACCGCGCCACCATCGGCAACATGTCCCCGGAGTTCGGCTCCACCGCGGCTATGTTCCCGATCGACGAAGAGACCGTGAAGTACCTGGAGCTGACCGGCCGCGACCAGGAGACCCTGGACCGCGTCGAGGCTTACGCCAAGGCTCAGGGCATGTGGCTGGATCCGGAGAACGAGGCAGAGTACTCCGAGTACCTGGAGCTGGACCTGTCCACCGTCGTTCCGTCCATCGCTGGCCCGAAGCGCCCGCAGGATCGCATCGAACTGACCGACGCCAAGGCACAGTTCCGCAAGGATCTGCACAACTACATCGACGCCGACGCATCCGCTGCTACCCCGGAATTCGACGCAGAGGGTCCGGCTACCGAGAACACCTCTTCCCAGCCTGCCGACGCACCGGCATCCGCTGCAGACGCTAAGGGCAACGTCCTGTCCGCAGCTGCTGGCGCAGAAGGTCGCCCGTCCAACCCGGTCACCGTCAACTACAACGGCGAGGACATCGAGCTGGACCACGGCATGGTCGCCATCGCGTCCATCACCTCCTGCACCAACACCTCCAACCCGTCCGTCATGGTCGGCGCTGGCCTGCTGGCACGCAACGCTGCTGCCAAGGGCCTGAAGTCCGCTCCGTGGGTTAAGACCTCCATGGCGCCGGGCTCCCAGGTTGTTAACGGCTACTACGAGAAGGCGGGCCTGTGGAAGGACCTGGAGGCCATGGGCTTCTACCTGGTCGGCTACGGCTGCACCACCTGTATCGGTAACTCCGGTCCGCTGCCGGAGGAGATCTCCGCAGGCATCAACGAGGGCGACCTGGCTGCCACCGCTGTGCTGTCCGGTAACCGTAACTTCGAGGGTCGCATCAACCCGGACGTCAAGATGAACTACTTGGCTTCCCCGATCCTGGTTATCGCCTACGCCATCGCCGGCACCATGGACTTCGACTTCGAGACCCAGCCGCTGGGCCAGGACCAGGACGGCAACGACGTCTTCCTGAAGGACATCTGGCCGTCCACCCAGGACATCGAGGACGTTATCGCTTCCTCCATCACCAAGGACCTGTACACCGAGGACTACGCCAATGTCTTCGAGGGTGACGAGCGCTGGCGCTCCCTGGAGGCGCCGTCCGGCAAAACCTTCGCTTGGGACCCGAGCTCTACCTACATCCGCAAGGCTCCGTACTTCGACGGCATGAGCAAGGAGCCGGAGGCTGTCAACGACGTCAAGGGCGCACGCGTCCTGGCTTTGTTGGGCGACTCCGTGACCACCGACCACATCTCCCCCGCATCCACCATTAAGCCGGGCACCCCGGCCGCTCAGTACCTGGATGCCAACGGTGTTGAGCGCAAGGACTACAACTCCCTGGGCGCACGTCGTGGTAACCACGAGGTAATGGTTCGCGGTACCTTCGCGAACATCCGCCTGCAGAACCAGCTGCTGGACGGCGTTTCCGGTGGCTACACCCGCGACTTCACCCAGGAGGGTGGCCCGCAGTCCTTCATCTACGACGCTGCGATGAACTACCAGAAGGAGAACACTCCGCTGGTCGTTCTGGGTGGTAAGGAGTACGGCACCGGTTCCTCCCGCGACTGGGCTGCCAAGGGCACCCTGCTGCTGGGCGTGAAGGCCGTTATCGCCGAGTCCTTCGAGCGCATCCACCGCTCCAACCTGATCGGTATGGGTGTTGTGCCGCTGCAGTTCCCGGAGGGTGAGTCCTGGAAGTCCCTGGGCATCGAGGGCACCGAGACCTTCGACATCGAGGGCATCGAGGAGCTCAACAACGGCTCCACCCCGAAGACCGTTAAGGTGACTGCTACCAAGGAGAACGGTGAGAAGATTGAGTTCGACGCCGTGACCCGCATCGATACCCCCGGTGAGGCAGACTACTACCGCAACGGCGGCATCCTGCAGTTCGTTCTGCGCAACATGATGTCCGGCAAGTAAGGATTAACTCCTTACGCATAGAGCGGTGATCGGCGCACTCTTCGACCAGAAGAGCGCGCGGGTCACCGCTTTTTCGCCCCTACAGCACTAGAGGTTTAGAAAAGAATGCCCAAAGTAAGCGAGACAGACCTGGCAGAACGCAAGGTTGAGATCCTCACCGGAGCCCGCCACTGCTTTGCCACCTTTGGCTACGACGGAGCCACCGTCGCGCGCCTGGAAGAAACGATCGGAAAGTCGCGAGGTGCGATCTTCCACCACTACCGGAACAAGGATCAACTGTTTCTAGCGGTGGCGCACGAAGACATGCGCAAGATGGCGAAACTGGCTGCCGACGAAGGGCTTATCGGCGCAATTCGAACCCTAGTCCAGTCAGATGACTTGACTGATTGGTGGGGAATGCGGGTCGAGATCACCCGTCGAGTGAATATGGACCCCTGCTTTGCCGCCAAGTGGGAGCTAGATCAGTTGGCGCTGCGGGACACGGTGCGCACCCGCCTGCAGGAGCAGCGCGCCAGCGGTCGAATACGGGCGGACGTCGACGTGGAAACGATCGCCCAGACCCTGGAACTGGTTTTGGAAGGCGTGCTCGGTCGGTTGGCGCAACAACAGGGAACGCTGGGGCTGTCCGACGCACTGGATTTCGTAGAGAACTCCTTGCGTTCCCCCGGGCACTAGGGTGTCTGGCCCGGTGAGTAGCATATAGTTCATGATCGCAATCATGACTGTGACCGGGCTGGATCACACCGGAATTATCGCCGCCGTGTCCACTGCCCTGGCTGAATTGGACGTCAATATCCTCAACGTCTCCCAGACCATCATGGACGACTACTTCACCATGATCCTGCACGTGCGCATCGACGATGCGAAGTTCGGCATCGCCGACGTGCAGGATCGCATGGCGGAGGTCGAGAAGCAGGAAAAGCTAGTTATCCGCGTGCAGTCGGAGGCCATCTTCTCCGCCATGCACGACGTATAAGGGTCCGGGGGTATAAGGCATGAATCCACGGCGTGGCGTCACTAATCAGAGCAACGACATCCTCGAGACCATCGCGATGATCGAGAAATACCGCCTCGACATCCGAACGGTGACGATGGGCATCAATCTGATGCCGTGTATACGGGAAACTATGGAAGCCACCGCGGAGGCGGTGTACGAGCGAGTGGTGGACTACTCGCGCAACCTCGTGCCGGTGTGTCAAGGGATCGAAAGGGAGCTGGGGATCCCGATCGTCAACAAGCGTATTTCGGTGACCCCGGTGGGAATCCTCGCCTCCGCGGTGGAGGGAAACCCGGTGCGGATCGCCGAAGCGCTGAACCGCGCGGCGAGCGAAGTGGGGGTTAACTTCATCGGCGGCTATTCGGCGCTGGTGGATAAGGGAGCCACTCGCGGCGAGCTGGATCTGATCCGTTCCCTGCCCGAGGCGCTGAACGAGACCGATGTGGTGTGCGCGTCGGTGAATGTCGGCAGTTCGAAGGCAGGCATCAACATGAATGCCGTGCGGGAGATGGGGCAGGTCATCAAGGACTGTTCCACCTATGGCCCGGGCGGCACTCTGGCCTGCGCGAAGCTCGTTGTTTTCGCCAACTCTGTCTCCGACAACCCGTTTATGGCGGGCGCCTACCACGGCGTGGAGGAACAGGACTGTGTGATCAACGTTGGCGTGTCTGGTCCGGGCGTGGTCGACAGAGCGGTCGCCGAGATGGAAGGGGCGACGCTGAACGAGGTCTCCGAGGAGATCAAGCGCGCGGCGTTCAAGATCACCCGCACCGGCCAGCTGGTTGGTGTGATGGCCGCGCAACGACTGGGCGTGCCCTTCGGGATCGTGGACTTGTCGCTGGCGCCGACCGCGGAGCTGGGCGATTCCGTGGCGCACATCCTGGAGCACATGGGTCTGGGGCAGGTGGGCACCCACGGCACCACCGCCGCCCTGGCGCTACTCAACGACGCGGTAAAGAAGGGCGGGATGATGGCGTGCTCGCGCGTCGGTGGCCTGTCTGGTTCCTTCATTCCTGTGTCGGAGGACAAGGGGATGATCGACGCGGTGCGTTCTGGCGCGATCAGTATCGACAAGCTGGAGGCCATGACGGCTATCTGTTCCGTCGGCCTGGATATGATCGCCATCCCGGGAGACACCCCGGCAGAGTCCATTGCTGGCATGATCGCCGACGAGGCCGCCATTGGTGTGATGAACCATAAGACCACCGCCGTGCGCGTGATCCCGGCCGCCGGTACCAAGGTCGGCGATAACGTAGACTTTGGTGGGCTGCTCGGCTACGCGCCGGTCATCGGCGTGAACTCGGCCAGCAGCGCGGAGTTTATTAACCGCGGTGGCTTCATCCCCGCACCCCTACACGGCTACAGGAATTAGCGTGGCAGATATCTTCAGGTACGGTCGCTCCTCCGTGATCATCGACGACCCGGCCGACGGGTTGGCCTATGGCGAGGAAGTGGGCACGTTCGACGAACGCTGTTCGCTGCCTGCCGGGTCTGCTGCCATCAATGCCGCCCTGTCCAGCAATGGGCGCATGCCGGTGGCGGGCAACTCCGCCGGTTTCAGCGCGGTTCAGATTGTTGTGCTTGTCGTCGGTGTGGCGCTGGCCGCATTCGGCGGTATTCTGGCCACCCGCGGCAGCACGCAACCGCTGGTTATTGGTGCGGTGTTGGGAGCGATCGGCCTGTTGATGGTGGGGATTGCACTGTACAGTGCAACGAAGCGCCGCGGGAGGCTGCGCATTTTGGGCAAGGCCTGGGCGAATGGCTGGCTGCGTTTTGCTCCGGTCCGCGTGGGCGGGGTGTGGATCTCGCGTGTGTCGACCCATAACGACAACGGGGATGCTACGAACACTGACCACCGCTACTACTACAAAGCGATGGCACAGGCTCACCCCACAGACGGTAGCGAGCCATTTACCTTCCGCACCGGCGAGTTCAACGCGCCGGCCGATTGGGAGGGCCGCCCCTACGACTTGAAAATGGCTGACCGACCCATGGATGTCCTGGAACCGGAGTACACCAACGGTTGGACCATCTGCCGCTACATCGCGGGGCAGCCGGAAACCGCGACGATTGCCACAGATCTTTCCGCCAAGCAGGTCAAGGCCGCGCTAGAGGCCGCCCAGGTCCGCTAGGGCATCCAGCAGCTGATCGTGCCGCGGCGGGATGCGGGAACGCAGGATGATTTCCGTCCTGGTGCGCTGCACCCCGTCGACCTCCTGCAGCTGCAGCGTGATCTGTTCCAGGTGTTCGTGGTCGCGCGCTACCACTCGGCACGACAGATCGTAAGGGCCAGCGATCGAGTGTGCCTCGGTGATCCAGGGGATCTTCAAGAATTCCTGCGTCGCGCGGGTGAGCGTTCGCTGATCTAGCGTGACATGCACGAAGGCGCCTAAAGGGAAGCCCAGGGCGGCCGGATCGAAGTGAGGTGCAAAGCTGCCGATCACTCCCCTTTCCACCAGCTTTTCTATGCGGCTACTGACCGTCGCGCGGGCCACCCCGAGTGCGCGCGCGTACTCTCGCATCCCGGCCTTGGGACTTTCGCTGAGGAGCCTGCATAACTCGATGTCCGTTCTGTCGAGGTCCTTCATCGTTCTTCCCTTCTTAGTGACGCCACAGGCCTATTGCTAAAAAGACACATACTTTGGCGGCCAAATCTATTGCCGCATGGGTAAGACATTAAGCCATTGGCCTAATTTCCTGGCTGTAATTCTAAAAAAGCTTTGCTTTGTGAAATATTTTCCCGAGGTTGCTTTCAGCGCCTGTTGTCTCAACCTATTGTGATTCAAACCACACATTGACGGAATAGACGAAAGGATGAGCAGCGATGACCTCCACCTTCATCCCCACTACGACTCCCACCGAGCAGGACCTCCCCGACTACACCCAGTCGCGCTACCGGGAAAAGTCCGGGAACGTTCACCTGACAGGCATCCAAGCGCTGGTTCGCGTGGTACTGGATCGCGCGGAAGCGGATCGGGCGATGGGGCTGAAAACCTCCAGCTTCGTGTCCGGGTACGAGGGCTCTCCCCTGGGTGGATACGACCTAGAACTGGGACGCCGGGGATCGCTGCTAGAGGAATTTGATGTCCAGCACTTCCCTGCCGTCAATGAAGAGTTAGGCGTCACTGCCGTCGCAGGTTCGCAGATGACCGACCGAGCGACGGCAAAAGAAGGAGTCGACGGCGTGGTCGGCTACTGGTACGGCAAGGCACCGGGTCTGGATCGCGCAGCGGATGCGTTTCGCCACGCCAACATGACGGGCACCAGCGGAACGGGAGGCGCGGTCGCCTTCGTGGGCGACGATCCGACGGCGAAGTCCTCCACTATTCCCTCGGCATCGGGGCGCATTCTGGCTGACCTCGGGCTACCCACGCTGGTTCCGGTGGATGCGGGAGATATCCTGCGCCTTGGCGCGCACGCCGCATGGATGTCGCGTTACAGCGGGCTGTGGACCGCGCTGCGGATTACCACGCCCGTCGCCGACGGCTCAGCCAGCGTTGACCTGGAGGCCATCCGGGAGGCAACGACCCCGCGCGGTGTGGAGCGCGGCGGGAAGCACGTGCCCGAGGCGCGCCTGCTGGGCAAGCGACTACTGGACTTGGATGACACACGCGTCGGCGAGCGCCTGGAGCGCGCCCTGGAGTACTCCCGCGAACACCAGCTCAACCGCTGGTGGCACGCCCAAGAAGGCGACCGGGTGGGCGTGATCTGCGCCGGCAACACGTCCCTGGAAGTAGCGGAGGTCGTGGGCGACGCACAGGTGCGAGTTTTGCAGCTGGCGATGACCTACCCACTGGATCCGCAGGAGCTCGAGAGCTTCTGCGCTGGCCTCGATGTGCTGGTCGTGGCCGAGGAACTGGGTACCCACCTCGTGGAATCCGTGCGGGCATGCCTGTACGACCTGCCGGTCCGCCCGCGCATCGAGCACGTCAATGATCCCCTCAAGCAGCTGCCGCGGCTGCTGCGCGCCGAGGGAATCGAGGTTGCGGGGCTGGAAACCGGCCCGACGCGCATTGCCCTTCCCCTGGCCGTGCCGAACCGCGTTCCCCACTTCTGCTCCGGCTGCCCGCACAACCTATCGACCCGTGCGGACGAGGACACGCTGGTCGGGGCGGGAATCGGCTGCCACGCCATGGTGATGATGATGGACGACAAGCGCGTGGGCAAGGTGATGGGCACCGCGCAGATGGGCGGCGAAGGCGCCCACTGGATCGGCATGCACCGCTTTGTCACTGAAGAGCACTTCGTGCAGAACATGGGCGACGGAACCTTCCTGCATTCGGGATCCTTGGCTCTGCGGGCGATGGTGGCGTCCAAAGTAAATGCGACCCTCAAGCTACTGCACAACGGCACAGTGGCGATGACCGGTGGCCAGGATCCCGTTGGACAGCCGAGCCTGGCGGGGCTGGTCGACATGGTGCGGGCCGAGAACCCGGCCAGGATCGTCGTGACCAGCGACGATGTGCGCCGTACCCGCAAGGCGCTGGCAAAGTCAGGTGTGCAGGTGCGCCCGCGCGAGGAGCTGGCGCAGGTGCAAAAGGAACTGGAAGGCATGGAGGGAATCTCCGTGCTGATTCACGACCAGGAGTGCGCCGCCGAGAAGCGCCGCGCGCGCAACCGCAAGAAGCGCGCCCGTCCGGCCGAGAAGATCGTCATTAACGAGCGCATCTGCGAGGGGTGCGGCGACTGCGGCGAAAAGTCCGGCTGCCTGTCGCTGCAGCCCGTAGACACCCAGTTCGGCCGCAAAACGCGCGTCGACCAGACGAGCTGCAACGTCGACCGTTCGTGCCTGTCCGGTGACTGCCCGGCGTTCACGACCGTTGTTGCGACCGACGAGGTACGCCGTGTGCCGGATATTGACGCCGACATGCTTGACCCCGCCCCCGCCTGCGATCTCGACGGCGCGCGCCCGTGGAACATACGCATCTCGGGTGTCGGCGGCACGGGCGTGATGACTGCCTCAGCGGTGATCGCCACCGCCGCGCACCTGGACGGACTTGCGGTGCGCGGCACGGACATGACGGGACTGGCGCAGAAAGGTGGGTCTGTGGTCTCCGACCTGCGGATTTCCAAGAAGATTGGCCAGCACACGGGAACCGTTCCACAGGGCGGCGCAGATTTGTTGATCGCGCTGGACGGCGTGACCGGCGCGGAGGATCCCAGCACCTCGGTGCTCAACGCACAGCGCACGACTGCGGTGCTGTCGAACTCCGCGACTCCTACCGGGCAGATGTGCACGGACGTCACCGCGACCCGCCCGGACGGCGTGCAGATCGCAGGTGCGCTGGGGCAGGCTGCGCGCCGCGCGATTATCACCGACGCCATCCGCGTCTCCAGCAAGCTCTTCGGCGAATCGACCTTCCAGATCCTGCTGCTGGTGGGTGCGGCGGTGCAGGCCGGTGCCCTGCCGGTCACTCCGGAATCCATTGAAAAGGCGCTGCGGATCAATGGCAAGAAGGCGGGTGCGAACATCCAGGCCTTCCGTCGTGGCCGTCAGCTGGTCAGCCGACCGGAGGCAATCATCGAGCTGCTGGGTGTGGAGCCCGACTATGCCCAGTACATGGAGGTTGAGCCTCAGTCCCACACCCGGGCGCGCATCGAAAAGGTGTTGGAGCCGAGCCTGGTGGACGAGGTTGCGGTGTTCTTTGACGAGATGGGGCGCTGGGGCTCCGACCAGGATGCCGAGAGCTATCTGACCGACGTGCGCGCGGTGTACGCCCACGAGCGCCGAGTGAACCCCGACGGGCCAGCTGAACTCACCCGGAGCTTCGCCACCGGGCTGCACAAGCTGTCGGCCTACAAGGACGAGTACGAGGTCGCCCGCCTGGCACTCGACCCCGGCTTCGCTGAGGCGCAGGGAGATGCGCAGGTTACCGTGCAGTTCCAGCCGCCGCTGCTGCGGGCTCTGGGGCTGAACCGAAAGATCGGGCTGGGTCCCCGGATGCGCCCGGTGCTGGGCGCGCTGGCGAAGGCCAAGCGCCTGCGCGGTACGCGCCTGGACGTGTTCGGCTACGCGGAGGTGCGCAAGCTGGAGCGCGAGTTGGTGCGTACCTACCGCGCAGAGATCCTGCGCCAAGCCCGGCAACTGCGCACGCCCGAGCAGGTGGCACAGTTGGCTGAGCTGGCGGGCGCCGCGGACGGAGTGCGGGGATTCGAGCAGAAGAAGATCGACAGCGCGAAAGAATTGTTGGGAAAGTTGGCACGCGGGGGCGTCAAAAAATAGGAAATAGACCAAGCGGTCTGTTACAGTAACGAATGTGACTTTCGTACTGCTATGCCCCCGCAGCGGAGCCGATGTGCTCGCCGCGGAATACGCCGACTTCCTCAGCTACAGCGGCCTCACCCCCCGCCGAGCTGGAACAGCGCCCCCTGGATAACCCGGGGGCGGACCCCGGCAGTTTCGACGGCGTGGAGGGCGTATTCATCGGCGGCTCGCCGTTTACCATCACCCGCCCGGTCGACGCGGAGTGGCAGGAGGAAATCTCGCAAAAGCTGGTCGACTTCATCCAGGTCGAGACCGAAAGGCAGCGATTCGGCATCTTCTCCACCTGCTACGGCACCTCCATGCTGGCGCACTACCTGGACGGCGAGGTCAACAGCACGTACTCGGAATCGGCGGGCACCAGCGAGGTTTCTCTAACTGACGCCGGACGCATCGACCCCATCACGGGCGCGCTCCCCGACCGATTCACCGCACTGACAGGGCACAAGGACTCGGTGGTGCGCGTGCCGGAGGAAGCCACGCTGCTGGCCACCGGCGAGACCTGCCCCGTGCAGATTTACCGCTATCGCGAGAACTTCTGGACCAGCCAATTCCACCCCGAGATGGACGCAGCGGGCATCACCCGGCGCCTGAGCTTCTACGAGGACGAGGGCTACTGCGACCCTAAAGAGATCGCGGAAACCTACGCCCGCTTCGAGGGACAAGATACGGCGGCGGCGAACTCGCTGCTGCGGCGCTTCGTGGAGTACTCCCGCAGCTCGCTAGGGCTGGTGGGCTAGGACTACCGGTCAGGCTAGCTCGACGATCTCCATGTACTCGTCGCTCCACAGGTCCTCCACCCCGTCGGGCAGCACGATTACGCGCTCGGGCTCCAGAGCCTTGACCGCGCCTGGGTCGTGGGTGACCAGCACAACGGCGCCGGTGTAGGTGCGCAGTGCGTCGAGGACCTGTTCGCGGGACTGCGGATCCAGGTTGTTGGTTGGCTCGTCCAGCAGCAGCACATTGGCGCGGGAGCTGACGAGGGTCGCCAATGCTAGGCGGGTCTTTTCACCGCCGGATAGCGTGCCGGCAGGCTGCTCCAACTGCTCGCCGGAGAACATGAATGCGCCCAGCAGGCCGCGCAGGTCCTGTTCGCCGGCGTCGGGACAGGCCTCGATGGCGTTTTCCCAGACGGACTTGTCCGGGTCGATCGTGTCGTGCTCCTGCGCGAAGTAACCGACTTTCAAACCGTGGCCGGTGACGATGCCGCCCTCGCCGTCGGTGCGTTCCACCCCGGCCAGCAGCTTCAGCAGCGTGGTCTTGCCCGCACCGTTAAAGCCGAGCACGACCACGCGCGAGCCCTTGTCGATGGCCAGATCCACCCCGGCGAAGACCTCCAGGGAGCCGTACATCTTCGTCAGTCCCTTGGCGTTCATGGGGGTCTTGCCACACGGTGCGGGCTCCGGGAAGCTGATGTTGGCCACGCGGTCTTCGACCCGCACCTCGTCGAGGTTGCCCAGCATCTTCTCCGCGCGGGCGGCCATCTGCTTGGCGGCCTTCGCCTTGGTGGCCTTTGCTCCCAGCTTCTCGGCCTGCTGCCTCAGGGCGCTAGCCTTCTTCTCGGCATTTGCTTTCTCGCGGCGACGGCGCGCCTCGTCGGTGGCTCGGGCGTCCTTGTACTTGGTCCAGCCCATGTTGTAGACGTCGGCCTCGCCACGTACAGCGTCGAGGAACCAGATCTTGTTGCACACGTCGTCCAGCAGCTCCACGTCGTGGCTGATCATGATCAGCCCGCCCTCGTGCTTGGCCAAAAAGCCACGCAGCCAGGTGATGGAGTCCGCGTCCAGGTGGTTAGTCGGCTCGTCCAGCAGCAAAGTGGTCTGGGAGCGGCCGGAACCGGCGGTGGCGGCGAAGAGGATCTGTGCCAGCTCCACGCGTCGACGCTGACCACCCGAGAGGGTCTTCAGCTGCTGATCTAGCACGCGCTCCGGCAGCCCCAGCGAGTCGCAGATCTGCGCGGCCTCGCTGTCGGCCTCGTAGCCGCCCAGGGAGTGGTACTTTTCCTCCAGGCGGCTGTACTTCAGGATTGCGGCGTCCCGCTGGCCGGGGTTGTCGCTGGTCTCCATGATCTCCTGCTGCCGCTCCATGGAGCTGCGAATCCGATCCAAGCCACGGGCAGACAACACGCGGTCGCGGGCGGTCTGCTCGATATCGCCTTCCTTGGAATCCTGCGGTAGGTATCCCATCTCGCCGCTGCGGGTGACGGTGCCACCGTAGGGCTCGCCTTCGCCGGCCAGGATGCGCATGGTGGTGGTCTTCCCCGCGCCGTTACGCCCGACCAGGCCGATACGGTCGCCGGGTTGGACTCGCAGGTGTTGCCCGGGGGCGTTCAGCAGGGTCCGGGCCCCCACCCGAACCTCGAGGTCATTAGTAACAATCACAAGCTAGAAGCCTATCAGCATCCCCGTCGACAACCTGCCCCACCCCTTATGCACCGGCGCAGCGGTGCTCGAACCCCCCAAGTCGAGTCGCTGGCCTGTCTGGTCGTCGACGGGGTCCCCGCGTTCCCCCATTCATCATCGCCCCGCCTTGTTGGTATGTTCCTACCAAGCAGGACAATGTTTATGTTAGAAACTAGGATCGCGACCTGCAGCGTTTGCGTTACATGTGGCTGTGGCTTTCCCCCGAACCTTCAAGTTGTCCCTAAGCTTGTTCCTGCTCCCCTGTGATTAGGAAAGACTTATACCCTTAGCTTGTCTATTTAGGTAGCTACTCAGTCTTAGAAAGCAATGAGCAAAATACAGTCATGTAAATTCGGGGGTAGCAAGCGTAATCTGCACCACAATCGATGCCTCGAAGGAGTCCCCTGCCGTGCCCCAGACCTTACACCTCAAAGGCCTGGGGCCGGCCGGTGCTTTGCTAGCCATCCGCGCAGCTCAGCGCGGCTACTCCGTCGTTGCCTACGACCCTGCGGTGGATCTTAACCGAGCTACCCCCTTTCCGGGCACCTATGGTGTGTTCTCCACGCAGATTCCCGCGTGGGCTGATGCGTTGTTCACCCCGCCTGCTCCCTTGGAGGTTGTCGCCGGGCTTCCCACAACGCGTCGCACCCTCGGCTTCGAGTACCGCATGCTGGATCAGGCCGCCGTGGTCAAGGCGCTACGCGAGAGCGATGTGCGTGTGGTCGCCGAGTACGTGCCCGACGGTCACCCGGCCGTTGACTGCACCGGCGCCCCGCGCACCGACGCCGCACTGTGGCAGCTGGCCGTCGGGTGGTTCTTTTCTGGTTGTGACGCCCCACGCCCCCAGCCGGTCTTTATGGATTGGACAGGCGCGGAAGCTCAAGATCAACACGCTGCGCCGAGCTTCTGCTATATCCAGCGCACAAGCGAGGGATGGCTCTATGAGGAGACGATCCTTGCCACCCACTGCCCCGCCGATCCGGTCGAGCAGCAGAAGGTGTTAGACGTTCTGCGGAATCGGCTGGCAAAACGGGTAGCGCGGATGGGGCTAGATCCGGAGAGCGTGAGCCGCGAAGAACAGGTTTCGATTCCGATGGGAACGAGGCGGCGTCATAAAGAAAGAAAGTTTGGCGCCGCGGCGGGGTTCATCAATCCCGCGACGGGTTACTCGCTGGGGCATGCGCTGGAGGCCGCCGACGATGTCCTGGACGGGCGGCGGCTGGGTGGGAACCTGGCATATGTGCTGCGGCAGGTCGGTGGAGAGCTGATCGCGCGGGCCGACGGAGCCACGCTGCAGGATTTCTTCGGCCATTTCTTTGCCCTGGAAACCGAGCGGCAGTTGGCCTACCTAAGCGGCCGGGATGGCCTGGCCGTGGCGCGCACCATGTGGGCACTTCGGGAGGGCACGGGACTGAGCCACGAGTTCCTGCAGCCGCTCTTCCGGCGCCCCTGGCAGGTGATGCGGGCGGTGTGGGCTAGACGGTGAAGCCCAGACAGCGAAGCCTACACAGTGAAGCCCAGGAAGCGCAGCTGCTCGCGACCTTCCTCGTTGATCATGTGCGGGCCCCAGGCCGGGGACCACACCCAGTTGATCTGCAGGTCGGTGACCTCGTCGACGTTGTTGATCACCGCGTCGCGTGCCTGATCCTCCAGCACGTCCTGCAGCGGGCAGGCCGGGGAGGTCAGGGTCATGTTCAGCACCGCGGTCTTGTCCTCGATCCAGATGTCGTAAACCAGCCCCAGGTCGATGACGTTGATGCCCAGTTCGGGGTCGATGACGTCCAGCAGGTTCTCTTCGACCTTGCCCGCGATGGCCATGTCTTCGGGACTGCGCTCGGCGGGCCCCTTCGGGGCCTTGTCCAGTGGCGAGGGATCCATCTCCGGGGTGGTGGGTTCTGCGTTTTCAGTCATGGTGGGCTCCTTGATCTGCCTAGTCTTTGAGGTGGCTAGTCTGTGTCGTTTGTAGTGTCGGTGCCGTTGTCGGTGCCGTTGTCGGCGGGCGTTGCCCCTGCCTCGGTAGCGGCGGCCTCGAACGCCTTCCAGCCCAGCAGAGCGCACTTCACGCGAGCCGGGTACTTGGACACACCCGCGAAGGCAATACCATCGCCGATGATCTCGTCGTCGCCCTCGATTTTGCCGCGGGAGGTCACCATGCGCTCGAACTCAGCGAGCTTGGCGAAGGCCTCCTCGACCGGGCGGCCCACCAGCTCCTCGGTCATCACAGACGTGGAAGCCTGGCTGATGGAGCAGCCCACCGCGTCGTAGGAGATATCCTCCACGGTCTGCTTGTCCTCGCTGAGGTGCAGGCGCAGCGTCAGCTCGTCGCCGCAGGAGGTGTTCACGTGGTGTACCTCGGCCTCGAAAGGCTCGCGCAGCCCCGCGTGCTGGGGATGCTTGTAGTGGTCCAGGATCACTTCCTGGTACATCTGCTCTAGTTTCATATCGCCTTTAACTTAAATCCTCTACGCGGTACCGAAGAATTCCTGCGCTGTGCGGATGGCCGCAACCAGCGCATCAACGTCCGAGAGGTCATTGTAAATATAGAAGCTGGCCCGGGCCGTGGCCTGCACGTTCATGCAGGTGTGCACCGGCCACGCACAGTGGTGGCCGACACGGATGCACACACCCTGGTCGTCGATGACCTGTCCCAGGTCGTGCGGGTGAATCCCCTCCACGACGAAGCTGACCGCGCTGCCACGATCCTGTGCGTCTGTGGGACCGATGATGCGCAGCCCCTCAATCGTTTGCAGCTGCTGTAGCGCGTAGGCCGTCAGTTCGGCCTCGTGCGCGGCAACTTTATCCATACCCAGGTCGTTCAGGTAGTTCACGGCCGCACCGAGTCCCACTACCTGCGAGGTCATCTGCGTGCCTGCCTCGAAACGCTGCGGGGCTTCGGTGAAGGTGGTGCCTTCCATCGTCACCTTCTCCACCATTGATCCACCTGTCAGGAAAGGCGGTAGCTGGTCCATGTGCTGGGCCTTGCCGTAGAGGACGCCGACGCCATTAGGCCCCAGCATCTTGTGGCCTGAAAATGCCGCGAAGTCTACATCTAGCTGGTGGAAATCCACGGACATGTGGGGTACGGACTGGCACGCATCCAGGACGAACAGTGCGCCGACGGCGCGAGCCCGGCGGACGGCCTCCGGCACGTCTAGAACCGCACCGGTGACATTCGACTGGTGGGTCAGCGCCACGACCTTGGTACGCTCGGAAAGCTCCAGACTGTCCAGGTCGATGCGACCATCCTCGGTGGCGGAGTACCACTTCAGCGTGGCGCCGGTGCGCTGCGCAAGCTCCTGCCAGGGCACCAGGTTCGCGTGGTGTTCCAGTTCGGAGACTACGATCTCGTCGCCTTCAGTGACCTGCAGCTCCCCCGCTCGCTTATCGCCGAGGATGTAGGCAACCTCGTTGAGAGCCTCCGTTGCGTTCTTGGTGAACGCGATTTCCCGGTCATCGGCACCCACGAAGTCGGCGATGGCTTCGCGCGAGGATTCGTAGGCATCCGTGGCTTCCTCCGCGATCTCGTAGGCACCGCGGTGCACGGGTGCGTTGTGGGTAGTGAGGAACTCCCGTTCCGCGTCCAGAACTTGCACCGGGCGCTGAGCGGTGGCACCGGAATCCAGGTACACCAACTTCTTCCCCTCGCGTACTGTGCGCGAAAGGATCGGGAAGTCGCTGCGGACCTTCGCGGTATCCAGGGAATTGCTTGAACTCACAAGTTCACACTTTCTGCCCGGCCGTCACCGGCCGGCGAGGGTTTGGGGTTGTTGCGGGCGCTGAGGATGGGTGGCCGGAAGCTCTAGACGAACTTCTCGTAGCCCTCGGACTCCAGCTGTTGTGCCAGCTCTGGGCCGCCGGACTCTACGATGCGGCCCTTGGCGAACACGTGGACGTGTTCGGGCTTTACGTAGTTCAGGATGCGCTGGTAGTGCGTAATCATCAGCACTCCGCCGTTCTCGCGCTCCTTGTAGCGGTTAATGCCTTCGGAGACGACGCGCAAAGCGTCGACGTCCAGGCCGGAGTCGGTCTCGTCCAGGATGGCGAACTTGGGCTTAAGCAGACCCAGCTGCAGGATCTCGTGGCGCTTCTTCTCGCCGCCGGAAAAGCCCTCGTTAATGGAGCGCTCGGAGAACGACGGGTCGATGGATAGCTCCTCCATGGCCGCGCGGGCTTCCTTGACCCACTCGCGGATCTTCGGAGCCTCACCGCGGACAGCGGTGGCGGAGGAACGCAGGAAATTGGCCATGGATACGCCCGGCACCTCGGTCGGGTATTGCATAGCCAGGAACAGCCCTGCGCGGGCGCGCTCGTCGACTTCCATGTCCAGCAGGTTCTCGCCGTCCAGCAGAACCTCGCCCTCGGTGATTTCGTAGCGTGGGTGGCCGGCAATAGCGTAGGACAGGGTGGACTTGCCGGAGCCGTTCGGCCCCATGATGGCGTGGGTCTCGCCGGAGTTGATGGTCAGGTTGACGCCGTGCAGGATCGGCTTCGGATCCTCGTTCTCATCAGCGGGGACGACCTGCGCGTGCAGGTTCTTGATTTCCAGAGTGCTCATGGTGTGTAAAAAGCTTTCTTTGGGTGTTTGACGGGGTAAATGAATTTAAAGAACCGTGTTCTGCAGCTCGGCCTCGACCTTGTCCTCCAGCAGTTCGCGGATCGACTCTTCCGGGATGCGCTTGATCACGTCGGTGAAGAAACCGCGGACGATCAGCATCTTTGCGCTGGCCGGATCGATGCCACGGGACTGTAGGTAGAACATGTGCTCGTCGTCGAAGCGACCCACGGTTGCAGCGTGGCCGGCGCCGACGATCTCGCCGGTCTGGATCTCCAGGTTCGGCACGGCATCCGCGCGGGCACCCGAAGTCAGCAGCAGGTTGTTGTTCTTTTCGTAGGTATCGGTACCCGTAGCCTCCGGGCGGATCAGCACGTCGCCGATCCAGGCGGTGCGAGCCTCACGAGCATCCTTGCCCTTCTCCGGCTCACCCTGCAGGGCACCCTTGTACAAAACGTTAGAGCGGCAGTTGCGGATGGAGTGATCCACTAGCAGTCGCTGCTCGAAATACTGGTTCGCGTCCGCGAAGTACAGTCCCAGCAGTTCCGCGTCTCCGCCGGTATCGGTGTAGCGCACGTGCGGTACGGAGCGTACGACGTGGCCACCGAAGGCTGCGTAGTAGTGACGCACGACTGCGTCGCGACCGACCTGGATGTGAGAATTCGACAGGTGAACTGCGTCCTCGTTCCAGTCCTCGAAGACCACGGTGGTTAGCTTCGCACCGTCACCGACAACGAACTCCACGTTATCGGAGTGCGCGCCCGAACCCTCGTAGCGGACGAACACCACGGCCTCGGCGTGTGCCTCCAGTTCGATGACTAGGGTGCCGTAGGAAGCTTCGTCCTCGCCGGGGCCGTCGATGGTGACGGTGACCGGGGACTTCAATGCCGCGTCCTTGGAGATGCGCACATAGTTCGCCTGCTCCGTGTTCTCCCAGGCCTGCGCCGCCGCACGATCCACGGGAGCGCCCGCGCGCCCCAGGCGCTCATCGCCAGATTGGAGCTTTTCGATGGTCACGCTGGGGGCGTCATCCTCCGCAACACCAACCGCGATAGCGGCGGGCTTGCCAGCAACGGCCGAGCCATCATGCAGGCCGCGCAGCTCGCGCAGCGGAGTGAAGCGCCAGTCCTCGTCCTTACCGTGCGGAATAGAGAAATCCGCAGCCGAGAAAGAGGTGAAGCGGTCGCCCTTCGTCTGGTGTTCCGTACCAGCCTTCACCGGGGTGATCGTCGCTTCGGTTTCGTTGAGTGGGGTCGTCATTTGGTTTAACCCACCGATCCTTCCATCTGCAGTTCGATAAGACGATTGAGCTCCAGGGCGTACTCCATGGGCAGCTCCTTGGCGATTGGCTCCACAAAACCGCGGACGATCATCGCCATGGCCTCGTCCTCCTCGATGCCACGGGACATCAGGTAGAACAGCTGATCCTCGGAGACCTGGGAAACGGTTGCCTCATGGCCCAACGTCACGTGGTCGTTACGAATGTCGTTGTACGGGTATGTATCCGAACGCGAAATCGAGTCGACCAGCAGCGCATCACATTCGACGTTGGAAGCCGAGTGGTGAGCGTCCTTGTTGATCTGCACCAGGCCACGGTAGGCAGCGCGTCCACCGCCGCGGGCGACGGACTTAGAGACAATGTTGGAGCTCGTGTACGGCGCCATGTGCACCATCTTCGCGCCCGTGTCCTGGAACTGACCCTCGCCCGCGAAAGCCACGGAGAGAACCTCGCCCTTGGCGTGCGGGCCGGTCATCCACACGGCCGGGTACTTCATGGTCACCTTCGAGCCGATGTTGCCGTCGACCCACTCCATGGTGCCGCCCTCTTCGCACTTCGTGCGCTTGGTGACCAGGTTGTACACGTTGTTCGACCAGTTCTGGATCGTGGTGTAGCGGCAGCGGCCGCCCTTCTTCACGATGATCTCCACCACGGCGGAGTGCAAGGAGTCGGTCTTGTAAATCGGGGCGGTACAACCCTCGACGTAGTGAACGTAGGCGTCTTCGTCGACGATGATCAGGGTGCGCTCGAACTGGCCCATGTTCTCGGTGTTAATGCGGAAATAAGCCTGCAGTGGAATATCCACGTGCACGCCCTTCGGCACGTAAATGAAGGAACCGCCGGACCATACAGCGGTGTTCAGCGCGGAGAACTTGTTATCGCCAGCCGGGATGACGCTGCCGAAGTACTCCTCGAAGAGCTCTGGGTATTCGCGCAGGCCAGTATCGGTATCGACGAAGATAACGCCCTGCTTCTCCAGATCCTCGCGGATCTGGTGGTAGACCACCTCGGACTCGTACTGCGCGGCCACACCGGCGACCAGACGCTGCTTCTCGGCCTCCGGGATACCCAGCTTGTCGTAAGTGTTCTTAATGTCCTCCGGCAGGTCATCCCACGTCTGGGCCTGCTTCTCGGTGGAACGGACGAAGTACTTAATGTTGTCGAAATCGATATCGCTCAAGTCCGCGCCCCAGGTAGGCAGCGGCTTCTTGTCGAAGATTTCCAGAGCCTTCAGGCGGCGCTTAAGCATCCATTCCGGCTCGTTCTTCTTCGCCGAAATGTCGCGCACTACATCCTCGTTAAGTCCGCGGCGGGCGGAAGCACCGGCGGCATCGGAATCGTGCCAGCCATATCCGTAGGCGCCGATGGAATCGATAATCTCTTCGTCAGTCTGTGGTTTAGTTTCAGGTGTTTGTGCAGCTTGAGTCATGGTTTAACTTTCCTTCTTGGGGGAAGGGTCAATGGTCTGAAGCGGAATGAAGGTGGTGCAGACACCGTTGCCATCGGCAATGGTTGCCAGCGGTTGAGTGTGTTGCCCCAGCAGTTCTGCAACCACCCGGTGCTCCGCCGCGCACAGTTCAGGGAACTCGTGAGCGACATCTTGGATTGGGCAGTGATGACGGCAAATCTGAACGCCACCGCCAGCTGGATCGACAGTGGCAGCATAACCCCTGTCAGACAGTGCGTCGGCAATGGCCTTGGCCTTGGCAGCCACGTCGGAATCGGATTCGGGAACGTCCTCCAATAGATCCTGCACGCGCTGGGCGGCGAAATCTTCCACCGCTGCTTCCCCACCCGCAGAGCGGAGGGCGCGCAGAGCTAGCAAGGCCAGGTTGTCGTAATCATGTCCAAACTTTGCCCGGCCCGCGTCAGTGAGGCGGAAAAGCTTGGCGGGCCGTCCACGCTGCCCAGAGCGAGGGGCCTCCTCGACCTCGGCGAGGCCATCGGAGACGATGTTGTCCAGGTGCCGCCGAACTCCCGCGGCACTCAGACCAAACTCCTCGCTGATGTCCGATGCGCTCACCGGACCGTGGCGCAGCACGTGCAAAAGAATGCGGTGCCGCGTGTCGGGCTCTGGGGTTGGGGCGGTTTCCTGCCCCGCAGTTGTCCGAGCCACGCTTACCTCCTTCTCTTGGACTTCGTGTGTGCCAGCGCTACTTAGGAATGTGCCTACATGATTAGACAACAAAAGTGTGTCGTAATTGTTCCCGCTTGTCCACTAAGGTAAGCCTGACTAGTTCCTTAACCTGCTGTGTGGCGCCGGTCACGGCCTGGTTAAAGAAGAACACGGCAACATCTTCGGTATCATCTGCTTCTATGAATCTCCCCATTTCGGACGCCCCGCGGGGCCACCCACTGTCGCGGCCGTGGCGGAGGTTTCAGGAACAACTACCCCAATTGGGGTTGGCTGGGTCCCGGTCGGCGCAGTTGCACTCCGATTCCGACGGCGACAGCACGCCCGAAAGCGCGTTGGAGCTGAAACCCCTCAACCGCGCGCTGGCCATGCGCCTTTATGTCGCAGTGTTCCTGGGGGCGCTGGGCAGCATCCTCATCACAGTCGGCGGCCTGGGCGCCGGAGCTTTCCCCGTCATCCACAATCCCTACTGGGGTTTCCCGGGCGTAAGTACTTTGGCGCGGATGCTGCACTCCACCACCGTGCTTGTGTTTGTTGGCATCGGCTTTCTCGTGTACGGCTGGTTGCTGCTGTTCCGCTTCGCTGTAGCGGCGCCCGGTCGGCCTAACCACCCCATCCCCGTGCGCACTTATTGGCGTACCTTCCTAGTGTGGGTCACTCCGCTGATGGTCACCCCGCCCTTGTTCACTCAAGACATCTACTCTTATTTGGCTCAGGGGGCGATCGCCGCTCGTGGCTGGGATCCTTACAGTGGCGGTCCGGTAGACCTCTTGGGGATCGACGATCCCCTGGCGCGTTCCGTGCCGCTGATGTGGGCGCACTCCCCTTCTCCCTACGGTCCGGTCGCGCTCGGATACGGTGAGGTCATCTCGATTCTGACGGGCAACTCCATCATCCTGGGGATCGTCATGCACCGGCTGGTCTCTATCGTGGGTTTGGCTCTGTGTGGCTGGGCTCTGGTGCGCTTGGCTCGCCGCTGTGGCGTTTCCAGTGGAGCGGCACTGTGGCTGGGGATTCTCAACCCGCTGGCGATCCTGCACCTGGTGGGCGGTATACACAACGAGGCTGCTCTCATTGGTCTGCTCCTCGCTGGCATGGAGCTAGTTCTGCGCGGCGTGGACAAGGAGGATCGCCCGCTGACTAGTCGGTGGATACTCATCATCGCCGGGCTCGGATTGATCACTATGGCTGGGCTGGTGAAGGTCACGGCACTGGTCGGCTTGGGCTTCGCAGGTGCGGCTCTAGCGCGCTGGTTCGGCGGCCGCATCGTCGATCTGTGCAGCGCGGCCGCCGTCTGTATCGCCGTTGCTAGCGTTACCGCGGTGGCGATGTCCCTGTTGACAGGCGTGGGGTTCGGCTGGATCACCTCCCAAGGCGGGGCGGCGGAGATCGTCTCCTGGATGTCCATCACCACCTCCTTAGGATTGGCCTCCGGAGCGCTGGGCGCCGTCTTGGGGCTGGGCGATCACACCGATTCAGCACTGGTTGTTTCCCGCGCCCTCGGGCTTATTGTCGGCGCGCTGTGGGTAGTGCGCATGCTGTGGGCATCTTTCCGCGGGCGCATCCACCCCGTGGGCGGGCTCGGCGTGTCGACCCTGATCCTGGTGTTCTTCTTCCCCGTCGTGCACCCCTGGTACTTGCTGTGGGCGATCATCCCCCTCGCCGCCTGGGCGAACCGGCGCACCTTCCACCTGATCGCCGTGGGCTACTCGGTCGTATTCAGCTTCTTCATCCTGCCCCGCGGATTATCCTTGCCGACCTCGACCGTGATCTACATCTACGCCATGAGCATAGTTTTCTTCCTACTGGCAGTAGTGACATTGAAATGGATCGCCAACCTGAACGCTGACCTGGCCGAAGGCCTGACACTCCGTGCCACCGACGCGGATGAACAGTGGCGGCGCTACGTAAAGAACTCCGACAGGACTAGACTGACCAATCATGACCACAAAGCCTGAATCTCCGCTGGCCAGTACCTCGCCGGTCCTCAAGCTCCGGGACGTAGTTAAGACCTTCGGCGACCGTCGCGCAGTGGACGGCTTGAGTTTCGACCTGGCAGCGGGGCAGGTACTCGCGCTCATTGGGCCCAACGGTGCAGGTAAGACCACCACGGTGGAAATGTGCGAAGGCTTCCTCCGCCCCACCGAAGGAACCATTCGAGTCTTCGGCAAGGATCCGGCGGTCGCATCGGACGAGGTCCGCAGCCGCATCGGCGTGATGCTGCAAGGCGGCGGCGCGTATCCCGGAATCCGCGTGGGCGAGATGATGCGGCTGGTGGCGTCGTACTCAAAAAACCCTCTAGACCCGGACTGGTTACTGAAGACCGTCGGCTTGGATGGGCACGAGAAAACGCCGTATCGCCGCTTGTCGGGCGGGCAGCAGCAGCGTCTGAGCCTCGCCTGCGCGCTGGTCGGCCGCCCCGAGCTGGTGTTCCTGGACGAACCGACCGCGGGCCTCGACGCGCAATCGCGCCTGGCTGTGTGGGACCTCGTGGCGTCGCTGAAACGCGATGGCGTGGCGGTGGTGCTGACCACGCACCTGATGGATGAGGCCGAAGCGCTGGCCGACCAGGTGGTCATCATCGATTCGGGGCGCATCGTCGCATCCGGTACGACGGAGGAGATGACGTCTCGCCGAAGCCCGCACTCGCGCGCCGCGTGGCTGTCGGTGCAGGTAGATATGGACGCCCCACTCCCCGACGTCGCCACCGCGATCGCCCAGCGCACGGCGGCGCAGGTGAACGTGGAAGAGCTGCGCCCCCGCCACTTCAAGGTGGAAGCCGACGAGCTGAATCCCGCGCTGATCGCAGCGGTGACCGCGGCTTTCGCCGACCTCAACGTCATGATTCGCCAGCTGGAAGCCAACCGACAGTCCCTGGAGGACGTCTTCCTCTCTATCACCGGAAAGGACATCCGCTCATGAGCACCACGAGTCGCTTCGAGCCGGGCTTCTTTGCCCCCGCACCCGCCCAGGCGAAGTCCGCGGATATCGTCAAGGCGCAAGCCAAGATCGAATCGCTGCTGTTTCTGCGCCACGGCGAGCAGCAGTTGCTCTCTATGGTCATTCCGCTGGGACTGTTGATTGGTTTGACGCTGATTCCAGGCGATGACGCATCCCACTCTGTGACCAGGGTGTTTCCCATGGCTTTGGCGATTGCTCTGATGGGTGCCGGATTCACGGGCCAGGCCATCGCGGTGGCCTTCGACCGGCGCTACGGGGCTTTAAAACGTATCGGCGCTGCTGGCGTGCCGACGTGGGCGTTGATCGGCGGCAAGGTCGTCGCCGTCTGCATCGTGGTGTTGCTGCAGGTACTGGTGCTTTCCATAGCCTCTGTGCTGCTGGGGTGGCAGCCGGAGCTGGCGGGTTTGCCAGCCGCTGTGTTGACGGCTGTACTCGGGGTGGCGGCGTTCACTAGCTTGGGGCTGCTGCTGGGCGGAACCCTCAGTTCAGAGATGGTACTGGCCTTGGGCAACACCATCTGGTTCGTCCTATTGGGCGCCGCGGTCTACGCCACGATGACCACTCCTGCGGGCGAGGACGTGCACTCCTGGCTACTGGCAGTTCCCTCCGTGGCACTGACCGAGGCGTTCCACACGGCAGTGACTGCTGGGGGCGTGAGCTGGGTTGCGTGGTTGAGCCTGCTGGCGTGGGCGATCGTGGGAGCCGCGGCCGCGTTGCAGCTCTTCCGCTTCACCATGGACAGTGACTAGCGGCAATTAGTTCCGCGACATGCGCTTCCATTAGTCTGGAAGACGTGGTTGAGACTATGAAACAACGCGCCGCGGAGGAATCGAATTCCTTCGCGAAGGCGCTGCTGAAACTGTACGCATTCGTGTATGCGGCCGACCGCAAGTACGGTTTTCCCCGCCCCGTGACCGCGCCGACGATTCATCGCCAAAGGCTCTTTGCCATCATCCTTTTGGCCTGCCAGACCGGCATCACTTTCACGGGCGCGCTCGTGCGCGTGACGGGATCTGGCTTGGGGTGCTCTACCTGGCCGCAATGCCAGCCGGGTTCGCTGTTCCCCGTCGCCGGATCGGCCCCGTGGGTGCACCAGATCATCGAGTTCGGCAACCGAACGCTGACCTTTGTGCTGTCCATTGCAGCTCTCGTGTGCTTTATTTCCGTGGTGCGCGCCGCTCGCCGCACCCCTATTCTGCACCTGGCTTTCATCCAGGGCATCGGCATTATCGTGCAGGCAGTACTAGGTGGCATCACCGTGCGCATGGACCTGATGTGGTGGACCGTTGCACTGCACTTCCTGCCCAGTATGCTGCTGGTATTCCTGGCGGCGAAACTTGTCGTGCGCATCGGTGAGCCCGACGACGGGGAAATGCAGCCACTGATGCCCCGCGCGTTACGCCTGCTGACCGACGGATCCGCGCTGAGCCTGGCAATCGTCCTGATTACCGGCACCCTGGTGACTGGCGCAGGCCCCCACGCCGGCGACGAGGCCATCCTGCCGGAACACCGCCTGCAGGTTCCGCTGATCGACATGGCACACGTCCACGCGGGCTTCATGTACCTGTACCTGGGCCTTACCATTGGCCTGCTGGCGGGCGTGTTCGCCCTGAACCTGGAGCATCGCATAAAAACCGCCGCCTACTGGGTGATCGGCGCGATCATCCTGCAGGCTGCCATCGGCATCATGCAGTACTGGCTCGGGGTGCCCCGCTGGTCCGTTCCGTTGCACGTCATCGGATCCGGCCTCACTACCGCCGCCACCGGATTCCTGTGGGCGCTGAAGTCCCGCTACAGCGGTGGCAACGCCAGCCACACGGGCACCACCACCGGCGATAGTCAGCGCCACGAGGCTGTGAACGCCAAAGACGGCTAATATACAGAGTCCAGGGTTATTGTCTAGCTGACAGCGACGAGGGGTCGAACCATGACTCAGCCGACGCGCATGCCGCGCACCACACTGAAGTTCAACTCGGGGGTCGATACTCCACTGGTGCCTGAACGGGGCGAACGCTACTACTCCACCCCCAACCCGATGCGGGATAGCAGCGGAGCCTTTGAAGCAATAAAGGCAGCGGGTCCGCGGCCTTACGCTCGGGACCTGCCGGGTAGCCTGATTATCTTCCTGGTCGTTGGGCTCTTCGGTGCCGTCTTCGCTGCTATTGGCCTCATGCTGATTCTCAGCAAACTTCGCCGTGGGGATGCAATGGCCGACAGTCTCCGTCTTACGGATACGGTCTTTTTCATCGTTGGAATGGTCTTCGTCGTTGTCGCGGTCTACTCGATCTCCAGAGCCCTAGCACGACGCAGGCGAATCGTCACCGCCTGGAAGAATGGCTGGATCGACTACTACCCGGCGCTGGTTGGACAGGTCTATCATTGCCGCACCGCAAGGCGAGAAAGCGAATCTTCAGGCTCAACGTTCTATTACTACTATCGGGCGCCTCTCCACGTGCTTTACCCTGATGGCTCGTTCCGGCAGATGCACTCCTTTGAGTTTGAGATGAAGCGCAAGCCCGACTGGTATCGCACCCGTTTTAATATGGCCTCATCGGCGGAAACTGCTGTCGCGGATGGTCTGAACAATAACGGTTGGGCGATTGTCGGTATCAGTCGTCGACCCGGGCAAACCCATGCGGAGCTCGATTCCGGGCTCACGAAGAAACAGTGCGAAGCCGTATTCAACCTCGCCGAGCGCAATTGGCTCAGGGCGGCTTGGTGATCTTAGCCGTGATCCTAGGTCGCGATGCTAGGTCGCTATGCTAGCCGAGCACAGCCTCGGCGAGCGTCTGCCAGCCCAGCACGGCATCAACGGACAGAGCCACGAACAGTAGCGACAGGTAGTTGTTCGACAGGAAGAACAGCTGCATCGGCTTGACCGGGGTGCCGTTTTTCACGCCACGGTGCAGCAGATGCGCCTTGATAATGAACCAGGCGCCGGACAGCACAGCCGCTGCCAGGTAGATCCAGCTAGCGGCGGGAACCAGCAGCAGCGAAGTGATCACGGTCGCCCAGGTGTAGGCCAGGATCTGGCGCGTGACCTCCAGAGGCGGCTTGACGACGGGCATCATGGGCACGCCCGCGGCCTCATAGTCCTCGCGGTAACGCATTCCCAAAGCCCAGGTATGCGGCGGCGTCCAAAAGAAAATAACCATGAACAGAATCAGCGCCTGAGCCCACGAAGACCACCCCGCGCCAAAGGCACCGCCGTTGTTATCCGTGATGACGGCCCAGCCGACAACCACCGGCATGCAGCCCGCAGCGCCACCCCAAATGACGTTCTGCCAGGTACGGCGCTTCAGCCACTTCGTGTACACGTACACGTAGAACCAGTTCGTCAGAACGATAAACCCAGCGGCCAGCCACGAGTGGCACAAAAAGCCCAGCCACAGCACCGAGGCGATCAGCAACACCCAGGCGAAAACGCGGGCCTCGTTGACCGACACGGTTTGGCGAGCGGTCGGACGGCGGCGAGTACGGCGCATCAGCTGGTCGATGTCGTGGTCGACCACGTTATTGAACGTGTTGGCCGCGCCAGCACCCATCCAGCCGCCGATGAGGGTCAACAGGATCAGACCGAAGTTCACTTCGCCGCGCGCTGCCTGCAACATCGCAGGGATCGTGGCCACCAGCAACAGCTCGATGACCCGGGGTTTGGTCAATGCTATGTATGCCTTGGCCGTCTCAGCGAACGTCTTCACCGGCTGCCTCGCCTCCAACTTCTCGGAAAATGCAGTGCACACTGCAGTCTATCTGTATCGCGTCTTACGCTACCCGAGCGTGCAGCGCAGGCCGAAACCCGACCGGCACACGCCCATCTAGATGTAGTCGGCTGAGGTTCCTCTTAAGTTCCCAGCAGGGAGAAAAAACTTTCTTACAGAATTAGAAACGATTCTCTGCGCCCACTGGCCACGGCAAGCTGTCGCGACCACTAGTATGTATGAGGAATTGAGCTTGATGAAGAAAGGGCAACTGACAGTGACTCTCTCCCCAGAACAGCAGGCACTTACCGTGCGCAACTACCCGGCGGACTGGACGGAGACCGACACGCGCGCGGTCGACCTGGCTCGCGTGCTGGCCGCGGATGCCGTGGAAAAGTGCGGTTCCGGCCACCCGGGCACGGCGATGAGCCTCGCTCCCCTGGCTTACACCCTCTACCAGCGCGTCCTGCGCCACGACCCGAAGGACGTGCACTGGGTAGGTAGGGATCGCTTTGTTCTCTCGGCCGGTCACTCTTCCCTGACCCAGTACATCCAGCTTTACCTGGGTGGCTTCGGGCTGGAGCTCGAAGATCTGCAGACTCTGCGCACCTGGGGCTCCAAGACCCCGGGCCACCCGGAGGTGCACCACACTGACGGTGTGGAGATTACGACCGGTCCGCTTGGCCAGGGTCTGGCTTCCGCGGTGGGTATGGCTATGGCTTCCCGCCGTGAGCGCGCGCTGTTCGACCCTGAGACCCCCGCCGGCGAGTCCCCGTTTGACCACTTCATCTACGTCATTGCTTCCGACGGCGACGTGCAGGAGGGCGTAACCTCTGAGGCTTCGTCGCTGGCCGGTACCCAGCAGCTGGGTAACCTCATTGTCTTCTGGGACGACAACGGCATTTCCATCGAGGATCAGACCCAGATCGCCTTCACCGAGGACGTCGTGGCCCGCTACGCCTCGTACGGCTGGCAGACCCTGGAGGTCACCGGTGAGGACGTCGAGGGGATTCTGGACGCCGTCAAGCGCGCCAAGGCCGAGACCTCCCGTCCGACTTTCATCCGCCTCAGCAGCGTGATCGCCTACCCCGCACCGACGAAGATGGACACCGGCGCATCCCACGGCGCTGCCCTGGGCGCAGAGGAAATCACCGGCATCAAGCAGGCGCTGGACTTCCCCGACGAGCCGTTCCCGGTAGAGGACAACGTAATCGCCCACACCCGCAGTCTGGTCGAGCGCGGCGCGGAGGCGCACAAGCAGTGGCAGGTTCTTTTTGACGCCTGGGCGGAGAACAACCCGGAGAACAAAGCCCTGTTTGACCGCCTGTACTCCCGCGAGCTCCCGGAGGACTTCGCCGCGGAGGTTCCCAGCTGGGACGCTGGCGAGTCCCTGGCCACCCGCAAGGCCTCCGAGGCTACCCTGCAGGCCCTGGGCAAGACTCTGCCGGAACTGTGGGGTGGCTCCGCCGACCTGGCCGGCTCTACCAACACGATCATCAAGGGCGAGCCGAGCTTCGGCCCGGAGGCCATCACCACCCGTAGCTTCACGACCGAGCCGGGCGGCCGCAACCTGCACTTCGGTATCCGCGAGCACGGCATGGTCGCCATCCTGAACGGCATTGCCCTGCACGGTCCCACCCGCCCGTACGGCGCGACCTTCCTACAGTTCTCCGACTACGCCCGCGGTGCGGTGCGCCTGGGCGCGTTGATGAAGACCGACGTCTACCACGTCTGGACCCACGACTCGATCGGCCTGGGCGAGGACGGCCCGACCCACCAGCCGGTCGAGCACCTGGCATCCCTTCGCGCAATCCCCCACCTGGCTGTCATCCGCCCGGCGGATGCCAACGAGACCGCTGCCGGCTGGGTTGCTGCGATCAAGGCTGAAGAGTCGCCCAAGGCACTGATCCTGACCCGCCAGAACGTTCCGGTTTTGGAAGGCACGAAGGACAAGGCTGCCGAAGGCGTGGCTCGCGGTGCCTACGTGCTGGTCGAGGAATCCACCGAAACCCCGGAGGTCATCCTGTTGGCCACCGGTTCTGAGGTTCAGCTGGCTGTCGAGGCCGCCAAGGAGCTGGAGAACCAGGGCGTGGGCACCCGCGTGGTTTCCATGCCGGTGATGGAATGGTTCCTCGAGCAGGATGCCGAGTATCAGGAGCAGGTGCTGCCTAGCTCCGTCACCGCCCGTGTCTCCGTCGAGGCCGGAATCTCGATGCCGTGGCACCGCTTCGTCGGCCTGAACGGTCGCACCGTTTCCTTGGAGCACTACGGTGCGTCCGCGGATTACCAGACCCTCTACCGCGAGTTCGGCATCACCGCCGAGGCCGTCGTCGCAGCAGCTCACGACTCCATTGCCGCCAACCAGTAACCCAGTAACTAGGACTGATTCTTTTACCATGAGCACCCCCGCCAACATCGACGCGCTCGCCAATGCCGGCACCTCCGTGTGGCTGGACGATCTCTCCCGGGATCGCCTGCGCTCCGGCAACCTCGCCGAGGTCATTGAGAATAAGGGTGTGGTCGGCGTGACCACCAACCCCGCAATCTTCGCCAATGCGATGTCCCAGGGCACGGCCTACGATGAGCAGCTTCAGCAGCTCGCCGCCGCAGGCACCCATGCCGATACCGCCGTGTTTGAGATGGCGGCCGACGACGTCGCGGAAGCGTGCGATGTGTTCCTCCCCATCTACGAGCGCACCAACGGCGTGGACGGCCGGGTGTCGCTGGAAGTCGATCCGCGCCTGGCCAAAGAGCGCGAGGCGACCGTCATTCAGGCTCGCGAACTGGCCGCCAAGGTCGGACGCGAGAACCTGATGATTAAGATCCCCGCGACCGAGGAGTGCCTGCCTGCCATTGCCGATGTGCTGGCCGAAGGCATCAGCGTCAACGTCACCCTCATCTTCTCCGTCTCCCGCTACATTCAGGTGATGGAGGCCTTCATCGAGGGCATGTCCCGGGCGGCAGACGCGGGGAAGAACCTGACGAAGATCCACTCCGTGGCCAGCTTCTTTGTCTCCCGCGTAGACACCGAAATCGACAAGCGCCTCGATGAGATCGGCACCGACGCAGCCCTGGCACTCAAGGGCAAGGCGGGCGTGGCTAACGCGCAGCTGGCCTACGCTGCTTTCGAGGACACCCTGCTGAATAACCCCGCCTGGAATGCGCTGGCTGAGAAGGGAGCGCCGGTGCAGCGTCCGCTGTGGGCGTCCACCTCAGTAAAGAACCCCGAGTACCCAGACACCCTGTACGTCACCGAACTGGCCGGGCCGCACACGGTCAACACGATGCCGGAGAACACGCTGGACGCGACGATCGATCACGGCGAGGTCCGCGGCGATACCCTATCCGGCACGACCGATTCCGCCCGCGCAGTGTTCGCCGCGCTGGACGAGGCTGGGGTGAACCTGGCCGAGGTGTGGACTGTGCTGGAAAACGAGGGAGTGGAGAAGTTCGTGGACTCTTGGAACGAACTGCTGGGTACCCTCGCCGCGCAGCTAGACGCGAAATAATCCCCTAACGACAAACCGAACCCCACAGAGGACTCTAGACAAGTGCAACTCCCCTTTTCCGCCGAGGAATGGCGCAACCCGCTGCGCGACGAATT
This sequence comes from Corynebacterium jeikeium, assembly GCF_000738265.1. Taxonomy (GTDB): domain Bacteria; phylum Actinomycetota; class Actinomycetes; order Mycobacteriales; family Mycobacteriaceae; genus Corynebacterium; species Corynebacterium macclintockiae. The sequence goes on from NZ_JFCQ01000029.1 coordinate 133,117, forward strand.
GGATAAGCGCCTGCCGCGCATCGCCGGACCGTGCGGGCTGGTCATCTTCGGCGTGACCGGTGACCTGGCGCGCAAGAAGCTGCTTCCCGCCGTGTATGACCTGGCCAACCGCGGGCTGCTTCCCCCGGGCTTTAGCCTGATCGGCTACGGCCGTCGCGACTGGTCCAAGGAAGAATTCGAGGAGCAGGTCCTGCAGTGCGTCAAGGATCGGGCACGCACCCCGTGGCGCCAAAATGTGTGGGATCGCCTCGCCGAGGGCATTTTCTTCGTCAAGGGTGACTTCACTACCGATGCTGCTTTCGACGCCCTCGCGGAGAAAACCCGCGAGATCGACAACGAACGCGGCACCGCCGGCAACTGGGCGTACTATCTTTCCGTCCCGCCGGATCACTTCCCCAGCGTGTGCCACCAGCTGGAGCGATCTGGCCTGGCGACTCCGGATCCGGAGCTGGGCGAGCTGCATAACGGCTGGCGTCGCGTGGTCATTGAGAAGCCCTTCGGACACGACGAGCAGTCCGCCCACGAGCTTAACGAGATCGTGAACAGCGTCTTCCCCGAGTCCAGTGTGTTCCGTATCGACCACTACCTCGGCAAGGAGACGGTGCAGAACATCCTGGCACTGCGCTTTGCCAACCAGCTGTTCGACCCGATGTTTAATGCGCACTACGTGGATCACGTGCAGATCACCATGGCCGAGGACATTGGGCTGGGTGGCCGCGCGGGCTATTACGACGGCATCGGCGCCGCCCGCGACGTGATCCAGAACCACCTGCTGCAGCTGCTGGCTCTCATCGCCATGGAAGAGCCCGTAACCTTCAACCCCGAGGAGCTGCAGGCGGAGAAGGTCAAGGTGCTGCGCGCGACCTCTCCGGTGGGCCCTTTCGCCCAGACCACGGCGCGCGGACAGTACACCTCCGGCTGGCAGGGCTCCGTCCCGGTCAAGGGGCTGCGGCAGGAAGACGGCTTCGACCCGGAATCCACCACAGAGACTTACGCTGCCGCCACCTTCGAGATTTCCTCCCGACGCTGGGCGGGCGTGCCCTTCTACCTGCGCACCGGCAAGCGCCTGGGCCGCCGCGTGACGGAGATCGCCATCGTGTTCAAGGAGGCGCCGCACCTGCCTTTCGGTCCCGGCCAGACCACCGCCCAGGGCAACAACATGCTGGTCATCCGCGTCCAGCCGGACGAGGGCGTGCTGGTGCGCTTCGGTTCGAAGGTTCCGGGCTCCGCGATGGAGGTTCGCGATGTGAACATGGACTTCAGCTACTCTGAGGCCTTCACCGAGGAATCCCCCGAGGCTTACGAGCGCCTGATCCTGGACGCGCTGTTGGACGAGGCCAGCCTGTTCCCCACCAACGAGGAAGTCGAGCTGTCCTGGAAGATCCTGGATCCGATCCTGGAACACTGGGCTCTGCACGGACGCCCCGAGGACTACCCCGCCGGCACGTGGGGGCCGAAGGGCGCCGAAGAGATTCTGTCCCGGTCGGGGCGGCAGTGGCGGCGTCCATAAGAGTCCATAAGAGAACGACCCCCGACCGCGTGAGGAGCGCGCACTTAACGGCCATGATCATCGACCTACCGAACACCCAGACAAAAGAAATTGAACACCGCATCCGCGCATTGCGGGAGGAACGCGGTGACGTCACGAGCGGTCGCGTTCTGACCCTTATCGTGGTGGCCAGCGAGGACGACGACCTCGACAGGATCGTCAGCTCTACCCACGATGCTTCCCGCGAGCACCCCGCCCGCGTGATCGTACTGGTGATGCACCGCAGCGAAGAGGCACTGCTGGACGCACAGTTGCGCATCGGCGGCGACGCAGGTGCCTCCGAGATCATCATCATGCACCTGCACGGCGAACTGTCGGCGAACCGCGCTTCCGTGGTCACCCCGCTGTTGCTGCCCGATACCCCGATCGTTGCCTGGTGGCCCGCCACCGGACCGCGGAACCCGGCCTCCGACCCCATCGGCGCTCTGGCGACCCGCCGCATTACTGACTCCCTGACGGACGAGGACGAGGACGCACTGTATCGTCGTCGCATGACCTACACCCGTGGCGACTCGGACATGGTGTGGAGCCGCATCACCCTGTGGCGCGGGCTTCTGGCCTCGGCGCTGGATCAACCACCGCACCACCCGATCGTGTCCGCAGAGGTCTGGGGGCCAAAGCACGATCCGTCGGTCGACATCGCGGCAGGGTGGCTCGCCGAGCGCCTGGATGTGCCGGTGACGAGGCACGTTACGGTCGACGGTCGCCACCGCGAGGACGCGGACGGCAACCGACTGATCTCTATCGAAAAGGCGGTGCTGCACCGCCAGGTAGGTGCGGTTGAGGTTGAGGTTATCGACGCCAACACGGTCTCGCTGACCGTCGGCGACCAGAACTCGCTGGTCACCCTCGGCAGGCGTGCCTTGGCCGACTGCTTGGCTGAGGAACTGCGCCATCTGGACCCGGATTATGCCTTCGGACATGCGCTGCGTGGACTGGTGCGGGTGAACCGCCCAGACCGCGGGCCGCGCACCTCCCAGTTCCGCGGCGTGAATAGTTTGGGTCAGCAGGAGGACAAACTGGACCGCTGGACCTTCCGCGATGCCCAGGATCCCAACAACAACTTCGACGGTCAGGAGTCTCTACGATGAAGCCCACCCACGATCACCGCCACGACGCGGTCGTCAGCGACAAGACCGGCGTGGAACTGCGCCCCCGCGACAACAAGCAGGATCTCGCCACAGCTGCCGCGCGGGAGTTCATCAACACCGTGGCCGAACTGCAGCGCACCGGCGATACCGTAACCGGCGACGGCATTGTGCGCGTGGTTCTGACCGGCGGTGGCGCTGGCATTGCCACGCTGGCGGAAATTGCCGCCCTGGACCACGCTGCGAAGCAGTCCGCGGAGGACTTCCCCGTCACCACGATCGACTGGTCGCAGGTGTACGTGTTTTTCGGCGACGATCGCTTCCTGCCGGCCGGCGATCCAGAGCGCAACGACAAGCAGGCCTTCGACGCGCTACTGCGCCACGTGGACATTCCTTCGCTGAACGTGTTCCGTATCCCTGCCCTGGCGGCGGGCGAGCAGCCGGACGGGCCGGCGTTGGATGCGGCGGCGGAGTTCTACGCCAAGACGGTCGACCAGGTTGCCCCGGATGGTTTCGATATCCACCTTCTGGGCATGGGCCCGGAGGGGCACATCAACTCGCTGTTCCCCCACACGGAAGAGTTGCTGCACGCCGAGGGATCCGTCGTGGCCGTGCGCGAATGCCCGAAGCCCCCGGCAGAGCGCATCAGCCTGACCATGCAGGCCGTCAACCGCTCCCGTGCGGTCTGGCTGCTGGTCAGCGGCGCGGAAAAGAAGGAAGCCGCAGGCCAAGTATTCGACGGCGGTAATGGCGCCGAATGGCCTGCGGCTCTGGCCTCCGGTTCGGAGGCAACGCTACTGTGGGTTGACGCTGCCGCCAACCCGCTGGCTTAAGCCAGACCGTAGTGCAGAACCAGGTTCAGTCCGACCAGCGCAATCAGCCAAATAACGGCGGTGCCCACGGTCAGGCGATCCAGGTTCTTCTCCGCCACGGTGGAACCGGACAGGTTGGACTGCATGCCGCCACCGAACAGGCTGGACAGGCCGCCGCCCTTGCCCTTGTGCAGCAACACAGACAGACCCATCAGCAAGCTGGTGACTACAAGGATGATCTGCAGCGTCAGGATCAATGTCCTACCCTCTACTTTTCTTTAAAATCGACAACTTATGTTTTTCGGTTAACATCACGAATCTACCCGCTGGCAGGCGTGCGTGACAACCCGCCACGCGCAGCTACCCCGAGTTACGCAGTGCAGTCGCCAAGCCGTTCATCGTCAGCTGGATTCCCGAACGGACGCTGTCGGAATCATCGCCAGCGCGGTAGCGGCGCAACAACTCCACCTGCAGCAGGTTCAGCGGCACCAGGTACGGGAAGCGGTTGCGCACAGAGCTAACCAGCTCCGGGTTATCCGCCAGCAGAGTTTCCCGCTCCGTGATCTGCAGGAACATCTCTACCGTCAGCTTGTACTCCTCCACGATCACGCCGAAGATGCGCTCCGCCGCCTCAGTGTCGCCCACCAGCTCGGAGTACAGCTGCGCGATGGACAGGTCGGCCTTTGACATCACCTGAGCCATATTAGAAAGCACCGAGGCGAAGAACGGCCAGCGCCCGTGCAGTTCCCGTAGGTAGTTGAGGCGCGAGGTGGCGTCACCAGTCACAGAGGTACCGTTGTCGATCCAGCGCTTCAGGGCGCTGCCCACGCCGAACCAACCGGGCAGCATCACGCGCGACTGCGACCAGCTCAGCACCCACGGGATGGCGCGCAGATCCGACACGGCGGTGGTCTGCTTGCGCGAGGAGGGGCGGGAGCCGATGTTGAGGCTGCCAATCTCGGCCAGCGGCGTGGAGGTGGTGAAGTATTCGATGAAACCCGGATCCTCGTGCATCAGCGCGGAGTAGGCCGTGCGCGATTCCTCGGCGATTTGGCGCATGGTCGCGAAGGCCTCCTCCGGGTTGTCGAGGTCGTCGACGGGCAGCAGGCTGGCCTCCAACGTGGCGGCCACGAGTGCTTCCAAGTTGCGGGCGGCGTTCGCGGGATCTCCGTACTTGGCGGAGATGATCTCGCCCTGCTCGGTGACGCGCACCGCACCCTGTACTGCGCCCTCGGGCTGCGCCAGGATCGCGTCGTAGGAAGGACCGCCACCGCGACCAACAGTGCCACCGCGACCATGGAAGAGGCGCAGGAACAGTCCGGCTTCGCGCGAGGCCTGCACCAACGCCAACTCCGCGTCGTAGAGCGCCCAGTTAGCAGCGAAGTAGCCGCCGTCCTTGTTGGAGTCGGAATACCCCAACATAATCTCCTGGATATCGCCCCGACCAGCGACGTAGTTGCGGTACAACGGCAGCTGCCAGAGCTGGCGCATGATGTCCGCTCCCCCGGCGAGGTCGTCGATCGTCTCGAACAGCGGAATGATGTCTACCGTGCCAGTTGGGTGCTCGCCGTTGGCGCGGATCAGCCCGACCTCCTTGAGCAGAATCATCGGCTCGATGACATCGGACACGGAGGAAGCCATGGAGATGATGCAGTGCGGAACCACGCTGGCGCCGAACTTCTTTGCGGCCTGCGCAGCGGCGCGGAAAATGCCGAGCTCCCGGGTGGTCTCCTCGGACCATTCGGCCTCCGGATCGGACAGCGGCCGGGGGCTGGCGAGTTCCTGCAGCAGCACCTCGACCTTGGCCTCCTCGTCCAGCTCTGCGTAGTTGGTGGTTACACCGGCGCGGGCAAAGACTTCCGTCAGCACATTCTCGTAGCTCTCGGAGTTCTGGCGCAGGTCCAGGGAGTACAAGTTGAAGCCGAAGGTTTCCACGGCCTCCCGCAGGTCCGCCAGTGTGTGGTCGGCCAGCAGGTCGTCCATGGAGTGGCGTAGCGCTTGATCGACCGTGTCGATGTCCGCCAGCAGTTCCTCCGGGCCGGAGTAAGGTTCGTGGCCCTTGTGCACGCCACCGGAGACCACTGGCTCGCCCAGGGTGTGTTTGGCCGTTGCCGCCACACGGCCGCGCATACCGTGCAGGGCACGGCGGAAAGGCTCGTCCACGCGGGAGGGCACGTCATTGCGGCCCCGGTCAGCCAGTTGTTCTAGCGCATCGGTGGTGTCGATGAACCGCGAGGACAGGCTGAGCTCGTGTTCCAGGGCGTAGATGGTCTTCTGATAATGGTCAAAGATAGTGCGCGCCGCCGACGTTGTGGCATTGGTGACGGTCTCCGCCGTCACGTACGGGTTGCCGTCGTGGTCGCCGCCGATCCACGAACCGGGGCGCACGATCGCCGTGCGCGGCACGCTGTCGCCGTACTGCTGCTTCATGTGCTCGTTGACACGGCGGTTGATCGCGGGAATTTCGCGCAGCAGGCTGATGCCGTAGTAGCGCAGACCCACTTTGATCTCGTCTTCGATACGCGGGCGCACACTGCGGATCAGGGAGGTCTGCCACAGCAGCGTCATCCGACGACGGATCACCAGCTCGATCTCCTCCAGCTGGCGCGCCGAACGCACCGATTCCGGGTTAAGTTTAAGTTCTTTGAGCACGCGTGCGCGCCGACGCATCATCTTCATGATGTCGGTTTGCACGTCGAACACGGTCCGGCGGCGGGTTTCCGTCGGGTGTGCCGTCAACACTGGTGCTACCAGGGCGTTCGCCATGGTCTCGGCGACCTTCTCCCCCGGCACCGCATGGTTGTGCAGTTCTTGCCAGGTGTAGGCCAGCGTGGAGCGCGGCGCGGTGTTGCCGCGGTCCTCTTCGAGGTCCCGCACGCGCTCGACGTACAGGTCCTCGGCCAGGTTCGCCATCAACGCGAAGTGCGAGAACGCGCGGATGACTGGCAGCGCCTTGTCCGTTGGCAGCGTATTGAACTGTTCCGCCAACTGTTCGATCTGCATCTCGCCATAGCGCAGGTCGAATGCCGCACTGCGGGTGTTTTCAATCAGGTTGAAAGTGTACTCGCCCTCTTGCTCCCTAATCACCTCGCCCAGGATGCGCCCGAGGTAGCGGGTATCGTCCCGCACCGTCGGGCTGATCTCTGGGTGGGCAATTTCTTCGGGAGCGACGGGAATGGCCGTGCCGCGGATCGTGTCCTTGCTCATCGTCGCGCGCTTAAGAGGTTGCCTTAGCCGCTGCGGCAGCCAGACGAGCGAAGTCTTCGCCGTCTAGTGACGCCCCGCCGACCAGACCACCGTCGACATCAGGCTGGCTGACCAGCTCTCCGACGGAATCGGTCTTCACGGAACCGCCGTAGAGGATGCGGATGCCACCGGCAACCTCCTCGCCCGCCAGCTCTGCGACGAGCTCGCGGATGGCGTGGCAGACCTCCTGGGCGTCCTCGGCAGAGGCGACCTTGCCGGTGCCGATTGCCCAGACCGGCTCGTAGGCGATGACGGTCTTGGCCAGGTCTTCTGCGGACAGACCCGCCAGGGAGGCCTTGGTCTGCGCCTTGACGAACTCGACGTGCTCGCCCTTTTCGCGGACATCCAATTGCTCACCCACGCACACGATCGGCTGCAGCTCGTTATCCAGTGCGGCGCGTGCCTTGGCGGCCACGACCTCGTCGGTTTCGCCGTGGTACTGGCGGCGCTCCGAGTGGCCAACGATGGCCCAGGTGCAACCCAGCTTCTTCAGCATCGCGCCGGAAACCTCGCCGGTGTAGGCGCCGGAGGCGTGCTGGGATACGTCCTGGCCACCGTAGGTAATGGACAGCTTGTCTCCGTCGACCAGGGTCTGGACGGAGCGGATGTCGGTGAACGGAGGGATGAAGGCCACGTCCACGGCCTCGTAGTACTCCTGAGGCAAAGCGAAGACGAACTTCTGGACCACCTGGATGGCCTCAAGATGGTTCAGGTTCATCTTCCAGTTGCCGGCGATCAGCGGCTTGCGTGCAGTCATTGTATGAATGCCTTCCTTCTAGTACCTAGTGTCTAGTTTGTTACTAGCTTGTGGGTTCTTCTAGCTCTCCAGGACGGAAACGCCGGGCAGCTCCTTGCCCTCCAGGAACTCCAGGGAGGCGCCACCACCGGTGGAGATGTGGGAGAATCCCTCCTCCGCCAGACCCAGGGTGCGGACCGCTGCAGCCGAGTCGCCGCCGCCGACGACCGAGAAAGCACCGTTCGCGGTGGCGTCAATAATTGCCTGAGCAACACCGCGCGTACCCTCAGCGAACGCAGGGAACTCGAATACGCCCATCGGGCCGTTCCAGAAAACGGTCTTGGACTGGGACAGTATGTCGGCGAAGGCCTTGACGGACTCCGGTCCGATGTCCAGGCCCATCCAGCCGGCCGGGATGGACTTCAGGTCGACGGTGCGGTGGTCAGCGTCCTTGTCGAAGCGCTCTGCGACCACGACGTCGGTGGGCAGGGCGATGACGTCGCCGAAGCGCTCCAGCAGATCCTTGCAGGTGTCGATCATGTCTTCCTGCAGCAGGGAGCCCCCGACCTCGTAGCCCTGAGCGGCGAGGAAGGTGAAGCACATGCCGCCGCCGATGATCAGGTTGTCTACGCGCGGAGCCAGGGCCTCGATGACGCCCAGCTTGTCAGAGACCTTCGAGCCACCCAGGACGACGGCGTAGGGGTTCTCCGGGTTCTCCGAGACCTTGCGCAGAACGTTCAGCTCTGCCTCCACCAAGCCACCGGCGTAGTGCGGGAGCTTCTTGGCTACGTCGTAAACAGAGGCCTGCTTGCGGTGGACCACGCCGAATCCGTCGGAGACGAAGGCGCCGTTGTCGCCGGTGAGGGCTGCCAGCTCGGCGGCGAACTCAGCGCGCTCGGCTTCGTCCTTGGAGGTCTCGCGGGCGTCGAAGCGGACGTTTTCCAGCAGCAGGATATCGCCGTCGTCCAGACCGTTGGCACGCTCGTGGGCATCCTCGCCGGTGACGTCGGTGGCCAGGGGTACCCACTGGTCCAGGCGCTCGGCCAGAGCTTCGGCGACCGGTGCCAGGGAGAACTCCTCCTTGAACTCGCCCTTCGGGCGGCCCAGGTGGGCGGACACGACCACGCGGGCGCCAGCCTCGAGCAGCGACTTGAGGGTCGGCACAGAGGCGTCGATGCGGCCCGGGTCGGTGATGTCACCGTTGGACAGGGGGACGTTCAGGTCCGCGCGAACCAGGACGTGGCGACCCTGTACACCCTCGTTGATCAGGTCTTGAACGGTCTTGATGGCCATGGGGAGCTCCTTTATAGAGATGGTAATTAGGGATGTAGAGAGAAAAAGAGAAAACGGGTCGGCTTCTCGAAACCCGCGACGCGCTACACGTGCGGCGCTCGGAGCCGAACCCGTCAGTCCTTGTGAAGGAAAATGGCTAGTTAGAGGCGCTCGCCCACGTAGGTAGCCAGGTCAACCAGGCGGCAGGAGTAGCCCCACTCGTTGTCGTACCAGGAAACGACCTTCACCTGGTTGTCGATGACCTTGGTCAGACCGGAGTCGAAGATGGAGGAGTGCGGGTCGCCGACGATGTCGGTGGAAACCAGCGGAGCGTCGTCGGAGTACTTGGCGATGCCCTTCAGCTCGTTCTCTGCAGCCTTCTTCAGGGCAGCGTTGACGGCCTCGACGGTGACCGGCTTCTCAGCTTCGAAAGTCAGGTCGGTCAGGGAGCCAGTGATGACCGGAACGCGGACTGCGTAGCCATCCAGCTTGCCCTTCAGCTGCGGCAGAACCAGGGAGACGGCCTTCGCAGCGCCGGTGGAGGTCGGAACCAGGTTGACGGCTGCGGCGCGGGCGCGGCGCAGGTCCTTGTGCGGAGCGTCGTGCAGGCGCTGGTCGCCGGTGTAGGCGTGAACGGTGGTCATCAGGCCCTTAACGATGCCGAACTCCTCGTCCAGCGTCTTGGCCAGCGGAGCCAGGCAGTTGGTGGTGCAGGATGCGTTGGAGATGATGTGGTGGTTCTCCGGGTCGTACTCGGTGTGGTTAACACCGACGACGAAGGTTGCATCTTCGTTCTTCGCCGGAGCGGAAATGATGACCTTCTTGGCGCCGGCCTCGATGTGAGCCTTTGCAGCCTCAGCGTCGGTGAAAAAGCCGGTGGACTCGATAACGATGTCCGCGCCCAGCTCGCCCCACTTCAGGTTCTTCGGCTCGCGCTCAGCAGACACGGCGATGCGCTTGCCGTCGACGGTGATGGACTCCTCGTCGTACTCGACCTCGGCATCCAGGCGACCCATCACGGAGTCGTTCTTCAGCAGCACAGACAGGGTCTTGTTATCGGTCAGATCGTTGATGCCGACGACCTCGATGTCCGCACCCTGGGAACGGATTGCGCGGAAGAAGTTGCGGCCGATGCGGCCGAAGCCGTTGATGCCAACACGGATAGTCACAGTTGATCTCCTAAAAAGTGCGTCTATATTTTCCTCGATCTAGACGCCAAGGTCGGTGGCTCGAAAACAACCTAAGCCTCGACCCTCACGCCGACACTTTCGAGAGTACCTGCGCCCCACAGGCTTTGCAGCGATTCCGAATGCCCTGCATGCCGGGGGTAACTGTCGGCGTCAATCAACCTCAGTCAACGTCGTTGAACAGCTCCGATGTCACGGCAGAATGCGTGTCCGGCAGCCCCAGTTCCTCTGCCCGCTTGTCCGCCATAGACAGCAGCCTGCGGATGCGCCCGGCAACCGCGTCCTTGGTCATCGGCGGGTCTGCGAGGCGCCCGAGCTCCTCCAGGGAGGCCTCCTTGTGCTCCACACGCATCTGCCCAGCCTGGGCCAGGTGCTGGGGAACGTCGTTATCGAGGATCTCCAGGGCGCGCTCCACGCGCGCGGCGGCGGCAACGGCGGCACGAGCGCTGCGCCGCAGGTTCGCATCGTCGAAGTTGGCCAGGCGGTTAGCCTTGGCCCGGTTCTCCCGGGTACGGCGTTGCTTTTCCCACACCTCGCGGGTTTCCTGCGCCCCCATGAGCAGCAACAGCCTGCCGATGGAATCCCCGTCGCGGATAACCACGCGGTGCACTCCCCTGGCTTCCTTGGTCTTGGCCGTCACGTCGATGCGACGCGCGGCACCGACCAGCGCCAGAGCCGCTTCGTTGGACGGGGTCTGCACTTCCAGCGCGGACGAACGTCCCGGGTCAGTCACATAGCCATGAGCCAAAAAAGCCCCCCGCCACGCGGCCACGCACTGATCTACGGTGCCGCCGATAATGAAGCGCGGCAGCCCGCGAACTGGTCGCCCGACCCGGTCGATGAGTTCGGTGCGGCGCGCCAGCTCCATGCCACCCTCAGTCCAGCGCAGCACGTGCCGTGGGCTGCGGCGCAGGTTTCCCGCGCCGATGATCTGATGCTCGGGCTCGATCTTGTACAGCTGCTCGACCATGTCGGTCAGGCGTCGGGCAGTGTCGGCTGAGTCGACTTCGGACTCCACCACGATCTTCTTACCCACCAGGTGAAGGGCCGCCGTGTAGCGCAGCAGGCTGGCGACCTCCGCGGTCATCACGTCGTGGCGGGTCACCAGCACCCTGTTGAGCTCCGCCTTCACATCGGCCGTCAGTGCCACGGGCTGTCCTTTCCTCTGTTTTCCTGTACTAAAACAAGCAATTATAGCTGGATTGGGTGTTTACCTTTCCGGGAGGTTTCGCACTCCTCCGGAGATCTCCTGCAGCACCGCTGCCAGCTTCTCCGGCTTGTGGCGGTCGGTCCACCGCCCGCGGTTGTCGTCCTCCCGTACGTCACGGTAGATCACTTTGGCGCCCAATGCTGCTGCGGCTCTATCTATATGACGCCTCGTGCTGGCCACTGGCATCGTTGACAGATCGACGATGACAACGTCAATCTGCAGGCTTGGGCAGTGCTGCCGCACCATGTGGATGTGGTGTTCCAGCGACATGCCGGCGGTCTCCCCCGGCTCCGGCACCAGATTCAGCACCAGCGCTTTGACGGCCTCCGTGCGGTTCAGGGCGTCCACAATCCCCGGCACCAACAGGTGTGGGATCACGCTGGAGAACCAGGATCCCGGACCCATGGATACGAGGTCGGCGTCGAGGATGGCATCGACGGCCTCCTGGGAAGCCGCAGGTGATTCGGGGTACAGCTTGACCCGGCGCACCTCGCCTAGCGTGGAGGCCACGGCAACCTGTCCGCGCACGGCGACGACTTCCCGGGGGTCTTCTTCCAGCCCCAGCACCTCGGCCTCCAGGTCGAGGGGTTCGTTGCTCATGGGGATGACGCGCCCCTGAATGCCCAGCAGGCGGCCGATCTCGTCCAGGGCGGCCATTTCGCTGCCCATGACCTGCGCCAATCCGGTGATTAGGAAGTTGCCCAGGGCGTGCCCCTTCAGCGCGCCGGAACCGCCGAAGCGGTGCTGGAGGACTTCCTCCCACATGCGACCGCGCTCGGAGTCTCGGGTCAGGGCTGCCAGTGCCATGCGCAGGTCGCCCGGAGGCAGGGAGCCGAGCTCGCGACGGATGCGGCCCGAGGAGCCACCATCGTCGGCCACGGTGACGATCGCGGAGACGTAGTCGGAAATGATGCGCGCGGAACGCAGCGTGTTGAACAGCCCATGCCCGCCGCCGAGGCAGGCGACGCGCGGAATCGGCTTAGCGGGCTCGGAGGTATCAGGCACAGAGGTATCAGGCACAGAGTAGCCAGAAGAATCAGTAGTAGTCATGGTGTATCTCGCGCCCTCTCTAACGCTCGAGGTCTCGGTGGGAAAGGTTCACCAGCACCCCGCCTTCGGCCAGGCGGCGCGAAAGCTCTTCGACGATCGCTACGCTGCGGTGGTGGCCACCCGTGCAACCGACGGCGACGGAGACGAAGAACTTACCTTCCTTGCGGTATCCCGGCAGAACCGAGTGGATCAGCCCCAGGACATGCTCCAGAAACTCCTCGGCACCGGGTTGAGATAGGACAAAGTCGGAGACGGGGGCGTCAATACCTCTAAAAGGACGCAACTCCGGATCCCAGTAAGGGTTCGGCAAAAAGCGTGCATCCAACAACATGTCAATGTCCTTGGGCGGGCCGTGCTTGAATCCGAAGCTCTGCAGGTTAATGCGCACGCTGGAGTGGTCGGCGGCGGCGAAGAACTTTTCCAGCTCCCGGCGCAGGTCGTGGATGCTGCGGTTCGTCGTGTCCAACACTATGTCGGCGCGTTCGCGGATGCTGGCCAGCATTTCTCGCTCCCGGTCGATGCCGTCCTGCAGCGTGCCCTCCTGTTGTAGCGGGTGGGTGCGCCGAACCGCGTCGAAGCGGGCGATCAGTGCTTCGTCGGTGGCATCCAGGTACAGCACCGTGGGGCGCCGACCGCCTGTGTGTAGGTCGTGCAGCACACTGGTCAGATTGCCGGCGAAGTCGCGGGAGCGCACGTCGGTGACGATGGCCAGCTTCTCGATCGGGGAATCCTCGGAGAAGCTGAGCTCCACCATGCGCACGATAAGCTCCGGCGGGAGGTTATCGGCGACGTACCACCCGAGCTCCTCCAGGGCCGCGGCGGTGGCTCGCCGACCTGCCCCAGACATGCCCGTGATCAGGATCAAACTGGGCTCTTGCTGCATTGATGCGCTCATACTCCCCGATCCTACCCAGCATTGAGGGCGTCGTGAATGAGTTGCGCCAACTTCTGCCCAAAGCCCGGTAATGCGGCGATGTCGTCCACGCTGGCCTGCTTGACCTTGGCCACGGAGCCGAACTGCTTGACCAACTGCTGGCGCCTCTTTGGCCCCAACCCCGGAACGTCGTCCAGCTTGCTGCGGCGCATCCGGGCGCTGCGCTGCTGACGGTGGAAGGTGATGGCGAAGCGGTGTGCCTCGTCGCGCAGGTTTTGCACCAGGTACAGCGCGGGCGAGTTGCGGGGCACGATGATGGGGTATTCCTCGCCGGGAACCCAGATTTCCTCCAGGCGCTTAGCGATGCCAATGAGGGTCACATCCGTCACACCCAACTCATCCAGAACCTCTTGCGCAGCGTTGACCTGCGGCAGACCGCCGTCGACGATGAACAGCTGCGGTGGGTAGGCGAACCTGCGCTTCTCTGGCGCGCTGGCCGTGCTGCCATCGCTGCCGCTGCTGCCTTCACCGCCAGCGCTCTCTAGCTCCGCTTCGCCCTCTAGTAGGTCTCCCCCGTCATCACCCGCGGGCACCGCAGACTTGTCCTGCTGGTAACGCTTGAAGCGCCGCCGCACGACCTCCGCGATGGAGGCGACGTCGTCGGAATGCCCGTCGCCGGCGGCCTCGCGGATCTTGTACCGCCGGTAGTCTGACTTCTTCGGCAGTCCATCCTCAAAGACCACCAGGCTGGCCACCACGTCGGTGCCCTGGATATGGGAGATATCGGTGCACTCGATGCGCAGCGGAGATTCGTCCATCCACAGCGCCTCCTGCAGTTCCTTCAGCGCGGCCGAACGTGCCGTGATGTCGCCTGCTCGCTTCAGCTTGTGCTGGGCCAGCGCCTGCGTAGCATTGGTCTCCGCGGTGGTCATCAGCGCCTTCTTATCGCCCCGCTGGGGCACGCGGATCTGCACGTTGGATCCGCGCAGGCTTGTCAGCCACTCCGCCAGGTCGGTGGACTCCTCCGGCAGCGTATGCACCAAGATCTCGCGGGGCACGGGCGTTACCTGCACGTCCCCCACCAGGTTGCCGAGGTCCTGCGTGGCGGCCGGGTTCATCGCGCGGGCGAGCTCCCGATCCACTTCCGGGCCCGAGGCGCCACCCACCTGCGTCTCCGTCGCCTTCGCCAGCTCCGCGGTTTCGCCGTAAAACTGGGTTATGAAGTCGGCGACCAGGCGTTCCTCGCTCAGGTCCTCGCGCTCGACTACCCACCCGCGCTGACCGTGGATGCGCCCGCCACGGACGTGGAAGATCTGCACCGCAGCCTCCAGCTCGTCGGCGACGAACGCGATCAGGTCCGCATCGGTCTTGTCCGAAAAGACGACCGCCTGCCGCTCCATGGATTTCTGCATGGCCTGCAGCTGGTCGCGCAGCGCAGCGGCGCGCTCGAAGTCCAGGTCCTCGCTGGCCTGCTCCATTTCCTTGCGCACGCGACGCAGCACGGGCTCTGTGTTGCCCGCCATGAAGCTGGAAAACTGATCGACCAGTGCGCGGTGCTTGGCGGGAGTGATTTTTCCTACGCACGGCGCACTGCATCTGTCGATGTAGCCGAGCAGGCAGGGTCTTCCCAATGCTTCGTGACGCCTATACACCCCAGCCGTACACGTTCTGATCGGAAACACCCGTGTCAGCGACTCGAGGGTTTCGCGGATCGCCCACGCCTTGGGGTACGGCCCGAAGTAACGTACGCCCTTGCGCCGGGGACCGCGGTACATGAACGCGCGCGGGATCTCCTCCTTCACGCTGATGGCCAGCATGGGGTAAGTCTTATCGTCCCGGTACATGACGTTGAACCGGGGGTTAAAGCGCTTGATCCAGGTGTATTCCAGGTTCAGCGCTTCCAACTCGCTGGACACGACGGTCCACTGGACGTGGTTGGCGGACTGCACCATCGCGCGGGTGCGCGGATGCAGTTGATCCAGATCCTGGAAGTAATTAGACAGGCGCGCGCGTAGGTTCTTGGCTTTGCCTACGTAGATGACGCGCTCGGTGGCGTCCCGAAACGTGTAGACCCCAGGGTCGGTGGGGATGCTTCCCGGTTCTGGACGGTAGGAAACGCTACTCATCGAAAGGCATGTAGCGATCCTCCAGCTGGCGGAAGTCCTCTACGCGCTGGGCGATCAGCTGCTTGTCGTAGATGTTCAGTGCCATCATCGGCACAAACTCAAAGTCGGGCAGCTCCAGGCGCGCCCACTTGGCCTCCTGGGGAAAGGACAGGCCGTGGATAATTTCCCACGGGTAGAACTGACCGTTGACGATGTTGCGCACCTCCACGCCCTGGCTGTTGACCTTGACGTGCGGGCGGAGCAGAGACAGGGCGACGAAGGAGAACACCAGGCCGATGCCGATGAAGCCCCACTGGTCGGCGCTTGACACCGTCACTCCGGTATCTCCCACCGCAACGACGATGGCCATGAAGATGTGCACGGCCATGACCAGTACGACCAGGATCCACGCCAACTTCTTTAAGAAGGGCGAGGAAACCTCCAGCTCCCATTCATCCTTATCGCTCACGCCACCCAACCCTACTCTGTTGACGCGGGGCAGCCCTAAACGCCCCGCTCGATCTGTCGTAGCACGAGTGCGGTGTGAATCGCCGCGACCGCCGCATCGTGCCCCTTATCTTCTTTGGCATTGACGCCGCCGGCACGGTCCGCCGCCTGGGCGTGGTTGTCGACCGTCAACACGCCGTTGCCGACGGGCGTGCCCGAATCCATTCCCGCGCGTGTCAGCCCGTAGGTCACGGCATCGCAGACCACGCGGAAATGCTCGGTTTCGCCCTGGATCACACAGCCGTTCGCCACGACGGCGTCAAAACGTTTACATGCCGCGGCGACAGCGACCGGCAGCTCCAGGGCTCCGGCGACCCGCCACTGCGCTACCTGAGCGCCGGCCTGCTTGGCCGTCTCGATGGAGCGAGCGTGCAGAGCGTCGGTGATGTCCGCGTTCCAGGATGCGCTGATCACCGCAACGCTCAAGCCTGCGGCCGAGCCTGCCTTGAGTTCGACATCAGCTACTCCGGTGTTTGCCATGGGGGTGCGGCTCCTTCTTCCAGGGGGTACGGGATCGGTCGGGGTGTGGGGGGTTAGTCCAGGGAATCCAGCTGGTGGCCCATCCGGTCGCGCTTGGTGCGCAGGTAGACCACGTTGTCCTCGTTGGCGTTGAGCTCCACGGGGATGCGCTTGGTGACGTCCACCCCGTGGCTGGCCAGGTCGTGGATCTTATCCGGGTTGTTCGAGATCAGTGCGACGGATTTCACCTGCAGATCCTTGAGGATCTGTGCAGCGGCGCTGTATTCGCGGGCGTCCACGGGCAGGCCTTGTTCGAGGTTGGCGTCCACCGTATCCAGGCCTTCGTCCTGCAGCACATAGGCGCGTAGCTTCGGCAGCAGGCCAATGCCGCGACCCTCGTGCCCTCGCAGGTAGATCAGCACGCCTCGCTCCTTGGCCTCGATGTAGTCCAGGGCCGCGGACAGCTGATCGCCGCAGTCGCAGCGGCGGGATCCGAACACGTCACCGGTGAGGCACTCCGAATGCACGCGCACCGGAACCGGGGTATCACCGGCCTCAGCGACAGAGACATCGCCCTTGACCAGCGCGACGTGCTCCGTGCCGTCGATGATGTTGACGTAGCCGATCACGCGGAAATCTCCGTGGACGGTCGGCAGTCGGGTCTCCACCGCGCGTTCCAGGGTCTGGGTGTGGTGGCGGCGCCAATGCATCAGCTGTTCGATACTGATCAGTGCCAGGTCGTGTTTGTCCGCGAAGCGGCGCAGCTCCGGCAGGCGGGCCATGGCCGTCGGGTCTTCCTCGGAGACGATCTCGCACAACGCGCCGGCGGGCGCCAGGTTGGCCGCGCGGGCTAGATCTACGGCGGCCTCGGTGTGGCCTTGGCGCACCAGTACTCCCCCGCGCTTGGCACGCAGAGGAACCACGTGGCCGGGGCGGTTGAAGGTTGCGGCGGTAGAGGAAGGGTCGGCCAGCAAGCGCACCGTACGGGCGCGGTCGGTGGCGCTGATGCCGGTATCCACGCCCTCGGCGGCGTCGACCGTAACGGTGTAGGCGGTACCGCGGACGTCCTCGTTGCGGGCGACCATGGGCGGCAGCCCCAGTCGGTCGCAGTCGGCGCTATCCATGCCCACGCACACGTACCCGGAGCTGTGGCGCACCATGAAGGCCATCAGTTCCGGAGTTGCCTTCTCTGCGGCAAAGATCAGGTCGCCTTCGTTTTCGCGGTTCTCGTCGTCGACCACAACCACCGCCTTGCCGGCGGCGATGTCGGAGATGGCGCGCTCGACGGAGTCCAGCTGGATGTTGTGTGTATCGCTTGTGCTCATCGGTGCTTAGCCTCTCGCTTTAATTCTGCTCGCCGAACTGGGCGAGCCTTTCGACGTACTTCGCCAGTACGTCGCACTCCACGTTCACTTGAGATCCCGGGTGCAGGTCGCCCAGCATAGTATCGGCCAGGGTCGTTGGAATGAGGGATACCTCGAACCAGTTGCCGGAACCCGATTCACCTGCACGATCTGTGGTGTCTGCGACCTCCGCGACCGTTAGCGACGTTCCGTTGATAGCCACCGAACCCTTCTTGGCCACGTAGCGTGCAAGCTGCGGATCGTTGAGCTGGAAGCGGAATACCTCCCAGTGCTCCGAGGGGCGACGTTCTATGAGTTCGGCCGTGCCGTCGACGTGTCCTTGCACGATGTGGCCGCCGAAGCGCTGACCGCTGGCCATGGCGCGTTCCACGTTCACGCGGTCGCCTGCGCGGACCTTTCCCAGCGCGCTGTAGTCGAGCGTCACCTGCATAACGTCGGCGGTGAACTCCGTTGGGTTGTCTCCCCCGCTCAGCTCCGCGACGGTGAGGCACACGCCGTTGATGGCGATGGAATCACCGCGCTTGGCGTCCCCCAGCACTGTCGGTGCTGTGAAGCGCATCCGCAGCGAGTCCCCTGCCACCTCGATCGCAGCGATGCGCCCGACCTCTTCAATGATTCCGGTGAACATGCGCGCTCCTTAGCTTTTATGTATGTGATTACATACACATTAGCCCACTGTGGGTTAACTCAAGCTTTAGGGGGTGCGCTGCGGTGCCGTCATCGTCCAGCGCACATCAGAACCGAAAACCTCCAGCTCACGCGGTACGAAGCGCCGGATGTCGCCGATAGTTTGGCCCAAGCTGTCGTCGCTGTTTCTTATGGACGCCACCCCCGCCCCCAACACCGCCGGGGCCGCGTAGTACTGCACCTCGTCCACCACGCCGGCGCTAACAAAGGCCGCTGCCACCCGGGAGCCACCTTCGACCAGCAGCGTCCGCACGTCGCGCTTCCACAACTCGTCCAGCACCTCGTGTACATCGCGGGTCTGCAGATGCAGCCCCTCGCCAGGGGCGGAGAACACTCGCGCATCGGCGGGGACTTCGCTGGTGCCCATGACGACCCGCAGGGGCTGCAGCTCCTCGGCGAAGGGTTCCCCGTTGCCGTCGCGGGCGGTGAGCCGCGGATTATCGGCGGCGATCGTTCCGGTGCCGACCAAGATCGCATCACGGCGGGTCCTATCCCGGTGCGCGGCAATCCGCGCTTCCTCTCCGGTGATCCACTGGCTGGTCTTGTCCACCGCCGCCACTCGTCCGTCGACGGTCGAGGCGATCTTTAACGCGACGTGCGGGCGCTGCTCGGCCATGGAAATCAGCCACGGTTCCACGCTGTACATCTCTGTCCACGCAGGCAGCTGCACGCTGCGGCCGGTGGGGTGCGGTAAGTAGGGGCCGATGACCTCCACGCCAGCCGCCCGGAGCGTAGCCGCCCCGCCCTCGGCCACGGGGTTCGGGTCGGCGAAGAGGAAGTCCACCCTCCGGATGCCGGCGCGGATGAGGGCTTCGGCGCACGGTCCGGTGCGGCCGGTGTGATTGCAGGGTTCCAGGGTGACGATCGCGCGCCCACCGCGTGCGCGATCCCCGGCCTGCTGCAGTGCCATCACCTCTGCGTGCGCCCCGCCGGGGCGCTGTGTGTAGCCGCGGCCTACCACTGCCCCGGCGGGATCCTCAATGACGGCGCCGACCGGCGGATTCGGGCTGGCTAGCTGGGCCGCCTGCCAGCCGAGGCGGTGGGCGTCATGAAAAAGCGAAAGATCCATCGGGCTACGATGCGCTGGCGCGAATAGCCTCCACCGCAGCGGCGGGGTCGTCCTTGCCGAACACGCTGGAACCGGCGACGAACACGTCCACGCCAGCGGCGGCGGACTCGGCTGCGGTCTCTGCCCCAATGCCGCCGTCAATCTCGATGAGGGTTTCCAGGCCGTCGGCATCGATGCGGCTGCGCAGGGCGCGGACCTTGTCCAGGACCTCAGGCATGAACTTCTGGCCACCAAACCCGGGCTCCACACTCATGACCAGCACGAGGTCGAACTTATCCAGGTGATCCAGCAACGGCTCCACCGGGGTGTTGGGTTTGATAGAAATGCCTGCCATCGTCCCGTGGCCACGCAGCTTATCGGCCAGCGCGATCGCCGCATCCACATCCGCAACGGCCTCCAGGTGGAAGGTCACGGACTGGAAATCGTCGGCGTAGTCTTCTGCCCACTTCTCCGGGTTCTCGATCATCAGGTGCACGTCCAGGTGCTTATCCGTGTGCGACAGCAGGGACTTCGCCACAGGCAGACCGAAGGAGAGGTTGGGGACGAAATGGTTGTCCATCACGTCGATGTGCAGCCAGTCCGCGTTGGGCACGCGGGCGACATCGCTGGCCAGGTTGGCGAAGTCGGCGGCAAGGATAGACGGGGCGATCAGCGGGGTGCGGGGATTGGACATAGTCTGTGGCCTTTCTATGAAGAGTTTTCTGGTGAAGTTAGTTGGCGGCAGGTCGCAGAGCGGCGAAGAACATGGCGTCCGTGCCGTGGATATGGGGCCACAGCTGCACGAAAGGCGCAGTGCGGTCGGTATTTGTATCGGCCAGTTCGGGCAGAAACTCGGTGACATCCAGGATCTCCGCACCCGTGCGGGCGGCGATGGAGCGGACAACCTCGCTGGTCTCCTGCGGATGTGGCGAGCAGGTGGAGTAGATCACCACGCCGCCGGGCGCGGTTGCAGCCAGGGCGGAGGTCAGCAGCTCGCGCTGCAGGGTAACCAGAGGGGCAATGTCCTTGGGGTCCTTGTTCCACCTGGCTTCGGGGCGGCGGCGGAGGGCGCCTAGACCGGAACATGGTGCATCGACAAGCACGCGTGCGAAGCCCTGCTTGGAGGCGTCGAGTTCGCAGATGGCTTCCAGCTTGCGTCCGTCACCCACGTGCACGTTAACAGGCAGGTCGCGGACGGTCTGCTGGATGAGCTTGGCGCGGTGCTCGGCGATCTCGATCGCGTCGACCGTAGCCTGCTCCGACAGAGCGACCGATGCGATAAAGGCGGTCTTTCCCCCCGGGCCTGCGCATAGGTCCAACCAGCGAGCAGGCAGGTCAGCGGCCACGGGCACGCGGGTGGTAGCAAGGCCGATCAGCTGGGAGCCTTCGTCTTGCACGCTGGCCATGCCTTCGCGGACCGGGGCGATTTCCCCAGGTGCTCCGTCGTCCAGGTAGACGGCGTAGGGAGAGTACTTGCCCTCCGTGCCGCCGGTGATCAGTGCTAGCTCTTCGCCGCTGATCTGTCCTGGGCGGGCGGCCAGGTGCACGATTGGGCGCGCATCGTCGGCGGCCAGGGCACGCTCCAGCTCCACACGACCGGAGTCCGTCGTCGGGTCCACGCCCAGCGCGTCCGCGAACACCTCCGCGATCCATTCCGGGTGCGCGTTGCGCAGCGCCAGTGCGCCCAGGGAATCTCCTGGAGCCACGCGCTCGACCCACTGCTCTGGCTTCTTGCGCGTCAGCGCGCGCAGCACGCCGTTGACAAATCCAGAGGCCTGGCCCGCGCCAAAGGCCTTCACCAGCTCCACCGAGGTATTCACGGCGGCGTGGTTCTCCACGCGCGTGCGCAGGATCTGGTAGGCGCCCAGGCGCAGAGCATCCAGAGCGACCGAGTCGATCTTCTGAACCTCGCGCCCGGCCGCGTCCGCGATGATCGCGTCCAGCAGCCCACGTGCCCGCAGCGTGCCATAGGTCAGCTCGGTCGCAAATGCGGCGTCACGACCCTTGATTCCGGCTTCCCGCAGCGCCTTCGGCAGCGCAAGATTGCCGAAAGCATCGTCGACGGTCACCGCTCGCAGGACCCCAAAGACGACGTCCCGGACCTTGTCGCCCGATCCCTGGGAGCGGCTCTTGCGCTGCTTATGCGCGGGGCGACGTTGCTGGTAGCCCGTAGCGCGCGATGGCTTGTCCTTCTGTGTGTTGCCGCTGCGCGCCGACTCGGAACGAGACCTAAAACCTGCCATGATCCTTGCGTACTTTCCCTAGTTGCTTTCCCGTGCGGGCTCTTGCCGCGCGCTAAACACGGGCTTCCCGGCCAGCAGCTCTTGTTGGCCACGTGCCCACGCCGCGGCCTCCATCATCTTCTTGCCCGGAGGTTGGATGCGGGTGATCTCTAGCGCGTCGGTCCCGGTGCCGACGAATACCTTTTTTGTTGACGCCCACATTTCCCCAGCGCCCAATCCAGTGACCTCGTTCGGGTCGGCTGGCAACAGCATGCCGATCTTGAAGCGCTGGCCGTCCAAGAGGGTCCACGCGCCCGGAGCTGGGGTGTGCGCGCGGGCAACTCGCTGGATGACTTCGGCGGGCTGGGACCAATCGATCTGCGCGTCGGCGGAGTGGATTTTCGGCGCGTGGGTGGCTTCTGCCTCGTCCTGCGGGGTCAGTTCGACCGTGCCCGCCTCCATGGCGACGAGGGTATCGGCCAGCAGTTCGCGGCCGGAATACGTCAGGCTAGCCAGCAGGTCGTCGGCGGTATCCTCCACGGCGATGGGCTGGGTGAGCTGTGCGGCGACCGGGCCCGTATCCAGGCCTTGCTCGATGCGGAAGATGGAAGCGCCGGTGGTCTCATCGCCCGCTGCCAGGGCGGCCTGTACCGGGGCGGCACCGCGCCACCGGGGTAGCAGTGAATAGTGAAGATTGACCCAGCCGTGTGCAAAAACGTCCAGGATGTCGGCGGGGATCAGGTTGCCGTAGGCGACGACGGCGCAGGCGCGCACTCCGTCCGCGGCCAGTTCGGACAGCACTGCCCTAGCCTCATCGCCGGACTCGGTGCCGCCCTTCAGGCTGGGCCATTTGTACGTCGGGATGGCGGCCTTCTCCGCGACTTCCGCGACCTTGGACGGGTGCAGGGTGCGGCCGCGGCCACGCTTGGCGTCCGGCTGAGTGATCACCGCGACCACCTCGAGGCGCTCGTCGGCGATGAGGTGCTCGAGGGCTACGGCAGCGGGTTCCGGGGTTCCGGCGAAGACGACTTTCACTGCTTGAACCACTCCGATTCGCGGATCTGGCGCATTGCCTCTCGGCGCTGTTCGGTGGACAGGTGCTCAATGAAAAGCACTCCGTCCAGGTGATCCGTTTCGTGCTGCACGCAGCGAGCCATCAGGTCAGTGACCTCGCGGTCGACTTCTTCCCCATCCACGGTGGTGCCGCGCAGGCGCACGCGCAGTGCGCGGGTGACATCCCCGTGGACGTCCGGGATGGAAAGGCAGCCTTCACCACCGGTTTCGGTTTCCTCCCCCACGGCCTCCCAGGTGGGGTTGATGATGTGCCCACGATCCCCGTCACAGTCGTAGACGAAAATGCGACGAGTGATGCCAATCTGGTTGGCGGCCAGTCCCACCCCGCCGTAGTGATCCATGGTTTCCAGCATGTCTTCCACGAGCCGTCGGGTGCTCGCGTCCTGGATCTGTTCTTGTTTCATAGGATCTGCAACGGTCTTAAGTACCGGATCCCCGAAGTAGCGCATGTTTAGCACGGTCATGGTTATCCACCCTAACCGATACGCACGGGATCCATGACAACGCGTAACGCGTCCGGCTGGGGTCCACGACCGCTGCGGTGAATCGTGCGCACGGACTGTGCCCGGCGCAGCGCCTGCCCCAGTTCTGCTTGATGCTCGGCCGGTACCCGCACCAGCAGGCGCCGTGCGGACTGTCGGGCTTGGGGATCGTGGCTATCGATGCCTGCGGGCAGCCGCACTCCCTGGGGCAATTCCACTGGACCCAGAGTCTCGGCGCCTTCCGGCAGCTCCCATCCGGCCTCCAGGTTCTCGATGGAGGCGACGGTGCCGTCGATCGCGGCCACACTATAGGCCGGCGGGAAGGCCGCTTCGGCGCGGTGGGCCAACTCCGCTCGGGCGGAACCCACCGGATCCCACCGAATGAGCTGCTGGGCCGTGGGTAGGTTCGCAGCCCCGGCGAAGATGACCTTTCCGCCTTCGGTGCGCGGAGCCACCAGCGCGGCCGCCTCCATCCAATGGCGTAGCGCAGTTTCCGCCGCCCGCAGATCTTGCCTTCCAAGCAGGATCCAAGGATCCACCAGAACCGCCGAACCGTACAGCCCGCCGTCCACCGTCGGCTCGGCGCCGGGGGTGGCAACGACTATGCTCTTGCGCAGCCTCACCTGATCGACCACGTTCTTGCCGCCGCTGGCGATGATCGGGATGCCGGGGAATGCTCGCCCCAGCTCCTCCACTGTCCTGTCGTGGCCGACCACCGCCAGGCGCACGCTATGGTTACCGCAGCTGGAGCATGTAAATAGCCCTGCGGTCTGCCCACACCACCGGCACCTCGGCGGCGCGGCCTCGGCACTCGTAGGCAGCTCCAGGGGGCCGTTGCAGTGCCGGCACCTCGCCGGGGCACGGCATTTCGCGCAGCTCAACGCCGGGGCGTATCCCCGCCGGGGTACCTGCACCAGTGCGGGCACGTTGCGCTCCATGCACTCGCGGATCGCCTCGAAGGCCATGGAGGGAATCCGCGCGCCCGGGGCATGCAGCTCCCTCTCGGTTGCCCCGTCGGTCTCCCCCAGCCCGCGGATCCACGGCATGGCCTCCCGCAGTACCTCCGGCAGCGGCGCCAGCGGGTACACCAGCTTCCTATCCACCCACTGCTGCACCTCTGCCGAGCGATGCACCCCGGCAATCAGCAGTCCCGAACCGGAGTGTTCGGCGTGCAGCGCTAGGGCTTCCCGCGCATGGATATAAGGCGCGCGCGGATCCACCAGGTTGTCGTCGGACTCCCCCACCAGCACCATCAGCCGTGGTTTCACCATTGGCAGCAGCGCCGCCGAGCGCGTACCCACCACCACGCGCGCCTGCCCGGCCAGCACCGAAAGGTACCGGCGGTACCGGGCGTTCGGGCCTATGGACGCCGTCATCTCCAGCACCTGTGCCGGGTTCATATGCTCTTTCAGGCCTGCTACCAGGCGATCTACCAGGCGCTGGTTGGGCGCTACCACCAGCACACTGCCGTCCGTATTCCAGGCCACGGCGGCTGCCACGGCCGCGATGAGCGTGGGGATGTCGCTGCCTGGGGGCGTCAACAGGCAAGAACGAGCAGGCTTTCCCGCGACGAGCGCGGATAGAAACGCCGTTCCGTGCGTATAGGGGGCAAGGGCGGTCTCGGCTGCCGCGTAGGACTGCGTGGCGGCCTCTTCGACGGACTGCAGCTTGGCACCCAGATCCTCCCAAGCCGCACCGTCCGCGAATAGCCCGGAGGCTTCGGCCGAGGCGTGGCGCGAAGGCACAACCGAACGCAGAATGTCGGAGCGCACCCCGGCGTAGCGATCGGCCAGGGTATTGACGAGCTCCCACAGTGGTTTCGGCAGCACGCGGATAGGGCTGATCACGCGTTCTAGCGGGCGCAGCTGACCGGGATGGTCACTGCGTCGACGACGTTCGATGAGGAAGGCATCGACCAGTCGGCCGGAAAAACGAACGCGGACGCGCACACCCGGCTGGGCGTGGGCGTCCATGTCCTCGGGGACGGCGTAGTCGAAGAGCCGGTCGAGGTGCGGCACGCCCAGCAGCGGCAAGACGCGAGCGACGGGCTGTTCCACAGTGCCTTTATACCCCTTTCACGGCGGGCGTTATTTCGCTGCGATGGCCTTCTGCAGTGCCTCTACCCGATCGGTGCGCTCCCACGGCAGATCCAGGTCGGTACGGCCAAAGTGGCCGTAAGCGCTGGTCTGGGCGTAGATCGGGCGCTTCAGGTCGAGTTCCTGCAGGATCGCGGCGGGGCGTAGGTCGAATACTTCGAGTACGGCGGCCTGGATGTCCTCCACCGGGGCCTTTTCCGTGCCGAAGGTTTCAACGTACAGGCCAACCGGGGTGGCGCGGCCGATGGCGTAAGCGACCTGCACCTCGGCGCGGTCGGCCAGGCCCGCGGCGACGATGTTCTTGGCTACCCAGCGCATGGCGTAGGCGGCGGAGCGGTCGACCTTGCTCGGGTCCTTGCCGGAGAATGCACCACCGCCGTGGCGAGCCATCCCGCCGTAGGTGTCGACGATGATCTTGCGTCCGGTCAGGCCCGCGTCCCCCATCGGACCGCCCAGCACGAAGGAACCGGAGGGGTTGACCAGCAGCGTGTAGTCGGTGTCGGCCAGGTTGCCGCTGAGTCCCGCCTCGTCCAGAACGTACTGCACAACATGGGTGCGGATCTGCTCGTGCAGCCACTCTTGCTCAATTCCGCCGTCGTGCTGGGTGGAGACGACGACGGTATCCAGGCGCACCGGGGTGCCTTCCGCGTCATAGGCGAAGGTCACCTGGGTCTTGCCATCGGGGCGCAGGTGGGGAACGATTCCCTTCTTGCGCACCTCGGTGAGGCGACGCGACAGGCGGTGGGCCAGGGCGATGGGCAGCGGCATGTACTCCGGGGTCTCGTTGGTAGCGTAGCCGAACATCAGGCCTTGGTCGCCGGCGCCCAGGCGGTCGATCTCGTCCAGCTCGGTGCCGCCCTCCGCATCGTGGGAGCGGTGTTCCAGGGCGGTATCCACGCCCTGAGCGATTTCCTGCGACTGCTCGCCGATGGCCACGCTGACACCACAGGTGGAGCCGTCGAAGCCCATGTCGGAGCTGTTGAAACCGATCTCCAGCAGCGTCTTGCGCACCAGCGCGGGGATCTCCACGTAGGTGGTGGTGCGGATCTCGCCGACGACGTGCACCAGGCCGGTGGTGACGACGGTCTCTACCGCCACGCGCGCCTCGGGGTCTTTGGCTAGAAGTGCGTCGAGGATCTTGTCGGAGATCGCGTCGCAGATCTTGTCGGGGTGCCCTTCGGTGACGGATTCGCTGCTAAATAGGCGCAAAGACACGTGGATTTTTCCTTTTGTGTGGTCTTGACGGCGGTTGCCGTTTTTATTTAATGGACACATACTAGACCAAGCTGTCTGTATTTGTCACGTAGCCGGTCTAGTTAGTCTCGCACACGGCCTTCCAGATGGCGGCAGCGACCCTCGTCTTGGGCCCCTGGGGAACCTCGATCACCTCGCCGCCCGGGCGCAAGATCCACCCCGCGCTATCGGGTTGCCCGAATACCTTGCCCTCGCCCACCGCGTTGCACATGAGCAGGTCACAGCCCTTCTTCTCAAGTTTCTTGCGGGCAAAATCCAGCGGTGTGCTATCCGCATCGCCTGTCTCCGCGGCAAAACCCACGATCTTTGTTGTGGACGCCACGTCTCCCCGGCTACGGGCCTCCACCACGCCGGCAAGGATGTCTGGGTTCTCGGTCAGATGAACTGTCGTCAGGTCCGCGTCGGAACCCTTCTTCATCTTCGACTCGGCGACCTCTGCAGGGCGATAGTCGGCCACCGCGGCGGCCATGACAACTACATCCGCAGTGCGCGCGTGTTCCATGACCGCGGCTTGCATTTGGCGGGCGGTCTTCACCCGCACGACCTCCGCCCCGCAAGGGGTAGGCAGGTTCTCCGTCACCCCCGCGACAAGGGTGACGCGAGCGCCGCGCTGCGCTGCCACCTCCGCCAGCGCGTAGCCCTGGCGTCCACTAGAGGCATTACCGAGGTAACGCACCGGATCCAACGGCTCGTGGGTGCCACCGGCGCTGATGACCACCCGCTTGCCCTCCAGGTCGCGGCTGAACGCAGTACGATCTCCCAACACGGTGAGCGCCAACTGGCCGATCTGCTCTGGCTCTGGCAGCCTTCCTGGACCGCTATCCGTTCCGGTCAGGCGGCCATGGGCGGGTTCCAGGACGGTGATCCCGTGCCGACGCAACGTGGCGACGTTATCTACGGTGGCGGGATTCTCCCACATCTCAGTGTGCATAGCGGGCGCGAGCACCACCGGACATGTGGCGACTAGACAGCTAGCGGTAAGCAGGTCATCCGCACGCCCGTGCGCGATACGCGCCATGAGGTCAGCAGTGGCGGGCGCTACGACGATCAAGTCTGCCTCTTGGCCAAGGCGTACGTGCTGGACCTCGTCGACGGCGTCAAAAACCTCGGTGGCGACAGGTTGACCCGATAGAGCCTCAAAGGTCGCAGCACCGACGAAGTTCAGCGCCGAGCGAGTGGGAATAACGCGCACCTGGTGGCCCTGCTCGGTGAAGTAGCGGACCAGGTGAGCGGCCTTATATGCAGCAATGCCGCCCCCTACGCCGATAACGACGCGGAGCGGCTGTGTGCTTTCTTCAGCTGATGCAACGTTCACAACGACTCAGCCTAGCTGGTTTAACCCTCGGTGTGTTCCAACAGATCCCGATTGATCTCGCGCAGGGCGATAGACAGGGGCTTCTCGTGAACGTCCGGAGTAACCAGGGGACCAACGAACTCGAACACGCCCTCATCGACAGTCTGGAAGTAGTCGTTGATCTGGCGAGCACGCTTAGCTGCGAAGATGACCAAGGCGTACTTAGAGGAGACCTTCGTCAGCAGCTCGTCGATGGGTGGATTGGTGATGCCCACAGGAGGATCGAATACGGTCTCGTTCGCATTCACGTCCTGATTTTCCACGGTATGCACCTTCTTTGGTGGGTTGTTTGATTATGCGGGTTAGTTCTCTGGCTTAAGGAGGCTACTGATGGCGGCGACGGCCTGGTTCACGTCGTCGTTGACCACCACATGGTCGAACTCCGACTGCGAAGCCATCTCCACCTTTGCTGTCTGCAGACGGCGCTGGATAACTTCCTCGGTTTCCGTGCCACGGCCAGTCAGTCGTTCCACCAGCGCCTCCCAGGATGGTGGCGCCAGGAAAACCGTCTGCACCTCCGGCAGCAGCTTTTTAACGTTGCGGGCGCCCTCCAGGTCAACCTCGACCAGTACGGGGCGGGATTCCGCTAGAGCGTCCTCGATGGGCTGACGGGGCGTGCCAGAGAGCTGCAGTCCGCCGTGAATCTCTGCCCATTCCAGCATTTTGCCGGCGGCGATGTTCTGCTCGAACTGCTCACGGGTGACGTAGATGTAGTCCTCACCGTCTACCTCCCCTGGCCGGGGATCGCGAGTCGTCATAGACACACTGAAGAACAGATCGGGAACATCACTGCGTAGCCGACGCACGACGGTGGACTTCCCCACCGCCGACGGACCTGCAAGTACGACGATCCGTCCGCTATTCAGGTCCTGGCTCAAAGCTATGCCTCGAAGCCGAAGTGCTCCAGCAGAGCGCGACGCTGACGGTCACCCAGGCCGCGGATGCGACGGGTCTCTGCGATCTCCAGCTGCTCCATGATCTCCTTGGCCTTAACCTTGCCAACCTTCGGCAGGGAAACCAGCAGAGCAGAGACCTTCATCTTGCCCAGGGTCTCGTCGGTCTCAGCGTCCTTCAGGACCTGCTTCAGGTCGGTGCCGCCACGCTTCAGCTTCTCGCGCAGTTCTGCGCGTGCCTTGCGTGCCTCTGCTGCCTTCTTCAGCGCTTCTGCTCGCTGCTCATCGGTCAACTGGGGAAGTGCCACGGGTGCCTCCGTATGTAATGCTCGTAAAAAAATGAAAATTATCTGGTCAAAAACCAGCATGCTGTGGGTCCGAAAGGGTACGCCAAGCACCGCTGGATATTAAATTGTCTCGGTCTAATATGCCAACCTGACACACCGAGCCTATGTTCCTGACTACTGTACACGACCTCGTGGACTGCGATAAGCGCAGACAGGGCGCCGCAACGGCAGGCTCGAAACAACGCCCATCAGTGTATCACCTCTAGGCTGATAAACCAGCAAAAGACCCAGCTTATGGCCTCTAGAGGCGCAAGGTAGCGGCGTGCTCAACTACCGCCGCGCGGAGGGCGGCGACGTCTGGCCCTGCCTTGAGTACCCCACGGGAAACATTGGGCGATACCAGGCGCGCTGTCTGCTTTCCTCCAGCGATACGCCGCACATCCTCCATGGTGCCCCCCTGCGCACCGACGCCCGGCATCAGCACCATCCCGCCTACCCTATCCAGGCGGGGCGGTTGGGCTAGCGTGGCACCAACGACCACTCCGAGGTTGCCGGCCTCACCGTGAACAGAGTTTTCCTCCGCCACCCGGTCGACGATGTGCTGTGCCAGGTTGGCCTCGGAGCCATGGAACAGAGAACGCTGCAGCTCAACGGCCTCCGGGTTGGAGGTTGCCGCCAGCACGATCACTCCCTTGCCGTGCTGTTCACCCAGTTCGATTACTGGACGCAGGGAATCGAAGCCCAGCCACGGGGAGACCGTCACAGCGTCACTGCTCAGCGGCGAGTCCGGATCCAGCCACGCGCGAGCGTAACCCGCCATGGTGGAGCCAATGTCGCCGCGTTTCGCGTCGGCTACCACTAACACGCCAGCGCGACGCAGCTCGGCGATAGACTGCTCCAGTACAGCAAGACCTGCAGAACCGAACTGCTCATAGAAAGCCACCTGGGGCTTGACTACACAGGCGACGTCCGCAAAAGCCTCCACACAGATCTTGCTGAAGGCCTCCACGCCCTCGACATTCGCTGGCAGGCCCCAGGCCTCCAGGATGCTGAGGTGCGGATCCATTCCCACGCAGAGTTGGCCGAAGTTCTCGGCACGCTCGAGGAAACGCTCGCCGAAGGTCAGACGCTCGCCCGAACTTGCGGTCACGAGTGATCAACCTCCTGGATCGGGCGCACGGTGGGCTCTGCGCCCTGCAGCGCCTCGATGCCCTGCACCGCGGCAACGGCGCCCTGAACTGTGGTGACGCACGGCACGCCCATGTTGACGGCGGCAGAGCGGATGTCGTAGCCATCGTGACGCGCCCCGGCGGAGCCGGCTGGCGTGTTCAGAATCAGGTCAACGTCGCCGTCCTTGATCCAATCGCCCACGGTGCGCAGCGGGTTGCCATCGGCATCGACCAGCGGGGTGTTGTCAGCGGCGGCGCGACGCTCGTCGGAGATCTTCGCCACAACCTCGCACTCCACGCCGTTGCGACGCAGCATGGCTGCGGTGCCCTGGGTGGCCAGGATCTTAAAGCCCAGGGAGTACAGTCGCTGGATCGGCAGGATCAAGGTCCGCTTGTCGCGGTTCGCCACAGAGACAAAGACGGTGCCCTCGGTCGGCAGGTCGCCGGTGGCCTCCTGGGACTTGGCGAAGGCGGTACCGAAGTCGTCGTCCAGGCCCATGACCTCGCCGGTGGACTTCATCTCTGGGCTCAGCAGGGAATCCAGCACGTGGCCCTCCGGGCTGCGGAAGCGGTTAAAAGGCATCACGGCTTCCTTCACGGCGATCGGGTGGCCCTGCGGCAGGGATCCACCGTCGCGGTCGTGCGGCAGCACGCCTTCCTCGATCAGGTCGGAGATCTTCGTGCCCAGCATGATCCGGGCCGCTGCCTTGGACAGCTGCACGCCCGTGGCCTTGGATACGAAGGGAACGGTACGGGAGGCGCGGGGGTTGGCCTCGATGACGTACAGGATGTCGTCCTTCAGAGCGAACTGGACGTTCATCAGACCCTTTACACCAATACCGTGGGCCAGTGCTGCCGTTGCCTTGCGCACCTTCTCGATGTCCTCGGAGCCCAGCGTCATCGGCGGGATGGCACAAGCGGAGTCACCGGAGTGGATGCCGGCCTCCTCGATGTGCTCCATCACGCCCGCCAGGTACACGCTCTCGCCATCGCACAGCGCGTCGACGTCGATCTCGATGGCGGAATCCAGGAAGCGGTCAACCAATACCGGGTGGTCGTCGGTGATCTCGGTCGCGCGCTGGATGTAGTCGGTCAGGCTTTCGTCGTCGTAAACGATTTCCATACCTCGACCACCCAGAACGTAGGAAGGGCGAACCAGTACCGGGAAGCCAATGCGGGCTGCCACATCGTGGGCCTCCTCAACGCTGGTGGCGGTGCCGAACTCCGGCGCAGGCAGGGCAGCCTTTTCCAGAACCTTGCCGAACTCGCCACGGTCTTCGGCCAGGTTGATGGCCTCCGGGGAGGTACCCACGACCGGCACGCCAGCGTCTGCCAGGCGCTGTGCCAAACCCAGTGGCGTCTGGCCACCCAGCTGCACGATTACGCCAGCGATCTCCCCGGACTCGGCCTCGGCGTGGTAAACCTCCATGACGTCCTCGAAGGTCAGCGGCTCGAAGTACAGGCGGTCGGCCGTGTCGTAGTCGGTAGAGACCGTCTCTGGGTTGCAGTTGATCATCACGGTCTCGTAGCCCACACGGGACAGTTCCAGGGCTGCATGCACACAGGAGTAGTCGAACTCGATGCCCTGGCCGATGCGGTTCGGGCCGGAGCCCAGGATAAGAACCTTCTTCTTGTCCGGCTGCGGTGCAACCTCGGACTCGGCGGCCGGGTCCAGCTCATAGGAGCTGTAGTGGTAGGGGGTCTTCGCCTCGAACTCGGCGGCGCAGGTATCGACGGTCTTGAACACCGGGCGGATGCCCTGTGCCCAACGGAGGGCGCGAACGCCGTCCTCCCCTGCCAGCTCCGGGCGCAGTGCTGCAATCTGCTTATCCGACAGACCCATGTACTTCGCTTCGCGGAGAAGGTCGACGTCCAAGACTGGGGCGTCGATAAGGCGCTGGCGGAACTCGACCAGACCGGCGAGTTCGTGCAGGAACCAGGGGTCGATGCCGGAGGCAGCGTAGACCTCCTCGACGGTGGCGCCCAGGCGCAGAGCGAGCTCCACGTCGTACATGCGCCCCTCGGTCGGGCGCTTCAGATCCTCCAGGACGGCCTGCTTGTCGGTGGCGCGCTCGCCGGCGAAAGCCTCGTCCGGGATGGTCCAGAAGCCCGCCTGCTTGGTCTCCAGGGAACGCATGACCTTATTCAGGCCGGTGATGTAGTTGCGGCCGATGGCCATGGCCTCGCCCACGGACTTCATGGTGGTGGTCAGGGTGTCGTCGGCGCCGGGGAACTTCTCGAAGGCGAAGCGCGGAGCCTTGACGATAACGTAGTCAAGGGTCGGCTCGAAGGCAGCCGGGGTGACCTCGGTGATGTCGTTGCGGACCTCGTCCAGGGTGTAGCCGATGGCCAGCTTCGCGGCCAGCTTTGCGATCGGGAAGCCGGTGGCCTTGGAAGCCAGTGCGGAAGAACGGGACACGCGCGGGTTCATCTCAATGGTGATGATGCGCCCGTCCTTCGGGTTCACGGCGAACTGGATGTTGCAGCCGCCGGTGTCCACGCCGACCTCACGCAGGATGGCGATGCCCTGGTCGCGCATCACCTGGAACTCGCGGTCGGTCAGCGTCATGCTGGGAGCAACGGTCATGGAGTCGCCGGTGTGCACGCCAAGGGCGTCTACGTTTTCGATGGAGCAGACGACCACGACGTTGTCCTTGCCGTCGCGCATGAGCTCCAGCTCGAACTCCTTCCAGCCGAGGATGGACTCCTCGATCAGTACGTTGGCTTCGGGCGACGCCGCCAGACCGCCACCGGCGATGCGCTCCAGATCCTTTTCGTTAAAGGCCAGACCCGATCCCAGGCCACCCATGGTGAACGATGGGCGAACGACGACCGGCAGGCCCAGCTCTGCAACAGTCTCGTGGACCTCCTCCATGTTGTGGCACACGCGCGAACGGGCGGAATCGCCGCCGATCTTCGCAACGATGTCCTTGAACTTCTGGCGATCCTCGCCGCGCTCAATCGCTTCGATGTCTGCGCCGATCAGCTCAACGCCGTACTTATCCAGAATGCCCAGGCGATCCAGCTGGATCGCGGCGTTCAGTGCGGTCTGGCCCCCGAGGGTCGCCAGCACAGCGTCGACCTTGTGGCCGGCCTCCTGCTCTTCCTGGAAGATCTTCTCGATGTACTTCGGGGAGATCGGCTCAATGTAGGTGTGATCGGCGAACTCCGGGTCGGTCATGATCGTCGCCGGGTTCGAGTTGATCAGGGTGACGCGCAGCCCCTCTTCCTTCAACACGCGGCAGGCCTGGGTGCCGGAGTAGTCGAACTCACAGGCCTGGCCGATAACGATCGGGCCGGAGCCGATGACGAGTACGTGGTTAATGTCTTCGCGACGTGGCATTGGTGTTTTCCCTACTATCCCTGTTGCTGAATCTTCTTCGTTAAAGATCTGTGTTGGCTGTTGGCTGCTAGCTGTTCTTTTCCAAGTTCTCCAGGAACTTATCGAACAGTGGGTTCGCGTCGTGAGGACCAGCTGCGGATTCCGGGTGGTATTGGACGGAAAACGCGCTGCCGTCCACCAGTGCCACGCCCTCGACCACATCGTCGTTGAGGCAAGTGTGGGTCACCTGCGCTTCGCCGAACGGGGTATCGAACTTCTCCAGTGGCTTGCCCTTCAATGCGAAGCCGTGGTTCTGCGCCGTGATGTCGATCTTGCCGGTCTGGTGATCCAGCACCGGTACGTTGGTGCCGCGGTGGCCGAACTTGAGCTTGTAGGTTTCCATCCCCAGCGCACGCCCCAGCAGCTGGTTGCCGAAGCAGATGCCGAAGAACGGGATCTTGGCTCCCAGGATCTTCTTCAACTCGTCCACCGTCGCGTCGGCCGTCGCGGGGTCGCCCGGGCCGTTGGAGATGAACACGCCGGTCGCGTCGTACTCCCCCATCAGCTGCTGTACCTCTTCGAAGCTGGTGGTCGACGGAACCACCACGCTGCGCACGCCGCGCTTGGCGAACTCGCGAGGGGTGTTGGTCTTGATGCCCATGTCGTAGGCGATGATGGTGTGCTTGCGCTCGCCGTCTGCTTCCACAATGTAAAGCTCGTCGGTGCTGACGTCGCCAGACAGGTCCGCGCCGGCCATCGACGGTTGAGCCTGAACCTGGCTGATCATGTCGTCGTCGGAACTTAGGGCGTCACCACTAAAGATGCCTGCAGCAACCGAGCCCTTGTCGCGCAGGTGGCGGACAATCGCGCGGGTATCCACACCCTGGATGCCGATGATGTCCTGGGCAATCATCTCCTCCGGCAGGCTGCGCTTGGCCCGCCAGTTGCTCACGGAGCGGGACAGGTCGCGGATAACCAGCCCGGCCACCCAGATGTTGTCGCCGCGGGATTCGGAATCCTCGTCGTTCCAGCCCGTATTGCCGATGTGTGGGGCGGTCGCCACGACAATCTGGCGGTGGTACGAGGGGTCCGTCATGGTCTCCTGGTAGCCGGTCATGGCCGTCGTGAACACGGCCTCGCCGAGGGTGCGACCCGTCGCGCCGAATGCCCTGCCGCGGAAGATCTTCCCATCGGCCAGAACCAGTGCTGCTGGGGTGTAGCTCATTGTGTCTCTTTCCTTAACTGTTGGACTGTTGTGTTCGGTTCTTCTTAGTGACGCCCACTCGTGGGTTCTTTCTACACTGATGAGCCGTTCCTACAGGTCACCTTGCCTCGCAACAGCGTGGTGCTGACCTTGACCGGCATATCCATGCCCTCATATGGGGTGTTGTTGGCCTTGGAAGCCATGTCTTGGCCGCGAGCCACCCAGGACTGGTTCACATCCACGGCACACAGGTTCGCAGGCTCCCCGACCGCGATCGGGCGGCCATGACCGGGCAG
This sequence comes from Corynebacterium jeikeium, assembly GCF_000738265.1. GTDB lineage: Bacteria > Actinomycetota > Actinomycetes > Mycobacteriales > Mycobacteriaceae > Corynebacterium > Corynebacterium macclintockiae. The sequence continues at coordinate 167,964 of NZ_JFCQ01000029.1, forward strand.
CTTGGTGATCTCGGCGGGACGTTCGGACATGACCTTGGCCACGAAACGCCAGTCCTGATCGCCGTCGATGACGAAGATCTTGGCGATAAGCGCCAGCGAAGTCTCGATGCCCAACATGCCGGGGCGCGCCTGGTCGAACTCGCAGCACTTGTCCTCGGAACCGTGCGGAGCGTGGTCGGTGGCCACGCAGTCGACCGTGCCGTCGATCAGGGCGGCGCGCAGCGCCTCCACATCGCGCTGTTCGCGCAGCGGCGGGTTCACGCGGTTCACGCCGTCGTAGGTTTCCAGCCTTTCGTCTGTGAGCAGCAGGTGGTGCGGGGTGACCTCCGCAGTCAGCGGAATATCCTGTGCCTTTGCCCAGCGCAGCAGGTCAACGGTGCCATCTGTAGAGGCGTGGCAGATGTGCAGGCGGCCGCCGTAGTCGCGGGCCATGATCGCGTCTCGGGCGACGATGGATTCCTCGGCGACGCGCGGCCAGCCACCCAGACCGAGGCGAGCGGCGGTCTCGCCCTCGTGTGCTACGGCGCCGATCGTCAGGCGTGGCTCCTCGCAGTGCTGGGCCAGCAGTACGTCCATACCCTTGGAGTATTCGATTGCGCGGCGCATGAGGCGCGGATCGTCGACGCACTTGCCGTCGTCTGAGAACATGCGCACCCTCGCATCGGAATCGGCCATCATGCCGAACTCCGTGAGCTCTTTGCCCTCCAAACCCTTGGAGATAGAACCGACCGGGTGCACGTCACACAGGTTCGTGTTCTGACCCTTGTACCAAACCATCTCGGCAATAGCGGGGTTGTCGGTGACCGGTGCGGTGTTCGCCATGGTGAACACCGCCGTGAACCCACCCTGGGCGGCCGCGGCGGATCCGGTGGCGATGGTCTCGGTATCCTCCCGCCCCGGTTCGCGCAGGTGTACGTGCATATCCACCAGGCCCGGCAGCAGCACCTGGCCGTCCAGATCCAGCACCTCTGCTCCTTCCGGTGCCTTGGCCGACAGGTCGCTGCCTATCTCTGCAATCACGCCGTCCTGCACCAGCACGTCCTGCTTGTCGCCCTCGCCGTAGATCAGCACGCCACGCAGCAGAACTGCATTATCGGCGCCGGTGGGGTGGCTGGCCAGCTCGCCGGTGGCCGGGTAATCGGAAGTCATGGTGGAAGTCCCTTTGTCGCTCGTTTTGGTGTTTGTCTGTGCCTTTGTGGGGATTGTGACCATCGTGCGCCTCTAACCCTCTTCCCCAACCAGCAGACTAAACAGCACCGCCATGCGCACGTGCACGCCTGCGGTGACCTGGTTCAGAACCACGGTCTGCGGTGCGTCTGCCACGTCGTAATTGATCTCCATACCCCGCAGCATCGGGCCTGGGTGCATGATGATCGCGCCCTCCTTCATCCGCTCTGCGCGAGCCTTAGACAGGCCATAGCGGGTGGCGTATTCGCGGTGCGAGGGGAAGAAGCCGCCGTTCATACGCTCGGCCTGCACGCGCAGCATCATCACGACATCCGCGTCTGCGATCTCGCTGTCGAAGTCGTAGCTGACTCGGACGCTGTCCTTGCCCCCGCCATTGCCAGCGCTGTTTCCAGAGCAGTTGCCCCAGTGCTCGATGCCCAAAGGCACCAGCGTCGGAGGCGCCACAAACACCACTTCCGCTCCCAGAGTCGTGAGCAGTTGGGCGTTCGAACGCGCCACGCGGGAATGCAGGATATCGCCGACAATAACGACCTTCTTGCCGCTAATGTCCCCAATGCGGTTGCGCATCGTGGTGGCGTCCAAAAGAGCTTGGGTGGGGTGCTGGTTCGAACCGTCACCAGCGTTGATGACGGCCGTATCGCCCAGCCACCCCGCGACCTGACGCGCTGCGCCGGAGGACGGGTGGCGCATGATGATCGCGTCCGCGCCGACCGACTTCAGGGTCAGGGCAGTATCGCGGAGGGATTCGCCCTTCTTGACCGAAGAGCTGGAGGCGGAGATGTTGATGACGTCGGCGCTCATCCACTTACCCGCGGTCTCGAAGGAGGATCGCGTGCGGGTAGAGTTCTCATAAAACATGGTGAAGACGGTGCGACCGCGCAGCGTGGGCAGCTTCTTCATCTCGCGACCCTCTAAAGCCTCGGCGAAGCGGTCGGCCTCGTCCATCAGCCCCAGAATCTCTGACTTGCTGAGGTCAGCAATGCTAATGAGGTGCTTCATGGGTTACTTGCTCCCTTCCCCGGTGGCCGCGTGGCGGTACAGAACCACGTTATCCACGTCATCCAATTCGACGAGGTTCACCGTTACGTCCTCGTCCGCTGCGGTGGGAATGTTCTTGCCCACGTAATCGGCGCGGATAGGCAACTTGCGGTGGCCGCGGTCGATCAGAACCGCCACCTGCACGGAATCCGGGCGACCGATGTCGGTGAGTGCGTCGAGAGCCGCGCGGATGGAACGCCCGCTATAGAGGACATCGTCTACCAGCACGACGGTGGTGCCGTCGATTCCTTCTGCGGGAACCTTGGTGGGTTTGAGGGCGCGGTGGGTCGTGGTGCGCAGATCATCACGGTGCAACGTGATATCCAGCGAGCCCTGGAAGACCTCCACCCCCGTAAAATGCTTGATCTTCTCGGCGAGACGCGCCGCGAGTGGCACTCCCCCCGATGGAATGCCGAGTAGAACTACGCGCCGGGAGTTCTGTCCGTCCAGCGCGGTCTTTTCAATAATCTGGTGCGCGATGCGCGCGACAGTACGGGAAACTTGATCTGCGTCGAGTAGGGTGACGCCAGCTTCCCCAGCCGTCGGGTTCATCGTGACCTCCTTTCCCGCCTCTCTGTGCGGTCCGTTAAAGGATGTCTACATTGTCCGACTGGCAGTTTATCACGCTTCGTCGGACTCGTTAATGACTCCGCCGAGAAGCTCGTCCAGATCGTCCTGAACTGGTGTTTCGCTAGCGCCTGCAGCGCCTGCAGCTCCTGCAGCGCCAGCGGCCGCCGCACGTTGTGCAGCCGCCGCATCTGCCAACTGCAGGTCGGCCTGTATCTGCAGATCCTTGTTGATGCCGTCCAACACCGCATGGATGTAGTTGGGCGCCTTGTCGTGCGAGTATTCGCTGGCCAGTTCAACGCCTTCGACGACGGCTACCTTGGCATCCACATCGTCGTTGAACTTCAGCTCCCAGGCCGCTACGCGCAGCACCGCACGGTCGACGGCAGGGAGACGATCCAGACGCCACTCGCTGGACAGGTGCAGCGCGATGGCCTCGTCCAGCGCATCTAGGTTCGTCGCCACGCCGGGCACGATCTGCTGGGTGTACTCCGGCACGGGCTTGACCTGGTTGGCTGCGTCCTTAGCCAGGGTGATGCGTTCCTCGACGATCTCGACCGGGTCGATGTCGCGAAACTCGGCCTCGAAGAGGATGTCAACGGCGCGGCGACGTGCCTTGTAGCGCGCACCGTGGCGCTTGAAGGCGCTCTTATCAGCTGTGTGTTCTTCAGTCATGGGGTGAAAAACGTTCGCTGGATTAGTTGCTGACGCGGGACAGGTACTCGCCGGTACGGGTATCGACCTTTAGTACGTTGCCGGTCTCGATGAACAGCGGAACCTGGATCTCTGCGCCGGTCTCCAGGGTTGCGGGCTTGGTACCACCGGTGGAGCGGTCACCCTGCAGGCCCGGATCGGTCTGCTCAACCTTCAGTTCGACGGCGACGGGCAGCTCGGCGAACAGCGGCTCGCCCTCGTGGAAGGAAACCTGCACGCTGGTGTTCTCCAGCAGGAACTTGGCGCCATCGCCCATCAGGTGCGGGGCCAGCTCGACCTGGTCGTAGGTCTTCTCGTCCATCAGAACGAAGCTGGTGCCGTCGTTGTACAGGTAGGTCATGTCGCGACGGTCGACGGTAGCGGTCTCCACCTTGACGCCTGCGTTCCAGGTCTTGTCAACAGTCTTGCCGGAGACGACATCCTTGAGCTTCGTGCGCACGAATGCGGGGCCCTTGCCCGGCTTTACGTGCTGGAATTCGACGATCTGCTGCAGCTTGCCGTCAACCTTGAGGACAAGGCCGTTCTTGAAGTCAGCGGTGGTTGCCACGAATGGTCTCCTTGTATTGGGATATAGGGTTCAAAGAAAATTTTTTGCTGCTTCAGTCTAGCAGCTGCCCACGCCTAAACGACGATGAGTTCCGTCGGCGAGGCATTGAAGCTCTTAGCCCCGTCGGCGGTGATCACGTACGTGTTCTCAATGCGCAGGCCCGTCGTGCCGGGTATGTAAATGCCGGGCTCGACCGTCACGGTCATGCCTTCCACCAGCTTTTCTTCGGGATTGACGCCCGCCGCTGCCCGCGGGGCCTCATGCACGTCGAGACCCACGCCGTGCCCGGTGGAGTGTACAAAGAACTCCCCGTAACCGGCCTCGGCGATCACGTCGCGGCAGGCGGCATCCACGTTTCGCAGCTCTACACTCGGGGCCAGAATGGCCTCGCCTGCCTTCTGCGAACGGTACACCACGTCGTAGAGTTCGCGGGCCAGCTCGTCGGGCTCGCCCACGCAGACCGTGCGGGTCTGATCGGAGGCGTATCCATCGAGGTACACCCCAAAGTCCACAGTGACCAGCCCCGGCACGATCTTCTCCCGCGATACCCCTGCGTGGGGCTTTGCAGCGTTCACGCCGCTGGCCAGGATCGTGTCGAAGCTCAGGCCGTCCGCGCCTGCGGTGCGCAGCTGGAACTCCAGCTCCGCCGCTGCCTGGATCTCGGTGATGCCTTCGCGAATGCCGCCGTCCTCGATGAAGGAGCGCCACACGCTATCGGCTAGCTCGCCGGCCTCGGCCAGCGCAGCGATTTCCAGCTCGTCCTTCACCAGACGCAGCCCTTCGACCACGGATCCCAGCACCGGCGGGTTGCCCAGTGCCTGGGCCTGGCCGTAGTCGAGGCTGGGCTCAACTGCGAAGGACTCCCCCGCCTCCTTGGCAAACTCGGCTGCGCGGTCGAACAGCTTGCGGCCGATCTCGATGCGCACCTCCTCCGGCTCTCCGGTCTCGATGCGCACCTGTGTGTCGTAGCGCCCATCCGTCAGCAACAGGTGCTGGCCGTCTTCGCGGATGACTAACAGCCCGTTGGAGCCGGAGAAGCCGGTGAGGTATCGGACGTTCTTCAAGTCGCTAATCAGCAACCCCGCGTGATCTGAGTCTTTGACTAGACCTGTGGCCTTGGCGCGGCGGGTGCGGTAGGCGTCAAAAAATTTTTTAGACATCAACTCTCCTTAAAGATGTAGCGTTACGCAGGGGCTGTGCGGGGGGAGTTATTGGGCGAAATAGCGCAGGGCGGCGACGTAGCCGTAGATACCCATTCCGGCGATCACGCCGCTGGCCAGGGGGCTGAGGTAGCTGCGGTGGCGGAATTCTTCGCGCGCATGGACGTTGGAAATGTGCACCTCCACGAAGCCGGCGCCGTCGGCGATTTCCGCCAGCGCGTCGCGCAGCGCAACGGAGGTGTGGGTGAATCCACCCGGGTTGATGATCACCGCGTTGCCCTCGTCGGCGGCGCGGTGGATGCGATCCAGCAGCTCGCCTTCGTGATTGGACTGGAAGAAGTCGACCGCGATGCCCAGCGCGGTGGCTTCGCGGGCCAGCAGATCCTCCACATCGGCCAGTGTGGTGCTGCCGTACACCTCCGGCTGGCGCTTGCCCAGGCGGTTAAGGTTCGGCCCGTTGATGACGCACACCTTCGGCGCGTTGGTTTCCTCTGCATTCATCGCTGTCTCCAGTCTTTGGGTCTTTAGGCCTCCACGCTAGCGGCATACGCCGCGCGCAGCAGATCTTCGCTGGGGCCTTCCAGACGGGTGGGCTTGCCGATCTCTTCGAGCACGACGAAGCGGATCTTGCCGCCCTTGTTCTTCTTGTCGCGCCCCATCGCAGCCAGAAGCTCGTCGAGCTCGGCGCCGTTGTAGTTGGTCGCCAAACCTACGGAACTAAGGATGTCGCGGTGACGCCGAACGTCTGCCTCCTCCAGCAGCCCAGCTGCCTTGGCCAGCTCCGCCTCGAAGATCATGCCGACGGCGACCGCCTGGCCGTGGCGCCATCGGTAGTCCTCGTAATGTTCAACCGCGTGACCATAGGTGTGGCCGTAGTTGAGGATCTCGCGCAGGCTGGACTCCTTCAGATCCACCGCCACGACGTCCGCCTTCACCTGGATGGCGCGGGCGATGAGCTCCGGCAGACTGCCGTGGGGGTCGAGTGACGCTTCGGGGTCGGCCTCGTAGATGTCCAGGATTTTCGTGTCTGCGATGAAGCCAGCCTTGATGATTTCTGCCGACCCGGCCACCATTTCTTCGCGCGGCAGAGTTTCCAGAACCTCCAGGTCGACGATCACGGCGCTGGGCTCGTGGAATGCGCCGACGAGGTTCTTTCCGGCCGGGGTGTTGATGCCTGTCTTGCCGCCCACGGCAGCGTCCACCATGGCAAGCAAGGTGGTGGGATAGTGCACGACCTTGATTCCGCGCATCCAGGTGGCGGCGATGAATCCCGCCAGATCCGTTGCAGCGCCGCCGCCCAGACCGATGATCGTATCGGCGCGGGTCAGGCCAATGTCCGCACACACGTCCCAGCACTCGGCGGCAGAGTGAGCGGTCTTGGCGGATTCGGCATCCTGGATCTCGTGCGTATGCGCGGAGTAGCCCGCCTCGGTTAGACGTCCTGCCAGGGTCTTGGCGCGTTCGGACAGCGCGGGCTGGTGGATAATCAGGTAAGTCGCGGTCGCACCGGCAACCTTGAGGATCTCCTGCGCTGCGAAGTCGGTACCGCGGTCGATCACCACATCGTAGGGCGACTGGGAGGCCACGGTGATGCGCTGCTGTTCAAAGGTGTTCATGGGCGGGGATCCTCGTTGGTAGGGGTTGCGGTGAAGATTATCGGAAGGCCGGGTCCGGTTGGACGTGATCGCGTTCGTCGAGGCGCTCCAGGCGGATTTCCTCGATGAACATGAGGATGTCCGTGACTACGCGGCGTGGCTCCTTGCCGTCGCAACGCACCATAAAGTTGGAGACTTCCTCGTAGAACGCGGAGCGCTGGGCGAAAAGCTCCTCGTACTTGCTGCGTGGATCGGGGACGTTCAGCAGCGGGCGGGCGTTAGAGCGGGACGTGCGGCGCACTCCCTCGTCGATGGAGACGTTCAGGTACACCACCGTGTGGTCCGCCAACAGTTGGCGGGTGCGCTCGGTGACCACTGCCCCACCGCCGAGGGAAACGATGCCATCGCTGTGCAAAGCCTCAGCGACCACATCGGCTTCCTTTTTCCTAAAGCCGGGCTCCCCCAGCTCCGCCATGATCTGGCTGCAGGTCTTGCCCAGCTTCGCTTCAAGCAGGTGGTCGGTATCGACCAATTGAACGTTTAGGGCGTTAGCCAGGCGCTTGCCGATCGTGGTCTTGCCAGAGCCGGGAAGCCCAACCAACACCGCGCGGGGACTCATCGACTCTCTCCTACCTCAGCCTGCGCCCCGGACCAAGCCTGCGCCTCGGACCAGTCCAGCCGGTCATTGACGTACTCCAAGTAAAACTCTACGTTCCGCTTGGTTTCTTCCACAGAATCGCCACCGAACTTCTGCAGTACGGCGCGAGCTAGCACCAGCGCGACCATGGTCTCTGCGACCACACCGGCGGCGGGTACGGCGCACACGTCGGAGCGCTGGTGGATGCCCGTGGCCGCTTCGCCATTGGCCATATCCACGGTCTTCAGGGCGCGCGGCACGGTGCTGATGGGCTTCATTGCCGCCCGCACCCGTAGCTCCTCGCCGTTGGTCATGCCACCTTCGAGCCCACCGGCGCGGTTGCTCAGCCGTCGGACGCCACCATCGTCGGCGGCCTCCATCTCATCGTGCGCCTCAGACCCGCGGCGGCGAGCTTCTTCAAAGCCATCGCCGATCTCCACGCCCTTGATGGCCTGAATTCCCATCAGGGCCGCTGCCAGTTGTGCGTCCAGTCGCTCCTCGCCCGACACGTGAGAGCCAAGGCCGATCGGCAACCCCTTCACAACGACCTCCACGACGCCACCCAGGGTATCGCCGGACTTCTTGGCCGCCTTGATCTCATCGATCATCGACTCCTCGGCCGCTGCATCGAATGCACGCACCGGAGAAGCATCGATGGCCTCCAGGTCCGCAAACTCCGGGGTGGGGCCCGTATACGGCTCCGAACGGCCGATGCTGATCACGTGGGATAGAACCTCCACACCCAGCACCTCGCGCAGCAGGGCGCGGGCGAAAGTTCCGGCGGCCACACGAGCGGCAGTTTCGCGGGCGGAGGAACGCTCCAAGATCGGGCGCGCTTCAGTGTGGTTGTACTTCACCATGCCGGAGAAATCCGCGTGCCCCGGGCGCGGGCGGGTGAGCTTCGCACCACGGCCACTGGACATCTCCTTAGCCACCTCCGGATCGGACTCATCGATCGGGTCGGCGGACATAATCGTGGTCCACTTCGGCCATTCCGTGTTGCCGACCATGATTGCAACAGGGCTGCCCAGCGTCTTGCCGTGCCGCACACCGCCGACAAAGGTGACCTCGTCGGCCTCGAACTTCATGCGCGCACCGCGCCCATAGCCCAGCCGGCGCCGAGCGAGCTGATAGGAAACATCTTCCCGAGTAACCGACAGACCGGCCGGGAGGTTCTCAATCAAAGAAATGAGCGCCTGGCCGTGGGATTCACCTGCAGTAGTCCAACGAAGCATAAGAAGCATAATACAGGCCACACACGACCTTAGCCCCACTGACGTGCCCATTAACTAACACCGCGTTAACGGTGCTCACGGCGCAATGAGGACTATTGACGCCACCACCACGATCCCACTGCCCACCAACATCGCCGGGCCGTGCGGTGTGCCCCGGATACGGTCTGCACCCCGGGCAACCTTGGCGGGCGATACAAAAACACTGTGCAGTATGCCGCTGAGAGCCATGGCCACGAAGGCCCCCAGCGGATCAGCGATCGAAGCCAACGTGCCGGTCGATAGCGCCAGCTTCGCATCACCTCCCCCGGCCAGCAGACGCGGATGCACGGTTGGAAGCGCAAACGCAATCGCACACCAACCTAAGCCTCCTAGGAAAGCCAGATTATTGGCGCCCGGAATCATCGCCGGCACCACTGCGGCGACCGGGAAGGCTGGCAGGGTAAGGACGTTGGGTAGGCGGGAGGTGCGGGCGTCGATAAGAAAGAGCGCCACACCCCACGGCAGAAAGAGGAGCAATAAACAACAGGCCACAGGCCACGAATGAACGAACACACCTCGGAAGGTAACCGGTAGACCGGACGGCGAGTGCGTTTCTACCCCGGCGGAAAAAGAGCCCTGTGGAAAGCCAAAAGTTTTCCACAGGGCAGGAAAACTAGTCTTGACCCTTGGCGCGCAGCACGGTATCCAACATGATCCCCTCCGGGGCGGAATGCCCCGTGAACAGGCGGAACTGCTCCTCGGCCTGGCCCGCAAGCATGCGCAGCCCATCGGCATGCGGAACCCCCAGCGCGCGAGCGGCGGACAGCAATGGCGTGGGATAAGGGTCGTAGATCACGTCCACAATACCGGCGGCAGAGCACAGAGCGGGCGCTAGCTCCTCGGCAGCGTGGGCGGGGATCGTCGACACAACCACGGCCGCATCGGCGCAGGTCTGGGCGATGTCAGCATCCTCGAAACGGGACCAGGAAAACTTCATACCCAGCGTCTCCACCACGGCCTGCAAGTTCAGGGCTCGCTCGGAACGCGCCAGCACCGTGACCTGGGAAACCCCAGCTGCCGCCAGAGCAGCGACGGCCGGGCGCGCGGTGCCTCCATTGCCGACGATCACCGCGTTGGTGCCCTGCAGAGGATCATCGCCACGCAGGTAGGAAAGGCAGCTGGCCACACCGTCGACGTCAGTGTTGTCCGCCAGCCACTGACCATCGCCCTGCGGAACCAGGGTGTTGGCAGAGCCGATCTCCTGCGCCCGGTTGGTCGCCAGGTCCGCCAGCTCCAGGGCAGCCTGCTTGCCAGGCATCGTCACGGAGAAACCACGGACGTCTGCATCGGATTCGCGGAGAAGGCGGCGGATGTCGCGGGACTCGCCGGCCTCCACGCGGAAGTAGTCCATGTCCAACCCGAGGGCACGGTAACCGACAGTGTGCAGCTCCGGCGACAGCGAGTGCTCGATTGGGCTTCCCAGAACCGCGCAGCGCGGGCCGGACTTTTCCAGGAACTCATCTACCGTCAGCACCAGGCCTGCGGCGGACATACTTTCACACACCCCTATGGTTGAAAAACTAGAGAAATCCTACTGTGGCCGCTGTTAGCGGTTAGAGTCCAGCACGCCGTTCCGGCGGGACTCCTCGATGGCCCTTTCGTGGGCATCGAAGTCGCGGTTGAACACCGTGCGGCCGTTGCGATCCACCGTAACGAAGTACAGCCAGTCGCCGTCCGCCGGGTTCTCAATCGCATGCATCGCCTGCAGGCCCGGGGAGGAAATCGGCGTTTCGGGCAGGCCTTCCTTGGCGTAGGTGTTCCACGGGGTCGGGCGCCTACGATCTTCGTCGGTGGTGGCGACCTCGACCTCGCTCAGGTCGTAGTTGACGGTGGAGTCGAACTCCAGCTTCTGGTTCTCGTGCAGGCGGTTCAGGATCACCCTGGCAACCTTGTCAAAGTCACCCTCGGGAGCCTCGCGCTCCACCAGAGACGCAGCGACAAGCATGTCGTAGGGGCTAAGACCCACCGCCTGTGCGGAGGACAACAACCCGGTGTCCTCGTACTCGCTCTTGGAGGTGTCCAGCAGCGAGGCCAGGATGTCCTTGGCGCTGCTGGTCGGGTCGAACAGGTGCACACCGGGAGAGATCAAACCTTCGATGCGCTTCGGGTCATCGCCGCGAGCCTTCACCGGCTCCAGCGCCCACTCCGCAATGTTTAGCTCTTCCGGCGGGGTTTGCCCGGCGGCCTTCTCCAACTCCTCAACGGAGACGCAGTTGTGCTCGTCCTGGCAGGTCTGTTCTGAAATCAGGGTGAAGATGCCCTTGCGGTTATCACCGCCGACGACCTTCACGTCTTTAAGGGTCAAGCCGTTCGGAATGTCTACCACGCCGCGGCGGCGATCTTCACTGGACAGCCATTCCAGAGCCTTGTCCGCGGACATTTCCTCCTGCAGGGGGTAGTACCCCGCCTGCAGTTCGGGTTCCTTCCGCTCTGCGGCGGACATCAGGGCCCGGCGGGAGCCCACCACGCCCTTTTCCACCAGCTGCGTGGACAGACTGTCTACAGAATCACCCGGACTGACGCGCACCATCACAATGTTGCCGTTGCCCTCACCTGCGTAGTCGCGCACGGCCACCACGTCGCGCTGATACCAGACGTAAGTGCAGGTACCGACCAAAAGTACTACCAGAGCGATCCCTAGCGCCAAGGCGAGTTGCCGGCGACGGCGAAACTTTGGCTGCATGTTACGGGTCGGTCCCATAGGTAAAGGTGGCCTTTCGTACAGGTTGATTTACGCGGGTGTAGATAATACAGCGCCCATTTTCTCACGAATTGATAAATTTTAGGAAAGCGCGCGCCGCCGCGTGTCTAACCACCCCTGCAGGATGTGTACTGCGGCCGCCTGGTCTATTTTCTTTCGGCCTTTTTTACTATTGACGCCAGAGGCGTGAAAAGCCTGGGTAGCAGCCATCGTGGACATTCGCTCATCCACCATGTGCAACGGGATATCCGGCAATTCCTCTTTAACTAGCCGGGCAAACTCCTCCGCATTAATTGTGCTCTGCGTATGGTTTCCACGCAGCGCCACTGGAAGGCCGACGACTATTTCCACGACGAAGTTCTCCCGGCAGATCTCTACGACACGCTGCACATCACCATCGTCTGCGGTGGCCTGCACGGTCTCTACGGGGGTGGCCAGGATGCAGTCTGGATCTGAAATCGCCACCCCGATGCGCACGGTGCCGACGTCGAGGCCTAGCCTCCTACCACGGCCGGGGTCGGTAGCTGGGTCTGGCGTTTCAGTATGCATTAAGAAACCTTCGATCCCACTTAACCGCGCAGTGCGCTCTTGACGGCCTCGATACCAGCTGGGATGCCAGCGGCGTCAGAACCAGAGCCCTGAGCCATGGCGGGCTTACCGCCACCGCGTCCAGCGACCTTCTCACCGAACGTCTTGACCAGCTCGCCAGACTTGATGCCTCGGGCCACGGCAGCGTCGTTGGCAGCGGCAACGAAAGGCACCTTGTCGCCATCAACGGAAGCAAACACTACAACAGCGGCTTCAGAGCCGAGGCGGTTCTTTGCATCCATCGCAAGGGTACGCAGATCGCCAGCTGCCACTCCCTCGGGCAGCTGCTGGGCCAGGACCTTGACATCACCCAGCGTCTCGGCCTTGTTTACCAGCTCACCGACCTGGCTCTGCAGTTGCTGGCCACGCAGCTGCTGGATCTGCTTCTCAGCGGCCTTCAGCTTGGCGGTGAGGCTATCGATACGTTCAGGGAGTTCCTCGCTGGGAGTCTTCAAACTAGTAGCCAGACCCGCAACAAGGGACTTTTCGGTGCTCAGGAAGCGGAAGGAATCCATACCCGTATATGCCTCGATGCGGCGGATACCGGATCCGACGGAGGACTCGCCCAGCACGGCGATCGGGCCGATCTGGGAGGAGTGCTCCACGTGGATGCCACCACACAGCTCCATGGAGAACGGACCACCGATTTCCACCACGCGTACCTCGGTGCCGTAGTTCTCGCCGAACAGTGCCATAGCGCCCATGGCCTTGGCCTCTTCCAGGGAGGTCTCAATGGTGTTGACCTGGTAATCACTGTCCACCGCACCATTGGCGATCTCTTCGATTTGGCCCAGCTGGTGCTCGGTCAGCTGCTCGCCGTAGTTGAAGTCGAAGCGCAGGTAACCGGGCTTGTTCATCGAGCCTGCCTGCACGGCTGTCGGTCCCAGCACTTCGCGCAGCGCTGCGTGGATCAGGTGAGTACCAGAGTGCGCCTGGCGGGCCTGGTGGCGCCATGCCTTGTCCACGGTGGCCTGGATCTTCTGGCCCACGGCCAACTCGCCGCCACTGACGGTCACGTGGTGCACCCACACCTTCTTGCCGACCTTCTGAACGTCCTCGACGCGCACGGCACCGGAGGTGGAGGTCATCTCGCCACGATCAGCCATCTGGCCACCAGCCTCGGCGTAGAACGGGGTGCGGTCCAGGATCACCTGGGCGGTCGCACCCTCGGTCGCGGTCTCCACCAGCGCGCCGTCGCGGATGATGCCCAGAACGGTGGCCTCGTCGGCCAGGTTCTCGTAGCCGGTGAACACGGTCGGCTGGTTATCGACGAAGGGGCGGTAGATCGTCTGGTCTACGTGACCCAGCTTCTTGGCGTTGTTGTCGGCCTTTGCACGGGCCTTTTGCTCGGACATGAGGTTGTGGAATCCGTCGATGTCGACCTTCAGGCCGGCTTCGGCAGCCATCTCCTGGGTCAGGTCGATCGGGAAGCCGTGGGTATCGTGCAGGGAGAATGCAACGTCGCCCGGCACCGTGTCCTCGCCGCGCTCCTTGGCGCCGGTGACCCAGTTGTCGAACATCTGGGAACCGGATTCCAGGGTCTTCAGGAAGGACTTCTCCTCCGCCAAAGCCACGGAGCGGATGCGCTCGTAATTGTCCGCGATCTCCGGGTAGGAAGGCGTCATGGTCTCCCGCACGGTATCCATGAACTTCTCCAGCGTCTCCCCCGTTGCACCCAGCAGGCGGGCGGAGCGGATGATGCGGCGCAGCAGGCGGCGCAGGATGTAGCCGCGGCCTTCGTTGCCGGGGGTCACGCCGTCGAGCATCAGCATCAGGCCGGTGCGCGAGTGGTCGGCGATCACGCGGAAGCGCACGTCGTTGGCCTTGTCCGCGCCGTACTTCGCGCCCGTTACTTCCTGGGCAACGTCGATCACGGGGCGCAGCAGGTCGGTCTCGTACACGTTGTCGACGTCCTGCAGGATGCAGGCCACGCGCTCGATGCCCAGGCCGGTATCAATGTTCTTCTTCGGCAGCTTGCCAACGATCTCGAAGTTGCCCTTGCCCAGGCCCTCTCCACGCTCGTTCTCCATGAACACCAGGTTCCAGATCTCGATGTAGCGCGTGTCGTCGACGATCGGGCCGCCTTCCTGGCCGTGCTCCGGTCCGCGGTCGTAGTAAATCTCCGAGCACGGACCACACGGGCCGGGAATACCCATGGACCAGTAGTTGTCCTCCATGCCCAGGCGCTGAATCTTGTGCTCGGGCACGCCGATCTTCTTGTTCCAAATCTCCGCGGCCTCATCATCGTCGGTAAAGACAGTGACCCACAGGCGCTCCGGGTCCAGCCCCAGGCCGCCTTCCTCTACCGGGTTGGTCAGCAACGTCCAGGCGTGCGTAATGGCGCCTTCCTTGAAGTAGGCGCCGAAGGAGAAGTTGCCCGCCATCTGGAAGAACGTGTTGTGGCGGGTGGTAATGCCAACCTCGTCGATATCCAGGGTGCGCACGCACTTCTGGATGGAGGTAGCCGTGCCGCTTTCGAACGGCGGGTTCTGCTGGCCCAGGAAGTAAGGCTTGAACGGAACCATGCCTGCGTTGACGAACAGAAGGTTCGGATCGTCCAGGATCAGCGAAGCGCTTGGCACCTCGGTGTGCCCGGCCTTGGTGAAGTGCTCAATGAAGCGCTGGCGAATCTCATGCGTTTGCACGTTGGCTTTACCTCGTCAATTTGTGTCGACAGTGTACGGAATGCGTTTATTCTACCCCCGGGTAAGGAAGGAGCGAACGATAGCCCTTAAGCTACTCAAGCGCGCGCCGATGGTCTTTTCGTGCCCGTGGTTCGTCGGTCGGTAATAGACCGCATCGCGCAGGTCCTCGGGCAGGTACTGCTGCGGCACCACGCCCTTCGGATCGTCGTGGGGATAGACGTAGCCCACCGCGTTACCCATTGCTTTTGCGCCTTGGTAGTGCCCGTCGCGCAGGTGGGCTGGCACGGCACCACCCTTGCCCGCCCGCACATCGCCGATCGCCGCGTTGATAGCTGCGATCACGCCGTTGGACTTCGGCGCAGTGGCCAAGTGAATCGTCGCCTGTGCCAGGTTAAGCCGCGCTTCCGGCATGCCGATGAAGCTCACGGCGTGATAGGCCGCCACCGCCACCTGCAGCGCCTGCGGGTCGGCCATGCCGATGTCCTCGCTGGCGTGAATCACGAGCCGACGGGCGATAAAACGCGGGTCTTCGCCGCCTTCCAGCATGCGCGCCAGGTAGTGCAGCGCGGCATCCGGATCCGAGCCGCGGATGGACTTAATAAAGGCACTGGTGATGTCGTAGTGCTGATCGCCGTCGCGGTCGTAGCGCACCACGGCCTTGTTCAAGGACTTCTTTACTTGGGACGCCACCAGCTCCCCCACGCCGTCTTCCCCATCCAGCTCGACTCCCTCGGCGGCGGCCTCCAGGTATGTCAAACTGCGGCGGGCATCTCCGGCGGCCAGGGCAACCAGCTGATCCATGGCCTCGGAAGTCACCCGCAAACGACCGGCGTACCCGCGCTCGTCGTCGAGCGCGCGCTGGAGCACGGTGCGGATGTCGGCGTCACTAAGAGAAGACAGTTGCACCAACAGCGACCGCGACAACAGTGGCGAGACCACGGAAAACGACGGGTTTTCGGTCGTGGCGGCGACAAGCAGCACCGTCCGATTCTCGACGGCGGCGAGGAGAGCATCCTGCTGGGTTTTAGAGAATCGGTGGACCTCGTCGATAAACAGCACGGTGTGCTCGCCGAGGAGCAGACGCTTCCGGGCCTGTTCGATGATGGCGCGGACTTCTTTGACGCCGGAGTTCAGGGCGCTTAAGGCCTCGAAACGGCGCCCGGAGGCCTGAGAGATCAGGCTGGCGATGGTGGTCTTGCCCGTGCCGGGAGGGCCATAGAGGATGACGGAGGTGTCGCCCTGCCCCTCGATCAGTCGGCGCAGCGGTGAACCGGGACCCAGTACCTTGTCCTGGCCCACCACCTCGTCCAGGGTGCGGGGGCGCATGCGCACCGCCAAGGGCGCGTGGGTGCCAGGGTGGAAGTAGGCCTCGGCGGCCGAAGGGTCGGCGCTGGCGCCCTTGTCCGGCTGCGAAAAAAGATCATCCACGGGCTCGGACCTCGCCTCGTTAGTCGGCGCGCTCGTGCGGGAACGCGCCCAGCTGCGCCAGAACCTTCAACAGCACGCCTGCGAAAGCACCGACGGCCTCGAAGTTGCTGGTATCGCGGCGACGGGAAAAACGCTGGATTGCCTCTACAGTCGTGGCCAGGTCTTCGAGCTGCTCCTCTGACATGTGGCGAAGAGAGCGCGAGACTTCCTGGTTATCGGGATCCTCGCCGAAGACGAAGGAGGAGTGCTCGGCGACGGACAACCGGCCGTAATACATCATGATCAGCGACAGGAAAGCCCAGCCGATGAGGGCGGACATGACCCAATCGTGGAACACCTCGTCGTCCGAGATCACCGGCCAGATGTGTTGCGCCTCCGCGCGCCAGGCGGCCAGGAACTCCGTGGTCTCGGGCTCGTCCAAGCTCGGGGTGGAGTTGTCCTGCGGGAAGCCCGCGACCACGCACGCGACGTCGAAAGCAGCATCGCGGAAGCCCGCCCATTCGTAGTCCAGCAACACGACATTGGTCGTGAGCATCACGTTGTCCGGCGCAAGATCGAACGGGGTAAAGACCTGGTACTCAGACTTAGTCTGGCGCTCCGCGGCCTCCATGGCGTAGCGCTGCACCACCGGATCGATGGTCAGGCCGTTGGTGGTCATCAGTTCCACGCCCGATTCGATGAGCTCGCCGACATTGATATCGGATTCCTGGATCGCCTCGGGGCTGATGTGATGGCGCTGGCACTGCCGGCGCATCAGCGTGGTGTACGAATCAGC
Organism: Corynebacterium jeikeium; assembly: GCF_000738265.1. GTDB lineage: Bacteria > Actinomycetota > Actinomycetes > Mycobacteriales > Mycobacteriaceae > Corynebacterium > Corynebacterium macclintockiae. The sequence continues at coordinate 184,821 of NZ_JFCQ01000029.1, forward strand.
GCCGCCGAAGGTCGCGGCATGCATCTTGCCCAGGGAACGCCCCAGCTTGCGCAGCGCGCCCGTGCGCGCTTTCGAATCCTGCAGAGTTAACACGTCAGTGAAGCTGGTGCCATCACCCGCGTCCGACAACACCAGCAGGCGCTGGTTAATGTCGTAAGCCAACAGCACCGGGCCGGGGCGCACGGACTCGGCCAGGGTGTTGGTGTACTGATAGGCCACAACCTCGCGCAGCATGCCTAGCGCATCCGGACCAAAGTCCTCCCCACCATCGGTGGCCTTAGCTGCCACGGGTTCGTCGACCTTCTGCGGCGGCAGCTGCTTGATAACGACCGTGCGCTCCTGCAGGAACGGGTCGGCGGAAAGTCGGCACCGCAGAACCATCGAGGAACCACTGCCACCCAGGTCCTCCGGATCGCTGAGTTCAGGGGAACCTCCAAAGCGGGCCACTAGTAGAGCTGTGGCCGCCTCGACGGTGGACTCGACTGATTGCACTTCTCTTCGCCTATTTCCTCGTGTGGGTTCCTAGCAGGCAGGGCTAAGCCTTGCAGGGCTAGGCCTTCTTATCCTTCTTCGGCTTGAAATCAATGCCGGATTCCTTGCGCTGTGCCGCGGAAATCTCACCCGGGGCGTCGGTCAGCGGATCAACGCCACCGCCGGACTTCGGGAATGCGATGACGTCGCGGATGGAATCGAAGCCACCCAGCAGGGAGACGATGCGATCCCAGCCGAAAGCGATGCCGCCGTGCGGCGGGGCGCCGAAGGCGAAGGCGTCCAGCAGGAAGCCGAACTTCTCGCGAGCCTCCTCCTCGCTGATGCCCATGACCTTGAACACGCGCTCCTGGACGTCGGGCTGGTGGATACGGATAGAACCGCCGCCGATCTCGTTGCCGTTACACACGATGTCGTAGGCGTAGGCCAGGGCCTCGCCCGGGTTCTCGTCGAAGTTGTCCAGGTATTCCGGCTTCGGGGAGGTAAAGGCGTGGTGCACGGCAGTCCAAGCGGAGTTGCCCAGGGCCACGTCGCCGGAGGCGGTTGCGTCTGCAGCCGGTTCGAACAGAGGGGCGTCCACGACCCAGGTGAAGGCCCAGTCGCCTTCCTTGATCAGACCCAGCTTGTTAGCGATCTCGCCGCGGGCAGCACCCAGCAGGGCACGGGACGGCTTGGTCTCGCCCGCGGCGAAGAAGATGCAGTCGCCCGGCTTCGCGCCGACGTGCTCGGCGATGCCTGCGCGCTCTTCGGCGGTGATGTTCTTGGCCACCGGGCCGGACAGCTCGCCGTCCTCGCCCACCAGGATGTAAGCCAGGCCCTTAGCGCCGCGCTGCTTGGCCCATTCCTGCCACGCATCCAGCTGACGACGGGGCTGATCGGCGCCGCCTTCCATCACAACAGCACCGACGTACTCGTTCTGGAACACGCGGAACGTGGTGTCCTTGAAGAACTCGGTGCACTCGGTGATCTGGATGTCGAAGCGCAGATCCGGCTTGTCGGAGCCGTAGTACTTCATCGCATCGGCGTAAGTCATGCGCGGGATTGGGGTGGAGATCTCGTAGCCGATCTCCTTCCAGATAGCCACCAGGATTTCCTCGGCCAGGGAGATCACGTCTTCCTGGTCGACGAACGACATCTCGACGTCCAGCTGAGTGAACTCCGGCTGACGGTCGGCGCGGAAGTCCTCGTCGCGGTAGCAGCGGGCGATCTGGTAGTAGCGCTCCATGCCAGCCACCATCAGCAGCTGCTTGAACAGCTGCGGAGACTGTGGCAGGGCGTAGAAGGTGCCCGGGCGCAGACGCGCCGGCACCAGGAAGTCACGAGCGCCCTCCGGGGTGGAGCGCGTCAGCGTCGGGGTCTCGATCTCCGTGAAGTCGTGGTTGGCCAGCACACCGCGGGCAGCCTGGTTAACCCGGGAGCGCAGGCGCAGCGCATCGCCCTGGGTCTTGCGGCGCAAGTCCAGGTAGCGGTACTTCAGACGAGTCTCCTCGCCCACCTCACCAGAGGACGAGGGATCGTCGATCTGGAACGGCAGCGCCGCAGCCGCGTTCAAAACCTCGAGCTCGGAGACGTTAACCTCGATGCCGCCGGAAGCCAGGTTCGGGTTCTCCGACCCCTCCGGGCGAGCCTCCACCACACCGGTGACCTTGAGGCAGTACTCGCTGCGCAGGTCGTGTGCGCGCTCGGCTACCTCGGACTCACGGAAGACGACCTGTGCCACGCCAGTGCGGTCGCGCAGATCGATGAAAATGACGCCACCGTGGTCGCGTCGGCGACCAACCCATCCGGTCAGGGTCACTTCATCGCCGATATTTTCTGGGCGCAGCTCGCCCGCAAGGTGTGTGCGCAGCACGTTCCTATAAGTCCTTCCTCGTATTAAGCTCTCTAGCTTTCAGCTTTTCTAGCCTTTATCGACCTTATAGCCTACCTTGTCCCCATAGAGCTGTATATGGTGCCCGGGTATGGCACGATTCACCTGTGACTTTTAACAACAATCTGAACAATTATTCCGACCGTGGACAGCGCGGAGGCACCGGCTCCGGCGGAGGCGGTTTCGGCCTCGGGGGCGGGGGTGGCAACCAAGGTGGGGGCGGCGGCCTGTTTACCGGCCTACTTTTTGGCGCCCTCGCCCGCCGCTTCGGCATTCCGGGAATCATCGTTGCCGCCATTCTGGTGTTCCTCTTTAACGGTGGACTCGGAATGTTGGGTGGAAACAATGCCTCCGACCAGCGTGCGGGCGTCAGTAATAGTAGGCAGGGTGAAGGCTTCGAGCACTGCAAGACCGCCGATGACGCGAATAAGCACGACGACTGCCGAATCCTGGCGACCGCGACTTCCGTCGACGATTTCTGGGGCCGAGCACTTCCCGAGGAAGCCGGGATCGATTACACCAAGCCGGGGCTTGTGATTGCCGAAGGCCAAACCAGTACCAGGTGCGGATCGGCAAACCTCGCCAACACCGGGCCTTTCTACTGCCCGGGCGACGAGACGGTGTACATGTCCACGCCCTTCTTTAAGGAGCTAAAACAGATGGGCGGTTCCGATGGACCGTTCGCACAGATGTACGTCACTGCCCACGAGTTCGGCCACCACATTCAGCAGCTGGAAGGGAACCTGGGGCTAAGCGACTACGACAATCCAGGCGAGGACTCCAATGCGGTGAAAATGGAAGTCCAAGCCGACTGCTACGCCGGCGTGTGGGCCCAGAACGCAGATAAGGGCGAGGGAGCTCTCTTGGAGCCCCTCACCCAGGAGCAGGTCGAGCAGGCAATTAAGACCGCCCGTGCCATTGGTGATGACGCCATCCAGTCCAGCGCCGGGCAGGAAGTTAACCCTGACAAATGGACCCACGGATCCTCAAAGATGCGCGTGGAATGGTTCATGCGCGGCTACCAGGGCGGCACCATGAAGTCCTGCCACCAGGACTTCCAGCGCTAGTCGCCCGGGTTTGCCGCTAGTCCCCGTGGTTAGCGTTGCGGCGGCAGAAACGGGCGCAGCCAATTCGGAACCATGTGAGCCGGAATCAGGTGGTTGACCCAACCCCACAGACCCGCCCCCACGGTGCCCAGTGCGATGACGCCCAGCATGATCGTGGTGATGATGCCCGCCTTCGACGAGCCGTCGAGACCCGGCTTGGAGCTATCGGAGGAACCAGAGGATCCACCCGGCTTGTCAGGGTTACCGGGTTCGCCCGGCTTGTCAGGGCTACCGGGTTCGCCCGGCTTCCCCGGTTCCGCACCCGGTGCGTTAAAACCGACCTTGATCGGATCGTGGTCCGACGCGCGGAACACGTTCTGCTCATAGAAATCAACCACGTTGTTGTTGCGACGAGAGTACTCGAACGCAACGGACTCGTCAGCGTTAATGTCCCACACGTCAGCGCCGGTGGTCAACTTCGTAGCCTTTTCATTCGCCAGCACGTGATCCAGCGAGCCGACACGGCCGCCAAACTGGTAAGAATGACCCGCTTTGTACTTACCCTCCAGGTTGGTAAAGCCAGCCTCTTCGATGATGCGGATGGCATCTTCCTTGGCGTAGGCATTGAAGTCGCCCAGTACGAACTGCGGCTTGTCCTTCAGATCAGCGTCCTCGGCCAGCCACTTGACCAACTGGCGGGACATCTCGGCGCGCAGGCGCGCGTTGTTGCCCTGGCCGTCGCCGGTATCCGCGTCACCATTCGCCACGCTGCCCTTGGACTTGTAGTGGTTGACCACGGCCACGAAGGCCTGATCATCCTTCGCGCCCTTGTTCTTAAACTGCTGTGCGAGGGGCTGGCGCGCAATCCCGTTGAAAGCCTCAACGTCGAGGATCTTGGACTCCCCGACCGGCTCCACCTTGTCCGGCTGGTAGATGAATGCCGTGCGGATAGCGTCCTCGTTCGCCGCAACCTTTGCCGGACTCGGCACGTACTGCCAGTTGCCACCTTTGCCGTTGAGTTCACCGACCAGGTGCTTCAGCGCCACGTCGCGATCCTTGCCGAAAGTCGCGGAGTTCTGAATCTCCTCCAGCGCCAGGACGGAAACATCCAGGGTGTTGATGGCCTTCACGATCTTGGCCTGCTGATCCTTGAACGCCTGCTCGGTGAACGCACCGCGGACGTCACAGTTGTTAGCAGTGACCGGGTTGCCCTCGCGGTCCTTGTAGGAACCACAGCCGTCAGTGTTCTGACCCAGATCCGTGAAGTAGTTCAGCACGTTGAAGCTGGCGATGGAGTGGCTACCGCCGACTTCCTGCGGGCCGTTTTCCTCTGCCGGGCGCGAGTCCTCCCAGGTGATCGGCAGATCACCACGAGCAGTATCGCCCGTGATCTGGCTGGCGGGCTGCAGCGACCACTTCTTGAAGTTGTAGGACAAAACGGTGGGCTGGGCGAAGCTGACCTTGTCGCCAGTGCGCAGGGACCTGATTCCCTCGGCGGTCTTCAAGTACGGCTGAGGGGTGTTTTGGGCATTCTTGTTGCGGAGGTAGTCCAGCGAAGAGCCGTCATCCAGGGTAACGACGCGCTTGGCATTGCCGGCCTCGTAAGCCTGAGCTTCCGCACCTGGGGCAACCACGGACGTCGCCTGGTACAGGGGCTCGTTGCCTTCCACCAGATCCACCGATCCGTACTGGTTCAGGCTGTAGTTGTTAGTGACCGTGTAGGTGGCGCTGGGCTGGAACAGCATGTGCTCGTTGGCCTCGCGGGTCTCCTCATCCAGCGGAATGGCGTCCTTAATCGGCTCCGGCTTGTCGCCACAGTCTTCAGTCGGGTTCGTCGACTCGGTGTACTTGGCATAACCGATCTGCGTGGAGTCGAAGTGCTCACCGACCTTGCCGGTAACCACGACGCACTTGCCGAGATCCGCCGGGGTGCCACCCTTCCCGGTGTAGACAAACACGGCCTGGGAAGCCTCCCCCGGCTTACGCAGCTGCGCCTTGCCGCCCTCCTGGATAACGAAGCCGTCGAAGCCGCCGTTCGGGTAGCTGGCGGTAACCCAGCCTGCGGTTTTAACCTGCTTATCCACCAGCGGGGACTTCGCGCCTGTGCCCTGAATGTCAGAGATCTTGTGCTGCTCCCCCTCGCCCGGCTGGGCCGGATCCTTGGGATCAGTTGGGTCGGTAGGCTTCTCCGGCTGCTCGGGAGCCTTTGCGTTCGGGTCGAGCGCATCGCCACCGCTGAAGCGCGGTTTCGGCTCACCGACGGAGAAGTCCACACTGTTGTCGTCAGTGTCCTTGCCTTCGGCCGAACGCGCCGCCGCCTTTGCGCTACCCAAGGCGCCGGTTCCGGAAGCCTCCTTCACCTGCGTTTTGCCGTAGCCCACGATGTCGATCGCGGGGGTACCGGCGGCCCACACATCGGAAGAGTTGGTCAATACGACGGTGCCGTTGGTACCGCCCATGGCCAGGTCGCCACTGGTGGCGTCAGCAACAAATTCCTGGGTACCGCCGTTACCCGCAGCGCCCTTGATCAGATAGAACGACTTCGGCTGGATGGTGCCGGACAGGGCCACAGGCTTGCCGTTGTTGTTGCCGCTGGCGACGAGGTACTGCACGGTCCAGCCGTCAAGGCTGATCGGCTTGTCGGTGGGGTTGAACAGCTCAACATAATCGTTCTTAAGCGTCGCGCCCGAGTTGCCGCCGCCACCATACACTGCGCTGATGACGACCTTATCGCCAGCCGGGGTAGCCACGGCAGTTGGGACGGTGAGGACGTTGGCTCCTAGAGCCAGCGCGCTGAAGGTGGCGACAGAGGTGATGGTCTTGAAACGTGCCTTCATGATTCTAAAGTCTGCTTTCTAGTAGAAGATAGCTCCCGCTGGTGAGGCGGGAGCTAGAGGTGGTTGAGGTGCTGATTACAGTGACCTAGATGTGGAGCATGTTGCGCGCCCACTGCGGCAGCATGTCGCGCGCCCACTGCGGCAGGATGTGGGTCGGGATGCCACCGTGGTTCTGTACCCAAGCGATGGCAGTTGCGCCACCGATGATCACGGCGAGGATGCCAATCACTGCAGCGATGATGCCGCCCTCGGAGGAACCAGACAGAGAGCCATCCGTGCCCGGCTGCTCGTCGCCTTCGCCCGGCTGCTCGACGCCGCACTCCTTGTTGCCTTCGACGGCGACCGGGTAGTTGAGCTCGCTGCCGGCATCCGTGGTGATCTGCAGGAAGCCTGCTTCCTGCGGAACCGTCAGATTGACGGTTGCCTTGCCGGTCTCGTCGTGATCATCGGTGATGGTGTTATCCATCTTGCTGTTAGCCTCGGCACCCTCGATAGCGGTCTTGCCATCGCACTTCAAGAACTTGGCGGTCGCCGTGGTCGGCTTATCCTCCTTGCCGGTGTAAGCCAGAGAGCTGAGGTTGACGGTGACGTCCTTCTTCGGCGCCAGCACGCTACCGCGCAGGGCCTCATCGGAAACCTTTGCTTCATCCACGGCCGCGCCGGACAGCTGCACGCCGACGGACGTCTGGTTCGGGCGGATGGAGATATCCGAGTTGTCCTTCAAGTAGCGGTTGAACGCATCGATGTCGATCTGGCCTGCGTCCTGGAACTCGCCACCCTTGAAAGCTTCGAAGCCATCGCCACCGTTTAGCAGGAAGCTGGACCCGGCCACGCGGTACTTCTTGCTCGGATCAAGGGGCTTGCCATCGACGGTGACGTAGGTGATGCGCTTACCCTGCTCTGCATCGGGGTTGTAGGCGTACTGCACGTTCTTGGACAAGCCCAACGCCAGCATTGCGCGCTCCCCGCCCGGCTTCCACTGCTGTTCGAGAGCCTGCTTCAGCTGCTCACCAGTGATCTCCACAACACCCAGGGAGTTGCCGAAGGGCTGCACCAAGAATGCCTCTGCGAAGGTCACCTCGCCGGAGGCCAGATCCTCGCGCACGCCACCGGCGTTCATCACTCCCAGGTCGGCCTTCAGGTCGGTCAGCTCGTTCACGCCGTACAGGGTGGCATCCGCGATCATCGAGTTGAGAGAGGATTCGGTGCCGCGGTTGCTGCCGAGGTCACCGTCGCCGTTGGCGCCACGGTAGAAGTCGTTCTTCAGGTTGGTAACTACCTTCTCGCCCTCGGTCTTCGCCGCGTCCTTAGCAGCTGCAACGATCTTCGCCACCTCGGCGTCCGGGGTTGCTCCGCAGCGATCCATCATGTCCTTAGCCGAACGGTTGACAGCGGTAACGGACACGACCTTCTTAGCTGCCTTGTCGTAGACGATGTCGATATCCGCCAGGTCCATGCCGTAGTTGGCGGGCTGCACCAGCACCGGCTTACCGTCCAGCTTTCGCAGTACGTGGGTGTGACCGGCGATCACTGCGTCCACATCGCCGGAGAACTCTTTGTTATCCATGCCCTCGTGCACCAGTCCCACGATGACGTCGGCCTCGCCGCTGTCCTTCAGACGCTTTGCCTCAGCGTTGGTGGCGGCCACCGGGTCGGTAAAGCTGATGCCCTTGATGCCGTCCGGGGACACCAGGGTTGAGGTCGTGTCGGTGACGGTACCAACGTATCCGATCTTCACGCCGTCCTTTTCGATGACCTTGGACGGCGCCATCTCTGCACCCTTGACGTTCGCGCCGAGGTAAGGGAACTTCGCAAGCTTGTCGCCGTTAACACCTACGCGATCCTTCAGGTCTGACCAACCCTTATCGAACTCGTGGTTACCCACGGCGGAAGCCTCCAGCCCCATCTGGTTCAGCGCCTCGATCGTCGGCTTGTCCTTCAGGATGGAGGATTCGAACGGGGAGCCACCGATGTTGTCGCCTGCGGATACGAAGCTGGTGTTCGGGTTCTCTTCGCGCTCCTTGTTGACGTAGCAGGCCATCACGGCCGCGCCGGGCTCCTTGATGTTGCCGTTGCGGTCCTTGGCCTGGGACAGGTGGCCGTGGAAGTCGGTAACGCCGATGATGTTAAGGCTAACCTGGTCAGCCTCAGCGGCGTATGCAGGGACGTTCAGGCCCGCGAGAGCCAGGGTTGGTGCCATGGCGAAGGTCATCACGGCACGGGAACTGCGGCGAGACAGCTTGAACACTTTGGGTTTCTCCTCGTTGAAACGAATCTTCAAAAGTTGCGCAAGAAAGACGTGCTACAACGAAGGAGAGCTAACCACCGTTACCTGCTTCTGTCCGCGCAACCCTTTGCGCAAATCCCCCCGTGACCAGGCAATTCATATAATGTAACGAAAGTATTAAACTTCAATTCACCAAAAATACCCCCGTGCGGTGTGACACGGGGGCAAGGATGTGACGAGTGTTGCTTAGGGCTCGTGACTTGCGGAGCCTCTCTAAGCCTCGGCCGTCTTTTCCTCCAGCAGCTCCACTACCGCTGCCAGATCAATCTGCTGCTGTTCGTGCGCCGCCAGATCCTTGACCGTCACTGTTCCCTCGGCCAGCTCCTTATCACCGAGCACTAGAGCGTACAGCGCACCTGCGCGGTCGGCGCCCTTCATCGCCCCCTTCAGACCGCGGTCGCCGTAGGACATGTCGGCGGAAATACCGCGGCCACGCAGGTCGTTGACGATACTCACCATGCGGCGCTTGGCCTCTGCGCCCAGTGCCACGCCGTAGACATCAACCCTTCTTCCTGTGGACGCCTTCTTCTCCTCCGCTTCCAGCGCCAGCAAGGCTCGGTCAACTCCCAAGCCGAAGCCGATTCCAGAAAGGTCCTGCCCGCCCAGCTGCGCCATCAAGCCGTCGTAGCGGCCACCGCCACCGATTCCAGACTGCGCTCCCAGGCCGTCGTGAACGAATTCGAAGCAGGTCTTGGTGTAGTAGTCCAGGCCGCGCACCATCCGGGGGTTGATGGTGTAGCCAACGCCTAGGTCATCCAGCAGGCCAGTCACGGTCTCAAAGTGCTCGCGGGAAGAATCGCTGAGGTGATCCAGAATCAAAGGTGCCTCGGCCAGCATCTCCTGCATTTCAGGCCGCTTGTCGTCCAGGACCCGCAGCGGGTTCAGCTGCGCGCGACGCTGGGTTTCCTCATCCAGCGGCAAGGTAGCCAGGAAGTCCTGGAGTTTCTGGCGGTAGGCAGGGCGATCCTCCCAATCGCCCAGGCTGGTCAGTTCCAAGCGGAAGCCGTTCAGACCAATGGAGGTAAAACAGCGGTGTGCCAGCGCGATGACCTCGGCATCCAGCGCGGGATCGTCCACGCCGATGGCCTCCACACCAACCTGCTGGAGCTGGCGGTAGCGCCCCGCCTGAGGGCGCTCGTAGCGGAAGAACGGACCGTTGTAGACCAACTTGACCGGCAGCTGCCCTCGGTCCAGGTTGTGTTCAATGACGGATCGCATGACGCCCGCCGTTCCCTCCGGCCGCAACGTCACCGAACGCCCACCTCGGTCTGCGAAGGTGTACATTTCCTTCGACACGACGTCCGTCGACTCGCCCACACCACGGGCAAACAGTGAGGTCTCCTCGAAGATCGGCAGCTCCACGTGCTCGTAGCCCGCGGCATGCGCAGCACTGGTAAAGGCATCCTTGACCGCCTTAAACTCCGCGGATGTCGGCGGCACGTAGTCCGGCACACCCTTGGGCGCGCTCAGCGCGGTGAACTTCTGGGCCTTCTGTTGCTTCTTGTCGCTCTCAGTCACAAAAGATCAGTGTACTGCACCGCTATTTCACTGCTGCCAGGAAGCTATTAGTGCGCTTTTCTTCCCCAATGGTGGTGTGCGGGCCATGTCCCGGCAACACGATGTCGCCGTCGGAGAAATCAGTAGTGAGCTTCTTCAGGCTCAGCATCATGTCCTCCGGCGAACAGCCCGGCAGATCTGTGCGACCTACTCCCCCGCGAAACAGTACGTCCCCACCGAAGATCAGACCATTCACGCGGAACATCACGTGCCCCGGCGAGTGACCCGGCATGTGGTGAATCTCGAACTCCGCGCCACCGATACTGATGGAATCCCCCAGCGGGCGGATGTCCTCGATCTTCGGCATGTTGGCTACATCGAAAGGCTGCGCCAGCGGGCTGGCCGTCTGATCCATCTCCAGCATAAAGCGGTCGAGCTCGTGGACGTACACAGGCACTCCGAATGCACCTGCGTCGCGGATGTGGTCAATGTGCCCGTGGGTCAGCACGACCTTCTCCACGAAGAACTTATTCTCCTCCGCGAGCCTTTGGATATGGGCAAAAGCACCCAGGCCAGGGTCTATAACGACCGCCGGGGAGTTTTCCCCCGAGGTGGCGTCCGAACCATCAATCACCACATAACAATTGGTTTCGAAAGGTCCGGCGGGAAAGCTCAAGATCTGGGTGCTCTCCGGAAGGTCAACGGGGCTGGGCGCGCTTTCGGTGCTCATGCCACTACAGCCTAGCGAAAAGCGCCGAAACCACTCGCCCCCTTCGCACTATCCGGGCATCGCATGAGGCATAATGGATCACCGTATCTAGCACAAGAAAGGCCCTAGAAGACGTGTCTGATTCGCCTGACAAGAATAACTACCCTAACTCCGCCTACCGCGACGAGGCGCTGGACGAGCTATCCAAGGCTCTCAAGTCCCGCGAGCGCAAGGCAAAGGTCGCGCCGCTGGGCGTGGTCGCCGCAACTCTGGCCGTACTGGTCGTGATTGTCGGTGGTATCTGGTTCGCCTCCACCTACAGCTCCGACGAGAACGAAGACCAGGTCGCAGAGAGCGAACAGCAGGACGAGCAGACCAAGCAGAGCGAAGAGAAGGACATCAAACCCGCATCTCTGCCACGGGGCCCGAAGGAGCCCTATGGAATGACGGTGAAGTGCGAATACAAGAAGGACCCTCAGGGCAAGCTCAGCGAGGCCGGGCTGCCGAATGGCGACGGGGTCCAGTCCCAGGGCACCGAGAAGGTCACCCTGACCATGAACGGTCAGAAGGTTGGCCTGGAGCTGGACAACGGTGTTTCCCCGTGCACCACGAACTCCTTCAAGCACCTGGTGCAGAAGAAGTTCTATGACTCCACGAAGTGCCACCGCTCCGTGAAGTCCGACTCCATGACGATCCTGCAGTGCGGCGACCCGGAGGCCAGCGGTGCCGGCGGCCCGGGCTACTCCTTCGCTGACGAATACCCGCTCAACGGTGTGGATAAGGACAAGGCCCAGCAGCCTGTTAACTACAAGCGCGGAACCCTGGCGATGGCCAACAGCGGTCCGAACACCAACGGAAGCCAGTTCTTCCTGGTCACCGGCGATACCACCCTGCCGCCGAGCTACAACATCTTCGGCACCATCGACAAGGCTGGGCTGAAGGTTCTGGACAAGTTGATGGAGAAGGCTCCGGAGGGCGATGCTGCTCCGACCGAGGACATCAACATCGAGTCCGCCGTGCTGGGCTAGAACCGGGCACCCCGGCGCCTCAGCACTCCAGCGTTTCCCGGCTTAACCGCCGGTAGTCACGCGATAGACGTCGTATACGCCTTCGACGTTGCGCAGCTGGTTCATCATGTATCCCAGCTGCTTGGTGTCCGAGACCTCGAAAGTGAACCGGATCGTCGCCACCCGATCGCCCGCAGTATGCGAATTGGTGGCGATGATCGGAACCTTCTGCTCCGAGACCACGCGCGTGACATCGGATAGCAACCCATTCCGATCCAGGCCTTCGATCTGGATCGTGACCATAAACACCGCGTTGTGGAAGCTGCTGGCCCACGAGACCTCGATGATCCGCTGCGGTTCCTGATGCAGCTTCTCGGCGTTGGTGCAGTCCGTGCGGTGCACGCTGACTCCCCCGCCCTTGGTGATGAAGCCGAAGATCTTGTCCCCCGGTACTGGGGTGCAACACTTCGCCAGCTTCGCCGAGAAGTCTGCCTCCCCCTGCACCAGAATTCCCGAGCCGTCGCCACGCCCCTCCTGCGGCGTATTCGCGATCTTCGAGGTGGCCGAGCCGGATTGCAGAACATCGTCCGCCTCGGACTCCGGCTCCAAGCCCTCTACCAGGCGGTGGCACACGTGGCCCGGGGTGATCTCTCCCCTACCGATCGCCGTGTACAGCGCATCAACATCCGAATAGTTCAGGTCGCTGGCCAGCATCCGCAGGGATTCGTGGGTGAACAGCCGGTGCACCGCCAGCCCGCCGCGCTGCGCCTCGGCCGCCAGCATGTCGCGGCCCTTCTCCGCTGCTTCTTCCCGCCGTTCCTTGGCAAACCACTGGCGGATCTTCGCCTTCGCCCTTGGCGATACAACGATGTTCATCCAGTCCTTCGTCGGCCCGGAGTTCTGATCCTTGGAGGTAAACACCTCCACCTTGTCGCCAGTCTTCAGCTTCGATTCCAGCGCCACCAACTTGCCGTTGACCTTCGCACCAATGCAGCGGTGGCCGATCTCCGTATGCACGGCGTAGGCGAAGTCGATGGGCGTGGACCCGTTCGGCAGCGTAATCGCATCGCCCTTGGGTGTGAAGACGAAAATCTGGTTCGTCGATAGGTCGTAGCGCAGCGAATCCAGGAACTCGTTGGGGTCCGCGGCTTCCTTCTGCCAGTCCAGCAGCTGGCGCATCCACGCCATCTGGTCGACTTCCTGGGACTCGCTGTTGTTGTTACCGCGGGTTTCCTTGTACCGCCAGTGCGCCGCAATGCCGTATTCGGCGTTGTGGTGCATTTCGTGGGTGCGGATCTGCACCTCCAGCGGCTTAGTGTCCGGGCCGATCACCGTGGTGTGCAGCGACTGGTATACGCCGAACCTTGGCGCGGAAATATAGTCCTTAAACCTTCCCGGCATCGGCTGGTAAATCGTGTGGATCGCACCGACGGCGGCATAGCAATCCTTCACGTTATCGACCAGAATGCGCACACCCACCAGGTCGAAGATCTCGTCGAAGTCGCGCCCGCGCACAATCATCTTTTGGTAGATCGACCAGTAGTGCTTGGGTCGGCCTTCCACCGTGGCGTGCAGCGAGCTGCGGGACATGGCCAGCTCGATCTCCTGCTTGACCTTGGCCAGGTACTGGTCGCGCTTCGGGGCACGGTCGGCCACCAGCCGCACGATTTCCTCGTACTTCTTGGGATACAGGATCGCAAAGGCCAGATCCTCGAGTTCCCACTTGACGGTTGCCATGCCCAAACGGTGTGCCAGCGGGGCAATAACTTCTAGGGTTTCCCGTGCCTTCTTCGCCTGCTTCTCCGGCGGCAGGAAGCGCATGGTGCGCATGTTGTGCAGGCGGTCGGAGACCTTGATCACCAGCACGCGCGGATCCTCGGCCATCGCGACGATCATTTTGCGGATGGTCTCTGCCTCCGCTGCGGAGCCCAGCACCACTTTGTCGAGCTTCGTCACCCCGTCCACCAGGCGCGCGACCTCGGAGCCGAAATCGCGGGATAGATCCGCCAGCGAGTATTCCGTGTCCTCCACCGTGTCATGCAGCAGCGCTGCGACGACGGTGGTGGTATCCATGCCGATCTCGGCGGCGATGGTTGCCACGGCCAGCGGATGGGTGATGTATGGCTCGCCCGATTTCCGCTTCACGCCTTCGTGCAGCTTCTCTGCGGTGGCATAGGCACGGTTTAGCAGGGCGAGGTCGGCTCTCGGGTGGAACCGCCGATGCACAGAGATCAGCGGCCCCAGCACAGGGTTGATCTTAGGTTTACCGGTGCCGGTGAGGCTGCGCGCGATGCGAGCCGCCATCCACAGCGACCCCTTTTCGTTGCTCATTGCCGCTCTACCCTGCCTCTTAGTCTTTAGCTCGATCTATTGAGTTGTGCCGTGCTCTTTTATTGACGCCACCCGCGGCTCCGCCGCCGGGACGAGTTTAACGGGCCTGATCGACCACGTAGAGCGGCAGATCCTTTAGGCGATCCCGACCGTCCAGCGCGGCTACCTCTAGCACCACGCCGAGGCCACACACGTTGGCACCAGCTTTTTCCAGCAGTTCCCGGGAGGCGCTGAGGGTACCGCCGGTTGCAAGGACATCGTCGATAAGAAAAACATTCTTGCCGTGCAGCGGAATCGCGTCCCCGGCGGGGATCTCTAGAGCAGCCGTGCCATATTCCAAAGCGTAGTCCACGTGGTGAACCGGAGGTGGCAGTTTGCCACCTTTGCGTACTGCCAGAATGCCCACTCCGAGCTCATATGCCACGGCGCTGCCCAGCAGGAAGCCGCGGGCGTCCAATCCGCCGATGAGGTCGATGTCGAAGTTGCGGCAGTGATCCGCCAGATCCTTGACCAGCAGCCTAAAGGCCTCTGGGTCAGCCAGCACCGGGGTTAGGTCCTCGAACACAATCCCCCGGGAGGGGAAGTCGGGGACGATGCGGATCAGTCGGCGCAGCGCCTGGGAGGCGGTTTCTGTGGATGTCAAAGCTTTACAGTCCTCTTCTTTGAACAAGCTAGCTGGTGCGGCAGGTAACCCGTACCACTCTAACGCCACCCTCAGACTCGGCGCTGCAGGGCGGGGTTAATCTTCAGGGTTATTTTTCCGGCGCTTTAGATTTTTCCTCGGTAGCCATTCCGGCACCCTCGTCGTCCCCGGTATCCTTCGCGTCATCGGAAGCACGCCCCGTGGATACGGGTTCATCGGCCTCGACCCATCGGTCCATGTTCCAGCTCACCCCAGTGTCGGAGGAACTGTCTAGAACATTCGCCGCATGTACCTCCGCCAAGACGGTCCGCGGTTCCGTGATCAGGGGCAGCGTCAGTGCGTCCTCAGCCAGGGTGTGCTCCGCGACGCGGATCTCCTTCAGCGTGGAAGATTCCGTGGCGTTAACCGCCGAGTTCCTGCCCGCTGCAGAGCGGGTGTCCAGCGCAACGTCGTAGTCCACGCCAAGCAGCCCATAGTCCTCTGCCTTCCGTGGCACAGGCTGGATCTCCACGCCAGCCTTGGAGCACTGATCCTTGAGGGCGTCAACAATCTTGCGATAGCGCGGCACGCTGTCCAGGAAGCCGATCCGAATGGTCAAACCCTGCAGGGACGGACGGGCTGCCTCGATGTCGGTCGCGGTGTTCCGACGGTTGATGTCCTCGAGGTACTCCCGCAACGGGTGGGTCGTGCCGAGGATTCGCAGGCCGGTGGGTTCCACCGCAGCGCCGGTCTCCTTCTCCACCGTCTTCGCAATGGCCGTGCGATCGATGCAGGAGTTCAGGGCGCGGCGCGTCGCCGGATCCTGCAGGATCCCGAGATCGGAGATCCGCAGTGTGTCGACGCGCTGGGAATGCTCCTCCACCACGCGGTAATCATCGCCGTTAAGACCCAGGTCACCAGCGAGCTTGCCGGGCTTATCACCGGATCCGCGGTTGATGTCCACGACGGAAAGCTGGTTGTGCTCCCCCAGGCTCTTCACATCCGCGTCGTGCGGCCACAGGTAGACCGGCGATTGGTTGGCCTCCACGCCCTTCCACTCGGGGTTCTTCTCCAGCTTCAACGACCCGTTGTCCTCCCGGGCGCCGATCTTGTACGGCCCAGAGGTAGGAACCTCAGCGGGGTCGGTCTTGTGGAAGTTAAACACGTCCTGCCAGGCCTTGCCCAGTTCCGTCAGTGCCTGTTCATCGGCACTATCGATGGCAGCCACCACGTTTTCCACTCCGGCCTTCTGCGCCACAGTATGGGAGGGCAGCACCGTGCCCGGGCCGAATAGTTCGCGGTAGCGGCTACCCCGCTTCTCCGCGAAATGCACGCTGAACTTCTTCGCACCGGCGGCGCAGTCCACGCGCTCTACCTGCCCAAACAGCGGCATGTCGGAGTTAAAGAGATCTGCGCGCTTGCTGGCCTGGTAGGCCAACAGAAAATCGTCGCATACTACGGGCTTGGAATCGGAGTAGCTGGCCTTTTCGTTGATGGTGTAGTCGACCCGCCGGGGGTCATCCTGGCCCGGCTTGGCCGTCACTAGGTCCCCGTTGGGCAGGTTCTGTCCTCTGGAACCAGCGATGAAGGCCCCCGGGTACAGCCGGGCGGAAATCTTCGCAGCATCCGTCGCCACGCCGACAGCGGTGCCGGCGTTGGAGGTCACCAGGTCGCTCGTCAACACGTACCCAAACTGCTCCGGTGCCGGCTTCAGCCCGCTACCCTCGGAGCAGGCCGCCAGACCTCCCGCGGTCAGCGCGGCAGTTAGTGCCAGCGCCGCGGTGGCCGTGGTTGTGTGCTGTGCTGCGCGCCGCCTGCGAATCACTGCCTGCCTCCTCAACTCTTCTGCCCAGCGTTCCCGACAACCGTTTTACATGCCCGGGCGCCAGGACCGTCCGGCATCCTCGTTGCCGGTCTCGCGCAGGAAGTCCTCGGTGGAGTCATCCACCGCACGCTTCTTGTCCGCGGCCTTGGACTCCAGCTTCGCGTTGGGGCTAGATACTCCGCGCTTCGCCGGAGTATCGGTTGCTTCGTCCTGTGCGCTGGATTCTTCGGCGGCCTCCACTGCGGCGTCATCCTCCGAAGAATCGTCGGTAGGAGCAACGGCAAGGGAACGCGCGCGCTCCACTCGAGCCTCGTGCTGCTTGTACTTCTTTTGGCGCATCTTGAAGGTCACCAACAGCGGGGCGGCGAAGAAGATGGAGCTAAACGTACCGGCGATCACGCCAATGAACTGCACCAGCGCCAGATCCTTGAGCGTTCCCACTCCCATGATGCCCACAGCGACAACCAGCAGAGAGGCGATCGGCACGAGGGAGAAGATCGACGTGTTGATGGAACGCATGATCGTCTGGTTGATGGCCAGGTTTGTCTCCTCGGCAAAAGTCGAGCGCGTGGATCCGAACAGCCCGGCAGTGTTCTCTTGTACCTTGTCGAACACCACCACCGTGTCATACAGCGAGTACGCGAGAATCGTCAGCAGGCCGATGACGGTAGCCGGCGAAACCTCGAAGCCGATGAGGGCGTAGGTGCCCGAAACAACAGTCAGGTCGATCAGCAGACAGATAATTGCGGCGGCGGCCATATCGCGTTCCAGGCGGATCGCGATGTACAGGAACACCACCAGCAGGAACACGCCGAGGGCGATAAGCATTTTCTTGGTGATGCTGCTGCCCCACGACTCGGACACGGTGGAATCGCTAATTGCGTCCTGCGTGATTTCGCCGACGTTGTTCTTCGGGTGGAACTCGTTGAACAGTGCGGAGCGTGCCTTGCGGATCTGTTCTTCCGACAGGCGCTCCGCCGTGATTTCGATGGATTCCGCGTCACCGCTGCCGACGGTCTGGGTCGACTGTGGCGCGATGCCAGTTGCTTCCTCGAACACCTCGGACACGCTGGACTCGGTGGCTCCACCCGCGGGCGGCATCGTCATGCGGGTACCGCCCTCAAAATCGATGCCGAGGGTAAAGCCGCGTACCGCAATAGACAGCACGCAGGCAACGAGCACAGCGACGAGGATGCCGTAGAGGCGCCCACGATTCTGCACGATGCGGAAGCCACCGGTGCCGTTGTAGATCTTTTCAAAGAAGCCACCGGCTTGGGTGTCTGGCGCGTCGACCGGGGTTGCTACTGCGGTCGTTTCAGTGGTCGTCTCAGCGGTCGTTGTCTCAGCGGTCGTTGCTTCTGCCGCACTTAGGGTTTCAGCGTTACTCATTTACTTCCCCTCCTTGGTCTCGGAGGTCGAGGACTCTTGGTCGTCCATGGATGCGGTGTCTGCTGTGTCTGTGTCGGTGTCGGTGTCTGTCGAGCTGTCTTTTGCTTTCGACGCCGACTTCTCAGCCTTCGCCTTCTCCTTGGCGCTCACAGCGTGCGCGTGGGGCTTACGCCCGTACTTGCGCTCCGCAACGCGGTACGCAGAGCCCAGGCCATTGAGCTTCGGGGAAGCGAAGAACGCCCGGCGGGACATCAGGATGATCAGCGGTGCGGTGAGCAGGAACGCAACCACCAGGTCGAAGAGGGTGGTCAGACCCAGCGTAAACGCGAAGCCCTTCACGTCGCCGATGGCCAGGAAGTACAGGATCACGGCTGCGATCAGGGAAACGATGTTACCGGTAACGATCGTGCTGCGAGCTCGCTGCCAAGCACGCGGCACGGCGGAGCGGAAGGTCGAGCCGTTCTTGATCTCGTCCTTGATCCTCTCGAAGTAGATCACGAAGGAGTCAGCGGTGGTGCCCAGGCCGATAATCAGGCCGGCGATTCCGGAAAGGTCCAGGCTGTAGCCGATCCAGCGACCCAGCAGAACGATGAAGCCGTACACCAGAGAAAACGCAGCGATCAGGGAGACAATGGCCACCACGCCCAGGCCGCGGTAGTAAGCCAGGGCGTACAGGCCCACCAGCACCAGGCCGACCAGGCCAGCGATCACTCCGGCCTTCAGGGAAGCGGCTCCCAGCGACGGGGAGATCGTGGTGGTGGTTCCGCCCGGCTCGCCGTTCTCACCGACGAAGCTCAGCGGCAGCGCGCCGTAGCGCAGGTTGTTAGCCAGATCCTGGGCTTCCTTCTCGGAGAAGCTACCCGTGATTTGGGATACCTCGCCCGGAGGGGTTGGAGACTGGATTTGCGGTGCGGAGATCACCTTAGAGTCCAGGGTGATAGCCACGCGCTTGCCCAGCATCTGCTGGCCGAGTGCGTACCAGGTCTCGCCACCCGGAGTCTTGTCGCCCGTCTTGAACTTGAAGGTGATGGCCATCTGCGCCGAGTTCGGCTGCAGGCCACCGGTGATCTGCGAGTTCGTATCGATCATTTCACCGGTCAGGCGCTCGCCGTGCTTCTCGTCGGTCTCGCCCTTGAGTAGCGGTGCCGGGCCGAGGATCATCGGACCTTGGTCGCTACAAGTTACCAGTGGCTTCGCCGGGTCGTCGGAGCCCGCCATGGGGTCGCTCTTCTCGCAGTCCAGCAGGGAGCCTGCAGCCTGCTGCTTGTTGCCATCGGTGCTTTGGCGGTCAGCCTTCAGCACCTCCACCTGCTTGTCGCGGCGCTCCTGCTCTTCCACCGAGTCCTTCGGCGTCGCCGGCGGCTTGGCTGTGACCTTCATGTCCTTCGGGTCGACCTTCAGACCGGCCTGCGGGAGGCCCTTCGCCATCTTGGCCAGGCGCTCGTTGGCGAACTCCGGCGTGATGATGCCGTTCTTCACCCACCTGTTAGCCATGTCCTTCAGCGCCTTGGGGAAGTCCTTCGTCGGCTGCCCTGGCTGGGACTCTGGGCGGAACAGCAGCTGGGAGGTCTTGCCCAGCGTGCGGGCCTCACCTGCGTCCGACCCTGGCACTGTGATGACCAGGTTGTTGCCGTCGGTCACCACCGATGCGCCCGATACGCCCATGCCGTTAACGCGATTCTCCAGGATCGTTCGAGCCTGGCTGAGCTGTTCCGGCGTCGGGGTATCGCCCTGCGGCACCAGCGTCACGCGCGTGCCACCCTGCAGGTCGATGCCCAGTTTGGGTCCGAAGGACTTGTTGCCCGTGAACATGATCAAGCCCAACACGATCAGGGCAATCACTACGAATGCGGCGATCGCCCGTTTCGGCCATGCGAAGCCACCCCGCGTAGCTTTTTTCTTTTGCTTCTTTGCCACCGCTTTATGTCTCCTACAATCCAGCCCTGCACCCGTCGGCGTGGCCGGTGTACTTAGAAAAATCCAACCCCGTGATACTAGCGCCTACTTGGGGTATTGAAAACACCCGACGCTCGTCGTGGCGCTAGTTAGCAGGTAATTCTTAGGTCGTTAGTCTTCCGTCAGCTGCGAAGCTTGCTGCGAGCCCGGCTCGACCGCATCAACGGTCTCGAGGATCGAAACCTTCTCCCAGGTCGTCACAACCCCCTTCGCAACCTCCAGGTCAACGGTGGTCTCCCCTACGTGAGTAACGCGACCGTGCAGGCCAGAGGTCGTCTTCACGACCATGCCCGGCCCCAGGCGATCCTGGAAGTCACGGATCTGCTGCACCCGCTTGTTCTGCTTGCGGATCTGGATCAAAGGCAGACCAACGAAAACCAGAAGGACCAGGACGATAAGAATAATGTCATTTGGCATAAGGCCAATCTTGCCATACCGCCCGCTAGACCCCGATGGTGCCCTCTGGTGGTTCCAGCCCGATGTGGCGCCACGCCGCCGCGGTGGCCACTCGCCCGCGCGGTGTGCGGCTGACCATTCCGGCGCGCACGAGGTAGGGCTCGCAGACTTCCTCGACCGTTGACGGTTCTTCCCCTACCGCCAGCGCAAGGGTATTGACGCCCACCGGTCCACCACCATGGCCCTTCACCAACGCTTCAATGACCGCCCGGTCAAGCCTGTCCAGCCCCGACTCGTCGACGTCGAAAACCAACAATGCGGCACGCGCCACCTCGACGGTGATCTTCCCGTCGGCGTTGACGTCCGCGAAGTCGCGGACCCGGCGGAGCAATCGGTTGGCGATACGCGGGGTTCCGCGGGAACGGGAGGCGATCTCCGCTGCGGCGTCCCCAGTAATATCAACCCCCAAGATTCCCGCAGCGCGCGTGACGACGCGCGTGAGGTCGGCGACGTCGTAGAACTCCATCTGTGCAGTAAAGCCGAAGCGGTCGCGTAGTGGCCCGGTGAGCATGCCCGCGCGCGTCGTAGCACCGACCAGGGTAAACGGGGCGATTTCGATGGGGATAGAGGTAGCGCCCGGCCCCTTGCCGACGATGACGTCGATGCGGAAGTCCTCCATGGCCATGTACAGCATTTCCTCGGCGGGGCGGGCCATGCGGTGGATCTCGTCGATGAAGAGCACGTCGCCCTCCATGAGGTTCGAGAGCATGGCAGCCAGGTCACCCGCGCGCTCCAGCGCGGGGCCGGAAGTCATGCGCAGGGAGGTTCCGAGTTCTTGGGCAATGATCATGGCCATCGTGGTCTTGCCAAGTCCCGGTGGACCGGCCAACAGCACGTGGTCGGGAGCCACGCCGCGGGAGCGTGCCCCGCCGAGGACCAGATCCAGCTGGGTGCGTACCTTCGGCTGGCCGATGAATTCGTCTAGAGACTTCGGGCGCAGGGAGGTATCGATATCGGAATCCCCGGAGGTTTCTTGGGGGTTCAGCTGCTCGTTCGGGGCGAGGTTGTTCGGCGCAAAGTTGGTGCCCACGCCCGGTGGCAGTTCGAACTCGGTGCGCTCAATATCGCTCATGCTCTACAGTCTCCCCTATTTCACCGCGGCCAAGGAAGCGCGCAGCAGCGCGGAGGCATCGGGCGGGGTCTGCTCCGGCCACTGTGCCAGCACGCCGTCGACGGCCGCGTTCGCCTTCGGTTCGGTAAAGCCCAATCCCACCAGGGCTTCGATGACTTGTTCACGGACGTCCGGGGCGACTGCCCCGCCGGTGCCGGATGTGCCGGTTGCCCCGACGGCAGTTCCCGGTGCGCCTTCGCCGGCCGGATCACCGAAGTCTGCAACCTTGCCCTTCAGATCCACAGCCATGCGCTCGGCCAGACGTTTGCCCACTCCGGGGGCCTTCTGCAAAGTCTTGTGGTCGCCGTTGGATACCGCCACGGCGAGCTCTGCGGGCGACACCACGGACAGGATAGCCAGTGCCAGCCGTGCGCCCACGCCGGAAACGGACTGCAGGGTGTTGAACGCACGCTTCTCGTCGGCATCCTTGAATACGTACAGCGTCTGCGAGTCCTCGCGCACCACCATCGCGGTGGTCACGAACACTTCTTCGCCGCGTGGCAGCTCCGCGATGGTCGTGGCCGTGCCAGCGCACTGGTAGCCGACACCGGCGCACTCGATAACCACGTAATCAAGACCCTTATCAATGACGATTCCGCGCAGTGATGCGATCATAGTTTCCCCTTCACAAGATGGTTCAGCGGCGCTCGCCAGCAATGGCAAACCGCCAGCGCCAACGCATCCGCCGCGTCCGGTGGCTTCGGCGGCTCGCCGAGCCCCAGGATGCGGGTGATCATGCGGGTCATCTGTGCCTTGTCTGCCCGGCCATTGCCGCTGATGGACTTCTTGACCTCACTGGGCGTGTACATGTGCACGTCCACTCCCCGCTTCGCCGCGGCAAGCATCAGCACGCCCGATGCGTGGGCGGTGTTCATCACCGTGGACACATTGGAACGTTCAAAGACGCGCTCAAGCGCCACCACATGCGGCTGGTAATCGTCGAACCACTGCTCCACCGCAGCGGATAGCTTAAGCAGTCGCTGCTCTAGCGCCATATCGGCGGGAGTCCGCACCACCCCCACGGCCACGGGGTACACGGCCCGCCCCTTCCTCGCCTGCACCACGGAAAGTCCGCAGCGCGTCAGCCCAGGGTCGATCCCCATGACGCGCAGCCCGGCCAGCGCGGTCGGGCTAGCGGCGGGGGCGCCCCAGGCGGAATTCTGTGGAGTACTCATCGTGCCATAAAGAATAGCACAGATGTTCCAATTACTCCCCGTCCAGCTCCGCCAGCACCTCGTCCGACAGGTTCATGTTCGTAAACACGTTCTGCACGTCGTCCGAATCCTCCAGCGCGTCGATAAGGTTAAACACCTTCTTCGCCGTGGACGCATCGGCCGGAACTTCCATTGTGGCGCGGAAGTCCTGCTCAACGGAGTCGTAGTCGATTTCCGCTTCCTTCAGCGCGTCGCGCACAGCGTTCATGTCGGAAGACTCGCACACGACCTCGAACTTCTCGCCGATGTCGTTGACTTCTTCCGCACCCGCGTCCAGCACGGCCAGCAGGATGTCGTCCTCGGTGTGCTCGCCCTTCTCCAGCACAGCCACGCCCTTGCGGTTGAACAGGTAAGAGACGGAGCCTGCGTCGGCCATGTTGCCGCCGTTCTTGTTCATCGCGGTGCGCACGTCGGTGGCGGCGCGGTTGCGGTTGTCGGTCAGGCACTCGATGAGCATTGCCACGCCGTTCGGGCCGTAGCCCTCGTACATGATCGTTTCCCAGTTTGCGCCGCCGGCCTCTTCGCCAGAGCCGCGCTTGCGGGCGCGCTCGATGTTGTCGTTGGGCACCGAGGACTTCTTGGCCTTGGTGATCGCATCCTGCAGCGTCGGGTTCGCGCTGGGGTCACCACCACCGGTACGGGCTGCCACTTCGATGTTCTTGATCAGCTTGGCGAATTCTTTGCCACGCTTCGCATCGTTGGCAGCCTTCTTGTGCTTGGTCGTTGCCCATTTTGAGTGGCCGGACATGGTCCTCTTTCGGTAGTCGGGTTCGTCTGTATCGCTTCCATACTAGACCTCCCGCTGCACCGACAGTCACGCGCATGGCCTTTTTTATTGACGCCCCCACGCCGGAACCGCCCTACATCCCAGCGCGGTGCCCTTCCACCATCCGTAGGAAGTAGCCGTGCACGCGGTCGTCTTCGGACAGCTCCGGATGGAAGCTGCATCCCAGCACGTTCCCCTGGCGCACGCCCACGATGGTTCCATCAGGCAGGGTGGATACCACCTTGACCCCATCGCCCACTTCCTCGACCTTAGGGGCGCGGATGAACACGGCTTCGACCGGCGTCTCGATATCCCCGAACGGCAACTGGGTCTCGAAGGAATCCACCTGGCGGCCGAAAGCGTTGCGCCGCACTGTGATATCTAGCGCGTGCAAGCTGTGGGCGTCCGCACGAGTATCCAGAACCCGATCGGCCAGCAGGATCAACCCGGCGCAGGTACCAAACACCGGCAGGCCATCGGCGATGCGGGCGCGCAGAGGCTCCAGCATTCCGCCGAGATCCAACAACTTGGACATCGTAGTGGACTCGCCACCGGGCAGGATCAGCCCGTCGAGGCCCTCCAGGTGTTCGATCCGGCGGACAGCACGGGCTTCGTGGCCCAGGCGCTCAATGCTACGCATGTGCTCGACGAAGCCGCCCTGCACGCTCAACACACCAATGATCACAGCGCTACTGCTCCTTCTAGCTATTGCTTTTTCAAAGGCACCGAGGAGGCACCGTCGCGCAGGCTGCGGGTCAGACCCTCCTGCGTAACCACGGCAACAAGGTCGCCCTGCTGGTTGAAGATCCGCCCATGGGTCAAAGCTCGACCACCGTGGGCGGACGGGGAAATCTGGTCGTACAAAAGCCACTCGTCGGCACGGAAGGGGCGCAGGAACCACATCGCGTGGTCCAGCGAGGCCTCCTGGAACTCCGCCGGGCGGTGCGGAACCAACGCCGAGGACAGCAACGTCATGTCGGACATGTATGCCAGGGTGCAGACGTGCAGTGTGTCTGCGTCCAAACCCTCTACCTCCGGCAGCGGGGTCTTCGTGCGGAACCACACCACCTGTTGGGAGGCGGTGTACTTGTTGTGCTCGTAGTCCTCCGGTGGCACAATCCGCACGTCCCAATCCGCCCACTCGTCACGGAACAGGCGCTGCATGCTGGTCAGCGATCTCGGATCAACCACAATCAATTCTGGGTCCGGAACCGCGCGCATCTCATCGGAGTGCTCGGGGCCGTAGTCGTTCCGGATGTGAAAGCTGGCCTGCATGATAAAGATGGCCTTGCCGTTCTGTACGACCTTAACGGAACGGGAAACGAAAGATCGACCATCGCGCACGCGGTCGACCAACATCACCGTCGGCGCGTCGGGGTTGCCGGGGCCGACGAAGTAGCCGTGCAGGGAATGCACGCTGAACTCGTCGCTCACTGTGCGGGTAGCTGCCACCAGAGCTTGGGCGGCCACCTGGCCTCCGTAGGTGCGAGCCAACTTCGACGGCAGCGGACTACCGCGGAAAATGTCGCGGTCGACGCGCTCCAGATCCAGGATGTCAAGGATCTTCGGACGGTGATCTGCCATTACCAGCCGCGCTCCGCCAGACGGTGCGGCTGCGGAATCTCATCCACGTTGATGCCCACCATGGCCTCGCCCAGTCCACGGGAAACCTTGGCGATGGTCGCCGGATCATCGTAGTTTTGGGTTGCCTGGACAATGGCGCGGGCGCGCTGCTCCGGGTTGCCGGACTTGAAGATGCCCGAGCCGACGAAGACACCTTCGGCGCCGAGCTGCATCATCATTGCAGCATCGGCCGGGGTGGCGATGCCACCGGCGGTGAACAGCACAACCGGAAGCTTGCCGTTGGTCGCTACCTCGCGAACCAGCTCGTACGGCGCCTGCAGCTCCTTGGCTGCAACGTAGAGCTCGTCATCAGCCATGGAGGTCAGTCGGTTGATCTCCGCACGAATGGTGCGCATGTGGGTCACGGCGTTGGAAACATCGCCGGTGCCGGCCTCGCCCTTGGAGCGAATCATGGCTGCACCCTCGTTGACGCGGCGCAGAGCCTCACCCAGGTTGGTGGCGCCACAGACGAAAGGCACCTCAAAGTCGAACTTGTCGATGTGGTTCTTGTAATCGGCGGGGGTCAGCACCTCGGACTCGTCGATGAAGTCCACGCCAAGGGATTGCAGGACCTGAGCCTCCACGAAGTGGCCGATACGAGCCTTAGCCATCACCGGGATAGAGACGGCGTTGATGATGCCCTCGATCATGTCCGGATCGGACATGCGGGACACGCCACCTTCGGCGCGAATATCGGCGGGCACGCGCTCTAGGGCCATAACGGCGGTAGCGCCGGCATCCTCGGCGATCTTGGCCTGCTCGGGGGTAACGACGTCCATGATGACGCCGCCCTTGAGCATGTCGGCCAGGCCGCGCTTGACGCGAGCGGTGCCAGTGTGGGCAGCAGAAGAGTTATTAGTCACGATGCTTGACTTCCCATCTTTCAAGAAATGTGGATTTGCTCTAGTCTAACCTGTCTAGTTTGCGGAAACGCTATCGGGCGGGCGCTTAAATCTGGCCCTCCATAGAGTCGGCCTCACCTGAGGAATCCTGCGCGTAACCGGGCTGGGCCTCACCGCGCTGGGCGTCACTGGGCTGGGCGTCACTGGGTTGGGCGTCACCCTGTGCGGGCGCAGGGCTGGACAGCAGCGCCTCGTAGTATTCCGGCAGCGGGGCGCGACCGGCCAGACGTAGGACGCGGACCAGCGGTCGCGTACGCACACTGAGCGTGTCGGATACCGCGTCGTTGTAGAACCGCGCGGCCAGATCCACCTTCGAGGAGGCCTCCACGAAGCTCGCGGCGTACCACACCTCCGGTTTCAATTCGCTCAGCAGCTCGTTTTCCGCGCCGCTGCGTGCCCCCATGTCAGTGGCCCGCAGTGCCACCCGGTTCACCTGCGCCACCTCCTGGCTCAGGTCCGGCTGCAGTGCCGCAATCACGGCCGATCGGGAATGCAACGCGCCTTCCAGGCTCACGCGGGCGGAGTCCGTGCGGATGTGCAGGCGGTTCAGCCTGGTGGCCATGCCAGAGGCCCACACGCCGACAATGATCGCGACGATCACCACTAGCGCGGCGATCATTGCCCATACCGGAATCGTGATCATGCCAACGTCACCTTTCGCCCCTTCACCGTCACCGTGTCATAGACCTGCTCCACCTGGTCGGTCACGGTTTTCCAGTCGAAGTCCATCGCCCTTGCCGCGCCGGCTTTGATGAGCTCCGCCCGGGTGTTTCCCTCTCGCAGCAGCTGCACGGCCTGCTTCGCCAGGTTCTCGGCCGAGCCATTGTGGAAAAGCCGGGCGGATTTGCCGTGCTGACCGACCGCCTCGAAAGCCGGAATGTCGCTGGCCAGCACCGCGGCACCAGCCGCCATGCCTTCAACCAGGACGATTCCGAAGCTCTCGCCACCGGTGTTCGGCGCCACATAGACATCGCTAGCGCTCAAGGCGCTGGCTTTGTCTGCGTCGCTGACGCGCCCGAGCACGCGCACGTGGGCGTCACTAGGACCTAGCCCTACACACGAGGAAAGCCCCAGGTTACGTACCCGCTCGACCAGCGCATCGATGTCGCCGCCACCGGCTATGATCAGCTCCACATCGGGCACCTCCGCCACGATCCGCGGCATGGCCTCCAACAGAACCTGCAGTCCCTTCCGGGGCTCTTCGAAACGGCCAAGGAACATCAAGCGGGGGCGCTCCACTCCGGGCTGCCCGAGGCCCTCCAAGGGACGAGCCTCCCGGTAGACAGAGGTATCCACGCCGTTGGGAATCAGCACCGGGTCGCCGGCCAGGTTCTCCACCTGCCACTTGCGCGCCTCCTCAGAGACTGCGATACCGCCGTGGATGCGTTCCAGGAAGGGCCGCAGAAACGGCAGGGCTACCTTCAGAATCTTCGACTCGCTGGCAGAGGCATGATACGTGGCCACGATCGGCCCCTCCGCCACGGCCATAGCCATCATGGAATAGGACGGCGAGTTCGGCTCGTGGATGTGCAGCAGGTCGAATTGATTATCACGGATCCAGCGCTTCAGGTGCTTTTTGGTGCGCGGACCAAAGCTCAGTCGGGCGACCGAGCCGTTGTAGCGGATCGGAATGCTGGAACCACCTAGCTCCACGAAATCCGGCAGCCCCTCCGTGGACTTCCCCGGGCCGATCAGACTGACCTCGTGTCCGCGCTTGCGCAGCTCCGTACACAGGTCGATGGCGTGGATCTGTACTCCGCCGGGTTCGTCGAAGGAGTACGGGCAGACCATTCCTATCCTCATGCGTCCTCCAACCCCAGTCGCTTGCGCCGTGCCTCGGATAGGTCGGCGAACCACAGAGGCTGCAGCATGTGCCAGTCCTGTGGATCCATGGCGATACCTCGGGCGAAGTTATCGGCCATCTCCTGCACGATGTCCTGCAGCTCGCGTCCCTCCACGGCGACCGGGGTGGTTTCGTGTTCCCAGGTCTCGGGCTGGCCCCGCCGGGCGGCATCCGAATCGGTCGACCCACCACGGAAAGCCACGCGGGCAGTGAACAGGTTAGCCCCGGTGCGCTGTGCCAGTAGCGCCGCACCAGCGGGCATGGAAGTCCTTTCACCGAAGAAGTCCACGTGCACGCCGTGGCCGGTCATGTCGCGCTCCCCCATCAGGCAGATCGTCCCGCCGCCCCGCAGCACTTCTTCCATCTGCTCCAGCGGCGGCACCTTTGCACCCGTTAAGGCGATGATTTTAAAGCCCAGCGATTCGCGGTACTCCACGAACGCCTCGAAAAGGCTCTCCGGCTTCAGCCGTTCCGCCACCGTCGTGAACGTCCCGTAGTGGTGGACCAGCCACACACCGGCCATATCCCAGTTGCCCGCGTGGGGCAGCGCGATGATCGTTCCGCGCCCAGATTCTGCGCTGGCGTGCAGCGCCTCCAGGGACCCTGGCACGAAGTTCCGGTTCAGCTCCGCAGCCAGCTCCGGCCCCGCCATGGCTGGTAGCTGGAAGGCCTCGCGCCAATAGCGCATGTAGCTGCGCATAGACCGGCGTACCAGGTCGCGAGTGACGTTTTCTGGCCCGACGACGCGCGCCAGGTTGCGGCGGAGCTGCTCTGGGCCTTTGCCGTTTTTGGACGCCACGTCTGCGCCCCATTCGAACAATACTTTCGCCACCGGCTGCGGCAGCTTGGAGGTAATCTTCCAGCCGGCAATATAAGCCGCGGCCGTGAGCCGCTCGCGCATTACTGCTCACCCCCGTCGGTCGGGAACTCGCGGGCTCCTTCGGGGGCGGCGATGGTCTCAGACGCGGCGTCAGAACGCGCGACAACGACCAAGCGCTGAATGACCGTAAACAGCGAACCAGCAGCGAGGATCCACAGGCCCCATGCGAGGATGTGCGGGATGCCCAGACCACTCAGGCCAACGGCGACGAGCGAGATGATGAGGCGCTCGGGGCGTTCGATCAGGCCACCCACTACCTTGATGCCGGAGGCCTCGGCGCGGGCTTTGACGTAGCTGGTGACCTGGCTGGCGACCAGAATCACCAGGCAGACGCACATCATGATGGTGTTGACGGGATCCTGGAGGCCGAACCAGACGACGAGGGCTCCGAAGATTGCCCCGTCACTGAGGCGGTCGCAGGTTGCGTCCAACGTGGCGCCGAAGCGGGTGCCGCCGCCGCGCATGCGGGCCATGGTGCCGTCGACCATGTCGGTAGCCACGGTCAGGCCAATCAGCACCGCCGCGGCGAAGTGATGTCCGGTGGGAATCAACCACAGCGCGAAACCGATCGCCAGCATGGTGCCAAAGACGGTCACCGCGTTGGGGGTGATCCCCACCTTGTGCAGCACCCGGGCGATCGGTTCGATGATGACCGCGGCGGGACCGCGGCCGTGCACGCTAAGCATCGCTGAAGTTATTCTCCCTTGTCTGCGGAAAGGACGGTGCGCTCCCATGCCTCCGCCAACAGCGCACGGGTCTCGCGCAAGGTCTGTGGCAGCACCTTGGCACCGGTCATGACTGTCATGAAGTTAGCATCACCAACCCACCTCGGCACTATATGTTGGTGGAGGTGTGTCGGAATGGAGCCACCCGATGCCTTGCCCAGATTCAGGCCGACATTCACCGCATCGGGCTTCGAC
Source organism: Corynebacterium jeikeium (assembly GCF_000738265.1). GTDB lineage: Bacteria > Actinomycetota > Actinomycetes > Mycobacteriales > Mycobacteriaceae > Corynebacterium > Corynebacterium macclintockiae. Next base: position 214,401 of record NZ_JFCQ01000029.1, read on the forward strand.
ACGGCGCGCAGGGTCTTCAGCGCAATCTTCGTGAACTCTGCGAGCTCTGCGGTTTCTTCGTCCGTGAGCTCCGTGTAGTCCGCAACCTGGCGGTAAGGAACCACCAGCATGTGCCCGGGGTTGTAGGGGTACAGGTTCAGCACGCAGTAGACGGTCTGGCCGCGGGCGACGATCAGCGCCTCCTCGTCCGACTGCTCCGGCAGGGTGGAAAAAGGGTCAGCGGAACGATCTGACTTCGCGATGTACTGCGAGCGGTAGGGAGCCCACAGCCGATCGAGCCCGCCTTGCAGGTCGGGCTGCGAGCCTGCGCCTTGGTCTACGTACTGGTCCCCCACAGCGATTTAAGCCTCCACCAACGGCTGTACCAGTTCCGCGCTCGGCTGGGCATTGCGGCGTTCGCGAATCCAGGTGGAGATGATGCGCAGGGCATCCTCGCGTGGCACGCCGTTTACCTGGGTGCCGTCGAGGAAGCGGAAGCTCACCGCGTTGGCTTCCACGTCACGCCCGCCGACCAGCAGCATGAACGGCACCTTGCCGGTGGTGTGGTTGCGGATCTTCTTCTGCATGCGGTCGTCCGACGTATCGACCTCCGCGCGGATTCCCTGGGTGCGCAACTCGGCAGCGAAGTCCTCCAAGTAGTCGTTGAACTCGTCGGCGACGGGGATGCCGACGACCTGGTGCGGAGCCAGCCAGGCCGGGAAGGCACCGGCATAGTGCTCCAACAGCACGCCGAAGAATCGTTCGATGGAGCCGAACAGGGCACGGTGGATCATGATCGGACGCTTCTTCGAACCATCTGGGGCGGTGTATTCCAGGTCGAAGCGCTCCGGCAGGTTGAAGTCCAACTGCACGGTGGACATCTGCCAGGTGCGGCCGATGGCGTCGCGGGCTTGCACGGAGATCTTCGGACCGTAGAAGGCCGCACCGGCCGGATCCGGAACGAGTTCCAGACCCGACTTGGTGGCCACGCGCTCCAGGATCTCGGTGGAGCGCTCCCAGATCTCGTCGCTACCGACGAACTTGTTCGGATCCTTGGTGGATAGCTCTAGGTAGAAGTCATCCAGACCGTAGTCGCGCAGCAGGGAAATGATGAACTCCAGCACCGTCGTTAGCTCTTGTTCCAGCTGGTCCTCGGTGCAGTAGATGTGCGCATCGTCCTGGGTAAAGCCGCGGGCGCGGGTGAGTCCGTGGATCACGCCGGACTTCTCGTAGCGGTACACAGTGCCGAACTCGAACAGGCGCAGCGGCAGCTCGCGGTAGGAGCGCCCGCGCGAGGCGAAGATCAGGTTGTGCATCGGGCAGTTCATCGGCTTGGCGTAGTAGTCCTGCGCCGGCTTGGTCTCGTTACCCTCGTCATCGGTCTCCCCGTCCAGCTGCATGGGCGGGAACATGCCGTCTGCGTAGAAGTCCAGGTGCCCGGACTTCTGGAACAGGTCACCCTTGGTGATGTGCGGGGTGTTAACGAAGCTGTAGCCGGAGGCAATGTGACGCTTGCGGGAGTGCTCCTCCATCTCCAGGCGCACGATGCCGCCGTCCGGGTGGAACACGGGGAAGCCAGAGCCGATCTCGTCCGGGAAGCTGAACAGATCCAGCTCCTGTCCCAGTCGGCGGTGGTCACGCTTCTCCGCCTCCGCCAGCATCGTCTGGTACTCGGCCAGTGCTTCCTTGGATTCCCACGCGGTTCCGTAGATGCGCTGCAGACCAGCCTTGGACTGGTCACCGCGCCAGTAAGCGGCGGAGGAACGGGTCAGCGCGAAGGCCGGAATGTAGCGAGTGGTGGGCACGTGCGGGCCGCGGCAGAGGTCGTACCACTCGACGTCGCCGGTGCGCGGGTTGACGTTGCTGTAGGCGGTCAGCTCGCCGGAGCCGACCTCGGTAGCCTCGTCGGAATTCGGGTCGACGTTGCCCTTGTCGGCGATCAGTTCGGTCTTGAAAGGCTCGTCCGTGTACTCCGCACGCGCCTGCTCTACGTCGTCGTAGGCCTTGCGCTCGAACTTCTGGCCGGACTTGATGATCTTCTTCATCGCCTTTTCCAGCTTGTTCAGGTCCTCCGGGGTGAAGGGCTCTGCAACCTGGAAGTCGTAGTAGAAGCCGTTTTCGATGGCCGGGCCGATGCCCAGCTTCGTGCCGGGGAACTCCTTCTGAACGGCCTGAGCCAGGACGTGTGCGCAGGAGTGGCGAATAACCCCGCGTCCCTCATCGGTGTTGGCGGGCACCGCAGTCACATCGGTGTCTTGCTCTGGTGCCCAGGAAAGGTCGCGCAGCTGGCCGACGTTGTCGCCCTCAGCTTCCTTGACGCAGACGATGGCTTCCGGGCCTTTGTTCGGCAGTTCCAGCTCGCGCATTGCAGCGCCTGCGGGAGTGCCTGCCGGCACCCGGAAGGTTACGGGTGCCTGATGGGCATCGGCTGCTGGAGGGTTTGCGGGGTTACTCACTTGTGGATCGCGCTCCTTCTAAAGGCTCATGTGACGGTCACATACCTGGTGACAGTCCTCAACGCCCGTAGATTCTACCCCTCTAGAATCTTCTGGCCCCAGTACGCCCCGTGTTGGGTGCCGGGCAGTACCCAAAACACCGCGGAGCCGACGTGGGTAATCCACTTATTCAGTCGATCCTTTTCCGCCAGTCGCTTCTGCAGTGGAGTGAAGGCCTTGTCGGGGTCGTTCTGGAAGCAGATGAAGATAAGGCCGCTGTTGCCCAGTGGCGTTACTTCGTTGTCCCAGTTGTAGGCGCGACGGCGTATGTGCGTGCCCTCGCCGGCGGTAATGCCAACGTGGCTGCGCTCGTCGATCAACGGCAGACCGTCATCGCCCGTCTTGTTCAGATCCACTGGGTCGAATTCGTCGTTGCCGCCGATCGGGGCGCCCGTATCGACGTGGCGCCCGAACACGACCTCCCGCGACTTTCGATCCAGTTGCTCCCAGGCCGGCATGTCGAAAACGATCCGGCGCACGACCATAGCGCTGCCGCCCTGGTCGTCCCAGATGAACTCGTTGTATTCCTCTTCCTTGCGGGGAATGGCCGTGCCATCCTTGAATCCCAGCAGGTTGCGGGGAGTCTCACCTGTGGGTGAGTCGACGAATCCGCGCTGGGTCCACTTCGGCGTGGCGTAGTCGCGCCCGCCACGGGTCAAAACGCGAGCCGCGTGACTAACGGCCGTCAGATCGTCGCCGCAGATCTGTAGAACCACATCGGCTGCGCCGAAATCATCGTTGAGCTTGTCCCCCTTGAACTTCGGCAAGCCGTCCAGGTTCTTCTTTACCCACGACGGAGCATCGCCCAGAAGACCTACTTCCTCAATCAGCTTCGGCCCCCACCCGACGGTAATCGTCAGGTTCTGGGGTGCGACGGTCAACTCGTGCTCCAGATCCGCCAGGGCGGTCTTGCCCTGCGTCATCGAGCGAGCGTCACCCGTCCAGATCCGCATCAAGCGTGTGAGGTTCTGCTTCAACCCACCGCTGGGCAGCCCGTCCCTCTTCAGGTCAAAAGCCACGACCAGCGCATGGGTCTGCGAGTCTTCCTGGATTCCTGCTTGGTGCGGCCCGTCGAAATCTATCTTTCTTATTGACGCCCCACTGTCCGCCCCAGCATTGCCAGTTGACGCAGCGGAATCATCCGCCGAGCTGCATGCTGCCAGTACGGATGCGGCGCCGGTCATGCCCAGCCCGGCGAAGAAACCTCGGCGGGTGAGCTTATGCCCGCTGGCGGGTTCGGGCGTGGGGGCGTCAGAAAGCGAAGAACGGGTATCTACAGGATCAGACATGGCGATTAGTGGTGCTCGTGGCCCTCGTGGCTCATGTGATCATGACCCTCGTGCCCCTTGTCGCCCTGGCCTTCGCCATAGTGCTCGTGGGTCGACTGCTGGACGCGCACCGGGATGTTCTTCATCTCGTATTCCTTGCCGTCCTCGTCCACGAGGGTCAGGGTCAGGGCATCACCGGCGGAGAGCTCCTTCTTGACCTCCATGATCATGATGTGATCGCCGCCGGGCTCCAGAGCCTTGTCCTTGCCCGCAGGAATCTTCATGTCGGAGACCTGCTTCATCACACCGGCATTGTCAACCGTGTGCAGCTGGTAATCAGCACCATCGATGTCGCCCTTGACCTCGGTGATGGTGATGTCCTTGTCAGTGGTGTTGTGCAGAGTACCGAAGACGGCAGTCATCATCTTGTCTGCGCCCTTGGCCGTCACATAAGCGTCCTTGAACTGCAGCTCCTCGCTGCCAATCGCTGCAGACTCTCCACCCTGCTCGGCGGATTCAGCGGCCGAGGACTCGGTTGCCGAAGCGCTCTGGGAGCTAGTGGAATCCTTCTTCTCATCCCCGCTATCAGAACATGCGGAAAGAACCAGCGCACCGCTGAGGGCAATCGCGGCCACCGAAGCGGCACGCAAGCTCTTCTTGGAAGCATTCAGGGAGGTCAGGGACATAACGAACCTTTCGTTTAAAAGGCGTTCAGGCCCACCACCATCGTTGTGCCCGGGAATATCCCCGGCACGCACGCAACTATAAGTCTCGTGCGTTAGTTGGCGGAACCAGACGCGGAAGCTGCGCCGGAGGCGGTTGCCTCGGCGTTGTTCCCGGCCGTACCGTCCATCTCAGTCATCTCGGACTCTGCAGTCGCGGATTCAGACTCAGCCTCAGACTCGGTCTTAGACTCAGCGGAATCCGTAGCTGCCTCCTCAGTGGACTGGATGCTCGGGGTAGCCGGGCCGGTGGTGGCAGTGTCCTCGCGCTTGTCACCGTCGTTCTCATGCGGAGGGGTGCAGGCGGACAACGCGAGAGCGGTGGAAAGAGCCAGTGCAGCGGCGGTTGCAGAGCGGAACTTCTTCACGGGAATTCTCCTGATCAGGTAAACGTCAACAAATCACGCGCGAAGAACCTAGTTGTTCTTCACATCGCGAAAGCGGGCAATGGCGAGCGCCAGTGCACCTACAATTACGACGATACCGCCCAAAGGCAATAACCAAGAAGGAACACTCGGGGATTGCTCCCCCGCTTCCCCCTCTTCACTCTTTTTCTCCTCTCCACTATCGCCAGCGCCGTTAACCGTTCCGCCCTCAGCTTCGAGAGTGAACTTGACGCTACCGCGAGTGGAGTGACCATCGGAGCTAGTGATCTGGTAGCCGATAACGTACTCGCCGTTGTCCTTCTTCGACTGGACATCCTCGGGCACGTCGATGCTCAACTGCCGACCATCTGCCTTCGGCTCCCCGCGGAACAGAACATCGCCGTTGTGGGACAACGCGATGTTGTTGAAACCATCCTGCGGCGCGCCGGAGAAATCCAGCACGATCTTGCCTGGCAAATGGTCAACCGTGGAGTTGGCAGAAGGGTTCGAATTCAGCACCACGTCGTGAGCCTCCGCAGGAGCACTGACCCCCACCGAGACGGCAGCGACCATTCCACACGCGGCAAGGCCGCGAGCGAGGGGGCGTCCAAAAGAAGAAAAACGGCGAGGCATGAAAACGGTGAACCTTTCTGTCACAGACACTGCTAACACCATAGCGCCGAAAACGATGGATGAAATCCTGCGAACACTTTCGACACTGCATGAGTAGTCGGGCGCGGGCTGACAATAGTTCCCACCCCAGATCCCCCACCCCCTAGAGGGGGAAAAGAAAAACCGCCCGGCGCCTACGCGCCGAGCGGATGTTGGTGGTTCCAACTGGGTTCGAACCAGCGACCTTTCCGGTGTGAGCGGAACGCTCTTCCACTGAGCTATGGAACCTTAGTGATCCTTTGCGACCACTGGGGAAGAAAGTTACCACTAGGAACTCAGCAGAACCAAACCCCCTTGAAGTCAGCGGTGCCGAAAATCCCAACGATGTAGTTCTATGGCTGCACCCCCGGCGTTATCTCCGACAACGAAGCGCTGTTTAACCTGGGGATTTGTGATCTGGCAGATAAACACGCTAGTGTTTGTTTTCGCAACAACGATCGATTGCACATTCAGTAGCACCGATCAATGTTTGCGAGTGCGGATGTAGCGCAGTTGGTAGCGCATCACCTTGCCAAGGTGAGGGTCGCGAGTTCGAGTCTCGTCATCCGCTCCACGCTCAAGCCTAATAGGTTCCCTAATAGGACTTGGGTCGTTGATTTCCTGCGCGTTTAGCTCAGCGGGAGAGCGCTTCCCTGACACGGAAGAGGTCACTGGTTCGATCCCAGTATCGCGCACAGGATCCCCCGAGGATCCGAATGCGGATGTAGCGCAGTTGGTAGCGCATCACCTTGCCAAGGTGAGGGTCGCGAGTTCGAGTCTCGTCATCCGCTCCACGGTTCACTAAAGTGGACCACGAGCAAGCACTTCACTTGCCGCGGTGGAATGGCTGAGTGGCTTAGGCAACGGTCTGCAAAACCGTGTACACGGGTTCGATTCCCGTTTCCACCTCCACATTCTTAAACACAAAGTGAACTATTAGGCGCGTTTAGCTCAGCGGGAGAGCGCTTCCCTGACACGGAAGAGGTCACTGGTTCGATCCCAGTATCGCGCACAGGATCCCCCGAGGATCCGAATGCGGATGTAGCGCAGTTGGTAGCGCATCACCTTGCCAAGGTGAGGGTCGCGAGTTCGAGTCTCGTCATCCGCTCCAAAAAAATTTGAGGGAGGCCCCGCGCCTCCCTCTTTTTGCTTTCTAACCAGCGGCGTGGCACCGGGGCGCAGGGAACTTCTGGGGCTAAAATCATTCCGCGATGAATGCCGACAAATCTACTTCTCCCCGTGTAGACACCTCCCGGTTGCTCTGCGTGGTCTTCTGGCCGCTAGCCCTGATGACTTTTATCCACCGTGCGTTCCTGCACCCCTGGAACGCACGGCTGACCGATGACTTCGGGACGGTCATTAACGCCCTGTACAAATTCCGCGCGCACGAGGCGATCTACGACCAGGACTATTCGTCCACCGACCCCCACTACTTGTACTCCCCCGGCGCCACGCTGCTGCTGAGCCCCCTGTCGCTGGTTGGCAACATCGATGCCGCCCGCGCGATTTACGTGGTCGGCAACGCCATCGCCGCCGTACTCGCGGTGATGGTGCTGACGAAGTTGTTCGGCTTCCGTCTAACTTCCTGGGTTGTGCCCGTCGGCATCTTCTTCCTCTTTAGCTCCGAATCGATCGCGAACACTCTGGGCTTCGGCAATATCAACGGCGTGCTGCTGCTGGCCGAGTCGCTGTTCCTCTGGCTGCTCATTAACAACCGGAGCCTGCTGGCGGGGCTCGTGATCGGCCTGGCCATCACGGTCAAGCCCCAGTTCCTCCCCCTGCTGTTTATTCCACTGATGCGCCGTCAGCTTTCCACCATTGGCGTTGCAGTGGCGATTCCGGTTGGGCTGAACGCCATCGCCTTCCCGCTGACCGCCAACGCCAACGATTACTTCGACAAGCTGCTGCCTTACCTCGGCGGCGTTCGCGACTTCGCCAATTCCTCCATTCCTGGGGTCGGCGTGTACTTCGGTTTCCCGGATTGGACGATCTGGCTGTGGCGGATCTTGGCGGCTCTGGGCGTGATCGTGGCCCTCGCGATGCTGTTGCGCTTCCGCGACCGCGACCCCGTCATGTGGTCTGCAACCACGGCCGGTGTGTTGTTGACGGGCGTGTTCCTGATCAGCAGCCTGGGGCAGATGTACTACTCGATGCTGCTGTTGCCGATGATCTTCACGGTACTGCGGTCCCGTTCCGTCATGCACAACCCGGTGGCGTGGTTGGGCGTGTACCTGTTTTTCAGTTTTGACGAGTGGTTTTCCGACCGGTGGGTCAACTATGGCCGTATCGCGGAATATACTCGCGGCACAATCGGTTGGTCATTGTTGATAGTGTCTGCCGCGGTGGTTTCGGTGTTGTGGTTCCTTAGGGATCGACGCCACAGCGTCCACCCCCTCGGCGATCTGCACACGAATGGCCTGTTCTACCGGGCACCAGCCGAATCGGTAAGTGAGAGGAAAGACTAATGGTAGAGCTGAACCCTTCCGTCGACTACCGCAAGCTCTCCGAGGAGCAGTGGCGCGAACGGTTGACCCCTGAGGAGTTCACCGTGCTGCGCCAGGCGGGTACCGAAGCCCCGTTTAAGGGCGAGTACACCGATACCGAAACCGAGGGCGTGTACGCCTGCAAGGGCTGCGGCGCAGAGCTGTTCCGTTCCAGCGAAAAGTTCCACTCGCACTGTGGGTGGCCGAGTTTCTTTGATCCGAAGGATTCCGACGCGGTGATTACCCGCGTGGATAACTCGCTGGGTATGCGCCGGATCGAGGTGCTTTGTGCACGCTGCGAAAGCCACCTTGGCCATGTTTTTGAGGGTGAGGGCTACCCCACCCCCACGGATCAGCGCTATTGCATCAACAGCATTGCGCTGACTCTCAAGCCCACCGAGGGCTAAAAGAGCCAAAGAAAAAGGCGCCCAGTGGGCGCCTTTTTTAGTTAAGCCAGCGACTCTACGAAGCCGGCCAGGTTCTCCTGGGAGCCGTTCACACGGCGGCCGGTGAAGAACGGGGTTTCCTCGCGCACATGGTGGCGGGCCTCCGTGTAGCGCATCTTGTACATCAGCTCAACAATGCGCTCCAAGGTCGGGGATTCGAAGGCCAAGATCCACTCATAGTCGCCGAGCGCGAAAGCAGGAACGGTGTTGGCGCGGACCTCATCGAAGCCCAGTGCAGCCTGACCGTGCTCGCGCAGCAGGCGGGAACGCTCCGCGCGCTCCATGGTGTACCACTCGTAGCTGCGGACGAACGGGTAGACGCAGATCCAGTCGCCCGGATCCTCGCCCATGATGAAGGACGGTAGGTGCGCCTTGTTGAACTCGCTCGGGCGGTGCAGGCAGGTGTTGGACCATACCGGCTCGCAAGCCTGACCCAGCTGAGTCTCCTTGAGGAAGCGACGGTAAGCCGCCTGCAGGTCTTCCATCTTCTCTGCGTGCCACCAGATCATCACATCTGCTTCGGCACGCAGCGCGGACAGGTCGTAGACGCCGCGGATTTCCAGATCCGCGTCCGCGTAGGAGTCAATGAATGCCTGGAAGTCTGCAGCCACCTCCGAGCGCTCCCCCAGCACACCCGGCTCAACCTTGAAAACCGAGTAGTTCGCAAAGCGGACGACGGCGTTGAGGCGCTTGATTTCCTGCGCGTTCAGTTCACTCATGGTGTTTAAGCCTTTTAGCCTTTCTTGGTTTTGAGTGTCGCGAGTTTTCCCACACCCGCATGTGCAATCCAATTTACGCGACCCAGTACATGGGAGGGGGTAGGCGTGGGGAGGGTCACGCCATTTCGCGGATGATCTCCCGGGCTGCCTCCACACCGGAGGCCGCACAAGCTGGCACGCCCACGCCGTTGAGCATGGCGCCGGCCAGTGCCAGCCCACGCACGCCGAGCACGTCGTCGTAGGCCTGCGCCATCGCATCCATGTAGCCCACTCCGTAGCGTGGCAGGCCACCCCACCAGCGCTGAACGAAGTACTCCTCCGGGGTCTTGCGCTCGCCAGTGATGCGCTCCAAGTCGTCGACCGCGAAACTCAGCAGAGCACGGTTGTCCACTTCCAAGTGCCAGGGGTTAGAGAAGTTGCCGAAGCTAGCGCGCACGAAAGCTCCTCCCCGCTCGGCCAGATGCGGCCACTTGCGGGAAGAGAACGTAAAGGCCTTCGCCTCGGTGGGGGCGTCACTTCCCAAAAGAACCCCAGAGCGCTCCGGGATGCCATGGGCGGAAGCCATGCGCATGCCGACGACTACGCTGCTGGCAAGCTCCACCTCGCCCAGCACGTCCGCGGCCGTGGGTGCCATGTACTGCAGAATCGCGGATGCGGTCGGGGCGGGAGTGGCCACGATAACCGCGTCGAACTCACCGATCGGATCGATGTAGTAGCCAGTGCGGGTGCGGCCGATGGATTCCACCGCCGTATTGCGCAGCACCTCGGGGTTCGCGTGACGCACTAGTGCGTCCACCAGGCTGGCGTAGCCTCCGCGCAGACTGCGGAACACCGGCTTGGGCTTCTCCCCCGCCTCCGGCTGTGCAGCCGCACGCTTCGAAAGAATCGCTTCCACGGCATCCACCAGGAAGAACGGCTGGCCGTTTTCGCCCAGACGATCAAGTTCCGCGGCTAGCTGCGGGATGGTGGCGCGGACGCCCAGGTCGAATCCGTCGGCGGAATACACGCCTCCGAGCAGCGGGGAGACCAACCGGTCGACCACGATGCGCCCCAATCGGGCTTCCACCAATTGGCCTACAGAGGTGTCCTGGCCGGGGGTCCACGTCATGGGCTGACCGTTACGCTCCGCGTCGATGCGGGCAGCTCCATCCTTGCCGACGACCTCCAACACGTCCTCACCACGGGCGGGGATTCCCATCAGCGTGCGGCGGGGGATGTCCACCAGGGCACCGTCGACGTAGAAACCACTCGGCAGGCCAGAGGGGGTGCACAACTGATCGCCCAGCCCGACGGACTCGATTAGCTCTGTGAAGTCCTGCCGAAAACCCAGGTACGCCTCCGCTCCCATGTCCACTGGGCCGTTGGCGAAGTTAACCGTCTTAAGCTTCCCGCCCAGGCGGTCGTAGGCCTCGGTCACCAGGATGCGGGCATTCGGACCCAACTGTCGGCGCAGCTCCCAGGCGGCGCTCAGACCCGCAATTCCGCCGCCGATGACGGCGACGCGCAGCCCCTCCAGCCCGGTGGTATCTAGCTTCTCGAAGTGGCAGGAGAACTGGTTAGCTTTCATCGCTTGTGAACCTCCTCAAAGGCGCGAGTGATGGCATCCGGATCCGTGTTGGGCAACACCCCGTGGCCGAGGTTGAAGATGTGCCCGCGAGCCTGGCCACGCTCGATAGCTCGGTCGGCCTCTGCACAGATGCGGGCGACGTTCTCTGCGGTAATGTCCGGGCCAGCGAACAGCGCCGCGGGATCCAGGTTGCCTTGCAGTGCCTTCGCGCGGCTGGCAGGCTCCGCGGTGGGTTTGGCCTCTTGCAGTGCGGCAGAGATGCGCGCCGCCGCAGAGTCCATCGGGACGCGCCAATCCACTCCCACCACATCCGGGCCGGCCAGAGCCATATCTCCCAGTAGCTCGCCGGTGCCCACGCCGAAGTGAATCATCGGAATGCCATAGGGACGCATCGCATCGAAGATCTGGGCGGAATACGGCTGGACGAATTCCCGGTAATCCCGGGCGGACAAGTAGCCCGCCCAAGAGTCGAACAGCTGCAGGGCATCCACGCCAGCCTCCGCCTGAACCTGGAGGAAGCGGACAATTGTGGGCGTCAATCGGCGCATCAACGAATGCCACACATCGGGATGGGTGTACATCAGTGCCTTCGTGACCTCATGGTTCTTCGATGGGCCACCTTCCACCAGGTAAGAAGCCAGGGTGAAGGGTGCGCCTGCGAATCCGATGAGCACCTGGTCGTTGCGCAGCCCCTCCAGAACTCCGCCGATGCCCTCGACGATGCTGTCCAACTGGCCTGGTTCGACGATCGGCAGCTCGTCGACGGCCTCCTGCGTGCGAACCGGGTGCTCGACGACCGGACCCCGACCAGCCACAATGTCCAAGTCCACCCCCGCTGCCTTTAGCGGCACCACAATGTCGGAAAACAGGATCGCGGCATCGGCATCGTGCCTCCGCACCGGCTGCAGCGTGATCTCCGCCAACAGCTCAGGGTTGAAACAAGATTCCAGCATCCCGTGGTTCTTGCGAATCTCGCGGTATTCAGGCAGCGAACGGCCTGCCTGGCGCATCATCCACACCGGTCGGCGACTGGGCTTTTCGCCGCGCGCAGCGGCCAGGAAAGGCGCATCCTTATCGGCTCGGCGGCGTGCCTCGGCAGCAGCGACATCGGCGGGCAAGTCGGACATAGGATCTAGGCGATCAAAAGGCTCACGCGTCATGGCCTCCATTATGCCAGCGCCAGCGGAGCGCCCGGCAATCACAATCGCCTCGGCGCGCCTCACGTCTGCACCAAACCTTAAAGGCTAGGTTTAGGCCTTGTGAGCCAAGAGACTGAGATCCCAGAGTACTTCCACGAAGCCGTGCGCTCCATGTCGGAAGCACATGTGCGTCGCGGCATCAGCGTCGGCGATATTCGCCCTCCCCGCAACCTCGCACCCCTCAGCCACGCCATCGGCCTCGAGGTGCTGCCCGCCGACGAGGACACCCCCGGCGCCGAATCTAGCGCTACCCCCGCAGGCGACGCCTTTGGCCGCCTCATTCTGCTGCACGACCCGCAAGGCGAGGAGCAGTGGAAGGGCAAGAAGATGCGCATGGTCGCCTACATTCAGGCGGACATGGACGCCGCCGTTGCCTCCGACCCCCTGTTGCCGGATGTTGCTTGGGATTGGCTTAAAGAACAGCTCGATTCGCCGGAATGCGAGTACACCGACCTCGGCGGAACGGTCACTTCTACCGCCTCTGTTCGTTATGGCGACATCGGTGGACCGCCGCGTGCCTTCCAGCTGGAACTGCGTGCGTCCTGGACTGCCACCGGCTCTGACCTGACCGGCCACGTCCAGGCTTTTGCCGAGGTTCTGGCCAACGTCGCTGGCTTGCCACCAGAGGGTGTGACCGCACTCGCCTTCGGCGCCCGTTCCGCGGGCACCGCCAGCGCCGCCAACGACTCTTAAATCGCACGCCTCCGCAGTGCAGCTCCAGCGGCCAGCAACGCGCCCGTGGCGTATCGTTGTCGTGTGAGCTTTGTATCTGTCCCCGCCGCCGGTACCCCGCCTCTGCGGGACACCCCGGAGCAGATCAAGGAAGCCACCCGCGCTCTCGCCGCGGGAACCGGCCCCATCGCCATCGATACCGAGCGCGCTTCCGCCTACCGCTACAACGACCGCGCCTTCCTCATCCAGCTGCGGCGCCACGGTGCCGGAACCTTCCTCATCGACCCAGAAGCGCAGCCCACGGCCACCGCCCGCATGTCGGAGGTCGTCAATAGCGCCGACTGGATCCTGCACGCCGCACACACGGATCTGCCCTGCCTGATGGCTCTGGGGTGGCAGCCGCAGCGTCTGCATGACACACAGATCGCGGCTCAGATCCTCGGCGCCGAACGCATCGGGCTGTCCGGCCTGCTGGAAGATTTTTTCGGCATCGAAGTACCAAAGGACAAGGGCAACGCCGACTGGTCGCGCCGGCCACTGAATGCAGAAATGCTCAACTACGCGGCCTTGGACGTGGAATGGCTCATCGAGATCCACACGCTCTGCATACGGGAGCTCGCCGAAATGGGGCGCACCGAGTGGTACAGCCAGGAATGCGCCCACGTGCTCGCATCCGCCACTGCCCTGGCCGCCCCCGACTGGACGTCGCTAAAGGGGCTTTCCTCCCTGCGCGAGCCTCTGTCACGCAAGGTCGCCCACGACCTGTGGGAGGCGCGCGATCAACTGGCCCGCCACCGCGATCTATCCCCCGAAACCATCCTGCGCAGCCGCGACATCGTCGCCATCGCCGGTCACGTCGTCGACGATCCGAATGCTGCGCTGAAGCAACTCCGATTTTGTCTGCACCGCTCGCGGGTTCGCCTTGCCCCGCGGGCTCGCAGGCGGTTTACTGAGGTTCTTTCGGACGCCCTCACCTCCGCCCCTTACGACCTCGAACTAGAGCACTACCGTGCGCCCCGGCACTCGTCCCCCGGGATTCCCGACCACAAGATCTGGTCCCAGGAATACCCGCGCGCCGCTGCCTACGCAGATGCAATCCTGTCTGCGGCGGACGACGTCGCCGATAATCTACAGATACGGCTGGATACCATCGTCACCAGGCGAAACCTGCGCAAAGCCGCCTGGGCCTGCTGGCTGGCGGAGGCCAGCCATGCCTACGACGGGGCGGCCGACCCACTGGCCGAATGGGAGGATCTGCTGGGCGCTCAATGGGAAAGCCTGGGGCTGCGTCCGTGGCAGGTAGAGGTCCTCCTCAACGCCACCCTCCCCGCCGTGGCCGGGGTGTATAGCGGGGACTACAGCTTCTGGGCGTAGCCCAGTACGGTGTCCACGACCGTGTCGACGTCCAAGCCGAGCTCCTCCAGCACTTCCCCGCGCGAGGCGTGAGCCAGGAACTTCTGCGGCACGCCCAGGATCCGTACCGGCACGTCAATGCCCGCGGCGGATAGCTCGTATTGCAGGGTGCTGCCGGCACCACCGTGGATGCCGTTGTCTTCGATCGTGACAACCAGATCGAAGTCCTTGGCCAGCTCCAGCAGGTTCTCCGACGTGGGAATAACCCAGTGGGGATCGACGACGGTGGCGGAAAAGTCGGCGTCACAAAGAGCTTGGGCGGCAGCGAGGGCCTGCGCGGCCAGAGCGCCGAAGGAAACAATGAGCACCTTCTTGCCAGAATCGGCACCGTCGCCGCCCTGCTCGAAGAGCACGTCGTAGTCGGCTTCCTCTCGCACCGCAGGAATCGGTGCGGGGGCGTTGCCCTTCGGGAAACGCACCACGGTAGGCGCATCGTCGATGGCCACCGAACGGTCGAGTGCCAGCTCGAGGGTGCGCGCATCACGCGGCGCGGCGACGTGGATGCCCGGCACGATGCCCGTGATCGACAGGTCCCACATACCGTTGTGGCTGGCGCCGTCGGAGCCGGTGATGCCTGCGCGGTCGAGGACGAGTGTCACACCTAGCTTCAGCAGGGCGACGTCCATCAGCAGCTGGTCGAAGGCGCGGTTCAGGAACGTCGAATACACAGCAACGACGGGGTGCAGACCACCGAGCGCCAAGCCGGCTGCGGAGGTCACCGCATGCTGCTCGGCGATGCCGACGTCGTAAGTACGGCTGGGGTGTACCTTGGCGAAGTCGGCCAGACCCGTAGGGCCAGCCATGGCGGCGGTGATGGCAACTACGTCCTCGCGCTCGTTGGCGATATCGATCAGGCGATTGGAAAACACCTTGGTCCAGCTGATTGCGCCCTCGGTCTTCTTCGCCATCGACTCGCCGGTAATCGGGTCGATCACGCCGGTCGAGTGCATCTGGTCGGCCTCGTCCTGCTCCGCCGGGTCGAAACCCTTGCCCTTCTGCGTCACGGCGTGGACGATAACTGGGCCGCCGTAGTCCTTGGCATAACGCAGGGCGTTTTCCACCTGCTTGATGTCGTGGCCGTCGACCGGGCCAATGTACTTCAGCCCCAGCTCCGGGAACATCTCGTGGGGGATAACGGTGTGCTTCACGCCCTCCTTGAAGCCGTGAATCACCTGGAAGGCACGGTCGCCGACCCAGCCCATGCGTCCGAGGGCGTTCTTTCCGGTATCCATCACCCGGTCGTACATGGGCTGTAGGCGCAGCGCGGCCAGGTTCTCGGCCAGGCCGCCGATAGTCGGGGAATAAGAGCGCCCGTTGTCGTTGACGACGACAACGAGGCTGCGCTTCTTTGCTGCAGCGATGTTGTTGAGTGCCTCCCAGGTCATACCACCGGTCAAGGCACCATCGCCCACGAGGGCAACGACGTGCCGGTGCACCTGCCCGGTGAGTTCAAACGCCTTGGCCAGACCATCCGCGTAGGACAGAGATGCGGAAGCGTGGGAGGATTCAGTCCAGTCGTGCGGGGATTCCGCGCGGTCGGGATAGCCGGACAGGCCATCCTTTTGGCGTAGGGTATCGAAGAGGTCACGGCGACCGGTCAGGATCTTGTGCACATAGGCCTGGTGGCCGGTGTCAAAGATCAGCGGGTCCGACGGCGAATCGAATACCCGGTGCATCGCGATGGTCAGCTCCACTACGCCCAGGTTCGGCCCCAGGTGGCCGCCGGTGGCGGAGACCTTTTGGATCAGAAACTCGCGAATCTCCGCGGCCAGCTGTTCGAGCTGGTCTGCATCCAGTCCCTTCAGGTCAGCGGGCGAGGACACCTTGTCGAGAATTCCCATGTGAAGCTACTCTTCTCCATCCTTTGTCGCGCGCCGATGAGTGATTTTCGTTCTATTCTAACGGTGCCCTAGCGAATTGAAAGAATCCGCTGTGAGTCCGCGCTGCTATCTAAGAATCAGCTCGTGAATCAGCTCGACGGCCACGGGTGGGAACTAGATATGCCAATAGCTCTACGTGGTGGTTGAGGCCGAATGCATCCACTACGCACAGCTCCTTGATCGCATAGCCCCGCTGAATCCATACCCCTAGGTCGCGGGCTGCAGTGGCAGGGTCACATCCGACGTGCACAACGTGGCGCGGCCGTGCCTTAGCGATGTCGGTAATTGCTTGCGCACCCGCACCCGTGCGCGGCGGATCCACAACCACGGCGTGGACTTTTCCGCCCCGCGGGAGGCTAGAAACGCTTCGGGCTACATCGGCGTCGACGAACTCAACGTTGTCGATTCCCGCCGCATCCAAGGCCCGCGCCCCGGCTTCACTGGCGCTCCCGGCAACGTCTACGCACACCACGCGGTCGGTTTTCCGGGACAGCGCGGCACTGAATACGCCCGCGCCGCCATAGAGGTCCCACGCGACGGAAGCGCGCTCCTTGCCCGCTGGCGGTATGTGCCGCGCGATCCAGCTGGAATAGAACTGCGGTGCAGCGCTGTGAGCCTGCCAGAAGTCCTGTACCTGGCTCTCCCACTGCACATCGAACTCGCGATCCAAGCCCTCGCCATAGTGCACCGTGCGGGTGACGGTGGGTAATGGTCCGCCCGTAAGCGCTTTCGCCTGCGGGCGTCCAGCCGATCCCTGCAGCTGCACCATGCGCCGGGTGCCGTCGTCCCCCACCGCCACGGCGATTTCCGTGTTCGGGGTCAGTCGCCCTGCCTCCTGCAGTTGGTGGACGTCCTGCGCCAAACCGTCCTTCAGTGCGTCACTCCACTGCGCGCATTCGTGCTCCACCGCTACAACGTCGTGGGAGCCGCGGGCGCGTTGCCCGACGGTGCCTTGAGCGTCAACGGCCAGGCGCACTCGGGTACGTGAACCCGCGTAAGGTTCCAGGCTCTTCGTGGTCACCTGGATCTGGTTCAACGTCTCGGCGTCGATCTTGCCCACCCGGCGCAGCTGGTCAAGCACGACCTGCTTCTTAAAATCCAGCGCGCCGATAGCGTCCACAAAGTCCAGGTCACAGCAGCCCGCTCCCGCCTTCGCCGCTGGGCACAGAGGTTCCACGCGGTGCGGGTGTGGCTGGCCGACCGCTGTCGCCTCACCGGTCCGGAAGCCCTTCTTGGAGTTCGATTTCCGCGCCGGATCCAGCGCAACCGTCACATCATGCTCCCCGGGCAGCCCACCGCGCACAAACACGACTTGCCCGTCTAGCCGACCAATCACGGAGCCGCCGTTGGCTGGCCCCTCCAGGTTGATCACTACTTCTTCCTTCTTAGTGACGCCCATCCGCTTCCACTTCTTCGTCATTTCCCACGGTGCTGTCGGTCTCCGCCTTCTCGGGTTGATCAGCGTTCTCTGGGTGCCGGCCCTCCGCCTTGTTCGCAGCCTTGACGGCCCAGACGGTGACGGCCACCGCGACAAGAGTTAACGGCCATCCCATGGCAATACGGGTGTAACCCAGCGCGTCGGTTTTGTCGGCCACATAGAGCCACTGCTGAATGCCGAAGCGTGCAAGGAACACCAGTGCCCAGGCAATCGTGGCGATGTTGAATGCCTGCACGGCCCGACGGTTAGTGCGCCAACGCTGGTCGTCGCCATTGATTCCGCGCCAGATCACGCCGACCAGGGGCCAGCGCACAAAGATCGAAATGATGAAGGCGATGCCTGCCACCAGCGAATACCAGATGCCGTAGGCGAAATATCCCTTTGCATCCCCCATGAACCAAGCAATGGCTGCGCACAGCGCGACGGCCATGAATCCAGATATTGCGGGCTGTAGATTCTCCTTTCGCGCTAGCCGCCACACCAGGATCGCCACCGCTACTGCGAGCGCGGAAATCAAAGCAGGTGTTAGCCCCCATTGACTGTTCACAGGCACGAGGACAAGCACGGGCAGGGTCGACGAAACCAGCCCGGACAGACCACCCATCTGCTCCAGCAGAGTGCCCTGCTCTTCCTTGGTTTGGCTCTGCTTCTGTCCAGATTCCGCCGATTCGGTCGATTCGGCCATTACTGCTGTTCTCCGCCGTTCTGTTCAGCTTCCATCTGCCGCAGCTGTTGCTCCATCTGCTCCTGCAGAGCCGGTGACATCAACACCGGCAGCGCCTGACCAGCCGGGATCGGATCATTGCCACGCCGGATAAAGGTACGTGCGACAATCTCTCGGGCGATCAATGCCAGATCCTCGGCCTTGGACTTTTCACCAGCCAACGTCATGCGGAACATCCAGCGCGGGCCGTTGGCGCCGATGATGCGCATCTGCCCCTCACCAGCGACTGCACAGATTTCCTGGCCCCACGGGCCATCCTCCAGGTGCACTTCCAGCCCGTCCTTGGTCATGCCCGCCACGGTCTCGTCGATGGTTTCGGCCCACAGGTCGCCGTTGCGAGGCGCAGCGAAAGCTACGGGTGTCAGGCGACCACCGTCAACCTGCAAGTGGATCATCTGTGGCCCCTCCGACCCCATCTCCACAATCACTCCACCGCCACGAGGCACTGGAATCACCATGGAACCCAGGTCGAGGGCACCGGCGGAGAAGTCCGAGAAGTCGAAGTCCTCGAAGTTCACGGTGTCACCGTCAAAGGGACCGAAGTCGTTGTCTTCCTGCCCCTGCTCGGCCACCACCTGCTCCATCTCTTCAGCGGGGTTGTTGTCCTTCTTCTTGCGCCCAAACATCATCAAACTCCGATTCTCTGGATTGGCTTACTTCTGTGACTAGCTTCTTTGTGTCTTATACGCCGGTTATACGCCGGTCGACCCGTACCCGGACGCGCCACGGACGGTCTCCCCCAGGTCGTCGACGCTGTCTACTTCCTCCACGTCGCACAGGCTCACTTCCTGTACCAACAGCTGCGCGATGCGCTCACCGCGGGCCAGCTCAATCGGCTGCTCGGGATCCAAGTTGATTAGGCATACCTTGATCTCGCCGCGGTAATCTGCATCGATCGTCCCCGGCGCATTCACGATGGAAAGCCCCTTCTTCAATGCAAGCCCACTGCGCGGGTGCACCAACCCCACAGTCCCTACCGGCAGCCCGATGGCAATGCCAGTGCCCACCAGCTCCCGGTGCCCCGGGGCAATGGTCACATCCGTCGCTGCGTAAAGGTCGATGCCCGCATCCGTCGGGTGGGCGCGACGCGGCAAGGGCAGCTCCTTGTCCAACCGGACGATGCGCAGCGGGGCGTCGCTACCACAAGAGCTAGTGCTATCAGTTGCATTCTGCTTAGAGGTCACGATCACCAAGACTAACAAGTCAGCGGGCAAAGTTACGATGTCCAAACGCGGTGGGGCTAGAATTGCTTCA
The DNA here is from genome assembly GCF_000738265.1 of Corynebacterium jeikeium. GTDB lineage: Bacteria > Actinomycetota > Actinomycetes > Mycobacteriales > Mycobacteriaceae > Corynebacterium > Corynebacterium macclintockiae. The sequence continues at coordinate 233,676 of NZ_JFCQ01000029.1, forward strand.
CAGCACTAGAAGCGAACAATCAACAGGAGTTTTCAAGTGGCATCGGACAATCAGCAGGAAAAGCTGCTGTATTCGGAGCATCAGCGTGTCCCCCTGGTGTGGTGGCTCTTCGCCGCAGGCGTTGTGGCAATCATTTCCTGGCAGGCGCAGATGGGCCGACCGATGTGGGCTTTCTACGTCGCCCTGGTTGTTTCCGGAGCGCTGGCCATCTGGGCACTAATCCACTTCTCCCGCACCAAAGTGCAGGTCACAGAGGATTCCTCCGGTGAGCGCTGGCTCCACGTCGGACCCGCTAAACTGCCCGCGGAAGTGGTCAGCCGGAGCCTGGTTATTCCCCCCACCGCTAAGCGCGCCGCCATGGGGCGCCAGCTGGACCCTGCCGCATATGTCGTGCACAAAGGCTGGATCCCAACGATGGCAATGTTGGTTTTGAACGATCCGGACGATCCCACGCCCTATTGGCTGATTTCCACTAAGGAACCTCAAGAGGTTCTAGAGAAGCTGGGGAGCCCGATCTACTAACTGGTTCTTCTGTAAGGGCGATGAGCGCCGTCCTTATAGCTAAGCGCAGAACTGAGCGCTATGCGCAGTCCTTACAGATGTACTCGCCGTCACTGACAGTCTCTGCAATGCAGCTGCGGTGCTGCACCAGGAAGCAGACGCTGCACGTGAACTCGTCGTTTTGACGCGGGATGACAGAACCCGATAGTTCCTCACCGGACAGATCCGCCATCGGAACGTCGAAGGGTTCAACGATCTCGCCGTCGTCGGTATCAGAGATAGCTGGCTCGGCCTTTTCCGCCGCTTTCAGCCCCTCCAGAGAGTCGGTCTCGATGTCGTCTTCGGAACGTCGCCGGGGTGCGTCGTAGTCAGTCGCCATGTGGGGATCCTTCGTGATGAACTAGCTGAAAATTGCTTAAATTTGCTCGCTGTTCGCGGATCGTAGAGCACCAGTACCGCACTTGTCACTTTCACGCGCGGTAGGGGCGACTATTGGGGTACTTCCCCTCCCCCCGCGCCTAGTCCGCAAGCAACTCAGCGAGCTCAACAGCAACGCCGGGTTTAACGGCCATAACCAGCGCTTTTTCTTCCTTCATCACGGCGTAGTCAGGCGCTGCCACAATCGCCCCCGCCCGCGCTGCAATGAGCGCTCCGGCGGCATGGTCCCACGGCCCCAATCCGTGCTCGAAATACGCATCCACTTCCCCGCTGGCCACGCGGCAGAGGTCCAACGCGGCCGAACCGATGCGACGGATATCACGCACCCGCGGCAGCAGTCGCGTCAGCCGCTCGGCTTGGCGGCGCCGGTCCTCGGCCACGTAGGAGAACCCCGTCGCTACCAAAGCGCGGCCCAGGCTCGCTTCAGTCTGCGCCGGAACGACACGCAGCACTTCTTCGCCACCCTCACCAGCGCTGCCAGCTCCGCTGAGTCGCCGTGCCGGTCCTCCAGCGTGTGCCACGTATGCCTCACCAGCCTTCACATCGACAACCACGCCCGCCATCGGCTGACCATCCACCACCGCGGCAATACTCACCGCATATGCAGGTACGCCGTAGAGGAAGTTCACGGTTCCATCGATCGGATCTACGATCCACAGAACCTCCCCGCCAGCCCCGCCACCTGCACTGTCCCCGTCACTCAGCCCGCTTTCCTCACCAAGTACCCGGGAACCCGGCACTCGCTCCACCAGCTGCTCAAGAATCAGCTTCTCGCTGGCTTGATCTACCTCCGTGACGGGGTCCACCTCGGAGGTTTTCGTCCCCAGCACGCCAACGTGACCATGCTCGTCGGCCAGTTCGGCTCGGCGGCGTCGAATAAGAGCAGCGGCATTCAGCGCCACCTCGAGGGCTACGACCTCTAGCTGGGCAGGGCTCAGGGTTTCTTTATTTATCGACGCCCGATCCTCCCACCCCGTGACGGCTTCATCGAAGACGTAAAGCTGCACCTTGCCGGGGCTATCTTTCTGCGTGCTGTTGAGGACGCGTGCTACATCGTGGGCGATGTGGGAACTTTCCATGAGCACCACTGTGCCATAATCGCCACCGTAATCACCTCCGACAACTCAGCGGAGTAATGAAGGTTCAAGGTAGGGTTAAGCGCATGACTGAGGATATTTCCAGCCAGGGTGAACAGCACAAGCAGCAGCTGAGTTTCGGTGTAGATATCGGCGGCTCCGGCGTCAAAGGCGCCGTGGTGGACTTAAACACCGGTGAACTGGTCACCGAACGCTTCAAGATCCTCACGCCGAAGCCCTCTACCCCGGATGCGGTGGCAGAGGTCGTACGCAAGCTCATGGACATGGCAGAGTGGGACGGCCCAGTAGGCGTGACAGTCCCGGCCGTCGTGAAGAACCAGCGCGCCCGCACTGCAGCCAATATCGATAAGTCTTGGATCGACACCGACCTGCAAGAGCTGTTCAAGCACCACCTCGGGGAACGCGAAATCGCAGTGCTGAACGACGCTGACGCAGCCGGCCTGGCAGAGGTTGAGTACGGAGAGGCCAGCGCCAAGGAGGGAGCGGTGCTGATGCTGACCTTCGGCACCGGAATTGGGTCTGCGATGCTGTGCGACGGCCACCTCTTCCCCAACTCCGAGCTGGGGCACCTTCCCTACGACAAGAACGGCGATGTGGAGTGGTACGCAAGTTCCGCGGCCAAGGATCGCGAAGAGCTGTCTTACAAGAAGTGGGCTGCGCGCGTGGACGAGGTTCTGCACGCTTACAGTGCGCTGTTTAGCCCCCAGCGCTACATCGTCGGCGGTGGTATCTCCCGCAAGGCAGACAAGTGGGTGCCTTTGCTGACCGTCGAGCAAGAAGTTATTCCCGCCAAGCTTCGCAACCAGGCAGGCATCATCGGCGCCGCCATGGCCGTGCGGGACGGAATCAAACCATAGAAAGACCGGGGACCCTTGGCACACGTGCCGATTTTTTGAGTTATAATGGGCGGTCGATTCCCAGAATAGGGGTTCGCAGAACCCCCTAGACCAATGGTTGCGGGCGTGCCGTAACCTGGTGCAATCCAATTCCCTACAGGAATGTGGCCACCACATGCGGCCATTCGTTGCACCATGCACTACGAGCGAAAGGGCTTCCGTGGCAGCGAACGACTCGACCACCACCGGCGATGACGCACAGGGTGTTGTGCGTAAGGTAGCAAAAAAGACGGCAGCGAAGAAGACTGCCCGCAAGGTGGCAAAGAAGTCGACGGCCGCGAAGAAGACTGCAGCTAAGAAGGTTGCACCCAAGGCAGCCACGTCGAACGACGTGGCTACGACCAATGCGGTTGAGGAGCAGGCGTCCACTCCCGTGAAGAAGGCGGCGAAGAAGACCGCTAAGAAGACGGCGAAGAAGACTGCGAAGAAGGTGGCCAAGAAGGCTGCCAAGAAGGCCGCGAAAAAGACTGCGAAGAAGACCACCCGCAAGGCCACGAAGAAGGCAACCACCAAGCGGGGAACCAAGGCAGCGAAGGCCGCCGCAGAGGCCGCTGAAGTCGCTGAGGAAACGACGAAGGCAACTGCCGCGCAGGTCGAGGGCAAGGACAACGACGCTGACGTTGATAACGACGACTTCGACCGCGACCCGGACGACCTCGATGACATCGATAACCTGGACGACGATCTCGACGACCTGGACGATCTCGATGATCTGGACGACGACCTCGACGATGACGATGACTTGGAAGATGACGACCTCGACGATGATCTAGAGGACGACGATCTGAACGAGGACGACGAAGATTCCGATGACGATGACTCGGATGACGACGAGGAAGAGAAGAACGACGGTAGCTTCGTCTGGGACGAGGATGAATCCGCCGCGCTGCGCCAGGCCCGGAAGGACGCGGAGCTTACCGCCTCTGCGGACTCCGTCCGTGCGTACCTGAAGCAGATCGGCAAGGTAGCCCTGCTGAATGCAGAGCAGGAGGTCTCCCTCGCCAAGCGAATTGAGGCCGGCCTCTACGCCGCCTACCGCCTGCAGGAGATCAAGGAGTCGGGTGAGAAGCTCTCCCCAATGAACCGCCGCGATCTCCGCGAGATCGACCGCGATGGTCGCCGTGCAAAGAATCACCTGTTGGAGGCCAACCTGCGACTGGTGGTTTCCCTTGCGAAGCGCTACACCGGCCGCGGCATGGCCTTCCTGGACCTCATCCAGGAAGGCAACCTGGGTCTGATCCGTGCGGTGGAGAAGTTCGACTACGTCAAGGGCTACAAGTTCTCCACGTACGCCACCTGGTGGATCCGCCAGGCCATCACCCGCGCAATGGCGGACCAGGCTCGCACCATCCGCATTCCGGTACACATGGTGGAGGTCATCAACAAACTGGGCCGCATCCAGCGCGAGCTGCTGCAGGATCTGGGCCGCGAGCCCACCCCCGAAGAGCTGGCCCGCGAAATGGATATCACCGTGGACAAGGTGCTGGAGATCCAGCAGTACGCCCGCGAACCGATCTCCCTGGATCAGACCATCGGCGACGAGGGCGATTCCCAGCTGGGCGACTTCATCGAGGATTCGGAGGCCGTCGTGGCCGTCGATGCGGTTTCGTTCACCCTGCTGCAGGATCAGCTGCAGGACGTCTTGCACACCCTGTCCGAGCGTGAGGCTGGTGTGGTGAAGCTGCGCTTCGGCCTGACCGACGGCATGCCACGCACTTTAGACGAGATTGGCCAGGTCTACGGCGTCACGCGTGAGCGCATCCGCCAGATCGAGTCCAAGACGATGTCGAAGTTGCGCCACCCGTCGCGCTCCCAGGTTCTGCGCGACTACCTGGACTAGTCCAGATCTCGGCGCCTCGCGGCTACTTGTTCTGGTTGTTCTTCACGCAGTCGGAGAACTCCGTGCCGCGGAGGGTTTCGCACCCCTCGATGCTCTTCATCGCGGCCTGTGTGAAGAAGATCGCCATAGCCATCGAAATCACCGCCAGAACCAGGCCAATGATTGCGTAGCTGCGCTGCGTTCCCTGGCGGTTCGCCCTGATCACAGCAATTATTCCCACCACAATGGCCACCGCAGCCACGACCACGCCAACCAGGGGGAAGATAGCTGCGGGGATCGCCAGTATGCCAACAAGCAGCGCCGCCAAGCTCACCCCGCCGACGGCGCGGGGTTGTATCTTTTGGCGCTCAATCTTCTGCGCATGGGACTTGTCCAGATCGGTGTAATCTTCCCGAGCCACGTGGCCTGCCTTTCAGTGCCCTTTTTTCACAGCCCTATTTCAGGGCTCTAGTGCCTATTGCCTTCGACGGTGTACATGCTAAGTCCTACCAGTCTCTCAGATAGGCGATGCGATCCCGTAATTGCTGTGCGGTACACAGCGCCGTGGCCGGACCACCGCAGTTTCGCCGGGCATCGTTGTGAATCTGCCCGTGAGGCTTTCCTGTCCGAGCCGACTTCATCGACACTAGCGCATTCAATTCCTTCCGCAGCGCGGGAATTTCCTCGCTGGCCACACGCTTGTTCCGCAGATCAGCGCCACTGCCTTCGGGCGCGGGGTTCTGCTTCTCCTGCTTGCGGCGCTGTTCCTCTTCCTTCGCCCGGGCATCCAATTGCTCGGCTTGGCGCTGGCGCAACAACGTACGCATCTGGTCGGCGTCCAAAAGACCGGGAAGGCCAAGGTAGGCCTGCTCCTCGTCCGATCCGCTCAGCGTCGCAGTGCCGTAGGTCGATCCGTCGAAAATCAGACTGTCGAGTTCGGCCTCGGCGCCGACCGACTCATAGCCTTTATCCTCTTCGGGCTCGTTCTTTTCCTGGTTGGCCTGCTGCAGCAGCTCGTCGTCCCAGCCTTCGTTCGGCCGATCTGGCTTGCCGAGCACGTGGTTGCGCTGCTGCTCCATCTTCGACGCCAACTCAAGCAGGACCGACACGCTAGGCAGGAAGATGGACGCCGACTCTCCCGGCCGCCGCGAACGCACGAAACGGCCAATAGCCTGGGCGAAGAACAGTGGTGTGGAGGACGACGTCGCGTACACGCCCACGGCCAGGCGCGGAACGTCCACGCCCTCGGACACCATGCGCACGGCCACCATCCACTCGTCAGTGCTGGCGGAGAACTCCTTGATACGCTCCGAGGCGCCGGCCTCGTCAGAGAGCACGACTGTGACGGGGGTGTTGCTGATCCGTTCGAGGATCTTCGCGTAGGCGCGGGCTGTCGTCTTGTCGGTGGCGATCACCAACCCGCCCGCGTCCGGGGTTGTCTCCCGCAGCTGCTGCAGACGTGTCTGCGCCGCATTCAGCACTGCGGGGATCCAGTCGCCCTTGGGGTCCAGTGCGGTGCGCCAGGCACGAGCGGTCTGTTCAGCGTTCAGCGGCTCCCCCAGGCGAGCCTCGAACTCCTCACCGGCAGAGTTACGCCACCGCGCCTGCCCGGAATACGCCAGGAACACCACGGGGCGCACCACGCCGTCCTTCAATGCGTCCGCGTAACCGTAGGTGTAGTCGGCGGAGGAAACCAGCGCGCCGTCGGCGCCCTCCACGGCCTCGTAACGCACAAACGGTATCTGCGAATCGTCGGAACGGAACGGCGTACCCGTGAGCGCCAGGCGCCGCTCGACGTGCGCATAGGCCATCCGCACGCCGTCACCCCAGCTCTTCGCGTCGCCGGCATGGTGAATCTCGTCAAGGATCACCAACGTCTTCTTCGCGGTCGCGACCTGGTAGTGCTTGGTGGGCTTCATTCCCACCTGGGCATAGGTCACGCACACTCCGTCGTAGGAGTTGTTGAACGGTGAGGAGTTCGTGAACTCAGCGTCGAGCGCAATCCCCTGCCCCGCTGCGGACTGTGCCCACTGCACCTTCAGGTGCTCTGTGGGCACAACGATGATCAGCCGGTCAACCGTGCGGGTGTCTAACAGCAGCCGCGCGATCGTCAGGGCGAAAGTCGTCTTACCCGCTCCCGGGGTTGCCACCGCCAGGAAGTCCTGCGGGCTGGTCTCGACGTATTTGTTCAGTGCCTCCTGCTGCCATAGGCGGAGGTGCTTCACTTCTTGCGCAGCCCCTTGTAGATCTGCTCGCAATCCGGGCAGACGGGCGACCCCGGCTTCGCCTGCTTGCGCACGGGGAAGGTCTCACCGCACAGTGCCACGACAAGCTTGCCCATCACGGCGGATTCGACGATCTGGTCCTTCTTTACGTAGTGGAAGAACTTCGGTACATCGTCATCCGTCGTCGAGTCTGTGTTGACTTCGGGGCGTTCAATCGTTGTCGTACTTGGGTTACTCACAGTTCACCATCATGCCCCTGAATCTGCCTGTTTTCCAGCCGCGTACTAGCGTGGGTTCCATGGCAGTTGCACGAAAAAGGAAAACGGGAGGTGAATCCCGTTCCAGGCGTGCCTCACAGGTGGAAGTGATCACGGATGCGAAAAGTTCGCCCCTGGAAGGCTGGCACCACCGTCGCAGGGTCTATACCGTGCTGCAGATCCTGCGTATCCCTCTGCTCGCTGCGAGTGCAGTGGTGATGCTGGTGACCCATAACGCTGCCCTGGCTGTGGGGGTGGCGGTGATCAGCATTCCGCTGCCGTGGATCGCGGTGCTCTTGGCCAACGAGACTGGCCAGGTCGACGAGACCACCAACAAGGTTTATAAACCCGCCCTCGTCCGCGAACAGCGCCGTGCCCAGCGCGCCGCATTGTCGGGTGAATCGGCCCGGCCGATGATCGAGTCCACCGAATCGGCCCCGCAGGTCATTGATCACCTCGAAGCCCCCGACTCCCCCTGACGACTAGCAAGGATCCACTATGTCTGCCCATTCTTGTAGCCCTTCTTGTAGTCCCAGTGCAGCTACCGAACAACTGGTTCGCACCCTTATCGCGCGTGGGTATGGCTCTGCCCTGATCTTGGAGGCGCTCGGCGAAGAAGGTGTCGCCGCCGTGCAATCTGGTTCGCCCGCGGCGGCGCACTGGCACCTGCAGCGCCGCAATGCTGCGGGCGCGCAACTGGTCGCCGCCATATATTTACGACGCCCCCAGCCAGCCACCTTCTACCAGGATCTCGTCGGGGCAGATGTGACCTCCGGCTTGGTGGCAGAGCATGCCCTGGTCAGCGCCGACGATCAGCTGCAGCTCAACCTCGACATTCGCCCTGCCCACCATCCTGCGCACGGCAACGCGGAAGTACTGGTGCTGTCCGATCCGGATGCGTCCCTGGACCTCCGTATCCCGGGTTCCGATCACGTCCCCGGCGTCGGCAACGCTCCCCTTTCGCTTCTGAACTCCATTCCCCGGCTTCCCGAGGAAGCTAGAGTGTTGGACCTCGGCACGGGCTCCGGTGTGCTTGCGATGGTGTTGGCCGCCAACTACAGCGCAAGCCGCCCAAAAATTTTTGGCAGCGATATCCACGCCCGCGCACTGGCCTACGCCCGCGTCGCCGCCGCGGCGCAAGGCCTGGAAGAGCCCCTAATCAACTGGGTTGAGGGCTCGTGGTTCGAGCCTTTTGCAGGCGAGGAGTTCGACGTCATCGTCGCGAACCCGCCCTTCGTCATCGGTCCGTCTGTGGATCTGGACGCCGCAGAGGGGCACGTGTATCGCGATTCCGGCCTGCCCCTGGACGCCGCCAGCAAACTAGTGGTTGAGAATTCCGTCGCGCACCTTGCCCCCGCCGGCCACGCGCACCTGTTGGCCGGCTGGGCTCTCGAGGATGAGGGCTCTGCCGCGGAGCGCATCCTCAGCTGGCTTCCCGACGAAGGCGCCCGCGCCTGGGTGCTACAGCGCGAGGAGGTGGATATCGCCACCTATGTCACGACTTGGCTGCGGGATGAGAGCATTGATCCGCGCAGCGCAGACGGGCAGCGCCGCACCACCGAGTGGTTGGACTACTTTGCCACCCACGGAATCACCCGCATTGGCCTGGGATGGATTCACATTGAGAAAATCTCAGGCCCCACCGAGCTGACCGTCGAAACGCTGTCCCACGGGCTACCAGCAGGAGCTTTCCTGGGCCAGGAGGTAGCCGAGTGGTTCGCCCGCTCCCGCTGGATCGACGGCTTGGAGGTCCCTGGGCGTTCGGCCCGCGACGCGATAGTGGGATCGCGCTATCAGCTGCGACGTGGCGTCATACTAGAAAAAACAGCAAGCACCACGAACCAGGGCTACGGCGACGAAGAGTTAGCGCTCACCCGAACCGAGGGTCCGGGGTGGACACACCAGATCGATGCGGCGCTGGCGGCGATTCTGGCGGGCCTGAACTGGGAAGGACTGAACCTCGGCGACGTCGCCGAGCTCTATCACGCCGTCAACGGCCAGGAACTGGACCTAGAGGCCGAGCAGCTAGTGGACCAGTTGGTGCCGATTGCGATTGATTTGGTGCGGCACGGGATGATTGTGCCGGAAGACCTGCGGGAAAGGAACGGGAACGAATGAAAGCAGTGGTAAGTACAGTCAGCAGTGCCGAAGTAACAGTCGACGGCGAGGTCGTCGGGGCGGTTCAGGGGCCGGCGCTTTTGGCTCTGGTGGGCATCGGAATGGACGACGTGACGAATAACGAGTCGGTGGAAAAGATGGCGCGGAAGATCGCAGAGCTGCGCCTTCTCCCCGCAGACGGAGAGGCATGGGACAGGCCACGGAACCACTCCGTGGAGGAAGTCGGCGGGCAGGTGTTGCTGGTAAGCCAGTTCACCCTGATGGGGGAAACGAAAAAGGGCCGCCGACCGTCCTGGGCGAACGCTGCCCCCGGCGAGGCAGCGCAGCCAATCTTCGACCGAATCGCCGAATTGCTACGCAAGCGCGGGATAGTTGTAGAAACAGGTCGATTCGGGGCGATGATGAAGGTCTCCAGCGCCAATGAGGGGCCGTTTACCGTATTGATCGAGACCTAAATCAGCACCCTCATCGAGCGCTAAATAACCTGGTCGGCTAAGATTTTTCTGGCTACGGCGCTGCGCGGGTTCACTCCCTAACCCCTGTGCGGGGGTACACACAGTTCCCTCCTTGTGGGCGTGTGGGGAACAATTCGACGCAGTAGTCCGTTAACCCCTTAGAGCTTCGGCACAAACCCACACATCTTGAACGGCTTGAGCGCTATCGAGCCACAGGAGGAACACCAGCACTATGAGCAACTCCATGTTTGATGACGACATCCAGGCCGTCAGCAACGATCGAGGGATTAACGGCGGTTCCGCCGACGATAGCGATAAAAAAGAGGACAAAGGTCGGCGCCGGGGTAACAACGAAAACCCTTCGGCTGACCTCGTGCGCGTGTACCTCAACGGCATCGGCAAGACTGCCCTGCTGACCGCAGAGGACGAAGTCGAGCTTTCCCAGCGCATCGAGGTAGGCCTGTACGCCGAACACCTGCTGGCAACGGCGGAGAAGCTAACCCGCGCGAAGAAGCGCGACTTGAAGGTGCTGGCTCGCGAGGGCAAGGCAGCGCGCAGCCACCTGCTAGAGGCCAACCTGCGACTCGTCGTTTCCCTGGCCAAGCGCTACACCGGCCGCGGAATGCCCCTGTTGGATCTGATCCAGGAGGGCAACCTGGGACTGATCCGCGCGATGGAGAAGTTCGACTACACCAAGGGCTTTAAGTTCTCTACCTACGCCACCTGGTGGATCCGCCAGGCCATCACCCGTGGCATGGCCGACCAGTCCCGCACGATTCGCCTGCCCGTCCACCTGGTGGAGCAGGTCAACAAGCTGTCCCGCATCAAGCGCGAGATGTACCAGCAGCTGGGGCGCGAGGCCACCAACGAGGAGCTGTCAGAAGAGTCCGGCATTGAGGAATCGAAGATTGAGATGCTGCTGAAGCAATCCCGCGATCCGGTGAGCTTGGACATGCCAGTCGGTAGCGATGAAGAAGCTCCCCTGGGTGACTTCATCGAGGATTCCGAGGCAACCGACGCAGAGACCGCAGTTGTGGCTTCCCTGCGCCACTCCGATGTGCGCGCAGTGCTGGGCACTCTGGAGGAGCGTGAGCAGGACGTCATCAAGCTACGTTATGGCCTGGACGATGGCATGCCCCGCACGCTGGATCAGATTGGTCGCCGCTTCGGGCTGTCCCGCGAGCGGGTTCGCCAGATTGAGCGCGAAGTGATGGCCAAGCTGCGCGAGGGCGACCGCGCGAACAAGCTGCGCGAATACGCAGTCTAAGCTCGAACTTAAGCTTCTGCCCCAAGCCCCGTCAGTCGGGGCTATAATCGGTCGAAGTCAATCAGTATAGAAAGGGCGTAGCGCTGGTGAGGGATCTCGTCGATACCACTGAGATGTATCTCCGAACGATTTACGAGTTGGAGGAAGAAGGTATTCCTCCGCTGCGCGCCCGCATCGCCGAGCGGCTGGATCAGTCCGGCCCTACCGTGAGCCAGACGGTTGCGCGCATGGAGCGCGATAATCTGCTGACCGTTGAAAAGGATCGTTCCCTGAAGCTCAGCGCACAGGGGCGTGAACTTGCTACCGCCGTCATGCGTAAGCACCGCCTGGCCGAGCGCCTGCTGACGGACGTTATTGGACTGCCCTGGGAGAAGGTGCACGACGAAGCCTGTCGCTGGGAGCACGTCATGGGCGACGAAGTCGAAGTGCAGCTAGTCAAGGTTCTAAGCGAATACTCCACCTCCCCATTCGGCAACCCGATCCCCGGACTTGACGAGCTGATGGAGAGCGTCCCGGAGGCAGAACGTGCCGACATGCGAGACAAGATCCGCACGCTGCAGGAAGGCTCCTCGCAGCGCGCCTCTGACCTCGATCCGGCAGAGCCCATCACGGTCAAGATCCTGAGTATCAACGAAATCGTTCAGGTCGAGCACAAGTTGATGGCGAAGTTCCACGCGCTGGACATGCGACCCGGCAGCGTCGTCACCTTGGTCGCTACCGAGGACGGCCTGGAGTTCGGCAACGACAACGGCACCATGGTCGTGCCGGAAGAACTATCCCACGCCGTGCGGGTAAAGGAGACCAGCTAGTCAGTGCGGTAGCGTTGGACGTGTGAACAATATCGATCTTTCCACCTCCGTCCTACCGCCTTCCTCCCACATCGTGGTCACCGGCGGTGCCGGCTACGTCGGCAGTGTCTGCGCCACCGTACTTCTCGAACACGGCTTCCGTGTGACCGTCGTCGACGATCTAACCACCGGCAACGGGTACGCAGTTCCGGACGGCGCGAACTTCGTTGAGGGCGATATCCGCGATGTAATCTCCGACGTCTTCGCCGCCGGGGATGTCGCTGCAGTAATGCACTTCGCCGCCCGCTCGCTGGTCGGCGAATCGGTGGAGAAGCCGGATATCTACTGGCACAACAACGTAGGAACTAGCCTTTACCTGCTGGATCAGATGCACGAGCATGGGGTGAAGAACCTTGTGTTCTCCTCCACTGCCGCCACCTATGGCGAGCCGGAGCAGGTGCCCATCACCGAGGACATGCCAACCGCGCCAACCAATCCTTATGGCGCCTCCAAGTTGGCAATCGACCACATGATCACCTCCTACGCAAAGGCCTATGGTCTGGGTGCCACGTCCCTGCGCTACTTCAACGTAGCCGGCGCCTACGGCACTATCGGTGAGAACCACAAGGTGGAAACGCACCTGATTCCGCTGGTTTTGCAGGTCGCGCTCGGCCACCGCGAACACATCTCTATCTTCGGCACCGATTACTCCACCGCCGATGGAACTGCAGTGCGCGATTACATCCACATCCGCGATCTCGCGGACGCGCACCTCCTGGCAGCAGCTTCCAATGCCTCCGGCACCCACCGCATCTTCAACCTGGGTTCCGGCGACGGATTTAGCGTGCGCGAGGTCATCGAAACCTGCCGAGAGGTCACGGGCCATCCGATCCCAGCGATCGAATCCCCCCGTCGCGCTGGCGACCCGGCCACTCTTATCGCTTCCTCTGCGAAGGCGAAGTCAGAGTTGGGGTGGAACCCCACCCGCTCCGACCTGCACACCATCATCTCCGACGCGTGGGCCTTCAGCGGACAACTGGGTGATAGGTTGCATTCCGCACAGCGTTAATCGCATCCCAATCCACCGTCTGGAGTAGTCGCTCGTACTCCCAAGCTATGTCGAGTCCGGCGTACTCGCGGACGGTGACATATGAATGCTCCCCTTCAGCAGCTTCATTTTCGCTGGCTTCTTCGCTGCCATCTTCGGCCGCGTCCAGATCCATCTGCACATTCGCCATCACGGTGCAGGCCGCGCGCACGGCCTTGGCTAGCAGTAGCTTGATCATTCCACGCTGGTGGGCATCCAACGCTGCGATCGCGATATCCACGGTGAAGCTGTCCATGTCGGAAAGCTGCAGTTCGCCGTCGAAGGAAGCTTCATTCTCTACCCTCTGCAGCACATCCTCCGGTGCATCGGCGAGGCTATCCGTCTCCTCGTCATCGATCCACGGCGCCTGCCCCAAATGATCCAGCATGTGGCAGGCATCCTCCGCGCGGAGATCCGCCTGCAGCTCCTCTAGCAGGCGATTCAAGGTGTGATAGGCCAACACTCCCTCGTCGTTTGCAGAGGCCACAAGAGCCAGGATCAGCATCACTCGCCGGCGCACAGCTCCTGTCGTCCGACGGGCCGTGCTGGCCAGCATCTCCCGCAAAATCGCGCTGTTCGCGCCCAACGACCAAGCGATGACCAGCGTGTGCAGCAATTCGTCACTGCAGACGGCGGCCAAGCTATCCACCAAGTATTCGTGCTCGCACTCTTGCTCTAGCACCCGCGTGCCGTTGGCTACGGAGGCGACTGATATCAGCACTTGGATCAGATCCACCGTCGAGGCCTCCCCACGATCCTCGATGATCCAGTCGGGTTCCAGGAGGTTCGCCGGATCCAGCCACTGTTCCATCTCCTCCCTGCCACGCATCTTGCGTGCTCCGCTTAAGGCACTGATGTCGGCCAGCTCATTGGTCTCTACGCTATCCACCGTGCCCTTTTCCCCGTCCAGCAGGTCGGTCCACTCCTCCCCCGTGGCGATACGCCGAACGATCAGGGCGGATTGCAGCTCCACGCAGTCGCGCTGGAGTTGGTTCGTGGCGGTTGCCATACAGGTCCCCAGGCAGTCGTCATTGTTTCCGATCGCGAGGATGATGGCCTCTGCCGCTGGGGCGTCACAAAGAATCCGAGAGAGACCGCGCACCGCTTCGTCGACGGCAACGGGGTGTAGATCGCAACGCAGGACCGGACCAATGCGGAAGCGACGATGCCCCTCCGCCAGCGAATCCGTGTCGGCGGACGCGACAAGACCAATGAGAACCATGGAATCGACGGGCGGGAATCCCAGCAGCGAGGGGATCGCGGCGATGAGCTTCCCCTTATCTGCGCCGAGGTGAACCGAAGGGGTGGGAATAGATTGTGTGCTGTGCTGGTTGTCTTCTGGTGAGTTGTTCATGCCACAGATAGTCGCCGAGGGAAGAGCTTTTCGCCGACGCGCGGGAGAACTTCGGCATGGAAGCCCCAGGGGCCTGTGGATAACTCACAACTGTGAATAAACGTGTCCGAAGCGCCTGATAGGCTAGGCAGACGGTGCTTGGTTGGACACAGGTTCCGCCGGAAGGGAGAGCGAAACTATGCATGAGCACTTCGAAAACAACGACCGCACAGAGCAGCAGTCGACGGGACGGATGTACGAGCTAGAATACCCAGCTCCGATCCAATTCGATCGACAGTCTATCGCCGACGAACCAGCTGTGCTGGGTGAAGGCACGTCTGGCGATGGCGCGCCCAGCGAAGAGCTGCCGATGCTCGTAGCCCTGCAGGGCTACGCGGATGCGGGGCAAGCTGTGTCCAGCGCCAGCTCTCACCTCCTTGCCGCCCTCGAGCACAGCCCCGTGGCCTCGTTCAAGATTGACGAGCTGATCGACTACCGTTCCCGGCGCCCCGGCGTGACGATCGATAATTCCAAGGTCGTGGACAGCGAGGACATTCGTCTTGACCTGCACCTTGTGAAGGATACACAGGGTCGCCCGTTCTTGCTGTTGAGTGGTCTGGAACCAGATCTGAAGTGGGGTGCTTTTAGTGACGCCGTCGTGGATCTGGCTCGCCGTGGTCAGGTAGGCATGGCGGCCTCCCTGTATTCCGCGCCGATGACGGTTCCGCACACTCGTCGCCTGGTGATCTCTGCGCACGCTTCGGAGGCGTCGCTGATCCGGGATTACCACACCTGGGATTCCCGCATGATTGTCCCCGGTGCGGCGGCGCTGGAGACCGAGAAGAAGCTGAACCGGCATGGCTTTGAGACCATCGGTTTCACGGCCCACGTTCCGCATTACATCGCGGCCTCCGACTACCCAGAGGCAACCCTGCGACTGCTGCAGGCTTTCGGCGAAGTTGCCAACCGCGAACTGCCGTTGAAGGCGCTGGAGGGCGAGCTGGAGCGGGTTCAGCGCCAGCTACAGGACCAGGTCGACGATTCGCAGGAGATTGCGACGGTCGTCAGCGCACTGGAGCAGCAGTACGACGCGGAAATGGAACGGATGCGCCGCAAGCGGGAAAACAACCTGCTGCAGCCCGGCCAGGATATCCCCACTGGCGAAGAGCTAGGGGCGGAATTCGAGGCCTTCCTACAGAACATGTCGGACGAGGGCGGCAGCGATGGCGGCTCCGCTGGCACCGACGGCCCGGAAGAAAACAAGTAGAGGAAAAGTAGACGACGTGGGTATTGCCGCAGAACTGGCCGAGCTCCTCCCCGACCTCGATGAGGTCCCAGAATCCCTAATCGACGATGCGATTCTGGAATCCTTTCTGGGCTGGACGCGCGACCGCGGCATCAACCTCTACCCCGCCCAGGAGGAAGCCGCGACCGCCCTGGTTGCCCAGGACAACGTCATCCTGGCTACCCCCACGGGATCCGGCAAGTCGATGGTTGCCATCGCCGCGCACTTCATCGCCATGGCGCGCAAGCAGCGCAGCTTCTACACCGCGCCGATCAAAGCCCTGGTGAGTGAGAAGTTCTTCGACCTGTGCCAAACCTTCGGCCCGGAGAATGTCGGGATGATGACTGGTGACGCCACAGTCAACGGTGGCGCGCCGATCATCTGCGCCACCGCCGAAATCGTTGCCAACATCGCCCTCCGCGACGGAGCGGAGGCGAAAATCGACCAGGTAGTGATGGACGAGTTCCACTACTATTCCGAACCCGACCGCGGCTGGGCGTGGCAGGTTCCGCTGCTGGAGCTCCCTAAAGCGCAGTTCCTGTTGATGAGCGCCACCCTGGGCGATACGAAATGGCTGGAGGATGACCTCACTCAGCGCACGGGGCGCCAAACCACGCTGGTCACAGGCACGACCCGTCCGGTGCCTCTGGATTTCCACTACGTTTACACTCCCGTCCACGAGACAGTGGAGGAACTGATCAGCGACGGCAAGTCGCCGATCTACATCGTCCACTTCACCCAACGCGAGGCCATCGAGCGCGCCCAGGCGTTGACCAGCATGAAGCTCGTCAACGACGAGGCCAAGGCAGCCATTGCCGAGGAAATCGGCGACTTCCGTTTCACCTCCGCCTTCGGCAAGACGCTTTCGCGCCTGCTGCGCAAGGGCATCGGCGTGCACCACGCGGGTCTGCTTCCCAAGTACCGCCGCCTGGTCGAGAGACTGTCTCAGAAGGGTCTGCTGAAGATCATCTGTGGCACCGACACCCTGGGCGTGGGCATCAACGTGCCGATCCGCACGGTCCTGATGACGGGCCTGACCAAGTACGACGGCGTTAAACACCGCGTGCTGAAGTCCCGCGAGTTTCACCAGATCGCCGGCCGTGCGGGGCGTGCGGGCTATGACACAGAAGGCACCGTGGTCGTCCAGGCCCCGGAGCACGAGATTGAGAACTTCCGCCTGCGCCAGCGTGCGGGAAGCGACCCGAAGAAGCTCAAGAAGCTGCGGAAGCGCTCCGCCCCGGACGGGCAGGCGACGTGGACCGAGTCGACCTACGAGCGGCTCACCCACGCCGAGCCAGAGGAACTCACCAGCCAGTTCCGCATAAGCAACTCCATGCTGCTCAACGTCGTCGCCCGCGATCAGTGGACCTTCGAGGCACTGGAGCACCTGCTGCGCACTAACCATGACACGCGCGCGAAGCAGAACAAGGCGATCCTGCGCACCATCGAGCTCTATCGCGGGCTGCTTAACGCAGAGGTCGTGGAGGAATTCTCCACCGACACTCCCAGTGGTAAAGATGCCCGGCTCACCGCGGATCTGAACCGCGACTTCGCCCTCAACCAGCCGCTGTCCCCATTCGCATTGGCCGCGCTGGAGCTGCTGGATCCAGAGTCCGACACCTTCGCGCTCGACGTCATCTCAACCTTTGAGGCCGTGCTAGAGGATCCCCGGCAGGTACTTCTCGCCCAGCAGAAAGCGGAGCGGGGTGAGGAGATCGCGGCGCTAAAGGCAGAGGGCGTCGATTACACCGAGCGCATGGCCATCGTGGAGGAGATCACCTGGCCAATGCCTCTTGCCGACGAGCTCGACCAGGCCTATGACACCTTCTGTGAGGGCAACCCGTGGGCGCGGGACTTCCAGATCAGCCCGAAGTCTATCGTGCGCGACATGGTGGAAAAGGCCATGACTTTCTCTGACTTTGTGGCGACATACGGCCTGGGGCGTTCCGAGGGCGTGGTACTGCGCTACCTGACGGACGCCTACCGCACGCTGGAGCACTCGGTGCCGGACGCTTATCGCTCCGAGGAGTTCGACGACATCCTCGTGTGGCTGGGTGAACTGATCCGACAGGTCGATTCCTCCCTGATCGACGAGTGGGTTCAGATGGCCGACCCGGACGCTCCGTTGACCGAGGATCAGGTCGCCGAGCACGCCTTTGGGGTGGAGGATACGAATCTGCTGTCCGCCAACCCGCAGGCGCTGACCCGCATGGTGCGGAACTACTTCTTCCGCCACGTGGAGCTGTTCGCCTTCGAAAAGGAGCGCGAACTTGCGGAGATGGACGAATACCTGGACTCGCCGCCGGATTGGCCCGCCGCCATGGACGACTACTTCGACGAGTATGCGGATGTTGGTGTGGACGCCGCCGCGCGGTCAAACATGAACATCCTCATCAAGCGGGGCACCGGCTCCGACGCGGGCAGCTGGTTTGTGCGCCAGATCATCGACGATCCGGAAGGCGATCACGGCTGGGCGCTGGAAGGTGTGGTGGATCTGCACGCAACGGACGAGGCTGGCGAGATCCGCCTGTCCGAGCTCAGCATCGTGCAGGGCTAAGAAAGCCTCTAGAAGTAGGTTTCTAGAACGCGCCGGCTTTCCTGCGCCACGCGGTTGAACGACTGCGCGACGATCTCCCCCAGTGCCGCGTAATCGTCGATGCGCGTGGAGCTGGAACGGTAGGCCATACCAATCGTGCGTCCGGCGCGCACCGCGCCGCCGGAGAACGTTGCCAGGGCGATACCCGGCCGCTGGCATTCCACGGACACCGCGGACAGTGGCACCAGGGTGCAACCAAGGCCCGCGGCGACCAGCTGGATAACCGTAGACAGGCTTGCCGCGCGCGTCACAGAGTGGCGCGGATCGTTGGACATATCCACCGTTCGGCACAGCTCGAGAATCTGGTCGCGCAGGCAGTGCCCGTCGTCCAGCAGCAACAGATCCACGTTCTTCAGTTCGTCGACGGAAAGGTCCTTGCGCCCGGCAAGCGCGTGCCCCTCCGGCAGGACGAGGACGAACTCCTCGGTGTACAGATCTACGGTATTCAGACCGCCGCCTTCCCCCGGCATACCCAGCACGGCGACGTCGATCTTTCCTTGGCGCAGAGCATCGACCAGCAGTGGGGACTTTTCCTCCACGATCCGCGGTTCGAGCTCTGGGGCTGAGTCGGCGACCGAATGCAGGACGTCCGGGAGGATATACGGCGCGACCGTCGGGATCATGCCAATCGCCATCTGTCCGACCAGCCCACCGTGGGCGCCACGGGCGTGGGTGACGAAGGTCTCTAGGCTCTCCAGCGTTGCCTGGGCGTACGGGAGCAGCCCCCGGCCCACTGGGGTGACGATGACCTTGCGAGTAGAGCGCTCAATCAGTTGCACCCCCAGCCCTGCTTCCAGCGCGGCTAGTGCCTGCGACAAGGAGGGTTGGGAAATGCCCAAATGGGTTGCGGCAGTACCGAAATGGCCGTGTTCGGCAATGGTCACGAAGGTGCGCAGCTGGGCAACTGTAGGGCGATACTCTCTCTGAACCACGCTCACAACATTACAGCAATTATGAGAAACGTATAATTAAACCGTAAAAAATAAGTAGCAAGTCCAACGCTAGGTAATCTGCAGTTCAGCAGTGCCCTCGAATGGCGTCAGCTTCCCCAAGAACGCCTTCCAATCGCCCTTCAAACGCACGGTGTACTGCCCCGGAGGAACATCCTGTGTATTCCAGTCAATCGTGGTTCGCGTCTGCCCGAAACTGTTTTCGAATGTGATCAGAGTATTCTCGCTGGAATCATCTCCGACAACCTCACCATTGAGGTCTTCGATGGTCACATAGCCCTCACCGTGTCGCATATCGTTGTTGGGGTTAGCCCCCACGAAGACCACTCGCGCATTCGAGCCACTCTTGACCTCCGTTGGCGCTTCCAAGACTTCCCCGAACTTCTTCCCCGCCGGTGGAGCGTCCATCCAGTTATCGCTTCCCGGGACCTTAGGAATCAGGCCGGTCAGGTCGCCTGCGGGCTCCCCAACTTCCACGGGCTTACCTTCCTTCAGCGCCCGAGCCATCTCATCGAAGACGTCTTGGAATGCGGGCAGCTGGTACTGGCCGAAGATGGTCGCGCCACCCTCGTAGTTCTGCGCCTCGTACTCCTCGGGCGTGGTGATGTAGTGGCCGTAGGCATTGGTGTAGCCCTGCACCACGATGGTGTTCTCCGGCACTTCCAACGCCGCGGCGACAGTGCGCTTGATGCGCAACCCACTGGTAATGGTCGGCTCGAATCCCAGGGTGACCAGAACAAAGGTTCCCAGGCGGTGAATGGTAAACGGGTGTACCTGCTGAATCATTCCGTCGATATACCCCATCGGAAGCAGACATTCCTTTGGGCCGTGAATGTCCTTAACCTCCTGTGGCGCAAGGAACTTATTTAGATCGCGCACCCACGGATTACCACCGCGCTCGCCTTCGTTGAAGCCCAGTAGCGGCACGCCACCGCCGTCTTCTTGGGAAGACCCAGCAAATGCCGCGCCCAGAATCGCTGGCCCGAGCTTGTGCTCCTTCTTGTCCGGGGTAAAACGGGGGCTCGCCACCAGCTTGGGACAATCCACCCAACGAAATCGCCCGTCGATGCCGCCTGCCGACCAGTCCTTACCCAGGTCGTCGGTCGCCTTCATCATCCGCTCGCCGAGGATCTTTGCTGATTCACGCTCGTCTGCGCCGGGTCCAGAGTTAGGCGTCAACCCCATATTCGGGGTGATGTCGCCCGGGCACATGTTGGCAAAGGCCGCAACGAACGGCGCGTCCTCGGGGTGGCGATGCACCACGCCGTGGGCTTCCTCGGTAGCCCAGGCAGCATAACCCTTGTTGTCGCCGGCAATGTGCTTGTATTCTGCACCGAAACTTGTGGGGTGGAGCGAATACCAGTTGATCAGACCGACCTGCTTACCCCCGCGCGAGACATGCAGGGTTACACTGCGGGTATCCACACCGTTAGGGAGTGCTTTCTTGTCTTCTTCGGGGTTGCGATCCCACGATGTCTTAGACCTATTGACGCCCGCGTCAGCAACGGTCGACTCAGCAACCGTCACGTCTGATGGCTGAATATCCTCGTGGGCGCGTTCCACTGCGGTCACAATCCCCTCCACCGTCGCCTCGAAGGTCTTCGGGCGGAAGCCGCCGTGGGTGATGTCGACCATCAAGTGCTGGGAGGTTCCACCGGGCGCCACGTGGGTATGGGTCGCAGCCAGCACAACATTTTCCTGGGTGTACAGGTCGCCATATTTATCCTTCAGCCGGCGCAGCACCTCCAGATGAATGGACTGGAACATCAGACCGACGTCACAGGTGACGTGCACGAAGCGAGAGTCCTCGCGGTTGGCGTCAACGAAGATGAACGCCCGGGCGTACTGGCGGCGCTGAATTCCTACCGTTTTCTGTTCGTCGACTGCGTATCCAAACATGCCGGCACCCCAGGGTTCGCCGGTCATATCCGCCAAACCGCGACCGACCTTAAAGCCTCCCGTGCCGGAGCCTGAATCCTCCTGGGCACCAGCACCAGGGGCGCCGGCAGAAGCCCACACAACGGTGCCGGTGACGGCCGCCATCCCCCGGAAGAAGCTGCGGCGGCTGAAACTGTTCTCTAGGAAGTTGTTTGAACTGCTGGTCGTGGCCTGCTTAGTGTGCTCACACATATGTTTCTCGCTTCTGAAGAAGGACATTAATCCATAGATTGTTTTGACTACCGAAACATAAGGCTTAGACCGTGGGGAAGTGTGATGGTTTTCATAAATTAAGTAAAAACTTAGCCTTCTCTTATTTCATTTGGGGGTAGAAAGTACTTGGGGTGAAAGTTCCTTCCCCGCACCCCGATTGTTAGAATCGGCCTGTTCAGCCCCCACAAACACGGGGCAAATTCAACAAGCAAGATGGGTGATTCACACAATGACGGACGAGCACGGGTCGACCTCCCCCGCACACGAAGGTCGCGCCCCGGGCACGCCACAGCGGCGTAAGCGTTCGCGCCGTCGCTCGCAGAAGCGCCGTCGCCCCCAGTTCGTCCGCACCATCCCGCCGATTTCCTACCCCGACCTGCCGGTCTCGGAGCGTCGCGAAGACATTAAGAAGGCCATCGAGAACAACCAGGTTGTCATCATTGCCGGCGAGACCGGCTCGGGTAAGACCACCCAGATCCCGAAGATGTGCCTTGAACTCGGCCGCGGTCGCACGCAGGTCATCGGCCACACCCAGCCTCGCCGTATCGCCGCCCGCAGTGTGGCAGAGCGCATCGCCGAGGAACTGGAAGAGGACAGTCCCGGCGGATCTTCCCTGGTCGGCTACAAGATCCGTTTCGATGACACGATCTCCAAGGAAACAGCCGTCAAACTGATGACCGATGGCGTGCTGCTCAACGAGATCCAGCGCGACCGCCTACTGCGCGACTACGACACGATCATCGTCGACGAGGCCCACGAGCGCAGCCTGAACATCGACTTCCTCCTCGGCTACCTCAAACAGCTCCTGCCGAAGCGCCCGGACCTGAAGGTCATCATCACCTCTGCAACGATCGATCCGGATAGCTTTGCACAGCATTTTTGTGACGCCCACGGCTCCCCCGCCCCCATCATCGAAGTCTCTGGCCGCACTTACCCGGTGGAGATTCGCTATCGCCCGCTCGTTACGCAGCGCGAGAACCCAAAGACCGGCGAGGTCGTCGAGGTGGAAACAGACCCGCTGGACGGGCTGGTCGCTGCCTGCAAGGAGCTCATGCGCGCAGGTGACGGCGATATTCTGTGCTTCTTTTCGGGCGAACGCGAGATCCGCGACGCAGCCGAGGCACTGGAAGGCGAGTTCGCAGGCTCCGGGGGCGCGCACAAGGTCGACGTGCTGCCTTTGTTCGGTCGCCTCTCCAACGCCGAACAGCACCGCGTGTTCCGCACCGGTCCGCGCCGCCGCATCGTACTGGCCACCAACATCGCCGAAACCTCGCTGACCGTGCCGGGCATTCACTATGTCGTGGACACCGGCTACGCCCGCATTTCCCGTTACTCCCACCGCACCAAGGTGCAGCGCCTCCCGGTGGAGCCAATTAGCCAAGCCAGCGCGAAACAGCGCTCCGGCCGCTCGGGCCGTATCGCCGACGGCATCGCGATCCGCCTGTACTCCGAGGCGGACTTCGAGGCGCGCCCAGAGTTCACCGATCCGGAAATCCTGCGCACCCACCTGTCCAGCGTGATCCTGTCCATGGCCGCGTTGGGCTTGGGCGATATCCAGAAGTTCCCGTTCCTGCAAGCACCCGATAGCAAGTCGATCCGCGACGGTGTGGCATTGCTGCAGGAGCTCGGAGCGTTGGCGTCAGAAAAAGAAGCAACGCTTACCCCCATCGGCCGCGACATGGCGCGCATCCCTACCGATCCGCGACTGGCGCGCATGCTGGTGGCAGGGCATGCGAACAACCTGATTGAACCGATCGCGGTTATCGTCTCCGCGCTGTCCATCCAGGACGTGCGCGAAAGACCGCTGGAAAAGCAGCAGCAAGCGGATGAGATGCACGCGCGTTTCAAGGCGAACTCCGACTTCGTGAGCTTGCTGAAGCTCTGGAACTACCTGCAGCAACAGCGCCAGGAACTGTCGGCGAACAAGTTCAGAAAGCTGTGCCAGCGCGAGTTTATCCACTACGTCCGCATGCGGGAATGGATGGATCTGGTGCGCCAGATGCTGTCCGTGGTACAGGATTTGAGCTGGAAGATTCCCAACATTCGCCACGTCCGCGAGCTCGTCTTCGAGCCCGAGTCGATCAACGAGGATCTGGTCCACAAATCCGTCCTCAGCGGTCTATTGACGCATGTGGGTATGCGCGAGGGCAACTCCAAGCAGTTCACTGGCACCCGCGGGTCGCACTTTGTGGTGCACCCGTCCTCGCACGTGTCGAAGAAGCCGCCGCAGTGGCTGATGGCCGCTGAAATGGTGGAAACGTCGCAGGTCTTTGCCCGCACCGTAGGCCCCATCGACCCCAGCTGGATCGAGGCCATTGCGCCCCACATGGTGAAGTACAACTATTCCGAGCCAGTGTGGTCTTCCTCCCGCGGTGCGGCGATGGTGCATGAAAAGGTACTGCTGTTGGGCCTGCCGATCGTCGCGGATCGGATGGTCAATGCCTCCAAAGTGGATCGCCTCCTAGCCCGCGAATTGTTCATCCGCCATGCGCTTGTCGAGGGTGATTGGAAGACCCGTCACCACTTCTTCGCCCACAACCAGAAACTTCTGGCCGAGGCTACGGAGCTAGAGGATAAGGCTCGCCGTCGCGATATCGTTGTCGACGACCAGGTGCTATTCGATTTTTATGACGCCCGATTGCCAGAAAAGATCGTGTCCTCCCGACACTTTGATTCTTGGTGGAAGAAGGCTCGCCATAAGGATCCGCACCAGCTGGACTTCACCCTGGAAGCCCTGATCGATTCGCAGGAAGCCGCGCAGGCCGCCGACGACTTCCCCGATATTTGGCAGCAGGGCAGCCTGGAGTTTGAGCTGAGCTACGTCTTCCTGCCGGGCGATCCGGATGACGGCATAACCATGCGCGTACCGCTACCTTTGCTGGCCAATGTCTCTGAGCCCGAGACCCGCTGGCTGGTGGCCGGAATGCGCGAGGAGCTAGCGGTGGCGCTGATCCGTTCACTGCCAAAGCCACTGCGTACCAGTGTGGTTCCCGCCAGCAACTTCGCTTCTGCCGCGTTGCAGAAAATGGTGCCCTTTGATGGGGATTTCGACTTCGCACTGGCGGAGGCATTGCGTGGGCTGGGTGGCCAGGGCATTAGCGCCCAGGATTTCGATTGGTCTCGGGTGCCAGGGCACCTGCGGATGCAGTTCGCGGCGATCGACCGCAGGGGCAAGGTCATCGAGAAGTCGCGTGACCTGCAGTACCTGCAGAACAAGCTATCCGGGCAGGTCACCTCTGCGATCGCGCAGGCGGCGGCGCGGTCCAACCTGGCTAGCCCCAGTGACGCCGCCCAGCATTCCCCGGCCGCCCGCAAGAGCAGCCAAGATAACAGGGGCAACAACGGCAACAAGGTCAACAACGGCACGGCTCGTGCCGGGCGCGGGAAAACCGCCGGAACATCCACCGGCGTGCTGGCTACCGCGGAGGCGTGGACGGCCGATGGCATTGGCGTGCTCCCGGAGACTGTTGAGACCATTGTCGACGGGCAGACTCTGCACACGTACCCGGCCATTGTCGCAAGCACGTCGACTGGCAAGTCAGCCAAGTCCGGAGTCACACTCAAGGCATTCCCTACCCGCCAAGCGGCTGATGCCCAGCAGTTCACGACGGTGCTGAACATGATGATCGACGCATGCACAGTATCCCCCAACCAGATGATCAAGGGGTTGCCACTGCGGCAACGGGTTGCCATGGAGCAGATCCCCGGAGGCGTGGACGGGCTGGTGAACGACGTGGTCGCGTTGGCCTGCCGGGACATGTTGATGAAGCTGGGCCCCATCATTCGGGATCCGGAGCGCTGCGAGGAGGTCGTGGCAGAAGCCCGCTCCCAGGGGCCTGGCCGGGTGCGCCAGTATGTGGTTGCTTTGGCGCCCGCGGTGCTGGCAGTGGCGGACATGACCGCAGAGCTGCAGGGGTGGTCCGGAGCGGCCATCGACGATATGCAGGGGCAGCTGGACTTCTTCTTGGGCAAACACGCAATTGCACGCAATGGCATTGAGCACATGCGACATGTCCCCCGCTACGTGGAAGCGATGCGGGCGCGGTTGGAACTGATGAAGCTGGATCCAGATAAGGAGGAAGATCTGGACGATGAGGTTCAGGAGGCCTTCGAGCTGCTGGAGAAGACTAAGAAGCGCCTGCCGACTGCTCGCGCAGCATCACCGCAGATCAAGGAGGTGCGCTGGATGATCGAGGAATTACGTGTCAGTCTGTTCGCGCAGAACCTGGGCACCGCCCATTCTGTGTCCCTGCAGCGCATTCGCAAGAAGCTGGAAAAAATCCGCTAGCTTTCGGGATGCGAACTTTCGGAGCCGTCCTGCCGCTCTGCCAGGGCTTTGCGGTGTGCGCGTAGGGATTCGATTTCCTGCTCGAAGTCCTCGGCACAGTTGAAGGACTTGTACACGGAGGCGAAGCGCAGATACGCAACCTCGTCGAGGGTGCGCAGGGGATCCAGGATCGCCAGGCCAATTTGGTTGGCCGGCACTTGGGAGCCGTGTGCCACTCGTACTGCCTGCTCTACCTCGTGCGCTAGGCGTTTGAGCGCATCATCGGAGACATCGCGCCCTTGGCACGCTCGGCGCACGCCTTTGATGACTTTCTCTCGGCTAAACTCCTCGGTCACTCCGTTGCGCTTAACCACCAACAGGACAGACCTTTCGATGGTGGTAAAGCGCGTTTGGCATTGGCTACACTCCCGGCGGCGGCGAATGGACACGCCCATTTCGATGGAGCGCGAGTCAACTACGCGGGAGGAGTCCGAGCTACAAGAAGGGCACAACACGCCCCTTAGCCTAGTCTCCCCCTCCCTCGTACACAGAACCCGAACAAAAACCTACAAGCACACTCGCGTTCACCCGCGATAGCTTGGGCTAGGTTTGCGTTTTAGGGCGCAATGAGCGGGGCCAGCCCCAGTAGCATCGACGTTGCAGCCAAAGAAACAATGGTGGCTCCTGGAGAGTGCACAACTCTGTCAACACGAGCGTAGAAACGATCCATTCGTCCCTTCGGGCGATCGAACATGTATTCACTCCGGCCTGCGATACGATCCATACGATCGCGGGAAACGGGTCGAACAGTGGGCGCGTTGGAATACCCATAGGTGTTCGAATTAGGAGCACTGTCCAGCGCCCGCCAATCGGGCTTGCGAATCTGCGGGCGGCGCAGCGGAGCGCAACGATCGATGGGCAACACACGCCCAGACTTCAGCGACTGACGGGTGTTTTCTTGTCGTACAATCGAGGTGGTCACGTGGTTTCTCCTTCTTAGATCCGCGCTTGCCACTAAGGGGTAACGCGCTTCGTATCTCTTACTGCGGTTCACAGTGAACCAGTCGCTCCGGACAGCGTTCGAAAATCTCTCCATCATTTCGCTCGCCTGTTCGAATTAAGAACCTGTGATGAAATTTAGCACGCATGTTCGAGACTGTCTAGTGAAATCCAAACTTTTTCGAACACATATGCTAGAACTTCGTTCGATTTCGGGTACTATTGGATTCGATCGTGAAACACCGCCGGAATGAGGTACCCCTGTGAGCACCGACGAATCCCCCACCACCCCGAGCACAAGCGCTAACCCCCGCCGCAAACTGGGGCGCCCGCCGAAGTCGGAGGCCGACAAGCGAGCGGAGAAGCAGGCTGAGAAGGAGGGCAAGAAGCCAGCCCTCAGCACCCGTCAGCGCCGCATCCTCGAGGTTATCCGCGATTCGACGGTCATTCGTGGCTACCCACCAAGCATCCGAGAGATCGCGGACGCGGTGGGGCTGCATTCCACCTCCTCGGTTTCCTATCACCTCACGCAGCTGGAAAAGCGCGGCTATCTCCGTCGCGATGGCAAGCGCCCCCGCGCAGTGGACGTGCGCTCGTTTGATGGTGGTCAGCTGGTCAATCAGGGCAAAGCCCCTGCTGCATCGTCTTCCCCCCGCACTTCGCAGCCTTCTGAGAACGAAGAGCTCATGCCGGAGGCCACCTACGTACCGGTGGTCGGGCAGATCGCCGCGGGCTCACCGATCCTGGCCGAGCAAAACGTCGAAGCGCACTTCCCGCTCCCCCAGGAGCTCGTAGGCAACGGAGAGCTCTTCCTGCTGCAGGTGGTTGGTGAGTCCATGCAGGACGCTGGCATCTTCAACGGCGACTGGGTCGTCGTACGCTCCCAGTCGGTTGCCGAGTTCGGCGATTTCGTTGCCGCGATGATCGACGGCGAAGCCACCGTCAAGGAGTTCCACAAGGACGGTGACGGCCTGTGGCTGCTGCCTCATAACCCACTGTTCGAACCCATTCCTGCGGAGGAAGCAACGATCTTGGGTAAGGTCGCCGCCGTCCTACGCAAGATCTAGGCTCCCCCCCCCATTGGTTCTGACGCCACCGTCTACCGCCCGCAAACCACTAAAGTATCGCGTATGGAATCAGCAGAACGGCGCCGTCAGATAGCCTCCCTTACCGCCATTCATGGCAGGGTTACTGTCAATGAACTGGCGGAAAAGTTCGGCGTCACCGCAGAAACAATTCGCCGCGACCTCGCCGTCCTCGACGACGGTGGGGAGCTCTTCCGCGTGCACGGCGGCGCCGTTCCGGTACAGAACTTCCGAACGGACTTCACCACGCTCGCGGCCAGGTCGAAGGCCTCCCTCAACGCCAAAAGAGCCATCGCCAAGGCGGCGGTTTCCCTGCTGCCGGACACTGGCAGCACCGTATTCATCGACGCGGGAACCACCACCGGCATCTTCGCCGAGGTTATAGCCGAGGCGAACGCTACCAACGACCCGAAGCGCATGGCGCCGAAGCTCAACATCGTCACCAACTCGCTCTTCATCGCCACGACGCTGGCGGAATCCCCCCGCTGCGACGTGCAACTCATCGGCGGTCACGTCCGTGCGGCTTCGCAGGCGGTAGTTGGCGACTTAGCTACCCGTGACATTGGCGTGCTCCATGCGGACGTCGCCTTCATCGGCACTAACGCACTCACGATCGAACATGGGCTTTCCACCCCAGACGCGCAGGAAGGCGCTATCAAGCGCGCTATGGTGGCGAACTCCGACCGCGTGGTCGCGCTCTGTGATTCCACGAAGTTCGGCCTCGATTACCTCGTCAGCTTCGCCAGCATCCAAGACATTGGGGCGATCGTCACCGACCACGACGCGCCCGCCCCCTACGTCTCAGAGCTGCAGAATCTGGGCATCGAGGTCACCTTCCCGGCCTAACTACTCGTGCCCCACCGAGCCGACTCCACTAAGCCGGCTCCGTCTACTCGGCGACGATGAACTCTTTGAGCTCTTTAGCCACCACCGTGGGCAAGCGTACGTCCAGGCGGGTGCCGGCGGCGTCGTACTCCTCGGCAATCACCGTGCCCAGCTCGTGCACCCTCGCCACCACATCGCCCCGCTCGAAAGGCACATGCAACGTCACGTGGGAATCCAAAGAGTTCAAGAACAGTTCCAGCTGCGCCTCTAGCTCCGGGATGCCCTCGCCCGTCTTCGCCGACACAAACACAGCATCCGGCACCCGGTGGCGCAGCTCAGCCAGCACCAGCGGATCGGCCGCGTCGACCTTGTTGATCACCAAGATCTCCGGCGGCGCTGCCTGTCCGGATTCCTCCACAATCCCGCCGATGACCGTGTTGACGGCTTTGATCTGCTCCAGCGGGAATGGATCCGAACCGTCCACAACGTGCAGCACCACATCGGCGGCCAGCACCTCCTCCAGGGTGGAGCGGAAAGCCTCCACCAGCTGGGTCGGAAGGTGGCGGACGAAGCCAACCGTATCGCTGAACACCACGGCGCGACCATCGGCCAGCTGCGCGCGGCGAGAAGTCGGATCCAGGGTGGCGAAAAGTGCATCCTCCACCAGCACGCCCGCGCCAGTCAGCGCGTTAATCAGCGAGGACTTGCCCGCGTTCGTGTAACCGGCAATGGCGATCTGCGGAATGGCGGAAGCATCACGCCGCTCGCGCTTGACTTCGCGGGAGGTCTTCATTGCCGCGATCTCCTTGCGCAGCTTCGCCATATCGGAGCGCAGGCGGCGACGATCCGCCTCGATCTTCGTCTCACCCGGACCGCGCAGGCCCACGCCACCGTTAGAGCCTGCACGGCCACCAGCCTGGCGGGACAGCGCGCCACCCCAACCACGCACACGCGTAATCAGGTACTCCATCTGCGCCAGCGAAACTTGCGCCTTACCCTCCTTGGACTTCGCGTGCTGGGCGAAGATATCCAGGATCAGCATGGTGCGATCGATGACCTTGACATCCAGTGCCTTCTCCAGCGCAATCATCTGGCCGGGGCTTAGCTCACCGTCGCAGACCACCGTATCTGCCCCGGTTTCCTGCACCACTGACTTCAGCTCCTCGACCTTGCCGCGGCCGATGTAGGTGCCGGAGTCCGGTTTGTCGCGCCGCTGGTAGAGCATGTCCGCCACCTCGGAGCCCGCGGTTTCCGCCAGGGCCCGCAGTTCCTCCAGGCTCGCCTCGACCTGCGCGATCGTCCCGGTGGTCCACACGCCAACCAGCACGACCTTTTCCAGCCTCAGCTTGCGGTACTCAACGTCGTAGCCGTCGGACTGCTCGTCTGTGTAGGTATTTACTCCGCGGGACAACCGCCGGAGGCTAGAGCGCGCCTCCAAATCGAGCTCGCCGACCGTGGGCGCCGCAGGCGAATCATAAAGGTGTGTAGTGTGTTCGGTTTTATCCGTCTTTTCCGTCATTGCGCTCTATTTTTACCTGTCAGGGGAGGTAAATAGGAAATTTGGTGTAGAGGACTAGAGTGGTGGGCATGATTCCTGAACTCCGCAGCATTGGTATGGATTTCCCCAAGTGGCAGGACGCCCTGGAGGCCACCTACTCCTCGGGTAGCCTCGCCGTCTCGGGCGAGGTTCGCGGCGGCCAGGTTCTGCAGTTCGACGACCCTTCGGGCGCCCGCCTGGTGGTGCTCGCCGTCGAGCCCTTCGGCTCCTTCGCCAGCTTCACCGGCGGTGTGCCCGCCACGGCGCACTTGTCGATGTTGAACGACATCATCGGCGTGCTCGATGTTGTGGACGACAGCCCCATGCTGCAGATTGCCGGCCAGCAGGCACCGACAATCGCTTCCCTCACCGCCACCATCGCGCAAGGGCCTTTGCTTGTGGACGCCCCTTCGTTGGAGTACCACCAGTTCCACATTGGGGCTCTGGCCAGCTCCGTGCGTGTGTACGGGGACTCGACTGAGTTCGCCAAGGACGGCGGCCTCAAGGTCGGCGTGGTGGACTCGAGTGGCCTGCAGGACATCAACTCCCCTGCCACTACCCCGCACGCCACGGCCAACATCGCCGTGGAGGCCTCCGATTGGTCCAGCAAGGTTAACGCCCTGACCGGCCAGAAGTTCTGGACGGCAAGGGTGACCTCTCCCTTCGAGTTTACGGTAGTTCTACCCGAGGATGCGGTCGACGAGGAACTCGCACAGTCCGATGCTCCGTTGATCGTGGCCGGCACTGTGCAGTTCACCGCTAGTACCGTGGACGCCGCCGGCTGCGGCGGCGCCTGTGGCTCCGGCAGCTGCGGCTGCGGAGGCCACTAAAAAGGGTCGCTAAAGAACCGTCCGCCCCCAGGCCACGATGGCCGACGGCCCGCGCAAGACGGAACCTTGCGCGGAGATCTCCACCTGCACCTCGCCACCTGGAACGTGCACGGTGACGGTGCCTTCGGCCCGTTCGGCGTCCGCAAGAGCAGCCACAGCGGCGGCAACAGTGCCGGTGCCGCACGAGCGAGTCTCGCCCACCCCGCGCTCGTGGACGCGCATGTGCACCGCGCCCGCCTCATCCAGCGGCGTGAGAACCTCCAGGTTCACGCCCGCCGGGAAGAACTCAGGATCGAACTGTACCTGCTGATCGATGGGCATTTCCTGGAGCTTGTCCGCGGTAAGACTCGGAATCACCGCGGCCAGGTGCGGGTTGCCCATGTCTACCCCAAGCCCCGCAACCTTCACGTCGCCGACCTGGGCGGTAGAAACTCCCAGCACCTGCGGGGCGCCCATCTCCACGCTGACTATGGCGTGCTCCTGATTTTCGCCGGTCACCTCGTGGACCTCTACCAGCTTGCGGCCTGCGCGGGTGCCGATGCCGAACTGCTCCCCTGCCTGCACCTTCCCCTGCGAACACAACACGTGGGCGAACGCGCGCACACCGTTACCGCACATCTCCGCCAGCGAGCCGTCGGCGTTGCGGTAGTCCATGAACCATTCGTCACCGTGCACGCCCTCGGGCAAGTTTGGCAGCACGCCGGCGTTAACCAGAGCATCGGCAGTGGCAATGCGAATCACCCCGTCGCCGCCGATCCCGGCCCGCCTATCTGCCAGGACGCGCACGCGCTCTTCGGACAGCTGCACTTCCACGGCCTCGTCGAGCAACACCACGAAGTCGTTCTCCGTGCCGTGGGCCTTCATGAACTCGATCACTGTAGGGAACTCCTTCTAGTCGTTTAATCCCAGTGCTTCCGTCGCTACGCGCACCGGGTCGGGAGAGTCGGCGTCAATCCACACAATCCGCTTATCGCGCCGGAACCAGGAACGTTGCCGCCGAGCATAGCGACGGGTGCCGGTAATGGTGCGATCCACGGCTTCCTCGTACGTCAGCTCGCCGGCGAAATAGTCCAGCACCTGCGCGTAACCGATAGCCTGGCCGGCGGTGGATTCGCGGATCAAACCATCGGCGACCAGGGCCCGAACCTCGTCCACGAGTCCCTGGTCGAACATCTGGCGAACCCGCAGCTCGATGCGCGGGTTGAGCCATTCGGCGGGAGCGTTCAGCCCCAACAGGCGCATGTTCCACCGTGGTGTGGAGTCCTTCGGGGGCTGCGAGGCCGCGAAGAGCTTGCCCGTCAGTTCAATCACTTCGAGGGCGCGGACGGTGCGGCGGGGATCGTTGTCCTCGATGATCCGGGCGGCCTCGGGGTCGATCGTAGCCAGGTGCTGGTGCATGGCAGCCACGCCGCGTTCGTCGAGTTGGCGCTGCCACTTTGCGCGCACGGCCGGATCAGTCGGCGGGAAGTCCCACTCGTCGACCAGCGCCTGGACGTACATCATGGAACCGCCGACGATGATGGGCACCTTGCCGCGGGAAAAAATCTTCTCCACGGTCTCGATCGCCCCATCGCGGTACTCCGCCACGCTGGCTGGCTTGGTGACCGGCCAGATATCCAGTTGGTGATGCGGGATGCCCTCCCTTTCGGATTCCGGAACCTTGGCCGTGCCGATATCCATGCCGCGGTACAGCTGCATAGAGTCGATATTGACGATTTCCCCGTCCAGCTGCTTGGCCAACGCCAAGGAGATTGCCGTCTTGCCGGACGCAGTGGGGCCGACGACGGCAATGGGGCGCGGACGGGTGGAGGAATTCATAGGAAACCAGTGTAGCCGCCCCAGTGCACCGCCCAAGATCCCCCACCAAGGTGCTGGCTGGTGTAATAATGACCTCATTGCCTGTGAAGGCGATTGGAACGTTTTGGTTTTAGGTAGGAGTATCCCCAATGACTGATCCCACGAATTCTCGTCCGGTTCCCAAGCCCGGTCCCAAACCCGGCCCGAAGCCGGGACCGAAGGTGGTTCAGCCCGGGAGTGTCTCTATTCCCAAGAACGACCCCGCGCAGTTCGGCCGTGTAGATAACCAAGGAGTGGCCTGGGTGAGGACACCCGAGGGCGAGCGCCAGGTCGGCGAGTTTAAGGCCGGCACCCCGGAGGAGGGGCTGCAGCACTTCGGTGCGCGCTACGACGATCTGTGCACCGAGGTTCAGATGCTCGAGGCCCGCCTGACTAACAACCCGGAGCAGGCCCCGACCATTCGTCACGATGCCCAGGCACTGCTGGATTCGCTGAGCACCGCGGCGGTGATCGGCGATATCCCGGCGATCGAGGCGCGACTGGAAAAAATTTCTCAGCGCACCCAGACCACCGAACAGGAGGTCGCGGAGGCCAAGAAACAGCGCCGGGCGTCCGCTCTGGAGAGCAAGAAGGAGCTGCTGGCGGAGGTCGAGTCGATCGCTGCGGCAAACCCCTCTACAGTGAATTGGAAGCGCTCCGGCGAGCGCATCCGCACCATCGTCGAACAGTGGCGCGCCATCAAGGGCGTGGATCGTGCAAAGGACGACGAGCTGTGGAAGCGTTTCTCCTCCGCCCGCTCCGAGTTCAACCGCAAGCGCCAGGCACACTTCGATGAACTCGACCGCAATCGCGAGCGCGCGCGACTAAAGAAGGAAGACCTTATCGCGGAGGCCGAGGCTCTGCAGGATTCCACGGATTGGGGTGCTACCAGCGCCAAGTACCGCGACCTGATGAGCCAGTGGAAGGCAGCCGGCCGCGCCCCTCGCAACGTGGACGACCAGCTGTGGGAACGCTTCCGCAAGGCACAGGACGTATTCTTCGCCGCGCGCAAGGCCAACAACGCGGAAAAGGACAAGGAGTTCGAGGCGAATGCGGAGGCCAAGCAGGCTCTGATCGACGAGTACTCCCCCAAGGTCGATCCGCAGGCCCACGGCGTGGACAAGGCCCGCAAGGTGCTTCACGAGCTACAGGAAAAGTGGGAGCAGATCGGCTTCGTCCCCCGTGGCCGAGTCCGCGAATTTGAGGACAAGATCAAGGCCATCGAGTCTCGCGTAGAGGAAGCTGCCGATGCCGAGTGGCGCCGCACCGACCCGGAGGCTCAGGCACGTGTCGCCCAGTTCCAGGCCAAGGTTGACCAGTTCACCCGCGAAGCCGAGTCGGCGGAGAAGGCCGGCAACGCCTCCAAGGCAGAGAAGCTGCGCGCACAGGCCGCCCAGTGGCAGGAATGGGCAGTTGCCGCTGCGGCGGCGCTAGAAAGCTAGCTCTCGGAATCCTGCTCAGCTTCCTGCGCGGCCTCCTGCTCCGCCTTGCGCTGGCGCCGAGCCTTCGCGCGGGCACGCCGGTCATCGACGATCTCGGCTACCTCGCGTTCCTCAATGCCCGTGCGTAGGCGCTGCTGCGCCAGGCGGGATTCCTCGTCCCGGTGCGCTTCCTCGCGCCGCGCGGCCGCCAGGGCTCGCTGCAGCGGGTTCTTCTGGAACACCACGGCCGACATGGCGATAAACAGCACCGTCAACCCAAGCAGGCTGAAGACCAGCGGGATCGCCGGCCCGTCGCCCGTGAGTGTCGGCGGGCGGGTCTGCCGCATCCACACGGCAAACACGTTGTACCACCAGGCCACGCCTGCGAAGGCCCAGGTCACCCAGGCCACCATCCAGGACTTGGAAACGATGGTGCCAATCGTCAGCAAGATGGCAGTCAGTCGGAGCCAGGAAAAGATCATCTCCGGCTTCGTCGTATCGTTGTTCTGCGCCACCGGCGTATCGAAGAGCACGTCGAAGCCGCGCACGTCGCCCGCGTGCGGCAGGAAAATAGTGATCAGCGGAACCAGCAACCCGAAGGCCAGCAGAGGCATGTAGCGCCCCAGCACCACCTGGCGCGCGACCTTGCGCTCGGCACCACCGAGGTCGTCCCGGTACTTCGCTAGCCGGTCCACCTGATCTGCACTGTTGTCTGTTCTTTCCTTACTCACAGCGTCTTCTTTACTCACAGCCACATCCTCCCGTGCTGCATCCGCCCGCCGTGGTCGGCTCGGGCTTCTTGATGCTGGGCATTCCGAGCCCGACGCCCACAGGCGCCGTCGTCGGAGTCTCCCCCAGCTCTGTCATGTCCCCAGCCCGGGTACGCCTGTGGCTCGCAACTCCGCCGTCGGCGATGAGGAAGTGTGGCGCGGCGTCAGTAATAACGACCTCCACGACATCACCTGCGCGGATATCGCCCTCCGGTGTGAAGTGCACGAGGCGCCCGTCGCGGGCACGACCGGAGCGGCGTTGGGTGCGGTCGTTTTTGCGGCCATCCGCCTGCACCAGCAGCTCCTGGGAAGTGCCGATGAGCTTGCGGTTCTCCTCCTCGCTGATGCGCTCCTGCAGCGCCAGCAGGCGCTCGTAGCGATCCTGCACCACAGCCTTCGGCACCTGGTTTTCCATCTCCGCAGCGGGAGTACCAGGGCGCGGCGAGTATTGGAAGGTGTAGGCGCTAGAGAACCGGGCCTTCTCTACGACGTCCATGGTCGCTTGGAAGTCCTCCTCCGTCTCGCCCGGGAAGCCGACGATGATGTCCGTGGTGATCGCCGCGTGCGGGATGCGCTCGCGCACCTTGTCGAGGATCGCCAGAAACTTCTTGGAGCGGTAGGAACGCTTCATGTCCTTCAGCACCTTGTCCGAGCCGGACTGCAGCGGCATATGCAGCTGCGGGCAGACTGCGGGGGTTTCGGCCATCGCGTCGATCACGTCGTCGGTGAACTCGGCCGGGTGGGGGCTGGTGAAGCGCAGGCGCTCCAGGCCTTCGATCTCGCCGCAGGCGCGCAGCAGCTTGGAAAATGCCGTGCGGTCGCGCTCCAGGGTCTCGTCGGCGAAGTTCACGCCGTAGGCGTTGACGTTCTGACCCAGCAGCGTCACCTCGCTCACGCCCTGTGCCACCAGCGCCTTAACCTCGGCCAGGATCTCGCCGGGGCGGCGATCCTGTTCCTTGCCGCGCAGCGCCGGCACGATACAGAAGGTGCACGTGTTGTTGCAGCCGACGGAGACAGACACCCAGCCGGCGTACGCGGATTCGCGCTTGGCTGGCAGCACGGAGGGGAACTCCTCCAGCGAGTCGAAGATCTCCACCTCTGCCTTGTGGTTGTGCGCGGAACGCTCCAACAGCGTTGGCAGCGACCCCAGGTTGTGCGTGCCGAACACCACGTCGACCCATGGTGCTTTATCCACCACGGTCTGCTTGTCTTTCTGCGCCATGCAGCCACCGACAGCGATCTGCATGCCTGGGTGTTCGTCCTTGATGGCCTTCATCTGGCCGAGGGTGCCGTACAGGCGCTTATCTGCGTTTTCCCGTACCGCGCAGGTGTTGAAAACCACCACGTCCGGGGTCGCGCCCTCATCTACGGGGACGTATCCGGAGTCTTCGAGCAGCCCGGACAGTCGCTCGGAATCGTGGACGTTCATCTGGCAGCCGAAGGTGCGCACCTCGTAAGTACGCGCGGCACCGCTGGTCTCGCCCGTTTGCGTCTGAATCGTCTGTGTCACGTGGATTACCCTACCCCTTCCGTTGCTGCGTTTACGAAAGCGCGGTTGTTACCTGGTGACGCCCGCTACAGCTCCTCTAGTCGCGCGTCCAGCGCGCGGCGCGCGTGGCGCAGCGCTACGCCCTCCGGGAACCCGCGACGGGCGGCAACGCCCACCACACGTCGCAGGGCCTTGTCGTATTCCTTGCGATCGGCGGGTCGGGTCTTAATACTGGCTGCCTTCTTGGTTACGAGATCGTCGAGGATCCGTTCCTGGGACTCATCATCGACCTGCGCCAAGGCATCGTCGATCAGCGGGGAGGCGATCCCCTTCTGCTGCAGTTCGCGGCGCAATACAGCGACGGATTTCTTCTGGTTCTTCTCCCGCTGGCGCACCCATTCGTTGGCAAACTCGGCATCGTCCAACATTCCATTGGCTATGCAGCGGTTCAGAACCTCTTCCACGCCCTCCGGTTCACAGTCGGCCTCCAGCAGTCTGCGACGCAGCTCCTCGGTGGATCGAGCACGGTGGTTGATCAGCCGCACTGCTTTGGCCTTAATCGGCGCGAGCCTCTCCTCCTGCGCCATATCCACCAATCCCCCACCCTCACCGGGCGAGTAGTTGGCAATAGCCTGCCGGAGTGCCTCTATCGTTCCTTCGCGATCCCTATTCTTCACTGTCATCGTCGAAGTTCGGGCTCAGCTCAATGGGCTTATCCTCGTCCACTTGACCCTCGGTGGCATCGCCAGCCTGCTCGTCCTTCATCTTGGCGTAGGGGCCGATCTTCAGCTCGCGGGCAATGCGATCCTCCAGTTCCGCGGAAAGATCCGGGTTGTTCTTGAGGAACTCGCGGGCCTTCTCCTTGCCCTGCCCCAGCTGGTCGCCGTCGTACGTAAACCAGGAGCCGGACTTCTTAATCAGGCCGGTTTCCACACCCAGGTCGATGATGGAGCCCTCGCGCGAAATACCCTCGCCATAGAGGATGTCGAACTCCGCGATCTTGAACGGCGGGGAAACCTTGTTCTTCACAACCTTGATGCGCGTGCGGTTACCCACCACGTCCTGGCCGTCCTTCAGCGCCTGGATACGGCGAATATCGCAACGAACCGAAGCGTAGAACTTCAGCGCCTTACCGCCCGTCGTCGTCTCGGGCGAGCCGAACATCACGCCGATCTTCTCGCGCAGCTGGTTAATGAAGATGGCGGTGGTGCCCGTCTGGTACAGGGCACCGGTCATCTTGCGCAGCGCCTGGCTCATCAGACGCGCCTGCAGACCAACGTGGGAATCGCCCATATCGCCATCGATCTCCGCCTTGGGCGTCAGCGCCGCCACGGAGTCCACCACAATGATGTCGATGGCTCCAGAACGGATCAGCATATCCGCGATCTCCAACGCCTGCTCGCCCGTGTCCGGCTGGGAAACCAGCAGCGCATCCGTATCCACGCCCAACGCGCGGGCGTACTCCGGATCTAGCGCGTGCTCGGCATCCACGAAGGCCGCAATACCGCCGTCCCGCTGCGCCTCCGCAATCGCGTGCAGCGCCACGGTGGTCTTACCGGAAGACTCCGGGCCGTAGATCTCCACCACACGACCACGCGGAAAACCGCCGATGCCCAGCGCGGCGTTAATGGCAATATTGCCGGCGGAAATAGCCTGGATCGGCGGGCGGGTATCGTCGCCGAGGCGCATGATGGCACCCTTGCCGAAGTCCTTCTCGATCTGCGCCATAGCAAGCTCTAGAGCCTTGGAACGATCCTTCCCCGCCGCGGTGGCGGTCTGCTTCTTCTTCGGTGGCATAGAGTTGCTGCTCCTTACTTCTGCGTCGGCACCTGGTGTTGCCGTGCCCTGCTTATCTAACGTGCCTATATTCGTCATCTTTTTCGCACCCCCGATCCCTTAGACCGAGGGCACTGCGAAAAGGTTCATTGACAGTTGTACTCGACCGCGCGGACAACCATGGCACCGACACACACCCTACACGAACCTTTGTTCGATTGTTTAACTGAATTCCTCAATCGCGCATAAGATGGGCGTCCATAAAGAAAGAACAGAGAGAACTATATATCCTCGCCTAAGCGGCGCTCCTCCGGCACATCAAAGTCATCACACAGCGCCAGCCACACATCGCGCGGATCATACCCCTGTTCGATTAGCGCCGCGGGCGTGTCCCCCAAGGAACTCAGCACGTGGGTGTCCGCGATCCACGCGCGGAAGCCATCGCCAAATTCACCTTCGGTTAGTCGATCAAACTCTGTCCTGCGCATGGTTCCCCAATCTACACCCCACCCCCGACCCAACCCCTCCTTGAACACTGTTCAAGTTTTATGGCGAACTGGTTTATCATTCTATTTATGTCAACCACAGAAACTACAAAGTTCAAAGCGGTGGACCTCGCGTACATCGCCGTTTTCGCAGCTCTCATCATCGTCCTCGGCGGCGTACAGTTCCCCGTCGGCGTTTCCGGAGTGCCCATCGTGCTCCAGAACATGGGAATCCTACTAGCCTCCCTCATACTCGGCTTCTGGCGCGGCGGCCTGGCTACTACCCTGTTCATTGCCGTAGGCTTCGTCGGCGTGCCCAACATGGCCGGTTGGAAGCCCGCCGCCGCAGCCGTCGCCGGCCCCACCGTGGGCTACATCGTCGGCTATGTCATCGCCGCCTTCGTCATCGGCCTCATCGCCCAGTACGCTCCACGCAACCTCAACGCCCGCGCCGCCGTGTTCTTCCTGGCAGGCATTGTCGGCGTGATCATCCAATACCTCTGCGGCACCGTCGGCCTGATGGTGCGCCTGGACTACAACCTGGGCACCGCACTGGCCACCAACACGCCGTTCATCCCGGGCGACCTCATCAAGATCGTCCTCGCCGTCGCCATTGCTCTCGCCGTCACAAAGGCCGTTCCTGACCTGCTCCCCACACTTCGCAAGCCCCAGAACGCCGACTCCCCCAAGGCTTAGAATGCCCGTTATCGAGTTCGACAATGTGGGCGTCACCTTCCCCAGCGCCGCAGGCCAACGCACCGTGCTCCGCGACATCAACCTGACCTTGAGCGAACGGCGCATCGGCATCATCGGCTCCAACGGCTCCGGCAAATCCACCTTGGCGCGCCTCATCAACGGCCTTGCCGAACCAACGCGCGGCCAGGTGCGCGTCGCGGGCCTCGACGTGGCCAAGCACGGTCGCCAGGTGCGCAAGCAGGTGGGGTTTATTTTTAGTGACGCCGACAACCAAATCATCATGCCCACTGTCGCCGAAGACGTCGCGTTTTCCTTAAAAGGAACCACCAAGAAAGGCCCCGAGCGGCGGGAGAAGGTACAACGCGCGCTACAGAACATGGGCCTGGAACACCTGGCGGATGCCTCCCCGCACTTCCTCTCCGGTGGCGAAAAGCAGCTGCTAGCACTTGCTTCAGTCTTGGTAGCCGAGCCGGACCTAGTGATTGCCGACGAGCCGACCACCCTGCTGGATCTGGGGAACCGGCGGATGATCGCCCGCACCCTGGCGGAACTGCCGCAGCAACTGATCGTGGTCTCCCACGACCTAGAACTCCTAGAGGACATGGACCGGGTGCTGTGGGTCAGCGACGGCCAGATTCACGACGACGGACCGGCGGAGTGCGTGATCAACGACTACGTTGACAGCTACCGGAGTTAGGGAGGCTCACGAATGAAGCAACCCCTGCACGTACATGTGCCGCTGTCCGTGTTTCACCCCGGGACCTCGGTATTCCACCGGGCACCAGCGGGCCTAAAAATTTTTTTACTGCTGGTTTTCCTCGTCGGCACTGCCCTGTGGGCCAAGGTTCCGTGGCAGGCCGGAGTGGTCGTCGGGTTCACGGCGATCTGCTACCTGGCCGCGCGGATTCCCGTCCGCCTAACGCTGCAGCAGCTGCTGCCTCCTGCCGTGTTGCTGGCCGCTTTTGCTGGATTGTTGTGGTGGCAGCGCGACCTGCCGACCGCCTTGACCTACTTCGGGGTGATCCTGTCGGCGGTCGCGATGGCCAGCCTACTCACACTGACCACGACAGTCGTGGCCTTGATGGACGCCGTAGAGGCCGGACTGCGGCCGCTCGGCAGGATCGGCTTGCCCGTGGAGACCATCAGCCTGCTCCTTGCGCTGACCATTCGCCTAATTCCACTGACCGCGCTGACGGTGAACGAGGTGCTGGACGCAAGAAAAGCACGGGGCGCATCGCGCTCCGTGCTTGCGTTCGGCGTGCCGGTTATTGTCCGTAGCCTGCTGCGCGCCCGCCACCTGGGCGAGGCACTGAAATCCCGCGGGGTCGGAAATTAGTTCTCGTTGCGCAGCTGACGCATGCGCTCGGCGACTGCATCCTGGCCGACATTACCGGCCTGCGGCTTCGCCTGCTCAATGGCCTCCTGCTGCTGGCCACCGGCAAGCTGGCTGTTGCCGCTGTTCATCTCCGCACGGATCTGCTCCAGGCGGGAGTGCCCCGCCATCTGAATGCCGGCACGCTCGACCTCTGCCATGCGTCCCTGGACGGAGTTCTGTGCCAGCTCAGACTGGCCGAGTGCGTTGGCGTAGCGGCGCTCGATCTTCTCGCGCACCTGGTCCAGGTTCGGAGAGCCGTTAGCGGTCACAGCATCCATGGACTGCAGGGATTCGGCGACCTTCTCCTGCATCTTCGCCTGCTCCAGCTGGCTCAGTAGCTTGGTGCGCTCGGCAGCCTTCTGCTGCAGCTGCATGGAGTTGCGCTCCACCGCCTGCTTGGCCTGTGCTGCCTGCTGCAAGGCCTGGTCGTGCAGGCTCTTCATGTCCTCCACGGACTGCTCGGCGGTCACCAGCTGTGCAGCGAAAGCCTCCGCGGCATTCTCGTACTCCATCGCCTTCTGCTGGTCGCCCGCAGCGCGTGCCTTATCCGCCAGGTTTAGCGCCTGCTTGGTATTGGCCTGCAGTTTCTCTACGTCTTCCAGCTGGCGGTTCAGCTTCATCTCCAGCTGACGCTGGTTGCCAATCACCGCTGCGGCCTGCTGGGACAGAGCCTGGTGCTGCTTCTGCGCTTCCGCGATGGCCTGCTCGATCTGAATCTTCGGATCAGCGTTCTCTTCGATCTTGCTGTCGAAGAGCGCCATCAGGTACTTCCACGCCTTCACAAACGGATTGGCCATGCGCTAATACTCCTTTAATGCGGCCCCGAGAACCGGGTTAAAAAATTTTTTCTACGCGAATGATTCTATCAATATTCGGCTGTGCTGTGCCCTTTCACGACCCCTTCACGCCCCCTCCTCAAGCCCCTCCGCAGCACTTATGCGCGAGCCCTGTCCCCCGCGGTCGCAGCCATGTTCGCTGCCAGCTCTGCAGCCGCCGCATCCAGAGCCATCATCGACGCAGCTTCCAGAATCACCGAGGCGACAGATACCGCCATCGCGTGGCACACGCTAGCCAACAGCTCGGAGGAAACCTCCTTGCGACCCCGCTCGAGCTCTGAGAGGTACCCCGGGCTGACGTTCGCCAAAGACGCGAGCTGGCGCAGCGTAAAGCCGTTGTTTGTGCGGTATTCCTTCAGCGTGGCCCCCAGTGCCTCCCGCAGAAGTGGCTCATCCGCCGGCATCCGCTCGCTAGGACGCTCTACTGCAACCGTATCCATGACCATAGTATTGTGACTCATCAATCATCCCAACGTTCCAGGCGGCGAATTTGTTCCCGCCAGTCTACGCGCTAGCCAGTTCCAGCGCGCACTTTACGCTGAACTGGCGAATCTCCGCACGCAACTGTGCGGAATCTAACCCGTCGAACTCGCCGCTGTCGCGCCTGCGGGCAAACTGTTCATAAAGGTTTTCCACTCTTATTGCACCAGTGCCGTCACACACCGCAACGAAGACTTCGCCCACCGGATGCCCGTCTTGCGGATCAGGACCCGCCACACCCGTCAGCGCTATGCCGACATCGGCGCCACAGGCCTTTGCCGCCCCAGCTGCCATCTCTGCCGCCGTCTCCGCCGCCACGGGCCCGTGCGCACGCAGGGTTTCCTCCCTTACCCCTGCCAGGTTGTGCTTGAGCTCTGTTGCATAGGTAATGACGCCACCGCGTAGAACCGCCGAAGCCCCAGGCACTTCTGCAATTGTGGCCGCACACAGACCTGCGGTAAGGGATTCCGCCGTCGCCACGGTCAGACCCCGCCGGGTGAACTCCCGTACCAAGCGTTCGGCGGCGGGGTGAGCGGACACTTAGGCGTTTTCCTTGCGGGAATCCACAATGTACTGCACGCCCGTGACGACGGTCTGTACGACGGCCACGCCCATTACGATCATGGCGATGGTCTGCACGACCCCACCGAAAGGCAGTATGTAAAGGAACACCGCCAGGGTCTGCAGCACGGTCTTTAGCTTCCCGCCCTTGGATGCTGGCACCACATTACCTTGGCGCGCCAACACCATGCGCCAGACGGTGATTCCCAGCTCGCGCACAACGACGATGGCAGTGACCCACCACGGTAGCTCGCCGAGGATATTCAGGCTTACGAACGCGGAGATCATCAGCGCCTTGTCCGCGATGGGATCAGCCAACTTTCCGAAGTCGGTGATGACCTCATAGCGACGCGCCAGGTAGCCGTCCAGCTGGTCGGTGAACATCAACAGGCTAAACGCCAGCAGAGCCCACCAGCGGTGCGCACGGTCGGTATCGGACCCAGCCACGTCCCACTCCCCGGAAGTCAGGATCAGCCAGAGGAACACCGGGATCAAGGCGATGCGAATGCACGTGAGTACATTCGGCAGGCTCACGTTGTGGACGAACCTGCCAAACGACGATCGCGGTGTTGAAGTGTTCACGAGTATCTATCCTAGCGCGGAGCTCTATTCGTTTTCGGCCAGATTCTTCTTGCCCACCGTCAAGCTCAGAACTGTCGTGACAACGAGGATGCCAACGATCGTCAGCAGGGAGAATTCCACGGAAACCTCGGGCACAGACAGCCCCTGACCGCTGTTGATAAACGGCAGGTTGTTCTCATGC
The DNA here is from genome assembly GCF_000738265.1 of Corynebacterium jeikeium. Classification (GTDB taxonomy): domain Bacteria; phylum Actinomycetota; class Actinomycetes; order Mycobacteriales; family Mycobacteriaceae; genus Corynebacterium; species Corynebacterium macclintockiae. The sequence goes on from NZ_JFCQ01000029.1 coordinate 276,970, forward strand.
AGGGCGTGCAGGATCAGCTTCACACCGATAAACGCCAGGATGAGGAACAGCCCGTAAGACAGGTAGACCAGACGATCCAGCAGGCCATCCAGCAGGAAGTAGAGCTGCCGCAGTCCCAACAGTGCCAAGGCGTTGGTCGTAAACACAATGTATGGTTCGCTGGTAATGCCGTAGATGGCAGGGATGGAATCCAAGGCGAAGAGCACGTCGACGAAGCCGATGGCCACCAGGGCGATGAAAAGTGGCGTCAAAACCTTCTTGCCATTTTCCTTAAACCACAAACGGTCCGACTCGTAGTGATCCGAGACATGAATAAACTTGCGCACTGCTTTGATGACCATCATGTCCTGCGGGTCCTGCTCCTCCTGGCCGGAGATCTCGTCCCACAGAAGCTTCGCGGCGGTCCACAGCAGGAACAGGCCGAACAGGTAGAACACATCGGACCAGGCCTCAATGATGGCCGCGCCTAGGGCGATGAACACGCCACGCAGGATTAGCGCCAGCGCGATACCGATCAATAGCGCCTTTTGCTGGTACTTGCGTGGGATCTTAAAGGAGCTCAGGATCAGCGCGAAAACGAATAGATTGTCTACGCTCAAGGCCTTTTCGGTGATATAGCCGGCGAAGAACTCCATGCCGTGCTGGTGCGGGTTCCCCGGCTCACCCCAGGTCAGCCACAGGAAACCACCGAAGAGGCAGGCAAGAGCCACGTAGAACAGCGACCACAGCGCCGACTCCTTCATCGACGGCTCGTGAGGAGTCTTGACGTGGCTGTAAAAATCGAAGACAAAGAATCCGGCGACCACGACGATGGTGATCACCCAGGTTAAGGCGTTAACTTCCATGTAAAACCTCCGGTCGTAAAAATGCGTCACTTGTTAGACCGGAGGTCTCCCCTGCCCGTTCCAAAAACAGTCACGAGCCGACATGACCGGGAGGTTCGCGGGACATCCGCACCTGCCGTGTTGACGATCAATGTCGAGGCGCCAAAAAATTTTTGGCGTTAGGGTACTCCCCTCCAACTGGTGCTCACTCTACACGCCCTGGGCGCGGGCTTGGGGAGGCGGGGGCGGATAGAGGCACCTACACTGTCCCGCTCGGCGGATTGGCCGAGACTACACGGGTGGTCTCGGAGTCTTCCTCCGCTACCTCCTTGGGCGCGTCCTCCGGGTTAGCGCCCTTGATCATCCAGAGCATCGTCTCCAGCTCTTCCGGCTTGACCAGCACCTCGCGCGCCTTCGACCCCTCGGACGGACCAACCACGCCGCGGGTTTCCATGAGGTCCATAAGTCGGCCGGCCTTGGCAAAACCGATGCGCAGCTTGCGCTGCAGCATGGAAGTCGATCCGAACTGGCTAGTCACGACCAGCTCGACTGCCTGCAGCAGATCCTCCAGGTCATCGCCGATGTCCGGATCGATATCCTTCTTCGCCTCAGCGGCCTTGTCCTCGGTCACGCCTTCGGTGTAGTCGGGTTCTGCCTGATCCTTCGCAGCCTCGACGACCGCGCTGATCTCCTCGTCCGTCACGAAGGCACCCTGGATACGCTGCGGCTTGCCAGCACCCTGCGGGATGAACAGGCCGTCGCCCATGCCGATCAGCTTCTCCGCGCCACCCTGGTCCAGGATCACGCGGGAGTCCGTCGACGAACTGGTGGCGAAGGCCAGTCGCGAAGGCACGTTCGTCTTGATCAGGCCGGTGACTACGTCTACCGACGGGCGCTGTGTCGCCAGCACCAGGTGGATGCCGGCGGCACGGGCCTTCTGGGTGATGCGCACGATCGAGTCCTCAATCTCGCGCGGGGCAGTCATCATCAGGTCGGCCAGCTCGTCGACCACGCAGACGATGTACGGGTATGGGCGGTATTCGCGCTCGGAGCCCAGCGGTGTGGTGATTTCACCCGACTTCACCTTGCGGTTGAAGTCCTTGATGTGGCGCACGCGGCTGGCCTTCATGTCCATGTACCGCTGTTCCATCTCTTCCACCAGCCAGGTCAGCGCCGCGGCGGCCTTCTTCGGCTGCGTAATAATCGGCGTGATGAGGTGCGGGATGCCCTCGTAGGGGGTCAGCTCCACCATCTTCGGGTCGACCAGGATCAGGCGCACGTCGTCGGGGGTTGCACGGGTCAACAGGGAAACCAGCATCGAGTTAACGAATGCCGACTTACCGGAGCCCGTCGAACCTGCCACCAACAGGTGCGGCATCTTCTGGATCGAGTGAGCCACAAAGTCGCCTTCGATATCCTTGCCCAGTCCGATAACCATGGGATCGTGGTCGGCCCGCACCTTCGGAGCCTCCAGCACATCGGCCAGACGCACCATTTCGCGGTCCGTGTTGGGAACTTCGATGCCTACGGCGGACTTGCCGGGGATCGGGGTCAGCAGACGCACGTTATCGGTAGCCACCGCGTAGGCCAGGTTGGACTGCAGGTTGGTGATCTTCGATACCTTCACGCCAGGCCCCAGTTCGACCTCGTAGCGGGTCACTGTCGGTCCGCGGCTAAAGCCCGTCACCTGTGCGTCGACGTTGAATTCCGCGAACACATCCGTGATCGCTTCGATCATCCGGTCGTTCGTCTCACTACGGGTCTTCGGTGTGTCGCCCTTGATTAGCAATTCGGTTGACGGCAACGCGTAATCGCTGTCGCTGCCACTGTCGTTGTTGCTGTTTTTGTTCTGGACGCCCCGTCCCGCAGGCTCAGCCTCTTCCAATTCCGACTTGGGGGTCGAAGCTGGAATCTTGGCGGCATCAATTCCGGAGCGAGCGACGATGGCATTGCGTACCGAATCGCGCGAGTCGGCCACGGGATCCCGGCGGGCGGGCTTGGCCGGTGCGTCGAGATCCAACTCTGCATCCAGATCGTCGTCTTCCAACAGATCCGCAACGTCATCGACCTGGGGCTCAGGCTTGGCTACAGGCTTAGGCGCCGGCTTTGCCTTCGGTCGGCGGCGCGGCTGGCGCTTCGGCTGCTCCAGGTCGTCCAGCACCAGAGTTTCGTTCTGATCCGCGTCAGCCTCGGCCGCCACCGGGTAGTTATCCATCGGCGTGCGGTAGTTCGCGCGAGCCGCGCGAGTGATCTCGCGGTCGACATGGCCATATTGATCGTCGTCGATACCCTCGGCATCCTCATCGTAGGCGTCATAAGCGGTGCCACCACGGCCACCTCCCACGCCGAGGAAGTCCACGGCGAGGTTGTAAATCTGCTTGACCGTCAGCCCCGTCAGCTGCAGGGCTCCATAGACGATCGCCAGCAGCAGGAGTGGTACAGCCAGGTAGGAGCTAAAGCCCACGGCCATCGGCGTGCCGATCGCCTGGCCGACGAGTCCGCCAGCGCTAGATTTACCGCCACTGGTCGTCGGCTGTCCGGCAAATATGTGGATCAACCCCAGCATGGAAAGCACGATCAACGCAGAGCCGAGCCACAGGCGGAGCGTGGAGCGCTGGGTGCGCTCGATGCCCACCATCAGCACCCAGGCGGCAAACGCCATAGCAACCGGTACCACGTAGCCGCCGGCGCCGATGATCCAGGTGAGAATGCCGGCGATCGCGTTGCCCACTGCTCCGCCCACGCCGAACCACAACGTTCCGGCCAGAATCAGGGCAACGGCGAACACGCCGATCGCTGCGCCATCGTAGGATCCACCGATGCGCGTTGGATAGCCCTCGGTGTCCCGGGAATCATCGGCGTTGAAGTCGGCGTCAAAACCATCGTCTTCGGTATCCGGGGTCCAGTTGTCGCTTGCTCGAGAACCGCGACGCTTGTCAACCTTCTTAACTTGACTTGTGCGCGATCCTCGCTGGTTACCCCGTTTGGAGATCACCTGCGTCTCCGCCTCCTCTACAACGTCTAGATCTTCATCGTCAAAAGTGTCAAAGTCGCTACTACGGTTGTGGCTGGCTAGACGGCGGGTCAGGCCACCAATCCCCCGTGCGGCACCGCTGAACGCAGATCCTAGAGAATGGCCGACCACTCCAAAGGCGCTGCCGGTCCTTTCGAAGCCCTCGTCCCCGGAATAGCCGGAGTAGCCAGAGCTAGAACGGCCGACGTGGGCGTCCCGGTTGCGGGGCGCCGAGCTGCGTGAACGACTTGTGACAGACATGGTCACCACTCTAGTCGCAGCAACCACAGTAGTCACACGAGCAACACGCGCTTTGTTCTAAAAAGATGGGTTAAAATACGTGGCGACCAATGCGGTTCACTGTAGCCGGATCCTCCGGGGTCAAGGTGACTTCGGCAACGCTATCGCGACCGTACAGCCACAGCAAGAGCTCCCCGGAGGCGCCCTTCACCCGCACCTCGTCGAAGGAAGAATCAGCTCCGGCGCGGGCGACGGTCGGCGTGGCGGCATCCGTGCGCTCCAGGACTACGTGGATGGTCGAGGAACGCAGGAAGAACTTAGCCATCACCTTCACCGCATTCCACAGGTCATCCCGGGCAGACTGCGGTAAATCACGCGGGGCGCCCTCCCCTCCCCCGCGGCGCACGTCCTCGTGGTGGATGAAGTTCTCGGCGAGGTTGGCATACTTGTCTGCCAGGCGCATCGGGTTCCACGCAGGCGGACCGCTGCGGTACATCTCGACCAGCTCACCAAATGGCTTGGATTCATAGTCGTGGCTGACGGAATCCAGTCGGTTTGCGAGCCCCTTGAAGAAAAGCCCCGCTGCAGCGTCGGGGCGATACTCGCGGATAACGAGGTGAACGGCGAGGTCGCGAGTGGACCAGCCCTCGCAGAGCGTAGGTGCATCGGGTCCGGACTGCTGCAGCAGGTTAGCGAGCGCTTCACGTTCGGACTGGGAGGTGCTCATGGTGCGATTGTCCATGGCACCCCAGCGTAGCGAAAAAACGGCTCGCTAGATGGACTCGCGGGAGTCCTCTTCGTCGAGTTCCTCGACAATCTCGGAGCTCATCGGAACCACGGTCGGCACGATCATCGGCTTACGGTTCCACTTGTCGGAGATCAGCTTGCCCACCTTGCGGCGGATAACCTGCGCCATGCGGTACGGGTCATTCTCGCCCTCGCCGGCCAGGTCGATCATCACGTTGTCGACCTTCTCCTGGATTTCCTTTAGCATGTCGCGGGCATCGTCGGAGAAGCCCTTGGCCTGCACGCTCGGTGCCTCCAGTGGGCGACCAGTGCGGTTGTCGATCACGGTGGTGATGGAGATCAAACCACCTTCCGACATCGCGGTGCGGTCCTCCAGAACGCCACTGTCGATGTCACCCATGCGGGTGCCGTCGACGTAGAGGTTGCCGACGGTGATCTGGCCAACGACCTTCGCGTGACCCTTGTGTAGATCCACGACCACGCCGTTCTGCGCCAGCGGAATGTTGTTCGGGTTCACACCCGTGCTGATCGCCAGCTCCTTGTTGGCGCGCAGGTGGCGCCACTCGCCATGCACGGGCATGGCGTTGCGCGGGCGGACAGCGTTGTACAGGAACAAAAGCTCACCGGAGTAACCGTGGCCGGAAGTGTGCACCTTCGCATCGCGGCCGGTGATAACCGTCGCGCCGATCTGGGACAGCATGTTGATCACGCCGAACACAGCTTCCTCGTTACCTGGAACCAAGGAGGAAGACAGGATGATCAGGTCGCCATCACGGACGGTGATCTGGCGGTGCTCGCGGCGCGCCATGCGGGACAGAGCCGCCATCGGCTCGCCCTGGGTACCGGTGGTAATCAGAACGACCTTGTGCGGAGCCATCTTCGAGGCCTCGTCCATGGAGACGATGGTACCGCGTGGCACGTTCAGGTAGCCCATGCGCTCTGCGATCTCCATGTTGCGGATCATGGAGCGTCCGTTGAAGGCCACCTTGCGGTTGGCAGCCACCGCAGCGTCCACAGCGGACTGCACGCGGGAGACGTTCGAGGCAAAGGAGGCGATGATCACGCGCTGCTTTGCGTCGCGCACCAGGCGCTTCAGCGTCGGGGCGATGTCAGCCTCCGAGCCTGATATACCCGGGGTGGTCGCGTTGGTGGAATCACACAGGAACAGATCCACGCCCTCGTCGCCAAAGCGGGACAGCGCCGGCAGATCGGTCGGGCGACCGTCCAGCGGGGTCTGGTCCATCTTGATGTCGCCGGTGTGAACCAGCAGACCAGCGCCGGTCTTTAGGGCAATACCCAGGCAGTCCGGGATGGAATGGTTCACGGCGAAGAAGCGCAGGTCGAATGGGCCGCGGCTCTCGTGGGAGTTCTCATCCACCTCGATCAGCTTCGGACGCTGGCGGTGCTCCTGCGTCTTAGCCGCGATCAGGGCGCAGGTGAAGCGGGAGGCGATGATCGGAATGTCCGCGCGCTGCTTTAGTAGCCACGGGATTGCGCCGATGTGGTCCTCGTGGCCGTGGGTGATAACCAGAGCCTCGACGCGGTCCCACTTGTCCTCCAGGTAGCTGAAGTCCGGCAGGATCAGGTCCACGCCCGGCTCACCGGAGCTCGGGAAGAGCACACCACAGTCGATAATCAGCAGGCGACCGTCGTACTCGAAGACGGTCATGTTGCGGCCGATCTCGGAAATGCCACCCAGAGCGACGATGCGCAGGCTGCCCTTAGGCTGCTTTGGTGGCTTCGGCAGACGCTGCGTCAGGTCCGCACCCTGCATTGCCTTCAGCGCACCCTTGCGACGGTCGCCACCGCGGTTGTTGCGCCCCCGGCCGTTGTTGTTGCCGTTGTTGCCGTTGCCACCGCGACCCCGGCCACGGGAACGGCGGTTACGGTTGCGGTTGCCGCCACCGTTGTTCTTAGCGTTGTTGTTGCCGCCGTCGTTCTTGCCGTTGCCGTTGTCGTTGCCAGCATCGGCGCTGTTGTTAGCGCCGTCGTTATTAGCGACGCCACCGTCGTTGAAAACCGTCGCAGCCTCAGTGTTAGAGACAGCGGTGTTGTCCGATTGTGCTTCCGCTTCAGCGCTCGGCGGAGCTGCCTTCCGAGTTACCTTACGGCCTCGGGAACGTTGTTCAGTCATATTTTCCCTATACCCCTGCTGCCTGCAGGTCTTGAGCCAGCTGATCCATCTCAGCGGCTGTCGGTTCGATAATGGGAAGACGGGGCGCACCCGCGTCCTTCCCCTTAAGCTTCAAAGCTGCCTTTGCGAAAGTCACGCCTCCGAGCCGTGCCTGTGCCTTCTGCAGAGGTTGCAGTCGCACAGCGATGCTGCGAGCCGTGGCAAGATCCCCGGCGTCAAAAGCATCCCTCAGTTCCTTCAGCTGTCGGGCCGCTACGTGACCGATCACGGAAATAAAGCCCGTGGCACCAGCGGCCAACCACGGCAGGTTCAGCGGGTCATCGCCCGAGTACCATGCCAGGTCGGTGTTCTCGATCAGCTCCATGGCTGCGGCCAGGTCACCCTTGGCATCCTTCACGGCTGCGATCTGTGGATGCGCAGCCAGTCGGTGCAGGGTCTCCGGCTCTACCGGAACGACGGAACGGGAAGGGATGTCGTAGACGCAGACGGGAATATCCACGGCGTCCGCAACGGTCGTGAAGTGCTGATAGAGCCCCTCCTGGCTGGGACGGGAGTAGTAAGGAGTCACAACCAGCAGAGAATCAGCACCAGCGTCCTGCGAAGCGCGGGACAGTTCGACAGTGGCAGCGGTATCATTCGATCCGCTTCCGGCGATGAGCTTTACGCGGTCACCGAGCTCGGATCGTACTGCTCTGAGCAGGTCAAGCTTCTCGGTCGCACCCGTAGTGGGAGACTCTCCGGTGGTTCCGGCCAAGACCAAAGAATCGCAGCCCTCTTCCACGAGGTGGCCGGCTAGAGCCACACCCGCATCCAAGTCGATGGAACCGTCCTTTTTAAAGGGGGTCACCATCGCAAGAGAGATAGTTCCGAAATGCGCGGATCCCCTTGTTGCTGCGTTACCTGTACTCATGACTTCCCAGACTACCTTCCTTCCCGAGAAACGCACGTATTTGGGTGCAATGTCCGATGCGTTGCGGTTTTAGTTTTAGGATTCACCCACATAGGGACTCGTCGCCATCTCCCCGCCATCGTGCAACTGCGTGATCGAAAAGTCCTCAAAAACATTCGGCGCCACGGCCTGTAGCTTGCGCAGGCAGGCCACGGCAATTCGGCGGATCTCCGGATCTGCATGCTCCGCAGCCCGCATGGCGATGAAGTGCCGCCAGCTGCGGAAGTTACCGCTCATGACGAAGCGGGTTTCGATGCAGTTCGGCAGGACTGCACGGGCGGCCTGGCGGGCCTGCTTGGTGCGCAGCACTGCGTTCGGCTCCTCCGCGAAGTCCTCGCCCAAGCCGTCCAGGATCTCCCGGTAGGCGTCATAGGCAACGTCCGCAGCCTGGAGGAACAGCCTCTTCAGATCCTCGTTGTCTTCAATCGCTTCCGGAACCACGACCCGTGCTTCATCGGAAGGGACATAGCGCTGCGACAATTGGCTGAAGCTGAAGTGCCGGTGCCGCATGATCTCGTGGGAGCAGGAACGCGAAACGCCTCGCAGATACATGGAGGCGCTGGCGTGCTCCAGCAGCGTCGTGTGGCCGACATCCATGATGTGGCGTACATAGGCCGCGTTGGTCGCGGTGTGCGGATTGGGCTTATCCCAGGTCTCGTAGCAGGCACGACCTGCGAACTCGACCAGGGCGGCGCCACCTGTGGCATCGGTCTGCCACTCCAGATCCTCCACCGATTGGAAGTCGGTGTGGCCGACCAGGTCGATCTGTAGGGGTGCAACGGTAGCCATGTGTTTAGGCCTTAGCACCGCCGTCCGTGCTGCCATCAAGGCCCAGGAACTTCTCCAGCCCGATGGTCAAGCCCGGATTAGCGCCGATCTTCTCCACGCCGATCATGATGCCCGGCACGAAGGACTCGCGGTCGTAGGAGTCCTGCTTCAGGGTCAGGGTCTGCCCCTTGGTGCCGAAGATGACCTGCTCGTGGGCAACCATGCCGGTCATGCGCACGGCATGCACCGGCACGCCCTGCACGTCAGCGCCGCGAGCCCCATCGAGGGACTGCGTGGTGGCGTCCGGCTGCTCGGCAAGACCGGCGGCCTGGCGAGCGCGCGCAATGCCCTCCGCGGTGTGCACCGCAGTTCCCGACGGTGCATCGACCTTGTTCGGGTGGTGCAGCTCCACGACCTCAGCGGACTCGAAGAAGGGCGCGGCGATCTCGGCGAACTTCATGGTCAGCACGGCGGAGATTGCGAAATTCGGGGCAACCAGCACGCCGACCTCCGGGGAGGACTGCAGCCAACCGCGGACGGTCTCGAAGCGTTCCTCGGTCCAGCCCGTGGTGCCTACGACCGCGTGGATGCCGTTCTTGATGCAGAACTCCAGGTTGCCCATGACGGCGTCCGGCACAGTGAAGTCCACCACGACCTCTGCCTGGTTATCCACCAGCGCCTGCAGATCATCGCCGTGGCCGATGGCGGCGACCAGCTCGTGGTTCGCGTCTGCCTCAACAGCTGCGACCACTGCGCTGCCTACTCGGCCGCGAGCGCCCAAAACACCAATGCGAGTCATAAAGAAATCACTCTTTCCAGCTAGTTTGTGGCTAGTTTCTCGGCTAGTTCTGGACTAGTCCTCGTCCACCAGTACCAGGGAGATCTTGCCGCGGTTGTCGATGTCCGCGATCTCCACCTCGAGCTTGCCACCGACGGTGACCTCGTCCTCCACGCGCTCGATGCGGCGATCCCCACCCAGGTTGGAGATGTGGATCAGGCCATCCTTGCCCGGCAGCAGGGAAACGAAGGCACCAAAAGCGGTGGTCTTTACGACGGTTCCCAGGAAGCGGTCGCCCACCTTCGGCTGCTGCGGGTTCGCGATAGCGTTGATCTTCTCCTCCGCCTCGCGGGCAGCCTCTCCCCCGATCGCGGAGATGAACACCGTGCCATCATCCTCGATGGTGATGTTCGCACCGGTCTCCTCGGTGATCTGGTTGATGGTCTTGCCCTTCGGGCCGATGACCTCACCGATCTTGTTCTGCGGGATGTTGATGCTGGTGATGTGCGGAGCCAGATCGCTCATATCATCCGGAGAGTCAATGGCCTCGCCCATCAGCTGCAGGATCTCCAGGCGTGCGGTGCGGGCCTGCTGCAAAGCCTCGGCCAGCACGTCAGACGGAATGCCATCCAGCTTGGTATCCAGCTGCAATGCGGTGACGAAGTCGGCGGTGCCGGCCACCTTGAAGTCCATGTCGCCGAAGGCATCCTCCGCGCCCAGAATGTCCGTCAGGGTGACGTACTTGTCCTTGCCGGACTTGCCGACCTTGCCGGTAACCAGACCCATGGCGATACCCGCCACCGGTGCCTTCAGCGGCACGCCAGCGTTGTACAAGCTCAAGGTCGAGGCGCACACGGAGCCCATGGAGGTCGAGCCGTTGGAGCCCAAAGCCTCAGAGACCTGACGAATCGTGTACGGGAAGTCGTCACGGCTGGGAATGACAGGCGTCAATGCGCGCTCTGCGAGCGCACCGTGGCCGATCTCGCGGCGCTTCGGGGAGCCGACGCGGCCGGTCTCACCCGTGGAGTACGGCGGGAAGTTGTAGTGGTGGATGTAGCGCTTCGTGGTCTCCGGCCCCAGAGAATCAATCTGCTGCTCCATCTTCAGCATGTCCAGCGTGGTGACGCCCAGAATCTGGGTTTCGCCACGCTCGAACAGAGCAGAACCGTGGGCGCGCGGGATCAGCTGCACGACAATGCCCAGGTCGCGGATGGTGGTGCTGTCGCGGCCGTCGATGCGGAAGCCATCCTCCAGGATGCGGCGACGCACCACCGTCTTGGTGATCTCGTTGTGCGCCGCGCGGATCTCGGCCTCTCGCTCCGGGAACTCCGGCAGCAGTTGGTCGACGTTGGCCTGCATGTTCGCCGCCAGCGCCTCATCGCGCTCCTGCTTGTCGGCGATAGTCATGATGTCCTCCAGCGCGTCGAGCGCCTCCGCCTCTACCGAGGCGAAAACGTCCTCGCCATAGGGCGGGAACAGCTCGAATTCACGCGTTTCGGCGTCCACAGCCTTCGCCAGAGCGTCCTGCGCCTCACACAGAGTGGCGATGAACGGCTTGGCGGCCTCGATACCCTGCGCCACAACCTCCTCGGTCGGGGCGGGCGCACCCTGGGCGATGCGCTCCACAACAGAATCGGTAGCGCCGGCCTCCACCATCATGACGGCAACGTTCGGCGCCCCATTGTTAGAGCCCTTGCCGCGGCCACGTCCGCGCCCCCGGGCGGGCTTCACCGGCTCAGTCACGCGACCGGCCACGACCAGTTCGAAGATGGCCTTTTCTTCCTGTTCGCGCGTCGGGAAAGCAACCCACTGGCCCTCCGGGTGCTTGTCATCGACGACCAGCGCCATGCGCACGCCACCGACTGGACCGGACACCGGCAGGCCGGACAGCTGCGTAGAGGCGGAGGCGCCGTTGATAGCCAGCGCGTCGTAGCGATCATTCGGATCCATCGACAGGACCGTGACGATGACCTGCACCTCGTTGCGCAGGCCACGGACGAAGGTCGGGCGCAGCGGGCGGTCGATCAGGCGGGCGGCCAGGATCGCATCGGTGCCCGGGCGACCCTCGCGGCGGAAAAAGCTACCCGGAATGCGGCCGACGGAGTACATGCGCTCCTCCACGTCGACCGTCAGCGGGAAGAAGTCAATGCCCTCACGCGGCTGGCGGGAGGCGGCGGTGGTGGACAGCAGCATCGTGTCCTCGTCCAGGTAGGCCGTCACTGCGCCGTCGGCCTGGCGGGCCAGCAGCCCGGTCTCGAAGCGGATGGTGCGGGTACCAAAGTCGCCGTTGTCGATGGTGGCCTCTGCCTCCCACACCCCTGCATCCGGGTCGACGAGCTCTGCCTGAATGTTCTGCTTCTTCGTACTCATGATGAAGTTTCGCAATCGCCTTTCTGCGTTACCTTGCGTAGCACGCCACGGCACTCACTGTTGTTCGTCTGGTCTTCGGTGCCGACGCCGCCGTGGTGGCCTGTTAAATATTCAATTAGCTTTTTAGGTTTTAACCGGCACCAACACTAGCACGAAAAGCACAAACGCCCGCCACCTCGTCGCAGTAGCGACGTCAAAAGGTGGCGGGCGGAAGTTTCCCGAGGGAATAGCGCTTAGCGACGCAGCCCCAGGCGCTCGATCAAGGAGCGGTAGCGGTCAACGTTGTTCTCTGCCAGGTACTTCAGCAGGCCCTTGCGGCGACCAACCAGCAGCAGCAGGCCACGGCGGGAGTGGTGGTCGTGCTTGTGGTACTTCAGGTGCTCGGTCAGCTGACGGATGCGAACGGTCAGCAGGGCGATCTGAGCCTCCGGGGAGCCGGTGTCGGTCTCGTGCAGGCCGAACTCCTTCAGAGTTTCGGTCTTCTTTTCCTTGGACAGTGCCATGGATTTTTCTCCTTGATAGTTATTTCAGTCTGCGCGAAAGGTTTTAACCAGCGACTACCGCAGACCACAGTCGCTCGACCTGGGGAGTTTAGCACGCACTCCCCGCAGATCCCAAAACTGGAATCCCAAACGTTATCCCAGCGCCTTGCGGGTCTCGGTGACGTCCCTACTGATGGCCTCGATCAGCTCGTCCAGGGAGCTATAGGTCTCCATCCCCCGCAGACGGTGGATGAACTCCACGGCGATATCCAGCCCGTATAGGTCGGCATCGTGGTCCAGGATGAAACTCTCCACACTGCGCGGCTCGTGGCCAAAGGTGGGGTTGGTGCCCACGGAGATTGCCGCGGGCAGCCGCTCGCCCACCGGCATGGTTCCCACCTGTGCCCCCGCGGCAATGCCGTGCCCCGGCAGCACTGTCACGTAGCCCGCGTACACGCCATCCGCGGGCAGCGCGTACTTCTCCGCAAAGTATAGGTTTGCCGTGGGGAATCCCAGCGCGCGACCGCCGCGCCCCGCGCCGTGCGTGACTTCCCCGGACACGCAGAAGCTGCGGCCCAGGGCCGCGTTCGCCCCGTCCACATCGCCTGCGGCCAACGCCTGGCGGATCCAGGTCGAGCACACCACATGGTCGCCATCTTCCAGCAGCCCCAGCACGTCGACGCGCATGCCGCGGGCCTCACCCAGCTCCTGCAACGCCTGGGAAGTACCGGCGGCTTTGTGGCCGAAGGTGAAGTTATCCCCCACCACTACTGCCCTGGCGTTCAGCATCTTCACCAGCACAGTGTCCACGTACTCTTCGGGCGACCAGCTGGCGATCTCCTTGGTGAAGGACACGACGACCACGTGGTCGATGCCGTACTCATGCGCCAGCTCCGCGCGCCGCCGCACGGTAGACAGCAGTGGCGGCACGGCATCCGGGCGGAATACCACCGTCGGGTGCGGGTCGAAGGTGAACATCACGCTGGGCACTCCCCGCTCGCGCGCGAGCTCGACCGCTCGCTTCAGCAGTTCTTGATGTCCGCGGTGCACGCCGTCGAACACGCCGATGGTTACGACGGTTCCGCCGGCGGCCAGGTGTTCGGGAATTCTGTCCAGTCCGTACCAGATACTCACACGTTGCATGCTAGCCGATAGTGTGTGGGTATGAATCAACGCACTGGCACTTCAATCCTGGATCGTTCCGGGGTGGTTCTGGTGGATAAGCCCTCCGGCCCCACCTCCCACGACATGGTCGGCAAGCTTCGCCGGATCATGGGCACGCGCCGGGTGGGCCATTCGGGCACCTTAGATCCCATGGCTACGGGGCTGCTCGTTGTGGGCGTCGAAAGAGGCACAAAATTTTTGGCCCACGTCGTCGCGCACGATAAACGTTACGAGGCAACTGTGCGCCTGGGCGCCGCGACCCACACCGATGACGCGGAGGGTGAGGTGCTGTCCACCGCCGCGCCCGCAGACCTCGAAGCGCTGACCGAAGAGCGCATCCACGCAGCCTTTGATGCCCAGCGCGGCGACATCATGCAGCGCCCCACGTCCGTGTCCTCCATCAAGATCGATGGCAAGCGCGCCCACGAACTCGTCCGCGAAGGCCAGGAGGTCGTGCTACCGGAGCGGCCCGTCACCATCTTCTCGCTGGAGGTGCTCGATGTTGTTTTTGGTGTGGACGCCACCTCTTGCATCGACGTTCGTATCTCAGTGCACTGTTCTAGTGGGACGTATATCCGGGCGATTGCCCGGGACGTCGGCGAAGCCCTGGGCGTGGGCGGCCACCTGACGCAGCTCCGGCGCACGTCGGTGGGCCCTTTCGACATCTCCGAGGCACGCACGCTGGAACAGCTCGAGAAGGCTCCGCAGTTGTCCCTCAACCTGGACGAAGCGATGGTGCGCTGTTTCGACGTGCGAGAGGTCAGCGAATCGGAGGGGGTCGACCTGTCCCTGGGCAAATGGCTACAGCCCGTCGGCCGCAAGGGCGTGCACGCGGCGGTGACCCCGTCGGGCCGGGCGATCGCTCTGGTCGAAGAAAAGGGCAAGCGGGCCGCCAGCGTCTTCGTCGCGCGCCCCGCGGGAATGGACTAGTTGGCCGGAACGGCCGTGACGGTGATGACGTATCCGTTGCGGATGGTCCACCGCCCCTGAATGAAAGGAACCGGAACCGGACGCGCCAGCAGGTAGGAGGTAAAAGTGCCGTCGGCGCGGAGGTCGATGTCCGCTTGGTCAAAGTCCAGGAAGCGGTGGGTCAGCGGGAACCAGGCCTTGTAGGTGGCCTCCTTGGCACTGAACAAGACGGTATCAAGCAGCTGCAGGTCCTCGGAGCGCATGGTGTTGCGGATCCGGCGCTGCTCTCCGGGACGCGCGATGGTGGAGAACACTCCTTCTGGCAACGGTCGGGCAACCTCCGCGTCTATGCCCACCGACTGCCAGCGGTGAGTCGGCGCCAGCAGGGCGGCCCGGAAGCCCTCCGTGTGCGTCAGGGATCCCGCGATGCCGTCCGGGAACAGAGGCATTCCGCGCGGGCCACGCAGAATCGGAGGCTGGACGTCCATGAAGTTTTTCAGCGCCTGGTGCGCACACCAGCGGGAATCGCCGAAGTCGGCCTTGCGCCGATCCACGGCGGTGCCGACCAGCGCCTGCTCCTCCACAGGCAGAGACTGGAAGTACTGCAAGTCCGGCTGCTTGGTCGGCGCGCTATGCAACTCTGCGCAGGCCGCACCGTCAGGCAGTAATCCGCGCGGGATCGTTGACTGAGCCGCGCCGAAGCTTTCCACTACTGCCGCGTCCTGCATAGCGGTTGTCGTTGCTGCGGTTGTTGTTGCTGGGTACATCATGCTGTCACCTCCTCTGCGTGTTTTGTCTCTACTCGGTAACAACTGGGTAGGGCCACAAATTTTTTTCTAACCGGGGCGGAAGGCTCACCTTCCTCTCCCTTGGGTAACCGAGGGAGACCTCCGTATGCGTTACATTGCCGAGCGAAAATTCTACCGGAATATGCAAATGCCCATAAACCACTGCGTCTGCGCGGTAGCGCTGCGGCCACTGCTGAGTGTGCCGCGTGCCCGACCACAGGCCGATCTCCTGGTGCCGAACGTTCTGCATGGCCTCACGCACCAGCGGCCAGTGGTTGACCAGGATCGTCGGCCCGCGCACCGCCGATAGGCGGCGCACCGAGTAGCGCAGGCGATCGCGGCACCACATTGCTATGTCCTCATACGGGGCAATCGCCAGGTCATCCATCAGTACGATGCCTTTGTCGCGAGCAGCAGCCAGCGCGGCGGTGGGCGTCATTAAAGAATCACGCCACGAGTGGTCGTACAGGGTAAACAGCGGCACAATCGTGCGCCCCGCGAACGTCGGGTAGGGATCCTCCGGGGTGAGCACCCCGAGGCGCTGCGCGGCGGCGATGACGGCATCGTACTTCGCGCGACCGTGGACGGTATCGCTGGTACGGCTGAAGAGCTCATGGTTGCCGGGTGTGTAAATGACCTGTGCGAACCTACTTTGCAGCAGCCCAAGGGTGCGTTCGATAGAGTCCAGATCCTCGGCGATGTCCCCGGCGACGATCAGCCAGTCCCCCGCATTGGTAGGGCGGACGTGTTCGCGCACCAGATCCAGGTTGCCGGGGGCGCGCACATGCAAATCGCTGACGGCCCATAGCGTGCGAGGCATTCCACACTCCCCCTTTCACCAGATCAAGTCACAATTGTTAACAAGCTTAACACTAGTCAACAATAGTTACTGACCTAGTTCATCCATTCATCCCCGGCGAAGCGCTGACAGACGAAGGCCAAACGGATCAAAATGAAGGCAAACAGGCCCCACCACACGCCGACCAAACCCCAGCCGAAGATCCAGGACAACCAGACCAAAGGTATGAACCCCGCCAACACGGAAGCGATCGTCGCGGTGCGCAAGAACGCGGCATCCGCGGCCCCGAGCAGCACCCCATCCAGGGCAAAGACCACGCCCCCGGCCAGCACCAGCAACACCAGCAGCCACCACGGGCCGCCGATCGTCGCCAGAACGTCGGCATCGGACGTGAAGATCCGCGGGATCGCGTGCGCACCCGCCGCCAGCGCACCGGCCAGCAACAGGCTGGCGCCGACCGAAAAGCGCAGCACGGACACGCCGACCTTGCGGGCCGTCGCATAGGACCCCGCGCCCAGCGCCGCACCCACCAACGCCTGAGCAGCGATGGCGACGGAATCCAGCACCAACGTCAGGAAGTTCCACAGCTGCAGCAGCACCTGATGGGCACCCAGCGGAGCCGGCCCCATGCGCCCGGCCACCGCCGCGGCGGAGATAAAGGCGACCTGAAAGCTGAGGCTGCGCAGGATCAGATCCCGCCCCATGACCAGCTGTGACTTAATCACGGTCCAGTTCGGCGCCAGGGACTTCCCGTCCCCCTCCGCCCGCCAGTACACAACCAGCGCCCCAAGGAAACACACGGCGGTGATGGACTCCCCCAACACATTCGCATACGCCGAACCGACAAGCCCGAAGTGTTTCACCGACAACGGCACGATCACCGCCATCGGAATCACCCCGGCAAGCGTGAACCACAGCGGCAGCTTTGTGTTCGACATGCCGCGCAACCAACCGTTCCCCGCCATGGTGCACAGCGCCGGGATGATCGACGCGCAGGTCACCCGCATCCACGTCGTCGCCTCGGAGACCACGGTGGCGTCACTAGAAAAGAACCCCATGATCGACGGCGCGAAGGCGAAAACAACCCCGGCCAGCAGCATTCCCACGGCCACGGCGACCCAGGTGGCCTGCACGCCCTCGTAGATCGCGGCGGAGCGGCGCCCGGCCCCATAGTGGCGGGCCGCACGGGCGGTCGTGCCATAGGAAAGGAACGTCAGCTGCGTAGTGACGGTGCTCAACACCGTCGCGCCGGCAGCCAGCGCCGCCAGATCTGTCGCGCCCAACCGTCCCACGACGGCCGTATCCAGCAGCAAATACAGCGGTGTGGCCGCCAGTACAACGAGAGCCGGCCAGGCCAGCCCCACAATTGTGCGGGCATCGGCCTGGCCGGTGTCAGAGTGCTTAGTCACTATGCCTTGTACGGGTCCTCGTCGCCTGCCGGACGTGCGCCGGCGGACTGCTCCTTCAGAGCCGCATCCTGGGCTTTCGCCCGGGCAAGCAGCTCCTCGAAGTGCGCGGAGGCCTCCGGCACCGTGTCTAGGCTAAAGCTCAGCGTCGGGGTGAAGCGCACGCTCAGCTGGTCGCCGACGATCTTGCGCAGCTGCCCCTTCGCCTTGGCCAGGGCGGCCTCAGCTGCGTCGGTGTCCGGCTCCGAGTCCACGGTCTTGCCGCGGACTGTGTAGAACACCGTTGCATCGTGCAGGTCGCCCGTCAGCCGCGTGTCCGTGATGGTCACGAACTCCAGGCGCGGATCCTTGATCTGCCGCTCGATGGCGGTAGCGACAATCTGCTGAATGCGCTTTGCCATGCGGGCAGCACGTGCGTGATCAACCATGAGCCTCTCCTATTTTTCTCTTGACGCCACCACGCCTTAGTCGCGCGGCACCTCAACCAGCTCGAAGACCTCGATGATGTCGTCAACCTGGATGTCCGGGTACGACAGCACCATACCGCACTCGTAGCCAGCGGTGACCTCGGTGACATCGTCCTTCTCGCGGCGCAGCGACTCGATGGTCGCCTTTTCCGCCACGACGTTTCCGTCGCGGATCAGGCGGATCTGAGCGTTGCGGCGCACCTTGCCGGTTTCCACCATGCAACCTGCGATGAGGCCCACAGAGGAAGCCTTGAAGATCTGGCGGATTTCCGCGGTACCGATCTCCTTCTCCTCGTAGATGGGCTTCAGCATGCCCTTCAGCGCAGCCTCGACCTCCTCGATCGCCTTGTAGATGATCGAGTAGTAGCGGATATCCACACCCTCGGCGTTGGCAACCTCGGTTGCCTTGCCCTCGGCGCGGACGTTGAAGCCGATGATCACCGCGTCGGAGGCGGCGGCGAGGTTGACGTTGGTCTCCGTCACAGCACCGACACCACGGTCGATGATGTTCAGCTCGACTTCGTCGTCGACCTCGATCTTCAGCAGCGCGTCTTCCAGCGCCTCCACCGTACCGGCGTTGTCGCCCTTCAGGATCAGGTTCAGGGTGTTGGTTTCCTTCAACACCGCATCCAGATCCTCCAGGGAGACGCGCTTGCGGCTGCGTGCAGCCAACGCGTTGCGGCGGCGAGCGTCACGACGATCCGCGATCTGGCGAGCCGTACGGTCCTCGTCGACAACCAACAGGTTATCGCCAGCACCGGACACGCTGGTCAGGCCCAGCACCTGGACCGGGCGGGACGGGCCAGCTTCCTGGACGTCGTTGCCGTGCTCGTCGATCATGCGGCGCACGCGACCGTAGGCGTCACCAACGACGATGGAATCACCGATGCGCAGGGTACCGCGCTGAACGATGATGGTGGCCACAGGTCCGCGACCACGGTCGAGGTGTGCTTCGATGGCCACACCCTGGGCGTCCATATCCGGGTTCGCGCGCAGATCCAGCGATGCATCGGCGGTCAGCAGGACGGACTCCAGCAACTGGTCGATGTTGGTGCCCTGCTTTGCAGAGATGTCCACGAACATCGTCTCGCCGCCGTACTCCTCCGGGATCAGGCCGTACTCGGTCAGCTGGCCACGGATCTTGTCCGGCTGTGCGCCTTCCTTATCGATCTTGTTCACCGCGACCACGACCGGGATGTCCGCAGCCTTGGCGTGGTTAATGGCCTCCACGGTCTGCGGCATCACGCCGTCGTCCGCAGCGACCACCAGGATCGCGATATCGGTGGACTTCGCACCGCGGGCACGCATGGCGGTAAATGCCTCGTGACCAGGGGTATCCAGGAAGGTGACCAGGCGATCCTCGCCTTCCATGGTCACGGCGACCTGGTAAGCACCAATGTGCTGGGTAATACCGCCGGCCTCGCCGGAACCGACGTTGGCCTTACGGATCGTATCCAGCAGGCGGGTCTTACCGTGGTCGACGTGACCCATGACGGTAACCACCGGAGGACGCTGAGCCAGGTCTTCATCCTCGCCCTCGTCCTCACCGAACTGCAGGTCGAAGGACTCCAGCAGCTCGCGGTCCTCGTCCTCTGGGGAGACGACCTCGACCTTGTAGTCCATCTCTTCGCCCAGCAGCATCAGGGTCTCGTCGGACACGGACTGGGTAGCCGTGACCATCTCGCCCAGGTTGAACAGTGCCTGGACCAGTGCCGCTGCGTCCGCCTCGATCTTCTCGGCGAAGTCCATCAGGGATGCACCACGGGCCAGGCGAATCTTCGCGCCCTTGCCGTTAGGCAGCTTCACGCCGCCAACGACGCTCGGCGCCTGCATTGCCTCGTACTCGTTGCGCTTCTGACGCTTCGACTTGCGTCCCTTACGCGGTGCGCCACCCGGACGACCGAATGCGCCGGCGGTGCCGCCGCGACGGCCGCCACGACCGCCGCGCGGGCCTCCCGGACCACCCGGGCCACCGGGGCCTCCCGGACCGCCTGGTCCGCCGTGGCGACCACCACGACCGCGGCCACCACCGAAGTTGTCGGACTTCGACGGCATCTGCGCGGGGTTCGGGTGGCTCGGCATCATTGCCGGCGATGGACGACGGCCGCCGCCCTGCTTCGGGCTGGGCTTCTTGCCACCCGGACGAGCGCCCGGACGCGGCATATCACCTGGAGCGGCCTGGCCACCACGCGGACGCGGAGCCGGACGCTCGGCAGGAGCGCCAGAGGAGAACGGGTTGTTAGCGACCCGCGGAGCACGACCGCCCGGCTTCGGGCCTGGTTTGCTACCCGGCTTGCTCCCCGGCTTCGGGCCCGGCTTTGCACCTGGCTTGGCTGCCGGCTTCGGAGCTGGCTTGGCTGCCGGCTTCGGGGCCTGCTTCGGCTTCGGAGCCTCGCCCGGCTTGACGGAGGAGGTCGGCTTCGTGCCTGCATTCGCGACCGGGTTGGTGTTCTTCACCGGCTTCGGACCAGGCTTCGGACCTGGCTTAGCTGCGGGCTTCGGACCCGGCTTTGCTGCAGGCTTCGGACCTGCCTGCGGGGTCGGCTGCGGGCTGGTCTTCGGGCCAGCGGCACTCTCGGCGGGGCTCTGCTCGCCCACCCCGTAGTGCTTCTTCATCTTCTTCACGACGGGCGGCTGCACCGTCGAGGAAGCGGTCTTAACGAACTCGCCCTGTTCCTTCAGCGTGGCGAGCAACTCCTTGCTCGTCACCCCGAGTTCCTTGGCCAACTCGTGTACGCGTAGCTTTCCGGCCACTACTCTCCTTCATGTCTTGCGGAGCCGTAGTGCGCTCTAGCATGCAGGCTTACCTGCAGCCGGGGCTACGTACGACTCCCGTACTTGTAGATACTCATCGCTGATGCTGCTTCATCGCGGTCTCATCAGACTTCGTTGTTCTTCATGTCGACGTAAGTTCCTCGTCCTTTTTGTTGACGCCCACTTTCGCGGCCGTCACCTACTTCCACTGTCACTGGCAGTGTGACGATGTAGTCACGTACAGGGTCTGCATCCACGGTGGCGGATACCCTAAGCGCACGGCTGAAAGCCCTACGCTTCACGGCGATTTCCCATGCCTCCACGGTGGGAGTGATCCACGCGCCGCGCCCGGAAAGCTTCCTTTCCGGGTCCGGGACAACCTGAACCTTACCCTCGGTGCCTCCCCCAGCATGACGTGCAACGCAACGCAGCAGCTGATCTATTCCGATCACCTGCTTGGTAGCAATGCACGTCCGTTCGGGAAGGTGCTTACCCGTGGGACTTTCATGGGATACCACCTGTCCACTGTACCCCGCTCCCGGTGGAAACAGTTAACTGGGCGTGTCCTCCGCAGCCGCGTCCGTCTCCGATCGAATATCGATCTTCCAGCCGGTCAGACGGGCAGCCAGGCGGGCATTTTGACCTTCGCGGCCGATGGCCAGGCTCAGCTGGTAGTCCGGTACAACGGCACGGGCAACCTGCATCTCCGGGTCGGTGACCTTGACGCTGACGATCTTGGAAGGCGACAGAGCGTTGCCAACGAACGTCGCCGGATCATCGGAGTAGTCGATAATGTCGATCTTCTCCCCGCCCAACTCGCTCATGATATTGCTGACGCGCTGGCCACGTGGACCAATACAAGCTCCCTTGGCGTTCAGCCCCTTCACCGTGGAGCGCACGGCGATCTTGGTACGGTGGCCGGCTTCGCGGGCGACGGAGACGATCTCCACCGAACCATCCGCAACCTCGGGCACCTCGAGCGCAAACAGTCCCTTCACCAGTTCCGGGTGGGTGCGGGACAGGTTGATCTGCACCATGCGGTTGGCGTTGTTGATCACGTCAGTCACAAACGCCTTCACCCGCATGCCGTGTTCCAGCTTCTCCCCCGGAATGTGCTCAGCCGGCAGGATCTGACCGTCCTGACCGTTGGCCTCGGTACCCAGGTGAACGATGGTCACGCCGCGCTCATTGGCGCGAGCATCCGCGGAGACCACACCGGAGACCACGCGGTAGCGCAGCTCTGCATACTCGTCATAGCGGTTCTGCACGCGCGCGGAGTTGATGCGGAAGCGGATTGCCTCACGCACCGCGAGTGCGCCGTCGCGTCCAAAATTTTTCGGAGTGTCGTCCAGGCGCCCGATGACGTTGCCATCTTCGTCCTTCTCGACCTGGTAGATGGTCACTTCGCCGCTGATGGGATCGATGTCCACATCGACCGGGCCGGTGAAACGACTGTTGGCGCGGTAGGCCTCCCGCAGACCCCGCTTAACCCCCTCCAGCAAGTCGTCAAAGGGTACCGACTCTTGCTTTTCGACTGCACGCAGTGCCGCCATGTCAATATTCACTTGTTTGCTCCTAGTCTTCTGCAGGGTCTTGCGCTTCCGGCACGTCATAAGCTTCGATCGCCAGTCCGACGAGCTCCGCTTCGGCGTTAGGCGCCGGAGAGAATTCCACTTCTACCACCGCTCCTGCGTGATCTGCGAATCGCACGCGCCGCACACGTGGAGACTTCTTGTGTGGTGTGATCAACACGACATCTTCGTCGCCCACCTGAGCAATGCGGTGCACACCATCGGCCAGTCGCACCTGACGCCCAATGTTGCGCACCCAGTGGCGCCGCTCCGTCAGGGGGAAATCGACGCCCGGGGTGGATAGCTCCAAGGTGTATCCCGGCCCAAAGCTCATATCCCCCTTCGCTTCGGCGTCATCCAAGTGGGCGGACACCTCGCGGCTGAGTTCTTCCAACCGATCCAGATCCGGCCTTTCCGCGCGCGGATCGGCGGTATCCACCGCAATCCTGATCGCGGACTTCGCTCCGGCCTTGGTGATCTTGATGTCTTCGATCACCAATCCGAATTCTTCAACCAGCCCGCGTAGCGAGTCTGCCAACTGTTCCTTGTGGGGAAATGCCATGACCATGCAGTCTAGCAGCAGGCGGCTTCTAGTAGACTTCTAACACTGATGAATACGACCAGTTCCAGCTTCCCTCTCCCGCTCCTCTCCCGTCGCCGTTTTCTCAGCGCCGGGGCGCTTGTAGGCGCCGGGCTTACCCTTGCCTCCTGCGACAAAGGGCTGGCATTCGGTGGTCAGCCAGCACCGACGGAGCAACTGGTGGAACTGGCGGCGGCGGTGAAAAACCAACAGCAAAAGATGGCCTCCGCCAAGCTCGAAAAGTGGCATGCATTCCTTGGCCAGCAGCACGACCTGTTGGCCAAGGAAGTTCGGCGTCAATGCGGCAGTGACAAGGACGGCAACCCGCCGCAACAATGCGGCGACGAGGCGGACGAGGCAACGTCGGGCTCAGAAAGAATTTTTTTGGACAAGCTCTACCCCGCTGCGCTCAGCAACGACGGCAAGGAGCTTTCCGCAGATCAACGGGAACAATTGGGGGCGCAGAACTCCCTCATCGCGGGTCTGTGGGGCGCGTACAGCGCGGCCAAGGAATCCGATTACAGCCTTCCCGAGTTCTCCCGCGGCGTGGGGAGTGCGGAGGACTTCCAGGCTCTACTGCCGCTGACCTATGGCGCGATCTACGCCTCGGGAGTGGCACTGGCGAAGGTGCCTGCCGCGGACGGCCAGACACGGTCGCAGATTCAAGATGTGGCCAACCAGCTGCGAGTTCTGCGTGATCAGTCCATCGACGTTCTGCGCAGTCATGGCGCCGATGTGCCCTCCCCGGAGTCCGGCTATAGCCAAGGCGACGCGGACGGGAAAACGGACGCTGCGGCGTACCTCTACCCCACGCTGACCCCCATCAGCGTTCAGCTGCGTCGCATTACCGAACACGCCAACGACGATCGCGCCGTCCAGTTCGCGGCGGGCTGGGTGCGGGCCAACTCTCACGCGGAGGCGACCCTAGAGCGCCTCCAGGGGAAGGATCCCCTGGACATGCACCTGCGCGGGCAGTCGAACTAGGAGTTCAGCACCCGCTTCGCCTCAGTGAGTGCGTTGGCGTAGTCAACCTCGTAGGTCTCCTTCGTCATCCGATTGCGCAGCTCCACCTTGCCGTCGGCAAAACCGCGGCCGACCACGATGACCAGCGGCATACCCAGCAGCTCGGAATCCTTGAACTTGACGCCCGGGGATACCTTCGGGCGGTTGTCGAAAAGAACCTCCAGGCCGTCGTTGGACAGCGTCTCCACCAGCTCCACGGCAGCCTCACCCGCGGCGGCGTCCTTGTTGGCGATGACCACGTGCACGTCGAAAGGCGCCACGGAGGCCGGCCAGCGCAGCCCGGACTCGTCCAGCATCTGCTCGGCGATCACGCCCACCAGGCGCGATACGCCCACGCCGTAGGAGCCCATCGTCGGAATCGACTGGCGCCCAGCCTCGTCCAGGATCTTCACGTCGAAGGCCTCGGTGTACTTGCGGCCCAGCTGGAAGATGTGTCCGATCTCGATGCCGCGGGCCAGGGTCAGGGTGCCCTTGCCGTCCGGCGACGGATCGCCTTCCAACACCTCGGCGGCTTCGATCACGCCATCCGGGGTGAAGTCGCGTCCGGCGACCATACCCACGACGTGGCGGTTCTTCGCGTCCGCGCCAGTGATCCAGGAGGTTCCCTCGACCACGCGCGGGTCGGCCAGCACGCGCACGCCGTTGTCTGCCAGACCCTTCGGTCCGACGTAGCCCTTGACCAGGAACGGGTGCTTCTTGAAGTCCGCCTCGTCGGCCAGCTCCACCTGTGCGGGCTCCATGGCCGCCTCCAGGCGCTTCATGTCAACTTCGCGGTTGCCCGGCACCAGCACACCGGTCAGGGATTCGCCCCGGGGCTTGCCTTCCTTATCCAGGGTCGGATCGTTGACCTTCACCACGACGCATTTCAGCGTGTCCGCGGCCTCCACGGCACGGCCATCGACGGTGATGCCCTCACTGTTGGCCCACTCCACCAGCGCTTCGATGGTTTCACTATCCGGGGTGTCGTATTCCTTGGCCTCCGGCTGGCCTTCGATCGGCTGCGTCGGCGGGATCTGCGTCACCACAGCCTCGACGTTCGCCGCGTAGTCGCTCTCGGTCGAACGCACGAATGTGTCCTCGCCGTTGGCCGCGACAGCCAGGAACTCCTCGGACGCGGAACCGCCCATAGCGCCGGAGGTCGCGGAGCAGATAGCGTACTCGATGCCCAGTCGGTCGAAGATGTTCTGGTAGGCCTTGCGGTGCAGCTGGTAGGACTCGTCCAGCCCCTCGTCGTTCATGTTGAAGGAGTAGGAATCCTTCATAACGAACTCGCGGCCACGCAGGATGCCGGCGCGCGGACGCTCCTCGTCGCGGTACTTCGTCTGGATCTGGTACAGGATGACCGGGAAGTCCTTGTAGGAGTTGTACTCAGACTTCACGACGGAAGCGAACATCTCCTCGTGCGTCGGCCCCAGCAGGTAGTCGGCGCCCTTCCGGTCCTTCAGCCTAAACAGTGCGTCGCCGTACTCCACCCAGCGTCCGGTAGTGTCGTAGGGCTCGCGAGGCAGCAGCGCTGGAAAGGATAGTTCCTGCGCGCCGATGGCGTTCATTTCCTCGCGGACAATCTTTTCAATGTTGCGCAGAACCCGCAGGCCTAGCGGCAACCACGAGTACACGCCGGGGGCCACGCGGCGGATGTATCCCGCGCGTACCAGCAGCTTGTGGCTGGGCACCTCTGCATCCGCGGGGTCGTCGCGAAGGGTGCGCAAGAAGAGTTGTGACATCCGAGTAATCATGAATCATGACTTTACCTTTTCGCCTTGTGACTTGTGTCGTTCGGTAGGGGTTTTAGCTAGTCTGTGGGAATGCTGATCGTGCTTCCCCCATCCGAGACCAAGGCCCCCGGCGGTTCCCTGCCTGCCGGTGCGCCGCTGCACTTCCCGGAACTCGACCCCATCCGCGAGGACATCGCCCGCGACCTGGTGGCCCTGTGCACCGACGATCCGGATGCCGCCATGCAGGTCCTGGGCCTATCCGAGAAGCTACGCAGCGAGGTCGAGGCCAACCAAGTCCTCCACACCGCCCCGACGTTGCCTGCCCTGCACCGTTACACGGGCGTGCTCTACGATGCGCTCGATGTGTCTTCTCTTTCGGACGCCACTACGCACCACCTAGCCATCGGTTCAGCACTGTTTGGCCTAGTCATGGGCGGGGACCCGATCCCCCATTACCGCCTGTCAGGCGGCACCAAGCTGACCCCCGGCACCACCATGAAGAAGCGCTGGGGCTCCGCGATCACCGAGGCACTCCAGCGGGCGGAGGCGGAGCACGGCTTGGTGGTCGACTTGCGATCCGGTGCTTATCAGCAGCTCGGCAAGCTCAAGACTGCCGTGACTGTGCGGGTGGAATCCGTGCGCCCGGACGGCAGTCGCAAGGTCGTCAGCCACTTCAACAAGCACTACAAGGGTCTGCTGGCCCGCGCGTTGGCGCAGAACCCCACCGGCACCACTGCCGCCGAGGTCGCGGACATCGCCCGCGCCGCCGGATTCACGGTGGAGCTAAACTCCGCCGAGCTCACCCTGGTCGTCTAGAGTCCCGCGACGTCCCCGATGACGTACACCACGGGCGAGGTCACCCCGTTGACCTCGAAGGTTTCCGCCAGCGTGCCCATCGTGCACCGGAAGGAGCGCTGCTGCTCCGTGGTGCCCTCCTGAATGATCGCCGCCGGGGTGTCTGCGCTCAGCCCTCCGGCCTGCAGCTCCGCGGCGATGGCGGCGACGTTACGCACGCCCATGATCACGCATAGCGTGGCCCCCGATGCTGCTAAAGCCCGCCAATCCACCAGGCTGCGCGGGTCGTTGGGCTTCACGTGGCCGGAGACCACGGTGAACGCGTGCACCATTCCCCGCTGGGTGACTGGCACCCCAATGGCCGCGGGAACGCTCACCGCGCTGGTCACGCCCGGGATCACCTCGCAGGGCACGCCACTTGCAGCACACGCCTGCACTTCCTCAAACCCCCGCCCGAACACAAACGGATCCCCGCCCTTCAGCCGGACGACGTTCTTCCCCGCCCGGGCGTGTTCGATCAGCAGCTCGTTGGTCCGCTCCTGGCTGACCTGCTTCGAGTAAGGCAGTTTGGCCACATCGATGACCTCCTTGGCCTCCACGTCGCACAGCTTGTGCAGCTCGCTCGTGGGCCCCAGGTGATCCGTCAGGATCACGTCGGCCGCCTGCAGCGCGCGCATGCCCCGCACCGTAATCAGATCCCATGCGCCCGGTCCGCCGCCGATCAGCACTACTTTGCCTGTCTCACTCATGGGTTCTCAGCCTACCCCTACAATGGTCAGCACCATGAATACCTTCGCCGAAGAATTCCCGGAACTCGCGCTCCCCGCCACCGGCGAGGTTTTCCCAAACCCGCAGGTGCTGGTCCTCAACGAACCCCTCGCCACCGAGCTGGGCCTCGACCCCCAATGGCTCCGCAGCCCCGCGGGCATAGACTTCCTCACCGGCCAGGGCGATTGTGTCGCGCTGGGCTACGCCGGCCACCAGTTCGGCCAGTTCAACCCGCGCATGGGCGACGGTCGCGCCCTCCTGCTGTCCGAGCACACGGATCCCCACGGCAAGAACTGGGACATCCACGCCAAAGGCACCGGTCGCACGCCCTTCTCCCGAGGCGGCGACGGGCACTACCCCCTCGACGCCGCCCTCAAGGAGTTCGCCTTCGCCGAGTCCCTCCACGCGCTCGGCGTCCCCACCGCCCGTTCCCTAGCCGTCCTCACCACGGGCGGCACCGTTCCCCGCAGGCGCCTCCACCCGGGCGCGATCGGAGTGCGCGTCGCCAGCTCCCACATCCGCATCGGCACCTTTCAATACGCCGCGCTTTTGGGCCCGTCCGTCACCGACCGCCTCACCCGTTACGCCCTGGCCCGCCACTTCCCCGCTGGCTCCTCACCCTTCGATCTTTTTGACGCCACAGTCGCCCGCCAAGCCGAACTCGTCGCCAACTGGATGCGCTTCGGCTTTATCCACGGTGTGATGAACACCGACAACGTGGCGATTTCCGGCGAGACGATCGACTACGGCCCGTGCGCATTCATGGACTATTTCGCCACGGACACTGTTTATAGCTCCATCGACACCCGTGGCCGCTACGCCTACGCCCAGCAGCCCGCCGTGATGATGTGGAACCTTGCGCGCCTGGCTGAGGCGCTCGTGCCGCTGGTCGATGAGGGCGTCAAAAAATTTACAGAACGGCTACAGCGCTACCAGCCGCAGTACGGCGCGGCGTGGGACAAGGCGATGGCAGCAGCGTTGGGGGCGGAGAGTTGCGCGGAGCAGCTCTTGGGTTTGTTGGAGGTCGCGGCGCCCGATTACAACGCGCTGCTGGCGGGACTCACCCCGGGCGAGGTCCCGCCGGGCCTCGAAGGAATTCCTGGCGCCGCGGAGTGGACCGAGCACTGGTCGGCGCTGGATCCACAGCCCCGCAATCCGATCTATCTGCCGCGAAACCACGGCCTACAGGCGGCGCTTGTGGAGGCCGAACAGGGCGACATCGGCCGCTACCTGCTAACCCTCGAGGCGCTGCGCAATCCCTACGAGTGGGACGACAAATACGAAAAACTCGGCCTCCATGCGGCGGTGCCGCGCGCGGAGGCCGAGTTCACGACGTATTGCGGAACCTAGACCAGCTTCAGAGCCTTCTGGGAGCGATCCCACTGCTCGTTAAACAGGTTGGAGTCCTTGGACAGGCGGGTGCCGTAGGAAGGAATCATCTCCTTCAGCTTCGGAGCCCAGTCGGCGATGCGGTTGCCGAAGCAGCGCTCCAGAACCTCGAGCATTGCGGACGGTGCAATGGACGCACCCGGGGAAGCACCCATCAGGCCGGCGATGGTGCCGTCGTTGGAGTTGATCAGCGCGGTGCCGAACTCCAGGGAGCCGAACTTCGGGGCGCCGATCGGCTTGATGACCTGCACGCGCTGGCCAGCGGTGACAAGCTCCCAATCCTCGGCACGTGCTTCCGGCATGTACTCGCGCAGGGATTCCACGCGGGCTGCCTGGTCCTTCAGCACCTCCTCGATGAGGTACTTCGTCAGGCCCATCTCCTGCACACCGACACCCAGGTAGGACGGGATGTTGCCCAGGCGCAGGGACTTGACCAGGTCCAGGTAGCTGCCCTTCTTCAGGAACTTCGGGGTCCAACCGGCGTAGGGGCCGAACAGCAGGCCCTTCTTGCCGTCGATCACGCGGGTATCCAGGTGCGGGACGGACATCGGCGGGGCGCCGACGGAAGCCTTGCCGTAGACCTTCGCCTGGTGCTGCTCCACCAGCTCCTGGTTGGTGCAGCGCAGCCACTGGCCGGAGACCGGGAAGCCACCGTAGCCCTTGATCTCCGGGATGCCGGACTTCTGCAGCAGCGGCAGAGCCATTCCGCCCGCGCCGACGAAGACGAAGTTGGCGGTGATCACGGAGGTGTCGCCCGTGTGCAGGTTCTTAGTGGTGATCTTCCACTTCGAGCCGTCGCGGTCGATGTTCTTGACCTCGTTGCCGTAGCGAATCTCAACGCCCTTCGCGGTCACGGCATCCAGGTACTGGCGGGTCAGAGCGCCGTAGTTGATGTCCGTGCCATCATCGAACCAGGAGATCGCGACCGGGTTGTTGAAGTCACGACCGCGAGCCATCAGCGGAAGGAACTCGGCGAACTTCTCGTCGGAGTCGCTGTATTGCATGTTCGGGAACAGCGGGTGATCCTTCAGCGCGTCGTAGCGGGCCTTCAGGTAGTCGACCTGATCCATGCCCTGGGCAAAGGAGACGTGCGGCACCTTGTTGATGAACTCGGACGGGTCGCCCAGCACGTTCTGCTCCACCAGGTAGCTCCAGAACTGGCGGGAGACCTGGAACTTCTCGTTCACACCGACGGCCTTGGAAATGTCGATCTTTCCGTTGACCTCGGGGGTGTAGTTCAGCTCGCACAGTGCGGAGTGACCGGTGCCTGCGTTGTTCCACGGATCGGAGGATTCCGCACCCGGGGTGTCCAGACGCTCGATGATCACCTGGCTCCAGTCTGGCTGCAGCTCCTTGAGCATGACGGACAGGGTGCTGGAAATAACACCAGCGCCGACTAGTGCTACATCCACAGAATCTTTGTTTGCCACTATGTATTCATTCCTTCGGAGGAAAAGTCAGATCTTTGTTGCTTCACATTTACTCTACGCCTGTAGCTCTATGTTTCAACGCTATTTCGCCCCACGTGGCGCTAGCATGAGGGCATGTCTACCAGTCCCGCGCTCCCTTCTTCCGCCGCCGACCTCGATTTTTTGCCCGATGAGCTGGGCGAAGGCTTCGGCCACTGCTTCCTCGAGTTGGGCGACGATCCGGACGGCGAGTCCCCCATTCGTTGCACTCTGGTGCGTTACTGCCCCACCGTGCCGGACGATTCCTTTTTCGCCCGCCCCGCCATGCTTTTCGTCCACGGAATGACCGACTATTTCTTCCAGGATCACGTCGCCCGCCATTTCCACGACCGCGGCTATGCCGTTTACGGCCTCGACCTTCGCAAGTGCGGTCGTTCCTGGCGCGAGGGCCAGACCTGGCACCACGTCAGCGACCAGTCTCTCTACGACGTCGACCTCACCACCGCCACGTCGTTGCTCGCCGCCGCCCACGGTGCGGTGGTTCCTGTGGGGCACTCGACCGGCGGGTTGGACGTCACGATGTGGGCTCATCGCCTTTTTGACGCCAACTCCCCCCTCCACAGTTCCATCGCCGCTATCGTCTTGAACTCCCCGTGGTTTGGCCTGCAGTTCAACCCGGCCGTCCGCTTCGTCATTAATCGCGTTCTGCCGATCGTTCACAAACTGAAGCCCAACATGCTGCTGCCCGGCGGAATCAACCCGGTCTATGGCCAATCCCTGCACGTCACCGAGGCTGGCGAGTGGAACTACAACCTGCGCCTCAAGCCACTGGAGCCGCGCCCCAAATATCTGCAGTGGCTCCTGGGCGTGGCCCGCGAGATCCGCCGACTGCACTCCGGCAAGGGAGACACGGGCGTGCCCACGCTGATCCTCACCAGCCACACCCACCACTTCTCCAAACGCCTCTCCCGCCAGTCCTACAACGCCGACCTGATTCTCATGCCCAGCCAGATGTGGCAGCAGGCTTCCAACGCCTCCTCGCTGTCCACCACCATCGTCATCGAGGGCGCGCTACACGACGTGTTTCTCTCCCGCCCCAAGGTCCGCAACCGCGCCTTCGCCGCCACCGACAAGTGGCTTAGCGACGTTTTCAAAGAAAGGAAGATCCACCGTGCCTGATTTCGACCTCATCATCGTCGGCACCGGCTCTGGCAATTCCTTGCCCAGCCCCGCCAACGAGCATCAGAAGATCGCCATCGTGGAAAAGGGCACGTTCGGCGGAACCTGCATCAACGTGGGCTGCATCCCGACCAAGATGTTCGTCCACACCGCCGACGTCGCCCGCAGTTTTTCCGAGGCCTCCCGCCTCAGCCTCACCGGCGAGCTCAAAAACGTCGATTGGAAGGGCATCCAACGCCGCGTCTTCGCAGATCGCATCGATCCCATCAGCGAAAGCGGCGCCGCCTACCGCGCGGGTGACGAGACCCCGAACATCACCCTCTTCGAAGGCACTGCCCGCTTCGTCGGCCCCCGCACCCTCCAGATCGACGACGGCCCCACCATCACCGGCACCAACATCGTGCTCGCCACCGGCGGCCGCCCGCGCATCCACCCCGCCCTCGCCGACGTGCGCTATCGCACCAACGAGGACATTATGCGCCTCGATGAACTGCCCGAGTCCCTCATCGTCGTCGGCGGCGGCATCGTCGCCGTGGAGTTCGCCGCGATGTTCTCTGGCCTCGGCACGCAGGTCACGCTCATCAATCGCTCGGACAAGCTATTGCGGAAGCTGGACGCCGACGTCTCCGAAGCCTTCACCACCCAAGCCAAGCAGCAGTGGACGAACCACTTGGGGCGTACCATCACCTCCGCCGAAGAAACCGCCGACGGGCAGATCTGCCTCACCCTCGACGACGGAACCACCGTCACTGGCCAGGAGGTGTTGGTCGCGATGGGGCGGGTCAATAATTCGGACACGTTGGACTGTGAAAAGGGTGGCGTCAACACCAAAGAAAACGGCCGAATCGAGGTCGACGAATACGGTCGCACCAGCGCTGAAGGTGTGTGGGCGCTGGGCGATGCGTGCAACGACTTCGAGCTCAAGCACGTCGCCAACGCCGAGGCACGCGTGGTGGCGCATAACCTGGCGCACCCCGATGACCTGCGGAAGTTTAACCACGACGTGGTGCCCAGCGGTGTGTTCACGCACCCGCAGATCGGCGTGGTGGGTATGACCGAGGCCGAAGCCCGCGCGACTGACCGCCCCATCGCCGTAAAGATCCAAAAGTACGGCGACGTGGCCTACGGCTGGGCAATGGAAGACACCACTGGTTTCTGCAAGGTCATTGCAGACCGCAGCACCGGCGAGATTCTCGGCGCGCACATCATCGGCCCGGAAGCCAGCTCGCTGATTCAGTGCTTCGTCACCGCCATGACCTTCGGCATCACTGCACGCGATTTCGCCGAAAAGCAGTATTGGCCCCACCCTGCTCTGACAGAATTGGTCGAGAACGCCCTGCTGGGGTTAGATCTCGAAAACTAACGAAGGAGCCTTCGCCATGTTCGCAGTCGTCACTGGAGCCGCCTCGGGAATCGGTCGGGAGGTAGCACTGCAACTGGCAGAACGGGGCTATGCAGTCGCCATCAGCGACCGCGACGAGAAAGGACTCGCCTCCACCGCCAGTGACATCTCCACTCGTGACGGCACCGTCGCCGATCAGCGCACTGTCGACGTCACTGACGTGGATGCTGTAAAGGCCTGGGCGGAGGACATCATTGCCGCCCACGGCATTCCCGACCAGGTGCACCACGTGGCTGGCATTGCCATCTGGGGCGACGTGCGAACGATGCCGCACGAGAAATGGCAGCGCGTGATCGACGTGAACCTGATGGGGTCCGTGCACATGGTGGAGGCCTTCGCACCGGGGCTCATGGAACGCGGCGAGGGGCGCCGGAAGTTCGTGTTCGTCTCCTCCGCCGCCGGCATCATCGGGCTGCCGTGGCACGCGGCGTATTCCGCCTCCAAGGGTGGTGTACTTGGCATGTGCGAGGTGCTGCGCTTCGACCTGGCCCCTTACGGCGTGGACGTGCACGCCGTTGCCCCCGGCGCGGTGGACACTCCCCTGGTACGCACCATTGACATCCACGGCGTGGATCGCTCCAAGAAGCGCATACAGAAAGCAACGGCACTGTTCCAGGGCCACGCCGTAACCCCCGCCAAGGCTGCTCAAAAAATTTTGAAGGGCGTGGACAAGGGCAAGTACCTCATCAACACCAGCCCCGACATTCCTGTTGCCCGCTGGGCGCAGGTCAACGCCCCCTGGGCCTACAAGGGCGTGATGAAAGCGCTTAACGCTGGGTTCCGATGGGCGTCAAAGTAAGAAGGGCAACGAGATTGAAGCGAGCAGCACGAGCGCAACAAAAGCGAGGAACGCCTTGCCCTGCCAGTGGGCGTAGTTGAAGTCCACCCCCACCCCGTGGCGCTTGTCGACCATCACGGCCGGGTCGTCCGGGTTGTGGTAAAACATGCCCCACTTGTAGTGCTCGTCGTTGTCCCGGCCCTCGCCGCTCGTGTTCGCTAGCGCGGACTGCTTCCTCGCCAGCGCCACGACCATGGCCAGACAAACCGCAAACACGAGCACGAGCGAACCGATTATGGCCGGAGCCACCCAGTCCGTGTGCAGCACGGTCACAACCTGCAGGCTAGCGAGCAAGATGGCCACCGCAACGTTCATCACCGCCAGCCACATCGCCGTATGACGCCAAACAATCTTCTGCGAAACCTTCCCCCGCAGCGACGTATCCGCTCGGGCCGGCACGCTAACGCGCAACAATGCGACCGTAATCAGCGCAAAAAGCAGCACCATTCCCACACCAAAGAACGTCGGGAAGAACACCGAACCCACAGATTTGCTATCCCAGCTATCCGGTTCGAAACCACTGCCGAAGTGAGTGGCGAAGCGCTCGGGAATATCACCCCACCGCGCGGCCACGTACCCGGCCGCGACGGCGAGCACAGCCAGCGCTGCCCAGGTGAAGGCCCATGCACGTTGCGGAGATGTGTCCTCTACCGGCGTGATCTCCCCGGCCACCACCGTACGCACGCCGTCGAACCAGCCTTCCCGCTGCTTGGCCTCGCGTATTGGCTTCCCGGCCTGGTTGAGATTCCACATAAAGAAGCCCACCGGTACGAGGGGCAGCATTGCGCCAACCACTGGCACCACAGCGGCCGGTATCGCCAGCAGCGCAGAAACCACAGCCGCCGCAACCTGGCGTTTAAGGAACGTACCCTCTTGTCGCCGCACAACATCGTCGCCCCAATGCGTCTCCGGCACGCGCACGCCCAACCGAACACCCGGCGACGACAGCTTCGGCGTGTACACCAGGATCAGCCCTACAAGCAGCGCTGTTACGCAGAACACGCCTGCAAGGAATGGATCGAATGCAATCATGATGGTTCTCCTATTCCCACTTCACCGCGAGGTCTTCAACCGTCGCGGAAATGTCGTCTGCATTGAAGCCTTGCGCGAGCGCCCGCCACACCGTGGCTCGCAGATCCTCGCGCAGCCGTTCGCGCTGTTGCGCGCTAGGCCGCTTAGGCCGCGTAATCACGGTGCCCGATCGCGCCGCCGTGAGCACTAGCCCGTCTTCTTGTAGCTGGTCGTATGCCTTCTTGACTGTTGCGGGATTGACGCCATATTCCACCGCCAACCGCCTCACCGAAGGCAAGGGTTGTCCGTCTTGCAGTTCGCCGGAAATAATCCCCGCCACGATTCCGTCGTGGATCTGTTGAGCGATCGGCACGGGCGAGTCGGGCTCCACGATGAGATACATGGGACGAGAACCTCCTTCAGAATCTGTACTGCCGACAGTAGCACAACCTGTATCACTACAAGCAATACAAAGGAATCTGCTAGCCCGCTGTTCGATTTTTCTAGCTTCTACGCAAGGGGGTTGTCCGGGGCGGTTTATATACTGCACGCACAAGCCGGAAAAATTTTTTGGCTACACCACAAAACCACCTACGAACAGGCAAGAGGGGAAAGACCATGTTCGAGCATTCCACCACCACACCCTGCTGGCGCATCACCGACCCAAACGACCCACTCAGCGCCGCAGCGTGCGAAGTAAACCGCGGGCACGTAAACCTCGCCGTGGCCTGCACGCCCGAGATGGACGAGTGCGTCATCGACGTATCCACCCGCCTGGCCGTGCGCCTCGGCCTGACGGAATACCGCGCACTCACCCTGGTAGAGATCGGCCACATGTTCCGCCGCTTCCCCACCATCCTCGAACTCGCCCGTACCGGCGCCTACTCGCTTGACCTGCTGCGATGCATGGCCGAGTGCCTCAGCCCCGTCAAGATGGACGTGCCCGAAATTTTCGAGGAAAAAATTTTTAAGGCGATCTCCCCCACCGTCCCCAACCAGGCCATGCTGGCCAGGGCAACCATCCGCGGCCGCATCGAGCAAGTCATCCGCAAACACGATCCCCAGGCCCTGCCGGAGGAGTCGAAGGATACGGACACGGGTTCCTCCGCGCGCCTCGACATCGACGATCGCCCCGACACCACCACTGTTTTCTTCTTGACGCTGCCCAAACTCGAAGGGTTAGAGCTCCAACGAACGCTCAATAACGTGGTCAAAAACAGTTCTTGCTCTCGCGCCGAAGCCCTGATGCGCCTGGTGCGCAGGCAGACCACGGCGGACATCACGCTAAACCTGTATCAGAGTACGGATCAGCCAGACGCCCCCATCTGGGCCGCGGGTGGCTGGGTCAGCTCAAAGGCCACGCAGAGATGGAAAGATCGCGTTACGCACGTCCAGTTCCCCGGTGCCGCAAGCAACGAGGGCTACTCCCCCACACCTCTGGTGCGGGCCAGCGTGGAGGGGCGCGACGGAACCTGCCGCTTCCCGGGATGTTCGGTGCCCGCACACAAGTGCCAGCTGGACCACGTGCAGCGCTATAACCATGAAAACCCGCAGGCAGGAGGGCCAACGGCGACGTCAAACCTGCATTGCCTGTGCGCCAAGCACCACAACGCGAAGACGACTGGCTCCTGGGACGTCACCATCCATCCCGACGGCAACGAGACCTGGACGAGCCACGGCGACGGGCACACGGTGATGACGGCTCCCAACGGGCCACTGGGCCGGGAAACCTTCGCCCAGCGAGCGGAGAATCGTCGACGGGCAGCCTAGCGCGGCTCGTCGACTGGGACTCCCATGACGTCCAGCGCCGTGGCCAGACCGTCATAGTTGGTGACTAGCATGACGAACGCAACCTGCTCCCGTTCGCTCAGCAGATCCCGCACGCGCTGGGCCATGTCGGCGGTCAGTCCACGGTCGCGGACCAGCTGCTCGGCTGCATCCAGCAAGGTGCCGTGACGGCCGGTGAAGCCGTGGTCGGGCTGGAATAGGGCGTCAATACGTTTAACCCCAACCCGTGCGGCGAGGGCACGGTGCTGGTCGGCTTCGTAGGCGCTGCCGCGCAGGTAGGCGACGCGGAGGATGATCATTTCGGTTTCGACGCGCGAAAGGTAACCGAAGGGCATCATCGAGCCGCCGTACAGCAGCCAGAAAAAGAACAACCGCGGGGCGCGGCCGATGGTGGCGAACACCCCGAGGTTCTTCTTCTTGGTTATGCGGGCCCCGATGCGCGTGGCGAAGGCGCCGAATGGGCCGAGGCGGCGCAGGTGCTGCTTGCGCGGTACAGGGCCGGGCCCCAGAGGTGTAGTTTTGTCTCCCATACTTCTGGGAGGTTAGTCGGTCGGGCTAGGACTCGCTGGGAATCGTGAGAACCTCGTAGCCGTCCTCGGTAACGACGAGGGTGTGCTCGAACTGCGCGGTCCACTGGCGGTCCTTGGTCTGGACGGTCCAGTCGTCGTCCCAGACCTCGTAGTCGAGGCCGCCGAGGTTGATCATCGGCTCGATGGTCAGGGTCATGCCCGGTTCCAGCAGGTCGGTGTACATGGTCGGGCGGTCGTAGTGCAGCACAACAAGGCCGTTGTGGAAGGTCGGGCCCACCCCGTGGCCGGTGAAGTCCTCCACGACGTTGTAGCCGAAGCGCTTGGCGTAGCTCTCGATCACGCGGCCGATGATGTTGATCTGGCGGCCCGGCTTGACGGCCTTGATACCGCGCCACATGGCCTTTTCGGTGCGTTCGACCAGCAGGCGGTGCTCCTCGGAGACGTCGCCAGCTAGGAAGGTCGCGTTGGTATCGCCGTGCACACCGTTCTTGTAAGCGGTGACGTCGATGTTGACGATGTCGCCGTCCTGAATAACGGTGCTGTCGGGGATGCCGTGGCAGATGATCTCGTTGAGGCTCACGCAGCAGGACTTCGGGAAGTGCCGGTAGCCGAGGGTGGAGGGGTACGCGCCGTGGTCGCACATGTATTCGTGCGCCACCCGGTCAATTTCGTCGGTGGTCACACCGGGGGCGACGGCAGCCCCGGCGGCTTGCAGTGCGTCGGCGGCGATGCGGCTAGCTTCACGCATCTTTTCGATAGTCTCAGGCGTCTGCACCCACGGCTCGCCGATGTTCTCCTGCACGCTGTCCTTCCAGGCGTACTCTGGCCTTTCGATGTTGGTCGGGACGTTACGGATGGGCGTGGGGTTACCGGGGGTCAATGGTGCTCGAGTCATGGGTCCTTATTCTACTCTTGACGCCCTTCCGCCTCCGCGCCCGGGCCATCCAGGTTCTTAAAGAAATCGGCAGTCACGGCGGTAGCGTGCTCGGATCCGCCGCCGAGCACAATGAGAGTCGCAAAGGCCAGGTCGCCGCGGTATCCGGCTAGCCAACTGTGAGAACCTTCATTGATTTCCGCCTCACCGGTCTTGGCGTAGACCTCTCCGGCGCCAGCCACCCCGGAGCCCGAGCCATTGGTCACTACTGCCCGCATCATGCGGCGGAGTTCTTGAATGACTTTCGGATCCAGCTTCTTCTTGGCGTCCTTTTTGGCCTCGTCGTTATTCGCCTCGGTGTGGTGGTTGTCGCCGGCGATGAGGTACGGGGTGGGCACCTTGCCGGCTGCCACAGCGGAAGCGACCAAGGCTATGCCGAAGGGGCTGGCCAGGTCGAGGCCCTGGCCGTAGCCGGCTTCGGTGCGGTCGAGCATCGTCTCGCCCTCGGGTACGGAGCCGGTGATGGTCTCCAGGCCCTCGATGTCGTAGTCCGCGCCGAGACCAAACTGCGCTGCGACGTCCTTCAACTCGCCCGGCTTTAGCTTGGTCGAGATGTCCGCGAAGGTGGTGTTGCACGACTTGGCGAAGGCATCTTCCAGAGGGGTGCTGCCCAGCGAGAAACCGTTGTAGTTGGTCACCACGCGTCCGCCGATGTCCTGAGTTCCGGGGCAATCAACGATCGAATCCGGAGTAAGCCCCTGCTTCTGCAAGCCGGCGTATGCGGTGAGCATCTTGAACGTCGAGCCCGGCGGGTACTGGCCCATGAGAGCCGTGTTGCCGTCCTCGTCGGCCTTTGCCGACTGCGCGACGGCCAGCACTTCGCCGGTCGATGGGCGCATGACCACCATCATCACCTTCGAGTCGGCGCGGGTATTCACGGCCTTCTGGGCGGCCTCCTGCACCTTGCGGGACAGGGAGACGCGCACGCTCGGCGCGGACTTCGCTTCCTCGCCGCCGACCTGGGCAACCTCGTTACCCTCGTTGGTGGCGGCGACGACCTTCCAGCCGTTGACGCCCTGCAGGTCCTTTTCCACCACGCTGCTCACGCGCGACATGATGTCCGGGGCAAAGGAAGGATCGGGGCGCACCAAAGCGGGCTCTTCGTTCATGCGGACGCCCTCGATGTTGCCGAGGACTTCCTGCAAGCGCTTGCCCTGAGCCTGGTTGACGCTCACGACGGAGTACTCGCCGTCCACCCCGTCGGCTTCCTCGGCCTTCTTTTCGGGGTTGATGGCGGGCACGGACTTGTCGCCCGCACGCAGGGCGTCGAGTTCACCGGCGATGCGGCGCATCGTTCCAAGTACGCTGGCCACCTTCTTCGTGTCCACGAGGATGCGGTACTGGGTACCCGGCTTCAGCAACACCGCACCATCGGAGCCCACGACGTTCGCCACCGGCGCTGGCACGCTACGCAGCTCCAGGTGCTGATTCGCGCCGAGCTCCGGGTGCAGCACAGCCGGCTGCCAACGCACGGACCAGTCGTCGCCGGTGCGGGTCAGACTCATGGACGAGTCATAGGAAAAATCGCGGCCACCCGGCAGCTGCCAGTGCATCGAGTACTGGGCGGTGGCCTGGTTGTCCTTGGAGTTGACGTTCTTCAGTTCCGTCCGCAGCCCCTCGGCCTGCAGGGACTTCCACACCTGGTCAATGGCCTGGGACGCCTTATCGGGGTTATCGGTCTCCCCGCCAGCTACGGAAGCCTCCCCCGGTGTGGAAAGGGCAGAAAGAAAGGCCTGGGCGGCGTCATCAGCAACATCCGGTTTCGGCGTACAAGCCGCAGCCCCCAGCACTAGCCCTGCCGTAGTGACGGCCGCGGTGATACTCCGTCGGGTGGCGGAGCTGAGGGAAAAAGTGGGGGTGCGCATAGGCACAGAGGTTAGCAGGGTTAATCGATGATTCCGCGTTCCCGCGCCACGGCGACGGCAGCTGTTCTGTTTTTCACATTGAGTTTGGAAAATACGTGCGCCATGTGGGATTTCACGGTCGCCTCTGTAAGAATCAGCTCCTTGGCGATGGCGCGGTTCGACTTGCCGTGGCTGGCCAGGGTAAGCACCTCCTGCTCGCGGTTAGTCAGCGATTCGAAGGGGTTGGCCAGGCGGCCGCGGAGCTTGCCGATGATGCTCTTGTTCATCACGGTCTGGCCGCGGGCGGCTTGGCGGATACCCTCCGCGAGCTCCTCCGGAGAGCAGTCCTTCAGCAGGTAGCCGACCGCGCCTGCGGAAATGGCGCCCAGCACGTCGCTGTCGGTGGAGTAGTTCGTCAGGATCAGCACCTGCGGGGCGGGCCGCTGCGTGCGGATGGCGCGGGTGGCGCGCACTCCCCCGGACTCGGCGCCCTCGCTGCCGGGGCCTTCGCCGAAGCGCAGATCCATCAGTACAACGTCGGGGCGTTCCATCTCGCAGATAGCGACGGCCCGCTCGGGTTCGCCGACGGAGGCGACGACCTCCACGTCCCCGGTGCCCCGCAGCATGGCTTCGATTCCGGCGCGCACAACGGGGTGATCATCGCAGATCAGCACACGAAGTTGGTCTGGCATAGTCAGCTCCTAACGCATCGGCACTTGGATGGAAACGCCACACCCGGCTCCTGGGGAGCTCTCCACGTGCATGGTTGCCCCGATTAGATTAGCGCGACGGCGGACGCCCGCCAGGCCGACGGGCGACAGGCTCACCTGCTCTGCGTCCATTCCGCGGCCATTGTCCACCACATCGAGGCTCAGCATGTCGTCCTGGTAGGTCAGGGTCACGCGGGCGCGCGTGGCCCCCGAATGCTTCACCACGTTAGACACGAGCGATTGGGTGATGCGCGTGAGCTCCTGTTCCACCTTTTCGTCCAGGTCGTAGGGATCGCCCTCGACGTCGAAGCTTAAGGCCTCGCCCAGCGGGGTGCCCGAACACACGCGGGCCAGAGCGATGGGCAGGTCTCCGCCGACCAGCGGTCCGGGCTGCAGCGCGGCAATAATGCGGCGAGTTTCCGCCAGGTTGTCTTCGGCGGTGGTGCGCGCCAGCCGCAGATCCTCCAGGATTTCGGGGTCATCGACGCGCTTCTCCACGGCCTGCAGGATCATGTGAATGGAACTCAAGCCCTGCGCGACCGTGTCGTGGATCTCCCCTGCCAGACGGGTGCGTTCGTCCATTTCGCCGGCGAGGCGGCTGGCAGTTTCCCGGGCGCTGGCTTCGTCGCGCAGCTCCTTGAAGCCTAAGCCGACAACCGTCGCGACCACCGCGGCGACGATCGGCCCCAAGGCCTCCCCGCTGTGGTAGATAGACAACACGGTGACCACTGTGTTGCACACGATCGCCGGCCACATGGGCAGCACGCCGACGCACAGGAAGAACAGCGCAAATGCCATAAACGCAGCACTTGGGGCCACCAACAGCAGGCACGCCCAGGCGGCGATCACCAGCGTCAACCACAGCCACCTGGGGCGCAGCCACAGCCCCATGACGTAGATGAAGCACAGCGCCGCGGCATTCCACGACCATCCGTCGCGGATGACGGTCACCGCCATCAGCAGGGCCATCAGCAGGTGCAGCCCCATGCCCAGGTAGACCCACGCCCGGTTCAGCGCAATGACCTTGTTCGACTTGGCGGTCGACTTTGATGTGTGAATCATGATTGTCCCCAAGTCTAACGGCCGCAAGGTGCAGCGCACCTCCACCAAAAGTATGAGTCGAAGACTACTACTTTGCCCGATGTGTTCCTTCTTCTCCGCGCGAAGAATAGGAGCCATGCTAAGTAATAAGTCGTTAACCCCCGTCCGGGGCTTTATGTTTCAAGGGATCCGCGAACTGCGCGTATCCCGCGGTAAGACGGCGCTTATTATCACCACCGTCCTTCTGATCACCGCGATGGTCACCCTCCTAAGCTCCCTGTCTGCAGGTCTGAGCTTCCAGTCCGCCTCCGCGTTGCAGCACAAGGTCGGAAGCGACCGTCAACTCGTGCTCAACGATGCCGGCGGCACTGTGAACCTAAGTACGGGTTCTCTTAGTGACGCCCAAGCCAGCGCCGTTGAGAGCCGTGGCGGAGAGGTCGTCACGATGGCCCGCTCGAAGGATACGGAAGGTCAGCCGTTCATTGCGATGTCCTACGAGGGCGAGAAGCCCAGCGAGGACCTCTACCTAGAGCATCAGCCCATCCACTGGATGAGTACCGATGAGGTAAAGGACCTGCCCGGCGCCTCCGCCTTCGGCGTAGTTGCCGGCGACGCAGAACCAATCAACGGGGCGATCATGCTGAAGGGCAAGGAGGCCTTAAACGCTAGCGCCTCCTACAAGGGCGAACAGTCGTCGCTGAACCTCATGATCGTGCTGCTTTACGTCATCTCCGCCCTGGTTCTAGGTGCCTTCTTCACCGTGTGGACGATGCAGCGCTTACGAGGCGTGGCCATCACGGTCGCGCTGGGCGGCACGCGCTCCAACATCTTGACCGACGCGGTCGGCCAGGCGCTGGTTGTCCTGATCGTGGGCATCGCGGCGGGCACCCTGATGACCGTCGGCGTCGGTGGGTTCCTGGATGGAATCCCCATGGAGGTCACTGCCAACACCACCCTCGTCCCCGCCGGCATGCTGCTGGCCGCAGGCCTCCTCGGCGCTGGCCTGTCCATCATCCCCGTTATGAAGGTCAATCCGCGAAAGGCAATGAACTCATGAACTTCCCCGCACTCGAAGTCAAGAACATCTCCCTGGAGATCACCGACGGAACCACCAAGCGCAACCTGCTGAGCGACGTCAGCTTCAACGTGGATCCCGGCGAAGTCGTCGGCATCACCGGCCCCTCCGGCTCCGGTAAGTCCACCCTGCTGTCCATCATCGGCTGCCTGGAAACCGCCACCAGCGGGTCGGCCACCCTGCACAGCGAGGAGACACTGGAGCTCGGTACTGTGTCGGGTCGCCAGGCCGCCGAGATCCGCCGCCGCCACCTGGGCATTGTGTTTCAGCAGCCGAACCTCCTGCCCGCACTGAACGCCAAGGAACAGCTAATGGTGATGAGCCGCCTGGATAAGCCATTCGGTATCAGCGGAAAAGTGTGGCGTCAGCAAGAAGAGAAAGCCGAGCACATGCTCAAGGAAGTGGGCCTGGAAGGGCGAGAGAACGCGAAGGTCTCCGAGCTTTCCGGTGGCCAGCAGGCACGCGTTAACTTGGCGCGCGCAATGATGAACGACCCGGCGCTACTGCTGGTCGACGAGCCGACCGCGGCGCTGGATACCACCAACGCGCAGCACGTCACGGAGCTGATCGTGGATCTGGCACGCGAGCGCAACACCCCCGTGCTGTACGTGTCCCACGACCAGGAGCAGCTGGCCACGCTGGATCGCCGCATCGAGCTGGTGGACGGCAAGGCCAGCGAGGCAGCGCCCGTGACTACTTAGTCACGCGAACGTCGGCCTTCTGGCCCTCGACGGCCTCCAGGCCTTCTTCCTCGGCGATGCGCATGGCCTCTTCGATGAGGGTCTCCACGATCTGATCCTCGGGCACGGTCTTTATGACCTCGCCCTTCACAAAGATCTGCCCCTTGCCGTTACCGGAGGCCACGCCCAGGTCGGCATCGCGGGCCTCGCCCGGGCCATTCACCACGCAGCCCATGACGGCCACGCGCAGTGGGAACTCCATGCCTTCCAGGCCAGCGGTGACCTCGTCGGCCAGCTTGTACACATCCACCTGCGCGCGACCGCACGAGGGGCAAGACACGATCTCGAGCTTGCGGGGGCGCAGGTTCAGCGACTGCAGGATTTGGTCGCCGACCTTGATCTCTTCGACTGGATCGGCGGACAGGGACACGCGGATCGTGTCGCCGATGCCCTCGGCCAGCAGCGCGCCGAAGGCGACGGAGGACTTGATGGTGCCCTGGAAGGCCGGGCCGGCCTCCGTCACGCCGAGGTGCAGCGGGTAGTCAGACTGCGCGGCCAGCTGGCGGTAGGCCTCCACCATCACGACCGGGTCGTTGTGCTTCACAGAGATGGCGATGTCGCCGAAGCCGTGCTCCTCGAACAGGCTGGCCTCCCACATCGCGGACTCGACCAGCGCTTCGGGCGTGGCCTTGCCGTACTTCTCCATGATGCGCTTATCCAGCGAACCGGCATTGACGCCAATACGGATCGGAATGCCTGCATCCCCGGCAGCCTTAGCTACCTCCTTGACCCGGCCGTCGAACTCCTTGATGTTGCCAGGGTTCACGCGCACGGCCGCGCAGCCCGCGTCGATGGCGCTGAAGATGTACTTCGGCTGGAAGTGAATGTCCGCGATGACCGGGATCGGTGACTTGGCGGCGATGGCGGGCAGCGCCTCGGCATCCACCGTCTTCGGGCACGCCACGCGGACGATATCGCAGCCGGAGGCGGTCAGCTGAGCGATCTGCTGCAACGTCGCGTTAACGTCGTGCGTCTTCGTCGTGGTCATCGACTGCACCGAGATCGGGTGATCACTGCCCACCCCTACCCCGCCGACC
The DNA here is from genome assembly GCF_000738265.1 of Corynebacterium jeikeium. Lineage (GTDB taxonomy): Bacteria > Actinomycetota > Actinomycetes > Mycobacteriales > Mycobacteriaceae > Corynebacterium > Corynebacterium macclintockiae. The sequence goes on from NZ_JFCQ01000029.1 coordinate 320,941, forward strand.
ATCAGCTGGCGGGTCTTACGGCGCGGAGCCAGGACCGGGGGCGGACCGTCGGGGATACCCAGGGAAATACCAGACATGTACGAAGACAAACCTTTCAGTTGTGAATGCCGTTGAACCTTCAACAATTCTACGCGTCGTTGCAGGCGCGCAGATGTGGGCGTCAGAAAATACGTATCGGATTAACTACATCAGCGACGATGACGATAATGCCGAACACCAACAACACTGCCGTGGCCGCGTAGGTCAGAGGCATCAGCTTGGTGTAATCGGCGGGGCCACCCGGCTGCTTACCGCGCAGGCGGCGGAAGAAGTCGCGGATCTTCTCGTAGATCACCACGGCGATGTGGCCGCCGTCCAGCGGTGGCAGTGGCACCAGGTTGAAGGCGGCGAGGAAGAGGTTCAGGCTCGCCAGGGTCATGAGGAAGCTCATCCACTGCTGGTACTGCACCAGCTCGCCGCCGACGCGGGAGGCGCCGACCACGCTCATCGGGGAATCGTCGGCGCGGTGGCCACCGAAGATGGACGCGACCACACCCGGCACGCGCTGTGGCAGCTCGATGAGGCCATGGAACGTGTCATTGACCATTCCCCCGGTGAAGGACAGCGTGCCGCCCACCGCGCTAGCCGGGTTGTATTGGTTGATGACGAACTTCGGCCGCTTTGCGCTGATGCCGACAGCGCCGGAGGTCATGGTGTTGCCGGCGGAGTTCAGGCGCTCAACCAGCTCGATCTGCAGGTCGAGGTTCTGGTGCTTACCTTCGCGATCTACAACGGCGGGCACCGTAATGCGGTCGCCGACCTTCTTGCCGTTGTCGGCCGCGTGCTTCGCCTCGTCGGCGATGGCCTTGGTGAAGGCCCGGAAGTCCTTTGTTTCTTCGCCGTTGACGGATAGGAAGGTGTCGCCGGTCTGGACGCCGGACTCCGCCGCCGGGCCGTCGCCCGAGCACTTGGCGAGCGTGCCGTCCGAATTTTGCTTCGCCGGTGCGCACTGGGTGGATTCGACGGTGGGAGTGAACACCACGCTGCGGTCCGGCAATCCCCAGGCCAAGGCCACGCCGTAGAGGATGCCCAGGGCCAGGACGATGTTCATGATGATGCCGCCAAGCATGACGAAGATGCGCCGGTGCGCCGGCTTGTCGTACATGGCGTATGGGCGCTCCTCGTCGGTCATCTCGTCCAGCTTCGTCATGCCGGCGATGTCGCAGAAACCACCCAGGGGGACACCCTTCAGGCCGTATTCGGTGTGCCCCTTGCGGAAGCTAAAGATCGTCGGTCCGAAGCCGATGAAGTAGCGCCGCACGCGCATACCCGACATGCGGGCTGCGATGAGGTGCCCGGCCTCGTGCAGGGCAATAGAGACGGCGATGCCTAGGGCGAAAAGAACTACCCCTAGTCCGAAAGCCACGTGGCCATCCTTTCATGCGCCTTGGCGCGGGCTTCGCGCTCCGCTGCCAGCACATCTTCCAGGTCGTTGGGTTCGGCGGACAGGTGTTGGCAAGCCTCCATGGTGGCCGCCACAGTATCCACAATGCGGGGGAAGCTCAGCCTGCCGTTCAGGAACTCGACGGCCGCTTCCTCGTTCGCTGCATTATAGACCGCGGGCATCGTTCCGCCGGCAGTGACGGCCTGGCGTGCCAGCGTGACGGCCGGGAAGACGTCGTCGTCCAGCGGCTCGAAATGCCAATCCGCGGCCGAGGAGAAGTCCAGCTTCGGCTGGGCATCGGCAATGCGATCTGGCCAGCCAAGGGCCAGGGAGATCGGCAGCTTCATCGACGGCGGGGAGGCCTGGGCGATCGTCGCCCCGTCGATAAAGGTGACCATGGAGTGGACGATGGACTGCGGATGGACGGTCACGTCGATTTTCTCGGCGGGAATGCCGAACAGCAGGCTGGCCTCGATCAGCTCCAGCCCCTTGTTGACCATCGTCGCGGAGTTCAGCGTGTTCATCTGGCCCATCGACCAGGTCGGGTGGTTGGCGGCCTGCAGCGGGGTGACATCCTCCAGCTGCGCGCGGGTGTAGCCGCGGAAGGGGCCACCGGAGGCGGTCAGCACCAGCGAGTCGACCTCATCCACCCGCCCGGAGCGCAGGCACTGAGCCATCGCGGAGTGCTCCGAGTCCACGGGAATCAGCTGCCCTTCCGCCGCGGCCTCGAGCACCAGCTGCCCACCGGCCACGAGGGATTCCTTGTTCGCCAGTGCCAGCTTCGCCTTCGTTCCTAAGGCGGCCAGGGTGGCGTCCAGGCCCAACGACCCCACCAGGGCGTTGAGGATCACGTCGTTCTCGGTGAGCCCCGGCCCGAGCGCCTCAACCAACTCGCGGGCGGAATCCTTGCCGCGGATGCAACGTCCCCCGCCGATCTCCCCGTCCAGCCACTCAGCTGCCCGCTCGGAGGCCACCGCCACGTGGCTGAGCTCCAATCCGAACTGGCGCACCTGATCCGCCAGCAGCTCCGGCTTCGATCCGTGCGCGGAAATCCCGACGAGCTCGAAACGCTCCGGGTTATCCGCCATCACCTCCAAAGCTTGGGTGCCTATGGAGCCGGTACTGCCTAGAACTACTACACGCGTTTTCACGCGGCCTATTCTATTTCTTTTCTTTGGGACGCCCGCACATCCCCACCCAAAGTAGGTATTTTCCTGCCATTCCCCGCGCGCGGATAGGGACAATTGGGGTCGGGTGTGTCAAAATACGAGAGATAGAATTCTTTTGACATTCAGGAGGAAACGGTGGCGCACCACTCTAAGGAAGCTGAAGTTTACAACGGCGTATCCACCGCGGACGTACCGTCTGCGGCTTGGGGCTGGAGCGAGCTTCCGCGTCGCGGAATCATTACTGCCGGTGTGATCGGCGGCCTGTTCTTGCTGGGCATGCTGTTCGGCAACCACAAGGGCAATGTTGAGAACATCTGGCTGATCGTCCTGGCCGTCGTGGTATTCGTCGGCCTGGGCCTGTGGCTGGCTACCCCGAAGTTCAAGCAGCGCAAGACCGTCACCGCGCGCAACAAGCCGGAAGGCCACGTCGAGCCGGTATGGTCCGCTGACCAGCTGAACCTGACCGGTGCATACTCCAACCTGAGCGACGACGAACTGCGCGCTCAGAACATCGACCCGACGACGGTCGCGCGCTAGTCTTCCTAGCGCTCTTCCGCCGCTAGCTGGCCACAGGCCGCAGCAATTTCCTGGCCCTTCGTATCGCGCACGGTGCACGGCACGCCCTGGGCCTCCACGCGGCGGACGAACTCATCCTGGCGTTCCTTCGGGGACGCATCCCACTTGGAGCCCGGAGTCGGGTTCAGTGGAATCACATTAACGTGCACCTTCGAGCCCAGCGCTCCGCGCAGCTTCTTGCCCAAGAGGTCGGCACGCCAATCCTGATCGTTCATATCTCGGATCAGGGCGTATTCAATGGATACGCGGCGCCCGGAAGTATCCGCGTAGTAGCGCGCGGCATCCAGCACTTCCTCCACCGACCAGCGGTTGTTCACCGGAACTAGCTCATCGCGCAGTTCGTCATCGGGGGTGTGCAGGGAGACCGCGAGGCGCACCTTCATATCCTCGTCCGCCAGTTTGCGGATCGCCGGAGCCAGCCCCACCGTGGAGACGGTGATGTTGCGCTGAGAAATGCCGAATCCATCCGGCGCGGGGGCCGACACCTTACGGATGGTCTCCACCACTCGCTTGTAGTTCGCCAGCGGCTCGCCCATGCCCATGAACACGATGTTGGACAGACGCCCCTCTTCCCCATCGACTTCTCCGTCGCGCATAGCCACGGCGGCGGCACGGGCTTGCTCCACCATCTCGCCGACGGAGAGGTTACGGTCCAGTCCTCCCTGACCGGTAGCGCAGAACGGGCAGGCCATTCCGCAGCCAGCCTGGGAGGAAATGCACAGCGTCGCGCGCCCCGGGTAGCGCATCAGCACGCTCTCCAGCATCGTGCCGTCGTGCAGCTGCCAGAGCGTCTTGCGCGTTTCGCCGTCGTCGGCCTCCATGTTGCGCAGCGGGCGCATCAGTTCGGGGAACAGCGCCTCCTTCACCGCCGCTCGCTTCGCCTCTGGCAGGTCCGTCATCTCCATCGGGTCGCCCTGCAGGCGCCCGTAGTATTGACGCCGAATCTGGTCGGCCCGGAACTTCGGCAAACCGAGCTCCTGGACCTTCTGCTGCAGAGTTTCCTGATCTAGATCCGCCATGTGTGCAGGCGGCATGCCCCTTTTAGGCGCGGCGAACTGAAGTTTCACTGGTGTAGCCATAATGCGCCCATTATTGCACGTACCGGGGGTAACCCTCACATTGCCAAAATCTGAAGTGCGCCCGGATATGCCGTTGAATGGGAGGTATGAACGACAATATGAACCGCCCACCCATGCCAGAGAACAACGCTCAGCCCGTTGGCAACGAGCCAGTGCAGGGACCGCCGGCTGGGGTGGAGCCGGTGGCGTCAACACCAAAGAACCCCGAAGAGCACCGCGAAGTACAGAAGTCGCTGGCAGGCACGACGTGGGTCGGCCTGATTGTGGGTGTGCTGCTGCTGATCCTGCTGCTGGTGTTCATCCTGCAGAATCAGGAGTCCGTGGAGCTGCAGCTGCTGGGCTGGACGATGACCTTCCCGATCGGCGTGGGCATGCTGATTGCCGCGATCGTCGGCGCGCTAATTATGGCGCTGGTCGGTGGCGTGCGCATCATCCAGCTGCGCAAGCAGGTCACCCGCTAGGGGGCTACACGCCGCTCAGCATATTCAGCACCACCCAGGTGATCATCGCCGACGGCAACATGCCGTCCAGGCGATCCATCAAACCGCCGTGGCCCGGCAGCATGCCTGACATGTCCTTGATGCCTAGGTCGCGCTTGAACTGCGACTCCACAAGATCGCCGAGGGTAGCGCAGCAAGCCAGCCCCGGACCCAACAGTAGCCCCACCCAGAACGGGCCGGAGAGCAGCAGAGTCACACACGCCACGCCGATGGCGGTGGACAAAACCAGCGAGCCGACAAAGCCTTCCCAGGACTTCTTCGGGCTCACCGCGGGAGCCATCGAGTGCGAGCCGAAGAGCACGCCCGCGATATAACCACCGACGTCGGAACCGACGACGCACAGCATAAAAGTGACGATAAAGGCCCAGCCGTCAATGTGATCGCGTTGCATGCGCGACAGCATGGCGGCGAAACTACCGAACAGGGGTATCCACGTCAGCAGGAAAATGCCGACCGCCGTGTCGCGCAGATAGTTATGCGGCGGCGAAGAACGGCCGTGGTGAAACAGGCGCGTGACCATCACCAGCAGAACACTGATGACGAACCCTCCCAGCGCGCCCGTCGGCCCGAATGGCCACGACAGCCACACGATCACCTGAGATCCCAGGATCAGGACCGGCAGGTTCAGTACGTATCCGGCCTCGTACAGTCGGCGCCACACTTCGTACACTGCCAGGGACAGAGCCAGGGCGACCAGCGGATACCAGGCGAAGGGCGTGAACAGCCCCCCGATTGCGATGGCGCCCAAGAACACGCCGACCGCGATTGCCTGCTTTAGGTCGCGGCCGGCGCTGTTCTTGGGCTTCGGGCGAGCAACGATGAGTACAGAACCTTTCTTGCGCCGAGGAGGTCCTCTTTAGACCTCGAGCAGTTCCTTCTCCTTGGCCTCCACCAGGGCGTCGACCTGCTCGACGTAGTTGTGGGTGATCTTCTCCAGATCCTTCTCCGCCGCGCGGACTTCGTCCTCGCCGGCCTCGCCGTCCTTCTGGATCTTGCCCAGCTGCTCCATGCCCTTGCGGCGGATGTTGCGGATGGCGATCTTCGCGTCCTCGCCCTTGGACTTGGCCATCTTGACCATTTCCTTGCGGCGCTCCTCGGTGAGCTGCGGAATGGTTACGCGCAGCACCTGGCCGTCGTTGGTGGGGTTGACGCCCAAGTCGGAGTTGCGGATAGCGTTCTCAATCTCTCCCATGGTGGACTGCTCGTAGGGCTTGATCAGCAGCATGCGGGCCTCCGGCACGCTGATGGTGGCCATCTGGGTAATCGGGGTGGGAACCCCGTAGTACTCGGCTACCACGCCGTTGAACATCGACGGGTTCGCGCGACCGGTACGAATGGTCGTCAGGTCTTCGCGAGCGTGCTCCACAGAGCTAGTCATGCGCTCTTCGGATTCAAGCAGAATATCGTCAATCATGTTTAAGAATTTACCAGTCTACGGTGGGGAAAGTGTTGAGTGACCCGCTTGTATGGCTAGCTGGTGCGGACGTTACTGTCGACCAAGGTGCCGATGCGCTCGCCGGCGACCGCGCGGGCGATGTTGCCCTCGGTAAGCAGGTTGAACACCAGGATCGGCATCTTGTTGTCCATGCAGAGGGAGAACGCGGTGGCGTCTGCGACCTTCAAGCCCTTCTCGATGACCTCCCATGGGGTGATCTCGTGGAACAGCTCCGCGTCCGGGTTGGTGCGCGGGTCGTCGCTGTACACGCCGTCGACGGCCTTGGCCATCAGCAGGACCTCGCAGCCGATTTCCAGGGCACGCTGGGCGGCCGTGGTGTCGGTGGAGAAGTACGGCATGCCCATGCCTGCACCGAAGATAACCACGCGTCCCTTTTCGAGGTGGCGGCGTGCGCGCAGAGGCAAGTAGGGCTCTGCGACCTGGGTCATCTGGATGGCGGTCTGTACGCGGCAGTCCACGCCCTCCTGCTCCAGGAAGTCCTGTAGAGCCAGGCAGTTCATCACCGTGCCGAGCATTCCCATGTAGTCGGAGCGGGAGCGCTCCAGGCCGCGCTGCTGCAGCTCGGCACCGCGGAAGAAGTTACCGCCGCCGATAACCACGGCTACTTCTACGCCGGACTTGGAGACTTCCGCGATCTGCCGTGCGACGTTCTGAACGACGTCGGGGTCGATGCCGACCTTTCCTCCGCCGAACATCTCACCCCCCAGCTTCAACATAACGCGCTTGTAGCCTTCGCGGTTTTCGGCTGTACTCACCGGGGTTTGCTCCTTGAGGTAGACGTGTTTGGCACTGGTGGTCATAATACCCCACCCGCACACACAAAAGAGGCCCCGGCACCCATTCGTGTGCCGGAGCCTCTGCCGAAAAAATTTTCGGAGTGTGCAGACCTTAAGCCTGGCCAACCTCGAAGCGCTTGAAGCCCTTCAGGGTCACGCCGGCCTCGTCCATAACCTGCTTAACAGACTTCTTGGACTCGGTGACGGACGGCTGATCCAGCAGGCAAACGTCCTTGAAGTAGCCCTTCAGGCGACCCTCGATGATGTTCGGCAGAGCCTTCTCCGGCTTGCCCTCCTCGCGAGCGGTAGCCTCGGCGATCTCGCGCTCCTTGGCAACAGTCTCGGCCGGAACTTCGTCGCTGCTCAGGTACTTAGCCTTCAGAGCGGCAACCTGCATAGCGGCAGCCTTGGCAGCACCCTCGTCGTCGCCCTCGTAGGAAACCAGAACGCCAACTGCCGGCGGCAGGTCAGCGGAGCGGTGGTGCTTGTAAACAGCAACCTTGTCGCCCTCGATGGTGGTGGCGCGCTTCAGCTCCAGCTTCTCACCGATCTTTGCGGACAGCTGCTGCAGTGCGTCGACAGCCTTCTGGCCGTCAACCTCAACTGCCTCGAGCTCTTCGCGGGAGTTTGCCTTGGCCTCGGCAGCTGCTGCAGCTACCTTGTCGGCGAACTCGATGAACTCGGCGTTCTTTGCCACGAAGTCGGTCTCAGCGTTGACCTCGATCATGGTGTTGCCGGAGATAGCGATCAGGCCCTCGGAAGCGGAGCGCTCTGCGCGCTTGCCAACGTCCTTTGCACCCTTGATGCGCAGGATCTCGATGGCCTTGTCGAAGTCGCCTGCGGCTTCTTCCAGGGCCTTCTTGCAGTCCATCATGCCGGAGCCGGTGATCTCGCGGAGCTTCTTAACGTCTGCAGCGGTGTAGTTCGCCATGTGGGGCGATCCTCCTTCTGGTGGAAGTACTAATGGTGGCTGAAATTACAGTTTCTAAACTCAGTCCTGTTTTCCAGCCTAGGTTACAAGTAACGCCCACGCCCGTTGGACACGGGATTCAATCTGTGTCCCATACGGGGGTGGGCGCTTTATAGCTGTTCTACAACAGCTTATGCCTCAGACTTTTCCTCGGCGGTCTCAGCCTCAGCCGGAGCCTCGGTCTTCTCAGCCTCAGCCGGAGCCTTGTCAGCGTCGCCTGCAGCTTCCTTTGCAGCAGCTTCCTGGCGCTCGGCGCGTGCCTGGCGGCCGGCCTCAACAGCGGAGGAAATGATGCTGGTCAGCAGGTTTGCGGAACGGATGGCATCGTCGTTGCCCGGGATCGGGTAGTCGACAACGTCCGGGTCGCAGTTGGTATCCAGGATTGCGACAACCGGGATGTTCAGCTTCTGCGCCTCGGAGACAGCGATGTGCTCCTTGTTGGTGTCGACGATCCACAGTGCGGACGGGGTCTTGGTCATGTCCGCGATACCGCCCAGGACGCGCTCCAGCTTGTTGCGCTCGCGGGTCAGCATCAGAACTTCCTTCTTGGTGCGGCCCTTGTAGCCGTCCTCAGCTGCGTCCATTGCCTGCAGTTCCTTCAGGCGGTGCAGACGCTTAGCAACGGTCTGGAAGTTGGTCAGCATGCCGCCCAGCCAGCGGTGGTTGACGTAAGGCATGCCAACACGCTCAGCCTCGTTAGCAACTGCTTCCTGAGCCTGCTTCTTGGTGCCGACGTACAGGATGTTGCCGCCGTGGGCGACGGTCTCCTTGACGAACTCGTAAGCCTCATCGATGTAGGTCAGGGTCTGCTGCAGGTCGATGATGTAGATGCCGTTGCGGTCGGTGAAGATGAAGCGCTTCATCTTCGGGTTCCAACGACGGGTCTGGTGACCGAAGTGGACACCAGCGTCCAGCAGCTCGCGCATAGTAACAACAGCCATGGTGTTACAGGGGCGTATTTCTTCTAGCCGGCCGTGTGGTCGGCGCCGCCCCTTCCTCGCTTTCAAAGTTTAGGGTTTGACGGTTTTCTTCACGATGCACTCGACACTCACTGTACGTGCGTGGCTTATGCACCATCCTGGCAGATACTTCCCCGGTGTAGCTGTGACTCGCCATGTTCGCCCGCCGTCGTTAGCGGGACCGTGCTGGTGAGCCATTGTGTGGGGTGCGAATTATCTACGCGTAGTCAGTAGCCTTGCTCTACCCCACGGTCTTCGCGAAACCGCTTGCCCTCCATGTGAATGTCACATGCGAGTTGCATGAGGACGAGCCCGGACATACTGCGACTGCTACCCTACCCCCACTCACGCTGCTGAAACAAGTCCACCCGCGCGTGTCCTGTGGACAACTTTTAGTTATCCACAACCTCACGCCTATGCCCTTTCTTTTTTATGACGCCCCCACGCATCATCTTTAACCATGATCCCACGGCTTAACCGCACCCTCTGCCTCACTCTTGCACTGGTCTTCTTCTGTGCGGGCGTTCCGTTATCCCCTGCACCCTCTGCCCTATCCCAATCTGCAGAGCCCCAATCTGCAACGACTCAATCTGCAGCGACTCAATCAGATTTACCCCGCATCGTCCGCTCCCACCGACTGCCCTCGGCGAAGGATGCGCAGGTGATCCGCGCCGCGGACATTCCGGACGCGGTCTGGAAGCCCGGGCACCGCGGCGTGGATCTGCAGGCCTCGCCCGGCCAGGTGATCGTGGCCAGCAGGGGTGGCATCGTGGCCTTCGCTGGCGTGGTGGCGGGCACGCCGGTGGTCTCGATCAGCCATTCGGATGGCATTCGCACCACGTACGAGCCGGTACTCGCCCGCGTCCGTGCCGGACAAAAGATCCGCCGGGGCGAGGCCATCGGAGTGCTGGCGGATGCCGCTGCCCTGCCCGACTACGCCCGCAAATCCCCGGGACTGTCCTGGGGCGCCAGGCTGGAGGGCAGAAAGCGAGCCTACATCGACCCGATGACCTTGCTCGGCAGTGTGCGGGTCAGGCTCTGGGATGCGCCTGGTTAAACACGGCCTTCAGCCGTTCTGTGCCCACGTGAGTATAGATCTGCGTGGTGGACATGTTGGCGTGGCCGAGCAGCTCCTGCACCACCCGCAGGTCTGCACCGCCCTCGAGGATTGCCGTGGCCGCGGAGTGCCGCAGGCCGTGCGGCGACAGGCGCGGCCCGGGGCCTGCCTGGGTTACGCGGTTCACAACGGTGCGCACTTGGCGGGGGTCGATCCTCTTGCCCCTAGTCCCGACGAACAGTGCCGGGGTTCCCTTGGCCATCGTGGTGCGAGCCGAAAGCCACTGTTCCAAAGCAGCCGAGACCGTAGCGCCGAAGGGCACAACCCGGGTCTTGTTGCCCTTACCCGTGACCCGGAGGAGGTTATTGGAGAAATCCACATCGTCAACGTCGCACCCCGCGAGTTCCGATACGCGGATACCGGTGGCGTAGAGCAGCTCGACCATCGCCCAGTCGCGGATGCTCTGCGGGTCGGAATCTTGCGGTTCCGTGCGCAAGCCGTCCAGCAAGTCGGCGGCCTGATCGGCCCGCAACACGCGCGGAAGCGTGCGCTGCGGCTTGGGTGCTTTCAGCGCTGCGACGGGGTTGGCCTGCACGAATCCACGGTGGGCCAGGAACGCCCCGAAACCGCGCATGCTGGAGGCCAGACGGGACAGGCTGGCCCTGCTGGCGCCGTTATCGACCGCCCAGCCGAGCACGTCTCGGGCGCGGTCGAGGTCGAATTGTTCGATGCGTTCCAGACCCTCCAGAGCGCTGTCGAGGTCCCGTCGGTAAGCACGGATTGTGTTCTCGCTGCGCCCCACGACGTGGCGCAGGTGCTGTTCGTAGTCGTCCAGCGCAGACCACAGCGGCGCCGTGGTGCCAGTGGGACGAGAGTTGTTCATGTGACCAATCTAGCTGGTCACTCGACCCTAATCCAGCGATCGGCCTCTCGGCGAAGTCTGCCCATCCCCTCCAAGTCGCGCAGGCACCGAATCACCGTGCGCGCGGGCAAACCGGTGGCCTCCACCAACTGGGGCAGCCGGCCTTCGGGACCGCGGCCGCTGGGGAGGGCGGCGGCGTCGATAACCGCGACATGTTCCCAATTCAACAGCTCGGAGCGATCCTCCGCACCAAACCCCAAGGCCATCTGCTCGCCGAGGGGGCTGAGCTCCTCGATGAGGTCGCGGGCGCTGACGGCCAGGGTGGCGCGCGACGTGCGGATGCGTTCGAGACACCCCAGCGAGGCATGCGAGGTGACGGGGCCGGGGACGGCGAAGGTCGGCTTCACGAAGGCCTCGGCCCAGTTCAGGGTGTTCAGTGCACCGCTGCGCAGGGGCGCCTCCACGACCAGGGTTGCCTGGCTGAGAGCCGCGGCCAAACGGTTACGGGTGAGGAAGCGATGGCGGGCCGGCGGAGTGCCCGGTGGATACTCGCTAATGAGGAGCCCACCGGCGGCGACGATCTGCTCGAACAGCTCCGCGTGCGCCTTGGGATAGGGCACGTCAAGGCCACATGCCATGACCACCAGGGTCGGAATCTGGGACTGCAACGCCGCGCGATGGACGAGTGCGTCGATACCGATCGCACCGCCGGAGATCAGGCTGAAGCCCGCATCCGCCAGGTCTCCTGCGAAGGACTTGGTGACCTGCTCGCCGTAGCGCGTGGCCGCGCGGGTGCCGACGACCGTGACGGAACGGCGCACTGCCGTGTCCAGGCGCATATCGCCGCGCACCCACAGGGCAAAAGGAGCGGCAGCCTGGCCACGGACGGAAGAATCGTGATCGGCGCCCGAATCTGCCATGCGGACGAAGCTGGCGGTCAGTTCCGCGGGCCACTCGTCATCCTCTGGAGTGACCAGGCGCCAACCACGGGCAGCCGCGAGCTCCGCGTCGGCCCTGGGGTCGTGGTCGTAGCGCTGGGAGGTCGCATCGGCCAGGGCATCGGGCAGGATCCCAGCCCGGCGCGCCAGGGCGTCAGCTACGGCCTGTACCTGGGAGGGGCCGGCCTGATCCCAGCCGTCGGGCCAGAGTATGTCCAGCACGTCCAGGCGGGAGGCCTCAACGACTCGCCGTACGTAGGCCCACGCTAAAAAATTTTTTTGAGTAGTCATCGCTGTGCCTCCGCTGGTTCTCTGCTCGCCGGTTCTCTGCTCGCTAGCTCGCTGTCTGCGCCGAAAAGTTCGACCGCGTCGCTGATGTGGCCCAGATGCGGGGCGGCGGCGTGGTCCAAGTCCGCAAGGGTCCAGGCGACGCGAATGGCGCGGTCCACTCCCCGCTGTGTGATGGTGCCGGTGCGCAGCATGTCCTCCAGCAGTAGCGAGCCGGATTCGTCCACTCCGACCTGGCGCAAAGTTCTTCCGGGCACCAGCGCGTTACTAGCGGCGCCCCATCGCTGTCGGGCACGATCCCGGGCCTCGGCCACCCGCTGGGCTACGGTGGCGCTGGGCTCTCCAAAATTTTTGAGCCCCTCGATCTGCGGCCTGCCGGTGGTGGCTGCGAACACGTCCACGCGATCCCGCAGCGGTCCGGATAGCTTCGCCTGATACCGGCTACGAATGCCCGACGGGCAGCGGCAATCTATGGGCAGCTCCGCCCCGCATGGGCAGGGGTTTGCGGCCAGCACCAGCTGAAAATCGGCGGGGAAGCTGGAGATCCTCTGCGCCCGCATGAGCTCTACGCGCCGCTGCTCCATCGGCACGCGCAGACATTCCAAGGAATCTCGGCGTGCCTCGGCGACCTCGTCGATAAACAACACCCCGTGGTGTGCCAGGCTCACCGCCCCGGGCACCGGGATCCGCCCGCCGCCGATCAGGGCCGCCGGTGTGACGTTGTGATGTGGGGCGATAAACGGCCGTTGCCCCGCAAGTACCTCCGGCAGGTTCCCCTTCACCCCCGCCAACGAGTGGACGCTGGCGGCCTCTATGCGCTCGCTGTCCGTCATCGGTGGCAGAATCCCCGGCAACCGTTCGGCCAACATGGATTTGCCACTGCCTGGCGGCCCGGTCAGCAGCAGGTTATGGCCCCCAGCTGCGGCGACCTCCACGGCCCGGCACGCGGCAGGCTGCCCCAGAACGTCCGCCAGATCCCCCACCGGGCGGGGTGCAGCGTGCTCCCCCGGGCACGCTTCCGGCAACACCCCACCGCGCAGCCAGTCGATCACCCCGCCCAGGTTGCGGGCGACCAGGACAGTGATGGATCCGTCGACGGCAGCGGCTGCCTCGGCAGCTTCGGCCTCATTGCCGACGGGCACCACGACGGTGGAAAAGCCCTCCATCGCTGCGGCCAGCACCAGTGCGAATACCCCCTGCACCGGACGGACCTGCCCGTCCAGTCCCAGCTCCCCCACTAGGACTGCACCCGAAAGCCTCCCCGCCCCCAGCGCATCGTCAGCGACCGCCGACAACATCGCGCACACCATCGCCAGGTCGTAACCCGCCCCCTGCTTCGGCAACCCGGCAGGCGATAGGCTCATGACAGTCCGCGACCCCGGCCACCCCACGCCGGAGTTCTTCAGCGCCGAACGGATGCGATCCTTCGCCTGCACCACTGCGGTATCCCCCATACCGACGATCGAGATGCCGGGAAGCCCCCTACTCACATCACACTCGACGGTGATCACCGTCCGCCGTGTCCCTTCCAACGCAATCGACTGCGCGTGCCCCACGGCCACTGGTCACCACACCCCTTCGACGTGCTCGCGCACCCCATCGGGACCAACATCGATCACGTCCACGCGCAGTCCCCCAGAAAACTGCACCCCCTCGCGGTTCTGTTCCAACCACAATCCGGCCAGCGTGCGGATCCGCCTCAGTTTCCGCGGCCCCACCGCCGCCACTCCGCCCCCGTCGGAGTCCGAGGTACGATACTTCACCTCGATAAAAGCCAGGCCGTCCTCGGGTGTCCGCGCCACCACGTCCAGCTCCCCGTAGCGGGTATAGAAGTTCCGATCCAGCACCTCGTACCCCGCCCGCTGTAGATACTCGGTGGCCAGACTCTCCCCCGCGTCGCCCACCGCGCGCTTGTTTACCGCCATTGCGTCCCCTTCTTGATACCGGCACCGACCCCCACGGTCGGCACCTGGTTCACAAGTGTGGGGCATTATCCCCGCAAGGGGGCGTCACTAAACAAACAAGAACAACAAAAGCCCAGGGGGCTGTGGAAAACCCCTGGGCTGTGAGTTCACAAGAGAAAAAGCAGGTCAGTCCGGTAATTGCAGCTCGGGCTTGTCGAGCTCCTCGATGTTGACGTCCTTGTAGGTAATCACGCGCACGTAGCGGACGAAACGGGCGGGGCGGTACATGTCCCACACCCAAGCGTCGGACATGCGGACCTCGTAGTAGACCTCGCCGCCGGAGTTGCGCGGGATCAGCTCCACGGCGTTGGCCAGGTAGAAGCGGCGCTCGGTCTCCACCACATAGGAAAACTGGCTGACCACGTCGCGGTACTCGCGGTACATCGACAGCTCGACGTTTGCTTCGTAGTCGTCTAGTTCCTCAGCGCTCACGAACCTACCCTCGATCCTTTCCCTCGAGCCACTGCCGGTGCGCAGCAGCCACGTTCTTGTAACTGTAGCGGTGATACGGGGTGCCACCGTGCAGACTCACCGCGTCCATGTGAGCCTTGGTGCCATAACCCTTGTGACTAGCCAAACCATACCCCGGGAATTCCTCGTCGAGCGTTCGCAACACTCGATCCCTGGAAACCTTTGCCAGCACGCTTGCCGCGCTGATGCACTTGGCCATCTGATCGCCCTTCACCACAGGCAGGTGAGGCATAGGCAGGCCGGGAACCTTGACCGCGTCCGTCAACACGTAGCCGGGCTGCACCTCCAGCGCCGCCACTGCCCGTCGCATGCCGGACACGTTGGCGTGCTGAATACCAAAGCGGTCGATGTCTTCGGCGCTGATGTGGATGATCGAATAGGCAACGGCGACGTCCCGGATGACGTCGTAGAGGCGCTCGCGGGTCCTCTCCGTCAGCTTCTTGGAATCGGTCAGGCGGTCTAGCCCCGTGTTCTCCAGCTCCGCGGGCAGAATGCAGGCTGCGATCGAAATCGGCCCGCAGCACGCCCCGCGACCGGCCTCGTCCACTCCGGCGACTGGCCCCAGTCCCGCGGCGATGAGCTCACTTTCCATCGAGCCTGGGATCTAGCCCTGGATCGGCAGGGAATCCACGCCGCCGATGCGGCTGAACGGCAGCAGGATGGACTCGACCTCGCCGACGATGTTCTCCTCCGGGATCGTGCCCTGGTACTCGTCGCCCATGTGCGCGCGGGAATCCAGCGAGTTCGTACGGTTATCGCCCATCACCCACACGGAGTTTTCCGGCACGGTCACCGGCCCGAAGTAGTCACCCTGGCACTCCTTGGAGCCCGTGGTGGGGTCGATCGGGTTGACCGGCGGGTTCATTGTATAGGAATCGTCGACCTTCTTGCCGTTGACCATGATGCCCGGGTCACCTTCCTGGCACTGCACGGTCTGGCCGCCGGTGGCGATTACGCGCTTGACCAGGGTGTTCTCGTCCGGTGCAATGATGCCGATCGTGGCGCCGAGGTTCTGCAGGCCACGCATCACGCCGTTGGAGCTGCGGCGGGAAACGTATTCCTCATTCCACGATTCCGTGCCGACGAAGACGATCACGTCGCCCGGCTCCGGGCTCTTGTCCCCGCGGTAAGCCAGCTTGTTCACGAAGATGCGGTCGGGCGTGCAGCCGTGGCAGCCGTGCAGGGTGGGTTCCATCGACTCGGAAGGAATCAGGTACATGCGCCCAACGAAGTTGTTGAAGGCGCCGAGCACCAGCATCGTAATCAAGATGATTATCGGCATCTCTACCCACCATGGGTAGGTCTTCTTCTGTTTCTTTTTTGGTGACGCCCCCTCCTCCGGCTGAGCCTCGCCTTGCGGCGCACCGTTGACGTAATCCGTTTCGGGGCGCTTGTCGGGGTTTGCGTTGGGGTCGTTCGAATCCTGTCGATGAGTCACAAGGAATCAGGATACCAGTGCCCTCAACAGCAAAAAACCCAGCCACACGAGTGTGACTGGGTTGGTACCGCTTCGGGGTGAAGGGTTAGCGGCGCTCCTTGATGCGGGCTGCCTTACCGCGACGATCGCGCAGGTAGTACAGCTTCGCACGGCGGACCTTACCGCGGGACAGAACGTCGATGTGGTCGATGTTCGGGGAGTGAACCGGGAAGGTACGCTCCACACCAATGCCGAAGGAGATCTTGCGGATGGTGAAGGTCTCACGGATGCCGGAGTTCTGGCGACGGATCACAACGCCACGGAAAACCTGCAGACGGGACTTGGAGCCCTCGATAACCTTGACGTGGACGTCCAGGGTATCGCCGGGACGGAACTCTGGAATGTCGTCGCGCAGCTGAGCTGCATCGACCTTATCTAGAATGTGCATGGATGAAATCCTTTTGCTCGTCTGGATAGAGGATCCTCGCGGCTTTTCGCGTGGCGCGCGCCTACGGGTTCGTACCCACAACAGAAATTAACTTGAGTAGTATGCCACCGACTAGCGGTTATTACCAAATCCCGCGTTCTTCAGCGCGGCGGCCATGCTGCCCTGGGGCGCCTGGTTTCGGGAGCTGGGTTTCTTCCTAGGGTTGCGCTTCTGCCCCGCCCCCTTCTGCGGCTTGGGCTGGCCGTTGGGTTCGTCCTGCAGGCGTAGCGACAGGCCGATGCGGTTGCGGGGAATATCCACGTCGACGACCCGCACCTTCACAACCTCGCCGGAGCTGACCACGTCGTGCGGGTCCTTGACGAAGTTGTTGCTCATGGCGGAGACGTGGACCAGGCCGTCCTGGTGCACTCCGATGTCGACGAAGGCACCGAAGGCGGCGACATTCGTCACGGTGCCTTCCAGCACCATGCCGGGTGTGAGGTCCTTGATGGTCTCAATCCCCTCGGCGAGCGTAGCCGTCTTGAACGTCGGGCGCGGGTCACGCCCCGGCTTGTCCAGCTCAGCCAGCACGTCCGTGACCGTGGGGATACCGAACGTATCGTCGGCGAAGTCCCCGGCCCGCAGCTTGCTCAACACGGCGGTGTTCCCCACCAGTTGGGCAACCTCCACTCCGGTGGATTCCACGATGCGGCGCACCAGTGGGTAGGCCTCCGGGTGTACGGCGGAGCCGTCCAGCGGATCGGCCGCGCCATTGATGCGCAGGAAGCCCGCGGCCTGTTCGAAGGCCTTCGGCCCCAGGCGCGGCACCTTCAGCAGCTCCTTGCGGGACTTAAATGCGCCGTTTTCGTCGCGATAGGCCACGATGTTTTCCGCCAGTGTCGGGGTAACGCCCGCCACCCGGTTCAGCAAGGATGCACTAGCCAGGTTCACGTCCACACCCACGGAATTCACCGCGTCTTCGACCACGCTATCCAGGCCAGCGGCCAGCAAGGTCTGGTTCACGTCGTGCTGGTACTGTCCCACGCCGATGGACTTCGGGTCGATCTTGACCAGCTCCGCCAACGGATCCTGCAGGCGGCGGGCGATGGAGACCGCACCGCGCAGCGAGACATCCATGTCCGGAAATTCCTGGGCCGCCACTTCGGAGGCCGAGTACACAGAGGCGCCCGCCTCGGAGATAACAACCGTCTGCGGCTTGGTTCCCTCGGCTAGACCGGCGATCTCCTTCGCCAGCTTCTCGGTTTCGCGGCTGGCCGTGCCGTTACCGACCGCCAGCAGCTCCACGCCGTGCTTATTCACCAACGCGCTGAGGATTGCCCGCGCCTTATCCCACTGGCCGGAGTGCGGGTAGACCACCACCGTGTCCAGCACCTTGCCGGTGCCGTCCACCACGGCGCACTTCACGCCGTTGCGGTACCCCGGGTCCAGGCCCAACGTTGCCCGGTGACCAGCGGGGGCGGCCAGCAGTAGGTCTTTGAGGTTTTTAGAGAACACGCTCACGGCGGCCTCATCTGCCTTTTCCTTCAGGCGCATGCGCACATCCACCGCGGAGCTGACGGCCAGCTTGGTGCGCCAGCCGAAGCGCACGCATTCGGCGCGGAACTTGTCCGCGTCGTCCCCCTGCGGCTGCAGTCCAGTCCGGTCGGCGATGATGCCCTGGTAGAACTCGTCGTCCTCCCCTGGCGCAAAGTTCACGCGCAGAACGCCCTCGTTCTCTCCGCGCAGCAGCGCCAGGATGCGGTGGCTCGGCAGGTCCTCAAAGGATTCGTCGAACTCGAAGTAATCGCGGTACTTCTGCCCCTGTTCTTCCTGCCCTTCGATCACCGTGGATTCCGCGCGGCCGCGGCGGAAGTATTCCTCGCGGATCTCCCCCACCAGATCTGCGTCGGTGGAAATGTCCTCGACCACGATGGCACGGGCGCCGGCCATCACGGCGGCGGCGTCCACAAACCCTTCCTGGACGTAGTCCTCCGCCACATCGGGGCTGCCACCGGCGAGCAGCTTGTCGACTAGCTCGCCCAGACCGGCCTCGCGGGCGATGGCGGCCTTGGTGCGGCGAGATTTCTTGAACGGTAGGTAAAGATCCTCGAGGCGCGCCTTCGTATCCACGGCCATGATCTTCTGCCGCAGCTCGTCGGTCAGCTTTCCCTGCTCATCGATGCTCTTCAGGATCGCTTCCTTGCGGGCGGCGAGCTCGCGCAGGTAGTTGAGGCGCTGCTCTAATTGACGCAGCTGGCCGTCGTCCATACCGCCAGTGATTTCCTTGCGGTAGCGGGCGATGAAAGGCACGGTAGCCCCATCGTCCAGAAGGTCGATGGTGGCCTGAACCCGGGGCGTATCTACTCCGAGTTCACGGGCAATGATGCTAGCGATGCTATCTGTCATTCCCCACATTCTAGAGGGGCTACTGCTTGCCGAAATCCTCGCCCCACTCGGGAGCAACACCAGTGAATTCCGTTGCAGTCATTCCAGGTGGCGGTCGGCAACCAACCACCTGGCGCTGGAAGCCTTAGCCCTTAAACCAACCAGTCACGGCAGGGGCGATGTTGGTGTAGACGTGCTTGTGCTCTTGGTACTCAGCCAACCCGGTGGGGCCGAGTTCACGACCGTTACCGGACTGCTTCATTCCTCCCCACTCCGCCTGCGGCAAGTAGGGGTGGAAGTCGTTGATCCAAATGGTGCCGTGACGCAGCTTGCGCGTAACCCGTTCCGCCTTTCCGGCGTCCGAGGTCCACACGGCGCCGGCCAGGCCGTATTCCGTGTCGTTGGCGATCGCCACGGCCTCTTCCTCGGAGGTAAAGGTCTCGATCGTCACGGTCGGGCCGAAGGCCTCGTCGTGGACGCAGTCCATCTCCTTGGTGCAGCCGTCGATGACGGTCGGCAGGTAGAACGCGCCATTGGTCAGGTCAGTGTTGCCCGTGGAGTGGGAGCCCTCGTTGTCCTCAGCCATCGGAATACGACCGCCGCAGAGGATTTTCGCCCCCTGCTCGCGTGCGTGGTCGACGTAGGCGGCGACCTTGTCACGGTGATCGGCGGAAATCAGAGCGCCGGTCTCGGCGGCCTCGTCCAGCGGGCCACCGATCTTGATCTGCTCGGCCTTGGCCACCAGCGCCTCGACGAACTTGTCGTGGATGGATTCCTCCACCACGATGCGGGAGCCCGCGGAGCACACCTGACCGGAGTGGACGAACGCGCCGTTGAGCGCGTTATCCACGGCAGCATCGAAGTCTGCGTCTGCAAAGATGACGTTCGGATTCTTGCCACCCAGCTCCAGGGCCACGCGCTTGACGGTCTCCGCCGCATTGCGGGCGATCAGCTTGCCGGTGACAAGACCGCCGGTGAAGCTGACCATGTCCACGTCCGGGCTCTGCGACAGCGGGTTACCGCAGTTCGCGCCTGCGCCGGTGATCAGGTTGGCCACGCCGGCCGGCAGGCCCAGCTCATCCAGGATGCTCATTAGCAGCATGGCGGTGTGCGGGGTCAGCTCTGCCTGCTTCAGCACAAAGGAGTTACCGGCGGCCAGAGCGGGTGCCACCTTCCAGGCCACCTGCAGCAGCGGGTAGTTCCACGGGGTGATCAGGCCGCAGACGCCAACCGGTTCGGCGTCAATACGGGACCGCACGTTCGCGTCACCCGGATCGACCACACGACCGGCCTCGTGCTGGACCAACGTGCCGAAGTACTCGAAGGAGTTGGCAATGTCCTCCATGTCGATCTCGGACTCCACCAGGCGCTTGCCGGTATCGGCGGATTCTGCGCGGGCGAACACGTCCTTGTTCTCGCGGATCTTGGCCGCCACCTGCAGCAGCAGCTTTCCGCGCTCGACGGCGGGTACGTCGGCCCAAACGCCGGAGTCGAAGGAAGCGCGGGCCGCGGCGATAGCCTTTTCCGTGTCCACGTCGGAGGCCTCGGAGACCTCACCGACCGTGGTGTTGTCGGCGGGGTTGATGATCGTGCGGGTCTCGCCGGCTTCGGCTGGCACCCACTGGCCGTTGATGAACAGCGAAGCGGGGGCGCCAGAGTTCTTGTGCACTCCGGCCAGCAGCTCGCAGGTGGTTGGGTCGAACAGTGCAGTGTTCACGGTTGGGTTTCTCGCTTTCTTGGGGTTCTTCAGGGGCGGGAATGTTGGGGCGGGAATGTCGGGCTAGTCCTCGATCCAGGTGCGCACCGGATCCGCACCGTCGGACATGTCCGAGGTTCCCGGAAGGTCGCGCTGCATGTGCAGGAACTCCAGGTGACGCTCATACAGGTCCAGGACGTTATCGATCAGCTGCTCGGTGGTGTAACCGTAAATGTCGTAGCCCAGGGAGCCGGTGTTGTCGAACACCTCGAGTCGGTAGTAGTTCTCCTCGTTGCTGGTGCTGCGGGTGAAGCTCGGCACCGGGTGCTCCATGGGGTAGATCTGGTAGCGGAAGTCTTGCTCTTCGCCCAGGTGGAGGGTCAGGTCCAGTTGGTTCACCGGCAGGTTCGGTACCTTGGCGGCCACCAGCGTAGTTTCGATCCCCTCTGCCTTCAGCTCGCGAGCGACGGATTCCAGCGCGGGTTGGGCGACGTTCTGCAGGTACTCGTTTGCCTTGTCTTGGCTCGGCCAGGTGGAGGCGCGCGACAGGCGCTTGCGCCAGGTCTGCTTGTCCCCTCCACCACTGGAACGTCCGGACATTGCGGCGTGCAGGGACACCCCGCGCGCTTCGGCCGCGTAGTTCTCCAATCGCAGCGAACGCCACAGACCAAACATGATCAGGTAGATCACGATGGTGAACGGTAGGCCCATCACGATCGTTGCGGACTGTACTGTTTCGACGCCATTAATTTGCAGCATGACCAACGTCAGCACACCGACCAGCACGGCCCAGAAAATGCGCGACCACTTGGCTCCATCCTGGCGGGAATCCTCAATCTTGGAGGTGAAGTTGGCGGTCACCAGCGCGCCGGAGTCGGCGGAAGTGATGTACAGCAGCAGGCCGATCAGCGTGGACAGGACGATCAACACGGTGCCGCCGTTCATGTCCTGCAGTAGGGAATAGAATCCCTGCTCCGGGTTTTCCATAGTGCTGTTGGCGAAGTCATCGTCGCCACCGATCACGCGCTTCAGTGCGGTGTTACCGAACAGGCTCATCCACAGCAGGATGAAGAGGAAAGGAATGGTCAGCACGCCGACCACGAACTGGCGAAGGGTGCGTCCGCGGGAAATGCGGGCCAGGAACAGGCCGACGAACGGAGCCCAGGCCACCCACCAAGCCCAGAAGAACAGCGTCCACGCGCCCATCCAGGCCTTGGTGGATTCCGGATCCTCAGAGAAAGCAAACGTATCCATCGTCATGCCCGGGAAGGAAGACACGTAGTCTCCGATGTTCATGACGAGGGCGTCAAGAAGAAAAGCAGTCTGGCCCGTAACCGTGACGTAGATGACCAGCCCGATGGCCAGCAACACGTTAATCTCACTCAGGCGCTTAATACCCTTGTCCACGCCGGAGACAGCGGACAGAGTGGCAATGCCAACGGCGAAGACAATCAGGCCGGACTGTACGGCCACGCCTTCCTCCCATCCGAAGATTAGGTGCAGACCATAGGTCAGCTGCACCACGCCAATGCCCAGGGAGGCTGCGATACCGAAGACGGTTCCCAGCACAGCGGCGACGTCCACTGCACCGCCGATAGGGCCATGGATGCGCTTACCGATCAGCGGGTACAGAGCGCTGCGGATGGCCAGCGGCATGTTCAGTCGGTAGGCGTAGTAACCGAAGGCCATGCCCATCAGCGCATACAGAGCCCAGCCTGTGATGCCGTAGTGGAACAGCGCCCACACGACGGCCTGCTCGGCAGCCTCGCGGGACTGCCCATCCCCCACCGGAGGCGCCATGTACTGAGTCACCGGCTCGGCGACGGCGAAGAACATGAGGTCTACGCCGATACCAGCTGCGAAGAGCATCGCCGACCAAGAGAACAGTCGGAACTGCGGGCGGGAATGATCCGGACCGAGGCGGATGGAGCCGGACTTCGAGAACGCGACGACCAGGACGAAGATCACGGCAACGGTTGCGGTAACGATGTAGAACCAGCCGAGGTTGGTGGAAATCCAACCTGTAACGGAAAACAGCGAATCCTTTGCCTGCTCGCGGCCGAAGAATGCGTACAAGGCGACGATCAGAATACCGACCGCCGAGATAGCGAAAACAGGCCAGTTGGGCTTCGGGGGCGTGACTTCGCCCGGCGAATAGCTGTCGCGGTCGTTAACATCGAAAGAGCCGACGATGACGCGCGGGGTGGCGCCGGTCGATTCGGCACCGTCGGCAGATGCCCGCCGGTGGCCGTTTTCGGAATTTGTCATGTAATTCTCCTCAAGTACTTCCCGCCAAAGGGAGTTCATTTTCTAAGAAATACAATTGTCTAGAGTACACAGGTATTACTAGGAAGTCAGCACATCCCCTCACATAGGTGCTTTATCTACCTCACTAGCGAGGTGCATTAATCATGCTTCCGACCTGCTACCTAGCGAAGCGATAAATAAATGTGGCATACTGTTCAACGACCAATCATTTAACTAGGAGGCAAGTGAATAGATGGGTTTAATCGACAAGCTGATTCCAGGTAAGAAGAACGACACCGCTGGCCAGGTAATCGAGGACCGCCGGCGCGACGTCGTCATCGTCGGTGGCGGTTCCGCCGGTTCGGTGATGGCCAACCGACTGTCCGAAGATTCCACCAAGGACGTCATGGTGCTGGAGGCAGGCCGCCCGGACTCCCTCTGGGACCTCTTCATCCACATGCCGGCCGCTTTCTCCTTCCCCATCGGCGACAAGCACTACGACTGGAAGTACGAATCCGAGCCGGAGCCGGAGATGAACGGTCGTCGCATCTACCATGCACGCGGCAAGGTGCTGGGTGGTTCCTCCTCCATCAACGGCATGATCTTCCAGCGCGGCAACCCCATGGACTACGACAAGTGGGGCAACCTGCCGGGCATGTCCAACTGGGGCTGGAGCCACGTCCTGCCCTACTTCAACAAGATGGAAACCGCCCTGGGCGCCGACGCAAACGACCCGCGCCGCGGCCACAACGGCCCGCTGAAGCTGACCCGCGGTCCGGCTACCAGCCCGCTGTTCCAGGCCTTCTTCAAGTCCGTCCAGCAGGCCGGTTACAACCTGACCAACGACGTAAACGGCTACCGCCAGGAGGGCTTCGCCCCCTTCGACCGCAACATCTTCGGCGGCAAGCGCCTGTCCGCGGCCCGCGCATACCTGCACCCGGTGAAGGACCGCAAGAACCTGGACGTCCGCACCCGCGCATTCACCACCCAGGTCCTGATCGAAGACGGCAAGGCCGTGGGCGTGGAGTACGAATGGAAGAGTCAGACCCACCGCGTATTCGCGGACAAGGTCATCCTTTCCGGTGGCGCCTTCAACACCCCGCAGCTGCTGGAGCTGTCCGGCATCGGTGACCGCGAGGTGCTGGAAAAGGCGGGCGTCGAGGTCAAGAAGCACCTGCCCGGCGTAGGCAACAACCTGCAGGACCACCTCGAGGTCTACGTGCAGTACAACTGCACCCAGCCGGTGAGCTCCCAGCCGTACTACAAGATGATCAACCGCCCGTTCATCGGCCTGCAGTGGCTGCTGACCCGCCGCGGACCGGTTGCTTCCTCCCACTTCGAGGCCGGTGGCTTCGCCCGTTCCAACGACGACGAGGCCTACCCGAACCTGATGTTCCACTTCCTGCCGATGGCGATCCGCTACGACGGCTCCCAGCCGGAGGGCGAGCACGGCTTCCAGTTCCACGTCGGCCCGATGTACTCCGATACCCTGGGCCACGTACACATCAAGTCCAACGACCCGAAGGAAAAGCCGGAGATCCTGTTCAACTACCTGGCTACCGACCAGGATCGCCGCGAGTGGGTCGAGGCTGTCCGCACCTCCCGCAAACTGCTGGATACCCCGGCGATGAAGGAATTCACCGACGGCGAGATCTCCCCCGGCGCTGCCGTGCAGACCGATGAGGAGATCCTGGAGTGGGTCCGCAACGATGCGGAGACCGCACTGCACCCGTCCTGCACCGCCAAGATGGGCCCCGCCGATGACGAGATGGCGGTTGTCGACCCGGAGACCATGCAGGTCCACGGCGTTGAGGGCCTGTACATCGCCGACGCTTCCGTCATGCCGATCATCACCAACGGCAACATCTACGCCCCGGTAATCATGCTGGCGGAGAAGGCTGCCGACCTGATCAAGGGCGAAAAGCCCCTGGATCCGATCGACATCCCCTTCTACCGCGCAAAGCAGGGCATGCCGCTGTACGCAGAAGGCGAAGAGGTCCGCGATCACGTCAACGCCATCCCGGGCGCTGACCACTAAATGCGGCTAGGGCTCTAAGCCGTCCAGATACGCCCGATCTGCCTCGGATAGCTCCACGCTATCCAGCAGGTCAGGGCGTATTTTTTTGGTTCTAGCTAGGGATTGTTCCCGGCGCCACTGCGCAATCTTGGCGTGGTTGCCGCTAAACAGCACGTCGGGCACGTCCAGCCCGCGCCATTGCCGGGGGCGCGTGTAGCTGGGGCCTTCCAGCAACCCGTCCTGGAAGGAATCCTCCTGGTGGCTGGCCTGGTTGCCCAGCACGCCGGGGATCAGCCGCACCATCGCCTCGGCCATCACCAGCACCGCGACCTCGCCGCCGATCAGCACGTAATCGCCGATGCTGACTTCCTCCACCCGGTAGCGGTTCTGCGCGTCGTCGACCACGCGCTGGTCTATACCCTCGTAGCGGCCGCAGGCGAATACGACGTGCTTTTCCCTGCTCCATCGCTCCGCCATGTCTTGGGTGAAAGGCTTTCCTGCCGGTGTGGGCACGATCAACAGCGGTTTTTGGACGCCACCCGTTTCTTCCCCTGCCGTCTCAGCCTTCCCCTCGGGTGCTGCGGGCAGCAGGTTGCGCTTGTGTTCCGCCGAGCTTTCCAGGTCGGCAGAGGCAGCCACCGGCCCGGTGCCGGCCGCGACGTCGTCGAGGGCAGGCCCCCAGACCTCGGGCTTCATCACCATGCCGGGGCCACCGCCACAGGGCGTGGAATCCACAGACTGGTGCACGTCGCTGGTCCAGTCGCGCAGGTTATGCACGCCGACGCTGAGGATCCCCTGTTCGATGGCCTTGCCCAGCAGGGCGTGGCGCAGGGGCTCGAGGTATTCGGGGAAGATCGTTACTACGTCCAGGCGCACGGCTAGCTCAGCTCCAAAAGCCCCTCAGGCGGGGTGAGTACTAGTACTTCTTCTTCCAGGTCCACCACGGGGACGATTTCGTGGCGGAAGGGAACGAGTACTTCCTTTCCAGCCGTTGGCAGCTGGGATTCGGCGTCGATAAGAATAACCAGCAACTGCCCGGCCGGGGTGCGCTCGACGGCGACGACCTGGCCGACCAGATCGCCGAGTTGGATCTCGTCGCCCTCGAGATCCGTGTCGGGAGCCAACAGGTAGGCGGTGAGGCCTTCGAGTTCGTGGTCGTAGTAGCCGTCGTCGTCCTCGTCGTGCACCGGGGCGGCGAAGAAACGCACGCCGCGCAGGGACTCGGCGGCGGTGCGGTCGGCGATTTCTTCGAAGGTGACCAACAGGCGGCCTTGGTGCGGGCGGTAGGAACGCACCGTCAGGGAAAGCTCCTTGCCCGCCTGCTTGCCTTTCAGCACCTCACCTGCGGCGAAGCGCTGCTCCGGGATGTCGGTGGTCGCGTCGACGACAACCTCGCCGCGTACGCCGTGGGGCTTGATAACCCGTCCGATCTGCAACTCCATAGGCTAGATAACACCCTGGGCCAGCATTGCGTCCGCTACCTTGCGGAAGCCGGCGATGTTGGCGCCGATGATGTAATCGTTTTCCTTGTCGTATTCCTTGGCCGTGACGTCGCAGGACTTGAAGATGTTGCGCATGATGTCGCGCAGACGCTTGTCCGTGTAGTCGAAGGACCAGGAATCGCGGGAGGCGTTCTGCTGCATCTCCAGCGCCGAGGTAGCCACACCGCCGGCGTTGGCAGCCTTGCCCGGGGCGAAGAAGATCCTGCGCTTGCGGAAGACCTCGATGGCCTCCGGAGTGCAGGGCATGTTCGCGCCTTCGGCGACGTAGCGGCAGCCGTTGTCGGCCAGCGTCTTCGCGGCCTCGCCGTCCAGCTCGTTCTGGGTGGCGCACGGCAGAGCCACGTCGGCCTCGACCTCCCAGATATTGCCACCCGCGTGGTAGGTCACGCCGTCGGTCTCCTTGGTGTAGTCGGACAGGCGGGCGCGGCGCACCTCCTTAACGTCCTTCAGCAGTTCGATATCCACGCCCTCCGGAGTGTGCACATAACCCGAGGAGTCGGACATAGCCACAACGGTTGCGCCGAGCTCCTGAGCCTTCTGAGCCGCGTAAATGGCGACGTTGCCGGAGCCGGAGACGATCACCTTGGCGCCGTCGAAGCGGTCGCCGTGGGCAGCCATCATCTCCTGGGTGAAGTACACGGTGCCGTAGCCGGTGGCCTCGGTGCGAACCAGCGAGCCGCCCCAGGTCAGACCCTTTCCGGTGAGCACACCGGACTCGTGGCGGTTGGTCATGCGGCGGTACTGGCCGAACAGGTAGCCAATCTCGCGGCCACCCACGCCGATGTCGCCGGCGGGAACGTCCACTTCCTCGCCGATGTGGTTGTGCAGCTCCGTCATAAAGGACTGGCAGAAGGACATGATCTCCCGGTTCGACTTACCCTTCGGGTCGAAGTCGGAGCCGCCCTTGCCTCCGCCGATCGGCAGACCGGTCAGGGAGTTCTTGAAGATCTGCTCGAAGCCGAGGAACTTGATGATGCCCAGGTTGACGGATGGGTGGAAGCGCAGGCCGCCCTTGTACGGGCCGAGCACGGAGTTGAACTGCACGCGGAAGCCACGGTTCACGCGCACCTCGCCCTCGTCCGTGATCCACGGCACGCGGAAGATCACCTGTCGTTCTGGCTCGCACATGCGCTCGATGAGGGCATAGTCTGCGTAGTGCTCGTCCTTCTTCAGCACGTACGTCAGGCTGTCCAGCACCTCTGCGACAGCCTGGTGGAACTCGGGTTCACCGGCATTGCGCTGAATAATCTGCTGGTAATAGCCGCTGACGGTTTCTTCGACGTTCATAAAATGTGCCTTCTTCGCTTCTTGCATAGAATCCGCGATCGGCATTCAGCCGATCTGTGATGACAGTCATTCACTCTACTCCTCGTGGTGGACAACACCTTTATGGTGGTGGCTCGGGGGCGGGACACACTAACCCCAAACGCAAATGGCCCCAAACGCAACTAACCCCAGGCAAGGTGCGAACACCTGTCCTGGGGTTAGTGGAGTAAGTAGTGAAAACTACCAGCAGATTTTACTCTGCGGACTCAGCCTCAGCCTCGCCCTCGGAAGCCTCAGCCTCAGCAGCCTCAGCCTTCTCGGCCTCCTCAGCTTCCTTGGCAGCAGCCTCTTCAGCAGCGGCAGCCTCAGCAGCGGCCTTAGCCTCTGCCTCTTCCTTGGCCTTGCGCTTCTTCTCGGTGATAGCCTCTGCGGTCGGGCCATCGGCAGCCTCAGCCAGAGCCTCGTTGAACAGATCCAGCTTGGACTTCTTCTCCTCGGCCACCTTCAGGGTGCCCTCGGCGCCCTCGATGCCCTTGAACTTCTGCCAATCACCGGTGATCTTCAGCAGAGCCAGAACCGGTTCGGTCGGCTGTGCACCGACGCCCAGCCAGTACTGTGCGCGCTCGGAGTCGATCTGGATCAGGGACGGCTCCTGGGTCGGCTGGTAGATACCCAGGTTCTCGATAACCTTGCCGGAACGCTTGGTGCGAGCATCCTGAACGACGACGCGGTACTCCGGGGTACGGATCTTACCCAGGCGCTGCAGCTTAATCTTGACGGCCATGTGTTGGCTCCTTTTCTTTGAGTTGGTCACTGGGCAGTTCAGACGCTCCGAGAAAAAATCTCTGCAAAAATTTTCCCTGCTCGGAGCCGGTTCAGCCCTTGGTATTTTTGCTGCGCGTGACCACCGGTCGACCGTGGTCGGGGACGGTGTTACACAGACAACCCGGATAAGTGTAGTGGCCGGTACCTGCGTTAACCAAATCCCCCTTCCTAGCGCCCCTTCACCTCCCGTCGCTTCCAACCGAGCCCGGCAAATTCGCGACGATCGCCCGCAAC
This sequence comes from Corynebacterium jeikeium, assembly GCF_000738265.1. GTDB lineage: Bacteria > Actinomycetota > Actinomycetes > Mycobacteriales > Mycobacteriaceae > Corynebacterium > Corynebacterium macclintockiae. Next base: position 349,445 of record NZ_JFCQ01000029.1, read on the forward strand.
GTAGTGCGCGACGAGCTTCAGAGCCTCGTCGAGGTGCTTGGTCTTGCGCTGATAGTTTTCGATCTGCCCAAAGTCGTGCCCCCAACTGACGAGGAAGCCGGTGCGGAACCTACCGCTGTCGTTGTAGACGCGGATATAATCGCCCTCAACCTGCGAGTCGAGCACCTGGATGAAATCTCCGGTCGCCGGCAGCCTCACGGCCTGCAGTTCGTGCAGGTTGTCAGCCCCCAGCGGAACGGGTTCAAAAAGGTTCGACTGCATCTCGAAACGCTCCAATTCCGCCGTTAGCATCTGCGACTGACCAAAACTGTCCCAGCTCACTGAACCGAGAAGCTGCGTTGGCGACTGAACAAAAATTTTGAAAGCATCGCTGACCTGCCCACCCGACAAATCATGCGCATCATTCTTCATCCCACCGGGCAATTCGTACGATAGGCAGTAGCCTCGCTTATCGGTTTCGATAACCATCAGAAACTCTTGGAAGTCTTCGTCCGCCACACCAGGTCCCGTGTGAATACGGTTGCACACAACTACCTTTTCATCGTCGGCGATTCTCTGTATAGCTTGCGCAAAAGCGGCACTGGACGGCTGCATCCAAGATTTACTAGTGAAGCTATCGGTTCCCTTCATCATGAGGCAGATATTCGACGAGTCTGTGGCAGTCCATGCAAAGTTCAGTAGCACGTGGTTTCCGTTCACCACCATGGAAATACCGTGAGCCACTGCGATGTTAGACATCTGCGTCAATGTATCTAAAAGCCCGGCGCGATCCACCCATACGCTCGTTAGAGCCTGAGCTTCGACAGCGCCACCAGCCGAACTCGTAAACTGCAAACCAGCCGAACGCGCTTCCAGCAAAGCTCCGACAAAACCACGCATCTGTTCAGAGGCGGCGTGGTTGTTCTGCACAAGCCAGTGCTGGAAGTGCACAACGGTCGTATCCGCCCACGGTTCGGCGCGCTGCGGCAGCATCAGGAAGCTCACCTCCGCCATCCCTCGGGGTGCCCAGCGCTCTTCCAGCGATGGGATAAAAGCTTTGAAGACATCATTAACTTCGGCCACGTCAGCAGCTACGTACCAGCGGGCAAACTCCACTACCCCCTGGCCGCTGGTGAATGTGCGGGTCGCAACAAACCCGTTGTCCCGGCTTAAGGCAGCGAGCCATTGGCCCGTGCGAGTCTGGCCAAATAGTAAGCGCTCACCATTCTTGTCCTGCAGCGGCATCATGGTTCCCCGCGGCAGTTCGAGCACAGCCTCAAACCTGCGCAGTGGCATCGCCGCTCGCTGCACCAGAGTTACATTCTCTGACGTGGTCTTTGCTTCACTCTCTTGCCACGGGAGATGCTCAAGGTATGGGCTACGATCCGCGAACGCGAGCAGCAACTCTCGTGCTTCTTCGTAGTTACTGGCACGAAACTCGAGGTTCTTTTTATGGACGCCGAGCGCAGTCTCCGCAAACTGCCATGTCATCAGCCAGCTGCCGTCCGCTTCAAGTGTGGAGGACAATGTGTCGCTTGGCCGGATAAAGTTCCGTCCGATCCCCACCTTTAGCCATACGTCGGTCGGATGACGGGGGCGCAGAGCATCCTCAAAGGCTAGGTCCAAGGTTCTGCCGGAGACTTCGCGCCAAAAACTTCCGAGCGAGTTCGTCAATCTGGCTCCACTGCCGACCTGCATATCGGAGCCGACGCCGTTCGCGAGTAGACCTCTATCGTCATCGAAGACGAGAGCATGGTGCTTCATTGCGATCTGACAGATGCCCCGAATCCGTTCCGTATCGACCGGATCTACGAGGATCTTCACCCGTTGCTGTGGCACATACTTCTGCTTCAAAAAGCCTTCGAGATCCCGGCATACGTCCTCCATCCCTGGAGGCGGAACGTCCAGATCCGGCTGCTCTTGGGCATAAAACTCGTGGACAAGCTCGTGGTGGCTTGTGTGTGTCTGAGTTTTAGGGAAGTGAACGTACAACGGGGTGTGCGCCCTCTTCGGCTCTACCTTAATTCGCCTTCTATCCAGCGAAGTCCAGTTGTCGCCGACGAATGACTGGTAGATCTCGGTGGCCGCGTCCATATCGCTGGCGTATACGTTGCCGCGTTCGGTTCCGCCGCGGTTGTAGCCCCATTTGGTAATGACCCACCCGGGGTTGTCGGCAGGTTCGATCCGGAGGAAATCTCCGGGGGTGCGCACGTCCGTTATCTCGATCCAGCCGCCAGCTTCTTCGGACGCAAACTCCCTTAGTGCCTTTTTGAACAGGCGGTCGTCCAAGGAGGTGGATTTTCGAGTGTGGGTGCTGATCTTGAACGGCAGCTCCTCAGGGCCAAGCGAATAACCAAGCCTAGAGTCCCAGTGAATGAACTCGTCAAGCTGTAGCGGTTCGTAGGCTACCTGCTGGATAAGGTCGAGGGTTTGTCCTTGCGACAGCGACGTAGCTTCCCGTGTGGTCCGGCTCCGCCATTGCTCATGGAAGAAACTGCCGGATTCGTAGGCCGTGATGGTGAAGCGGTCGTGCTCTTGGCTGTTCGGTTCGACGATGAGAATTTGTCGGCACCTGGGGTGATCTTCGGACGTGTAGGTTAGCCGGAGTTGCCAGTTCGAATAGTTCAGCACCATCGCTTCCAATAGCACCTGAGGCGTGGCGACTTCCCACCGATTTCGGCACTGGCCGGACTCAAAAAGTTCTGCTGTGCTGCGCCACTGCCCTTCTCGGCGCCGCCCAGACGAATTGAACAGCACCTCACTGTTGTCAACAACTAAAGAAACGCCGTGCCGCATCGCCACTGCAGTTAGCAGGTCGAAGGCACGGTTGGATTCCTTTCGCGGGATCTTGATTTTAATCTGCCCGCGCTCTGCATTGTGTGGGTCGATGACATCGAACCACGAAGCGAAGTCCCGGTTTATCTTCTGGAAAAAATTTTCCACAGAGCCGACCGCTGCAAAGTTATGGCTCATCGCACACAGGTGCATTCTGCACACCGAGGAGTTGGTCCACGGCTCGTCGCGCTCCGGAAGCACCACGGCGCTCACGGTATGCGCCAGTGGCGCAGGGATTTCGGCGGTCTCCGGGAAGTAGTCGAGAACCTTCCCCCTCTCCTTGCAGGTATAGGCCTCCGCGATCTCCAGCAAGGTATCGGGGCTTTCAAAATTTTTTTCAACCCCTTCGTAAGGCGATCGCTTCAAGGAAGCACGCCACTGCCCTTCCTGATCTCTACCCAGCTCCAGAGCACCTTCAACCTGGTCGTGCAGGCGTAGCGGAACACCCGGAGGAAGTTCACGGAATGCCCCGAGCCGACGCAGCCTGTACTGCGAACGTTGGCTGAGTTCGCAGGTCTTGATGCTGGTTTCCGCGACCGGCGCGTTTCCGTGGCGCTGAGGATCCTGCCAGTAGTGATGAAGAGTTGTCGGGCAGCGATCGGCGAAGGCGAGGAGCTGAGCTCGCGCCTCCTCATACGTCACCGCCTGGCGCCACTGAACATCGAAGATCTCATTGGTGGATCTTGCCCACACCACCTTGATCTCCCCGCTATCCAGCAGGTGAAAACGCATCGAGTGCCCGAACTCGTCGGGACGCGGATCGTACGTGGTGATGCGCACCCACACCCCCTCGCTAACGGGTGCGCGCAAAGCATCCGCAAACGCCCAGTCAATTGTGCGTTCACTGACCTGAGCCCACGCAGTGCCCAGGGAGTTCGTCACATAGAACTCTGGAGCGATCGCCCCGCTGATACCGCTGGCGTCAACAAAAAGATCCGATGTACCCACAAAAGCAGAAACACGGTGCTTCAGCGCTGCGCGCCGAATATCTCCCACCACAAAAGGATTATCGGTGTCTACCGTGGCGCATATCAGGCGGCGCGGCGGGAAATCTGCGCCCAGGATTCCCCCGAGTTCCTGGGCAAAATCTTCCATTTCTGGATCCGGCGTGCCACGCAATTCGTCGAGATCCGCATCCCGCAACAACGTGGCCTGAGTTTCAGCGTTGTTCAGAATGCGTGGCTCGGGCCGGACGAAATGAAACTCGAATTCCATATCGCCCAAGCTACAGCGGTTCGACTGGATTTACAGGGCGAAGCCGGACACTACTTCTTGGGGAAGTTCATCTTCGACAGGTCGATGCCCTCGAACCCCGGGGGAAGCTGCTCCTGCATCTTCTCCAGGTCCTTCATGCTGGGCATTCCGCCGCCCATGCCCGGCATCCCCGGCATTCCCGGCATGCCGCCGCCCATGCCCTTGCGCATGTTCTTGCGGTTCTTGTTCTTGGCGTTCTTGCCCTTCTTGCCCTTGCGGTGGTTCTTCTGCTTCTTGGTCGCGGAGCGCCCACCCAGGCCGAACTGGCCGGCCATCTTGCCCATCATCTTCTTGGCCTCGAAGAATCGCTCGACCAGCTTGTTGACGTCAGAGACGCTAACGCCGGAGCCGTTGGCGATGCGCTTACGGCGCGAGGCATTGAGGATCTTCGGATCCTTGCGCTCCGCCGGGGTCATGCCGCGGATGATGGCCTGGATGCGGTCGAGCTCCTTTTCATCCACCATGTCGGCCATCTTCGACATCTGGGAGCCGCCGGGCATCATCTTCAGGATGTTGCCCAAGGGACCCATCTTGCGGACCATTAGCATTTGTTCGAGGAAGTCCTCCAGCGTCAGCTCGCCGGAGGCCATGCGCATGGCGGAGTCTTCGGCCTTTTCGGCGTCCAGTACCTGCTCGGCCTGCTCGATCAAGGTCAGCACGTCACCCATGCCGAGGATGCGGTTGGCCATGCGATCCGGGTGGAAGATGTCGAAGTCTTCCTGCTTCTCGCCAGTGGAGGCGAACAGGATCGGCTTGCCGGTGACCTCACGGATCGACAGGGCGGCACCACCGCGGGCGTCACCATCCAGCTTCGTCAGGACCACACCGGTGAAATCCACGCCATCGCGGAACGCCTCGGCCGTAGTAACGGCATCCTGGCCGATCATGGCGTCAATAACAAAGAGCACCTCGTCGGGCTCCACCGCATCGCGAATGTTGCGCGCCTGGCGCATGAGCTCCTCGTCGATACCCAGGCGACCTGCGGTATCGATGATGACGATGTCGTGCTGGCTGCGGTAGGCCTCTTCGATACCGCGCTGCGCAACGTCGACGGGATCGCCGTGGCTGGTGCCCATCTCGTGATCGTGAGAATCCAGGCTGGTGCCCGGGTCCGGGGCGAAGGTCTTCACCCCGGCGCGCTCGCCGACGATCTGCAACTGCTGCACCGCTCCGGGGCGCTGCAGGTCACAGGCCACCAGCATCGGGGTGTGCCCCTTCTTGGCCAGGTGCAGGGCCAGCTTGCCGGCCAGGGTCGTCTTACCAGCACCCTGCAGACCGGCCAGCATGATGACCGTCGGCGGGTGCTTGGCCAGGTTCAGGCGACGGGTCTCGCCACCCAGGATCTCCTTGAGTTCCTCGTTGACGATCTTGATGACCTGCTGGGCGGGGTTTAGTGCCTCGGACACCTCTGCCCCGGCGGCGCGTTCCTTGATGCGCTTGATGAAGGCGCGCACCACCGGGAGGGAAACATCGGCCTCCAACAGCGCAAGGCGGATCTCGCGTGCGGTGGCATTGATATCAGCCTCGGACAACTTGCCCTTGCCACGAAGTCCCTTCATGGCATTTTGCAAGCGGTCTGACAAAGACTCAAACACTAGTGAGTGCTCCCTTGTAGGTGTCGAAGGATGGCTTTTAACTCCCCCAGCTTAGCCAGTAGGCAGTAAAACAGTCACATTCCGGCCTCTACTCGGGCAGCGGGTCAGCTATCCCAGCAGCGCGTCGACGAAGCTTTCAACCTCGAACGGCGCCAGGTCATCCGCACCTTCGCCGAGGCCCACCATCTTCACCGGAACGCCGAGTTCCTCCTGCACCTGGAAGACGATGCCGCCCTTGGCAGTACCGTCCAGCTTGGTGAGCACCACGCCGGTAATGTCCACAACTTCGCGGAACGTACGCGCCTGCATAAGGCCGTTCTGGCCGACGGTCGCATCCAGCACCAGCAGCACCTCGTCAACCTTGGCCTTCTTCTCCACGACGCGCTTGACCTTGCCCAGCTGATCCATCAGGCCCACGCTGGTGTGCAGTCGGCCGGCGGTATCGACCAGAACGACATCCACGCCTGCCTCGACGCCCTTCGCCACCGCGTCGAAGGCTACGGAGGCGGGATCCGCACCCTCGGCGCCGCGTACTGTTTCTGCCCCTACTCGACGCCCCCACGTCTCCAACTGGTCAGCCGCAGCTGCGCGGAACGTATCGGCCGCGCCCAGCAAAACCTTGTGCCCCATGCCGATGAGCACACGGGACAGCTTGCCGGTGGTGGTGGTCTTGCCAGTTCCGTTGACGCCCACCACCATGATCACGGCCGGCTTGCCCTCGTAGGGCATGGCCTTGATCGAGCGATCCATGTCGGGCTTGCAGGCATCAATCAGAGCCTCGCGGAGCATGCCACGGGCTTCTTCCTCGCTGGACACACCGTTGACGGCGATGCGCTCGCGCAGGTCCTCGACCACCTTCAGTGTAGTTGGGGTGCCCAGGTCGGCCATAAGGAGGGTGTCTTCGATCTCCTCCCACGCGTCCTCGTCGAGGTCACCGGCGCTGAGGATGCCCAGCACGCCGCGGCCGATGACGTTCTGCGACTTGGACATGCGTCCGCGCAACTTGCCCAGGCGACCCTGGACGGGTGCGATCTCCTCGCGCTGCTCGGCTGGGGCTGGGGCTGGCTCTGGGGTTGGTTCCGGTTCTGGGGTTGGCTCGGGCTCTGCGACAGGCTCGGGTTCTGGTTCTGGCTCCGGTTCAGCGACGGGCGCCGGGGTGGGCACTGCCTTCGGAGCCTCGGGCTCAGGAGTGGCCTCCGGCCCTGGGGTTGGTTCCGGTTCTGGGGTTGGCTCGGGCTCTGGAGTTGGCTCGGGGGCTGGCGCGGTCTGCTTCAGCTCCTGGTCGGGGCGCAGTTCCGGCTGCTTCTCTGGCTGCTTCTCGGCGACGGCTGCACCGGCGCCACCACCGGCGGTGAAATTGAATCCACCCTGCGCCTGGTAATCGCCACTACTGGGCTTCTTCTGCTCAATCTCTTCCTTCTTCTCGAAGGAGATCTGCTTGGCCTTCTTCCGGCGCAAACCTAGGACAACCAGGAGCGCCACGATGATGGCCAGAATCAATAGTCCAATGAGGACCCACATCAAAACACTATTCATGACCTCCAGTGAATCAGAACTTTGCACATAATGTCGTGCTCAGCACTGACGTGTACCAAGTTTCGCTTCGACCGGCATAAGATAAGCCTTCGTGATCGAGTTCATTCGCGAAATTCCCCTCACGGGTACATGGCCAGAGGTTGTCACCTGGGCTGTGATTCTGGCGGTTCTTTCCGCACTCTTCTTCGCCCTCCCCTCAGATCCCCCGGGGCGCCGATGGCGCGCAGTCCTGTGGTCCCTCGCCGTCACTGTCGTGCTCACCGGCGCCGGGCTCGCAGTCTTGATGTTGGGCACCACCACTCCCTGGTCGGAAATCGGTTTCCGTCTACTGCTGGGTGCAAGCGCGCTGATCCTCGCTGCAAACATGGCGGGTTGGTGCGTGGGGGCGTCAATAAAAAAATCCTGGACGATCCTGCTAGTAGCGCTACTTGCCGTGGGCGCAGTGGCGGCGGCGAACCAGTCCTACGAGCTATACCAAGACGTCGGCGAGGTAGACCCCGTGGAACTGCGCACCTTCCACAGCGTGGACGAGCTACCGAAAGCACCGGCCGTACCGTTGAAGCAGTGGCGAGGAACCAAGCACCCCGATTTGCCTGCAGAAGGCAGCATGCTCAACGTCTCCGCACCGAAGAAGGAATCGGGATTCCATGCGCGGGATCTGCGGGTCTACCTGCCACCGGCATGGTTTAGCTCGCCGCGCCCCCAGCTGCCGGTGTTGGTGCTGCTCGCAGGCATCCCGGGCGATCCCGACCAGTGGTTCGATTCGGGACAAGCTACCGAGATCGCTCGCCGATACCAACAACAGCACGGTGGTGTAGCCCCGATCATCATCTCCGCAGATGCAACGGGCGGTACCTGGGAAAACCCAGTGTGTACAGACTCCAACAAGGGAAAGGTGCAGACCTTCCTCACGGTCGACCTGCCCCGCTGGGCGCAACAGCACCTGTCCCCCAACCCAGATCAGCACACGTGGACGATCGGCGGGCTTTCCTACGGCGGCACGTGCGCCTTCCAGGTGATCACCAACCACCCCGACAGCTACGGCAGCTTCGTCAACATCTCTGGCGAACGCACCCCCGACGACGGCACCAGCCACGAATCCACAGTGCAGAACTTCTTTGGCGGTTCCGAGGACAAGTTCAAGGCCCAGAACCCCGAAGATCTGCTGAAGAAGCGGACCTACCCGCGGACCGCGGGCATGTTTATCGCCGGTCGGGACGATAGCTCTGCCAAGACGGCCCTCAAGCACCTGCAGCCGCTGGCCGTCGCCGCGAAGATGCAGGCCAGCTACCACGAGATATCCGGTGCGCACAATTTTAAGACCTGGCGCGGTGGGCTGAACCTGGCCTTCCCGTTTATTGTCCGCCGGGGTGGGCTGGAAAGCTAAGGACCTCGCGGATCGATCGGCCCGTGAGAAGCATGATCAGCCGGTCCACGCCCAAGCCCAAGCCGCCGGTCGGCGGCATACCGTTTTCGAGGGCGCGCAGGAAAGCCTCGTCGACCTCCATCGCCTCCGGGTCGCCGCCAGCGGCTTTCAACGACTGCGCCTCGAGGCGGTCGCGCTGCTCCAGCGGGTCGGTGAGCTCCGAGTAGGCCGTTCCCAGCTCCACGCCCCAGGCCACCAGATCCCAACGCTCGGCCACACCGGGCCGGCTGCGGTGCTGGCGGGTCAGGGGCGACACGCTGGTCGGGAAGTCCGTATAGAACGTCGGTGTGGTGGTGGTGTACTCCACCAACTGCTCATACATTTCCTGCACCACTTCGCCGGCATCCCAGCCCGGCTGCACCGCAATGTCACGGTCGGCGCACAGTGCCAGCAGCTGTTCGAAGTCCGTCTCGGGCGTGATGGTCTGCCCCAGACGCTCGCTAATGGCGCCGTAAACGGTCTTCACCGGGAAGTCCTCCGCGATGCTAACCAGCTTGCCCTCCGGGTCCATCACCACTGGCTCGCCGTAATAGGCCGTGGCGGCGGCCTGGATGATCTTCTGGGCGACTAATCGCATGGATTCGTAATCGCCGTGCGCCGCATAGGCCTCCACCGTGGTGAACTCCGGGTTGTGGGTGGCATCCACACCCTCGTTGCGGAACACGCGGCCCAGCTCGTAGACCTTCTCCACCCCCTGGGTCAGCAGGCGCTTCAGGTACAGCTCCGGCGCGATGCGCAGGTACAGGTCCTGGTTGGCCGCATTGCTGCGGGTCTTGAACGGCCGCGCGTTCGCACCACCGTGCACGCGCTGCAGAATCGGGGTCTCAACCTCCATGTATCCCAGCCCGTCCAGGGTGCTGCGGATCGCCGCGTTCACCACCGACCGGGCACGCAGGCGCTGGTTGACCTCCCCGATGCCAGCACCGCGGCGCTGCAATGGGTGTAGGTCCTTCGCCTCCATCGTGATGTCGTCCACCAGCAGCGAAGGCTCGCCGGTACGGGATTCCCCGCGCACACCTGTCGCCGCCACCAGGTCACCCAAGTCGAGCGCACGGATCTTCCAGGCCAACTGCTCCCCCGGCGCCTCGACCAGGAGCTGGCAGGTGCCCGAGGCATCCCGCAGTTCAAAGAAAGTCACCCCACCAAAGTCGCGTTTGGCCACGATCCGGCCGGATACGCGCAGCGGACCGCCACGGTGGGCGTCACTACCATTGCCTTGACCTTCGGCAACCTCCGCGCACCGCACAACCGTAACGGCACCGGAGCCAGCGATAGGGTCAGCAACGGGCCAGGGCTCCACCCCAGATTCCCGCAGCGCCATGGCCTTCTTGATTCGCACGGCCGTTTGTTCGCTGGCGGTCTGCTTGTTCGCATCCGTCACCTGCTCCACGTAGTTCAGCGCTTGGGCTGCCTCGGGCTGGCTGGTGGCTGTGGATGTGTAGCCACGGTGCTCTTCGCTGCCGCTGCGGTTGAACAGGGCGCCCATGGTCGGCACGAAGCCCTCCGCAATGCCGGAGGCCAACCCGACCCGCGCCATCGACAGCGAATCCGGGTAGCAGACATAGCGCGGAATCCACACGGGCTTGTATTTCTGGTTCGACCTGTAGAGGGTCTCCATCTGCCACCACTTGGACAGGTACGTCAACACCCGGCGCGCTTGCCTGCGCACCGGTCCGACGGCCACGGCATCCTCGCTGGCGAAGAGCTCGCGGAACACGGCGAAGTTTAGCGATAGCTTCTGCAGCTTCGCCTCGGTACACAGCGCCACGATCATCGTTTCGACCGTGCCATTCGGGGCGCTGGGACTGCGGCGCATCAGGTCCAGCGACGCGCCGCTGAGCCCCCAGGGGATAAACGACAGGACCGCCACCGTTTCCTCCCCCACCAGCGCTTCGGCCAGCAGGCAGTCTTTGTCCTGCGGGTCGCCGAGTCTGCCCAGGGCCATGGAAAAGCCGCGTTCGTCGGTCGTATCGCGCCACTGGTCGGCCAGTGCCTCGACCCGCTGCATCTCTTCGGCGCTGAGTTCGCCGTGGCGGCGGATCCTTACGCGCACACCCGCCTTCTGTGCGTGCGCGCGGGCCTGGCGCACCTCGCGCAGCTCAGAGAGGCGGAAATTCTGCGTGTCGATGACGGCCTCGTCCCCCAGGTGGATCGAGCTCAGCCCATGCCGTTCGTACGCTCTGGTCGCTGGTTCGGACGCCCCCATCACAGCCGGAACCCATCCAAACGAACGCGCACGGTCCAGCCAGGCGGAGATTGCCTGATCCCAGTACCTCGGGTCGCCAATCGGGTCGGCTGACGCCAAGCACACGCCAGCTTCGATGCGATAAGTCACCGCTGCCCGACCCTTCGGTTCATAGACGACGGACTTGTCGCGCCGGGTGGCGAAGTATGCCAGGGAGTCGTTGGTGTTGAAGCGGCGGATGAGGGCTCGCAGTGCTGCCTCGTCCTCCGGGCCGATACCGTATTCGTCGCGGTGCGAGCGGAGCAGAAACAGCCCCGCCAGCAACAGCACGACCGCGGCCAGGGCCGATACCAGGAAGCTGACGACCTTCGGCGGGGTGCCGGCGACGTGGGCGTGGTTAAACAGGGAGAACCCGGCGGAGTGGTTCAACGACCACAGCGTGCGCGTTTCGGCGGATAGGTTCCCGTGGAACACGTTAACCAGCACCAGCGCGATGAGGAACACCACGACGGTGCCAACCAGCCACGTTAGGAATGCGCCGAGGATTGCGCCCTTGACGGTGTGGGTGAAGAAATCCCTGCGTTGCCTGAGCATCAACAGCAGCAGCAGGAACTGCACCCCCATACCCGTCACAAACAGGGAATGTGCCCACTGTGGGACCGGGTCGAAGTACTGCGGCAGGCAAAGAAGTAGCACGTTGCTGACGTTGAGGATCAGCAGCGCTGCCACGGCCACGACCCAGGCGGCACGCTTCGCTTTGTACAGCCCCACTCCCAGCACTAGCAGCGCGGCCGACCACGCCACCGAGGGCACAGGCACTGGCAGGAAGACGTTATCCATCACCACCAGCATCTGGCGGACGTGCACGCGGGCGGCGCTGGAGATGCTGAGCACCAGTGCCATCAGCGCATAGGCGCACAGGATGGTGCCAATGAAGCGGGGGAAGAACGCCTGTGTCGCTAGCGGGTCTTTCGCGGCGCGGCCCCCTGCGCGGGTTCCTACGCGGCCCCCTGCGCGGGTCCGCAGCTTTGGTAGGTTTCTGCGATCAACATTCACCCAATGAATTATGCACGCTGGGTTACACAGTCGGGCCGAACACGCCGCGCACCATCGCATCTGCCATCACAATGTCGCCGGTCACCAGGTCCGGCACTAGGCGCGCCATGGCCGCCCACCCCGGGTAGGCATCCAGCAGTTTGCCCAGGCTGGACATCTTCTTGTGCGCGTACATGCGGGTGGCTAGCGCGAAGACCATGGAGACGACTGGCGCCAGCGCCCAGCGGTTCTCCGGGGTATCCGTATCCACGCCCTCCAGCTTGTCGAAGCGCACGCGCGCCGACAGGTACAGCTGGCGGTTGGCGGACTTAACCTTCCGCAGCAGCGTGACGGCGGTCTTCATCAGTTCCGGGTCGCCCAGCAGCGCGGACAGTTCCTGCCGCTTGTTAAACGTTTCGAACACCGCGATCAGGCGACTGTTTTCGTCGCTCAGCGCGCCCGGTACCACGCCCGCCTTGCCGAAGAACATGTCCAGCACGGCCTGCTGCTGTGCCGCGTCCATGTGCGCGATCTGCACGGTGGTGTTATCGATGCAGGCAGTATCCAGCGAGACATCGCGCCCCGTGTCCAGCGTCTGCACGACCGCTTGCCCGGCGACTTGCTTGAGTTCCTGGCGCAGGCGCTTGTCCTTCGCCTTCGCTTCTAGGGTCTGTGCTTCTTGCGCTTCTAGGTCTGACGCCCCCTCCGGGTCCACCAGCGACAGGTCCCCCAGGATCTCGAGGGCTGCGATCCAGGGCGTGTTCGATCGTTCGGCTTCCGCACCCACCAGGGTGGAATGCACCAGCCCAGACAGGATGAATTGTGCGGGGCGGTCCGCCGCCGGAACCAGGGACTGGGACATGGCGTGCACGGATTCGCGCGGGTTTTTGGTCAGCGCCGTGCGCAGGTTATCCAGCACGTCAAAGCGTCCGCGCAGCCAGCCTGCCCGCACGTCCCACAGGGTAGACAGCGTGGCCGTGTCGCCGGGTAGTTCCGTGGACTCCCCCGCTAGGAATGCGGAGAGCTTCGCCCACGGATCCTCGTCCGCGCCTTCACTGTGGGCTCCGAAGTAGCCGGTGGCCTCTGCGACCGCGCTGTGCTGGCCCGCGGCCACGGGGGCACGGAGGTAGTTGAAGCGATCCCGGCCGAACAGCTGCACGCTCAGCGGGCCGGCGCCCACCAGCTCGGCGGGCAGGGTACCTTGTGCGATGGCCCCGCCTTCTGCTCCAGCGGGGGCAGCTGCCAACTCGACGAAGGTCGCCGGCTGCCAGGGGGCGGTGTTCGGCCAGACCCACGCACCAGCACCGGGAGCCCCGAAGTTCACCGGAACATCCGGCGCGTCGCTAGTGATGGAAAGTGCCGCCCCGTCGACCGTGGCGGAGTAATCGAAGCTCGGCACGATGCGGGCCAGGCGCACGCTCACGCGGCGATCCTCGACGAACTCCAGCTCGATGGAGCCGGAGGTCAGGGTCGCCAGGGAGGCCTCGGCCTCGGCCAGGTCCACGAACCAGGTGACCTCGTCGATTGTCTGCAGCTTCAGGGTGCGCACGGGCGAGCCGTGGTGGTTGCGGATCACCACGCGGGCGTCCCCCATCAGCGCGCGGTTCTCTGCCTTCGAGCCCATGCCGGGGCGGAAGCCAGGGCGCACGCGGAAGCGGGTTTGCGTGTCGATGGAACGGGCGGAGACCTCAATGGGGTCGGTGCGCCACATCGGATCCTCTCCCTGCATCGTCAGCTGATAGCGCAGGCGCGAGGGCTTCACGATGACGGGCAGTGCATCGCCCGCGTCGGTCTCCACGATTGTCGTCGTGAAGCGATCGGTGGGGCCGAGCTTCTGCGGAGGGATCTTCTCGAAAGGCTTGTCCCCCGGCAGCAGGCGCACCGTGACTGGGCTCAGGCCGCCGGCCATCGGCAGGCGCGTCTGGGCGCTGGGACCGCTGAAGTCCATCTCCAGGGAAAGACCTTCCACCAGCGCGTATTCGTGGCGGAAAGATTCGTTTCGGGGGCCGCGCAGACGCACCAGGTACTCGCCCACCCAGGGGCTTTCCCAGGCCTCGGGGTCGAAAACGTCGAACAGGCCACCCTCAGCCGGGACCTCCAGCGGTTCCTCGTCCGAGACTTCCTCGCCCGTTTCGCCGGGTCCGGCGTAGGAGGAGACGGACAGGTACCAGGTCTCCGCCGCGCCGGAGATCGTCGGCGGAAACTCCACCTGCAGGCTTTCGCAGTGGATCACCTTGCCACTGGTCGTTTCCACACCTCCAACCACGTCGTCGGGCTCGACGAACTGCACGCGCTGGCGCGGGTCCACCGCGCGCACGCCGACCATGGACGGGCTGTGCTCGCCGGGCTTGGCGATGTGCAGGCTCAGGGATTCGCTGAGGTCCAACAGGCGGATTACCCACCCGTTCCAGCTCTTCATCGGCTGTTCTTCCAGTACCGGAATGTCCGTGCCGGTCACCGGATCCACGGCGGTGGTTTCGGCGGGAACGACAACGTAGACCTGCTGGTGGTGCAGGGAAACTCGGCCGGTCAGATCCGCCCCGCGGATGGTGAACACCAGCACCGGATCATCGTTATCCACCAGTGGCAGCTGCCAGTGCTGCCCGTCGTTGGCGTTGCGCACGCTGACCTTGCGCAGCGGCTGGCGCACCGGGATGTCCAGGATCTCCGATACGGCCCGCCCCGCGTTGTCGGCGTGCATCGTGCGGAAGGCCGCGGGCGCGCCGTCGAAGTCGACCCGCCAGCGCACCTCGGTGTGCAGCTTCCCGTCGACCTCTAGGGGCTGGGCGGGCAGGCGCAGAACCACGCGCTGTCGCAGCGTATCTAGCTGCAGGCGCGGCTGGTCCTCGCGGTGCGCCACGCCTACGCTGTGACGCCGATCTTCCGTTCCCACCGGCCTCTCACGCAGCTCTTCGATCACATCCTCGAGGATGAGTGCTGGCAGCTCCACCGGCGGAAGGGTGTACTCCCAGGAGTCCGGGTGCGCCGCGGCGTGGGTGACGATCTCTACGATCGGGGCGATCAGCTTCGCCGCGGTGTCCGGCAGCGTGGCGCACAGTGGCCCCACCTGCCGGGGCTCGTCGGCCAGCTCGGCGACGATGCCGCGGGCGATCTCGGCGGCAATCTCGGAAGAGTCTATCTCCGTCGCGGCATCCGCGCCCTTCTGGCGGTGCCTATCCACCAGCTCGATTAGCTCCGGCACCCAGTCGGAGGCAATGCCCACGTGGGCGAACAGGCGCCCGAGTTCCCCATCAGGCCCGCCGGATACGCCGTCCATGGGATCCAGCCCAGCGGCGGACAGTAGCTCCGCGAACCGCCCCTCGATCAGTTGGGTACGTGTGGGCGTCGGCTCCAAACCAAGGCCGTACCAGTATTCCGCTGGCAGTTCCGAGACCTCATTGAACCGCGCGGCGCGGGACAGCAGCGTGGCGATCGTCAGCGCGGGACAGGCCTCTAGCAGGGATTTTTCAGTGGATCCAGCGGCGACCTGGCGGGCGATAAAGGTGCCGAAGAAGCGGGTAAGGCGCTCTAGCTCGTCGCCGTCGATGTCCAGCTCCACGAAGAGCTCGACGTCCGCCAGCTTCCCGGCAAGGGTCGCCTCCGTCGTCGAAGCCCACGGCAGGAGGGAATCCTGCAGATCAGAGATCGGGCTGGTGTTAGCTGCTGCGCTGGCTGGACTCTTCTCGCTAGAACTCACGCGACCATCCTACGCCACCGTTCAGGCGGTCTTCTCGGGAGCCATCCTCTGCGAAATAACCCTGGTCACACCGTCGCCGCGCATGGTCACGCCGTACAGCACGTTGGCCACATCCATGGTGGGTTTCTGGTGGGTAATCACAATCAGCTGCGAATCCTTCCGCAGCTCCTCGAATAGGGCGATCAGGCGCCGCAGGTTCACGTCGTCCAGCGCGGCCTCGACCTCGTCCATCACGTAAAACGGGCTCGGGCGGGCCTTGAAGATCGCCACCAGCATCGCCAGGGCGGTCAGGGACTTCTCGCCACCCGACAGCAGCGACAGGCGCTTGACCTTCTTGCCCGGCGGGCGGGCTTCGACCTCGATGCCGGTGGTCAGCATGTCGTCCGGGTCGGTCAGCACCAATCGGCCCGCGCCACCCGGGAACAGGGTGCTAAAGACCTGCGGGAAGGCGACCTCGACGTCCTTCCATGCCTCGGTGAACAGCTGCAGGATCGTGGCGTCCACGTCGGCGATGACCTCGTGCAAGTCATTGCGCGCCCGCTCCACATCGTCCAGCTGCTGGGCCAGGAAGTTGTAGCGCTCCTCCAGCGCCTTGAACTCCTCCAGCGCCAGCGGGTTGACCTTGCCCAGGGAGTTCAGTGCCTTCTCGGCCTTCTTCAGCTCGGCCTTGGTGGCGGCCACGTCGAAGTCCTCCGGCAGCTCCTCGGCCAGCAGCTGTTCGGCGGTGAGCCCCAGCTGTTCCATCGCCCCGGCCACGGCTTGCTCGATCTTCACCTGCGCCTGGGTGCGCGCCAGTTCGGCGGTGTGTGCGTTGTCGTTCATGCGCCCCAGCTGCGCGGTCAGGGCGGAGACCTTGTCGCGCTGCTGCGCCATCGTGGTCTGCCACTGCTTGTGTGCGTGCTCGGTCTGCGAGCGATTGGCTTCGGCGGTGGCCAGTGCGTCGGCGATGCGGTCGGCGATTCGCTGGGATTGTTCGCGCACGCAGGTCGCCATTTCCCGGGCGGCGGCGCGACGGGCTTGTTGCTGCTGGTGGTGTTTACGCGCGGCTTCTTCCGCCCGAGCCTGCCGGCGCAGGTTCTCTGCCTTGCCGCGGGTGGATTGCGCGCGTTCCTCCGCGGTGCGCTGCGCCAGGCGAGCTTCCATTTCCATGGCCTTGACCTGGGACAGGTGCAGCGCTGCGGCATCGCGCTCGGCCGACGACGGCTCGGTCGTGTGGTCTTCGTCGTCCACGCGCGCCACGCGGTCGGCTAGCTCGTCGAGTTCCTCGGTGGCCTTCGCCAAGCGCTGCTCGGCCGATTGCTGTTCGGCGGTACTGCGCTCTAGTTGCCTCTGTGCCGCGTCGCCCTGCTTTTGCAGCGCGCCCAGGCGCTTGGCTGCCGCGTCGCGCAGAGCCCGGTGTTCCTGCTCCGCCGCGCGCGCCGCAGCCGCCGCGGTGCGCAGGTCGCTGGCCGCGTCGAGCGCACCAGACAGCGCGGCCTGCAGGTCGCCTAGTTCCTTCTTTTTCTTTGTGACGCCCTCTGTTTCCGCCGCGATCCTATCCGCCAACTCGACAGGGGTGGTCCCGCCGGATCCACTGGCAACCCACCCGGCGCCGTAGACGGAGCCGTCCTTCGTCACCGCGCGCAGGCGCGGGTCCGCGGCCACGACCTTCCTGGCTTCCGCCGCACTATCCACCGCCACAACGTCCACCAGCAGGGCGGTCAGGGGGCGCAGCAGGTCGGCGGGCACGTTCATCAGGTCCAGCAGCCACTTACCCGCCGAAACGTCCGTATCCAGGCGGAACGTCGCACTCGCATCCCCTTCCGGAGCCGACGGGTCCAGCAGCACCGCCCGGCCTTCGCGGGCATCGGTGAGGGCGGAGATGAGGGCGTCCGAAAGAGGGGCAACAATTCCCGAGCTCGCCGCATCGCCCAAAACGGCGGCCGCGGCGGCACCCCATCCGTCGTGAATGTGCAGCTGCTCGGCCAGGCGGCGGGTGGCAATGCCCGCCTTGTCGGCGGCGCGGACGACTACCGCAGCTCCGTCGGTGGGGGTCAGCCGATCCTGCCAGGCGGCGATGGTGGCCTCGGCGGTGGCGATGTCGCGCTCCAGCTGCAGTTGTTCGGCGCGCAACTGTTCGGCGCGCTCCTCCGCGCCTGCGGCCTCGCGGTCGGCCTGGGCGCGGGATTCTTCCAAGTCACCTCCGGAGGCTTCGGTCTCGCGCAAGGCTTCCTCTGCCTCGGTGATGTCCTCCAGCAGGCCGTCGAGGGTTTCCTGCTGTTCGGTGGCATTTTCTTGCAGGCGCTCGACCTCCGCGGCGGCGTTGTCGCGCTGGGTGGCAGCGGCCTCGTGCTGGGCCAGCAGGCGTACCACGCCCTCGCGCCGGTCGGCGATCGCGCGAACCTGCGCGAAGTGTTCCTGTTCGGCGGCGCGGGCGGCCTCCTCTGCCTCGGCGACCTGCTCGGCGATAGTCTCCAGCTTCTCGGCGGCGATCTCCACGTTTTCTTCCAGCTCGGCCTGCTCCTCGGCGGCGCGCTCGGCGCGTTCCAGCAGCTCTTGCGGGTCCGGGCCGGACCATTCGGCAACCTGCGCCTGTTCCGCGCGGTCGCTGGCGATACGCAGGGTGGCGGAGTTCTTCTCCTGCACCGCGGACAGCCGGTACCAAAGGTTCTTCGCCGCCTCGGCTTCCTCCAGGGCGGTGCGCAGTTCTTCCTCGGTCACGGCCAGGGTCTCGCTGTGTTCCTCCAGCTCCGCCTGCAGTTCGGCGCGCTGTTCGGCCAGCATCTCACTGCGCCGCGTGGAGTCGTTGAGCTCCTCGGATAGCTGCTTAACCTTGTGCGCGGCCAGCTGCACGCGCGTGCTACGGATGGTGGCCTGCACTGCGGAGGCCTTCTGTGCGGCCTCTGCCTGGCGCGCCAGCGGCCCGAGCTGTTTGTGCAGCTCGTCGGTCAGGTCGTGCAGGCGGTCGAGGTTGGCCTGCATGTTGACCAGCTTGCGTTGCGCCTTTTCTTTTCGACGCCGATGCTTCAGCACACCAGCGGCCTCCTCGATGAAGGCGCGGCGCTCCTCGGGGCGAGATTCCAGGATCTGCGATAGTCGGCCTTGCCCGACGATCACGTGCATTTCGCGGCCGATGCCGGAGTCGCTCAGCAGCTCCTGGATGTCCATCAGGCGGGCCTTGGCGCCGTTGATCTCGTATTCCGAGGCACCGTCGCGGAACATGCGGCGGGTGATGGAAACCTCGGAGTATTCGATGGGCAGCTTGCCATCGGAATTGTCGATGGTCAGAGTGACTTCCGCGCGCCCCAGTGGCTTGCGGTCCCCCGTTCCGGCGAAGATGACGTCTTCCATCTTCCCGCCGCGCAGGGTCTTAGCGCCCTGCTCCCCCATGACCCAGGCCAGGGCATCCACGACGTTGGATTTTCCGGAACCGTTCGGCCCCACCACTGCACAGATGCCCGGCTCTAATTTCAGGGTCGTCGCGGACGCGAAGGACTTGAATCCTTTGAGCGTCAACGACTTTAAGTGCATTGCCTGATGCTATCAAAGCGCTGCAGTGCTCAGTAGCTAGGCAGCCCCGTTGTGAACCTCGCGGCGCTGGCACTCCGGGTCCGTACCGTCCCAGCACTCGACGTTCTTCAGCTCCGGCAGACTGTCGCGGTGGAAGATCGGATCCATGCCCGCGGCCTTCTGCTGGGAGAAGTCCCGCAGCAGCTTGATGGCCACGCCTCCCAGCGGGACGATGGCGCAGAGGTTGATCAGAACCATCGTGGCGGCGAAGGTGTCGGCCAGGGACCAGACCAGCGGGACGGTACCGATGGCGCCACCGAACACACAGAGTACGACGAGCACGCGGAAAATGTTCAGCTTGGTCTTGGACTTGGTGAAGTACTCAACGTTCGCCTGTGCAAGGTAGTAGTTGCCCAGCACGGAGGAGAACGCCAGGAAGAACAGGATGATCGTGATGAAGTGAGTGCCCCACTCGCCCACCTGAGCGGACAGCGCATGCTGGGTCAGGTTGGCGGTCTGCACGCCCTCGCCGTAGGCCGGGTTGGACAGCAAGATGATGAAGGCCGTGATGGAACAAACCACCAAGGTGTCAAAATATACGCCCAGGGTCTGCACCAGGCCCTGCTTAACCGGGTGGGATACCGCAGCGGTGGCGGCGGCATTCGGGGCGGAACCCTGGCCGGCCTCGTTGGAGAACAGACCGCGGCGCATGCCGTTCATGAAGGCCGCGCCCAGGGTGGCACCGGCGATCTCCTTGATGCCCAGGGCGTGCTCCACGATGGTGCCGAACATCGCCGGAACCTCGCTGATGTTGATTGCCAGTACCAGCACGCCCAGCAGGATGTAGGCGGTGGCCATGAGGGGCACGATCACCTGGGTGGCGTTGGCGATACGCTTCACGCCACCAAAGATCACCAGGGCGGTCAGCAGTGCCACCAGCAGGCCAACGCCAACCTTTAGCCACGCGGCATCGGGTGCGATGTTGGAGTTCAGGGCGTGCAGGGAAGAACCCGCGGCCTCCGCGATGGAATTGGTCTGCACAGCGTTGTACACAAAGCCATAGGTGATGGTGATGGCGATGCCGAAGATCAGCGCCAGCGGCTTCGCCCCCAGCCCCTTCGTCATGTAGTAGGCCGGGCCACCCACGTAGCCGTCCTTGTCGCGGGACTTCCACAGCTGAGCCAGCGTGGCTTCCACGAACGCAGTCGCGCCACCGACGAGGGCGACGACCCACATCCAGAACACTGCACCCGGCCCGCCGAGTGTGATGGCGATGGCCACGCCCACGACGTTGCCGGTACCCACGCGCGAGGCGGCAGAGATGCTGAAGGCCTGGAACGCGGAGATGCTCTCGCCGCTCTTACCGACCGCGGGTTCCTTCACCGAGCGGAACATGTCCGGCACCATGCGCAGCTGCACCAGCAGGGTGCGGATGCCGAAGTAGGCGCCGGCGGAGAGCAGGAAGACGGGGATAATCTTCCAGATATTTTCGTTCAGCGTATTCGCAACGAAATTTTCAATCATTTCCATGGGAAAAAACTTACCCGAAACGATTGCTATCTTTGACACTGAGCACAATAGTGCGTGGATCTGCCGCCGATCACAATGCGCTTGATCAGTGCCCCACACCTCTTGCACGGCTCTCCGCCGCGCCCGTACACCTTCAGGGAACGCGAGAAATAGCCCGATGCTCCATTGACGTTGACGTACAGCGAATCAAAGCTGGTGCCGCCCTGTTCCAGGGCGCGTTCCATCACTTCCGCCGCCGCGTCCACGATCCGGTGCAGCGTGGGCCTGCTCAGCAAAGCGGCACTGCGCCGCGGCCGCACGCCCGCCAGAAATAGCGCCTCATCGGCGTAGATGTTGCCGATTCCGGAGACAACCTCCTGGTTCAGCAGCACCGTCTTCACCGCCGTACGCTTTGCCTTCATCCGCTCCACCGCCTCCTGCGCATCGAAGGCGGGCTCTAGCGGATCGGCGGCGATGTGGCGGACGTTGTGGGGTAAAAATTTTTTGGACGCCCCCTCGGCCCCCACTCCCCACGGATCCGGCACGGCCTTTTCCAGCCGCCACTCGCCGAAGGTGCGCTGGTCCACGAAGCACAGTTCGCGCCCATCGGATAGGCCCGCCCGGATGCGCACATGTGGGGATTGCACCTGGCCGGGGTCGGCCACGAGCATCTGGCCGCTCATGCCCAGGTGCACTTGCAGCAGGAAATCCTCGCCGAAATCCAGCCACAAAAATTTTCCGCGGCGTTTAACGGCGGAGACGGTGGCGTCACGAAGAAAAGAAACAAGCGCATCCGGGTCGCCGGAGCGAACGGCGCGCGGGTGACAGACCTCGACGTCGGTAAAGCGACGGCCGACGAGGTGCTCTTCGAGGCCGCGGCGGACGACCTCAACCTCGGGTAGCTCAGGCACGCTCTTTAAGCTTCTGCACGGCCTGCTTGGCGGCGGCGTGCTCGGCGACCTTCTTGGTGTGGCCCTCGCCGTGGGCGACCAGGTCGTCGATGGTGACGGTGGCGAAGAAGGTCTTGTCGTGCTCCGGGCCTTCGCCACGCACCTCGTAGGTGGGCAGGGGCAGCTTCATGTCGGAGAGCTTCTCCAGCAGCACGGTCTTCCAGTCCATGTTCAGGCCAGTGGTGGGAGCCTCGGTGATCATGTCGGAGAAAATACGCAGCACTGTGGCGCGGGCGACATCGAAGCCGTGGTGCAGGTAGATCGCGCCGAGCATGGACTCTACAGAGTCCGCCAGGATGGAGTGCTTGTCCTTGCCGCCGGTCAGCATTTCGCCGCGGCCGAGCAGGATGTACTCCCCCATGCCCAGGCGACGGGCAACACCGGCCAGGGCGTACATGTTCACCACGCCGGAGCGCATCTTGGAGATATCGGATTCCGCGCGCTCTGGGAATTGGCGGTACAGCTGCTCTGCAACGGCCAGGCCCAGGACGGCATCTCCGAGGAACTCCAGGCGCTCGTTGTTCGGCAGATGGCCGTTTTCGTTGGCGAAGGAGCGGTGGGTCAGCGCCAGGCGCAGCAGATCATCGGGCAGATCCACGCCCCAGGCTTCCAGCAGCGGGGCGTGGTCGGACTTGCCATAGGCAGCGCTGAGGGCGGCCTCGCCGGTCAGTCGGCGTTTACGAGCCATGTGGTTTTAGGGTGCCTTTCCTTTTTAGAGGTTCTTGAACTTTTCCAGGCCAGCCCAGCGCGGATCGGGTTTGTCCTCTTCGTCTACCTCTTCGCTGATGCCATCCGGGCTCGGGGTATCCTCGCGGCACTCGGCACCGAAGTCGGTGCACACGGGGCTGAACGGGGCGTTGAGACCGGCTTCGTTGATGACCAGCTGGGTGATGTCGATGGCGTTATCGTGAACCAGCAGCGGCTCGTCGAGTTCTTCCTCGGCTTCGTCGTCGGCACTGTCATCGGCCGTGATGAAGTCCGGGGTCAGGCCGAACACGTCGCTGATGGAGTATTCCAGGGTGGTGGAAAGATCCTGCAGGCAGCGCGAGCACGTGCCCGTGGCCTCGCCGCTGACCTGCACGGTGGCCATGATCGCCTCGCCCAAGTTCGCCAGGGTTCCATGAACTTCGACGGGCGCGCCCTCTGCTACGCCCAGCATGTTGCCGCCCCACGGTACTGGGGACGCCCCTTGGGCGTCGACCGGCTCGCTGAGTCCAGTAGGGATATCGCCGACTGCAAGAACGAAGGGGTTACTCATACCCTTCTTTCTACCCGGTTATCGCTGCTGACGGTAACCGTGGGGGTCGGAATCGTTCTGGTAGCCGGCAGTGCCGTTCTGGTAGCCGGAAGCACCAGCGCCCTTGCGCAGTGCGGAGCGATCCCGGTTGACGGTACGCAGCGTGGTGGTGAGGGTGTCCTCGAACTCGGCCAGGGTGGAATCGACGTAGCGGTCGCACTCGGTGCGCAGGCGGTCGGAATCGGCGTGGGCGGATTCGATGATGCGCTTGGCCTCGGCCTCTGCGTTGCGCACGACCTCGGACTCGGAGACCAGGCGGCGCTGCTCTGCCAGGCCTTCGTCGACGGAGCGCTGGTAGCTGGCGTTACCTTCACTGACCAGGCGCTCGGCCTCATCGGCGGCGCGGCCAGTGACCTGATCGTATTCGCGGCGAGCATCGCTGACCAGTCGGTCGGCCTGATCCTCTGCCTGCGCGACGGTGTTGGTGGCGCGTTCCTGGGCATCCTGGAGGATCTGGTCGGCGCGATTCTGTGCGTCCTGCACGATCGCATTGGCTTCAGAGTTGGCGCTGGAGATGGTGGCGTCCGCCTGATCCTGCGCGTCCGCAACGATGTCGTCGCGGTGGTCGAGGACGTCCTGCGCATCGTCCATTTCGATGGGAATTGCGTTGCGCATTTCGTCGAGAATGTCTAGAACCTCGCGCCGCGGAACCATGCAGTTGGAGGTCATGGGCACGCCATAGGCCTGCTCCACCATTTGCTGTAGGTCATCCATACCCTGGAATGTTTTGTACATGGCTCCCACCATGCCATCACTTGACCTCAACTACAGGTTTAGACACGGCTTTTGGGTACGGCTTTGGGCGAGTTAGCCGCGGAACTTCTCCTCCACCGCCGCAACCACCGGCTCCGGCAGCAACCCGGACACGTCCCCGCCGTACTTCGCTACCTCCTTGCACAGGGTGGAGGACACGTACCCGTACTCCGGGGAGGTCAGCAGGAAGTACGTCTCCGCACCCGACAGGCGCTTGTTCATCTGCGCCATCGGCAGCTCATATTCGTAGTCCAGGGAGCTGCGCAGCCCCTTGACCATCGCCTGAATGTCGTTTTCCTTCAGGTAGTCCACCAGCAGCTTGTCCCAGGTATCCACCGTGATGTTCTTCGGCCCGTCGGGAATGGCGGCGATGGACTTTTCGATCAGTTCGATGCGCTCTTCGGCGGTGAACAGGCCGTTCTTGTTCGGGTTATAGGTCACCAGAACCACGACCTCCTCCCAGTTGGCCGCAGCGCGCGTAAAGATATCCAGGTGTCCCAGCGTGATGGGGTCGAAAGATCCAGGGCAAACTACTCGCATGCCAACTAACCTAACCCTCGCCCCGCCAGATCGCCATGTCGAAGCGGGCGATGCCGTAGGTGCGCTTTTTTAGCTTCTGCCCGGTGGGCTCGAAACCCTCCGGCCACGCGGTCTCCGGTGAGGCACTATTGCGTTCGATCACCACGACGGCGTCACTAGTAAGAACAGGAATGAGCGCCTCCACCATTTCGGCGACAGCCTCGTCGGTGAGCTCGTAGGGCGGGTCGGCCAGAACCATTGTGTAGTGGTTGCGCGGAGCTCCGGCCAGGAAGGATGACGCCTTCGCCTCCACGACCTGCACCTTCGCCTCAGGCACGACGCGCGCGTTGTCCTTGATCACCTTGATCGCAGCGGCGCTGTTATCGACGAGCGTGACTTCTTTCGCCCCGCGGCTGGCGGCCTCCAGTCCAAAGGCGCCCGAGCCGGCGAAGAGGTCCAGCACGACCTCGTCGACGAAGCCGAAACGGACCTGCAGGGAGGAAAACAGTCCCTCGCGGGCGCGGTCAGCCGTGGGGCGCGTGCCCTCGCTGGGAACCTTGATGCTGCGGCCGCGGGCGGTGCCGGAGATGATGCGTGTCATTGTTCTTGGGTCCTGCCTAACTGTTGTACTGGGCGGGTTGGTGCTGGGTGGGCTGGGCAGCCGGGTGAGGTTCCACGCGCAGCATCACGTCCCCGCCGTGCACATCCACGTAGTCCTGAGAGTTCGTCCTGCGCACCACCCCGGGCCCCGGTGCAAGCACGGGCGCTTCCAGCTTCAGCGATTCCACCGTGCATAGCGCGTCGCCGGTATCTACGGGTTCGCCGTCGGCGACGAGGAAGTGCACGACTCCCGCGAATGGGGCACAGATTTCCATGCCCCAGAGTCTAGCAATGCAGTGTCTAGGTATTGGCGGCTCGCCCTTGGTGCCTAGCTCTTTTCGATGTAGTCCTGGTCGTCAATCTCGATGTCCACCACCAGCGAGCGCGCCAGCTGCTCGTCGTAGGCCACCAGCGCCTCCGCGTAGTCGCGCGCCGATTCGATGATCTCGCCGTCGGTGCTGAGGTCTAGTAGTGACGCCCTTCGCGCCGACCGCCCCGACTGGTCCTCGCCCAGGATGTCTCCCTCGGTGCGCATCTTCAGGTCTTCCTCGGCCAGGCGGAATCCGTCATTGCTGTCGGCCACCACCTGCAGGCGGTGGAAGGAGGGACTATCCGGCGCGGCGGTGGTGTGCAGCAGGCACAGCGAATCCCGCCGCCCGCGGCCGATGCGCCCGCGCAGCTGGTGGAGTTGGGAGAAGCCGAAGTTCTCGGCCTCCAGGATCATCATCATGGAGGCGTTAGGCACGTCCACGCCGACCTCGATGACGGTGGTGGCGACCAGCACGTCGATCTTCCCGGCGGCGAAGTCCTGCATCACCTGGTCCTTGTCGGCGGCGTCCATCTTGCCGTGCAGCATTGCCACGCTGCAGCCGGGGAGTTCCTGCGTGGCGATGCGCTCGCTCCACTGTTCCACGCCGGAGTAGCCGTCGATGCGGGGCGCGACGACGTAGGCCTGCCCGCCAGCGTCGATTTCCTCGCGCATGCGTTGCCAGGCCCGCCGCACCCAGTGGTATTTGTCGGCGGGCACCACTACCGTTTCGATGTCCCCGCGCCCGCCGGGCTTGCCGACCAGCGTGATGGGCGTCAGGTCGCCGAACATTGTCATTCCCACGGACCGCGGGATCGGGGTGGCGGTCATGACCATCATGTGCGGGGTCGCGTCCACCGGCGCGGATTCCCGCAGCTTGTTGCGCTGTTCCACGCCGAAGCGGTGCTGTTCGTCGACGATGACCATGCCCAGGCGATAGAACTCCACCGAGTCCTGGATCACCGCGTGCGTGCCCACCAGGATGTCGGTCTGCCCGGAGACCAGATCCAACAGCGTGCGCTGCTTGTCGGCCTGCTTCTGGGATCCGACCAGCACGGATACCCGCACGTCGGTGTTTTCCAGCATCTTCACTAGGTTGCGGGCGTGCTGCACTGCCAGGATCTCCGTCGGCGCGATAAAGGCGCACTGGTAGCCGGAGTCCACGGCCCACAGCATGCTGATCAGCGCCACCATCGTCTTGCCGGAGCCGACCTCGCCATGCAGCAGCAGGTTCGCCGGGGTCGTCCCGCCCAGTCGGGATCCGATGTCCTCCAGCGCCATTTTCTGTCCCGCACTGAGGTCGAAGGGCAGCCCCGCAATGAGCTTCCCCACGTTCTCCCCCGGCGCGAGTGCCA
Organism: Corynebacterium jeikeium; assembly: GCF_000738265.1. Classification (GTDB taxonomy): domain Bacteria; phylum Actinomycetota; class Actinomycetes; order Mycobacteriales; family Mycobacteriaceae; genus Corynebacterium; species Corynebacterium macclintockiae. The sequence goes on from NZ_JFCQ01000029.1 coordinate 375,766, forward strand.
CGCCGGTGCGCTTCGTGGCGTCACTACGCCGCAGAGCCATGACCAGCTGCAACTCCAGCGCCTCGTTGAACTTTAGCCTGCGCCGGGCGGGTTCGGGCCCGGCTTCGGTGGGCTGGTGAATGTGCCGCAGTGCATCGGCGAAGCTGATCAGCGGCCGCCCCTTTCCGTCGACGGGCCAGGCGGGCGCACCGGGGTTGCGCCGCGGCAGGGGCAGGAACTCGCCGGGTTCGTCCATCACCCGCAGCACGTGGTCCATCACGCCCAACATCTCCGCGGTGGAGGTGCCGGGGCGGCGCTTGTAGCCCGCCATCCACGGCTTGGCCAGCAGTTCCTGCGCGGCGGTCTCCGACCCCATGACGTCCACGATGGTCTTCAGCGGCCCGAACATCCCGAACTCCGCATCCAGGGCGGGCAGGATGGATACGTAGCTGGGGTTTTTGAGCTCCCACTGGCCGTTGAACTCGGATAGCTTGCCGTGCAGCAGCATCATCGAGCCCTTCTTGATGCGCTGCCGGTGGTAGGCCACGTTCCCGAACAGTGCGGAGCGGAAGTTCCGCACGCCGTCGGTGAAGGTGAAGGAAAGGAACTTCCGCGGCCCGCGCCCGGAGAGGTTCTCCCGCTCAGTCGCATGGAGGATCTCTCCGGCGCACGTGTACTTTTCCCCCACGCGCAGCTCGTCCAGACTCTGCGGCGAGCCGAGCCGCGCGTAGGTTGTTGGGAAGTTCAGCACCGCATCCGCGATCGTCTTGATCCCGGGTTTATCCGCCAGCCGTTTGGCGCGGTCGTTGGAGATCGCTACCGATAGCGGGCGCGGGTCCTGCCACCCCAACATGGGCTATTCCACTCCGATCTGCACCAGGCGCGGGTCATAGTCGTTGCCTTGTAGTTCGATGCGGTGGTCGTCGATCTGCACGTCCGGGTAGAGCTCCGCGAACGTGGCCTTGAGCCCTTCGATGGTCGCCTGATCGGTTGCCGGGGCACTCCACAGTAGAGTGACTAGCTCGCCGCCGTCGGCCAGCATGGAGCTCAGCGTATCGACCATGCCTTCTGGCGGACAGGTGGCGTAACGCTGCGCATCTACTGCGTCGATCATCTCTTCGACATTGTCGTCCCAGTCCACCCCGGGATCGTTCACCGCCAGCGCCGCTAGGCCGCCGACCAGCGATTTTGTGTCGATGATGTCGATCTCGCGCGCCCCATCCAGCCCGCGCAGCACCGACATGTCCTGCCCGTTGGTCAGCACGGCGACCGGTCCGCTGCCCAGGTTCCGCATTGCTTCGCCCAAGGTTTTGTTGTTTGGTGACGCCACAGCCACAGCACCGGCGGCCTCAAACAACTGGGCGACTCCGCCGGTGGGCGTGAGCGCCACGATGAACGGCCCATGGTTTTCCGCCTTAGGCTGGCCGGTCGTCGGGGCGGGCGCGCCCTGGATTCCGGGGTGGCTGGCTTCCCCGTCGGCGGGCAGAACCTCGATGCGCAGATCGGTGACGGTGCCCAGTTCGAAGGCTTTTTGGATCACCGGGCCGGCCTGGTCGGTGTGCACGTGCGCGGTGCCGGCTTCCGGGGCCAGCGGCCCCACGATAACGGAGTTGCCGTGGGCCTCCAGCAACTCCCGCAGGGCATCCAGGTTCCCCTCGAAGAAGAACATCACTTCGACTTCTTGCTGGGTTCGGTCGTGGTCGGGCGTGGTGGCGTCATCAGTAAAACCAGCACCCTCCAGGACATCGACCAGGGCCTGCAGGATCACCACCAGGCCTCGGCCGCCCGCGTCGACAACACCCGCTTCGGCGAGGACGGGCAACTGGTTGGGGGTATCGGCCAGGGCCTGCTCGGCCGCGTGAAGCGCGCGGGAAGCGACGGCGGAAAGCTGCGGATCACCGTTGTGGGCGGCGGCTGCGGCGGCATCGAGGACGGTGATGACTGTGCCCTCGACAGGCGAGGAAATCGCCGCGCGGACGAAGCCCACCGACTGCGACAAAGTGTCGGCCACGGCGGGGCCGTCGATGTGCCCCTTCGAGGCGCTTTCGGCGAGGGCGCGCATCACCTGGCTGAGCACCAACCCGGAGTTGCCGCGGGCGCCGCGGACAGCCCCGGTGGCCAGGGCGATGGTGATTTCGGAAAGGGTTGCGCCCTCCGGCAGTGCATCGACGGCGGCGACGGCGGTGGCCATGGTGTGGGCCATGTTGGAGCCGGTATCGGAATCCGGGATCGGGAAGACGTTGAGGGCGTTGATGGCCTGGCTGTTCTCGCGCAACTGGCTGGCGGAATGTCGCGCCCACTGGGCGACAACCTGCGCGTCGAGCTGGGCGGGTGCCTGATTCACCGGCTGTGCTTCTGCCACCGGTTGCGCCTCTGCCTTCCTAGATTTCACTCCCACTACCCTAGCGAACCAGCCGGACAGCAGGGCGGTTTGCGGGATCGTGGCGCGTTGATACTTCCGTGCCAGTGATGTAGATCTGCCGCATCCATCACGAATCCAGGCTGTGTTGACCTGCTTAACGTTCACCCAGAGAGCACATAGTCTCCATGAGAGTGCTGTAGACGGCACTCGGCTTGTTATCGTGCCACTCAGTGTCACTGTCGCGCTCGTCCTGGCTCAGCGGTTGAGCCGTCGGCTCGTAGAGCCACCACAGGTTTTGCCACGGATCAAGAAGTCTTGCGAGACGATAGCCACCGTAGAAGTCACTAATTGGAGTGACGACGCGGCCTCCTTCCTTTACAGCCCTATCAAGGCACGCCTGGGCGTCAGGAACGTAGATCTGCAGGAGGGCTGGCGTGAACGGCCAATTCTGCTTTCGATCACACAGCATGATGGTGGCATCTCCAACCATAACTTCCGCATGGATGATCGAACCATCTCGATCCGGCGTGCGAACATGGGCTGCTTCTCGACCATCGAAAACTGTTTCCACGAAGTGAATGAAGCTAACGGAGTCGGGGACGATAGCGAAGGGGTTTATTGTGTTGTGTCCAGTCGGGATTTTCAACGAAGTCATGTATACATAAAATATGAATACTTCGAGCAAAGTCAAGTACCGCCAAGGCGCCAGTTTCCTGTTGGCCACACTTGGACGCCGCGCCGAGAGAGCATGGGCAGCTCTCCTCACCGAGCAGGGAATTACCACCGCGCAGTTCACGGCCATGGCGGCGCTTGCGGAAGGCGAACGAACGCAAAACGAGGTAGCAATGGTTACAGCCGTTGACCCGCGAAACATCGGCGCCACAATCAAAAAGCTCACGACGGCCGGGTGGGTTCAAGCTCGATCAAACCCCGCCGATGCGAGATCGCGACTCCTGTGTTTGACACCCGCTGGCCAGCAGTGGTGGCACGATGTTCAGCCTGCCCTACGTCAAGGACGTGACTCATTTTTCCAGGGACTCACCCATCGAGAGTTGAACACTCTGGAAGACCTCCTCGGAAAACTGGAGGCTGCACAATCCGACAAAGCAACGAACGGACCCGGCCATCGTTGCTAGAGCCGCCAGTCGACGGGCCCACCGCCGGAAGCCTCCAGGATCGCATTTGCCCTGCTAAACGGCCGCGAGCCAAAGAAGCCTCGATAGGCGGACAGCGGCGAGGGGTGCGGGGACATCACGCAGCGCTCCGGGCCGATGAGCGGTGCCAGCTGCTGGGCTTGCTTACCCCACAGGATCGCGGCGAAGTGCGGGTTGGCGGCAACCTGGCGGACGGCGGCCTCGGTGATGGCCTCCCAGCCACGGCCGCGGTGGCTGCCCGCGTTGCCCGCCTGCACAGTGAGGACGCGGTTGAGCAGCAGCACCCCACGGTCGGCCCACGGGGAGAGATCCCCGTCGGCCGGGGCGGGCAGCCCGAGGTCGTCTGTGTACTCGGTGTAGATGTTCTTCAGCGACTTCGGCAGTGGTTCGCCCGCGGGCAGCTCCGCGGAAAACGCCAGCCCCACTGAGTGCCCGGGTGTGGGGTACGGATCCTGCCCGACGATCAGCACTTTCACCTGGGTGGGGTCGGACTCGAAGGCTCGCAAAATTTTTTCTGGCACGGGCAGGGTCTGCGCCCGCTGTCCCGCTTGCGCTCGCTGTCCCTCAGCCAGCGCACCGGCCAGCACCGACTGCAGCCCCGGCAGGTACCACGCCGGGTGGATGCGCTCGATCAGCTGGTGCGCCTGCGCCTGTGCAGTGTCCATATCCACTGCCTACACCGACTGCCAGCCATGTGTAAATGGCGGACGGCCACCGTCGACCAGCACGTAATCCAACCCGCCAGCCGGGTCCTCCCCAACCTCCTCCGAGAGGCTGCGCACAGTCCCGATGCGGCGGTAGCCGCTGGGCATGCGGGCGTCCGTAGTTCCCAAAAGAGTATGGTCCTCGCCGCCGGTGTAAATCCACTCCAGAGGGTTCTTGCCCGTCATCTGCGCCGCGTGCCGCAGCTTCTCGTCGGGCACCAGCGCCGCCCCGTCCAAGTCCAGGCACACCCCGGAACGCTCCGCGATGGCGCACAGGTCCACGATCAACCCGTCGGAGTTATCGGTCATGGCGCTCGCACCCGTCGCCCGCGCGACGGAGCCACGTCCCGGCTGCAGGCGCGGGGCGCAGTGCCAATCGGCTAATTCGTTGAGGATCGGATCGTCGGCCGGGATCGCTTTGCGCGAACCATAGTGCCGCAGAATCGCCAGCCCTGCCGCGCTGTATCCAATCGGCCCGCTGGCGATGATCCGTTGCCCCACGCCCGCGCCATCCAACGTCAAAGCCGCGGCCGGGCCGGAAAGCTCCCCCATCGCGGTGATGGAAATGACCAGGTCCTTGCTGGTCACAACGTCTCCACCGACCAGCTCCGCCGCCCACGGGGAAGCTGCCTCGTCGATGCCGCGCGCAATATCCGCCACCGTCTGCAGCGGCAGATCCCCCGGCGTGGCAATCGCCATCAGAATCGCCGTCGGCCGGGCGCCCATCGCCTGGATGTCCGCGAAGTTCTGCGTCACCGCTTTCACCCCGACCTCCCACGGAGTCGAGTAGTCGAACGTGAAGTGCCGCCCTTGAACGAGGATGTCCGTCGAGCATACGTGCCGTGAGTTGGTACCAGTGGGTTCCAACACTGCGGCGTCATCACCATTAAGAGAACTCGGCGCGGCGTTGCGGATCGCCGCGATGGTGGCGGCCTCGCCGGCCTCGGCGACAGTGAGTGAAGTGCGCATACAACAGTCTTTCCGTAGTGCGGTGTGCGGGGCGGGGTCACCTTGGGGTTCCGCGAACAGTCTAATTAAGATGGTGCGCTATGAGTGACGAAGCCCCCTCCCCCGCCTCCACCCCGCGTGCCGTTGATACCCCGCGGTACCTGATTATTCTGTCGACGGTGCTGGCCGTTGCGCTGATTATCGCGGTGATTACGGCTGCGAAGATCACGGTGGATCGGAAGGTGTACGCACCGATGGCGATGGGGCCGGTGGATGCGCCGGAGGCGTCGTCGCAGGTGTGCGCCGATTTCGTGGATAGGTTGCCGGGCGACCTGGGGCGCTTCCGCGCTGTGGAACTTCGGGAGCCCGCGCCTTCGGGCGCTGCCGGGTACCGCGACTCTTCCGGCGCGGAGCTTTCCGTGCGCTGCGGAGTGAACGTCCCCGCCCAGTACACAGTGTTGTCGCCGGTATTTTCTGCGGGGGAAGTGCGCTGGACGGCTGTGTCCGATGCGACTCCTGGCTCTGACCTGCGGACTTGGTATGCGGTCGGGGGATCGCCCGCGGTGGCGGTGACGACGTCGGCGGATGTGGGTGGCGCGCTCGGCGCGGTGGGTTCCGCTCTTTCTTCTATTTATGACGCCAACTCTCCAGCAAAGCCCGCCCCCTACCCCCTGTCCGATGCTCCGGTGGCTGGCGGTTCCGGTGGGGCTGGCACTTCCGGTGGGGCTGGCGGTTCCGGTGGGGCTGGCGGTTCCGGTGGGGCTGGTGCTTCCGGTGATTCCGGCGGTGCGCCCGAGTCCCCGGCGTGCCGCAAGTTCCTCGACTCCCTGCCCTACGCACTGGGCAGCTGGCACCTGGTCCACACTTCCACCGGCTCTGGCACGTCCTCCACCGGTTCTGGCAGCTCTTCCACCGACTCCGGCACCCCCTCTGACCAGGCCAAATTTGGTTCCCTTCCCAAAGATGTGAGCCGCTCCGCACTTGACAAGGCCCCCAGCGGCTCGGCCACATACTTGGCCGACGACCGTGAGCCGGTGGTCATTCGCTGTGGCTTGGCCATGCCCAAGTCTTACGCCCCGGGAGCCCAGTTGACCCAGGTAGACGACGTCCCTTGGTTCTCCGCCCCCTCGCTATCGCGAGGCTCAACCATGGGTCACTGGTATGCACTTGGCCACGAACAGATCGTCGGCCTCGCGATGCCTCAGTCCGGCGGCGACGAGGTCATTGCCTCCGTGACCAATGCAATCTCCTCTTCCCTTAAGAAGACTGAGAAGCGGCCTGCCCCTGCCCAGCAGTAGCAGCCCGCCCTTGTAGCTCACCTCTGCAGCTCACTTCTGCAGTCCGGCGCTTCCCAGCTGCAACAGCCCCCAGACCCAGCAGAAGCAGCCCTTCCCCGCAGTCCCACACTTCCCAGCTGCAACAGCCCCCAGGCCCAGCAGAAGCAGCCCTTCCCCGCAGTCCCACACTTCCCAGCTGCAACAGGAACCTCACGCGCACCATGCTATAAGTGCTAAATGTCGCTAAATGTCGGAAAAGTTGCAAAACGTAAACTTGCCTCTCGCACACTCACAA
>NZ_JFCQ01000030.1 GCF_000738265.1 Corynebacterium jeikeium
GTGTGCGTAGGTTGTTTGAGAACTCAATAGCGTGATGAACCAAGTTTAGATACTTTGTTGACCAACCTTTGTGTTGATCTTGATGCATTGTTTGTCTTTTGCTTTTTGGTGACTTGTTTTGTTTCAGTGTTCCGCCGGCTCGCATGGATTGTGGGTTGGTGGTGGTTACGCCAGCGTGGGGTTAACGTGTCCACGATATGTAATGTGCGTATCCCAGCAAGAGTGGCCCTGTGGGGTGCTTGTTGGGCTGATGAATATAGTGTTGAAAAGTTTTAAAGGATGCTTTGTGTCGGTCGATGGCTGACGACTGTTTTTGTTGTTGGTGTTGGTTGATGTGATTTATTTATCCTTTTTTCAATTCTTTTGTCAGTAATTTTTGTTTATTTTGCCTGGTTTTCAGGCTCACCATGTGTCTGATGACAGTTTTTTTATGGAGAGTTTGATCCTGGCTCAGGACGAACGCTGGCGGCGTGCTTAACACATGCAAGTCGAACGGAAAGGCCCTGCTTGCAGGGTACTCGAGTGGCGAACGGGTGAGTAACACGTGGGTGATCTGCCTTGCACTTCGGGATAAGCCTGGGAAACTGGGTCTAATACCGGATAGGACCATGCTTTAGTGTGTGTGGTGGAAAGTTTTTCGGTGCAAGATGAGCCCGCGGCCTATCAGCTTGTTGGTGGGGTAATGGCCTACCAAGGCGACGACGGGTAGCCGGCCTGAGAGGGTGTACGGCCACATTGGGACTGAGACACGGCCCAGACTCCTACGGGAGGCAGCAGTGGGGAATATTGCACAATGGGCGCAAGCCTGATGCAGCGACGCCGCGTGGGGGATGAAGGCCTTCGGGTTGTAAACTCCTTTCGCTAGGGAAGAAGCCACTTGTGGTGACGGTACCTGGATAAGAAGCACCGGCTAACTACGTGCCAGCAGCCGCGGTAATACGTAGGGTGCGAGCGTTGTCCGGAATTACTGGGCGTAAAGAGCTCGTAGGTGGTTTGTCGCGTCGTCTGTGAAATTCCGGGGCTTAACTTCGGGCGTGCAGGCGATACGGGCATAACTAGAGTGCTGTAGGGGAGACTGGAATTCCTGGTGTAGCGGTGAAATGCGCAGATATCAGGAGGAACACCGATGGCGAAGGCAGGTCTCTGGGCAGTTACTGACGCTGAGGAGCGAAAGCATGGGTAGCGAACAGGATTAGATACCCTGGTAGTCCATGCCGTAAACGGTGGGCGCTAGGTGTGGGGGTTTTATTTACGATTCCCGTGCCGTAGCTAACGCATTAAGCGCCCCGCCTGGGGAGTACGGCCGCAAGGCTAAAACTCAAAGGAATTGACGGGGGCCCGCACAAGCGGCGGAGCATGTGGATTAATTCGATGCAACGCGAAGAACCTTACCTGGGCTTGACATACACCGGATCGCTGCAGAGATGTAGTTTCCCTTGTGGCTGGTGTACAGGTGGTGCATGGTTGTCGTCAGCTCGTGTCGTGAGATGTTGGGTTAAGTCCCGCAACGAGCGCAACCCTTGTCTTGTGTTGCCAGCACGTTATGGTGGGGACTCGCGAGAGACTGCCGGGGTTAACTCGGAGGAAGGTGGGGATGACGTCAAATCATCATGCCCCTTATGTCCAGGGCTTCACACATGCTACAATGGTCGGTACAGTGGGTTGCGATGCCGTGAGGTGGAGCTAATCCCTTAAAGCCGGTCTCAGTTCGGATTGGAGTCTGCAACTCGACTCCATGAAGTCGGAGTCGCTAGTAATCGCAGATCAGCAATGCTGCGGTGAATACGTTCCCGGGCCTTGTACACACCGCCCGTCACGTCATGAAAGTTGGTAACACCCGAAGCCAGTGGCCCAAACTTGTTAGGGAGCTGTCGAAGGTGGGATTGGCGATTGGGACGAAGTCGTAACAAGGTAGCCGTACCGGAAGGTGCGGCTGGATCACCTCCTTTCTAAGGAGTTTTTATATTTTTTTTGTTTTGTTTCTGGGTGAATAGGTAACCGGTTCAATCATCTTCTGTGGTGGTTGTTGGGTGCTGGAAGGAAGCAGGTGTGCCCCCCCCTTACGTTGGTGTGGGGGAGATAGTAAGAGTGTTGTGTGTTGGGGTTGGCACAGTGTTGGGGTTGGGTTGGCGAAGTTGTTGTTTGGTTTGTCATGGCTGTTGGGTGTCTGGGACAATCTGTTGTTCCTTTTTTGTGGATGCTTGTGATGGGCTGATGAGTGTTTCATTGGTTTGTTGTGGGTGTTTGTGTTGTTTGAGAACTGTATAGTGGACGCGAGTATCTTCTTTTTTGTGATTTTTTGTTTGAAATCATTGTTGTTCACGCGCTGACTGTCATGAACGTGTTTGTTGTTTATGTGTGGTTGGTGTGTGGGTGTCTTAGTATTTTGTGTTGTCTTTTAAGGGCGCACGGTGGATGCCTTGGGCATGATAAGCCGATGAAGGACGTGGAAGGCCGCGATAGGCCTCGGGGAGTTGTCAATCAAGCGTTGATCCGAGGGTGTCCGAATGGGGAAACCTGGCCACAGTTGTGTGTGGTCGCTGCAGGGATGAATTCATAGTCTGTGTGGTGGTAACGCGGGGAAGTGAAACATCTTAGTACCCGCAGGAGAAGAAAATAATAATGATTCTGCTAGTAGCGGCGAGCGAACGTGGATGTTGGCTAAACTGCATGCGTGTGATATCTGGCAGGGGTTGCGTGTGTGGGGTTGTGGGGTTGTGTTGTGCGGTGCTGCCATGCCGTGCCTTGGCATTATGTGTTAGCGGAAGTGGTTTGGAATGGCCTGCCGTAGACGGTGAGAGTCCGGTACGTGAAAGCATGTGGTGTTGGGGTTGACAGAATACCCGAGTAGCAGCGGGCTCGTGGAATCTGCTGTGAATCTGCCGGGACCGCCCGGTAAGCCTGAATACTTATTGTGACCGATAGTGTATGAGTACCGTGAGGGAATGGTGAAAAGTACCCCGGGAGGGGAGTGAAATAGTACCTGAAACCGTGTGCCTACAAGCCGTCAGAGCCTTTTTTGGGGTGATGGCGTGCCTTTTGAAGAATGAGCCTGCGAGTCAGCGGCATGTCGCGAGGTTAACCCGTTGTGTGGGGTAGCCGTAGGGAAACCGAATCCTAATGAGGGTGTTGTCAGTGGCGTGTCCTGGACCCGAAGCGGGGTGATCTACCCATGGCCAGTGTGAAGCAGCTGTAAGAGGCTGTGGAGGCGCGAACCCACTTAGGTTGAAAACTGAGGGGATGAGCTGTGGGTAGGGGTGAAAGGCCAATCAAACTCCGTGATAGCTGGTTCTCCCCGAAATGCATTTAGGTGCAGCGTCGTGTGTTTCTTGCCGGAGGTAGAGCTACTGGTTGGTTGAGCGGGACTATCATCTTAGCGACGTCAGCCAAACTCCGAATGCCGGTAAGTCAGAGCGCGGCAGTGAGACTGCGGGGGATAAGCTTCGTTAGTCGAGAGGGAAACAGCCCAGATCGCCGGTTAAGGCCCCTAAGAGTGTGCTAAGTGGAAAAGGATGTGGGATCGCGAAGACAGCCAGGAGGTTGGCTTAGAAGCAGCCATCCTTGAAAGAGTGCGTAATAGCTCACTGGTCGAGTGGTTCTGCGCCGACAATGTAGTGGGGCTCAAGTACACCGCCGAAACCGCGGAACTCAATCTTTTGGTTGGGTTGGTAGGGGAGCGTCGTGTGATCGTTGAAGCTGCCGGGTAACCGTGTGGTGGAGGTTATGCGAGTGAGAATGCAGGCATGAGTAGCGAATGATATGTGCGAAACATATCCGCCGGATGACTAAGGGTTCCTGGGTCAAGCTAATCTTCCCAGGGTGAGTCGGGTCCTAAGGCGAGGCCGACAGGCGTAGTCGATGGTTAACGGGTTGATATTCCCGTACCCGTGTGTGTGCGACCAATGGTGAATCAGTGATACTAACCACCCTGAAGGATGCTGCATGCATTTTGTGTGTGTGGTGTGTGGATGCGTGGGACCTGATCTGGTAGTAGCCAAGCGATGGGGTGACGCAGGAAGGTAGCCAAGCCACTTATTGGATTGTGGTGTAAGCGTGTGGCCCGCGGGATAGGTAAATCCGTTTCGTGTGTGGGTGAGGCGTGATGCGTACCCGTTGTGGGGATGTTGGTGATCCTATGCTGTCGAGAAAAGCCTCTAGTGAGTGCATGTACGGCCCGTACCGTAAACCGACACAGGTGGTCAGGTAGAGAATACTAAGGCGTTCGGGTGAACTGTGGTTAAGGAATTCGGCAAAATGGCCCCGTAACTTCGGGAGAAGGGGTGCCACTGCTGGTGAACGACGTGTTGAGCTGGTGGTGGTCGCAGAGAATAGAGGGAAGCGACTGTTTACTAAAAACACAGGTCCGTGCGAAGACTTTAAGTCGATGTATACGGACTGACGCCTGCCCGGTGCTGGAAGGTTAAGAGGACCTGTTAGACCTTGGTCGAAGCGGAGAATTTAAGCCCCAGTAAACGGCGGTGGTAACTATAACCATCCTAAGGTAGCGAAATTCCTTGTCGGGTAAGTTCCGACCTGCACGAATGGCGTAACGACTTCCCTGCTGTCTCAACCACAGGCCCGGTGAAATTGCAGTACGAGTAAAGATGCTCGTTACGCGCGGCAGGACGAAAAGACCCCGGGACCTTCACTATAGCTTGGTATTGGTGTTCGGTTCGGTTTGTGTAGGATAGGTGGGAGACTGCGAAGTAGCCACGCTAGTGGTTGTGGAGTCGTTGGTGAAATACCACTCTGATCGGATTGGGCATCTGAACCTCGGCCCGTGATCCGGGTTAGGGACAGTGCCTGGTGGGTAGTTTAACTGGGGCGGTTGCCTCCCAAAGTGTAACGGAGGCGCCCAAAGGTTCCCTCAGCCTGGTTGGCAATCAGGTGTTGAGTGTAAGTGCACAAGGGAGCTTGACTGTGAGACTGACAGGTCGAGCAGGTACGAAAGTAGGGACTAGTGATCCGGCACCGGCTTGTGGAAGCGGTGTCGCTCAACGGATAAAAGGTACCCCGGGGATAACAGGCTGATCTTCCCCAAGAGTCCATATCGACGGGATGGTTTGGCACCTCGATGTCGGCTCGTCGCATCCTGGGGCTGGAGTAGGTCCCAAGGGTTGGGCTGTTCGCCCATTAAAGCGGCACGCGAGCTGGGTTTAGAACGTCGTGAGACAGTTCGGTCTCTATCCGCCGTGCGCGTTGAAACTTGAAGAAGGCTGTCCCTAGTACGAGAGGACCGGGACGGACATACCTCTGGTGGGCCAGTTGTCACGCCCGTGGCATGGCTGGTTGGCTACGTATGGGAGGGATAACCGCTGAAAGCATCTAAGCGGGAAGCCTGTTCTGAGATGAGGTTTCTTTTGAGGTTCCCTATAGATTATGGGGTTGATAGGCCGGATCTGGAAGTCATGTGAGTGATGGAGGTGACCGGTACTAATTAGCCGATGTTCAACACAATGT